>NZ_JAMYDV010000004.1 GCF_024128855.1 Rhodovulum tesquicola
TAGGCCTTGAACTCGCCGAAATACTTCGTGATCGCCGCCGTCAGCGTCGTCTTGCCGTGGTCAACGTGACCAATCGTCCCGATGTTCACATGCGGTTTCGTACGTTCGAACTTTGCCTTACCCATGGCCGGGCGCCTCATTGATTAGGGGGCCGCCAACGGCCCGATTCAACATCGCGCGCTCTCTAGTCGCTGGCTTGCGAGAAATCAAGCACCACTTGCCTTGCAGCCGGGTGCGCAGCGGTCACTCGAGGACCGCGGCAGACACCTCGTCGAGCGGGGCGGCGGCAGCTGTGGGCGCCTCGGCGGCCGGGTCGTAGCCGAACCAGGCCTCGCGGTTCTCGACCAGCCAGCGTTCGATCCGCCAGGCGGCGTTCGCGGCCAGAACCTGCATCTGCTGGTCCTTGCTGCGGGTCAGCCCGGAGCCAACGACGGTTTCGCCCGACATGCCCTCGAAGATGGTCATCTGCTCGGCTTCGGCGTTCAGCTTGGCCTTGGCCGCGTCGTCCCAAACATTGGCCGAGATCACCAGCACCGATTTCGGCGCGGCAACCACCGGCACGCCGGGCACGGCCAGCGCATAGCCGTCCACATTGATGCCGAAATGATAGAGCTTGTCGCCCTCGTAGCGCGAGAAGCGCCGTTCCAGCGCCTGTTTCAGCGCGGCCTGCCATTCCTCGGCGGTGGCGGAGCGGCTGGGCGGGACCAGCTTGGCATTGTCGGCCACGACGATGGTGTAGCCGAGACTGAAATCGCCAAGCGGTTCGGCGGGGCTGTCCATCGGATCCTTGGCGGCACAGGCGGCAAGGACCCAAAGCCCACCGATCAGCAGCGCGGGACGGAAAACGGAAGCGGCGCGGAACATGATCCCCCCAATGTCGCAAACCCCGCCCGGGATAGCGCAGGGGAGAACGGCGCGCAACGCCCCGTCAGATGAAACGGTTGTCGCGCGGGAAGCAAGCCAGCTTACGCCGATGTTGACTTGTGGAGAGAGGGGGTCCACATAGGGTCTACATCATATCATGGAGACCCCATAATGACCCATATCGCACACACCAAAGTCGAAGATGTAACGATGTGGTTCAAGCACGTCGACAGTGCCGCCCTTCGCGCCCGGCTCGAAGCCCTCGACAGCGAGGAAGAGATCGCGCTCGAAGTCCAAAATGTGGTCGGACGCTGGCGCCGGATGCGGACCGGCCGGGACGGTCGCAGGGTCAACGGTCTGAGGCCCGTCGGACCAATGAAGGACGTTTGGCTCGGATGGTTCGAGACAGAGAAGGGAAAAGTGGTCACTGTCCGCACGGTCACCATGGCGGACGACTTTTCGGGCGCCGCCTCGGCCTTGATGGTCGAGTGGACCAGCCCCGAGGACGAGGCCGCCTTTGCCGGTCTTTGAACGATTCGACACCGCCGTCGTCCCGTTCCCCTTCGCCGAAATCCCGGTCCTGAAACGGCGACCCGTCACTGTGTTGTCCGCCGCCTCGTTCAATGCCGAAAACGGCGCGACCTTGGTGGCCATGATCACCACCGCGAAGGCGACGGTCTGGCCCTCGGATATCGAGATTTCCGATCTTCAGTCGGCGGGGCTCGACACGCCCTGCATCCTCCGCTTCCGCCTCGTCACGATCCCGAACGATCTTTTCGTTCGGCCACTCGGGCGGCTCGCTGCTCTGGACCGGCTCAAGGCGGAGGGTCAGCTTGCCAGGATGCTGCTCGGCTGACCGCGCTCAGGTGAAACGGTTGTCGCGCGGGAAGCCGCGCGGGGCCATTCGGCCGGTTCCGGCGCGCTTGCCCAGCCATTCGGACAGGTCGGTTTCGGTGCGGGTGCGCCCGGCCGGGTCGCGCCAGGACAGGCCGTCGGCCAACGTGAAGGTGGTGGCATCCGACAGGCCGCCATCCTTGTATTTCTGCAACCGCACGCCCTTGCCGCGGGCCATTTCGGGCAACTCGTCCAGCGCGAAGACCAGCACCTTTCGGTTCTCGCCGACGCAGGCGACGTGATCGCCCGCCACGATGCGGCAGATCCGTGCCGTTTCGGGCGCCTTGACGTTCAGCACCTGCTTGCCCGCGCGGGTCTGGGCCAGCACCTCGTCGCTGGGCACAAGGAACCCGTCGCCCGCGCTGGAGGCGACCAGCAGACGCTCGCAGGGGCGGTGGATCATCAGCGCGACGATCTCGGACTCGTTGGGCAGATCGACCATCAGGCGCACCGGTTCGCCCATGCCGCGCCCGCCGGGCAGTTGCGCCACCGGCAAGGTGTAGAACCGCCCGTTCGCGCCGAACAGGATCAGCTTGTCGGTGGTCTCGGCCGCGATCAGGAACCGGCCTTCGTCGCCATCCTTGAATTTCAGCGAGGATCCATCCGCCAGATGCCCCTTCATCGCGCGGATCCAGCCCATCTTCGAGCAGACGACCGTCACCGGTTCGCGCTCGATCATCGCCTCGATGGGCATCTCGGGAGCCTCGGCGGCCTCGGACAGACGGGTGCGCCGCGCGCCGCCCGGGGATTTGCGGCCGAACTTCTCGCGTACCTCGCGCAGTTCATCCGCGATCTTCGCCCATTGGACGGACTCGTTGCCCAGCAGGTCCCGAAGCCCGGCGCGTTCGGCCATCAGCGCGTCGCGCTCGGCGTTCAGTTCCATTTCCTCCAGCCGCCGCAGCGAGCGCAGGCGCATGTTCAGGATCGCCTCGGCCTGCACCTCGGTCAGTTGTCCCTCGCCCGCCGCGGGCAGCGGCGAGACGTAATCGCGCTCATTGGTGGCGCGGGGGCGGCGCAGCGACCAGTCCTCGGCCATCAGGGCGGGCTTGGGCTCGTCGTCGTAGCGGATGATGTCGATCACCCGGTCAAGGTTGAGGAAGGCGATCAGCAGCCCTTCCAGCACCTCGAGCCGGTGGTCGATCCTTTCCAGCCGGTGCTGGCTGCGCCGGACCAGCACGTCGCGGCGGTGATCGAGGAAGGCGCGCAGCACCTCCTTGAGCGAACAGACCTTGGGCGTGCGCCCGTCGATCAGCACGTTCATGTTCAGGCTGAAGCGGATCTCCAGGTCCGAACTGCGGAACAGCATCCCCATCAGAACCTCGGGGGCCACATTGCGCGACCGCGGCTCCAGGATCAGGCGCACGTCCTCGGCGCTTTCGTCGCGGATATCGGCCAGGATCGGCAGCTTACGGGTCTGGATCAGGTCGGCGATCCGCTCGATCAGGCGGGATTTCTGCACCTGATAGGGGATCTCGGTCACGACGATCTGCCAGGTGCCGCGGCCCAGATCCTCGACCTGCCAATGCGCGCGCAGCCGGAACGACCCGCGACCGGTCAGATAGGCCTGGGCGATGTTCTCCTTCGGCTCGACGATCACGCCGCCGGTGGGGAAATCGGGACCGGGGATGTAGCCCAGCAGCGTCTCGTCGCGGGCATCCGGCGTCTTGATCAGATGCAGGCAGGCGCCGACCAGTTCGTCGATATTGTGCGGCGGGATATTGGTGGCCATGCCAACCGCGATGCCCGACGATCCATTCGCCAGCAGGTTCGGGAAGGCCGCGGGCAGGACCACGGGCTCTTCCAGCGTGCCGTCATAGTTGGGGCGGAAATCGACCGCGTTCTCGGCCAGCCCCTCCATCAACGCCTCGGCGGCGGCGGTCAGGCGGGCCTCGGTATAGCGGGCGGCGGCGGCGTTGTCGCCATCGATATTCCCGAAATTCCCCTGCCCGTCCACCAGCGGATAGCGGACGTTGAACTCCTGCGCCAGGCGCACCATCGCGTCATAGATCGCGGCATCGCCATGGGGGTGATAGTTGCCCATCACATCGCCCGAAATCTTGGCCGACTTGCGGAAGCCCCCGGTCGCGCTGAGGCGCAATTCGCGCATCGCATAAAGGATCCGCCGATGCACCGGCTTCAGCCCGTCACGGGCATCGGGCAGCGCCCGGTCCATGATGGTGGAGAGCGCATAGGTCAGATACCGCTCGCCGATTGCGCGGCGCAGCGGCTCGGCCAAGGGCGGCACGTCCATCTTGGGGTCGTCGGTGGAATCCGTCATGGATGTTGTGTAAAGCGGCGCATAGGCGTGGTCCAGAGGCGAGTGGTTAACGCATGGCGCAGAGATCGGTCCTGATAACGGGATGCTCGTCGGGCATCGGGTATGACGCGGCCCACGCCCTGCACGGGCGCGGCTGGCGGGTCTTTGCCACCTGCCGGGCCGAAGCCGATTGCGACAGGCTGCGCGCCGAGGGGCTGGAAAGCTTCCGCCTCGACTATGCCGACGAGGCCAGCATCGCCGCCGCGGTGGACGAGGCGCTGGGGCGCACCGGCGGCACGCTTGACGCGCTGTTCAACAACGGCGCCTTCGCCTGCCCCGGCGCGGTCGAGGATCTGCCGCGCGGCGCGCTGCGAGAGATCTTCGAGGTGAACCTGTTCGGCGTGCATGACCTGACGCGGCGGGTGATTCCCGCGATGCGGGCGCAAGGCCATGGCCGGATCGTCAATTGTTCCTCGGTGCTGGGCTTCGTGCCGATGAAATGGCGCGGCGCCTATGTGGCGACGAAATTCGCGCTGGAAGGGCTGACCGACACGCTGCGGCTGGAGATGCGGGATACGGGCGTCAAGGTGATCCTGATCGAGCCGGGGCCGATCGCGACGCGCATCCGCGCCAATTCCATCCCGCATTTCGAACGCTGGGTGGACTGGCAGGCCAGCGCGCGCGCCGAGCAGTACCGCGCAACTCTGCTGAAGCGGCTCTACGAGAGACGTCCCCCCGACCGGTTCGAACTGCCGCCCGCAGCGGTCAGCGCCCGCCTGATCCACGCACTGGAACACCCCCGCCCCCGCGCGCGCTATTTCGTGACCACGCCGACCTGGATCATGGCCGCGCTGCGCCGGGCGCTGCCCACCGCGGCGCTGGACTGGATCGTGGCGAAAGGCTGACAGGGCGGGTTCGCTTTGCGGTCGGAACCCGCTATGTCGCGGGGGGCAAGAGACGGATGCATGAAGAAGGGGGCCGCGATGGTCGTTCTGAACAAGATCTATACCAAGACGGGCGATGACGGGGAAACCGCGCTGGGCGATGGCAGCCGGGTGGCCAAGCACGGGATGCGGGTGACCGCCTATGGCACCGTGGACGAGGCCAACGCGACCGTCGGTCTGGCGCGGATGCATGCGACAGGCGAGATGGATGCCCGCCTTGCTGCGATCCAGAACGATCTGTTCGATCTCGGCGCCGATCTCTGCCGGCCCGACCTGCACAAGGACGCCGAAGCCACGCATCCGCCGCTGCGGATGATCGAAAGCCAGGTCGCGCGGCTGGAAGCCGAGATCGACGCGATGAACGCCGACCTCGCGCCGCTGCGCAGCTTCATCCTGCCCGGCGGTTCGGCGTTGTCGGCGCATCTGCACCTGTGCCGGACGGTGATCCGGCGCGCGGAGCGCGAGACGGTGGAACTGGCCACGATGGAATCGGTGAACCCGATGGCGGTGAAATACCTCAACCGCCTGTCGGACTGGTTCTTCGTCGCCGCGCGTGTGGCAAACGACAAGGGAGCCGCGGATGTACTTTGGGTTCCGGGCGCGAACCGCTGAACCGCGTGCAACAATCGAAAAGCCGGGGGACGCGACGTCGAAACATCATGTCGCGTCGATTTTGGTCTGTTGTCCCGGTTTCAGACTCGCTAACACGTCCCGAAACGATTGACCTGCCCCGGTTCCGGGGCCTGCGATAGCCAAGGAGACACACGCCGATGAAGGTACTCGTGCCTGTGAAGCGGGTGATCGACTACAACGTGAAGGTCCGCGTCAAGGCGGATGGCACGGGCGTCGATCTCGCCAATGTCAAGATGTCGATGAATCCCTTCGACGAGATTGCCGTCGAAGAGGCGATCCGGCTGAAGGAAAAAGGCCAGGCCGAAGAGATCGTGGCGGTCTCGATCGGCGTGAAGCAGGCGCAGGAAACGCTGCGCACGGCGCTGGCGATGGGCGCGGACAGGGCGATCCTGATCGTCGCCTCGGAGGATATCCACCAGGACATCGAGCCGCTGGCCGTCGCGAAACTGCTGAAAGCCGTGATCGACGAGGAGCAGCCGGGCCTCGTGCTGGCCGGCAAGCAGGCGATCGACAACGACATGAACGCCACCGGCCAGATGCTGGCCGCGCTGCTGGGCTGGGCGCAGGGCACCTTTGCCTCGAAGCTGGAGATCGAGGGCGATCATGCGGTCGTGACGCGCGAGGTGGACGGCGGCCTGCAGACCATCAAGGTCAGGATGCCCGCCATCGTCACCGTCGACCTGCGCCTGAACGAGCCGCGCTATGCGAGCCTGCCCAACATCATGAAGGCCAAGAAGAAGCCGCTGGATGAAAAGACACCCGCCGATTACGGCGTGGACATCGCGCCGCGGCTGAAGATCCTCAAGACCGTCGAGCCGCGCGAGCGGCAGGCAGGCGTCAAGGTGGGCTCGGTCGACGAGCTGATCGCGAAACTCAAAGACGAAGCGGGGGTGCTTTGACATGGCCGTACTTCTTCTTGCCGAAGTGACCAATGGCGAGTTGCAGCGCGACGCGACAGCCAAGGCCGTGACCGCGGTCAAGGGCCTGGGCGAGGTGACCGCGCTGTGCGTCGGCGCCCATGCGCAGGCTGCCGCCGAGGCCGCCGCGACGATCGACGGCGTTGCCAGGGTTCTGGTCGCCGAGGACGCGCGCTACGGCCACCGGCTGGCGGAGCCCACGGCCGATCTGATCGTGGCGCTGGCGGACGGGTACGAGCATATCGCCGCCCCCGCGACGACGGATGCCAAGAACGTCATGCCGCGGGTCGCCGCGCTGCTGGACGCCATGGTCATCACCGATGTGGTGGGCGTGGTCGATGCCGCCACCTTCGAGCGGCCGATCTATGCGGGCAACGCGGTGCAGACCGTGCAGACCGCGGACAGCAAGAAGGTGCTGACGATCCGCACCTCGACCTTCGAGGCGGCGGGCGACGGCGCGCCCGCACCGGTCGAGGCGGTGGCCGCGGCCGCCGATCCGGGCCTGTCGTCCTGGGTTGCGGACAGCACGGCGGCCAGCGACAGGCCGGAACTGACCTCGGCCGGCGTGATCGTGTCGGGCGGACGCGGCGTCGGATCGGAAGAGAATTTCCACATGATCGAAAGCCTCGCCGACAAGCTGGGCGCGGCGGTTGGTGCCTCGCGCGCGGCGGTCGATTCGGGCTATGCGCCGAACGACTGGCAGGTCGGGCAGACCGGCAAGGTGGTGGCACCCGAGCTTTACATCGCTGTGGGCATCTCGGGCGCGATCCAGCACCTTGCGGGGATGAAGGACAGCAAGGTCATCGTCGCGATCAACAAGGACGAGGAGGCGCCGATCTTCCAGGTCGCCGATTACGGTCTCGTCGCCGATCTGTTCGACGCGGTGCCGGAGCTGATCGAAAAGCTCTGAGGCGCCCCGCCATCGGAGCGCAAAGGCCCGCCCAAGGCGGGCCTTTCGTTTGTCCGGGGGGGGGTCAGTCGGCGAGCAGGTCGCGCAGGACCGGCTGCAGCACCTCGGCAACTTCGTCATGGACGGCGGGACCGGGCAGGACGGCGGCGGCCGGGGCGTCAAGCTCGCCGACCAGCATGCCCTGGGCGCCGGCGGCACGGGCCTCGGCGCTGTCCGTGACCTCGACCACCTGGTTGAAATAGGGGCGTACCGTGTCCAGCATGTGCCGGGTCACGAAAAGCGGATCGTCGCCCAGCCCGCAGACATGCTGCTCGCCCTCGGGCGGGCGGGTCGAGAGCCACAGCAGCACCTTGGCCCCGGGAAGCCGCGTCGCCAGCATCCGCATCCGCGCCTGCCAGGCCATCTGCAATTCGGCCACGACGATCTCGAAGGCGGTGGGGGATTTCTCCCTCAACGCGCCGAGAAGGTGGCGGGTGAAATGGTATTCGGTGAAGTCGATGCCGGGGTAAAGCGCCTTGAGCATCGCCGAGGCGCGCAGGAAGCGGTCATTGCGGCGGGGATGCACGACATAGAAGCGGTTCGACATGTTCTGCGCGCCCAGCGCCTGGATCACGGTCACCCGCGCCCCCGCCGCCACCTCCATCACCGCGGAATCGTTCACGAAGACGTCAAGGCCGGCATTCACGCAGCCCAGATTGACCACCGGCAGCCCCACCGCCTGTTCCAGAAGGGCGGCAAAGGGCGTGGGGATGAACTTGCCATAGGTTTCCGTGCCGCCAATCACCGCGCAATAGGGCTGGTCGAGATCCCGCCTGGGACCGCGGAAAAGCAGCCTCGAACTGCCATATCGGCATGTTTCGGGGGCCATCGGCCCGTTTCCCGCGTTCTCGAAGCTCATATCCGTGCCGCTCG
Source organism: Rhodovulum tesquicola (assembly GCF_024128855.1). Taxonomy (GTDB): domain Bacteria; phylum Pseudomonadota; class Alphaproteobacteria; order Rhodobacterales; family Rhodobacteraceae; genus Rhodovulum; species Rhodovulum tesquicola. Next base: position 8,332 of record NZ_JAMYDV010000004.1, read on the forward strand.
CCTTTCCGACTCACCGGGATCGAGACTGACCGCCCCGGGTTTCGAACTCGCTAATGTCTGAATTTTAAGCATCCCGCGACCTTGCGCGCAGAGGCGGCCGCACCTTAAGGTCGCGCCAGCAGCGCGGGGGTCTTCCATGGACATCAGGACGGTCGGGGTTGTCGGGGCGGGCCAGATGGGCAGCGGCATCGCCCATGTCTTTGCCCTCGCGGGCTTCGAGGTCACGATCCACGACATCTCGCTGGATGCGCTGGCCCGCGCGCGCGAGATGATCGGGCGCAATCTCGACCGCCAGATCGCGCGCGGCAAGATCGCCGGGGCCGACAAGGACGCAGCCCTCGCGCGGATCGCGACGACAACGACGCTGAGCGAACTCGGCCCCTTGGACCTGATCATCGAGGCCGCGACCGAACGCGAAACCGTCAAGATCGCGATTTTCGAGGATCTGCAACCGCATCTGCGGCCCGAAACGATCCTGACCTCCAACACCTCCTCGATCTCGATCACGCGGCTGGCCAGCCGCACCGACCGGCCCGAACGGTTCATGGGCCTGCATTTCATGAACCCGGTGCCGGTGATGCAGCTGGTGGAACTGATCCGCGGCATCGCCACCGACGAGGCGACCTACACCACGCTTCTGGCCGTGGTCGAACGGCTGGGCAAGACCGCCGCCCCGGCCGAGGACTTCCCCGCCTTCATCGTCAACCGCATCCTGATGCCGATGATCAACGAGGCGGTCTATACGCTCTACGAGGGCGTGGGCTCGGTCAAGTCGATCGACCAGTCGATGAAGCTGGGCGCGAACCACCCGATGGGGCCGCTGGAACTGGCCGATTTCATCGGGCTCGACACCTGCCTGGCGATCATGAACGTGCTGCATGACGGGCTTGCGGACACGAAATACCGCCCCTGCCCGCTGCTGACCAAATATGTCGAAGCCGGATGGCTGGGCCGCAAGACCCAGCGCGGCTTCTACGACTATCGCGGCGAAATCCCGGTGCCGACCCGCTGACTGGCCCTCCCGGCACGGCCTCTTCTTCTTGGGAAAAATACCCGAAAAACCGCACGAAGTGCCAGAAGGCGTGCGCCGCAGGCGCTCAACCGGATCACGCCTCAGCCCAGCGCCAGCGTGCGCTCCCTGAGCCAGGCCATGAAGCCGCGCGGGTTGTCCGCCCATGGCTCAATCTCGTCGCGCCCGATGACCGGGCCGATCACCGGCGCCTGCGGCCGGTTCAGCGCATGGCAGACCTCGTGCAGCAAAAGCCCCTGCCGCAGCGTCGGCGAGATCTGGGCTGCCATCTGGTACCAGCGCGAATTCGCCCCCGGAAAGCGGATCGGCACCACATCCGCACCCGAGCGCTGGATCATCTTGGCGGTGAAGGGGTTCCACTCGGCCTCGATCACGGGGCCGAACATCGTCTGCGACGAGGCGACCACGCCCGAGGGAAACAGCGCGATCGCACCGCCCCGGGCCAGATGCGCCATCGCCCGGCGGCGCATGTCGAGGTTGCGCTCCAGCGCATCGGTCTCGTGCGGAAAGGGCACCGGGATCAAGAATTCCGCGACCTCGCTCACCCCGGTCAGAAGCGAGCGGGTCAGGATCTTGTAATCGGTCCTCACCCGACCGATCAGTTCGGCCAGAACCATGCCGTCGACCAGACCATGCGGGTGGTTGGCCACGACGACCAGCGGCCCCTCGGGCGGGATGTTGGCGATCTGCGCGGGCGGCGTGCGCAGTTCGATCCCCATCACGTCAAGCGCCTGTTTCCAGAACAGCTGACCCTCGGGCAGGCCCATCGCCTCGAACCGCCGGATCAGGCGCAGCAGGCGCAGCTTGCCGGTCATGAATTCCATCGTCCGGATCGTGCGGATCTGCACCGGATTCGTGAAGGAATTGGCATAGGACAGCCGCCGCGACTCGTAGGGGCCGCCGTCAACCGATCGCGCGTCGGCGCCCTGGCCGGCATCACGCATCACGGCCCCGGCGGGACGCGCGGCGGGTGCCGTTCGTCGGGCCGCGGCGGTCTCTTGGGGATTTGGCCGGGTCACATGTCTTCGCCGAAGCGATCCGCAACGAGGCGGGCAAGCGCATCGGCCAGCCGGTCGGCCTCGGGGCCGCTGGTCGTCACCTCGATCGACGTGCCCTTGGAGGCGGCCAGCATCAGAAGACCCATGATCGAGTCGCCCGAGGCGCTCATCCCGTCGCGGCGGACCTCGGCCTGGGCATCGTGCTGTTCGACGCATTCGACGAACCGGGCAGAGGCGCGGGCATGCAGGCCCTTCTCGTTGACGATCTCCAGCCGCCGGCTCACGCTTCCGCCCATGTGCACCCCTCAGAACCCGCCCGCGTCGAAACTGTCGATATATTTCCGCCCAGCGGCCAGCGCCGAGGCGGTGGCTTCGCCCACGCTCAGCCGCCGCGACTTCGCCAGCTTGATCAGCATGGGCAGGTTGGCGCCGTAAAGGATGCGCCGGTCCGAGGGCACGCAGGCGCGGATCGACAGGTTAGAGGGCGAGCCGCCGAACATGTCGGTCACCACCACCACCCCGTCGCCGGTATCGACCTCGTCGGCGGCACGGCAGATCTCGTCCTGCTTCGAGGCGCGGTCGTCGTCGGGCTCTATCGAGATGGCGCGCATGCCCGGCTGGTGGCCGACGACATGCTCGACCGCCGCCAGGTATTCGCGGGCCAGCCCGCCATGCGCGACGATGACGATTCCGATCACGCGCCCCTTCCCGTTGCCTGGGCGGACACGCCCTGCACCCGCCGCTCCAGCTCTCTATGCCTTATAGACACTTGCCATCCGGTTGCCGCAAGCCTCTTTGCCAGCGCTTCGGCCACCGCGACCGAGCGATGCTGCCCGCCGGTGCAGCCGAGCCCGATCGAGATATGGCTGCGTCCCTCCTCGCGATGGGCGGGCAGCACGAATCCCGCCAGTTCGGTCAGCCGCTCGACAAAGGGGGTGTAGCGGGCATCCGTGGCGATATAGGCGCACACCTCCGGGTCGCGGCCGTCTCGGGCACGCAACGCGGCCTCCCAGTAGGGGTTCTTCAGGAAGCGGCAGTCGAAGGCCATGTCGAGGCCATGCGGCATGCCCCGCTTGTAGGAAAAGGAATGCAGGGACACCGCAAGCGGTGCTGCGCCCCCCACGGCGAACCGTGCGGCCATCTCGGCGCGGAACTCGTGGATGGTCAGGTCCGAGGTGTCGATCAGGATCGTCGCAAGGTCGCGGATCGGCCCCAGCAGGTCAAGCTCGCGCGCGACCCCCTCGGCCGGGCTTTCGGCGGGCGCCATCGGGTGGCGGCGGCGCGTTTCGGAAAAGCGGCGCAGCAGCACGTCGGGGCGGCAGTCGAGATAGACCACATCCGCCTCGATCGCGGGCGCGGCCGCCAGGTGGCCGATCAGCTCGGCCAGCGCGCGCGCGGAAAAGTCGCGGGTCCGGGTATCCACGCCCAGCGCCAGCGGCGGGCGCGGCGGCTGTCCTTCCAGCAGCCGCGGGATCAGCGAGATAGGCAGGTTGTCGATCGCCTCGAAGCCCAGATCCTCGAGCACGTTCAGGGCCGTCGAACGGCCCGCGCCCGAGGCGCCGGTCACCAGCACGACGCGCTGCACGGCGGGGCCTTGGTCATTCAGGAGGGCATCGGGCATCACTCGGCGCGGCCGTGGGTCAGGTGGATCAGGATCGCTGCAGCGAAATATGGCCAATCGACCCGGTGAAGCAAGGGCACGGGATGTTCAAGAAACCGCGCCTCGCGCCGGGGGGGCAGGCGCTCGGTCTCGGCCTGGTCCAGATCGACGGCCAGCGCGACGGGGGACGCGTCGCAGGGATCGGCGCGCAGGAGTCCGACGAAGCGCGCCTCGATCAGGCCGCGGATCGGCTCGGCGGCGCTGGCGATCAACCCCTCGGGCGTGGCGGTCAGGATCGTGCGGTCGTCGGCGACAAGGCGGGCGCCCAGCCCCATCAGTTGCAGCGCCAGCGCCGACTTGCCCGCGCCCGAACGACCGAGGATGAGCACCGCGCGCGCGCCGACGGCGACGCAGCTTGCGTGCAGGGTGATCGTGGGCGGCGGGGTCTCCACCGGCACCCCCTAGAGCGGCAGGCCGACGACGAAGCGGGCGCCGAGCGGTTCCGAGGTGAGATCGGCGGCGGTGGGGCGGATGTTCTCGGCCCAGATCACGCCGCCATGGGCCTCGACGATCTGCTTGGAAATCGCAAGGCCGAGGCCGGAATGATTGCCGAACTGACCCGCGGGCCGTTCGGAATAGAAGCGGTTGAAGATCTTGGCCAGCGCCTGGTCGGGGATGCCCGGGCCGGTATCCTCGACCACCACCAGCACGCGGTTGTCACGGGTGCGTGCCCAGACCCGCACCGCATCGCCCGCCTCGCAGAACGAGACCGCGTTCGTGATGAGATTGACGAAGACCTGCGCCAGCCGCCCCTCAAGCCCGTTGATGGTGATCGTGTCGGCCGGCAGGTCGGCGATGAACTCGACCCCCTTCTCGCGCGCTTCCTTGCCCAGATGGCCGGTCAGCCGGCGCAGCAGGCGCACAAGATCGAAGGTCTCCTCTTCCTCCTTGACGAGTTCGCTGTCGAGCCGCGACGCGTTCGAGATGTCACTGACCAGCCGGTCGAGACGCCGCACGTCATGCTCGATCACGTCGAGCAGGCGGGCGCGCTGGTCGTCGCGCTTGGCCAGCCGCATCGTGCCTGTGGCCGAGCGCAGCGAGGCGAGCGGATTCTTGATCTCATGCGCGACATCGGCGGCGAACTGTTCGTTCGCGTCGATCCGGTCGTAAAGCGCGGTGATCATGCCGCGCAGCGCGCCCGACAGGCGGCCGATCTCGTCGGGTCGGGCGGTCAGGTCGGGGATGCGCACGCGCCCTGGGTTCACCTTGCGGGCATTGCGGTCGCGCCCCATCTCGGCCGCGGCAGCAAGCTCGGCCAGCGGGTTGGCGATGGTCGAGGCCAGCACGAGGCTGAGGCCGATCGAGACCACGATGGCAATCACGAAGACCTGCAGGACCTGCTCGCGCTCGATCCGCAGCAGGCGGTCGATCTCGCCGGAGGCAGAGGTCAGGGCGACGACCCCGACGGTCAGATCGTCATGGAGGATCGGCATCGTGACGGTAAAGGTGGTGAGGCCGCGCTCGTCCATCCCGGTCTCGACCTGGGCGCCCGCCTCAAGGGTCCGGTCGACCTGGGAACGCAGCCGGTCCTGCGGATCGACAAGGCCCGGCGCGGCGCGATCCGACCCGGTGATGTGAGCCATCCCCTCCCAGACGATATTGAGGAAATCGGTCAGTCGGGTGATCGGCTGCTTGTCATCGTAAGGTGTGACCGGCCAGCCGGGGCTGAAGGCGCCCCGGGCATGGCCGAGGAAAGCGGCCGTCGCGTCATAGACGAACACGTCCGCACCGGCGGCGAGATCGAGCGCGGCAAGCGTCGCTGCGACGTCCACCCCGTCACCCGAGGCAAGGTCGACCGGCGCGCCGGGGGCCATCTGCAGCTCGAACACATCGGCCACCAATGCGGCCTCGGCGACCATGCCGCTTTCGCGCTGGCCAAGCAGGCTGTCGCGGGCGGGGTTGAGGTAGAGCACACCCGAGACAAGGACGATCTGGGCGATCAGGTTGAACGCGATGATCTTGCGCGCCAGCGGCGAGCGTTTCAGCAGGACGAAACCGCGGCCCTGGCGCCGGGCGCGGCCTGCACGCTCAGGCCCGACGCCCTGGGCGCTCCATCGCTCGTCGAGCGCGACGTCTCCGTCGGAAGTTCGACTGGTGTCCCGCACGGCCGCCCCCGGACTATGGGTTTCTCACGTCACTCTTCGTTGTAACGATAGCCGATGCCGTAAAGCGTTTCGATGGCCGAGAAATCCGTATCGACCTGGCGCATCTTCTTGCGCAGCCGCTTGATGTGGCTGTCGATGGTCCGGTCATCGACATAGACCTGATCGTCATAGGCCACATCCATCAACTGGTCGCGGCTCTTGACGAAACCAGGGCGCTGGGCGAGCGCCTGCAGCAGCAGGAATTCGGTCACCGTCAGCGAGACGTTCTGACCCTTCCACGTCACGGCATGGCGCAGCGGGTCCATGGTCAGCTTGCCGCGCACCAGCACCTTGTTCTCTTCGGGCGAGGGGCCGGAATCCGAGGCGATCACCTCCTGGCGGCGCAGGAGCGCCCGGATGCGCTCGACCAGAAGGCGCTGGGAAAACGGCTTCTTCACATAGTCGTCCGCGCCCATCCGGAGGCCCAGGACCTCGTCGATCTCGTCATCCTTGGAGGTCAGGAAGATCACCGGCATGCTGGATTTCTGGCGCACGCGCTGCAGCAGGTCCATCCCGTCCATCCGGGGCATCTTTATGTCGAACACGGCCATGTCCGGCAGGCGCTTGTTGAACGCATCCAGCGCGGCCTGGCCGTCATTGTAGGTTTCCACCTCGAAGCCCTCGGCCTCGAGCGTCATGGAGACGGAGGTCAGGATGTTCCTGTCGTCGTCAACGAGCGCAATCCTTGACATGGGGGGTTCCTTGTTCTGCGCAACGAAGTATGTGCCCGAATTTGGCGTCACTCTTTCCAGATCGTCGCCACGATTCGAAACACGGATCCGAATCGCGGCCTTCTCGTGGCACCACTGAACGCGGAAATCCCTGACACATTGCTAATCCTCGCCCGCGGGCCGCGATCCGTCGTCCGCCCTCCGGGGACAATTCCGGCGCCACGCAGGATGATTGCGCTAACGGAGCGTCCAAAGTCAGATGATTGCGCTAACGCCTCGCCGCGACCTGTTGCTTCATGGAAACGTCATGTTATAGCCGCGCCAGCGACCAACGCGGCGTCTTGGAGGGTGCGACATGGACATCGGACGGGTGAATCCCGCGCAACGTCTTGAGGATCAAGGCATAACCGGGCTTGGAAAGGTCCATTACAACCTGCTGGAACCCGCGCTTGTCGAAGCGGCGCTGACCCGCGGCGAGGGGCATCTGGGCCAGGGCGGCGCGTTCCTCGTGACCACCGGCGAACATACCGGCCGCTCGCCCAAGGACAAGCATGTGGTGCGCACCGCGGATGTCGAAGACACGATCTGGTGGGACAACAACCGGCCCATGGAACCCGAGGCGTTCGACCGCCTGCATGAGGACATGCTGGCGCATCTGAAGGGCCGCGAGGTCTTCGTCGAGGACCTTTATGCCGGGGCCGACCCGGCCAACCGTCTGGACGTGCGGGTCGTGACGGAGATGGCGTGGCACGGGCTGTTCTCGCGCCACCTGCTGCGTCGCCCCGCGCTGGAGGAACTCGACGGTTTCGTGCCCGAGTTCACCATCGTCAACTGCCCCAGCTTCAAGGCCGACCCCGAACGCCATGGCTGCCGCACCCGGACCGTGGTCGCGATGAACTTCGCCAGGAAGCTGATCCTGATCGCCGACACGGAATATGCGGGCGAAATCAAGAAGTCGGTCTTCACGCTGCTGAACTACATCCTGCCCGCCAGGGGCATCATGCCGATGCATTGCTCGGCCAACCACGCCACCGGCAACCCGGTCGATACCGCGGTGTTCTTCGGGCTGTCGGGCACCGGCAAGACCACGCTTTCGGCCGACCCCTCCCGCACGCTGATCGGCGATGACGAGCATGGCTGGTCGGACAAGGGCACCTTCAACTTCGAGGGCGGCTGCTATGCCAAGACCATCAGCCTGAGCGCCGAGGCCGAGCCCGAGATCTACGCCACCACGACCAAGTTCGCGACCGTGATCGAGAACATGGTCTTCGATCCGCACACGCTGGCGCTGGATTACGAGGATGACAGCCTGACGGCGAACATGCGCTGCGCCTACCCGCTGCACTACATCTCGAACGCGTCCGACACGGCGCTGGGCGGGCATCCCAAGAACATCATCATGCTGACCTGTGACGCCTTCGGGGTGCTGCCCCCGATCGCCCGGTTGACCCCGGCGCAGGCGATGTATCACTTCCTGTCGGGCTTCACCTCGAAAGTGGCGGGGACCGAAAAGGGCGTGACCGAGCCCGAGCCCACCTTCTCGACCTGCTTCGGCGCGCCCTTCATGCCGCGTCGGCCCGAGGTTTACGGCCAGCTTCTGCGCGAGAAGATCGCGACCCATGGCGCGACCTGCTGGCTGGTGAATACCGGCTGGACCGGCGGCGCCTATGGCACCGGCTCGCGCATGCCGATCAAGGCGACGCGCGCCCTGCTGGCGGCCGCGCTCGACGGCACGCTGAACGATGCCGAGTTCCGCAAGGATCCGAATTTCGGCTTCGAGGTGCCGCTGTCGGTGCCGGGCGTGGACGACGCGCTTCTGGACCCGCGCCGCACCTGGGCCGATGGCGCGGCCTATGATGCGCAGGCACGGAAACTGGTGGGCATGTTCTCGGAAAACTTCGCCAAGTACCTGCCCTTCATCGACCAGGACGTGAAGGAAGCCGCGATCGGCTGATCCCGGTCCCGCCGTGGAACCACAAGGCCCGGTCCCCGCGACCGGGCCTTTTTCCTGCGCCCTGCCTCAGCCAATCAGCGCCTTGCGGATCAGGTTCAGCGCCGCCAGCGTCAGAACCACCAGCGTCGCCCTGCGGAACTTGTCGGGGTTCAGCCGGTCCTGCAACCGGAACCCCAGCATCGTGCCCAGCATCGCCGGAACCACCAGCGCGGCCGAGAAGGGCAAGGTCGTGCCGTTCAGCACGCCCGAGCCCAGATGCGCGGCCAGAAGCATCGCCGCGCCCAGCAGATAGACCACCCCCTGCACCCGCACCATCTCGGCCTTGGCGGTGTCGAAGCTCAGCAGATAGGCGATCACCGGCGGCCCCCAGACCCCCGAAATCCCGCCGAAGAACCCCCCGGCCAGCCCCGTCATCACCTCGGCCCGCGCCCGGTGGCGGGCGGGCAGGATCAGCTGCCGGCCAAGCAGCTGCGAGATCGTGAAGGCCGCAATCGGCACGCCCAGCAGCAGAAGCATCGCCCGGTCGGGGATCACGTTGACCAGGGGCGCGCTGGCCGCGATCGCAAGCACCACGCAGCCGATCAGCAGCCGGTATTGCACGACCGACGCCCATGCCGCCCGCGCCCCCTGCCGGAACGCCTGCGCCACATTCGTCACGAGGGTCGAAAGGATCAGCCCCGCCAGCGCCAGCTCGGTGGTCAGAAAGCTCGACAGCCCCGAGATCAGGATCAGCGGCATCGCAAAGCCCAGCGCCCCCTTGACCAGCCCCGCAAAGAGCGCGACGCCGAAAGCGGCGGCGAAAAGATGGGGATCGAGACCGAAGACCATGGCATTTCCCTGCCTGTTGTCCGGCCTATATCGTGGATCGCGAGGCGCTGCAGCGGCAAAATCCGGCAGACATTATCCTTCACCAGACCCATGGAAATTGAATTTTTGTTGCGCTGCACCTGCGAAGGCCCTATGTCACCCCAAGCCCGATTGAAGGAGACGATTCATGCCCCATGACGGACAGGACATGCCCATGTCGGACAGCGCCATCCTTGCCGATCTGACGATCCTGACCCGCGCAGCGCTTGCCCCGGTCGAGGCCGTGACCGACGCCGCGCGCGCTGCCCTGTTGGCCCGCGTCACCGAAGGCGGCCGCATCTCGGGCAGCTTGTTCGAGACGCATCAGCACGCCGCCCATGGCCTTGCCTGGCTTGCGACCTACGAACAGGCGCTGAAACAGATGCAGGGCTGGGCCGAGCGGCTGGCCGAGCAGGGCCGGTTCGGCGAGGTCGAGCAACTGATCCTTCAGATCGCCTTTGGCGAATACCTCGCCCAGATCGCCGGCGGCATCCCGATGAGCCAGGGCGAAATCGTGCGTCTGGGCGATATCGGCGTCTCGGCCGAGGATCGCCATGCCTTCCACACGCCCGAGGTGACGGCGCTGATCGAGGGCGCCAACAGCCCCGCCGCCCGCGCGCGGCTGGTCGTGCTGATGCAGGAACAGGCGGCGAATGTGACCGTGGGGGCCACCGGCCTCGACGAGGAACTGGAAATGATCCGCGAACAGTTCCGCCGCTTTGCCGTCGACCGGGTGGAACCCTTCGCCCATGAATGGCACCTCAAGGACGAGCTGATCCCGATGGAGATCATCGAGGAGATGGCCGAACTGGGCGTGTTCGGGCTGACCATCCCCGAGGAATTCGGCGGTCTGGGCCTGTCCAAGGCGTCGATGTGCGTCGTCTCCGAGGAACTCTCGCGCGGCTATATCGGCGTCGGCTCGTTGGGCACCCGCTCGGAAATCGCGGCCGAACTGATCCTGTGCGGAGGCACCGAGGAACAGAAACAGCACTGGCTGCCGAAACTCGCCAGCGCCGAGATCCTGCCCACCGCCGTCTTCACCGAACCCAATACCGGCTCGGATCTTGGCTCCCTGCGCACCCGCGCGGTCAAGGTTGGCGCGGATTACGAGATCACCGGCAACAAGACCTGGATCACGCATGCCGCGCGTACCCATGTGATGACGCTTCTGGCCCGCACCGACCCGGCGACCAGCGACTATCGCGGCTTGTCGATGTTCCTGGCCGAAAAGACCCCGGGCACCGACGAAGCCCCCTTCCCGACCGAGGGCATGACCGGCGGCGAGATCGAGGTGCTGGGCTATCGCGGCATGAAGGAATACGAGCTCGGCTTTGACCGCTTCAAGGTCAAGGGCGAGAACCTTCTGGGCGGGGTCGAGGGGCAGGGCTTCAAGCAGCTGATGCAGACCTTCGAATCGGCCCGCATCCAGACCGCCGCCCGCGCCATCGGCGTCGCGCAATCGGCGCTGGATGTCTCGATGCGCTATGCCCAGGACCGCAAGCAGTTCGGCAAGGCGCTGATCGCCTTCCCGCGGGTGTCCGACAAGCTCGCCATGATGGCGGTCGAGATCATGGTGGCCCGCCAGCTGACCTATTTCGCGGCATGGGAAAAGGACCACGACCAGCGCTGCGATCTCGAGGCCGGGATGGCGAAGCTGCTGGGGGCCCGCGTGGCCTGGGCCTGTGCCGATAACGGCTTGCAGATCCATGGCGGCAACGGCTTCGCGCTGGAATACACGATCAGCCGCATCCTGTGCGACGCGCGCATCCTGAACATCTTCGAGGGGGCCGCCGAGATCCAGGCACAGGTGATCGCGCGCCGCCTGCTGGGCTGACGCCCCGCCGCCCCGAATGACCGGCCCCGGCCACAGCGCCGGGGCCTTTCCTTTTCGGGCTAAACCTCCCGGCCCAGCATCCCGACCAGCCGCGCCCGGGCGCCGGGCAGGGGCTTGTCGCCCATCGCGGGCGCCAGCCATTTCTCCAGGAAATGCCCGGTCAGGCGCAGCCCCTCGGCAATCTCATGCGCCCGCACCGGACCCTGCCCCAACAGGCAGGGCGGCAGCGGCAGCAGACGATCCGCCCATTCGCCCGCCCCCGCGGCACTGACCGCGCGCCCCGTTTTCGGCGAGACATGAACCAGATCGTCGCGATCGCCCGTGACCGCGCAGCGCGAAAGATCCAGCCCGAAACCCATCTCGTCCAGCAGCGAAAGTTCCCAGCGCAGATAGGCAAGCGGCCAGGCATCGGCATGGCCGAGCAGGTCCAGCAACGTCACCGAGCGGGCGTAAAGCCCGGGATGCGGCGCCCGTTCGGGCAGGGAAAAGGACAACAGCGCCGTGATCGCGTTCAGCCCCGCCAGCGCGCGCGCATCCCTCATCACATGCGCCGCACGGCTGCGCACCGGTTCGACCGTGAAGGCGCCGATATGATCCTCAAGCCGCGCCTTCCAGTTCACGGACAGTTGCGTGCCGGGCTGCAACACGGGCGCCAGCCGCCGCCCCGCACCGCCCCGCACCACGCCCAGATGGCGGCCATGGCGGGCGGTGAACAGCTCCAGGATGGCCGCGCTTTCGCCATGGGGCCGCACACCCAGAACCGCGCCCTCGTCCCGCCACTCGATCATCCGCGCGCGCGCCCTTGCCCCTTCTTCTTGGAAAAAATACCCAAATCCTGCGGCCCGTCACGCAAAACCCGGCTCGTCCAGCAAATGCCGGCCGTCCCGATCCTCGACCTCGATCACCCAGATATCGGGATCGAAGCCGCGTTGGCGGGCCACGGCTGCGTCCACCGCGCGTTCGTCGCCTTCGGCCAGAACGATCCAGACCCGGTCGCCGCTGGACAGATCGAAGGACCGCTGAAACACCCGCGCCTGGCCGTCCAGCGTGTTCAGCTTGACCAGAACCGCGCCTGCCGTGTCGTCGCCATGGGCCACGACAAAGGCCGGGATGCCCGCCAGCCGCAGCCGGGCCAGATAGGCATGCACCCAGAACTCGGCGCTCAGGCGGGGTGACATGCTGGCCTCTGGCCCCTGCCGCCACGCACGCTAGGTTCGCATTGATACGTCCATAGACGAAAGCCCCCCATGCTGGTCCTGCCGCGCTTCTCGAAACCGATCATCGCCGCCGCCATCGTGCTTGACATCATGGTGTTCCCCATGGGCCTGCGCGCCCTTCCGCTGGTGGTGCTGATGCTACTGGCCAATCTGGCGGTCTGCCTCGTGGTCTACTGGGCGATCCTCGGACATTTCTTCGCGCCAAAGCCGGGGGCGGATTCGGATCAGTCGCCGTCGCGGAAATCGAGCCCCATTTCCGAGTAGCGCTCCGCCTCGTCCAGCCAGCCGGGCCGGACCTTGACCGTCAGGAACAGATGCACGGGCCGACCGAGGAACTCGGCGATCTCGGCGCGGGCGGCCTGGCTGACGGATTTGATCGTCTCGCCCTTGTGGCCCAGCACGATGCCCTTGTGCCCGTCGCGGGCGACATAGACGATCTGGTCGATCCGGGTCGAACCGTCCTTGCGATCCTCCCAGGCCTCGGTCTCGACGGTCAGTTCGTAGGGCAGTTCCTGATGCAGCCGCAGCGTCAGCTTTTCGCGCGTCATCTCGGCCGCGATCATCCGCATCGGCAGATCGGCGATCTGGTCCTCGGGGTAAAGCCACGGACCTTCGGGCAGGGTTTCGGCCAGCCATTCGCGCAGATCGTCCACGCCATGCCCCCGCTCGGCCGAGATCATGAAGCTGCGCGCAAAGGGATAGGCGTCGTTCAGGTCGGCCGACAGCGCAAGAAGCGCCTCGGCCTTCACCCGGTCGATCTTGTTGATGGCCAGCGCGACGGTCCGCCCCTCGGCCACCCGCTCGCGCAGCGTTTCGATTATCGCGTCAACGCCGGCCGTTCGGCCGCGATGCGCCTCGACCAGAAGCACCACGATATCGGCATCCGCGGCCCCGCCCCAGGCGGCGGCCACCATGGCGCGGTCCAGCCTGCGGCGCGGACGGAACAGACCCGGCGTGTCGACAAAGACGATCTGCGCCTCGCCCTCGATCGCCACGCCGCGGATGCGGGCGCGGGTGGTCTGAACCTTGTGGGTCACGATCGAGACCTTCGCCCCCACCATCCGGTTCAGAAGCGTGGACTTGCCCGCATTGGGCTCTCCGATCAGGGCAACGAAACCCGCGCGCTGGGTCATGGGATCCTCTTGACTGTTCCGGTCGCCATAGCGTGTTTCCGCCAGACGGACCATAGGCTTCGCTCGCCGCGCGCGACAGGCGTCGGCGGGTGGGCGTTCTTTCGCAGCACAGGACCACGCATCGCAGAACGGCCGGGAGCATAAAACGTCCAGCTCAGCCCACCTAGGGATCGCCCTGCCCCCCGGCCCCGCGCGCGTCCTAGCCCTCGTCCCCGCCAATCCGATCGAGCAGCGCCTTGGCGGCGGCCTGTTCCGCCTGGCGCTTGGCGCCCGCAGTGGCCTGCGCCTCCTCGCCGGTCGAAAGCCGCGCGGCGATGGTGAAGACCGGGGCATGGTCGGGGCCTTCGCGGGCGATCTCGACATAATGCGGCGGGGTCAGGCCGCGGGCCTGGGCCCATTCCTGCAACGCGGTCTTGGCGTCCCGGGAATCGGTTTCGACCGCGCCGATCCGCGTTCCCCAAAGCCGCAGGACCAGATCGCGCGCCGCCTCGAATCCGGCATCGCGATAGACCGCTGCGATCACCGCCTCCATCGCATCGGCCAGCAGCGCCTCCTTACGCCGACCGCCCGACATCATCTCGGAGCGGCCGAGTTTCAGCACCTCGCCCAGGCCGATCTCGCGCGCGACATCGGCGCAGGTCTCGCGCCGGACCAGCGCATTGAACCGCGGCGCAAGCTGGCCTTCGGTCGCGCCCTTGTCGGCCAGCAACAGCGCCTCGGCCATCACCAGGCCCAGGATCCGGTCGCCCAGGAATTCCAGCCGCTGATTGTCCGGCCGGGTCGGGCTGGACAGCGAGGAATGGGTCAGCGCGCGCACCAGCAGTTCAGGCCGGGCAAAGCTGTGGCCCAGGCGTCCGCTGAACGCGGCAAGTTCGGCCGACAGCTTCACGCGACTCACTCGATCTTCTTGAAGAACCGGTCGGGCCGCCAGGTCCAGACGAAGAACAGCGACCGCCCCGCGGACGAGAACATCACCCGGTCCGCGCGCCCGATCAGGTTCTCGGCCGGCACGAAGCCGACACCGCCATTGGCGCGCGCATAGCGGCTGTCCTGGCTGTTGTCGCGGTTGTCGCCCATGAAGAAGTAATGCCCCTCGGGCACGGTAAAGAGCGGCGTGTTGTCCGAGAAAAACCCGTCGCGAAGGTTCAGGATGTTGTGCGACGCCCCGCCGGGCAGCGTTTCGCGATAGCGCGACTTGGTGCAGGTGCCGCCCTCGCCCACCGGCGCGTTCTCGCATTGCGGATAATAGCCCATTGGCCCCTGGCGGTCATAGACCTCCTCGAACTGGCCTGCGGGTTTCACATCGACCGGGGCGCCGTTGAGATAGAGCAACCCCTCACGCATCTGCACCGTGTCGCCGGGCATCCCGATCAGCCGCTTGATGAAATCCGATCCGTTCACCGGATGGCGGAACACCACGACATCGCCGCGTTCGGGTTCCGAGGAGAGGAGCCGACCCTCGAAGGGGCACATCGAGAACGGGCAGGAATAGCGCGAATAGCCATAGGCCATCTTGTTGACGAACAGGAAATCGCCGATCAGCAGCGTGTCCTTCATGCTGCCCGAGGGGATCCAGAACGGCTGGAAGAACAGGGTGCGGAAGATCCCCGCGATCACGAGTGCCCAGAAGATGGTCTTGATCGTCTCGACCAGACCGCCATCCTTCTTTTCGCCCGCCTTCGCCATCTGCCCGATCCTGCCCCTTGTGTAAGCCCCCGCTTCATGCGCGGGCGGGCCGGGGCTGTCAAGGCGACGGCCCGACCCCGGCCGCCGTCACGGGCAGGGACGCGCCTCGATCACCACGAAAGCCTGCGCCCAGGGGTGATCGTCGGTCAGCGAGACATGCACGACCGCCTCGTGGCCCTCGGGCGTCATCTCGGCCAGCCGCTCGGCCGCCCAGCCGGTCAACCGCATCACCGGCTGGCCGGTCTGAAGATTGGCCACCGACATGTCCTTCCAGGCGATGCCCATGCGCAGCCCGGTGCCCAGCGCCTTGGAACAGGCCTCCTTGGCGGCCCAGCGCTTCGCATAGGTGCCCGCCACATCGGCGCGGCGCTCGGCCTTCTGCTGTTCGGCCTCGGTGAAGACCCGGTTGCGGAAACGGTCGCCGAAGCGCTCCAGCGTCTGCTGGACCCGCTCGATATTGGCCAGATCGGTGCCGATGCCGAGGATCATCGGGCAGCGCCTGCGGTCACGTCCGCGCCTCGTCCATGCAGCGACGCATCCGTTCGATGGCAGGCCCAAGTCCGAGGAAGATCGCCTCGCCGATCAGGAAATGGCCGATATTCAGTTCCCTGACCTGCGGAAAGGCCGCGACCGGTCCGACAGTGTCATAGGTCAGCCCGTGACCGGCATGAACCTCCAGCCCCAGGCCGTCGGCATGCGCCGCCATGGCGCGCAGCCGTTCGAGTTCGGCATCGCGCTCGTCGAAGCGGCCTTCGGCATGCAGGTCGCAATAGGCGCCGGTATGCAGTTCGACCACCGCCGCGCCGATCCGGGCCGCGGCCTCGACCTGGGCAAGATCGGCGGCAATGAAGATCGACACCCGGCAGCCCGCATCGCGCAGCGGCGCGATGAAATGCGCGAGCCGGTTCTCGTCCTGCGCAACATCCAGGCCGCCTTCCGTGGTGCGTTCCTCGCGCTTTTCGGGCACAAGGCAGACCGCGTGCGGCCGATGCCGCAGGGCGATCGCCTGCATCTCGTCGGTGGCGGCCATTTCCAGGTTCAACGGCACCCTCAGCGCGGCCATCAAACCGTCGATATCGGCATCCGAGATATGCCGGCGATCCTCGCGCAGATGGGCGGTGATGCCGTCGGCGCCCGCCTCCTCGGCCAGAAGCGCCGCCCGGATCGGATCGGGATAGGCCGACCCACGGGCGTTCCTGACGGTCGCCACGTGGTCGATATTCACGCCCAGCCGAAGATGCGTGCCGTCCGCCATGTCCTTGCCCCCTTGTTCCCTGTCCGGCCTCAGGGCCGGTCGTCGGCCTTGCCCGCCTTTTGGCGCAGTTCGGCCAGTTTCTCCTTCAGCCGCCCGCGGCGGCGATTCTGGTATGCGGCGATCACCGGAACGCTGAGGTAGTAGGCCACCAGCCCCGCGGCAATCCCCGGCGCGATCCCGCCGATCAGATAGGGCAGGAACAGCTCGTGATAGAACTGGCCCAGCTTGGCCCAGTTCGCCTCGGCCCCGGTGAAGACCGCCACGAGATTGTCCAGAAGATCCTCGCCCGCGCCGCGGAACTTGGCGACCAGCGTGGTCTCGCTGGGTTCGTCGAAGCGGCTGCCGAGCAGGAAATGCCCGGTCTTCAGAGAGACCATCGCGATCGGCACATAGGTCAGCGGGTTGCCGAAGAGCGTGGACAGCAGCGCGGCCAGGATGTTGCCGCGCAGCCCCCAGGCGATCAGGGCGGCGAGGAAGAAGTGCAGACCGTAAAGCGGCGTGAAGCTGACGAAGACACCCGCGAAGATGCCCCGCGCGATCTTTTGCGGCGTGTCCGGAAGGCGGCGCACCCGGTGGGTGATATAGTACAGCGCCCGCCCCCATCCGCCGCGCGGATAGACGCTGTCCAGCATGACCCGGCCGAACTTTCGCTTGTCGCGGCGCTTGAACACCAAGCCGGTCGTCCTCGTGTGCGGGCGGCCGTCACTCGGCGCGCTCGGGGTTCCGATACCGTTCTATCTCGGCGACATCGCTTTCCGCCTCAAGGGCGGTCATCACGGTGTGAAGATGTTCGACGTCCCGCAGGTCAACCTGAATCAGCAAACGGTAAAAATCCGGCTTCTTGTCGACGAATTCCATGTCGGAAATATTGGCCTTCTGTTCTCCGATCAGGGTGCAGATGCGCCCCAGCACGCCCGCATCGTTACGGATCGTGATGTAAAGCCCGACGCTGTGCACCGCCGGGTGCTTGCCCGAATGCCAGTGCAGGTCGATCCAGCGGTCGGGCTGGTCCTCGAACCTTTCCAGCACCGGGCAGTCGATGGCATGCACCACCACCCCGCGCCCGCGC
Organism: Rhodovulum tesquicola; assembly: GCF_024128855.1. Lineage (GTDB taxonomy): Bacteria > Pseudomonadota > Alphaproteobacteria > Rhodobacterales > Rhodobacteraceae > Rhodovulum > Rhodovulum tesquicola. Next base: position 25,829 of record NZ_JAMYDV010000004.1, read on the forward strand.
CAGGTGATGCCCACGATCCGCTCACCCGGCACCGGCTGGCAGCAGGGCGCGCGGGCAAAGGTCTCGTCGGGCGACAGTCCCACGACCGCCCGGCTTGCGTCGATCTCGTCGCCGCGGGCGGTGGCGAGTTCGGGATAAAGCGCCTCGACCACGTCCTGGGCGCGCAATTCGGCCGAACCGAGCCGGGCCAGCAGTTCGCCCGCGCCACTGAGCCCGAAGCTGCGCGCGGCCGTCCTCAGCGCCTTTTCGGTCGACCGCTTGCCCACATGGTCGAAGGCCACCCGCGCCAGTTCGCGGCCAAGCTTGATGTAACGCTCGCGATCTTCCTCGCGCAGCGACTTGCGGATCGCGGCCTTGGCCCGTCCCGTCACCACGATGTCGATCCAGGTCGCCTGCGGGCGCTGGCCCTCGGCGGTGATGATCTCGACCGATTGCCCGTTCTTCAGCCGCGTCCACAGCGGCACGCGGATGCCGTCCACCTTGGCGCCGACGCAGGAATCGCCGATCCGCGTGTGGATGGCGTAGGCGTAGTCCAGCGGCGTCGCCCCCCGGGGCAGCTTGATCACATCGCCCTTGGGCGTGAAGCAGAACACCTGGTCGGTATACATCTCCAGCTTGACATGCTCGAGGAACTCGTCGTGATCCTCGGCATTCTCGAAGCGTTCGGTCAGGGATGCCAGCCACTTGGCCGGATCGACCGCAAAGGGGTTCTCGGCCCGGACACCGTCGCGATAGGACCAGTGCGCCGCGACGCCCGCCTCGGCCACCTCGTGCATCTGGCGGGTGCGGATCTGCACCTCGACGCGCTTGCCGTCGCGGCCCGAAACCGTGGTCTGGATCGAGCGGTAGCCGTTCGACTTGGGCTGGCTGATATAGTCCTTGAACCGGCCCGGCACCGCGCGCCAGCGGCGGTGGATCGCGCCCAGCACCCGGTAGCAATCGCCCTCGGTCTCGGTGATGACGCGGAAACCGTAGATGTCGGACAGCCGCGAGAAGCCCTGCTGCTTCTCTTCCATCTTGCGCCAGATCGAATAGGGCTTCTTGGCGCGGCCGAAGACATCGGCCTCCACCCCCTCGCGTTCCAGTTCCTTGCGGATGTCCTGGGTGATCTTCTGGATCACGTCGCCCGATTCGCGTTGCAGCGTGATGAAGCGGCGCATGATCGAGTTGCGCGCCTCGGGGTTCAGCACGCGGAAGGCCAGATCCTCCAGTTCCTCGCGCATCCACTGCATGCCCATCCGGCCGGCAAGCGGCGCGAAGATGTCCATCGTCTCGTGGCTCTTGCGGACCTGCTTTTCATGCGGCAGCGACTTGATCGTGCGCATGTTGTGCAGCCGGTCGGCGAGTTTCACCAGAATCACCCGCAGATCCTTGGACATCGCCATGAACAGCTTGCGGAAATTCTCGGCCTGCTTGGTCTCGGAAGAGGACAGCTGCAGGTTGGTCAGCTTGGTCACGCCATCGACCAGTTCCGCGACCTCGTGGCCGAACAGCCGCTCGACCTCGGAATAGGTGGATTTCGTGTCCTCGATCGTGTCGTGCAGAAGCGCGGTGATGATCGTGGCGTCGTCCAGGCGTTGTTCGGTCAGGATCGCGGCGACCGAAACAGGGTGGGTGAAATATTCCTCGCCCGAGCGGCGCAGCTGACCGGCATGCATCTCGCGCCCATAGGCATAGGCACGACGGATCAGATCCTCGTCGGTTCTGGGATTGTAGTTGCGCACCAGCGAGATCAGGTCTTCGACGTCGATCATCCGGCGGCAAATCCAGGGGGGCGCAGCAAGGGGCGCGCCCCGGGGGTCAACGCTGTGCCTGCGCTTCCATCAGGGCGCGCAGCAGCTTCTCTTCCGACATGTCGTCATCCGACGGACGGTCGGGCATCCCGCCGCCCATGAGCAGCGCCATGGAATCCTCTTCGGGCTCGTCAACCTCGATCTGGGTCTGGTTGGCCTCGATCATCCGCTCGCGCAGCTCGTCGGCCGACTGGGTTTCCTCGGCGATTTCGCGCAGCGCGACGACGGGGTTCTTGTCGTTGTCGCGGTCGATGGTCAGCGCGCCGCCGGCCGCGATCTCGCGCGCCCGATGCGACGCGAGCAGAACCAGTTCGAACCGGTTCGGAACCTTGTCAACGCAATCTTCTACCGTCACGCGGGCCATGGCGCACTCCGATCCCTGGGAGATTGAAGCCCCCCTTCTATTGGGTCTCAAATGACTTGACAAGGGCGGAAAGACTCTCCCACGGCCCCGAAATCGGAACAATCGCGGCCTTCTCCGCCTCGGGCAGGGCCGCCAGCATCTGGCGCACGGTCCGCCCCAGGATCGGATGGCACCAGTCGGGTGAGATCTCGGCCAGCGGCACCAGCACGAAGGCGCGGTCCTGCAGGCGGGGATGGGGCAGGATCAGACCGTCGGGGGCCTGCGTCGCCTGCTCCTCGGCGGGAAGGTCGCGCCAGCGGGTCTGGGTCTCCACGTCGGGCAGCACCAGATCGCCCAGCGCGATAAGGTCAAGATCCAGGGGGCGCGGCCCCCAACGGTCGCGGCGCACGCGCCCAAAGGTCGCCTCGACCGCGTGCAGGCGCGCGAGGATCGCGTCGGGCGGCAGCGTGGTCTCGATCTCGGCCACCGCATTCACGAAATCGGGACCGCTGCCCGGAGGCCAGCATGGTGTATGATAAAATTTACTGATTCTCGTGATCCGAATCGCTTGGCTGTCCAGCGCCGCAAGCGCGCTGGCAAGTGTCTTCTGCAGGGGGTCGGCGCCGACCGCGACGTTCGTTCCCAGCGCAACCTGTCCTTTTGGACGGGTTTTTGCATGATTTCCCGGTTGCGGCATCGGCCTCCATCCTTAGATTTCAGGGGGTGCCCCTCAGCGCTTTGTATTTCAGTGCGCATTGTTCCAAACCACTCACGACCCCTGGCTGACGGGCATATTACGGAAGGAGCCCGAATGTTTTACAGAGATGAACGGCTGGCGCTATTCATCGACGGCTCGAATCTCTACGCAGCCGCGAGGGCGCTGGAGTTCGACATCGATTACAAGCTGTTACGCCAGGAATTCATGCGCCGTGGCAAGTTGCTGCGCGCATTCTACTACACTGCCCTGCTGGACAACGACGACTATTCGCCGATCCGGCCCCTTGTCGACTGGCTGAACTACAACGGCTTCACCATGGTGACGAAGCCCGCGAAGGAATACACCGACAGCCAGGGCCGCCGGAAGGTCAAGGGCAACATGGATATCGAACTGACGGTCGATGCCATGGAACTGGCGCCAAGGGTCGATCATATCGTGCTTTTCTCGGGCGATGGCGATTTCAGGCCGCTGGTCGAGAGCCTGCAGAGGCAGGGTGTGCGGGTGTCGGTCGTCTCGACGATCCGAAGTTCGCCGCCGATGATCGCGGACGAGCTGCGCCGCCAGGCCGACAACTTCATCGAGCTCGACGAGCTGAAAGAGGTGATCGGCCGCCCGCCGCGCGAACCGCGCAACTTCGACCAGCGGGCCGAGGCCCAGCAGGACAGCTGAGCAGGTGGGCCGGTCTTTCGCCGGCCTGCCCGCGACGCCGGACCGCCAGCGCATGACCTGACGAGATGCCCGGCCTAGAGACCCTCGCCCAGCTTGGCATACTGTTTCTTGCCGCCTTCGGCGCGGCCACGATCCTGCCGTTTCAGTCCGAGCTGGTCTTTGTCGCCCTGCAACTGGCCGGCCGGGTCGATCTCGGCTGGCTGCTGCTGGTCGCGAGCGTGGGCAACGTGCTGGGCTCGGTGGTGAACTATGTGCTCGGGATATGGATCGAACATTTTCGTGGCCGTCGCTGGTTTCCGGTCAGCGAGAGGCAGCTTGACCGCGCGCAGCACTGGTACAATCGGTGGGGCGTTTGGACGCTGCTGTTGAGCTGGGCACCGCTGGGCGACGGGTTCACCGTGGTCGCGGGCATGATGCGCACGCCGCTCTGGCTGTTCCTGACCCTCGTCACGATCGCCAAGACCGGGCGATATGCCGCGCTTGCCTGGGCCACCGCGGCGGCTGCGGGATAGGGCCGGGACTGGACGAAAAACGCCTGCGGGGTTACCTCTTGGACGGACAGGAGAAACGCCCATGACCAAGCCCAAGCTGACCCTTTACCTGGCCGCGCCCCGCGGCTTCTGCGCCGGTGTCGACCGCGCGATCAAGATCGTCGAGATGGCGCTGGAGAAATGGGGCCCGCCCGTCTATGTGCGCCACGAGATCGTGCACAACAAGTTCGTCGTGGACGGGCTGCGCGCCAAGGGTGCGGTTTTCGTCAAGGACCTGGACGAGTGCCCGGTGGATCGCCCGGTCATCTTCTCGGCCCATGGCGTGCCGAAATCGGTGCCCGCCGAGGCCGCGCGGCGCGAGATGATCTTTGTCGACGCCACCTGCCCGCTGGTCTCCAAGGTGCATCTGGAGGCCGCGCGCCATCACGAGAACGGCAAACAGATCGTGATGATCGGCCATGCCGGCCACCCCGAAACCATCGGCACCATGGGCCAACTGCCCGAAGGCGAGGTTCTGCTGGTCGAGACGCCCGAGGATGTGGCGGGGCTGAGCGTGCGCGATCCCGACAACCTGGCCTTCATCACGCAAACGACGCTGTCGATCGACGACACCGCCGAGGTGGTCAAGGCGCTGGAAGCGCGCTTCCCGGCCATCGAGGGGCCGCACAAGGAAGACATCTGCTACGCCACGACCAACCGTCAGGGCGCGGTCAAGGCGGTGGCGCCCAAGGTCGAGGCGCTGCTTGTGATCGGCGCGCCGAACTCGTCGAACTCGAAACGGCTGGTCGAGGTGGGCGCGGCGGCGGGCTGCGGCACGGCGTTTCTGGTCCAGCGCGCGGCCGATATCGACTGGGCGGCGCTTGAGGGCATGTCGAAAGTGGGGCTGACGGCCGGTGCCTCGGCGCCCGATGTGCTGATCGAGGAAGTAGTGCAGGCCTTCCGCGACCGCTACGACCTGGAGATCGAACAGGTCGTCACCGCCACCGAGAAGATCGAGTTCCGCCTGCCGCGTATCGTGCGCGAACCCGCATGAGCCGCGCGGCGATTCAGGGGCACCCATGAATGCGATCCCGCGCTCTGCACTGATCCTTGGCCTTGCCGGGCTGATCCCCTTCCTGTGGGGCGCGGCCACGGTCTTCATGCCCGAGCTTGCAGGTTACGCGCCGCCCGAGATCGGCCCGCGCTTTCGCGGGGTCGAGGTGCTGACGATCTACGGGACGGTGATCCTGGCCTTCATGTCGGGCGTGTTGTGGGGCTTTGCCGCCAAGGCCACGGGGGCCAAGGCGGCGCTGGGCTACGGGCTGTCGGTGATCCCGGCGCTCTGGGGTTTTGCGGTGCTGGGCGGCGCGATGGGCAAGCCCATCCTGCCGCTGATGGCAGGCTTTGCCGGGCTGCTGCTGCTGGACGCGCTGTTCTGGATGATGAACATGGCGCCGCGCTGGTGGATGCGGCTGCGGATCATCCTGACAGCGGTGGTTCTGGCCTGCCTCGCGGTGCCGCTGGTCTGAGCCTCGGGCGGTTGACGGCACCGGACCCGCCCCCTAAACCCGCGCCGGACCCTTCAGGAAATCGCCATGCCCGACCTGTTCGCCTATACCGACGGTGCCTGTAGCGGCAATCCCGGCCCCGGCGGCTGGGGCGTGCTGTTGCAGGCAAAGGAGGGCGCGCAGGTGGTGCGCGAGCGCGAGTTGTCGGGTGGCGAGGCGGCGACCACGAACAACCGCATGGAATTGCTGGCCGCGATCAACGCGCTGGAAAGCCTGACCCGGCCCTCGCAGATCACGGTGGTCACCGACAGCGCCTATGTGAAGAACGGCGTGACCGGCTGGATCCATGGCTGGAAGCGCAATGGCTGGAAGACCGCCGGCAAGAAACCCGTGAAGAATGTCGAGCTGTGGCAGCGGCTGGACGAGGCGCAGGCCCGCCATCAGGTGCGCTGGGAATGGGTGCGCGGCCATGCCGGCCATCCCGAGAACGAGCGCGCGGACGAACTGGCCCGGGCGGGGATGGCCCCCTACAAGCGGTAGCGCCCGGTGGCGCGGTCGGATTTGGGTATTTTTTCCAAGAAGAAGATCAGAACCGGTCCTGCCCGTGCTCGACCTCGGCCGACATGCAGAGCCGCCCGTCCGGCCCCCGCACCCAGAGCCGGTCGCCCGTCCGGCAGAGCGTGGCGGTTTCGTGGTCGATCAGCGCCGAGCGGGCGCGGAAGGCGAAGCGGCGCAGCGGGCTGCGCTCCGTGGCCTTCAGCATCAGCAGTTGCGCCAGAAGCGGGCCGTGGACGACAAGCCCGCCATAGCCTTCGGTGCCGGTGGCATAGTCGCGGTCGTAATGGATGCGGTGGCCTTCGAAGGTAAGCGCCGAGTAGCGGAACAGAAGCGTGGGCGGGAAATGCGCCTCGGTCTCGTCCTCGGCCGTCTCGGGGGCGGGGGGCGGCGCGGGGCGGGGGGCGTCCGGGCGCGGATCCTCGCGATAGACGATGTCCTGACGTTCGCTGACCCGCAGCACGCCCGCCTGCACGATGTCATGGCGCAGCGTGACGAAGGCCAGCGGGCCGGTCCGCCCCTGCTTGCGGGTGATGCCCTCGATGGTGGTGGTCCGCTCGGCCGGGATGCCGGCACGCAGCGGGCCGAAGAAGGCAAGTTCCCCCCCCGCCCACATCCGCCGCGGCAGGCCGAGATCGGGCAGGAAGGCGCCGAGCCGGGGATGCCCGTCGCAGCCCAGTTCGGCGGGCGGGCGAGGATCCCAGAAATAGGCCTGATGGAAGAAGGGCGGCAGGATGGCCAGATGACCCGGCGGCGGGCCGTCCAGCCCCAGCGTGGCATGCAGCGCCGCGGCCCGGACCGGGTCCATCGCGTCGCGGAGGATTTGCGTTCTGCCCAGCGCCTCGGTCATGCGCGGGACGCTAGCCGCAGGCCGCGAGGCGCGCAAGCGGGGTGGCTAGCGTCCGATCTCGGCCTTGAGCGCGGCCATCAGTTCGCTCAGCAGCTTCAGCCCGACCTCGTTGGTCAGCCGCCCCTCGGCGTCGAATTGCTGGGCGGCATTGCCCACCATCACCTCGGGCCCCTGCAACAGCCGCGGGCGAAAGGCGACAAGGCAATGGCGCAGCGCGAATTGCGCGCGCGGCCCGCCCGCGATCCCGGCGGCGGCCGAGACGATCGCGACGGGTTTGTCCGCCCAGGGGTTCCCACTGGTCCGGCTGACCCAGTCGAGCGCGTTCTTCAGCACGCCCGAGATCGACTTGTTGTATTCCGGCCCCGAGATCACCACCGCATCGGCCGCCGCGATCTGGTCGGCAAGGCGCTGGACGGGCGCCGGGATGCCCTCGGCCGCTTCCAGATCGCCATCGTAAAGCGGCAGGCGCAGGTCGGCCATCTCGAACCCGGCGGGGTCGAAAAGCCGCGCCGCCTCGCGGACCAGCAGGGTGTTGAACGAGCCCGCCCTGAGCGAGCCGGAAATCCCCAGAAGCCTGTGTTCGGCCATGTCGCTGTCTCCGTCTGGTTCAGCCCGAACCTAGGCCGCAAGCACCGGGCTGCAAGCGGGTTGTGCCCTGTGACCGCTTGGCGCAGGGTGCGACCGAGGCAGGACGGAGGGCAAGCGGGTGGAACGGCATGGCGGGCGCATCCTGGCCGATCAACTGGCGCTTCAGGGGGTCAGGCGGGTCTTCTCGGTGCCGGGCGAGAGCTTTCTGGCGGCGCTTGACGGGCTTTACGATGTCGGCATCCCGAACATCACCTGCCGCCACGAGGGCGGCGCGGCGATGATGGCCGAGGCGTACGGCAAGATGACGGGCGCGCCGGGCGTGCTGTTAGTCACGCGCGGGCCGGGGGCGACGAATGCGGCCAGCGGGCTGCATGTCGCGCGGCAGGATTCGACGCCGATGGTCGTTTTCGTCGGCCAGATCGCGCGGGCCCACCGTGATCGCGAGGCGTTTCAGGAACTGGATTATCGCCGCTTCTTCGGCCCGCTGGTGAAATGGGTGGCCGAGGTGGACCAGACCGAACGCCTGCCGGAATACATCGCGCGCGCCTTCCACATCGCGGTCTCGGGGCGGCCCGGACCGGTGGTACTGGCCCTGCCCGAGGACATGCTGAGCGCGCGGGCCGACGTGCCGGACCTGCCGTCCCCTGCCCGCCTTCTGCCCGAGCCCGGCGCCGCGCAGGTCGCCGCGGTGGCCGAGGCGCTGGCGCAGGCAGAACGTCCGCTGGTCGTCGTCGGCGGGCCGCATTGGTCGGCACAGGCGGCGGCGGATCTGGCGCGGTTTGCCGGGGCGTTCGATCTGCCGGTGGCGGTCAGCTTTCGCCGGCAGGGGCATCTGGACAACCGCCATCCCTGCTATGTGGGCGATCTGGGCGTGGGGATGAACCCCCGGCTGGGGGCGCGGCTGGCCGCGGCCGATCTGGTGCTGGCGCTGGGCACGCGGCTGGGCGACACGGCAACCAATGGCTACACGCTGCTCGATCCCACAAGGCCGGGGCCGCGGATCGTGCATGTTCATGCCGACCCGGACGAGCTGGGCCGGGTCTGGCGGCCCGATCCCGGCATCGCACTGCCCGCCCCCGCGATGGTCGCGGCGCTGGCGCGGCTGAACGGCCATCCCGGCCCCTGGGCGGCATGGCGGGCCGGGGCGCGGGCCGAGTACGAGGCGTGGACGATACCCCGGCATACCCCCGGCGCGGTCAGGATGGAACAGGTGATCGCCTGGCTCTCGGCCCATCTGCCCGAGGATGCGATCGTCACGAATGGCGCGGGCAATTATGCCGCCTTCCTGCACCGCTATTTCGCCTTCAAGGCGCATGGCACCCAGCTTGCGCCCACCTCGGGCTCGATGGGCTATGGCTTTCCCGCCGCGATCTCGGCCGCGCTGGAACATCCCGGCCGGGCGGTGATATGTCTGGCCGGGGATGGCTGTTTCCAGATGACCCTGAACGAGATGTCGACCGCTATTCAGCATGGGGCGAAGGTGGTGGTGATCGTCGCGAATAATGGCCGCTATGGCACGATCCGCATGCATCAGGAACGCCGCTTCCCGGGCCGGGTGAGCGGCACCGACCTGGCCAATCCTGACTACGCGGCACTGGCACGGGCCTATGGCGGGGACGGGGTATTGGTGACGGATCAGGCCGCGTTTCCGGCCGCGATGGCGCGGGCGCTCGCCGCGACTGTGCCCTTCGTGATCGAGTTGCAGCTTGACCCCGAGGCGCTGGCCACGGGCTTCACCCTGTCCGAGGCCCGGGCGATGGGCGAGGCCGGCGCCGGTTAGGTGCTGGGCGCGCCGCTACTCCGCCGGGGCCAGGTCCAGCGCCATGTCCAGCGCGGCGGCGCAATGCACCTGCACCGTGTCGAAGACCGGCATCGGCACATTGCCCGCGTGCAGCAGCATGCCGACCTCGGTGCAGCCAAGGATCAGGCAATCGGCCCCGCGCTTGGCCAGCCGCATCGCGATATCCTCATAGGCGGCGCGGCTGTCGTCCCGGATCACGTCGCGGCAAAGTTCGTCATAGATGATCCGGTGCGTGGTGGCGCGGTCCTCGGGGCCGGGCAGCATCGGGGAAAGGCCTGCGGCGCGGAGCCGGTCGGTGTAGAAGCTTTGTTCCATCGTGTAGGCGGTAGCCATCAGGCCTGGCCGGGACAGCCCCGCCGCGCGGATCGCCGCGGCGGTCGCATCGGCGATGTGCAGGAACGGGATCGAAACGCCCGCCATCATCGGCTCGGCCAGCTTGTGCATGGTGTTGGTGGCCAGCATCAGGAGCGCCGCGCCACCCGCCTGCAGCGCGCGCGCCTCGCGGTTCAGAAGACGGCCCGCCGCCTCCCAGTCGCCAGCCGCCTGCATCCGCTCGATTCCCGCGAAATCGAGCGAGCGGATCAGCAGTTCGGCCGAATGCAGCCCCCCCAGCCTCTCGCGCGCGCCGCGGTTCAGCGCCTCGTAATACAGCGCGGTCGAGGCGGCGGACATGCCGCCCAGGATGCCGATTGTCTTCATGCGTGTCGCCCCATGTCGGCTTGGTGATGGACCGGCGCGCACGCAGGCACAAGGCGACAAAGCGCGACGGGCGGCAGATCGGCCGCCCGCCGCCGATCGGTCGGGCTATTCGGCAGGCACCTGTTCGGCGACGCGCGCTGGGCCGAAATGGCGCCGGTTCAGGTAGAAGGTGAAGCCCAGCGTCCCAAGCTGGACCGCCACGGCCAGCGCCGAGATCGCCCAGTAGCCGACCGAGAACCGGTCAACCAGCCCTGCCCCCACGAGCCCCGCGTTCAGCCAGAAATGCAGCATCACCGACAGCGCCACGCCCGGGCAGACCAGCGCATAGGCCCCCGCCGACTCGCGCGGGCCAAAGACGAAGTCGCGCCAGTAGTCCAGCCGCGCCAGCACCATCAACCCAAGCATCAGCACCAGCGCCTGCACCGCCAGAAGCCGCGATAGGAAGACCAGCGTCTCGACCGCGGCGATCTCGGCGTCGAAGCTGTGGGTCATGCCGTGGTTCTGCCGCAGGAAGGTGATGCCCAGCACCGTCAGGATCGGCACCATGACCATCAGCGTCGGCGCCGCCTCGCGCGCGGTGCCGTGCTGGAGGATCGCGTTGAAGCCGGTGATCGCGGCGAGCAGGGCATAAAGGATCGCGGCCATCCCGAAGAAGGTCGAGCCGATCAGGCTGATGCCCGCGATCAGCGGCACGCCGCTCATCGCGGCGGGGGCGGCAAAGCCCACGGCGACCATCGACAGGGCAAAGGCCGGCAGGATCTGCGCGAACGAGTTGTGCTGCGCCATGTCGAAACTGCCCGCCCGGGTCATCACCCGACCTAGGAACGCACCGATCTGGGCCAGCGCCAGCGCCCCGATCAGGCCAAAGGCGATCAGCGCCAGCGGGAACAGGAATTCGACCACGCCCCACAATCCCGGCACGAAGACCATGCCGAGGACGAAGCCCACATTCACGCTCATCGCCAGCGCCAGCGGCAGGGCAAGGCGCTGGGTCTCGGCATTGCCCGAGGTGAAGGTGGACCATGCGGGGCTGGCCTTGAACCGGCGATACTGCGCGATGTTCCAGACCAGAAGGCGGATGTTGTGATAGGCCAGCACCGCGATCGCCAGCGCCGCGGTCACGACGAGCGCCTGAAGCGCAGGGCCGCCCGTGGCCAGCGCGCGGGCCAGGTCCTCGAAGACCGGCACGGGTTGGCCGGGATGGGGCACCCAGAACATCAGGAACATGAAGAACGACACCGCCAACCCGCCCGCACCCAGCGAGGCGAGGAAATAGAGCGGCGAGTAGCGGTCGGCGGGGCGCGAGGCGGGGGATGGCATGGAAGGCTCCGATTCATATTCGTGGTTTGGAATATGATATAAAGCGACATCCCCGATATTGCAATTGCTTCGTCGCGCTTGCGCCTTTACCGGCGCTTAACGCGGATCCGGTCCCATGCCGCCATGACGCGGCCTGTTCTCGTTCTTGTTGTCCTGATGCTTGCGGGCTGCGATTCGCCCGGCCCCGGTTTTGGCGCATTGCCGGGCACGCGCGTCACGGTCGAGGGGTCGACCTTCGCGGTCCGGCGCAATGGCGGCACGGCGCAGGCGATCCGGCTGAATGCCGAACGCCGGGATGGCGGGATGGCACGGGGCGCGCGGGCGATCGAACTGGGCACCGGTTGCCAGATCCGGCCCGGCACCCTGTCGGGCGATCCGGCGGTGGTCTACGCCCGGCTGAGCTGCGCGAGCCTGTAATCCTCGCGCAAGAGGATCCCGATCCGCTTTTGCATGAACAGGTTCGAGGCGATGTCCGGATAGCCGCCAAAGGGCGCACAATCGGCATAGCCCATCCGGCGATAAAGCTGCACCGCCGCCGCCAGCGCCGCCCCGGTTTCCAGCCGCAGAAGCCCCAGCCCGATATCTCGGGCGGCACCTTCCAGCTCCTCCATCAGCGCCCGGCCGATTCCCCGGCCGCGCTGGCCGGGATCGACATAAAGCCGCTTGACCTCGCCATATCGGCCCTGATCGACGAGTGCGACACAACCCACGGGCGCCCCGGCGCGGCGGGCGACGAGGAACTGGGTGGATTTCGTCGCCAGTTCCTCGGCCGAGAAGCTGAAGCATTCCTCGGGCGGATAGACGGCCAGCAGCGCCGCCTCGCTCGCCTCGATCAAGGCCCGTCCGTTGTCGGACAGGACGGATTCGGTTGCGATGGTCACAGGCATCCGGGTCACCCTTTCGCAAAATCTTAACGGTGGTCGCCCGGCGCGCGGGAAAGGTCAAGGGGTGACGCCGCACCGCAGCGAAAGCCACCGGCACCGCAGGAATCGTTAGTCAATATCTTGTGGAGAAGTCCCCGAAGGCGCCCAGATGCTGGGGCGAACGCTTGACACCCGGGGCGACCCGGCAAAGGATCGAACAACCTCGCTGGAATCAGGACAGGACGAATCCGTGCGCTTCACCCGACTCAGGCTCAACGGTTTCAAGAGCTTCGTCGATCCCACCGACCTGGTGATCGCCGAGGGGCTGACCGGCGTTGTCGGGCCGAATGGCTGCGGCAAGTCGAACCTGCTGGAGGCGCTGCGCTGGGTGATGGGCGAGAACCGCCCGACCGCGATGCGCGGCGGCGGCATGGAAGACGTGATCTTTGCCGGTGCCGCCACAAGGCCCGCCCGCAACTTCGCCGAAGTCAGCCTGATGATCGACAATTCCGACCGTCTGGCCCCCGCCGAGTTCAACGACAGCGACATCCTCGAGGTCGTGCGCCGGATCACCCGCGATGCGGGCTCGGCCTACAAGCTCGGCGGCAAGGAGGTGCGTGCGCGCGATGTGCAGATGCTGTTCGCCGACGCCTCGACCGGCGCGCATTCCCCGGCGCTGGTCCGCCAGGGCCAGATCTCGGAACTGATCAACGCCAAGCCGCGCAACCGCCGCCGCGTGCTGGAAGAGGCCGCGGGCATCTCGGGGCTTTACCAGCGTCGGCACGAGGCCGAATTGCGCCTGAACGCGGCCGAGCAGAACCTGTCTCGGGTCGATGACGTTCTGGACCAGCTTGCCCAGCAGCTTGCGCAACTGGCCCGGCAAGCCAAACAGGCCGCGCGCTATCGCGAGATCGCCGAGGAATTGCGCCGCGCCGAGGGGCTGTTGCTGTTCCGCCGCTGGCAGGAGGCCGACACCACCCGCGCCACGACCGAGGCGCAGCTGACCGAACGCACCCGCACCGCCGCCGCCGCCGAGGTCGCGGCGCGCAAGGCGGGCACCGCGCGCGAGGCTGCCGAGACCGCCCTGCCGCCCTTGCGCGAGGAAGAGGCCATCGCCGCCGCGATCCTGCAACGGCTGGTCGTGCAACGCGACGCGCTGACCGAGCAGGAAACCCGTGCGCGCGCCGCAATCGAGACGCTGACAGGCCGGATCGTGCAGCTTGGCCGCGATATCGAGCGCGAGGCGGGGCTCAACCGCGATGCGGGCGAGACGCTGGCGCGGCTGGACGAGGAACGCGCCGCGCTCGAGGCGGCACATCACGGGCACAAGGCCGCGATGGAGATTGCCAGCGCGGCCGCGCAGGAGGCCGCGTCGGTGCTGCGCGACCGCGAGGATGTGCTGGGCCAGAAGACCGAGGACATGGCCCGTCTGTCGGCCCGCCACCATTCGGCCCAGCGCCTGCGCGAGGATGCGGCCCGGACGCTGGCCCGCAACGAGGCCGAGGCCGCCGAGGCCCGCGCCGCGGTGGGCGAGGCCCAGGGCGCGCTGTCGGCGGCACGCGCGGCGGTCGAGGCCGCGACCGAGCGGCAGGACCATGCCGCCGAAGCCGCCGAGGCCGCCGAAGCCGCCCTGATCGCCGCGGACGAGGCGCGCGGCGATGCCCAGGCGCGCGAGGCCGAAGCCCGGGCCGACAAGGCGCAGGCCGAGGGCGAGGCGAATGCCCTGCGCGCCGAGGCGGCCGCCCTTGCCCGGCTGGTCGAGCGCGACGCGGCCGAAGGCGGCCAGGTGCTGGACCTTCTGGGCGTCGAGAAGGGCTATGAAAAGGCGCTGGGCGCCGCGCTTGCCGACGATCTGCGCGCGCCCGAGGCGCGGGACCAGGCCGCCTCGGGCTGGGCAGCCCTGCCCCCCTATGACCGGCCGCAGTCGCTGCCCGAAGGCGCGCTGCCGCTGGCCGATCATGTGAGCGTGCCGCCGGTCCTGCTGCGCCGGATCGGGCAGATCGGGCTGGTGCCGGATCGGGCGACGGGGATGCGGCTGCACCCCGCGTTGAAACCCGGTCAGCGGCTGGTCAGCGCCGAGGGCGATCTGTGGCGCTGGGACGGTTTGCGCGCTGGCGCAGGCGATGCCCCCAGCGCCGCCGCGCTGCGCCTGCAACAGCTCAACCGGCTGGCCGATCTGCGCCGCGATCTGGACGCGGCGACGGCCCGGGCCGAGGCGGCGGCGCGCGCCCATCAGGGAGTGGCCGCGGCGCTGGCCGATGCGACCGAGGCCGACCGCGCCGCGCGCGAGGCCCGCCGCGCCGCCGACCGCGATCTGGCCGAGGCGGGAAGGGCGCTTTCGCGCGCCGAGGCCGAGCGCGATATCGCGGCAAGCCGACTGGAAACCGCGAAGATGGCGGTCTCGCGCCACGAGGACGAGGCCACCGCCGCGCGCACCCGCCTGCGCGAGGCCGAGGCGGCGCTGGCCGGGCTGGGCGATCTGGACGCGGCGCGGGCCGGGCTTGAGGATGTCCGCACCACGGTCGAGGCCGCGCGGATGACGATGATCGCCCGCCGCGCCGCCCATGACGAACTGAAGCGCGACGCCGAGGCACGGCAGCGCCGTCTGGTCGAGATCGCGCGGGAAGCGGCGACCTGGCGCAAGCGGCTGGACACCGCCGAAACGCGGATCGCGGAACTTGCCGAACGCAAGGCGGCATCAGAGGCCGATCTGGAGGAAGCCGCCGCCGCGCCCGAGGAAATCGCCGCGAAGCGCGAGGAACTGGACGCCGCGATCGTGCAGGCCGAGGACCGGCGGCAGCGCGCGGCCGATGCGCTGGCCGAGGCCGAGACCGCCCTGCGCGAGGCCGACCGCGCCGCGCGCGAGGCCGAACGCGCCGCCGGCGAGGCCCGCGAAGCCCGCGCCGGAACCGAGGCCCGTGCCGAAGCCGCGCGCGAGGCCGCAGCCCAGGCCGCCGCCCGCATCGCCGAGGAAATGGAGGCGACCCCCGCCGCGCTGCTGGACCGGCTGGGCGCCGATCCCGACCGGATGCCCTCGGCCGAACAGATCGAGCATGACGTCACCCGGCTGAAACGCCAGCGCGAGGCGCTGGGCGCGGTGAACCTGCGCGCCGAGGAAGATGCCCGCACCGTGCGCGCCGAGCACGAGACACTGGCCACCGAAAAGCGCGATCTGGAGGAGGCGATCCGCGCGCTGCGCTCTGGCATTGCCAGCCTCAACCGCGAGGGGCGCGAGCGGCTTCTGACCGCGTTCGAGCAGGTCAATTCCAACTTCGCGATGCTGTTCACACATCTGTTCGGCGGCGGCGAGGCGCGGCTGGTGCTGGTGGAATCCGACGATCCGCTGGAGGCAGGGCTCGAGATCATGTGCCAGCCGCCGGGCAAGAAACTCTCGACCCTGTCGCTTCTGTCGGGGGGCGAGCAGACGTTGACGGCGCTGGCGCTGATCTTCGGCGTGTTCCTTGCAAACCCGGCCCCGATCTGCGTGCTCGACGAGGTGGACGCGCCGCTGGACGACGCCAACGTCACGCGCTTCTGCGACATGCTCGACGAGATGACGCGCCGCGCCGATACGCGCTTTCTCATCATCACCCACCACGCGATCACCATGAGCCGGATGAACCGGCTGTTCGGTGTGACCATGGCCGAGCAGGGCGTCAGCCAGCTTGTTTCCGTCGATCTGAGCCGGGCCGAGGCGCTGGTCGCCTGACCGGCCTCACGCGGCTTTCAGCCGGTCCCGGCCATGCGGCGCCAGCCAGTCGATCCGCGGGCCCGTGGGCAGGATCCGGTGCGGATTGATGCTGTCATGGCTGTAATGGTAGTGGCGCACGACATGACCGAAATCGGTCGTCGCCGCGACGCCGGGCCACTGGTACAGCTCGCGGGTATAGGCCCAGAGGTTCGGGAAATCGGCCAGCCGGTTGCGGTTGCACTTGAAATGCCCGTGATAGACCGGATCGAAGCGCACCAGCGTGGTGAACAGCCGCCAATCGGCCTCGGTGATCCGCGCGCCCGTCAGGTAGCGCCCGCTGGCAAGCCGATCCTCCAGCCAGTCGAGGCTGTCGAACAGCGCCGCAACGGCCTCGTCATAGGCGGCTTGCGTGGTGGCAAAGCCCGCCTTGTAGACGCCGTTGTTCACGCTGTCATAGATGCGCTCGTTCAGCGTCTCGATCTCGGCGCGCAGGGCCGCGGGCCAGTAATCGTCGCGGTTGCCGGAGATGCCGTCGAAGGCCGAATTGAACATCCGGATGATCTCGGCCGATTCGTTCGAGACGATGGTGCCGCGCGTCCTGTCCCACAGGACGGGCACCGTCACCCGGCCCGAAACGTCGGGTTTCGCGCGTGTATAGATGTCGCGCAGAAAGGGCAGTCCGTGCAGGCTGTCGCCTGTCGCGCCGGGGAAATCGGTGGCAAAGGTCCAGCCATCGTCCAGCATGTCGGGATGCACGACCGAAACGCCGATATGCTCCGTCAACCCCTTGAGCGCGCGGAAGATCAGCGTGCGATGCGCCCAGGGACAGGCAAGCGAGACGTAAAGGTGATAGCGCCCGCTTTCGGCCGGAAACCCGCCCTCGCCCGAGGGGCCTGGGGCGCCATCGGCCGTGATCCAGTTGCGAAACCCGGCGGTGGAACGCACGAAACGCCCGCCGCTTTCGGCGGTGTCATACCAGCCCGGATGCCATTTTCCGTCGATCAGTTGACCCATATCGTCCTCCTTTGCAGGACCGAGATAGGGGCGCGGGCGGCGCGCTGCCTCCCCGCTCGACGCGCAAGAGCCCTGCGCAGACGCACCTAGGGCAGGATGTCGACCGGGGTTCCCAGCGGCACGACGCGCCAAAGCTCGTCCATTTCGGCATTGCTCAGCGCGATGCAGCCCGCTGTCCAGTCATGGCCAAGGCGGCGGTCCCGGGGAATGCCGGGTGGCTGGCCGTGGATGAAGATGTCGCCGCCCGGGTTCACGCCCGCCCGCTCGGCATTGGCGCGGTCTTCGGGGCGGGGATAGTTCAGGCCCAGCGACAGGTGATAGCTGCTTTGCGGATTGCGCCGGTCGATATGAAACCGCCCCTCGGGCGTGCGGCCATCGCCCTGCGCCTGCTTGTGCCCCTCGGGGTCAAAGCCCAGGGCGATCGCGTAGCTGCGCACCGGCAGGTCGCCGACGAACAGGGTCATGCGGCGATCCGACTTCACCACTTCGATCCGGTCGACGGGGCCGGTCAGCGGCGGGGGTGGTGCAGGCATGCGCGGCGCGATCAGGCCCAGCGCCAGGACAACCGCGCCCGCCGCCAGAAGCGCCAGCGCCAGATGGCTGAAAAGCCCCGCGATCCGTTTCATTGCAGGTCGGCAAAGGACGCCTGCAACCGTTCGACCGCCTGCGCGACGCGGGCGCGGGACGTGGCGATGTTGAACCGCAGGAAGCATTCGCCCCCGGCCCCGAAGGTCGGCCCATGGTTCGCGGCGATCCTGGCGCCCTTCTCGACGCGCGCGGTAAACTCGGCCGCCGTCATGCCGGTGCCCGCGAAATCGACCCAGGCCAGATAGGTCGCCTCCAGCGGCATGGACGCAAGCCCCGGGATGGCGTTCACGCCCGCGTCGAACAGCCGCCGGTTGCCGTCGAGATAGAACATCAGCGCGTCGATCCATTCCGCGCCCTCGGGCGAATAGGCGGCGGTTGCCATCTCGATCCCGAAGGAATTGGCCGAGATCCCCAGCGCCGCCATGCGCCCGGCGAAGCGGGCGCGCAGCGCCTGATCGGGGATGATGACATTGCCGCTATGGGCGCCCGCGATGTTGAAGCTCTTGGTGGTGGCGGTCAGCATCACCAGCCGCTCGCGCAGCGTCGGGTCCACCAGATCCATGACGATGTGCTTCTGCCCCGGATAAACCAGGTCGTGATGGATCTCGTCCGAGACGAGGATCAGGTCATGCCGCTTGGCGAAATCGGCCACGCCCTGCAATTCGGCGCGGCTCCAGACCCGCCCGCCGGGATTGTGCGGCGAACACAGGATCACCATGCGCGCGCCCTCGGCCAGCGCGTCACAGGCGTCGAAATCCATCTCGTAGCGGCCATCGCGGTTCACCAGCGGACATTCCACCACGCGCCGCCCCGCCGCCCGGATCACCCGCGCAAACGCGTGATAGACCGGCGTGAACAGCACCACGCCATCGCCCGGCGCGGTGAAGGCATCGACGCACATCGCGGTGCCGTTCACCAGACCATGGGTGGTAAAGATCCAGTCGGGTTCGATCTGCCAGCCGTGGCGGCTGTGCATCCACCAGCCGATTGCCGCACGATAGGCGCCCTCGTCGCCGTAATAGCCGTAGATCCCGTGATCGACCATGCGTTGCACGGCGGCGCCGACACAGGCGGGCGGGCGGAAATCCATGTCGGCCACCCACATCGAAATGCCGTCGGCGGCGGGCACGCCATAGATCGGCTCCATCATGTCCCATTTCATCGAATGGGTGCCGCGGCGGTCGATGATCTCGTCGAAATCCATGGGGCCTCCTGCTCGTGCCGCGCCAAGCTAGCGGCTGGCCCCGCAGGCGCAAGCGTTCGTCGCATTGCAAGGCGGCCTCGATTCGCCTAAATCCATGCGCCATGAGCATCCGACCGATCCTGATCCATCCCGATCCGCGCCTGAAGACGGTGGCCGACCCCGTGTCGGACATCACGGGCGAGTTGCAGCGCCTGGCCGAGGACATGCTGGCCACCATGTATGACGCGCCGGGCATCGGCCTTGCCGCGCCGCAGGTGGGCATCCTGTCCCGCCTCATCGTGATGGATTGCGCCAAGGACGAGGGCACGCGGCCCAAACCCTTTGCCATGTTCAACCCCGAGGTGGTCTGGAAATCGGACGAGCGCAACATCCACGAGGAAGGCTGCCTGTCGGTGCCCGAGACCTATGCCGAGGTGACGCGCCCCGCCGAGGTCGTCGTGCGCTGGACCGATCCCGCGGGCGACCAGAAGGAGGATCGGTTCTCGGGCCTCTGGGCGACCTGCGTCCAGCACGAGATCGACCACCTCGATGGCATCCTGTTCATCGACTACCTCAAGCCGCTGAAACGCCAGCTCATCACGCGCAAGATGCAGAAGATCAAGCGCGACCGGGCCAGGGCGTGAGCATCCTGCAGATCCTGCGCTGGCCGGACGAGCGGTTGCGCATGGTCTGCGCCCCGGTGGAAGAGATCACCGACGAGATCCGCCTGCTGGTCGCGGACATGCTGGACACGATGTACGACGCGCCGGGCCGGGGTCTGGCCGCACCGCAGGTGGGTGTTCTCAAGCGGCTTTTCGTCATGGATGTGAACGGAAGGGCGGGCCCGCGCGCGCCGCGCATCTTCCTCGACCCGGTGATCGAGGCGTGGTCCGAGGAGACCGCCACCGGCCCCGAAGGCTGCCTGTCGATCCCCGGCATCGTGGCCGAGATCGAGCGGCCGGTGGAAATCGCGCTGCGCTGGCGCGATATCGACGGGACCGAGCGGCGCGAGACGCTGGCGGGGTTTCCCGCGAT
Source organism: Rhodovulum tesquicola (assembly GCF_024128855.1). Lineage (GTDB taxonomy): Bacteria > Pseudomonadota > Alphaproteobacteria > Rhodobacterales > Rhodobacteraceae > Rhodovulum > Rhodovulum tesquicola. The sequence goes on from NZ_JAMYDV010000004.1 coordinate 45,517, forward strand.
CTGCGCCCAGCACGAGATCGACCACCTGGACGGCATCGTCACCCTGGACCGCATGGCGCCCGCGTTGCGTGCCGGGCTGGAAGAGGCCTATCGCGCATGATCCGTCCGATCCTGCAATGGCCCGACCCAAGGCTTTCACGCCCCGCCGCCCCGGTCGAGACGATCACCGACGAGATCCGCGCCCATTGGGCGGACATGATCGACACGATGGAGGCGATGCCGGGACAGGGTGTGGGCCTTGCCGCGCCGCAGATCGGGGTCATGCTGCGGCTGGCGGTCGTGGATTGCTCGGACAGCCGCGGCCAGGCCGTGCGCATGGCCAATCCCGAGATCGTCGCTTCCTCGTCCGCGCTGAACGCCCATGACGAGGCCAGCCCCTGCCTGCCGGGCGTATGGGCCGAGATCACGCGCCCCGCGCGGGTGACGGTGCGCTTCCTGAACGACAGCGGCCAACCCGAGGAACGCGCGTTTGCCGAGCTTTGGGCCACTTCGGTCCAGCACCAGATCGACCATCTGGATGGCCGGATGTATTTCGACAACCTGTCACGCCTGAAACGCGACCGGCTTCTGAAAAAGGCCGCCAAGCTGGGGCGGGGCTGATGCGCGTCGTCTTCATGGGCACGCCCGATTTCTCGGTGCCGGTGCTCGATGCGCTGGTCGCCGCGGGCCACCGGATCGCCGCCGTCTATTGCCAGCCCCCCCGCCCCGCAGGGCGCGGCAAGAAGGATCGCCCCAGCCCCGTGCAGGCCCGGGCCGAGGCGCTGGGGCTGCCCGTTCGCCATCCGAAATCGCTGAAGGGCGCCGAGGCGCAGGCCGAATTCGCCGCGCTGGGCGCCGATATCGCGGTCGTGGTCGCCTATGGGCTGATCCTGCCGCAACCGGTGCTGGACGCGCCCCGGCTGGGCTGTCTGAACATCCATGCCTCGCTGTTGCCGCGCTGGCGGGGGGCGGCGCCGATCCACCGGGCGATCATGGCGGGCGACGCGGAAACCGGCATCTGCATCATGCGGATGGAGGCGGGGCTGGATACCGGCCCCGTCCTGCTGCGCGAGGCAACACCCATAGGGGCGCAGGAAACCATCGGCGAGTTGCACGACCGGCTGTCCGCCATGGGCGCGCGGCTGATCGTGCAGGCGCTGGAGCGGCTGCCCGAGTTGACGCCCGAGACCCAGCCCGAGGCGGGCGTCACCTATGCCGACAAGATCGACAAGGCCGAGGCGCGGGTGGACTGGACCCGCCCGGCCGCCGAAATCGCACGCCAGATCAATGGGCTCTCGCCCTTTCCCGGCGCATGGTGCATGGCGGGGGACGAACGGCTCAAGCTGTTGCGCGCCCGGGTGGACGAGGGCGACGGCGCGCCCGGCCAGGTGCTGGATCGCCTGACCATCGCCTGCGGATCGGGCGCGGTCGCCATCCTCGAAGCCCAGCGCGAGGGCAAGCGGCCCATGTCGGCGGACGAGATCCTGCGCGGATTGACGCTGCCCGAACGGCTGGATTGATCGCCCCGCGCCGGGGGCCTTCCGGACAGGGGCGTTTTCGCGACAGTGCCGCCGGGCTATACAGGCAGGGTCAGGTCGAATTAGACGCAGGTCGGGCAGGGGAGGCCGGGCATGACCGGAACGGAGGAGGGGACGGCCGAGCCGCGGATCGCCGCTTTTCCCATTGCCGCGGGGGTTTCGGTCGATACCCTTCTGGCGGGACTGGTGGCGGCGCTGCAGGCCGAGGGCTGGCGGCTGGCGGGGTTCCGGCAGACCGGGCTTGCGGATGGCGGCATGGCGGTCGTGGCCCTGTCGGATGGCGCGGTGTTCGGGATTTCGCAGGCCCTGGGGCCGGGCGCGACAGGCTGTCGCCTCGATCCCCGGGGTCTTGCCGAGGCGGCAGGCGCGGTACTTGTGGCGCTCGATGCCGGGGCCGATCTGGTCGTCCTGCCGCGCTTCGGCAAGGCCGAGGCCGAAGGCGGCGGCTTCCGCACGGTGATCGAGCGTGCCTGCGCTTGCGGTATCCCCGTGCTGGTCGCGGTGCGCCCCGACTGCGCCACCGCATGGGAGGCATTCACCGGCGGGCTTGCACACAACCTGCCGCCCGAGCCGCAGGCCCTGCTGGGCTGGTGCCGCGCGGCGCTGCCGGTCCGCGCCTGACCGCAAGGGGGCCGCGCGGGGTCTCAGGCCGGAAGGGTGGCAAGAAGGCGTTCCATCGCCCCGATCCGGGCCGCCGGTGCCGGATGGGTCGCCAGGAATTCCGGCGCGCGCGCGCCACCGGCCAGTTCCATCTGCTGCCAGAGCGTGACCGCCTGCCGCCCCTCGTAGCCCGCGCCGACCATCGCCCGGACGCCGAACTCGTCGGCTTCAAGCTCCTGGTTGCGCGAATAGGGCAACAGCAGCCCGACCTGCGCCCCCAGCCCCAGCGCCGCGGTTATCACATCGGCATTGCCCACATTGCTTGCGCCCAGCATCCCGCCGATAAGCCGCAGCCCGGTTTCGGTCGCAACCTCGGCGCTGATGCGTTCCTCGGGGTGGTTGGCCAGAAGATGCCCGATCTCGTGACCGATCACGGCGGCAAGCTGGTCGGGCGTGCGGGCGACGCGGAACATGCCTTCGTAGACGCCGATCTTGCGCCCCGGCAGGGCAAAGGCGTTGATCTCGGGCGAGGCAAAGACCTGCACCTCCCACGCGCCTGTCGGCTCGCCCAGATGGGTCAGCAGCCGCCGCGAGACCTGTTGGGCCGAGGACTGGAACCCGGTATCGCGCGACAGCGGCTGTTGCGCGCGCAGTTCCGACCAGGCGCGCAGCCCCATCGCCTCGACCTCGGACGAGGACACCAGCGCGGGCGGCACCCCGACGCAGCCCGAAAGCGACAGCACCGATCCGGCGGCGGTGGTGGCAAGAAAGCGGCGGCGGGTCATACAGCAACAGGCCAAGGCGATATCCTCACAGGATGCATGCGCCGGCGGGTGCAGCCTGCGGCCCGCCCGGCATGCACCCTAGATAGGCACCGCCCCCCCGGATCGTCCAGTGGGGATCGCTTCGGCGATGCAGCCTTTTGCCGATCCTGCCCGGGATCCCTTATCCCGCTCCGGGCTGCCCCGACGGCACGATCCGGCCTTTGTCCATCACGGCCAGACAATCCGCCTCGGCCGTCGCCTCGTCCCGGTCATGGGTGACGACAAGCATTGTCAGGCCGGTGCGCTCACGGATCTGCCGCAAGAGCTGCCACAAGGCGCGGCGCGGTTCGGCATCGAGCACCGCAAAGGGTTCGTCGCACAGCAGCAGATCAGGCTCCACCGCCAGCGCACGCGCCAGCGCCACGCGCTGACGCATGCCCCCCGAAAGCTGGCGGGGGAATTTCCCCGCATCGCCGGGGTCCAGCCCGACCGCCTCCAGCATCGCCCGGGCGCGCGCGCGCCGCTCTGCCCGGCCAAGGCCCAGCCCGCGCAGCGCGAAGCCGACATTGCCCAGCGCCGTCTTCCAGGGCAGCAGCGCGGGGTCCTGGAACACGATCCCCAGCCGGGCACAGCGCCGCGCGACCCGGCCCGCATCGGGGGTCAGCAGCCCCGCGGCCAGCGCGATCAGCGTGCTCTTGCCGCAGCCCGACGGCCCCATCAGCGCGGTGATCGTGCCCGCGCGCAGCGACAGGTCAAGCCCGCGCAGCACCGGCTTGCCGTCATGGGCAAACTCGACACCCTCAAGGCGCAGCGGCGCGGTCATGCCCCCACGCCCCGCCCATCGTCGCGCCAATGGACCATGCGGCGCTGAAGCGGCTGCAACAGCGCCAGATCGACCGCGACCAGCACCGCCACCACGACCAGCACCCAGCCCATCATCGCGGCCGTATCGACATGGGCGCGCGCGGTGGCCAGCCCGTCGCCGATGCCGCCCGCACCGGCCAGCAACTCGGCCATGACCGACACCTTCCAAGACATCGCCAGCGTCGTGGCCAGCGCGGGAAAGACATGGACCAGCATATGCGGCAGGTGCATGTGGGCCAGCCTTGCGCCAAGGGGCACGCGGAACGCCTGCGCCATCCGGATCAGCCCGCCATCAAGGCTGTGAACCCCGGCCACGGCGGCGGCAAAGACCAGCGGGCCGGTTGCCACGGCCACGGTGAACACGACCGCCCAGCGCCCGCCGAACCACAGAAGCGCCAGCACCACCCAGGCAATCGCGGGGATCCCCAGCAGCACCACCGCGACCGGCTGCAACGCCCGCTGCGCCTCGGGACGCAGGCCCGCGAGCGTCCCGGCGATCATTCCCGCCGCCGCGCCCGCGGCCCAGCCCATCCCGGCATTCCCGGCGGTCTGGGCCAGCGCGGGGGCAACCATGCCCTCTGCAATCATGCGCCATAGGGTTACGCCCGTCTCGGCCAGACCGGGCAGCACCAGCGGCCCCCAGATGCGATGCCCGGCCTCCCAAAGGACCAGCAACAGGGCAAGGCCCGCAAGGCTCCAGAGCCGGGAGGGAGGGCGTTTTCGCGCCATGTGACCCTAGCCCCAGTAGAAATCGGCATCGGGCAGGCGGTTCGCGACGATGCCCGGGGCCAGCGTCATGAGGTGCTGGAAATAGGTCTCGATATCCTGCTGCGCCTGCCGCGCGCTGGCCACGCCCAGCCGCACGAAGGGCAGCGACCGGGCGACGATCTCGGGCGCAAGACCCAGATGCGGCGCGGCCAGCGCGCCCGCCGCCACCGGCTCGGCCTGCGCCCAATCGGCGGCCTCGATACAGGCGGCATGGGCGGCGGCGACGACTTCGGGCGCGCTGTCCAGAAACTCGGCGCTGACCGCCAGCCCCACCTGCGGAATCCGCGGGCCGCGCCCGGTATGCCGGCCATAGATCTCGGCGATGTCGAGCGCGCGGATCATGGGCAAGCCTTCGCGTTCGGCACGGATCTGCGCGGTCGTGGCGGCCGGTTCATGCAGCAGCGCCACATCGCCCCGCCCGGCCAGGAACAGCGGCACCGCCTCGCCGGGCGAGCCGACATAGTCGAGCCGTAGATCGCGGTCGGGGTCCAGCCCGGCCCAGCCCAGCACCATGCGGAACAACAGATCCGGCGCCTCGTTCTTGTTCGACAGCAGCACCCGGCGGCCCGCGAGATCCGCGATCGAGCGGATGCGGTCATCGCGCGCCATGACATGAAGCACGCCCCAGGTCACGACATTGATCATCCGCGTGCCCGCCCCGCGATTGAAGAAATTGGCCGCGGCATAGGTGGAACTGGCAAACAGCCGGAACGCGCCCGAGGCGATGCCCGCGCGCAACTGGTCGGTGCTTTTCCAGATCTCGAACCGCGCGCCGGGCGCGGCCCTCTGGAACCGCTCGGACGCCACCGCCCCGGCAAATACCGCCGAAGGCGTGCCCGGAATACCCCAGAGCGTCAGCGGCTCCGCCCCCCGCGCCGGGGCCGCAAGGGGCAGCGCGGCCAGTCCGGCCACCACCGCGCGGCGGTCGAAACAGGGCCTCCGGGTCAATAGACCATCGTGCTCATGGTGATGTCGTCCCAGATCTCCTTGACGGTATGCTTCAGCTCGCGTCGGCGATCCTCGTAGCTCGTATGCAGCAATTGGTGCGCAAGTTCCGAGTTCGGCGCGCCCAGGAAATCGCGATACAGCGCCTGCACCTGCGGGTTGTTGTGCGACTGGCGCACGCGGGCCGCGCGGTCGACCGAATAGATGGTTTCGCGCCGTTTCTGGGCCAGCGGCAGATACGCCTTTTTCGAGCGCAGCGACCCGCCCCCATCGACGCAGCCGCCGGGGCAGGCCATCACCTCGATGAAATCGTAATCGGCCCTGCCTGCCAGCACCGCCTCCACCAGCGCGCGCGTGTCGCCAAGCCCGTGGACCATCGCCACCCTGACCTCGCCCACCTGCCCGCCCAGATCGACGCGGGCCTCGCGGATGCCCTCGAAGCCGCGCAACTGGGTCAGTTCGATCTGCTCCAGCTCGCGTCCGTTGACGATGGCATAGACGGTGCGCAGCGCGGCCTCCATCACACCGCCGGTGGTGCCGAAGATGGCACCCGCGCCGGAATATTCGCGCAAAAAGGGGCTGTCGAAGCCCGAGGGTTCCAGCGTCTTCAGGTCGATCCCCTCGCGGCGCAGCAGGCGCGCGAATTCGCGGGTGGTCAGCACCAGATCCGTATCGGGCCGCCCGTCCCGCGCCAGTTGCGGGCGCGTCGCCTCCTCTTTCTTGGCGACGCAGGGCATGACCGAGATCACGCGGATCCGATCCGGCGCGACGCCCAGTTTTCCGGGCAGCCAGGTCTTGGCAATGGCCGACAGCACCTGTTGCGGCGACCGGGTCGAGGACAGAAGCGGCAGCAGCTCGGGGTAATGGATCTCGGCAAAGTCGATCCAGGCCGGGCAGCACGAGGTAAAGGTGGGCCGCCGCCCCGCCTTGAGCCGGCCCAGCAACTCGGCGCCTTCCTCCATGATGACGACGTCGGCGGCGAAATTGGTGTCCAGCACCACGTCGAAGCCGAGCTTGCGGCAGGCGGTGGCGATATGGCCCTCGACATTGGTGCCGGGGCGCATGCCGAATTCCTCGCCAAAGGCGACGCGCACGGCGGGGGCGAATTGCACCACCGTCACAAGGTCGGGGTCGCAGATGTAGTCGATGGCCCGGTCGGTCTCGTCGCGTTCGCCCAAGGCGCCGGTGGGACAGACCAGCACGCATTGCCCGCAGGACACGCAGGCCGACGAGGGGTAATCCTCGGCGCCCCGCAGCGCCACCAGCCGGTCAAGCCCGGTGCCCTCCATCGCCAGCGCGTCGACCTGCTGGTGATGGCGGCAGATCGCGACGCAGCGCTGGCAGCGCACGCAGCGGCGCATGTCGCGCACCATCGCGGGCGAGGTCAGGTCGATGGGCCGCGCCTCGGTCCGGGCGCGGTCGAAGAAGCGGTTTTCCTTGAGACCCACGAACTGCGCCAGATCCTGCAATTCGCAATCGCCATGCCGGATGCAGGTCGCGCAATCCTGCAAATGGTCGGCCATCAGCAGTTCCACCTGCAAGCGCTGCATGTCGCGCGCGCGCTTGCTGCGGGTCCGCACCTCCATCCCGTCGCGGATGGGCGTGTTGCAGGCGGTCACGATCTGCGGCGCGTCATGGCCGGCCTGCACGATCTCGACCACGCAGACGCGGCAGGTGCCGGGGGTGTGGTCGATGTCGTCCAGTTCGCACAGCGTCGGGATATAGATGTCATGCCGCCGCGCGCAGGACAGGATGGTTTCGTTCGCCCGGCCGGTGCAGGGCGTCCCGTTGAGGATCAGCGCCACGGTCTCGGGCGCGTCGGGGCCGGGTGTGTCGGGGCCGGAGGTGCACATGGCTCAGACCGCTCCTTCGGGGATGGGATGGCCGGTAAGGACCGTGTAGACGCGATAGCAGCGCATGCAACGCTGCGCCTCGGCATAGGCGGCCCTGGCGCTGATCGTCTGCTCGACCTCCTCGAACATGCGCTTGCGCAATTCGGGGTCGAGTTCGGGATTGTGCACGCGATAGGCGTTGCGCACCGGCGTCTCGACCACGTCATTGGCCAGGAAATCGTTGTCGGCGATCAGCTTGCGCATGCGCGCACGCTTGTAGAACCTGACCGAACCGCGCTGGATCCAGTCGTCGATATTGCGCGCAGCCTTCAGCCCGTCGGCCATCGCCCAGATCAGCGTCGAGGGGCCGGTGACGCAATCGCCCCCCGCAAAGACACCGGGCCGCGAGGTGGTGAGCGCATCATCCGCGGCCACGCAGCGCCAGCGGTCCAGCGCGATGCCGTCCGCCTCGATCCGGCTGCCATCCTCGACCTGCTGGCCGATGGCCGCGATCAGCGTGTCGCAGGGCAATGTCACCTCGCTGCCGGGGATGGGGCGGACCTTGCGCCGGCCGCTGTCGTCAGGCTCGCTCTGTTCCATCTGCGCGACCACGACGCCGGTGACGCGGCCCGCCTGGGTCAGCACGCGGACCGGGTTGCAAAGCGTGTGAAAGGTCACGCCCTCGGCCTCGGCATCCGCGATCTCGCCGGGATCGGCGGGCATGTCCTCGCGGGTGCGGCGGTAAAGGACATGCACGCGCCCCGCCCCCAGCCGGATCGCCGAGCGCACGCAATCCATCGCGACATTGCCCCCGCCCACCACCAGCACCTCGCCCGACAAGGACAGCGGCGCAGCCCCCGCAACATGATCGTGAACCCGCAGAAGGAAGTCGATGCCGCTGAAATAGCCCGCGCGCGCCTCGTCCTCGCCCGCAACCCCCAGCCGCGAGCCCGCCTGGCAGCCGAGCCCCAGGAACACCGCCCGGTAGCCGCGCGCGAACAGATCGTCGATATCGAAGTCGCGCCCCAGCTGCTGGCCGAACAGGAAGCGCCCGCCCAGATCGGCGATGATTTCGGTTTCCAGCGCCAGCGTGTCCTTGGGCAGCCGGTAGGCGGGAATGCCGATCTGCGCCATCCCGCCCGCCTGGCTTGCCTTGTCGAACACATCGACATGATAGCCGCGCAGCAGCAGATGATAGGCGCAGGAAATGCCCGCCGGACCCGCACCGACCACCGCCACCCGCATGGCCGGATCCAGCGGCTTGCGGATCATGTCGCGGGTGAATTCCAGCGCGTTCGGGCCGCTTTGCTGGTCGGCGACAAAGCGTTTCAGGGTCTTGATCCCCACCGCCTCGTCCACGAACTTGCGCCGGCAGGCCTGTTCGCAATAACGCACGCAGACCCGCCCGCAGGTCGCCGCCATCGGATATTTCTGCAACAGAACCCCCAGCGAGTTCTCGGGCTTGCCGTCGCGGATATAGTCGATATAGCGCGGCACGTTGACCTTGGAGGGGCAGGCCTCGATGCAGGGGGCGGTCATGTAGGCCATGCCATGCTGGGCGCGGATCGGCCGCTTCGGGGCCAGTTCCTCCTCGATCCGGCCGCGGAAATGGCCCAGCGCGTCCAGCAGCGCCACCGAACAGGTCTGGCCCAGACCGCAAAGCGACGTTTCGCGCATCTGCTCGCCCAGCATCGCGATCTGATTCAGATCCAGCGGTGCATCCAGCCCGCGCCGCATCGCGTCCAGCGCGTCGCGCACCAGCACCGTGCCCATACGGCAGGGCGTGCAGACGCCGCAGGATTGTTCGGCCGCCTTGCGCATGTAGTGGTAAAGCGCGTCCACAAGGCTGACGCTTTCATCGAACACGAAGAAACCTCGGTCGCCGAAAAAGGCGCGGATCGGGTTGCCCTCGTCGAACTCGTCGAAATTGCGGGGCTCAAGGGTGGCTTGCCCCGCCTGCCGGTCATGGACGACCCCGTCCCAGACCCCATAGGCCACCTGTGTCATGGCGCACTCCTTTCCGGGGACGGCCAGCGACACCGCCCCTGTCGCCCCGAACCTCGCGCGGCGGGACCGGCCCCGCCATGATCCAGCGCAAGGACAGGGGTCAGAGCGGCCAGACCACCAGCAGAAGCGGCAGGCTGACCACGACCACCAGAATCTCCAGCGGCAGGCCAAGCCGCCAGTAATCGCCAAAGCGAAAGCCGCCGGGACCCAGTATCAGCGTGTTGTTCTGATGCCCGATGGGGGTCAGGAACGCGCAGGAGGCCCCGATCGCCACCGCCATCAGAAAGCTGTCGGGATTGACACCGAGCGCCGCGGCGATGCCCAGCGCGACCGGGCACAGCACGGCGGCGGTGGCGGCGTTGTTCATCACGTCCGACAGGAACATCGTCGTCACCAGCACCACCGCCAGCGCTGCGACGGCATTGCCCTGCGCTATGGTCTCGACCAGCACGCGCGCCAGCAGATCGGCCGCACCCGTTGCCTGCATCGCACCCGCCACCGGGATCAGCGCGCCCAGCAGCACGATCACCGGCCAGTCGATCGCGGAATATACCTGCCGGGGCGGCACCGTGCGCAGCAGCATCGAGGCCAGGACCCCGAGCGCAAAGGCCGGGGCCGCGGGCAGAAGACCCAGCGTGACAAGGGCAACGGCGCCCAGCATGATCGCGCCCGCGATGATCGCCATGCGCTTGTCGGGGATGCGCAGTTCCCGCTCGCGCAGGGGCACGCAGCCGGTATCGTTGACGAAATCGGCCATCACCTCGGCCGGCCCCTGCATCAGCAACAGATCACCCGAGCGGATCCGCAGCGACCGCAGCCGGGTCGGCGGCGGCCGCCCCTCGCGCGAGACGGCCAGCAGGTTCAGCCCGAACCGCGTGCGCAGCCGAAGATCGGTAGCCGATCGTCCCACGATGCTGGACCCCGGCAGAACGGCCAGTTCCCGCAGCACGATATCCTCGTCTCGGTCCGGCTTGTCCTCGGCGCTCTCCTCGTCATGCTTGCCTGCGCCATCTTCCGCGACGTCCTGCGGTCGCGACCCGGGCGCCGTGTCGCCTGCCTCTTCCGAGGATGGACCCTGCTCCTCCAGTTCGATGCCGAACAGCGCCAGCGCCTCGGCCAGTCCCTCGACATCGGCATCCAGAACCAAGATGTCGCCCGCGCGGATGCGTCGGCCGCCATGCGGGGCGGTGATGCGGACCTCGTTGCGCACGAGGCCGACCACCTGCGCGCCGCTCTCCTCGATCTCGCGTTCGAAGCCGCGCAGGGTCAGGTGAACGGCCTTGCTCTTTTCGGGCACGCGCACCTCGGTCAGATAGGTGCCGGTATCGAACGCCTCGCCCGTGGCCGATTTGCGCGCGGGCACCAGCCGCCAGCCGACCAGCACCACGAACAGCACGCCCGCCAAAGCCACCGCAACGCCCACGGGCGCGAAATCGAACATGCCGAAATGCCCCGGCCCCGCCTCGGCGCGAAAGCCCGAGACGATCAGGTTCGGCGGCGTGCCCACCAGCGTCGTCATGCCGCCCAGGATCGTGCCGAAGGCCAGCGGCATCAGCACCTGCCCCGGCATCAGGTCCAGCCGCCCGGCAAGCTGCACCGCGACCGGCATCAACAGTGCCATGGCGCCGACATTGTTCATGAACCCCGACAGCGCAGCACCCAGCCCCATCAGCGCGGCCATGCTGGCCAGTCGCCCGGCCTCGCGCGGCAGAACGCTGCGCGCCAGCCAGTCCACCGCACCGGTGGTCTGCAGCCCGTGGCTCAGCACCAGCACGCAGGCCACCGTGATCACCGCCGGATGGCCGAATCCCGCAAAGGCGTCCGTGGCCGGAACGACGCCCGCGACGACGCAGGCCAGAAGTGCCGCCAGCGCCACCACGTCATGGCGATAGCGCCCCCACAGGAACGCCGCCAGCGTGGCGCCAAGGATTGCGAAGATCAGGAACTGGTCGGCGCTCACGGCCCCCTCCATCCGGTCCTTGCCCGAGGGGACCAGATCGGCGGTCCGGCTGCAATCGTCCTTTCGCCGCGCGCCTCAGATGATCGCGTGCCGCACCCGGGCCGAGACCCATTCGCTGACCACGACGGTCGCCAGGATCACCAGGATGATCAGCGTGACCTGCGGCCAGGCCAGCACGTTCAGGCTGGCCTGAAGCTGCGCCCCGATGCCACCCGCGCCCACCAGCCCGAGGATCGCGCTTTCGCGGATGTTGATATCCCAGCGGAACACCGAGATGCCGTAGAAACTGGGCAGCACCTGCGGCACGATCCCGTAATTCAGGATCTGCGCCTTGGTCGCCCCGGTGGCGGTGATCGCCTCGATCTGGGCGATATCCGTCTCCTCGATCGCCTCGTAAAGCAGCTTGCCGATGAAGCCGACCGAGCGGAAGCCGATGGCAAGGATCCCCGCAAGGATCCCGGGGCCCAGGATCGACACCAGCAGCAGCGCCCAGATCAGCGAGTTGATCGAGCGGCTGGCCACGATGCAGAACAGCGCGACGGGCCGCAGGATCATCCGCGAGGGCGTGGTGTTCGAGGCCGCCAGGAAGGCCAGCGGAACCGCCAGCACGATGCCCAGCAGCGTGCCCAGCGTGGCGATGTTGATCGTGTCCCACAACGGCTGCCAAAGCCTGTCCATATAGGACCAGCGCGGCGGCCAGGCGCGGCTGGCCAGATCAGCCGCGGCATGGGGCGCGTCATAGACGAAGACCCACATCGTGCGTTCCGTCATGATGTTCCAGCACCAGACGAACAGCGCGACCAGCCCCAGCCAACCGGCATAGATCGCCAGCCGGCCAAGCGGGGTGCGGTGGTGCCAGACGGGACGTTCGGCGGCGGGAATGTCGATCACGCTCATTGCACCCACCTGCGCAGATAGCCCGAGGAATATTCCGAGATCATCACGATGGCGATGATGATGAGCAGCACCGCCCCCGCGCTGTCATATTCATAGCGGTTCAGCGCGGTGTTCAGCGTCGCCCCGATCCCGCCCGCGCCGACGATGCCGATCACGGCAGATTCGCGGAAATTGATGTCGAGCCGGTAGAGCGACAGCCCGATCAGTCGCGGCATGACCTGCGGCTGGATCGCGTAGTTGATCAACTGGAACCACGAGGCGCCGGTCGCCCGGATCGCCTCGGCCTGGGATTCGTCGATATCCTCGATATCCTCGGCCAGCAGCTTGCCGATGAAGCCGATGGTGGCAAAGGTCAGCGTCAGGAACCCCGCAAAGGCGCCAAAGCCGAACAGCGCCACGAAGAAGATCGCGACGATGATTTCCTGCAACGCGCGGGAAACGGCGATGATCCCGCGGCAGATCGCATAGATCCAGCCCGGGGCGACATTGCGCGCCGCGCCGATGCCGATGGGGATCGAGATCAGGACGCCGACCACGGTCGAGGTCAGCGTCATCGTCAGGCTCTCGATCAGCCCGGTAGAGATGTCGCGCCAGCGGGTGGTGAAATCGGGCTGAAGGAACCCCGCGATGAAGCGCTGGCCGCGCTCCATCCCGACCATGACGCGCTGCCAGTTCACCTCGATGGTGCCAAGCGCCAGCACCAGCCAGACCAGCGCCCCGATGGCAAGCGCATAGCGCCAGAAGCGCGACTTGATCATCTGCGGCGGGCGCTTCCACCGCGTCGGATAGGGGCCCGGGGACACGCCCGGGGACACGGGGGCGGCGGTGTCGGTCACAGCGCCCTCATCATCTTCTTGGCCTCGTCGCGCTGTTCGGCCTCGGCGGCCTCGTCCTCGGCGGCGGCCTGGCGCATCGCGGTCCAGTCCTCCTCGCCATAGATCTGGGTCAGGACCGCCTCGGTCAGCCCCGTTGCCGGACCGTCGAAGACCACCCGGCCCGCCTGCAACCCGATGATCCGGTCGGCGAATTGCTGGGCCAGGACCACGTCATGGATGTTGATGATCGCGGGCAGGCCGCTTTCGCGGCAGATCTCGACGATCAGCCGCATGATCTGGCGGCTGGTCTTGGGGTCGAGGCTCGCGGTGGGTTCATCCACCAGCAGCAGCTCGGGATCCTGTTCCAACGCCCGGGCGATGCCCACCCGCTGGCGCTGCCCGCCCGACAGCGCATCGGCGCGCTTGTCGGCATGGGCCGACAGGCCGACGCGATCGAGCAGGCGAAACGCCTTGGCAATGTCCTCGCCCGGGAAGCGGCGGGTGAAGCTGCGCCAGAACGGCACGTAGCCCAGCCGCCCGGACAGCACGTTCTCCATGACCGTCAGCCGTTCGACGAGGGCGTATTCCTGAAAGATCATCCCGATCCGCCGCCGCGCCCGGCGCAGTTCGCCCGCGCGCAGGCGCGTGATGTCCAGATCGTTCAGCCGCACCGTCCCCTCGGTCGGCTCCACCAGCCGGTTGACACAGCGGATCAGCGTGGACTTGCCCGCGCCCGACGGCCCGATCAGCCCCACGACCTGCCCCTTTGGCACGGTAAAGCTGACATCGGTCAGCGCCTTGTCGCCGGTCTTGTAGACCTTGGTCAGCTTGTCGACGGTCAGCATGGGGCCTCCGTTCGGGACAGGGAAAACGGCAGGCGAGGGGCGCCTGCCATGCGCATGTTAACAACGGGTCAGTTGCAGGTGTGACTGATGCCGGTCGCGGCACCGAACTCGCGCAGCACCGACCGGTGTTCCTGAAAGGTGATGGGCATGAACTCGTCCATGTCGAAGGGTGCGCAAGCAGCCCCATGCGCCACACCGGCATGCATGGCCGGCGCTGCCACCGAGGTGACGCGGGTCTTCATCATGGTCGTTCTCCCTGACCGGGCCGGCGGGACAGTCCCGCCGGCACGACGCCTTGGCCGGGGCGCACAGCCCCGGTCCGTGACATTCCTGGTGTCAGTTACAGGTGTATTGCACGCCCATGGCTGCATCAATCTCGCGGATCACCGACCAGTTGTCCTTGAAGGTGATCGGGATGAACTGCGCCTCGCCCGAGCGCTCGAACTCGGCCTGCAGTGTCGTGCCTTCCCAGTCGAAGCTGAAGAACGCCTCGCGCACCTTTTCCTGCAGGTCGGGATGCAGGTTGTAGACCGTGCCGTAGCCGGTGGTGGGGAAGGTGTCGGACTGGTAGATCACGACCAGTTGATCCTCGGTAATCACGCCACGGTCAAGCATCCGCGCCTTCACCGAGTTGGCGATGGCGGCGGCATCGTAATCCTTGTTCGCGACGCCAAGGATCGAGTTGTCATGCGCGCCCGAGAAGGCCGGGGTGAAATCGGCGCCGGCTTCCATGCCATATTGCGCCGCCAGCAGCGCCGAAGGAGCCTTGAACCCCGAGTTGGAGGTCTCGGAGGTGAAGGCCATGGTGCGGCCCTTGATGTCCTCGACCTTCTCGATGCCCGAACCGGGATAGGTGATGAACTCCATCTCGTAGCCGAAGCTGCCATCGGCGGCGGCCATCATGGCAAAGGGACGGAAACCCGCACAGGCCACCGCCAGCGGGTTCGAGCCGGTGTTGAAGCCCGCCACATGCAGACGGCCCGCGCGCATCGCCTCGATCTGGGCGGCGTTGGACTGGACCGGGAAGAACTGCACCGGCTTGCCGGTCACGGCCTCCATATGGGTCAGGAAATCCGACCAGGCTTCGGCATAGACGGACGGGTCCTCGACCGGCGTGTAGGCGAAGATCAGGACCGAGGGGTCAATCCACTGGGCGGCATCCTCGGGGATGTCGGCGATCAGGTCGCCATCGGCATCGGAGAAGCGCGCATCAAGCTGGAAGGCGGCGGCGGGCAGCGCCAGCACGGCGGACAGGGCGACGGTCGAGAAGAGACGTGCGATCATTGGACGAGACCTCGGAATTGGAAGGGACTGCCCGGCGGGTAGTCTGGCCATATGAAGATCCCCTGACGGTTCTGTTAACTTTTTATGACAGACGCCACCCGATTCGTCCGGGCTATTCGATCGGGGCGATGTCAAGCCGGATGCGCGCATACCAGTCCGCGGCGGCCCGGATTTCCTCGTCGGTCATCTCGGCAGCGATTTCGGACATGATCGCATGACGGCGCTTGCCGCTGCGGAACGCCTTGAGCTGGGTGTCGATGTAGATGTTGACCTCGCCCGCAAGGTTCGGCGCATTCAGCGCGACCGAAATGCCGTCGACCCCGTGGCAGGACACGCAGGCAACCGGCGCATCGGCGGCGCTTACGCCGTCGGGCAGGGTTGCCGTGGCGACATGCGCGGCATACCAGGCAGCCACGTCGGAAATCTGCTGCGCCGACAGGCTCGTGGATACGACCGACATGATCTCGTGCTCCCGCGCGCCGGTCTTGAAGGCCATCAGCTGGGCCTCGATATACTCCTTCGGCTCGCCGCCGATATGGGGCGCGATCGGGACCTGCGCGTAGCCGTCCAGCCCATGACAGGTCCGGCACATGTTCGCGACCTGCCGTCCGGCCTCCGGATCCTCGGCCAAGGCAGGGCCGCCCCCGGCGAGCGCAAGCCCGCCGAGGACGAAAGGCACCGAAAGCCGCATTACTCGGCCGGTGCCGGGTTGTAGGCGATGCGCCAGATCGCGCCCGCGAAGTCGTCAGAGATCAGCATCGAACCATCGGGCAGGAAGGCGATGTCCATCGGACGGCCGCGGTATTCGCCCGTCTCCTCGTTCAGCCAGCCATCGGCAAAGACCTCGGTCCCGGCGGCGTTGCCGTCTTCGTCCAGCGTGGTGAACATCACGCGGGCGCCGACCGGCGTGGTGCGGTTCCACGATCCATGCTGGGCCGAGAAAATGCCGCCGCGATACTTCTCGGGGAAGGAATTGCCCCGGTAGAAGCTCATGCCCAGATCGGCGGCATGGGCCGGCATCTCGACCTGCGGTTCAATGAACTCGACGCCCTCGGGACGCGGCACGTTCCTGTATTCGGGGATCTCGACCCGCGCATTGGTCCAGGGGAAGCCGAAATGCTGGCCCGCCGCGGTCTGCCGGTTCAACTCGCCCGGCGGGATGTCGTCGCCCATCCCGTCGACCTGGTTGTCGGTGAACCACAGATCGCCATTCGCCGGGTTGAAGTCATGGCCGACCGAATTGCGGATGCCGCGGGTATAGACCTCGCGGCCCGATCCGTCGGTATTGATCCGGATGATGCCGCCGATGCCGATCTGGTCATACATCTCGTGCTTGTCGACTGGCTGCACGTTGTAGGGCTGACCGAGCGAGATATAGAGCTTGCCATCCGGCCCCACGCGACAGACCCGGGCGGTGTGGTTGAAGCTTTCCTCCTCGGGCGGGACCAGTTCGCCCTGCGCCACCACGACGCCCACGGCCGGGTCCGGACCCTCGAAGAAGAACTCCGCCGCCGGGAAGACGAGAACGCGGTTGCGTTCCGCGATGTACAGGAACCCGTCGCGCGAGAAGCACGGCCCGTTGGGGATGTCGAAGGTGATCGAGGGGGCGAAATCCATGACCTGATCGGCCACGCGGTCACGGTCGCGGTCGACCACCGACCAGACCTTGTCCTTGCGCGTGCCGACGAAGACGACCGTTCCCTGCGGTGCCACCGCCATCGAGCGGGCATCGGGCACGACTGCGTAAAGGCTGATCTCGAAACCCTCGGGCACGTTGATATGCGGAACAATGGCGTTGAGCGCCGCGGCCCTGTCCCCTTCCTGGTCGACGAAGGTAAAGGTCGCATCCGTGCGCTGCATGTTCGTCAGCCTGTCCATGTTGTCCTGCGCCGCAAGCGGCACGGCCATCACGGTGCCGAGCAACATCCCGGCCAACACGCGTTTCCTGAGCATTCGTTTCCTCCCTGTATCGGCGAATCCCGTGCGACGGGAACTCTCATGTCGCTCCTCCCGCGACATCCTATCCTTTGGACCCGGCTTGAGTTTCTTGTCAATTATTATAATCTAAACAAGGGCTTGGATGGATTTCTGGCACAATAGAAGCGTCGCCGGAAGGCTTGCCCCCGGACGAAACGGCGATGCGCCGCCTGCAATCGAAACCCTGGGCGCATTCAGGATGCGCCGCCCTCCACCGCACGACACCCCGACACGAGCCTCCCTCGTTCCGCCCCTGTCAGCGGACCAGCCTCGTGCAGTATCTCCGAAAAACGGCCCTCCCGCCTTCGCCTCCCCTGGACCGACAGGTTAGATCAATGCGGCATTGTCCGTGGTAGTAGCTTGCTACTACATCCGCGCGCGGCATCACTCCGCGAAGTTCAGCGCGGGCCTGCCGGCCTCCGAGCGGTCGATCCGGTAGCGCGGCCCACCTGCCGGGCGCAGATCGTCGAACGCGACGAAACGCTCGCGCCCATCGGCCCAACGCCGGATCCAGCCCAGTTGCCTTCCGTCGAGGTCATGGCGCGCCTCGTCCGACCATGGCGCGGTCCAGAACAGCACGGGATCGAAGCCGACGCCGCGCCCGGCCGCGTCATAGTCGATGGACAGAAGCCTGGGCTCGCCGCCGGGACCGGGCGGGCCATAGCTGCGCCGCTGATGCGCGGGAAAGGCGACGGTGACGAAGCCGGGCGCGCTGTCCTGCGCCCCGTTATGGGCAAAGACGCCGATATCCACGCGCGCATGGCGGCGGCTGTCATACTCGTCGCCACCGCCGGGCGCGGGCAGCGTCCAGGGATCGTGCCAGTCGATGACGATCCGCGCGCGCCGCCCCTCGGGGTCGAGCGGCTCGATCCGCACGCGGCCGGGATCGCCCGCCAGCAGCCGCCAGTCGAAGCGCAGCGGGCGGCCGTTCGGATCCGCGGTCTCCTCGGCGCTGAGGATCATCTCGCGCTGCCAGTCGAAATCCCGCCAGATCCGGGCAATCGCCGATGGCGTGTCGAACAGCCGCTCATCCAGCCCCGCCAGCCCCGCCTCCTGCCGGAATCCCTCGTCGATCACGCGCAGCCGGACCATGGGCGGGATCTCGTCCGCCCGCATCCCGGCGGCCTGGGCCACCATCCGCCCGATCCGGATCTGGCCGGGTTCGAAGGCGGCGGGATGGGCGCGGCCCGACAGGTACTCCTCGCGACTGCCGACCGTGGAGAGGTTGCGGCGCAGGATCATCTGGATCACGGGCGCCACAAGCCCGTGATCGCGCAGCGCGGCCATCGTGTCGGCGGGAAAGGCGGCCAGCGTCATCGCAATGGCGATCAGGAACCGCCGGTCGGATCCGGACGAGCCCTGGCTGGTGATCGTGTAGGGCCAGTTCGCGGGAAACAGATCCTCTGCATCATGGTCGCGATGCTCGGGATAGATGTAGATCGCGTTGCGCTGGAAAAGCTCCGCGGCAAGCTGCGGCCCCATCGGTCGGGTCATGGCAAGGCGCACAAGGCTGCGCGGGGCCGGTCCGTAGGTCAGCGCGGTCGAGGAGTTGCCCAGCACGATCACGGGCAGATGAATCTGGCCCGCCAGACCGTAATCGCGCCCCGCCTCGACCAGATCGGGCGCATAGACCAGCCGGGCAAGGCGCGGGAACAGGTCCGGGTCCAGCGGCGCATGGCCCCGGTCGCGGTTGTCGTAAAGGATGCCCGCAAAGCCGTTGATCCCGCCCTGCCCCGCCAGATGGCGCAGCAACCGCGCGCCGTCCTCTGTATTGCGCTCGCCGACGATGGGCAGGCTCCGGTCCTCGGCGGGCAGCGCCAAACCGGGGGCGGACCAGAGCCCCGGCGCGATCTCGGCCAGATCGGCGCGGGACAGGGTCACCTCTCCGGCAGCCGCCGCCAGCGGAAGCAGCAGCGCCACAAGGGCAAGGCGAAGGAACCGGAGAAGGTCGCGCATGGCCCGATCCTGACCCGGCGCGTCGCCTGCGTCCAGCGCAGGCTTCAGGTCATGCGGATCACGTCCTTGTCGATGGCCAGCATGTAGCCCCGCCGCGCGACGTTCTTGATCAGCAACTCGCTGACCATCTGGTTGCCCAGCGCATCGCGCAGCCGCTTGATCCGGGTCGCGCCCGCCGCCTCGTCGCAATCCTCGGCGCGGCGGCCCGAGATCGTCGCCTCGATCTCGGCACCCGACAGCATGTCGTCATCCATCCGCGCCTCGGCCAGCACCGACAGAGTCTCGATCGCGGCGGGCGTCAGCTTGAAGGCCATGCCGTTCAGGATCACCGTGTTCTCGGCCCGGTTGACCGTCAGCGACGAGACGCGAATCCCTGCACGCTCGATCTCGGACATCCGCCGGTTCAGGGTGATGATGGTCAGCAGGAACACCAGCGCCGCGATCAGCAGCGCGGTGGAAAAGACCAGCAGCACGAAGATCACCACCCGGTAGGAGGTCAGCACATCCGCGAATGCGGTGCCCGACTGGGCGAGGATCTCCAGCAGCTTGATCTCGGCGCCCGAGGTCAGGTCGTCATTCTCGACGAAGATGCGCTCGACCCGGATGTTGAAGGCGTCGGCATCGGGCAGGCTGAAGAACAGTACCCCCGCCGCGATCAGCAGGATCGCGACGATGGCGACCATCCCCATGACGACCACCCGCCCGGCCTGAAGCGGGCGGGCGGGCGCCTCGGCGTCGCTATCCGCAGGGGCGCGCACCATGTGGCCTCAGAAGCGCAGGAAGAACTGCCCGGCGCTTGCCTTGCGCTCGGCCAGCCCGTCCGCGCCGAAGATCGACATCACGTTCAGCAATTGCCAACCGTTGCGCCCGATCCGGCGGTCGATCTCGCGCGCGGCATCGCCCCGGCTGCCGCAGGCTGCGGCGGGCAGTTCGATCACGCCGTAATGCAGCCGCAGCGGGTTGTCCTGCTTGGCCTTGTAATCGGCATAGCACTGGGCCGAGGCGGCCCCCGCCATAAAGATTGCCGCCAGCGCGGCCAGGATGAGGTGATGCGTTTTCATGCGGCTGAGCATGGGCCAGCGCGCCGCGCTATTCAATATCACCCATGGCGCAAGGGGCTTCGCGCCAGCGGTTATCCGATAACAGGGGGGCGTTATTGCCTGTCAGTGCGCCCCGGCCGGATGGTCGACCCATCGCAAGGCCGGGCGGATCGCGTTCCCGCCGACTCGCCCCGGCGCCAACAGGAAAGGACCACGACCATGCCCCGCTTCTTCCTCGCCCCGCTTCTGGCCGCCGCCGTCGCGCTGACCCCGATTGCCGCCGCGCCCGCCCGCGCCGCCGACGATCTGGCCAAGATCCTGCTGGGTGCCGCGGCGATCTACGTCATCGTCGACAAGCTGGAGAGCAACCGCCGCGCCGTGAACCGGGTCGAGAAGAGCCAGGCCGCGGGCTGGCAATCCCCTCGCGGCTACAACCGGCACCAGGTGATTCCGGCAAGCTGCGTGCGCACGATCAACACCCGCCGCGGGCCCGAACGCGTCGTCACCGAACGCTGCCTGCGCAACGAAGGCATCCGCCGCCTGCCCGACCGCTGCGAGATCTCGGTGCGCGGCAACCGTGGCAGCGTCGATGCCTACAGGCTGAGCTGTCTGCAGAATGCCGGTTACCGGGTCGAGGGCCGGCGCCGCTGAGGCGACGGTTCGAGCAGGGCGCGGGGGGTTGAGGCCCCGCGCCGGGGGGCGGAGGGACGAGCAGCCTCCGCCCCCTTTTCGTGTTGCGGCCCGGCGCGAAGGGCGCTTGTGTCATCCCATGACCCGCGCCACGCCCCGACCGAACCCCGATTTCTCGCTGGAAACCGATGCCCTTGCCCGGGGCGCCCGCATCGTCGTGGGCGTGGACGAGGTCGGGCGCGGCCCGCTGGCAGGCCCCGTCACGGCGGCGGCGGTGCGGCTGGACCCAGCCGCGATCCCGCCCGGGCTGGACGATTCCAAACGGCTGACCCCCGCCCGCCGTGCTGCGCTTGCCAGGGCGCTGATGGACTGCGCCGAGGTCAGCATCGCCCATGCCAGCGTCGCCGAGATCGACAGCCTGAACATCCTGCGCGCCAGCCATCTGGCGATGTGCCGCGCCATCGCCGGGCTGAGCGCCCTGCCCGATCTGGCGCTGATCGACGGCAACCTCCTGCCCGTCGACCTGCCCTGCCCGGGCCTTGCCATCGTCAAGGGCGATGCGCGCAGCCTGTCGATCGCGGCCGCCTCGATCGTGGCGAAAGAGGCACGCGACAGGATCATGGTGGAGCTTGCGCAACACTTCCCCGGTTATGGCTGGGACAGGAACGCAGGCTATCCGACCAGGGCGCATGTCCAGGCGCTCCGAGATATTGGGGTCAGCCCACACCATAGGCGTTCGTTCGCGCCGGTGCACAACATATTGTATCAAGAAAATTCCGTAAGTGGCTGATTCAAAAAGGATTTGACGGCGAATCGGGTTTGACTCAAAGTCACCGCCAAGCAGCGACGCCCGCAACAAGGGCGCGCCACAAGAGGCAGTGACACGAGATGACCAAGGCGAAAGAGGCGGGGACGCTCCCGCTCAACACCATTCTTGCGGGCGATTGCATCGCGGCGATGAACGGCCTGCCCGAGGCCAGCATCGACCTGATCTTTGCCGACCCGCCCTATAACCTGCAATTGCGGGGCGATCTTCATCGGCCCGACAATTCCCGCGTCGATGCGGTCAACGACCACTGGGACCAGTTCGACAGCTTCGCCGCCTATGACCGCTTCACCCGCGACTGGCTGGCCGCCGCGCGCCGCCTGCTGAAGCCCAATGGCGCGATCTGGGTGATCGGCAGCTATCACAACATCTTCCGACTGGGCGCCGAGTTGCAGAACCAGGGCTTCTGGCTGTTGAACGACGTGGTCTGGCGCAAGTCGAACCCGATGCCGAATTTCAAGGGCAAGCGGCTGACCAACGCCCACGAGACGCTGATCTGGGCCTCGAAATCCGAGGGCGCGAAATACACCTTCAACTACGAGGCGCTGAAATCGCTGAACGAGGGCGTGCAGATGCGCAGCGACTGGGTGCTGCCGATCTGCACCGGCCATGAACGGCTGAAGGACGCCAAGGGCGACAAGGCCCATCCCACGCAGAAGCCCGAGGCGCTTCTGCATCGCGTGCTGCTGGCCACGACCAATCCCGGCGATGTGGTGCTGGACCCGTTCTTCGGCACCGGCACCACCGGGGCGGTGGCCAGGATGCTGGGCCGCGACTTCATCGGGATCGAGCGCGAGGAAAGCTATCGCAAGGTGGCCGAGGCGCGGCTGGCCCGCGTGCGCAAGTTCGACCGCGAGGCGCTGATGGTCTCGACCTCGCGCCGGGCCGAGCCGCGGGTGGCCTTCGGCGTGCTGGTCGAACGCGGGATGCTGCGCCCGGGCGAGGTGCTGGTCTCGCCACGCGGCAAGACCGCCAAGGTGCGCGCCGACGGCACGCTGGTCGGCCCGGACGTGACCGGCTCGATCCACCAGGTCGGCGCGGCCTTCGAGGGCGCCCCCTCGTGCAATGGCTGGACCTACTGGCACTACCGCCGCGAGGGCCAGATGGTGCCCATCGACGTCCTTCGCCAGCAGATCCGCGCCGAGATGGCCGAACGGCCGAACTAGACCCCATCGCTTACCGCCTGTGCCTGCGGCCTTCAGGCCGCCGCGCACAACCTTGCCCCGCCATTCCCGTGGCGGGGTTTTTTTTCGTGCGAAGCGGGCCGGGGGCCTCGGAATCGGCAAGGTCCGCCCTAATCTCTCAACCAAAAGGAGGTGTCACATGCGACTTCTTGTGATCGGAGCAAGCAAGGGCATCGGGCTTGAGACCGTGCGCTACGCCCTGCAACGCGAACATGACGTGCGCGCGTTCGCGCGCAGCGCGGACCAGATCGGGATCGAGGATGACCGGCTGGAAAAGGTGACCGGCGACGCGCTGAACCCCGAGGACGTGGCGGCCGCGCTGAAGGGCGTGGATGCGGTGATCGTGGCACTGGGCATTCCCAAGACGCTGGCCGGGATCGCCGAACGCACCACGCTGTTTTCCGACGCGACGCGGGTTCTGCTGCCCGCGATGGCGGCGGCGGCGGTGCGGCGGCTTCTGGTCGTCACCGGCTTCGGTGCGGGCGACAGCAAGGACAGGATCAGCACGGTCGAGAAGATCCCGTTCAAGACGCTGCTCAGCCGGGCCTATGCCGACAAGGACGTGCAGGAGGAGATGATCCGCGCCTCGGATCTGGACTGGACCATCGCGCGGCCGGGCATCCTGATGAACCGCCCGCCCAGCCACGCCTACGAGGTGCTAGTCGAGCCCGAGACATGGCGCAACGGCCTGATCTCGCGCGGGGATGTCGCACATTTCCTGGTCCATGCGGCCGAGGACGGCAGCCATGTCCACCAGGCGCCCGTCCTGATCCGCTAGACCGCACTCGCCGGTTCAGCTGCCCGCGGGCAAGGGCAGGCTGGCCGCGCGATAGGGCGTCCAGTCTGCGATGTCGGGGTAGTATTTCCGCCGCCACGCCCGCACGCGCGGGTTCATCCGCCGCCGCCACAGGGGCGGGATCATCGCCAGCGCCGTCATCGCCGGATAGCCCAGCGGCAATTGCGGCGCCTGCTCCTCGGGCCAGGTCTGCAGCAGCGGGAACCGGCGTTGCGGCTTGCAATGATGGTCGGAATGGCGCTGGAGGTTGATCAGCAGCCAGTTCGACGCGGCATGCGCCGCGTTCCAGCTGTGATGCGGCTTGACCGGCTCATAGCGGCCCTCGCCCAGATAGCGCCGGGTCAGGCCGTAATGCTCGACATAATTGGTCAGTTCCAGTTGCCAGACCGCGATGAATGCCTGCCACAGGAACAGCGCAAGCCCCGCACAGCCACCGATCCAGACCGCAATCCCGACCATCGCCAGTTGCAACGCGCCATAGCGCCAGAACGGGTTCGACAGGTGCCGGACCGGCCGCCCCGCCCGCGCAAGCATCAGCCGTTCCGCGCGCCAGGCCGATGGCAGGCCGGACGCCAGAACCCGCAGGAAATAGCGGAAGAACCCCTCGTTGTAGCGCGCGGTCACACCGTCGCGGGGGGTGCCGACATGGGGGTGATGGACCAGCAGATGCTCGGTCCGGAAATGGCTGTAAAGCACGGTCGACAGCAGCAGATCGCCCAGCCAGCGTTCCAGCCGGGTGCGCTGGTGCAGCAATTCATGCGAATAGACGATCCCCACCGTGCCCGAGAACACCCCCACGCCAAAGAACAGCGCGATGGTTTCAAGCGGCGACAGATGATCGCTGCGGCTGACCCACCAGAGCATGCCGAAGATCGTGACGAACTGGAGCGGGAACCAGATCAGCGTGATCAGCCGGTGCCAGAACAGGGCCTGTTCGGGCGTGTCAGGGTCCGGATTCGTCTCGTTCCGTCCCAGGATCGCGTCCAGCAGCGTGACCGCAACCCAGCCGTAAAGCGGCAGCAGGGCCAGCGCCCAGCCGCCGAAGGCCGCGCCCAGGATCGCCATGGGGATCATGCCCAGCGACATCCAGAACGGCAGGGCGGATTGCAGGGGCGAAAGCGGGGCCGTGTCGCTCATCGCGATCTTCCCATGGTTGCGCGCGCCAGTTCCATTGCCTCTATAGCGCGAAGCCGCGGGCCGGATCAATCGCAACCGACGCTGCCGCGGGCAAGGTCGAACGCCTTGCGCATCACGGTCGGCAGGTCCGAGGGACGGAAATCGTGCCGCGCAACGAAAGCGCCGCGCCGGGGCGCGCAGTCTGCGGGCAGGTCGGCCACGCGCAGCGCAAGGCGCAGGTGGAAATGGGTGAAGGTGTGGCGCACCTCGGCCCCCGGATCGCGCCACTCGGCATCGGCCGGGGGGGCACAAACAGGCTCTGTTTCGGCCCAATCCGTGCCCGGCCAGCCCTGCATGCCGCCCAGAAGCCCGCTTTCCAGGCGACGCTCCAGCAACCACGCGCCATCGCTTCGGCGACCGATATAGGCGATGCCAAGCCGCGTGGGTTTCGGCGGCTTCGCCAGCTTGCGCGGCAGATCGGCCGCGATGCCCTGCGCCCGCGCCGCGCAGGGCGCGCGCAGCGGGCAGATGCCGCAGGCAGGCCGCTTCGGCGTGCAGATCGTCGCACCCAGATCCATCACCGCCTGGGCATGATCGCCGGGGCGCCGCGTCGGCGTCAGCCGGGCCGCCAGCGCCGTCAGTTCGGGCTTGGCGGTCGGCAGGGGCGTCTGCACCGCGAACAGCCGCGCCATGACCCGTTCCACATTGCCGTCCACCACCGTCTCGGCCCGGTCAAAGGCGATCGCGGCGATCGCGGCGGCGGTATAGGGGCCGATGCCGGGCAGGGCCAGCAGCCCGTCGCGGCTGTCGGGAAAGCGCCCGCCATGGTCCCGCGCCACGGCCCGCGCGCATTTCAGCAGGTTGCGCGCCCTCGCATAGTATCCCAGCCCCGCCCATTCCCCCATGACCGCCGCATCCTCGGCCGCGGCCAGCGCCCCGACATCGGGCCAGCGCGCGGTGAAGCGATGGAAATAGTCGCGCACGGCGGCCACGGTGGTCTGTTGCAGCATCACCTCGGACAGCCAGACCGCATAGGGGTCGGGCTGCACCCCCGCCGCCCGCGCCGCGGGCCCCACCCGCCAGGGCAGGTCGCGGGCATGCATATCGTACCAGTCCAGCAAGGCCCGGCTCAGCTCCGCGTCACGCAATCTTTATGCCCCCGCCCCGGTCATTTGTCTGGCTGCCCGCACTCCTGCCGCTTAAGCTAGACGCAGGCAAGGGAAAGGACAGGTATGGCCAAGCCGGGCGACATTCACGGCCGCCGCAGGCGGGGGTTCGAGCCCGCCGCGACATTGCTGGCCCAGCGCATCCGCCGCGCGGGCGAAAAGCGCGGTTTCGCCGTGTCGCGCGTGCTGACCCATTGGGCCGAGATCGTGGGCGAGGACACCGCCCGCATCGCCCGTCCGGTCGAGGTGAAATATGGCCGCGAAGGTTTCGGGGCGACGCTGACCATATTGACCACCGGGGCCGTCGCGCCGCTGCTTGAGATGCAGAAGGACACGATCCGCGAGAAAGTGAACGCCTGCTACGGCTACAACGCCATCGCGCGGATCCGGCTGACCCAGACCGCGCCCACGGGCTTTGCCG
This sequence comes from Rhodovulum tesquicola, assembly GCF_024128855.1. Lineage (GTDB taxonomy): Bacteria > Pseudomonadota > Alphaproteobacteria > Rhodobacterales > Rhodobacteraceae > Rhodovulum > Rhodovulum tesquicola. The sequence goes on from NZ_JAMYDV010000004.1 coordinate 71,727, forward strand.
AAGGCCAGGCCCAGTTCGCGCCCGCCCCGAAGCCAGCCCCCGCCCGGCCCGATCCGGCCGTCGCGTCAGAAGCCGCCGCCCTGTCCGGCGACGTGCATGACGAGGGGTTGCGCGCAGCCCTTGCGGCACTTGGCCAAAACGTCCTATCCCGCCCGAAACGCTAGGGAGACCCGTTCCATGATCCGCATCCTTTCGCTCTCGCTCGGCCTTGTGGCGCTGGCCGCCCTGGGCGGGCTGTGGCTGACCTCGACGCCAAGCCAGCCGCCCGGCCTGTCGCTGACGCCGATCCCGGCCGCCCATGCCGAGACGGCGCCGCAGGTCGAGTCCTTCACGCTGGGCGATCCCGATGCGCCGATCAAGCTCGAGGAATTCGCCTCGTTCACCTGCGGGCATTGCGGCACCTTCCATGACGAGGTGTTCAAGCAGCTCAAGGCGGATTACATCGACACCGGCAAGGTGCATTTCACCTATCGCGAGGTCTATTGGGACCCCTACGCGATCTGGGCCGGGCTTCTGGCGCGGTGCGGGGGCGAGATGCGGTTCTTCGGGATCGTGTCCACGATCTACCAGAAGCAAAGCGACTGGATCGACCCCAAGGATCCCTCGAAGACCGCCGAGAGCCTGCGCCAGATCGGACGGACCGCCGGGCTGGAGAATGACCAGATGGAGGCCTGCCTGAGCGATGCGGCACTGGCCGCCGCACTGCGCGACCACTCGGCCGAGATGACCGACAAGGCCGGGGTCAACGCGACGCCGTCGATCGTGATCGACGGGCAGCTCTACAAGAACATGCGCTATCGTGACCTGAAGAAGATCCTCGACGACAAGCTGGCCGGATAACCCATGGCGGCGCCGCTTTCCGGTCTGCGGGTCATCGAACTGGCCCGCATCCTGGCCGGTCCCTGGGCCGGTCAGATCCTGGCCGATCTGGGCGCCGAGGTCATCAAGGTGGAATCGCCCGAGGGCGACGATACCCGCCGCTGGGGGCCGCCCTTCGTCGAACGCGAAGGCGACCGCTCGGCCGCCTATTTCCACGCCTGCAACCGGGGCAAGAGATCTGTCGCCTGCGATTTCCGCACGCCCGAGGGGCAGGCGCTGGTGCGCGATCTGGCCGCCGGGGCGGATGTGGTGATCGAGAATTTCAAGGTCGGCGGCCTTGCGAAATACGGGCTGGATTACCAGTCCCTGTCGCGGCTCGATCCGCGTCTGATCTACTGCTCGATCACCGGTTTCGGGCAGGACGGGCCCTATGCCCACCGGCCGGGCTATGATGCGATCATTCAGGGCATGTCGGGGCTGATGTCGATCACCGGCACGCCCGATGGCCAGCCGCAGAAGGTGGGCGTGGCGGTGGCCGACATCTTCACCGGGGTCTATGCGGCAACCGCGATCCTGGCCGCGATCCACCAGCGGCAGGCGACGGGGCGCGGCCAGCAGATCGACATGGCGCTTTTCGACGTGGCCACGGCGATCACCGCGAACCAGGCGATGAACTACCTGACCACCGGGCAGGCGCCGCAGCGGCTGGGCAATGCCCATCCCAACCTCGCACCCTACCAGGTCTTCGACTGCGCCGACGGGCATATCATCATCGCGGTCGGCAATGACGGGCAATTCGCGCGGCTATGCGCGCTGCTGGGTCTGCCCGGTCTGGCGACCGACCCGCGCTTTTCCAGCAATGCCGACCGCGTGACCAATCGCGAGGCGCTGGCCGCAGGACTGACCGCGGCGACCCGCGGCTTTGCCAGGGACGATCTTCTGGCCGCCTGCGAGGGCGAAGGCGTGCCCGCCGGGCCGATCAACGACATGGCCCAGGTTTTCGCCGATCCGCAGATCCTTCACCGCGGGCTGGTGGCCACTCGCGACAGGGTGCCCGGTCTGCGCACGCCCATCGTGTTTTCCGATGTGGAACTGGCGCTGGACCGCGCCGCGCCGAAACTGGACGCGGATGGCGCGGCGATCCGGCAGGAACTCAGCCGCCGCCAAGCCCCAGCCGATTGAACGCCGTCTCCATCCCGGCCCAATCCGCGATGTCCAGCCGCACCGGAACCGTCAGCACCTTTTGCCTAAAACCGGACGGCAGGCGCACCGCGTCCTTTTCGGTGGTCACCAGTTGCGCCCCGATCAGCCTTGCCTCGGTTTCCAGCCTTGTCATCAGGGCGGGCGTCAACGGCTGGTGATCCTCCAGCGCCTCGGCCCGCATCAGCCGCGCGCCCAGCGCCTCGACCGTGGCAAAGAACTTCTCGGGATGGCCGATCCCGGCAAAGGCCAGCACGCGCAGCCCCGCCCAGTCCATGCCGGTTTCCAGCGGTCTCAGCGCGCCGGTCAGATGGGGCAGGGCCAACCGCTGGCCCCAGACGGATGCGAAATGGCGCTGGGCCGGGACCGGGCCGATCGACAGCACCAGATCGGCGCGCGCAAGACCCGCGGCCACCGGCTCGCGCAGCGGTCCCGCGGGGATCACCCGGCCGTTGCCGAACCCCTTGGCGGCATCGACCACGACGATCGACAGATCCTTGGCCAGCGCCGGGTTCTGGAACCCGTCATCCATCACGATCGCCTGCGCCCCGGCCGCCACCGCCGCGCGCGCGCCCGCAGCCCGGTCCCGCGCGACCCAGACCGGCGCAAAGGCCGCCAGCAAGAGCGGCTCGTCGCCGACCTCCGCGGCGCTGTGACCGCGTTCCTCCACCCTGACCGGGCCTTCCAGCCGCCCGCCATGCCCGCGGCTGACCACATGCGCCGCCACCCCGCGCGCCGCCAGCCGCTGCACCAGCGCGATCACCGTGGGCGTCTTGCCGGTGCCGCCCGCATTGATGTTGCCCACGCAGATCACCGGCACGCCGACCCGTTCGGGCAACCCGCGCCGCAACCGCCGCGCCGTGCCCAGCGCGTAAAGCGCGCCCAGCGGCGCCAGCGCGCGGGCCGCGATACCCGGAGCGTCGGGCGGGTTGAACCAGAAACCCGGCGGCCGCATCAGCCTGCCTCCGCCAGGGCAAGCGCCTCGATCATCCGGCGCATCACGCGCTCGGTCGCCGCCGACCCCTCGGTCGAGACCTCCCAGGCGGCGCGGGCCATCTCGGCGGCGCGGTCGGGCGACAGAAGGTCGGCCACCGCATCGGCGAGAGTCTGTTCGTCCCGCACCCGCCGCGCGGCCCTGGCCCCGGAAAGCCAGCGGTAATGCGTCGCGTGCGCGTCGGTGGTCGGGCCATGCACGATGGCCGAGCCCAGCGCCGCGGCATGGTAGGGATCGGGGCCGGGCGCGCCCGCCAGCGTGCCGCCGATGAAGGTCAGCGGCGCAAGCCGCAGCCAGAGCCCCAGCTCGCCCTCGGTATCGGCGACATAGATCTGCGTTTCGGTCTCGGGCTCCTCGTCCTCGGAGCGCAGCGATACCTCCCACCCCTCGCCCCGCAGCCGCCCGGCCAGCGACGGTCCCCTTGCGGGATCGTCCGGCACGAGCAGCAGCAACAGCCGGTGCGCCTGCCGGATCGCGCGGGAATGGGCCGCGACGACGACCGCCTCTTCCTCGGGCCGGATGCAGGCGGCCAGCCAGGCGGGGCGCGCGCCCATCATCCGGGCCAGAACCTCGCGTTCGGTCTCGCTGCAGCGCAGCACCGCACTGCCCTCGGACAGCGGACCGCAGGGGATCAGCTGGACCGACGACGCGCCCAGCGCGCGCAACTGCTCGGCACAGGCCCGGCTTTGTGCATAGATGCGATCGAAACGGCGCAGCATCCGCCGCGTCACCCCGCCGCCCAGCCGCCAGCGGCCGCGCCAGCTTTCGGGCAGGTCGCGTGCAATCAGGAACAGCGCAGCGCCGCGGGCATGGGCCTGGGCCAAGGCAGCCATCGGCAGGGTCTGGGGGTAGAAGACGGCGATATCCGGCCGCCAGTCCGCCACGAACTCGGCCGCGGCGCGCTGGCTGTCGCGCGGAGCGGCGGCAAGATGCAGCGCGCCCGGGCGAAGCAGCCCGCCGGTCCAGTCGGGCAGGCCATCCTCGCCGGTCACCAGGACCGCAAGATCCGGACGTTCGGAGTTCAGCATGCGGATCAGTTCGGCGGCGGCAGGCCGTTCCGCAGGTGGCGGCGCATGCAGCCACACCACCGGGCCATCGGGCCGCGTGCCCGGATCCTGCCCCCCGCCCGCCATCCGCGCCGCTTTCAGGTCCCGAGTTCCTCGGTCGGCCCGGCCTCGGCCTCTTCGTCGCGCAGGCGATGAATGTGGGCGATGAAGTAGCGCATATGGGCATTGTCCACGGTGCGCTGGGCCTCGGCCTTCCAGGCCGCATGCGCGCTGGCATAATCGGGGAACATGCCGACGATATGGATATCGTCGGTGTTGCGGAACACCGTCCGGCCGGGATCGACCAGTTCGCCGCCAAAGACCAGATGCAGGCGCTGGGTCATCGTCATCCCCCTTGGGTTCTGCCTTGCCGTCAGCCGCACCCTAGACCAAGCAAGGGGACCGTGAAAGGGCGCATCGGGGCTCAGGCCATCCGCGCGATCACCTCGTCATGCAGCGGCGGCGGCGCGGCGATCACCCCGCGCGAGATCGGGATCTCGGTGTTGAAGGCCAGCGCGGTGCCCGCACGATCGGTCACCCGCGCGCCCGCCTCGGTGGCGATCAGGCTGCCCGCCGCGGTGTCCCAGTCCCAGCTGTCCCGCAGCGTCAGCATCGCGTCGAACCGCCCCTCGGCCACCAGGCACAGTCGATAGGCCAGCGAGGCGCGCAGCGACCGGCGCAACCGCGGTGGCGGCCCGGCCCAGTGACACGGGTCGAGCGCGGGCCGCGCGGTCAGCACCGCGGCGCCGTCCAGCCGCGCCCGCCCGCTGGCCCGGATCGCCGCGCCGTTCAGCGTGGCCCCGCCCCCGGCGGTTGCGGCGTAAAGCTTGTCCAGCATCGGCAGATAGACCGCGGCGGCCACCACCCGACCCGCCTCGGCCACGGCCAGCGCATGGGCAAAGGACTTGTCGCCCTCGATAAAGGCGCGGGTGCCGTCCAGCGGATCGACCACGAAAACGCGCTCGGCGCCCAGCCGCGCGGGGCCGTCCTCGGTTTCCTCGGACAGCCAGCCATAGCCCGGCCGCGCCGCCATCAGGCGCTCGCGCAGCATCGCGTCGATTTCCAGATCGGCCTCGGTCACGGGGCCCTGATGGCCGGGCTTGTCCCAGACGCGCAGCTTGCGTCTCCAGTGGCGCTCGGCGATCCGGCCGGCGGCCTCGGCTGCCTCGATCAACAGCGCAAGGTCAGTCGCCGGCAAGCGTCAGCCCCTCGACCAGCAGGCTCGGCACCCGATGCGACTTGTGATCCCGGGCGTCATTCGCCGGAACGATCCGGCGCAGCATGTCGGGCAGGCTGCCGGCGATGGTGCATTCATTGACCGGCCAGGCGATCTGCCCGTTCTCGACCCAGAAGCCCGCGGCACCCCTGGAATAGTCGCCCGTGGTCGGGTTGATCGTGCTGCCGATCATCGAGGTCACCAGAAGCCCGGTGCCCATCTCGGCGATCAGGTCGTCGCGTGAGCGCGTGCCCGGCGTCAGCGTGACATTGCCCGAGGACGGCGACGGCGGCGAGGAGACGCCGCGCGCGGCATTCGCGGTGCTCTCCAGCCCCAGCTTGCGCGCCGTGCCCAGATCCAGCACCCACCCCGCCAGCACCCCGTCCGCGACCAGCGCACGCCGCGCGGTCGCCAGCCCCTCGCCATCGAAGGGGCGCGAGCCTGCGATGCGCGGCCGGTGCGGTTCGGCGATCAGCGACAGCCCCGCGGGCAGCACCGCCTGCCCCATCAGATCGCGCGCCCAGGAGGCGCCGCGCACGATGGCGGTACCGTTGATCGCCGACAGCAGATGCCCGATCAGCGAGGATGCCACCCGCTCGTCGAACAGCACCGGATAGGCGCCGGTCTTCGGCCGGCGGGGCGCGGCGCGTTCGATGGTGCGTTCCCCGGCGATGCGGCCGATTTCCTCGGGGCCGGGCAGATCGGCCTGATAGACGCGCGCCTCGTGGCACCAGTCGCGTTCCATGCCCGTGCCCTCGCCGCAGATCGCGACGCAGGATGTCGAGCGGATGGTCCGCTCATAGCCGCCCGCAAAGCCGTTCGTCGCGGCCAGGAACAGCCGCTGCCGGTCATAGCCCGCGCCCGCCGATTCGATCTGGGTGATGCCGGGAACGGCCCGCGCGGCCGCCTCGGCCCGGCGCGCATCCTCCTCCAGCATGGCGGGTTCGGGCTCGGGCGCGGGATCGGCCAGTTCCAGCGCGGCGATGTCGAGTTCGCGCGCGATCTGGCCGGGATCGGCCAGCCCCACGGTCGGATCCTCGGGCGCCTCGCGCGCCATGGCGACTGCGCGTTCGGCCATCTCGGCCAGCGTCGCGGGCCGCGTATCCGACGCGGAAACACATGCCTGCCGCCGCCCGATCAGCACGCGCAGCCCGATCTCGGTGCTTTCGGCGCGCTCGGCCTGTTCCAGCCGCCCGCCGCGCACGTCGATGGACAGCGAGGCCTCTGCAACCGCCAGCGCGTCCGCCGCGTCGGCACCGGCCTTGATCGCGGCATCCAGCAGCGCGGCGGTCAGCGTTTCGATTGTGTCGGGCATCGGGCCTCCGGCGATGGAACTGGCGTTCAGGTAGGCCGCCCGCGCCCCCCGCGCAAGCCTGCGCGAGGGGTCGGCGGCCGCGCTCAGCGCAGCCGCTGCCCGTTCGCCACCACCTGGCCGTCCGGCGTGACCTCGATCTGCGAACTCAGCGTGTCGCCCTCGCCGGTGGGCCGGGCGAACATGCCCAGCATCATCCGCATGCCCATCGCCTGATCCGCCGGAACCAGCCCCATCGCCACCAGCCGGTCAAGCAGCGTGTTCCCCCCCGCAAGCCGCAGCGCGATCCCGCCGGTGGGCCGGGGCATCCCGTCAAAGGTCACCTTGTCGGAATTGTCGAAGACGAAGGCCCCGCTGCCGGTCAGTTCGGCCCCGGCAAGGCTGAGCCTCAGGTCCTTGACGTTCAGCTCGTGCAGTTCGGCGGGCGCCTCGGACGACTGGGCGACCGCCGGATTGGTCAGGTCGGACAGCAGCCGCACCTTGCCCGACAGGTCGATCACCAGCGTCGCCGGATCGCGCGGCAACTGGCCCGAGGGGTCGAACATGGCCCAGAGGCCGTCGCTGATCGTCAGCCCGGCAATCCGGGTGAGCAGCCCGAAATCGGAGGGCGCCGCGCTCCGGACCATCGGCATGCGGAAGCTGAACGCGCTGTCGTCAAAGGCAAGGTCGATCCGCGGCAGCGGCAGCGCCGAGCCGGAAATCCCGATCTGCCCCCTGGTCGAGCGCACGTCGTACAGCATGCCGCCATCGGCCAGCGCGAAATCCAGCGTCCCGGGCCCAAGGGTTGCCGCGACATTCGTGCTTTCGCCCGCCTGCGCCATGTCCATGGCATAGGCCATGCCGCCATGGGCGATCTTGCCGGTCGAGGCGAAGCCTGCGGCCAGCATCGCGCCCAGATCCGTGGTCTGCATGCCCGCCGGAACCGTGCTGGACGAGGACACGACCATATCGGTCATCTCGCCGACCAGCTTGAAACGCGACCCGTCCTCGGGATTGGTCGCATTCATGTCCAGCCGCGCGGTGGTGGCGTTCAGGGTGCCGTCGATCCGCCCGGTTGCGCCCTCGGCCATCGTGTAGCCACCCGAAATCCCCCGCGCCGACATCTCCATCGCCATGTCCATCGGCTGGCCATCGACCAGCATCTGGTCGAGGGCAAAGGACGCCTCGGGCGCGGCGAAATCATAGGCGATGGCACCGGCATTGCCGCGGGCGGTCATGCTCAGGTCGCGCTGGCGCAGCGTCATCTTCATCTCGACGCGCTCGCCCGCCTCGGAAGTCGTTGACACGACCAGCGGGTATTCCGGCGCAAGGCGGATCGACACCGACCCGTCGCGGTTCTCGGTAAAGGCGATGTCGCCCATCGCACCCGAGGCCGAGCCGGTGGGGGTTTCCATCGCCATCGTCACGTCGCGGACGGTCAGGGTGTCGCCCGACTTCGTTTCGCTGCCGGAAATGGTCTGGCCCGACCGCTCGGCCAGCGCCTTCCACGAGGCCCAGACCTCGGCGGCGGTCAGATCGGCCGATGCCGGCGCGGCGATGGCCAGCGCGGCGACGATGGCCCCGGCAGAGGCCGAGATGCGCAGCAGCATGTGTTCCCTTTCATCGCAGGATGTCAGCCCTGAATGTCGGTGCTGGGCCGGGGGGAGTCAACGCCACGTTGCGCTGGCCTGCCGCGGGAGGCTGGGCTAGGACATGGCACACGGAATTGTGTCGGCGAGGAGGGGTGTCATGGGTGAATTGTCGGGCAGAAGCGTCCTGATCACGGGAGCCAGCCGCGGCATCGGCGCAGCCGCCGCGCGCGCCTTTGCCGAAGCCGGGGCCAGGGTGGCGCTGGCCGCGCGCAGCGAACAGGCGATTGCCAGCATCGCGCGCGAGATCGGCGGCGGGGCGATCGCCCTGCCCTGCGACGTGGCCGATTTCGCGCAGGTCGCGGACGCGGTGCGCGCCACGGTCCGGGCCTTCGGGCAGATCGACATCCTGGTGAACAACGCCGCCGTGATCGAGCCCATCGCGCGCTTGCAGGATGCCGATCCCAGCGAATGGGCGGCGGCGATCGACACCAACCTCAAGGGCGTCTTTCACGGCTTTCGCGCGGCCATGCCGGTGATGGCGGCGGCAGGCGGCGGCACGATCCTGACCATCGGCTCGGGTGCGGCCCATAACGCGATGGAGGGCTGGAGCGCCTATTGCACCGCCAAGGCCGGGGCCGCGATGCTGACCCGCTGCGCCGATCTCGAAGGCCGCGCGCAGGGCATCCGGGCGATCAGCCTGTCGCCCGGCACCGTCGCGACCGACATGCAGAAGACGATCCGCGACAGCGGCGTGAACCCGGTCAGCCGTCTGGACTGGGCCGAGCATGTCCCCCCCGCATGGCCCGCCCGCGCGCTGGTCTGGATGTGCAGCGCGGATGCCGACGAGTTCCTGGGCCAGGAGGTGTCGCTGCGCGAACGCGCCATCCGCCGCCGCGCGGGGCTGCCCTCGTGATCGGGCTGGACAAGGACGGCGCGCGCTGGGTTGTGACACTGAACCGGCCCGACAAGGCCAATTCGCTGACCCGCGCGATGCTGGGCGATCTGGACGACATCCTGGCCGAGGCGGCGCGCGAACGCATCGCGGCGCTGGTCATCACCGGCACGGGCAAGGTGTTCAGCGCGGGCGCCGATCTGGACGAGGCGCGCGCGGGACTGGCCACCGATCCGGTCTGGGAAAGCGTCTCGGGCCGGATCGCGGCGCTGGACGCGCTGACGGTGGCGGCGCTGAACGGCACGCTGGCGGGCGGTGCCTTCGGCATGGCGCTGGCCTGCGATCTGCGGCTGGCCGTGCCCGAGGCGAAATTCTTCTATCCGGTGATGAAACTGGGCTTCCTGCCGCAACCGTCCGATCCCGGGCGGCTGGCGGCGCTGGTCGGCCCGGCGCGGGCCAAGCTGATCCTGATGGGCGGCGCAAGGGTCGGCGCGGACGAAGCGCTGTCCTTCGGGCTGGTGGACCGTCTGGTGCCGCAGGATGGGCTGATGGCAGCGGCGGACGATCTCTTGGCCGCTCCGCTCGCCGCGTCGCCTGAACACCGGGCGGCCATCAAGGCGCTTCTCGAATAGGGGACGCCCTGAAGCAGGGCGCCCGCCTGTGTTATCCGGTCAGGCTGATGACGCCATCATGCAGCCTTGCGGCGGCGGCGCAGCGCGGCCATGCCGCCCAGGCCCGTCAGCAGCAGCAGACCCGCCGCCGGCACCGGCACCGGAGCGACCGCATAGTCCCCAAGGTTGGAGAGGAGCTGGACCTGCGTGACGTTCCCTTCGAAGAACCACATTGTCATGGAGTATGTGCCGTCCGGCCCCGCCCAATTCGCGTTGGAGTTGCTGCCTGGCGCACGGATGCCGTTGTACTCGAGGAAGGTATTGCCGTCGATGATCAGGCGGAAGCCGTCATCAGAGGTCACGCTGATGTTGTCGCCAGTGTTCAGTGAAACAAACCCGGTGAAGCGGAACACCGATTCCTGGATGTTTGCCGAGTTGGTCCCGACAATGGACCCTGCGTCGGCTGCAAGGAAATCCGACAGCGAACCGATTGCCCAATTGGCGCCGGCGTTGCCGTAGTTAAGTGCGGTGGACGTGAACGTGGCGGTCGGCGCACCCGCGGCCTGCGCGATCGCTTGGCTGAGGAAGTCCGGTCCGTCGATCGAGTTTGCGGGCGCGTCCCAGAACTCGCCGTTGAAGGTTGCCGCGGACGCTCCGCCAGCGGTCATGCAGCCGATGGTTGCGACTGCGATCAGATATTTACGCATGTCAGATATTCCCCCTTTAAATCAACTCATGAAGCGACCGAGCGCACACCCGGCCTTCGCGTGCCTGTGCACAGAGCGAAGGTTAACAAAAAAACGACACTCTCTCCACGTTTTTCCGCGTCGGCCTGTGCTGCCGGGGGCGTGCCATCGCGTCCCTGGCCGTGCAAGGACGTGGCGATGGGGCTGATCTGCCGGTCCCGCACTACGCACGCACGAGTTTCTCGTAGGCGTCGACCATCTCGCGGGCCAGCGCGCCGACCTCGAAACTGTAATCGCCGATCTGGCCCACCGGCGTCACCTCGGCCGCGGTGCCGGTCAGCCAGCATTGCTGGAAGCCTTCAAGCTCCTCGGGCATGATATGGCGCTCATGGACCTTGATCTGGCGGTCATGCAGCATCCCGATCACGGTCTGCCGCGTGATGCCGTTCAGGAAGCAGTCTGGTTTCGGCGTGTGCACCTCGCCATCCCTGACGAAGAAGATATTGGCCCCGGTCGCCTCGGCGACATAGCCGCGATAGTCGAACATCATCGCATCCGAACAGCCCTTTGCCTCGGCCGCGTGCTTGGACATGGTGCAGATCATGTAAAGACCGGCGGCCTTGGCCTGGCTGGGCGCGGTCTCGGGGCTGGGGCGCTTCCATTTCGAGATGTCGAGCTTGGCGCCCTTCATCTTGGCATCGCCGTAATAGGCGCCCCATTCCCAGGCCGCGACCGCCATGCGCACCGGGTTGCGGCGCGAGGCGACGCCCATATCCTCGCCCGCGCCGCGCCAGGCAAGCGCGCGCACATAGGCATCCGTCATGCCGTTGGCCTGCATCACCTGCGCCTTGGCCGCCTCGATCTCGTCGACGCTGTAGGGGATCTCGAAGTCGATCAGGCTGGCCGAGGTCCTCAGCCGCTCGGAATGCTCGCGCGACTTGAAGATCCGGCCGCCATAGGCGCGCTCGCCCTCGAAGACCGAAGAGGCATAATGCAGCGCATGGGTCAGCAGATGCACATTGGCCTCGCGCCAGGGCACCAGTTTGCCATCCATCCAGATAAAGCCGTCGCGGTCGTCATAGCCAGTCATTGCGCTTCCCCTTCGCTTGCCCATTCGGGGCGGTGTTTTTCCTAATGTTGCGCGAATTAGGTCCACTTCGGACATAATATTACGCCAAATCCACGGCTCGCTACCAGTTGAGTCTTGGAAAGTCAACAAGGCTGACATAAGATCGCCCCGGATCGGTCAGCGGTGATATCGGACAGGGGTGTGGGTATGTCACAGGGCGCATCCGCGGTTGCACAGAAGAGCGGCGAGAGCCTGCTGTTCCTGACCGACGACCAGATCCGAAAGGGGATCGAGGCGATGTTCTTCGCCTATCGCGGCTTCACCGCCGACCCCGACCGCATCCTTGACGAACATGGCTATGGCCGGGCGCATCACCGCGCGATCCATTTCATCCACCGTTCGCCGGGCACCACGGTCAACAACCTGCTGTCGATCCTTGGCGTCACCAAGCAGTCGCTGAACCGCGTGCTGCGCGCGCTGGTCGAGGACGGGTTGGTCGAGGCCCGCATCGGTCACCGCGACAAGCGCGAGCGGCATCTCTACCTGACCGAGGCGGGGGCCGCGCTGGAACAGAAGCTGTCGGACGCCCAGCGCGAACGCATGCGCGCGGCCTATCGCGCGGCGGGGCCGGTGGCGGTCGCGGGCTTCCGGCAGGTGCTCGAGGCGATGATGGACCCAGAGATGCGGCGCCATTTCGACGGGTTGTCGGACAGTTCGCGATGACGTCCATGCCGGGCATTCACCTTCTCGTGGTCGATGACGATGCGCGGATCCGCGATCTGCTGCGCAAGTTCCTGCTGCGCAACGGCTTTCTGGTCAGCACGGCGCGCGATGCCGGGCATGCGCGGCGGCTGCTGGCGGGGCTCGACTTCGACCTGATCGTGCTGGACGTGATGATGCCGGGCGAGGACGGGGTTTCCTTCACCCGCTCGATCCGGTCCGACATCCCGACGCCGATCCTGCTGTTGACGGCGCGGGGCGAAACCTCGGACCGGATCGCGGGACTTGAGGCAGGCGCCGACGATTACCTGCCCAAGCCCTTCGAGCCCAAGGAACTCCTGCTCAGGATCAATGCCATCCTGCGCCGTGTGCCGCAGATCAGCACCCCGGCCGATCTGCCCAAGGTCCTGCATCTGGGGCTGGTGCGCTATGACGTCGGCCGGGGCGAGCTGTGGGCGGGCGACGAACGGGTGCGCCTGACCGCGACCGAGGCGCAATTGATGCGCATCTTTTCCGCCCGCCCCGGCGAGGCCGTCAGCCGCACCCGGCTGGTCGAGGAGCTGGGCCGCGACGGCGACCAAGCCCAGGAACGCGCCGTCGATGTCCAGATCACCCGGCTGCGCCGCAAGATCGAGGCCGACCCGCGCCAGCCGCGCTATCTTCAGACGGTGCGGGGCGAAGGCTACATGCTGGCGCCCGATTGAGCCTTGCCGGGCCCCGCCCCGCCCCCTAGCCATTGCGACATGACAACCGCGCTGATCACCCATCCCGACGCCCTGACCCATGTCACGCCGCCCGGCCATCCCGAACGCGTGGCCCGGATCGAGGCCGTGAACGAGGCGCTGACCGCGCCCGAATTCACCTTCCTGATCCGCGAACCCGCGCCGCTGGCCGACGCATCGCAGGCGCTGCACGGCCATCCGCAGGGCTATATCGACAAGTTCAGGGCCGCGGTGCCGGTCTCGGGCGAGGTGGCGATCGACCCCGACACATGGCTGTCGCCCGGGTCCTGGCAGGCAGCGCTGCGTGGCTTGGGCGGGTGCCTGCGGGCGGTGGACATGGTGCTGGGCGGCGAGGCCCGCAATGCCTTCGTCGCGATGCGCCCGCCCGGCCACCATGCCGAGGCGCGGCGCGCGATGGGGTTCTGCCTGCTGTCCAATGCGGCGATCGCGGCGAAACACGCCCTCGACCATCACGGGCTGGCGCGGGTCGCGGTCATGGATTTCGACGTGCATCACGGCAACGGCACGCAGGACATCCTGTGGGACGAGCCGCGCGCGCTGTTCGTCTCGACCCACCAGATGCCGCTTTACCCCGGCACCGGCGCCCCCGACGAACGCGGCGCGCATGACAACATCCTGAACGTGCCCCTGCCGCCCCATTCCGACGGCGCGCAGTTCCGGGCCGAGGTGGAACGGCAGGTCCTGCCCCGGCTGGACGGGTTTGCACCCGATCTGCTGATCGTCTCGGCGGGGTTCGACGCGCACAGGGCCGATCCGCTGGCCCAGCTTGACCTCGGGGCAGAGGATTTCGCCTGGGTCACCGAACGGCTCTGCGACATCGCCGACGCCCATTGCGGCGGCCGGGTGGTCTCGACACTGGAGGGCGGCTATGATCTGGATGCGCTGGCCGCGTCCGTCGCGGCGCATGTCAAGGTGCTGATGGAGCGGGGCGCATGACCGACAAGCCGGTGTCCGAGATGAGTTTCGAAGAGGCGATGGCCGCGCTGGAGGCGGCGGTCACGGCGCTGGAACGGGGCGATGTCCCGCTCGAAGAGTCGATCACGCTGTCGGAACAGGCCGCGACGCTGAAACGGCATTGCGAGAAGAAGCTGAAGGAAGCCGAGGAAAAGGTCGCCCAGATCACGCTGGACGGCAACGGCAATCCCACCGGCACCACCCCCGTCGAGGGGATGTGATGTTCCAGTCGCAACTGAAGGACGCCGCCGCCCTGATCGAGGCGCGGCTGATGCGGGCCTTGGCCGATGCCGCCGACCAGCCCGTGACCCATGCGATGCGCTATGCGGTGGCGGGCGGCAAGCGGCTGCGCGGCTTTCTGGTGATCGAGGGGGCGGCGCTTTACGGCGTGTCGGCCGGTCAGGCCGTGCATGCCGCCGCCGCCATCGAGGCGATCCATGCCTATTCGCTGGTCCATGACGACATGCCCTGCATGGATGACGACGACCTGCGCCGGGGCCTGGCCACGGTGCATATCAAATGGGACGAGGGCACCGCGCTGCTGGTGGGCGATGCGTTGCAGACGCTGGCCTTCGGCCTGCTGGCCGATCCCGCCTGCCATCCCGACCCGTCCGTGCGGATCGACCTCGTGGCATCGCTGGCGCGGGCCGCGGGCATCGACGGCATGGTGCTGGGCCAGGCCCAGGACATCGCGGCGGAAACCGCAGGCCGGGCGCTGAGCCTGGCCGAGATCACCGAATTGCAGGCCAACAAGACCGGCGCGCTGATCCGCTGGTCGGCCGAGGCGGGCGCGCGGCTGGGCGGCGCCGATATCGCGCCCTTGTCATCCTACGCGACCGCGCTGGGGCTGGCCTTCCAGATCGCCGACGACATCCTCGATGTCGAGGGTGACGTGGAAAGGACCGGCAAGCGCGTGCAGAAGGATGCCGATGCGGGCAAGGCGACCTTCGTCTCGCTGCTGGGGCTGGATGGCGCCCGGGCAAGGGCGCGCGATCTGGTGGACGAGGCCTGCGCCGCGCTGGACCCCTTCGGCCCAAGGGCCGATGCCTTGCGGGAAACCGCCCGCTTCGTTATTGCGCGCGACACCTGACCCACGCGCCCCAAAGGACCGATCGCTTGACCAACCGTCCCCATACGCCGCTGCTCGACCGCGTCACCAGCCCGACCGACCTCAAGGGCCTGTCCGATGCCGAGCTGATCCAGCTGGCTGACGAATTGCGGCAGGAAACCGTTTCCGCCGTGTCCGAGACCGGCGGGCATCTGGGCGCGGGGCTGGGCGTGGTCGAACTGACCGTGGCGCTGCATGCGGTCTTCGACACGCCGCGCGACCGGCTGATCTGGGATGTCAGCCATCAATGCTATCCGCACAAGATCCTGACCGGACGGCGCGACCGCATCCGCACCCTGCGCCAGAAGGACGGTCTGGCGGGCTTCTGCAAGATGAAGGAAAGCGAATACGACGCCTTCGGCGCGGGCCATTCCTCGACCTCGATCTCGGCCGCGCTGGGCTATGCCGTCTCGCGCGACCTGGGCAGCGCGCCCGAGGCGGGCGTGGGCGACGCCATCGCCGTGATCGGCGACGGGGCGCTGTCGGCGGGCATGGCCTACGAGGCGCTGAACCATGCCGGTCACCTCAAGACGCGGCTCTTCGTGATCCTGAACGACAACGAGATGTCCATCGCCCCCCCGGTGGGCGCGATGTCGACCTATCTCAACCGGCTTTACGCGGGCGCACCCTTCCAGGAGTTCAAGTCGCTGGCCAAGGGCGCGGTCGGTTTCCTGCCGCAACCCTTCCAGGAAGGCGCGAAACGCGCCAAGGACCTGATCAAGCATGTCACCGTCGGCGGCACGCTGTTCGAGGAACTGGGATTCTCCTATGTCGGCCCGGTGGACGGGCACGATCTGGACCAGCTTCTGCCGATCCTGCGCACCGTCAAGGCCCGCGCCACCGGGCCGATGCTGATCCATGTCATCACGAAAAAGGGCAAGGGCTACGCCCCCGCGGAAAACGCGCCCGATTGCGGCCATGGCGTCTCGAAATTCGACGTGGCGACCGGCGAACAGGTCAAGACTCCCGCCAACGCGCCCAGCTATACCAAGGTCTTCGCCAACGCCCTGATCGCCGAGGCGCGGACCGATCGCAAGGTGGTCGCCGTGACCGCCGCCATGCCGGACGGCACCGGGCTGAACCTTTTTGCCGAACGCTTTCCCGAACGCAGCTTCGACGTGGGCATCGCCGAACAGCATGCCGTGACCTTCTGCGCCGGGCTGGCGGCGGGCGGGCAGAAACCCTTCTGCGCGATCTACTCGACCTTCCTGCAACGGGGCTATGACCAGATCGTGCATGACGTGGCGATCCAGCGCCTGCCCGTGCGCTTCGCCATCGACCGGGCGGGGCTGGTGGGCGCCGACGGGCCGACCCATGCGGGCGCCTATGACACCGCGTTCCTGGCCAACCTTCCGGGTTTCGTGGTGATGGCCGCCGCCGACGAGGCCGAGCTTGTCCACATGGTCGCCACCGCCGTGGCCCATGACGAGGGCCCGATTTCCTTCCGCTTCCCCCGCGGCGAGGGCGTGGGCGTCGAGCTGCCCGAAAAGGGCACCCCGCTGGAGATCGGCAAGGGCCGCATCATCGCCGAGGGCGAGCGCGTGGCGCTGCTGAATTTCGGCGCCCGGCTGAAGGAGGTGCGCGAGGCGGCGCAGGCGCTCTCCGCCCATGGAATCCGCCCCACCATCGCGGATGCCCGCTTTGCCAAGCCGCTGGACGAGGACATGACCCTGCGCCTCGCGCGCGAGCACGAGGCCGTCATCACCATCGAAGAGGGTGCAGTCGGCGGCTTCGGCAGCCATGTCGCGCAGCTTTACGCCGAACGGGGCGTGTTCGACCGCGGGCTGAAATTCCGCGCGATGATGCTGCCCGACATCTTCATCGACCAGGCCAACCCCGCCGACATGTATGCGGTCGCCCGCCTGAACGCCCGCGACATCGAGACCAGGGTGATCGAGGTTCTGGGCGCCTCCGGGGCGGCGATGCGGCAGGCCGGGGCCTAACCGATAAGGCCACGCACCCCGCCGGTCTGTCCCCGGTCCAGCAGCAGGTGGTCCAGGATCACGCAGGCCATCATCGCCTCGCCCACCGGCACGGCGCGGATGCCGACACAAGGGTCATGGCGGCCCTTGGTGACGATCTGGGTTTCCTCGCCCGCCCGGGTGATCGTGCGCCGTGGCGTCAGGATCGACGAGGTCGGCTTGACAGCAAAGCGCACCACCACGTCCTGCCCGGTCGAGATGCCCCCCAGGATCCCGCCTGCATGGTTCGACGCATAGACCGGCTGGCCATCCGCGCCCGGCGCGATCTCGTCGGCATTCTCGACGCCGGTCAGCGCGGCGGCCGCCATGCCCGCACCGATCTCGACGCCCTTGACGGCATTGATGCTCATCATCGCGGCGGCCAGATCGCTGTCGAGCTTGCCATAGACCGGCGCGCCCAGACCGGCGGGAACGCCCTGCGCCACCACCTCGACCACCGCACCGACCGAATTGCCCGACTTGCGCATCTCGTCCAGATAGGTGGCCCAGTCCTCGGCCGTCCGGGCATCGGGGCACCAGAACGGATTCGCCTCGATCTCGGCCCAGTCGAATCGTTCGCGGTCGATCAGATGCGGCCCCATCTGCACCATGTAGCCGGTGATCCGGATCCCGGGCGCCAGCACCCCCAGCACCGCGCGCGCCACGCCGCCCGCGGCCACCCGCGCCGCGGTTTCGCGCGCCGAGGACCGTCCCCCGCCACGCGGATCGCGGATGCCGTATTTCTGCCAATAGGTGATGTCCGCGTGTCCCGGCCGGAACGCCTGGGCGATATCGCCGTAATCCTTCGACCGCTGGTCGGTGTTGCGGATCATCAGCTGGATCGGCGTGCCGGTGGTCCGCCCCTCGAACATGCCCGACAGGATTTCCACCGCATCGGGTTCCTGGCGCTGGGTCGTGAACCGGTTCTGCCCCGGCCTGCGCCGGTCCAGCCAGTGCTGTAGCATCCCCTCGTCCAGCGCCACGCCCGGCGGGCAGCCATCGACGGTCGCCCCCAGCGCGGGCCCGTGGCTTTCGCCCCAGGTGGTGACGCGGAACAGGTGGCCGAAACTGTTCAGGCTCATGCGGGCTCTCCTTCTGGCGCGTCCGGCATAGCGGGCGGGCGCCGCCCCCTCAAGAGCTTTGCCTTGCGGGAATGGCCGCGGGGCGTTAGCGTCGGGTTTACCTCGGGGTGCCCCGTCATGGGGCTGAGATGCGGAAAGGCCCGCGAACCCGTCGAACCTGACCCGGTTAGAACCGGCGGAGGGAAGGTGACTGGACAACCTCCACCCTTGCCCGACCGCCCCGCAAACGGAGGATGACCATGCGACTGCCGCTCATCGCCGCGGGGATTCTGTGCGCCACGACCGCCGTGGCCGAGACCCCCGTGCTGACCGTCTATACCTATGACAGCTTCATCTCGGACTGGGGGCCCGGTCCGCAGATCGAAACCGCGTTCGAGGCCATCTGCGGCTGCGACCTGCGCCTTGTCGCGGCGGGCGATGGTGCGGCGCTTCTGGCCCGGCTGCGGCTGGAGGGCGCGCGCAGCCCGGCCGACGTGGTGCTGGGGCTCGACACCAACCTGATCGCGACGGCCACCGAAACCGGCCTGTTCGCGCCGCATGGGATCGCGCCGCCCGCGCTGGATCTGCCCGTCGAATGGACCGACGCGACCTTCCTGCCCTATGACTGGGGCCATTTCGCCTTCGTCTACGACAAGACCCGCCTGCCCGAACCGCCCGACAGTTTCGAGGCGCTGATCACCGCCGAGGGCCTCAAGATCGTCATCCAGGATCCGCGCAGTTCCACCCCCGGCCTCGGATTGCTGATGTGGGTCAAGGCCGCCCATGGCGACCGCGCGCCCCAGATCTGGGCCGGGCTTGCCCCGCGCATCCTGACCGTGACCAAGGGCTGGTCGGAAAGCTACGGGATGTTCCTGGAGGGCGAGGCCGACATGGTGCTCAGCTACACCACCTCGCCCGCCTATCACCTGATCGCCGAGGACGACGACAGCAAGGCCGCCGCGCCCTTTGCCGAAGGCCATTACCTTCAGGTCGAGGTCGCAGGCCGCGTCGCCTCCTCGGACCAGCCGGAACTGGCGCAGGATTTCCTGCGCTTCATGCTGTCGGATGCCTTCCAGTCGGTGATCCCGACGACCAACTGGATGTATCCGGCCGTGACGCCCGCGGCCGGGCTGCCCGACGGGTTTCAGACCCTGTTCCGCCCCGAAACCTCGCTTCTGCTTTCCGCGGAAAAGGCCGCGGCGGTCCGCGATACGGCCCTGGCCGAATGGCGCGACGCGCTCAGCCGTTAGGGCGCGCGCTGCCCGCGGGGCTGGCCGCGGCGGGCGCGATGCTGGGGCTGAGCCTCGGCACGCTGGCCGCGGTCGCCTGGCGGGCCGAGGGCGCCGCGACGCTCGGCCCCGCCGACTGGGCGGCGCTGCGCTTCACGCTGACCCAGGCGCTGCTGTCGGCGGCGCTGAGCGTGGCGCTTGCGGTGCCGGTGGCGCGCGCGCTGGCCCGGCGGCAATTCCCGGGCCGCGCGCTGCTGATCGCCCTGCTCGGCGCGCCCTTCATCCTTCCGGTGATCGTCGCGGTCATCGGGCTTCTGGCGGTGTTCGGGCGCAGCGGGCTGATCTCGCAGGCACTGGCCCCGCTGGGCCTTGGCCCCATCGACATCTACGGGCTGGGCGGCGTGGTGCTGGCGCATGTTTTCTTCAACCTCCCGCTGGCCACGCGGCTGATCCTGCAAGGCTGGCTTGCGATCCCGGCGGAACGGTTCCGGCTGGCCGCCTCGCTCTGCTTTTCGGCGCGCGATGTGGCCCGGCTGCTGGAATGGCCGATGCTGCGCAGCGTGCTGCCCGGCGCCTTCCTCGTGATCTTCCTGATCTGCACGACCAGTTTCGCCGTGGCACTGACGCTGGGCGGCGGGCCGCGGGCGACGACGGTGGAACTGGCGATCTACCAGGCGTTCCGGTTCGAATTCGATCTGGGCCGCGCCGCCCTGCTGTCGCTGATCCAGGTCGCGCTTTGCGCAGGCGCGGCCGCGCTGGCCTTCGCGGTGACGGTGCCGGGCGGGTTCGGCGCGGGGCTCGACCGGCCGCTGGCCCGCCGGGATGCAGGGGGACCGGGGCTGCGGCTGCTGGACGGGCTGTGGATCGGGCTTGCCGCGCTGTTCCTGCTGGTGCCGCTGGGAATGATCGTGGCGCGCGGGCTGGCCGGTATCCTCGATCTGCCGCCCTCCGTCTGGCAGGCCGCAGGGCGCTCGCTGGCGGTGGCGCTGGGCTCGGCGGCGCTGACGCTGATTCTGGCCCTGCCGATGGCGCTGGCGGCGGTGCGGCTGGGCGGGGCGCCGGGGGCAGCATTGCAGGCGGCCGGTCTGATGACGATTGCCGCCTCGCCGCTGGTGATGGGCACGGGGCTGTTCATCCTGCTCTTTCCGCTGGCCGATCCGGTCGCGCTGGCCCTGCCGCTGACCGCGCTGGTCAACGCGGCGATGAGCCTGCCCTTCGCCCTGCGCGCCCTGACCCCCGCCGTGGCCGAGGCCGAGGCTGGCTTTGGCCGGCTTGCCGACAGCATGGGCCTGCGCGGCACCGCCCGGCTGCGGCTGGTGCTGCTGCCCCGGCTGCGCCGACCCATCGGCTTCACGCTTGGCCTCGCGGCGGCGCTGTCCATGGGCGATCTCGGCGTCATCGCCCTGTTCGCCGATCCCGACCGGGCCACCCTGCCCTTGCAGCTCTACCGGCTCATGGCCGCCTACCGGATGGAGGCGGCGGCGGGGGCAGCCCTTCTGCTGCTGGCGCTCAGCCTCGGACTGTTCTGGATCTTCGACCGCGGAGGGCGCATCCATGCTCAGGCTTGAGCGGCTCGAAATCCGGCAGGGCGCGTTCCGTCTCTCGGCGGATGTCACCGTCGAACCCGGCCGGATCGTCGCGCTGCTGGGGCCGTCGGGTGCCGGAAAATCCACACTTCTCGACGTGATCGCCGGGTTCCTGCCACCCACATCGGGGCGGGTGCTGTGGAACGGCACCGATCTCGGCCCGCTGGCCCCGGGCGCGCGGCCGCTCTCGATGCTGTTTCAGGACAACAACCTCTTTCCCCACCTGACCGCCGCGCAGAATGTCGGTCTTGGCCTGCGCCCCGACCTGCGCCTCTCCACCGATCAACGCGGCGCGGTCGACGCGGCCTTGGCCCGCGTCGGGCTGGAAGGTCTGGGCGCGCGCAAACCCGCCGAACTCTCGGGCGGCCAGCGCGGCCGGGTGGCGCTCGCGCGGATCCTGCTGCGCGGCCGCCCGCTGATGCTGCTCGACGAACCCTTCGCCGCACTCGGCCCCGCGCTCAAGACCGAGATGCTGGGGCTGGTCAGGGATCTCGCCCGCGAAACCGGCGCGACGGTCCTGCTGGTCACCCACGACCCCGCCGATGCCCGCGCCATCGCGGACGAGACCATGCTGGTCGCGGACGGCATCGCGCATCCCCCGCACCCCACCGCGGCGCTCCTGGCCGACCCGCCCGCGGCGCTGCGCGCCTATCTGGGCTGACCCTTCCCTTCTTCTGGCCGGAAATATCCTCGGGGGGTCCGGGGGGCAGACGGCCCCCCGGCCTCCGCCAGGGGGCAAGGCGTAACGAAAAACGCGCCCCTAGGGCGCGTTTTCCTTCCGATCCGGACGGGATCAGACCTGTTTCTTGGGCTTGTAGGGCGCCCAGAGACGCTTGTTCGTCAGGTAGAGCAGAACCGTCAGCACCGTCAGGAACATCACCGAGACGAAGCCCGCCTGTTTGCGCGCCATCAGATGCGGCTCCGCCGCCCACATCAGGAAGGCCGCGACATCCTTGGCCTCCTGCTGGATGGTGGCTTCGGTGCCGTCGGCATAGAAGACATCATCCCCATAGAGGATCGGGGCCATGCTGCTCCAGTTGTCGGGGAAGACATGGTTGTAGTAGAAGAACGACCCCGCCTCTTCCTTTATGTCATCGGTGAAGGATTGCAGGTAGGTCGCGATGTATTCCGCGCCGCCCATGCCCTTGAAGAGCTGGTTGAGCCCGGTGCCATGCGGCCCGTGGAACCCGGCGCGTGCCTTGGCCATCAGGCTCAGATCCGGCGCGTTGGGGTCCATCGATTCGGGGAAGTGGTCGGTCGGCTCGGCCGGCCGCCAGTCTTCCAGCTCCTCGTCGAACACCTCGAAGGTGCCCGCGTAGTCGCGCATCGCCTCGTCGCTCAGGCTGGGACCGCCCGGATCGGCCAGCGTCCGGAAGGCCACCAGTTCCAGCCCGTGGCAGGCCGAGCAGATCTCGGTATAGATCTGCAGGCCGCGTTGCAGCTGGGCCTGGTCATAGCGGCCGAAGGGACCCTCGAACGAGAAGTCGTAATCGGTCACATTGGCCCCGCCGCCGGCGGCGAGGGCGCCGCCCGCCCCAAGCGTCAGGGCGGTCAGCGCGGTGATCGTGAGTTTCTTGAACATTCTTCCGATCCCTTCTCTCACTCGGCGGGGCTGGGGGCGGCCTTGCCGCTGGCCGCGCCATCGCCGTAGTGGGCGTTGAAGTCTTCCTCGATGGTCGCGGGCTGGGGCAGCGGCTTCTCGATCACGCCCAGCACCGGCAGCACCACCAGGAAGAACCCGAACCAGACGACCGAGCCGATCAGCGCGATGGTCGGGTAGATGCCCTCGGCCGGCATGGCGCCCGCCCACATCAGGACGAAGAAGTCGATGAAGAAGATCCAGAAGGCGACCTTGAACATCGGCCGGAACCGTCCCGAGCGCACGTTCGACGTGTCAAGCCAGGGCAGCAGCGCCATGACCAGGATCGAACCGAACATCGCCAGCACGCCGAAGAACTTGGCGTCGATCACGCCGAAGGACATCCAGTCGAGCAGCTGAACCGCCCAGACCTCGCCGTCGAAGGCCCGCAGGATCGCGTAGAACGGCAGGAAGTACCATTCGGGCACGATATGGGCCGGCGTCACCAGCGGATCGGCGGGGATGTAGTTGTCCGGATGGCCCAGGTAGTTCGGCATGAAGCCGACGATGGCGAAGAAGATCACCAGCACCACGCCCAGCGCGAACAGGTCCTTGATCACGAAATAGGGCCAGAACGGCAGGGTGTCGGCATCGGCCTCCTGGCGCGAGCTGCGGCGCACCTCGACCCCGGTGGGGTTGTTGTTGCCGGTCGTGTGGAAGGCCCAGACATGCACGATGGACAGACCCAGGATCACGAAGGGCAGCAGGTAGTGCAGCGAGAAGAAGCGCGTCAGCGTCGGGCTGTCCACCGCCGGGCCGCCCTGAAGCCAGATCAGCAGCGGCTCGCCGACCCACGGGATCGCACCGAACAGACCGGTGATCACCGTCGCGCCCCAGAACGACATCTGCCCCCAGGGCAGCACATAGCCCATGAACGCGGTCGCCATCATCGCCAGGTAGATCAGGATGCCGATGATCCAGGTCAGTTCGCGCGGGCTCTTGTACGAGCCGTAATAGATGCCGCGGAAGATGTGCAGATAGACCGCGACGAAGAACAGCGAGGCGCCGTTCATGTGCAGGTAGCGGATGAAATCGCCGCCATTCACGTTCCGCATGATGTGCTCGATCGAGGCAAAGGCCATGTCGGCATGCGGCACATAATGCATCGCCAGCACGATGCCGGTGACGATCTGCAGCACCAGCGTGAAGAACAGCACGACGCCCCAGATCCACATCCAGTTCAGGTTCTTCGGGGTGGGGATCATCAGGGTATCGTAGAGAAGGCCGACGATCGGCAGGCGCCGATGCAGCCACTTCTCGGAGCCCGATTTCGGCTCGTAGTGATCGTGAGGAATACCGGACATCGGGTGCTCCCTTAACCGAGTTGAATGGTCGTCTCGTCCACGAAGGACGCGACCGGGATGTACAGGTTCTCGGGCGCAGGCCCTCTGCGGATGCGCCCTGCGGAATCGTAGTGCGACCCGTGGCAGGGACAGAACCACCCGCCGTAATCACCCGACTGGTTGCCGATGGGCACACAGCCCAGATGGGTGCAGACGCCGATCATGACCAGCCAGCGGCCATCCTCGTCCATGGCGCGGTTCTGGTCCGTGGCCTGGCCCGGCTTGTTCGGGTTGCGCGAGTCGGTATCGACCAGATCGCCAAGGGGGATCGAGCGGGCCAGTTCGATATCCTCCTGCGTGCGCAGGCGGATGAACACCGGCTTGCCAAGGAATTTCACCGTCAGCTGCTGGCCTTCGACAACCGAGGACACGTCCACCCGGATCGAGCTGAGCGCCTGGACATCGGCAGAGGGGTTCATCTGGTTGATCAGCGGCCAGGTCGCCGCCCCGGCGGTCACGACACCCGCGCCCGCCGTCGCATAGTAAAGGAAATCGCGGCGGGTACCGTCGTGATCTTCTGCGTGCGACACGAGAAATTCTCCTTTCCATGACCGGAGGTCCGGTCGGTTCGCAAAGAGGCCGCAGGAAAAGCCCCGGCCTTTTCCGGACTTACCTAGCCCCCGTTAACACTTGCGTCCAGCGGACATAGTCGCGCAGCAAGGGGGGTGGGCCGGTCAAATTCCGGTCGACTGTCGTATACCCGGCACACATGGCCTCAGCCAGAAGAATCTGGGTGCTTAGAGCGATTCTGAGACGTTCCACCGCATGCGGGACGCGCCTGCGGACGTTCCGGGCGCCCGTCTCGGCTCACGGCCTTTTGACGAGGCATCAGCCCCCCGGAGCGGTCTGTTCCATCGCCGGGCGCCGGGCGATTCCCGCCTCCCAGGCGGCCAGCGACTCGCGGCCCTGCCGCCAGTCGCACGCGCCGTGGCGGAAATCAAGATAGCCCAGCGCACAGCCCAGCGCGATCTGCCCCATTGTCAGCGGTCCGGCAAGCTGGCTGATCCAGCGCGCCTCGATCGCATCCAGCGCGCGGGTGACCCTGTCCCATTGCCCCTCGACCCAGGGCGCGCTGCGCTCCGCCTCGGGACGGCAGCGCGTCTCGTAGACCATCAGCACGGCGGCATCCATGATGCCATCGGCGGTCGCCTCCAGCGTCAGCACCTCCCACAACCGGCTTTCGGGATAAAGCCCGCCCCCCGCCCGCGCATCCAGATAGCGGCAGATCACCCGGCTGTCGTGAAGCGCCGGTCCCTCGGGGCGGGTCAGGACGGGGATCTTGCCCAGCGGGTTCTCGGCCAGCGGCATCTGTCCGGGGTCCAGCGCGGTGCCCGCCGCAGGCAGAACCTCGACCGCGTCGATCTGGCCGGTCTCGATCAGCACCACCCGCACCTTGCGGCAGAAGGGCGAGGCCGGATTGTCGTAAAGCTGCATCATACCCGGCGGAAACGGATGCGGCCCAGCGCGCTCGCGTCGATCTCGATGCCGGGGCCGGCCGGGCCCACGCGGATCGTGCGTTTCATCCGCGCGCCGCCATTGACCTGTTCGCTGTCGCGGCGGAACTGCACGCCCTCGTGCAGCTCGTCCATCGCATCCTCGCTGCGCTGGTCGCGGCGCAGCGGCGTGCTGTAGCGGGTGATGGCATAGGCCGCCAGCGCCAGCGCACCATAGCGCAGCGCCACACCGGCAATCGGGGCAATCGGCAGAGGCATCGCGGTCCCTCCCTCGGTCGGCGAAAGGATAGGCGAAGGCGGGGCGGCTGTCCATTCACGCATGTCTGCGGCCAGGATCAGACCCTATTCCGCCTGAAGTCGCCCGTCTGCCTGCCCGGTGACGGTCACGGTCACGATCTGCCCCTCGGGCCGGTCGCTTGACAGGTCGACCTCGGCGAACTGCTCGGTCCGCCCCATGCGCGGGCTTTCCATCAGGACGCGATGGCTGCGGCCCACCTGCGCGGCCAGATGCGCGGCGGCGGCCCCATCGCCCGCAGCACGCAACCGCGCAGCCCGGTCGCGGATCGCGGCGCCGTCGACCTGCGGCATCCGGGCCGCGGGCGTGCCGGGCCGCGGCGAATAGGGAAAGACATGCAGCCAGGTCAGGCCGCATTCCTCGACCAGCGCCAGCGAGTTCGCGAACATCGCCTCGGTCTCGGTCGGGAAACCGGCGATGATGTCGGCACCAAAGGTCATGTCCGGGCGCAGCGCGCGCGCCTCCCGGCAGAAGCGGATGGCGTCGGCGCGGGAATGCCGCCGCTTCATCCGCTTCAGGATCAGGTCATCCCCCGCCTGCAAGGACAGGTGCAGATGCGGCATCAGCCGGTCTTCCCCGGCGATGGCCCGCATCAGCGCCGGATCCGCCTCGATGGAATCGATCGACGAAATCCGCAGCCGCGCCAGCCCCGGCACCAGCCGCAGGATGCGCGCCACCAGATCGCCCAGCCGCGGTGCCCCCGGCAGATCCGCGCCCCAGCTTGTCAGGTCGACCCCGGTCAGCACCACCTCGTTATAGCCGCGCTCCACCAGCCGGGCGATCTGGTCCACCACAACGCCCGCGGGCACCGACCGCGAATTGCCCCGGCCGAAGGGGATGATGCAGAAGGTGCAGCGATGGTCACACCCGTTCTGCACCTGCACATAGGCACGGGATCGCGTGCCGAAGCCGTCGATCAGGTGGCCCGCCGTCTCGCGCACCGACATGATGTCGTCGACCATGACCCGCTCGGTCTCGCCGATGAAATCGGGGCCTGCGAGTCGCGCCCAGGTCTCGGGGCGCATCTTTTCGGCATTGCCGATCACCAGGTCGACCTCGTCCATCGCGGCAAAGGTCTCGGGCTCGGTCTGGGCGGCGCAGCCCGTCACCACGATCCTCGCCCGCGGATTGTCGCGGCGCAGGCGGCGGATTTCCTGCCGTGCCTTGCGCACGGCTTCGGCGGTGACGGCGCAGGTGTTCACGATCACCGCGTCGTCCAGCCCCGCGCGGGCGGCCAGTTCCTTCATCGCCTCGGTCTCGTAGGCGTTCAGCCGACAGCCAAGCGTGGTAAACCGGGGGGCGGCGCGATCCATCTAGAGCGCCCCCAGAAAGGCCGGGGTCAGCACCCCGTCAAAGACATGCGCCGTCGGCCCGGTCATCCAGACGCCATCCGCGCGCCAGTCGACCTGCAATTCGCCGCCGTCCAGATCGACCGTGACACGGCGCCCGGTCAGCCCCCGCCGGGCCGCCGCAACCGCAACCGCGCAAGAGGACGACCCCGAGGCCAGCGTGATCCCCGCGCCCCGCTCCCACACCCGCATCTGCAGCCGGTCGGGGCCGGTGACCTGCACCACCTGAACATTGGTGCGCGCCGGGAACAGCGGGTGATGTTCATGCGCGGCGCCAAAACCCGCCAGGTCCACCGCCGCCACATCCGGCACGAAAAAGGTGCAATGCGGGTTGCCCATCCCCGTCGCCACCGGATCGCCCGGGATCGGCAGATGCAGGCTGTCCATCGGCCCGGCCAGCGGGATATCGGCCCAGTCGAGCAGGGGCGCCCCCATATTGACCGAGGTCAGCCCGCCCCCGGCATCGCAGGCCGCCAGCATCCCGCGTTCGGTGACCAGCCGAAGCGCCGCCTTGCCGGTTTCGTCCATCAACCGGCGCGCGATGCAGCGGGTCGCGTTGCCGCAGGTGGCCGAGGCCGACCCATCGGCATTGAAGAACACCAGCCGCGCATCGCCCCCCTCGGCAGGCTCGATCACCGCCAACTGGTCGAAGCCCACGCCCCGGTGCCGATCGGCAATGGCCGCGACCAGGCCGGGCGTCAGCGGCACCCCGCCCGCGCGCGCGTCGATCACGACGAAATCATTGCCCAGCCCATGCATCTTGGCGAAGGGCAGACCGTTGCTATGAAGCGTTTCGACCATGGGGCCGCCCTATACTCCCCCCGCCGCGCCGAATCCAGCGGCACCGTGCAAGGCGGCCGTTTTTGCCCTTGACCGCCTGCCGCGCATTTCCTACAGAGCGGGCCTCAAGTGGGCCGTTAGCTCAGTTGGTAGAGCAACTGACTTTTAATCAGTGGGTCGCAGGTTCGAATCCTGCACGGCTCACCACTTGTCACGATCATCCTTGGTGTCCGGCGCTGTCGGCGGATCCTGCGACCTCGTCCGGCGGGTTCGACACCTCTCGTTCGCCGTCTGGCCGGGCGATCAGCGTCTCGAAGGCTGAACAGGCCAGCCCCTCGCGGCCCGCCGCTTCGGTGGTCAGCCGCACCGGGGCGCGGGTCTTGTGTCCGGCGCGACGTTGCCCGGCCGGTTCAGGAACTCCCCCCGAAGAACACAGCGTTGCCCGACCGGCGCTGGCATTGCGGCCCCTGCGGCAGTGCAAAGACGGTTCTCCCGCAGTGAGAAACGCCCGCAAGGCGAGCCAGGCATCACCCCGATCCGGGCAATGCAGAACCGGGCCACGGGGGTCGATCGGCGGCCCCGTCCGAACCCGGCCCTCAAGACCCGCCCGACACCCCGTCGCGCGTCGGGCGGGCCTGGCTCAGAGCGCCTCGAGCAGGGCTTCCCCGGCAGAGATGCCGCATTCGCCGGGGCTTTCCTCCAGATTGAGGACGCTCACCACCCCGTCATCAGCGATCAGGGCATAGCGGCGCGAGCGCGACACCAGACCCACTGGCAGCGCGGTGAAATCCAGACCGATCGCCTTGGTAAAGGCGCCTTGCGGATCCGACAGCATGGTGATGCCGACGGCGGTGGCGCCGGTGGCCTCGCCCCAGGCCTTCATCACGAAGGGGTCGTTGACGGCAAGGCAGATCACCTCGTCCACGCCCTTGGCCGTGAGCTGGTCCATCACCCGCACGAAGCTGGGCACATGGGCCGAGTGGCAGGTGGGGGTAAAGGCGCCGGGGACGGCGAAGATCACCACCTTGCGGCCCGCAAGCGTCTCGGAGAGTTTCACCTCTTCGGGGCCGGCCTCGCCCAGTCGGACGAAAGTGGCCTCGGGCAGGCGGTCGCCGGTGGAAATCGTCATTTCTGTCCCTCCTGATGGATTGCAAACGGTTTCGGCCGTCAGATAGTGTCTGCCCCGGATCGTGCCAGAGCGGAAGTGCAATGTCCCGTATCGTCATCATCGGCGCCGGTCAGGCGGGGGCGGCGCTGGCCGCGAAACTGCGCGCGCTGGGGCATGAGGGGCCGATCACCATGATCGGCGAGGAACCCGCGCCCCCCTATCAGCGCCCGCCGCTGTCCAAGAAATACCTGCTGGGCGAGATCGGCGTCGAGCGGCTCTATCTGCGTCCGGCAGAGTTCTATGCCGAGCACGGGATCGAGCTGCGGCTTGGCCTGCAGGCGGCGCGGATCGACCGGGCGGCGCGCGTGGTGCATGCGGGCGGCGCGGCCATCGGCTATGACATGCTGGCGCTGACCACGGGCGCGGTGCCGCGGCGTCTGCCTGCGGCGATGGGCGGCGATCTGGGGGGCGTGCATCTGGTGCGCACGCTGGCCGATGTGGACGGCATGGCGCCCGCCTTCCGCGAGGGCGCCCGGGCGCTGATCGTGGGGGGCGGCTATATCGGGCTCGAGGCGGCGGCGGTCGCCGCGGCCCGCGGGCTGAAGGTGACGCTGGTCGAGGCGGCAGCGCGGATATTGCAGCGCGTGGCCTGCGCCGAGACATCGGACTGGTTCCGGGCCTTGCATCTCGCCCATGGCGTCGATCTGCGCGAGGGCACGGGGCTGGTGCGGCTGACCGGTGACGGCCATGTGCGCGGGGCCGATCTGACCGATGGCACGGCGCTGGAGGTGGATTTCGTGATCGCCGGCATCGGGGTCACACCCGCGACCGATCTGGCCGAGGCCGCAGGGCTGACGATCGAGGACGGGATCGCGGTGGATGCGCTGGGGCAGACCTCGGACCCGGCGATCTGGGCGGCAGGCGATTGCGCAAGCTTTCCCTGGCGCGGCGGGCGGCTGCGGCTGGAAAGCGTGCAGAACGCCATCGACCAGGCCGAGGCGGTCGCCGCGAACATGCTGGGGGCCGGGGCCGCCTATGATCCGAAACCGTGGTTCTGGTCGGACCAGTATGACGTGAAGTTGCAGATCGCGGGGCTGAACACGGGCTCCGATCATGTCGTGGTGCGGCCGGGCGAGAAGACCGGCATCAGCCACTGGTATTACCGCGGCGCCGACTTGCTGGCGGTGGACGCGATGAACGAGCCGCGCGCCTACATGACCGCCAAGCGCCTGATCGAGGCCGGGCGCTCGCCCGACCCGGCGCTGGTGGCCGATCCGGCGGTCGATCTCAAGACCCTGATGGCGGCGTGAGGATCATCGCGGGGCGATACCGCGGGCTCAGGCTGACCTCGGTCGGCAAGGGCGATCCGGCGGCGCATCTGCGTCCCACCGCCGACCGGGTGCGCGAAAGCCTGTTCAACATCCTGACCCATGGCGCCCATGGCGATCCGGTGACCGGGGCGCGCGTGCTCGACCTGTTCGCGGGCACCGGCGCCCTGGGGCTGGAGGCGCTGTCGCGCGGCGCGGCGCATGTCGCCTTCGTCGAAACCGGCGCCAGGGGGGCTGCGCTGATCCGCGAGAATGTCGCGAAATGCCGGGCCGAGGCGGAAACCGTGCTGATCCGGCGCGATGCGACGCGGCTGGGGGCCTGTCCGGGGGCGCCCTTCGATCTGGTCTTTCTCGACCCGCCCTATGGCATGGGGCTGGGCGAACGGGCACTCGCCTCGGCGCTGGCCGGCGGCTGGATCGCGCCCGGCGCGCTGATCGTCTGGGAGGAGGGCGCGGAGATCGCCCCGCCCGACGGGTTCGACCTGCTGGACAGCCGCCGCCACGGCGAGACATCGGTCACGATCCTGCGCCGGACTCCGCCGAGGGACGTCTAGCAACATTTTGGAAAGACATGGCCCCATAGGTTGGGCAGGATTTTCAATGGGCTGCGAGTCGCGGCCCGTCACAAGGGGATTGTCCATGCGTCAGACCGGCGGCCGCGAACCGATCCCCGACCGGGGCGAGGTCGCATTCGGGCTCGACGAGATCTTCTATTCCCGCACCGATCAGCGCGGCGTGATCCGGGCCGGGAATTCCGTGTTCCGGCGCGTCTCGGGCCATGACTGGAAGGACCTGATCGGCGCCCCGCACAAGATCATCCGCCACCCCGACATGCCGCGCGCGGTGTTCTGGCTCTTGTGGCAGACGATCCAGGGCGGCCAGCCGGTCGCGGCCTATGTCAAGAACAGGGCGCGCGACGGGCGGCATTACTGGGTCTTCGCCGTGGTCCTGCCGATCGAGGGCGAGTTCCTGTCGGTGCGGATCAAGCCCTCGGCCCCGCTTTTCGAAATCGTGCGCACCGAGTACGACGCGCTGCGGGCCCGCGAACAGGACGAAAACCTGCCCCCCGAGGCCAGCGCCACGCTCCTGCTCGCACGGCTGGGCGAGCTGGGCTTCTCGGGCTATGCCGACTTCATGTCCCGGGCGCTCAGCCAGGAACTGGCGGTGCGCGATGCCGCCTCGGGCCGGGCACGCTGCGAAAGGCTGGCCGAGATCGAAGCGGTCAGCGACAGCCTCGGCGCAGCCGCGCGCGAACAGCGCGACCTGATCCGGACCTTCGGCGCGCTGAAATCGGTGCCGACCAATATCCGTATCCTCGCCAACCGGCTGGAACCCGCGGGCGGGCCGATCACCGCGATTTCCGAGAACTACAAGACCGCCTCGGGCGAGATCGTCACCCGGCTGAACGGCTTTGCCGGGCAACAGGACAACCTTTGCGACCGCATGGGCCGCGTGGTCGGCGACGCGGTCTTCCTGATGGGCTGCGCCGAGGTGCAGTCGGAACTGGTCCGCCAGTTCCGCGCCGAGGCCGGAACGCCCGGCCCCGGCGACAGCGCGGCCGAGATGGCCTCCCTGACCGCGCTGGAGGCCGCGTGCAACACGCGCGCCCGGACCGGTCTGGCCGAGGCGATGCGCGTGGCGCGCACGCTCTCGCAGGCCAGCAACGATCTGCGCCGGATGGTCGCGGGGCTCGATTCGATCCGCGTCATGGGGCGGGTCGAATGCGGCCGCCTGACGACCGGCGGCGAAAGCCTGTCCAGCATGATCGAGGATCTCGACATCTATCACGGCGCGATCAAGGACCGGCTGGAGGCGATCATCCGGCTGTCGGAACGCATCCATTGCGGCGCGGAACGCTACGCCAGCCGGGCCGCCTGAACCCGCTGCACCCGGCCCTGCCGAAATCCGCCGCCGCCCACTGGCGGGGCGGCAGGCGGCCGCCTATCTGACGGCGATGCGCCCCGATCCCCTTCCCGCCCCTGCCCCCGCGACCGGCCAGGACCCCGGCCAGGACCCCGGCCCGGACCAGGGCATGGCGGGGCCGACGGGGGAAACGGATGCCGCGCTGATCGCCGCCGCCCGCGCCTATTTCGCCCAGCGCCGCGCGCGGGTGCCGGGTTTCGTGCGGGAACGGTTCGGCCTGCGCGGCACGCTGGCGCTGCACCGCCACGCGCTGGGCTGGGACATCCTCAGGGCCCCGGCCAACATGCTGCTCTCGCCGGTGCTGGTGCTGGCGCGGCTGGGCGCCGGGGCGGCCGGGCGGCTGGGCGCGCGGCGGGTCTCGCACTGGCTTGCCTCGCGCCGGGTGCTGTTGCCGACCGCCGTATCGCGCGCGGCCGGGCGGGCGATCGTCGTCGACCTGCTGGAACTGCCCTGGGACGGGCCGGGCGGGGCCAGCACCGGCGACGCGCTGGCCCGCGCGATCCTTGCGGATCCGACGCTGGCCGGGCTGGTCGCGACCCGGCACGCGGCCGGGGCGCAAAGCGTCCGGGCGCTGTCGGAATATGGCGGCACGCGCAGCGCGGTGGCCGAGGTGACGACCGCGCTGGGCGCGCTCGGGGCGGGGGCTTTCGCGTTCCACGCGCTGACGCCGGGCATGCTGTCGCTGGCGCCGGGGCTGGCCGCGGTGCTGGCGCAGCAGGCCGCGATTGCCGCCTTTCCGCTGGGCGGGCTGATGGGGTCGGCCTGGTACGGGCTGTTACCGGCCGCCGCCTCGCCCCTGCTGATGGCGGGCGTGGCGCTCGGGCTGGTCGCCTCGGGCGCACTGGCCGCGGCCTTTGCAGGCGTGATCGCCGACCCGGTCCAGGCGGCGCTGGGGCTGCATGAGCGCCGCCTCAACCGGCTGATCGACGCGATGGAGGATGCCTTTGCGGGCACCGGCGAGCGTGGCTTTGCCGCGCGCGAACATTACCTCGCCCGGCTGCTCGACCTCTCCGATTCGGGGCTGGCGGCGCTGCGGGCCATGTCGGGCTGAGGCGCCGCGCCCTGTCTTCTTCTTGGCGAAAATACCCAAACCGCAACGGCGGATGCGGGCGCGCGCTCAGACCGCCTGGAACATCGGGAAGGTCACGCCCAGCGCCCAGGCCAGGAACAGGCCCAGCCCGATGCCCGCCCCCGCAGGCCGCGCCGTGGCCCGGCCGATCCAGCCGCCCATCATCCCGAACAGCAGGAAGAACAGCAGCACCACCGGCAGGATCACCAGCAGGAAGAACAGCCGCTCGAAATCCAGCGCCGTGGCGATCCCCAGCGAGATCAGGAAGGCCCCGCGCGCGGTCAGGCTGCGCCAGAGCGGCGCGCGCCCGCCCTCGACCATCAGCGCATCCGACAGCATGTAAGGCACCGTGCCCAACGCCATCGCCGCGATGATCGCAAGCCGGATCGGGATCGGATAGAAACTGGTGACATAGCGATCCATCGCCAGCCCGAAGACGCAGATGCCGTAAAACGCCACCAGCCCGGCCAGCATCAGGATACGCCCCGCCTCGGCCCGGCCGGGCCAGCGCAACTCGCCCCACCACCACAGCAGCGCCAGCGCCAGCGCGCCATAGGCGGCGAAATGCAGCGCAAGATATTCGGCCACCAGCACCGGGAAAAGCTGCGTCTCGACCGGCGAAAGCGCAAGCGGCACGACAAGCGCGGGCAAAAGCGCCACCACAAGGAAGCGGTTGCGCGACAGCGGTTCGGGGCGCGGCTCATGGGTCTTTTCGCGCAGCCGGGCCAGCGGCCAGGCAAGGGCCACGATGCCGGTCAGCAGCAACGCGATCCAGCCGCCCATCCGCGCCACCGGCCCGTCGCTCTGCCGCCCGAAGGTGGCATCCAGCCAGGCGCGGGTCTCCTCGATCATCGCTGGCGACCAGATCACGCCGACATGCTCGACATTGGGCGCCAGCACCGCGCGGCGGGCAGTCCCAAGCGCCGGATCGCCCACGGTTTGGCCGAATTCGGCGTCGGGATCGGCCAGCGCCAGCGCCGCGCGCGCGTCGGGGATCAGCCGCCCCTCCCACGCGCCCTGGATCATCAGCAGGTTGCGCGGCGCGCTCGGCGTGATCGAATCGTTGGACATCGACACCCCGACCGTGGCGGCCAGCCGGTCATCGACCACCGCCTGCCGGATCGCGATATAGCTGCCCATGGAATGCCCCATGATCGCCACCCGCCCATCGGCCCAGGGCTGGGCAAGGGCGGCGTCGATCACCCGCCCGGTCTCGGCCATCAGCAGGATCGCGGTGCCCTCGGGGCTGTCCAGATCGCCCGACATCGGCACAGGGTTGCGGCCATGCCCTTCATAGTCGAAGGCGACCACGGCATAGCCCGCGCGGGCCAGCGTCAGCGAACTTGCCTGCATCAGCGGCCGGGATCCGGCAAACCCGTGCGAGACGATGACCACCGGCGCCGGGCCGCTGTCGGGCAGCCGGTAGACCGTGGCGGGCGTGCTGCCGGTGCCGGGCACGGGCTCGATCAGGATGCCCGCGCGTTCGGATTCAAGTTGCCAGACCGAAAGGACGATGGCCAGGACGGACAGGATCGCCACGGCCAAGCGGGCGGGCGTCAGCCGCCAGGCAAGACGGTGTTGCGGCGCGTCGGCATGGATCATGGCGGGCTGTCTCCTGCGGCCGGTCCTGTGAGGCGAGGATCTAGGGCGGGATCGGCGCGGGACAGGGGGCGGCCTTCAGCGATAGGTGGGGTGAAAGAGACCGGCGGGCGAAAGCGTGAAGATCTCGACCCCCGTGGCGGTGACCCCCACGGAATGCTCGAACTGCGCCGACAGCGTCCTGTCGCGGGTGACCGCGGTCCAGTCATCGGCCAGCACCGCGGTTTCCGGGCGGCCCAGATTGACCATCGGCTCGATGGTGAAGAACATCCCCTCTTCCAGCCTGGGGCCCATGCCGGGCTGGCCGTAATGCAGCACATTGGGCGGGGCATGGAACACCCGGCCCAGGCCATGGCCGCAGAAATCGCGCACTACGCTCATCCGGTGCCCCTCGACATAGGTCTGGATGGCGTGGCCGATATCGCCGAAGGTCGCGCCGGGGCGGACCGCCTCGATCCCCTTCATCAGCGCGTCATGGGTGACCTCGATCAGCCGCCCGGCCTTGCGGCCCAGCCTGCCCGCGACATACATCCGCGAGGTGTCGCCATACCAGCCATCCACGATCACGGTCACATCGACATTCAGGATGTCGCCATCCATCAGCACATCGTCGGCGCGGCGCTTTTCCAGATCCTTCGAGATCGTCTCGGTGCCGCTTTTCGGGATCGGGGCGCCGGGGATGCCGTGGCAGACGACATGATTGACCGAAATGCAGCTTGCGTGCCGATACCCCTTGTAGCCGATCGTGGCCGAGCTTGCGCCCTTGGCTTCGACCAGCTCGCCGATCACGCGGTCGATCTCGCCCGTGCGCCGGCCGGGCTGGATCAGCGGCACGATCTCGTCCAGAATCTCCGCCGCCACCCGGCCAGCCGCGCGCATCCCGGCGAAATCCTCGGGGTGATACAGGCGGATATTGTCCCGGGTGCGGCGGTCGCGCGATCTGTCGTCCAATGGCTACTCCTCGGCTTCTCGCGCGGAAAGATAAGCCGCAGCGCCGCCAAAGGCCAGAGCGTGCAATCGCGGCGGACCGGCGCGCCCGGCGCGAGGGGGCTTTGAAACCGCAAGGCAGGCTCCTATACCGGTGGCAAGGGCCGGACAAGGAGGGCAGGCATGGGCAATCCCACGGCGGCGATGCTGGTGATCGGCGACGAGATCCTCTCGGGGCGGACCCGCGATGCCAACATGCATTTCCTGGCGGGCGAACTGGTCAAGCACGGCATCAGGCTGGCCGAGGTGCGGATCGTGCCCGATATCGAGCCCCGCATCGTCGAGGCGCTGAACGCGCTGCGGGCGGGCCATGACACGGTCTTCACCTCGGGCGGCATCGGGCCGACGCATGACGACATCACCGCGGATGCGGTGGCCAAGGCGTTCGGCGTCGGCATCGACGTGCGCGAGGATGCCCGCGCCCTGATGCAGGACTATTGCGACCGGATGGGGCGCGATCTGAACGCGGCGCGGCTCAGGATGGCGCGGATCCCCGATGGCGCCAGCCTGATCGAGAACCCGATTTCCGCAGCACCCGGCTTTCGCATCGGCAATGTCTGCGTGATGGCGGGCGTGCCCTCGATCTTTCAGGCGATGGTGGCGGGCGTGCTGCCGACGCTGACCGGGGGCGATGCCCTGCTGTCGCAAAGCCTGACGCTGCAACGCGCCGAGGGCGATATCGCGGGCGCGCTGCGTGGGCTGGCCGAGGCGTTTCCGGGACTCTCGATCGGGTCCTACCCCTTCGTGCGGGACGGGGTCTATGGCACGAATGTGGTGATCCGGGGCACCGACGGGGCCCGGATCGACGCCGCCATGGGGCAATTGTCGGCGCTCTTCCCCGAGGCGATCGCGTGACGCCCGCCCGGCTGTTCGCGGCACAGGAGGCCACCTGGCCACCCGCCGCCGTGACCCAGGTCGGTCCCTTCCGCATCCGCGAGGGGCAGGGCGGCGGCAACCGGGTCTCGGCGGCCAGCGCCGAAGGGCCGGTCAACGAGGCCGATCTGGCCAAGGCCGAGGCCGCGATGACGGCGCTGGACCAGGTGCCGCTGGTCATGGTGCGGCCGGGCGAGGACGCGCTGGACGCGCTGCTGGCGGCGCGGGGCTATGCAGTCGTTGACCCGGTGGTGATGCTCGCCGCGCCGGTGGCCGACCTCGCCGCCGAGCCGCCCGCGCCGGTGACCGCCTTCACCGTCTGGGAACCGCTGGCGATCATGGACGAGCTGTGGGCGGAGCTGGGCATCGGCGCCGCGCGGCGCGCGGTCATGGCGCGGGTCGCAGGGCCGAAAACCGCCCTGCTCGGCCGCCAGAACGACCGCGCCGCCGGGGCGGGCTTTGCCGCGATCCATGACGGGCTGTGCTTCGTGCATGCGATGGCCGTGACGCCGGGGCATCGGCGGCAGGGCGCGGCCCGCAACATGATGCGGGCGGCAGCGCAATGGGCACAAGATCAGGGAGCGGAACAGATCGTCGTTCTGGTGACCGAGGCGAATGCGGCCGCACGCGCGCTCTATGCTTCCTTGGGGATGCGGGATGTGGGACAGTATCACTACCGGATGAAACCGACGCCAGTGCCCCAGCCGTGACCCAGGACCGCGACCTTCCCACCGCCCTCGACCTGCCGCCGGTCGATCCGCTGCCGCCCGAGACGCGGAAATATTTCGACATCTGCGCCGAAAAGCTGGGCCTCGTGCCAAATGTGCTGCGCGCCTATGCCTTCGACATCGCCAAGCTGAACGCCTTCACCGCGATGTATAACGACCTGATGCTGGGCCCAAGCGGGCTGAGCAAGCTGGAACGCGAGATGATCGCGGTCGTCGTCTCGTCGATCAACCGCTGCTGGTATTGCCAGGTCGCCCATGGCGCGGCGGTGCGCGAGTTGTCGGGCGATCCGGCGCTCGGCGAGGCGATGGTGATGAACTACCGCGCCGCGAAACTGGACGCCCGTCAACGCGCGATGCTGGATTTCGCCGCCAGACTGACCGAGGACAGCCACAGGATCGAGGAATCCGACCGCCAGGCCCTGCGCGATCAGGGCTTCACCGACCGGGACATCTGGGACATCGCGGCCGTCGCGGGCTTCTTCAACATGTCGAACCGGATCGCCTCGGCCAGCGGGATGGAGCCGAACCCGGCCTATCACGGCGCCCATAGATGAGATTTCACGGTCTGGCGGTGGTCATGGCGGCGCTGCTCGCCCCGGGCGCGGTTGCGGCGCTGACCCCACCCGAGGGCGCGACCGCGACCGCGGAAGAGCAGGTGGCACTCGGCACGGTCGCGGTCCCGGTGGGCGCTCACGATGGCACCCATGTGCCCGCGATCGCGGCCGAGGGCGCGATCACCCGCCGGGCCTGGCACGAATCGCTGGACGGCCGGACCACGATGCAGATCCTCGCGCCCCTGCGCGACCGTCTGCTGGCCGACGGGTTCCTGCCGATCCTCGACTGCGCGGCCGATAGCTGCGGCGGGTTCGATTTCCGCTTTGCCACCGACACGCTGCCGGCGCCCGTGATGCATGTGGACCTGGGCGATTTCCGCTTTCTCTCGGCCCGGCGGCTGACCCGGGCGGGGCCGGAATACGCGACGCTGATGGTCAGCCGGTCGAGCACGCGGGGCTTCGTGCAGGTGACGCGGATACGCCCGGCCGCCGCGCCCGAGACCGCCCCCCGGGCGGAGGCGCCGCAGGCCGGGGACGATCTGGCCGCGCGGCTGGATCGCGACGGCCGGGCGGTGCTGCCCGATCTGGATTTCGACACCGGCGCGGCAACGCTCAACGGGGGCGACATCGCCTCGCTTCAGGCGCTGGCGCAGTATCTGGCCGACAATCCGGGGCTGACGCTGATGCTGGTCGGCCATACCGACGCGGTGGGCGCGCTGGAGGGCAATATCGCGCTCTCGCGCCGCCGGGCCGAGGCGGTCCGCGCCCATCTGGTCGAGCGGCTGGGCGTGCCCGCCACCCGCGTCACCGCGGCCGGGGCGGGCTTTCTGGCCCCCGTGGCCAGCAACCGCAGCGAAGAGGGCCGGATGCAGAACCGCCGGGTCGAGGCGATCGTCACCGCGCTGGAATAGCGCGGCGGCGCCCGGTCAGATGACCGCATCCTCGCCCGAAAAGCGTTCGACAAGGAAGTCGATGAAGGCGCGCACCTTGGGTTGGGTAAAGCGCCCCGGCGGATAGACCGCGTAAATCCCCAGCTTCTCCATCGGCAGGCCCGGGATCGCCTCTTCGACAAGACCCTTTTCCAGCGCGTCCCTGAACAGGAAGCTCGGCAGATAGGCGATGCCAAGGCCCGAGATCGCCGCGTTCAGCAGCGACTGCCCGTCATTCACCGTCAGCCAGCCCGCGGTGCGCACCTGCCGCTTTTCGCCCGAGGGCGCGGTGATCTTCCAGACATTGCCGCTGGCCTGGTTGGAATAGTGCAACAGCTTGTGCTCGTTCAGATCGTCGATCTTCTGCGGGCGGCCGAATTTCTGGAAATAGCCGGGCGACCCGATCATCCGCCTGGCGGTCTCGGCCAGCTTGCGGGCGCGCAGCGTGCTGTCCTCCAGTTCGCCCACCCGGATCGCCATGTCGAACCCTTCCGAGATCAGTTCGACATAGCGGTTGTTCAGCACCATGTTCACTGTGATGTCGGGATATTGCAGCAGGAAATCGCCCAGCAGCGGCGACAGGTGATTGACCCCGAAATCGGTCGCGACCGAAATCCGCAACAGCCCCGACGGCGCCGATTGCATCGAGGTGACCAGCGCATCGGCCTCGCCCGCATCGTTCAGCACCCGTCGCGCCCGGTCGTAATAGGCCAGCCCGATCTCGGTCGGGCTGACGCGGCGGGTGGTGCGGTTCAGCAGACGCGCACCCAGCCGCGCCTCGAGCGAGGAGACATGCTTGGACACGGCGGATTTGGAGATCCCCATCTTCTTGGCGGCATCGGTGAAGCCGCCCTGGTCCACCACCGTGGCAAAGGCCTCCATCTCGGTCAGTCGGTCCATCGGAACATCCTTGATCACTCCCCCGTGCTGACCGTTACAATCCAACGCAATTCGGGCAGGAATTGGGAAGCCGCTCGACAATACTGGGATGATGGGGCCATCGTCACGCCCCGGGAAACCCGGACGGGCACGCAAGGCGTTGATCTCAAAGGCTGGCGGCAAGCCTTGCGCCCTGGTCGATGGCGCGCTTGGCATCCAACTCGACCGCGACATCCGCGCCGCCGATGACGTGATGGGCCAGGCCCGCGGCGCTCAGCGCGACAGACAGGCGGCGCTCGGGCTCCTGCCCGGCGCAGAGCACGACGGTATCCGCAGCGATCAGGCGGGGGCTGTCTCCCTCGGCGATCTCGATCCCCTCCCGGGTGATCCGGCTATAGGCGACGCCGCCCAGCATGCGCACCCCCTTCATGCGCAGCGCGGCGCGGTGGATCCAGCCCGTGGTCTTGCCCAGCCCCTTGCCGGGCGCACCGGGCTTGCGCTGCATCAGCGTCACCTGGCGCAGCGGCGGTGCGGGGCGCGGTCCATCGGGGGCCAGCCCGCCGCGATGCTCCGCCGGGTCGGCCACGCCCCATTCGGCGCGCCATTCCTCGGGATGCAGGGTGGGGCTGTCGCCCGTCACAAGGAACTCGGCCACATCGAACCCGATGCCGCCCGCCCCCACGATGGCGACACGCGGACCGACCGGGGCAGCCCCGGCCAGCACATCCGCATAGCCCAGCACATGGGGCAGATCCTGACCGGGAAGCCCCGGATCGCGCGGCAGAACGCCGGTGGCAACGATGGTCTCGTCGAACCCGGCCAGCAGGGCGGCGTCGGGCGCGGTCGACAGGCGCAGATCGACCCGGTGCAGCTCCAGCATCCGGCCATACCAAGCCAGAAGCCCCCGGAATTCCTCCTTGCCGGGGATGCGGGCGGCAAGGGTCAACTGCCCGCCGATCCGGTCCGATTTCTCGTAAAGCGTGACATGATGCCCCCGCTCAGCCGCCACCAGCGCCGCCGACAGCCCGGCAGGTCCGGCCCCCACCACGGCAATGCGCTTCGGACGGTCGGTCGGCGCATAGCGCAGTTCTGTCTCGAAACAGGCGCGCGGATTGACAAGGCAGGTCGAGACCTTGCCCGAAAAGGTGTGATCCAGACAGGCCTGGTTGCAGGCGATGCAGGGCGCGATCTGCTCGGCGCGGCCCGTCGCGGCCTTGGCGACGAACTCGGCATCCGCCAGCCAGGGCCGCGCCATCGAGACCATGTCGGCCACACCCTCGGCAAGCAGCGCCTCGGCGGTTTCGGGCGTGTTGATCCGGTTCGAGGTGATCACCGGGATCCCCACCCTGCCCATCAGCTTCCGCGTGACCCAGGCGAATCCCGCGCGCGGCACCGATGTCGCGATGGTCGGCACGCGCGCCTCGTGCCAGCCGATGCCGGTGTTCAGGATCGTGGCGCCCGCCATTTCGATGCGCTGCGCCAGGTCCACCACCTCGTCGAAACTGGACCCATCGGGGACAAGGTCGATCATCGACAGCCGGTAGATCAGGATGAAATCGGCGCCGACCGCCGCGCGCACCCGGGCCACCACCCCCAGCGGCAGGCGCATCCGGTTCTCGTAGGACCCGCCCCAGCGGTCGCTGCGCCGGTTGGTGTGCGTGACAAGGAACTGGTTCAGGAAATACCCCTCCGACCCCATCACCTCGACCCCGTCATAGCCTGCCTCGCGCGCACGGGCGGCCGCGGTGGCGATGTCGGCAATCTGTTTCTCGATCCCCGCCTCGTCCAGTTCGCGGGGCGCAAAGGGCGAGATCGGCGACTTGATCGGGCTGGGGGCGACGCAATCGGGACCATAGGCATAGCGGCCCGCATGCAGGATCTGCATCGCGATCCGCCCGCCCGCGTCATGCACCCTGTCCGTCACCCGGCGGTGGTTGGCGATGTCCTCGGCCGAATACAGCCCCGCCGCGCCGGGAAAGACGCCGCCCTCGGGATTGGGGGCCATGCCGCCGGTCACGATCAGCCCGGCCCCGCCCCGGGCGCGCAAGGCGTAGAACTCGGCCACCCTGTCCCAGTCGCCGCGTTCCTCCAGCCCGGTATGCATCGAGCCCATCAGCACGCGGTTTCCAAGCGTCACGAAACCCAGATCGAGCGGGGCCAGAAGATGCGGAAAATCGGTCATGCGGTCCTCCCCGTGCGAGAGTGGCGCGGCGGCGGCGCGCTGTCACGGGGGACCCTGCGTCACCCGGGCGGCGATATGGCCTCGACGCAATGCGCGCGGAAGGCGCGTTTGAGCAGGTCAAGCTCGGCGCGCAACAGCTCGATCTCGGCGCGCAGGTCGTGATCCAGAGGCTGGCCCGCGAGGATCGCGAAACTGGCCAGCATCGCGCCGGTCGCCCGGTCGCGAATCACGCAGGTCTGGACCCCGTCGGACAGGATCTCGGCCGGGATCGGCAGGGCCAGCCCATAGCGGCCGGGGCGGCCGGGATCGGGGGTCAGGCGCAGGCCGGGCAGGGGACGGCCCTGATGCAGCGCCTCGATCCCGGGCGGGACCGCGGCAGGGCCGGCCTCAAGCACCCCCTCCCATATCCCCGCCTGCAGCCGGGTGGGGGTCAGCCGCATCGGGGCCGGGGGGCGCAGATGCATCATGGCTCTGCCCTCGGGCGGCGGCTCAGCACCATGTCGCCCAGCGTGATGCGGTTCATCTGCGGCGCCTCGAAGATCAGGTCCAGCCACATCCGCCCCACTCCCCGCGCGTCGATCCCGGTCAGCGCAAGGTCGAACTCGACCACCGTAGCAGGGCCGTCAGGGGGGATCGCGCGGACAAGCTGCGCACTGTCCGGGCCGTGGCAGATATTGAGGCGGGCAAAGATCCGCAGCGGCCGCTCGGTCTCGATCACGCTGTCCAGCCGGATCAGGTGGCGGCGGCCCAGCCCCGCTGCCGCCGCCTGCGGCAGGTCGATGGCCAGCGACAGGAAGCTTCCGGCAAAGCGGAACACCTCGATGCACAGCCCATGCGGCGCGGCGGATCCGGCGATCTGGCGCAGGCCCAGCTCGGCATGGGGACAATCGTGGAACAACCGCGCCTCGGCCCCGAAGGCGGTGCCGCTGGCCGGTGCCGCGACGCCCGGCGGATCCAGCGGGCCGCAGAACATCGCGGGCCGCCAGTCCCAGTCACAGCCCAGCGGACGGCGCGCGCCCCCTGCCCCGGCGGGGGGCCGGGCAAGCCGCCGATCCGCGGCATGGATCACCCGGTCCAGCCGGGGCCGCAGCGCGGCGGCGCGCGCCCGCAGCGGCCGCAATCCGGCAAGGTCCAGATCCTCCGCGCGCTCGGCCGCCCGCCCCCATGCGGCCAGCGCATGGCGAAACAGCAACCTGTCGACCAGAGAGACGGAGGGACCAAACATCGTTGAACAAGGCTTTGCGGGTTATCGACCCGCCCACAGGAGCCCGGCGGCGGTTTCCTTGCGGTAAACGCCGGGGCCGAAAAAGCCGAAAATCCGCCGCATTCGGGCGGGTCAGTCCTCGGGGCCCGGGCTGGCCGCGCGGATCCGGGCGGCAAACTCCAGCAGCAGCGCCAGCGCCGCCTCCTCGTCCAGGGGCGCGTCCGCGAAGCCGATGACCGAGGCGGTCACGATCCGCCCGTTCACCTCGAAGATCGCCCGCCAGTATTCGTCGCGCAGCCCCGGCGCCAGCCCCGCGCTGCGGTCGCGGGCGCGCAGCACGAACAGCCCGTCACGCTCGAATGTCTGCATCACCGCGACGCTGGCCGCATTCCCGTCACGGGCCAGCGCGGCGCGGCCCTCCTCGGCCTCGAAGAACCGCGACAGCATCACGGCGCGGTCGTCCGGGCGGCCGCCCGGGCCGGGATTGGCGGCGACCGAGGCGGTCAGCAGCGCGTTTCTCGCGGGCGAGGGGGCGTCGGGCGCCCCGGACAGGGCCGCGCAACCGCCCAGCAGGACAAAGGCCCCCTGCTCGCCGTCGCGCGTGGCGGCGGGATCGACGCAATAGCCCGACGGCCCGGCAATGGCCACGCTGCCGTCCGCCACGGCGACCGCCTGCGGCGCGGCACGCCCCGCCCCGTCCAGACATCCCGCCAGCGCAAGCGCCGCAAGGGCGGCCATCAGGGGCCGGCCGGAACGGGCGAAAACGCGGCGGGCCGGATCAGAGATCCATATAGGCATGCTTCTCGTGGGCACCGCCCGGATGGGTGACGGCGCCCTTGCGCGTCGGGCCGACCTGCTGGGCGAATTTCCACAGCGCGCCCGAGCCATAGATCGTCTCGCGCGGGCCTGTCCACGCGGCCTTGCGGGCGGCCAGGTCCTCGTCCGACAGCGCCACCGACAATTCGCCCCTGATGGCGTCGATGGTGATCATGTCGCCATCCTTCAGCAACGCGATCGGCCCGCCATGCGCCGCCTCGGGGCCGACATGGCCGACGCAGAAGCCCCGCGTCGCGCCCGAGAACCGCCCATCGGTGATCAGCGCGACCTTCTTGCCCATGCCCTGCCCCGACAGCGCCGCGGTGGTGGCCAGCATCTCGCGCATGCCCGGGCCGCCTGCGGGGCCCTCGTTGCGGATGACCAGAACCTCGCCTTCCTTGTAGCTGCGCGCCTTGACCGCCTCGAAGGCGTCCTCCTCGCATTCGAAGACCCGGGCCGGTCCGGTAAAGACCTGCTG
The DNA here is from genome assembly GCF_024128855.1 of Rhodovulum tesquicola. Classification (GTDB taxonomy): domain Bacteria; phylum Pseudomonadota; class Alphaproteobacteria; order Rhodobacterales; family Rhodobacteraceae; genus Rhodovulum; species Rhodovulum tesquicola. The sequence continues at coordinate 116,022 of NZ_JAMYDV010000004.1, forward strand.
ATCGGCCTCCATCCCCGCCACCTTGACGATGGCCCCGTCGGGGGCAAGGTTGCCCTTCAGACCGACGACCCCGCCCGTCGGCGTGATCGGGGCCGAGACGGGATAGATCACGCGGCCATCGGCCTCGCGCGTGACCATGTCGATCTCCTCGCCGATGGTGCGGCCGGTGACGGTCATGCACTCCTCGTGGATCAGGCCCGCCTTGCGCAGTTCCTTCATCACCACCGGCACGCCGCCCGCCTCGTAGAGATCCTTGGCGACATATTTGCCGCCCGGTTTCAGGTCGACGAAATAGGGCGTGTCGCGGAAGATGTCGGTCACATCGAACAGGTCGAACGCGATCCCCGCCTCATGCGCGATGGCGGGCAGGTGCAGCCCGGCATTGGTCGACCCGCCGGTGCAGGCCACCACGCGCGCGGCGTTTTCCAGGCTCTTGCGGGTGACGATGTCGCGGGCGCGGATGTTCTTCTCGATCAGCGCCATCACCGCGCGGCCCGACGCCTCGGCATACTGGTCGCGGGATTCGTAGGGCGCGGGCGCCCCCGACGAGTTGGGCAGCGCCAGACCGATGGCCTCGGACACGCAGGCCATGGTGTTGGCGGTGAACTGCCCGCCGCAGGCGCCCGCCGAGGGACAGGCGACCTTTTCCAGCGCGATCAGCGCCTCTTCGGACATGTTGCCCGCCTGGTTCTGGCCGACCGCCTCGAACACGTCCTGCACGGTGACATCGCGCCCCTCGTGCCGGCCGGGCAGGATCGAGCCGCCATAGATGAACACCGACGGCACGTTCAGCCGCACCATCGCCATCATCATCCCCGGCAGCGACTTGTCGCAGCCCGCCAGCCCCACCAGCGCGTCATAGCAATGCCCGCGCATCGTCAGTTCCACGCTGTCCGCGATCGCCTCGCGGCTGGCCAGCGACGAGCGCATTCCCTCATGGCCCATGGCGATGCCGTCGGTCACGGTGATCGTGGTGAACTCGCGCGGGGTGCCATGCGCCTCCTTGACGCCCATCTTGACCGCCTGGGCCTGCCGGTTCAGCGCGATATTGCAGGGCGCGGCCTCGTTCCAGCAGGTCGCGACGCCGACAAAGGGCTGGTGGATCTCGGCCTCGGAGATCCCCATCGCGTAGTAATAGGACCGGTGCGGCGCGCGCGACGGGCCTTCGGTGACGTGGCGGCTGGGCAGGCGGGACTTGTCGATGGGGGGCATGGGCATGGCTTCCTTCGGGTCGTGTCGCCCTTGGGAATAGACCCCGCGGAAGAGGGAGACAAGCGATTGATGGGCGGGCGGGGGCGGTCTAGTCTCGACCAGCAATGGACCGGGGCACCATGGATTACCGACCCCATCACGCCTTGACCCGCGCGGCCCGCGCCCGGCCCCAGCTCTGGCGTCTGGTCGCGGGCGGTCTGACAGCCGTTGCGATCCATATCGGGCTGATCTACGCGGCCTACGGGCTGGTCGCGGCGCTGCGCGGCACGGCCTTCGCGGATTCGACCTTCGCGGGCGTGTTCGGCACCACGCTGACGGCGGCGAATGCGCTGTGGCTGCTGGCCTCCTTCGTCTTCCTCGGGATCGGCACGCTGGTTGCGGCCAGCACCTTCCACGGCCGCGGGCTGATATCGCTGACCGGCCCGCCGGGGCGCGCCGCCGCGGGTTTCCTCCGCGTGCTGGGCGCACTGGCGCTGCTCTACGCGGTTTTGTGGGTGGCGTTGCCCATGGGCGACGACCTGCAACCGAACCTCGATCCGGGGCGCTGGCTGATCCTGCTGCCGCTGGCGGTGGGTCTGGTGCTGGTGCAGGTGGGCGCCGAGGAATTGCTGTTCCGCGGCTATCTGCAACAACAGCTGGCCGCGCGTTTCCGCACCCCGCTGATCTGGATCGGCCTGCCCGCGGCGCTCTTCGCGCTGGGTCATTACCAACCCGGGGTAGCGGGCGGCAATGCGCTGGCCCTGGCGGCCTGGGCGGGGCTGTTCGCGGTGGCGGCCGCGGATCTGACCGCGCGCAGCGGCACGCTGGGCCCGGCCATCGCGCTGCATTTCGCCAACAACGCGGTCGCGATCCTGATCGTGGCGCTGCCCGGGCCGGTCTCGGGGCTGGCGCTCTATACCTATCCCTTCGCCCCCGACGACCCGGCGCTCGGGCCGATGTTCCTGGTCGAACTGGGGGTTCTGGGCCTGTCCTGGCTGGCCGCGCGGGTGGCCCTGCGCGTCTGAGTTGAAGCCCCGGCGCCCGCGCGCTAGCTTGCCCGCAACATGCCGCCCCAACCCCGAGAGCCCATGCGATCCCCCCTTTTCGAGGCCTATGTCGAGCCCGCGCGGCTTTACCCCGAACTCTGGCGGGTCTTCGTCGCGCTCGGCGTGATCGCGCTGATCTATGCGGGCTGTTTCGCGCTGTTGCTGGTGGGCGCCTACCCGGTGCTGGGGCCGCTGAACTATTTCGGCTGGATGCAGGGGATCATGGCGCCCGCCACGCCCGGGCAGACCCTGTTCGTGCTGGCCAGCTTCATCGGCATGGGGCTGGGCGTGCTGATCGCCACGCCCGCGCTGCATTACCGCGAACCGGGAACCCTGTTCGGCCCGATGCGCGACTGGATGCGCGGCTTCTTCCTGTCGCTGGCGGTGCTGGTGCCGGTCTATGCGGCGCTGTTCGCGATCGGGCGGCTGGTCGTGTCGCCCGACGCGGGCCTGCCGCCGGACCAGTGGCTGCGCCTGCTGCCCTTCGCGCTGGGGCTGGTGCTGATCCAGACCGGGTCCGAGGAATTGCTGTTCCGCGGCTATCTGCAGCAGCAGCTTGCCGCGCGCTTTGCCGCCCGCGTGGTCTGGATGGGCCTGCCCGCGCTGATCTTCACGGCGCTGCATTTCAACCCGATGGCGGGGGCCAATGCCTGGGTCATCATGGTCGCGATCCTCGCCTTCGCGCTGGCCGCCGCCGACCTGACCGAACGCTCGGGCAGCCTGGGCATCGCGATGGGCTGGCATTTCGTGAACAATTGCAGCGCGTTGCTGATCGTGTCGGTCAAGGGCACGATCACCGGGCTCGCGCTTTACGTCACCCCTTTCGAGATGTCGGACCGGGTGATGGTGCCGCTGGCACTCGGGCTCGACATCCTGGTGATCTTCGCGATCTGGCGGCTGTTGCGCGCGCTGATCTGACAGGTCGGGCCGCGATTGCATTTCCCGCCCCAGCGGCTTATCTGAGCGGCCAGACCGTTCCGAGGGTGGCCCGCGCATGAACTGGATCAACAACTACGTCCGGCCCAAGATCAACTCGCTGTTCTCGCGCCGCGAGATCCCCGAGAACCTCTGGACGAAATGCGATGCCTGCGGAACGATGCTGTTCCACCGCGAACTCAGCGACAACCTGAATGTCTGCACCGCCTGCGGCCATCACACGGGGATCACGCCGCGCGACCGGTTCCTGACGCTGTTCGACGGCGGCATCTTCACCGAGGTCGCGGTGCCCGTCCCGGTGGCCGATCCGCTGGGCTTCCGCGACCAGAAGAAATACCCCGACCGCATGAAGGCCGCCCAGAAGGGCACCGGCGAGAAAGAGGCGATGCTGGTCGCCGAGGGCGAGATCGGGCGCACCCCGGTCATCTGCGCCGCGCAGGATTTCAGCTTCATGGGCGGGTCCATGGGCATGTATGTCGGCAACGCGATCATCGCCGCCGCCCAGCGCGCGCTGGAACTGCGCCGCCCGCTGATCCTGTTCTCGGCCGCAGGCGGCGCCCGCATGCAGGAGGGCATCCTCAGCCTGATGCAGATGCCGCGCTCGACCGTCGCGATCCAGATGCTGAAAGAGGCCGGGCTGCCCTATATCGTGGTCCTCACCCACCCGACCACGGGCGGCGTGACCGCCTCCTACGCGATGCTGGGCGATATCCAGATCGCCGAGCCGAACGCGCTGATCTGCTTTGCCGGGCCGCGCGTGATCGAACAGACGATCCGCGAGAAGCTGCCCGAGGGCTTCCAGCGCGCCGAATACCTGCTGGAACACGGCATGCTCGACCGGGTGACGCCGCGCGGCAAGCTGCGCGAGGAACTGGTGACCATCACGCGGATGCTGATGGGCCTGCCGCCCGCGGTGATCGCCGACCTGCCGCCCCCCGCCAGCTTCAGCCACGGCCCGACCGACGCGGCGCAGGACGACACCGAGAACACCGAACCGCCCCGGCGCAACGCACCGCCCGACACCGAACCCCCCGAGGCGGGCGCCAAGGGGTGAGCGGGGGCACAAGCGACGCCCTCCTCGCCCGGATGATGGCGTTGCATCCCAAGATCATCGACCTGACGCTGGACCGGGTGTGGCGGCTGCTGGCAGCGCTCGACCATCCCGAGCGGCGGCTTGCACCGGTGATCCATGTCGCGGGCACCAACGGCAAGGGCTCGACGCTTGCGATGATCCGTGCGGGGCTGACCGGCGCCGGGCAGCGGGTGCAGGCCTATACCTCGCCCCATCTCGCCCGCTTCCACGAACGGATCCGCCTGGCCGACGGCCTGATCGCCGAGGACACGCTGTCCGCCGTGCTGGACGAATGCGACCGCGCCAATGGCGGGCAGGCCATCACCTATTTCGAGATCACGACCTGCGCGGCCTTCCTCGCCTTTTCCCGCGACCCGGCCGATTTCTGCCTGCTCGAAGTCGGCCTTGGCGGGCGGCTCGACGCGACCAACGTGATCGAGCGTCCGGCGCTGACGGTGATCGCGCCGGTCGATCTGGACCACCAGCAATATCTGGGCGAAACCCTGCCCGAGATCGCCGCCGAAAAGGCCGGGATCCTGAAACGCGGCGTGCCCTGCGTGGTCGGCCCCCAGCAGGAATCCGCGCTGGCGGTGATCGAGGCTCAGGCCGCCCGCCTTGGCGCCCCGCTCCTCGCCCATGGCCAGCACTGGCATGTCTGGGAGGAACGCGGGCGGCTGGTCTATCAGGACGAGCGCGGGCTTCTGGACCTGCCCCCGCCCCGCCTGATCGGCGCCCATCAGGTGCAGAACGCGGGCATGGCGATCGCCACCTTGCGCGCACTGGGCATGGACGAGACCGCCTGCGAGGCGGCGCTGACGCGCGCCGACTGGCCCGCCCGGCTGCAACGGCTCCGCCACGGCCCGCTGGTCGATGCGGCGGGCCGCGCCGAACTCTGGCTCGATGGCGGACACAACCCCGCCGCAGGCATCGCGCTGGCCGAGGCGCTGACCCGCCTGCCCCCGCGCCCGCTGCACCTGATCTGCGGCATGCTGAACACCAAGGATGTCGCGGGCTTCATGCGGCCGCTGGCAGCCGTGGCCGACAGCCTGACCGCCGTCTCGATCCCCGGCGAGGCCGCGACCCTGCCCGCCGAAACCACCGCCGCCGCGGCCACAAGGGCGGGCCTGCCCGCCACGACCGCCTTGGATGTGGCCGAGGCCGTGGCGCGCATCGCCGCGGCGCAGCCGAACGCCCGGATCCTGATCTGCGGCTCGCTCTACCTTGCCGGGCGGGTGCTGACCGACAATTCCTAGCCTCCGGCCACCCCCCATTCGGCCGCCTGCATTTCCCTCAACCGGCTCGCCGTGCGCTCGAACTCGAAGGATCCCGCCCCTTCGAGATACAGCATCTCGGGCTGCGCCGCCGCAGACGCGATCAGCCGCACGCGGCCCTCGTAAAGCGCATCCACCAGCGTCACGAAGCGGCGTGCCTCGTTGTAGTTCTCCGACGACAGCCGCGGGATGTCCTCCAGGATCAGCACCCGCACCGCCTCGGCCAGCGCAAGGTAATCGGCCGGTCCCAGCGGGCGGGCGCACAGATCCCAGAAACTCGCCCGTGCGACCCCGTTGTGAAACAGCGGCAAGGCAAGGTCGCGGCCCTGAACCCGCAGCGTCAGCGGCCCCCCCGCCCCCTCGGTCAGATCCCGCCAGATCGCCGACAGCGCCTCGCGCGCCAGACGGTCGGCGGGGGTGAAATAGACATCCGCCCCGGTCAGCCGGTTCTGCCGGTAATCCGTGGGCGAGGCGAGGTGCACCCCCTCCAGCCGCTCCTCGATCATCCGGATGAAGGGGACGAACCGCTCGCGCTGCAACCCGTCCTTGTAAAGGTCCCCCGGCACCCGGTTCGAGGTCGTGACCACGCACACGCCCTCGGCAAAGATCAGCTCGAACAGCCGCCCCACGATCATCGCATCCGCGATGTCGGTGATCTGCATCTCGTCCAGACACAGAAGCCGCAAGCCCCTGAACTCGGCCGCCACGACCGGGCGCAGCGCGTCCTCGGCCCCGGCCTTGCGCGCGGCATGCAACCCCTTGTGGATCTGCTGCATGAAGGCGTGGAAATGCACGCGCCGCTTGCCCTCGATCCCGACGCCCGCATGGAACAGGTCCATCAGCATCGACTTGCCGCGCCCCACGCCCCCCCACAGGTAAAGCCCGCGCACCGGCGCGGGCGGCGGGGGCTTGCGGAACAGCCCGCCACGCGGCGCGGGGGGCGGGTTTTCCAGCGCGGCGCGGATCCGGTCCAGCGGCGCCAGCGCCGCGATCTGCGCCGGATCGGGGCGCAACTCGCCCGCGCTGACCCGGGCATCGTAAAGGCTTCGCAGACTCTGTCCCATGGCGCGGTTCTAGGCCGGGGGCGCGGCGGCGAAAAGGGGCGCGTTCGCCGGTCAGCGGCGCGGCAGGACCCCCGCCAGCGCCCTTGCCACCTCTGCGGCATGGGTGATCGGCAGGACATGGCTGGCACCCGCCAGGGTGATCTGCACGGCCCCCGGGTTCAGCGCGGCAAGCCGTTGCGCGGCCGCGGGCGCGATCAGCTCGTCCCCCTCGGCCCAGATCGCCAGCACGGGCATCCCCGCGGCGGCAAGGCGGCGATGGGCGGGGGCAAGATCCTCGGCCAGCAGGCCGCGCAGGCTGGACAGCATCGCGGGCAGAAAGCCACGATACCGGGTCTCGGCGACCTGCGCCTCGATCACCGCCGCGGGCAGGGCGCGCGCGCGGCCGTATCGCCGGGCCACCAGCCGCATCAGCGCGCCGCCCGGAACCCGCACCAGCCAGTCCGCCAGCCCCGGCAGGGCGCGGGCCAGCGCCACGGCCCGGGGCATCTTCAGCCCCAGCCCGGCGGGCGCGATCAGGATCAGCCGCTCCACAAGGTCGGGCCGGGCGGCCGCAAAAGCCGTGGCAAGTGCCCCCCCCATCGAGAAGCCCAGCACCCCCAGCCGCCCCGTCACGCCCTGCGCCGCCAGCAATTCGTCGATCTGGCCGATCAGCATCGCGCTGCTCTGGCGGCCGGGCGGACGGTCGGACAGGCCGCGCCCGTAAAGATCAGGCACCAGCACGCGGTATCCCAGCCGGGCCAGCGTCTCGGCGGTGCTGTCCATGAACCAGCCGCCGGTGGAAATCCCGTGCAGGCACAGCACGACCGGGCCATCTGCCGGGCCATGCCAGCGGTAATGGGTGCACCCCGAGGGCAGCGCGGCCATCGCCCCCGGCGCCGCGGCGCGCGCCTCCGCCACCGGGCGGCGCAGCCATTCCGACAGCGGGTAAGCGCCCGCCGCCAGCGCCGCCAGCGCCCAGATCATCGCGCGCGCCAGGCGTCGAGGATATGCGCGCAGGTCATCAGGTCCAGATGCGCGCCGCCGCCATTCTTGAACAGCGTGATCTCGTCCTCCGCGGTCCGCGCGAACCGCCCCGCGGGCAGGTCGTAGAAATCCGCCACGATATCGCCTTCCGCGATGGCGCCCGAGGCAAGCGGGATCTTCAGCTCGCCGATATGGCCCAGCGTGGTATCCCGGCTGTCCACGAAGATCCGCGCCCGTTTCAGCGCGGCATCGTCGGCCTCGCGCATGTCGGGGCGGAACGCGCCGATCAGGTCGACATGCTGGCCCGGCCGCAGCCACTCGCCCCGGATCAGCGGATGGGTCGCCATGGTGGCCGAGGTCACGATATCGGCCGCGCGCACCGCGTCTTCCAGATCGCGCGCGACCGCGATCCGCGGAACGCTGCTGGCCAACCGCTCCGCCCCCGCGGCCGAGCGGTTCCAGACGGTGAAGCGCGCCTGCGGAAAGGCGCTGGAATAGGCTTCGTACAGCGCATGCGCCACCGTGCCCGCGCCGACGATCAGGATCTCGCGGCTGTCGGGCCGGGCCAGCCGCGTGGCGGCCAGCAGACTGTCACCGGCGGTCTTCCATTTCGTGACAAGGTGGAAATCGACGATCGCCTCAAGCGTGCCGTCGCGGTCGGAGTAAAGGCACACGCCGCCATTGACCGCCGGTTTGTCGCGGGCGGGATTGGCCGGAAAGATCGTCGCCGATTTCACCGCCAGCCCCAGCCCGTCGATCCAGGCCGCCCGGTTCAACAGCGTATCCGCCCCGCGATAAAGGAAACTGTCGGCAATCTCCGCACGCGGCAGGGCATGCCCCGCCGCCAGCGCGGCGCACAGCCCGTCCCAGTTCAGGCAGGCCTGGCCTTCGGCAAAGCCGATGATCTCGGGCATCCTCCCTCCCCCCCCCTGCGCTCAGCCCGTCGGCCCAGCGCCACGCGGCGCCGCATCCGCGGACTGGCTGGCCGCACGCAAGGCCCGTTCCAGCGCGTCGAGAAAGCGCGAGCGGTCGGCCCTGGAAAACCCGCGCCCGCCGCCCTGCCGGAACGGATCGGCGGCGCGCAGGTCGGCCATCAGGTCGCGGCTGGCCAGTTTCGGGCCGATATTGGCAAGGGTGAACGCCTCGCCATTGTGGTTCAGCACCGCCGCCCCGGCCGCCACGCATTTCGCGGCCAGCGGCACATCGGCCGTCACCACCACGTCGCCGGGGCCGGCCTGATCGGCGATCCACTTGTCGGCCTCGTCGGGGCCTTGCGCCACATAGACCATCCGCGCCAGCGGGTGATCCACGGGGCGCAGCCCGCCATTCGCGACATAATGGATCGGGGCGCCATGGCGTTCGGCGACGCGCAGCGCCTCGTCCTTGACCGGACAGGCATCGGCGTCGACGAACACCCGGCTCACCGGTACAGCGCCTCGGCGTGGAAGGCGACGTGATCCTCCATGAAGGTGGAGACGAAGAAATAGGAATGGTCATAGCCGCCCTGCATCCGGAAGATCGCGGGATGCCGGGTCTCGGTGATCGCCGCGGCCAGCGCCTCGGGCATCAGCGAGTCGATGAACTGGTCGCCCGTCCCCTGGTCGATCAGCATCGGCCCGTTGAACCCGTTCTCGCGCAGCGACAGGCAGGCATCGTGCCGCACCCAGTCCACATTGCCCTCGCCCAGATAGGCGTGGATCGGCTTCTTCGCCCAATCCGACCGGCTGGGATGGGTGATCGGCGCAAAGGCCGACACGGACGCGAACCGCCCGGGATAGGCCATCGCGATGGTCAGCGCGCCATGCCCGCCCATGGAATGGCCGGTGATCGCCTGGCGTTCCTCGTCCAGCGCGAAGCCGTTGAACAGAACCCGCGGCAATTCCTCGGCGATATAGTCCCACATGCGGAAATTCGCGGCCCAGGGGGCTTCGGTGGCGTTGACATAGAATCCCGCGCCCTGGCCCAGATTGTACATCTCGTGATCGGCCACATCCGCGCCCCTCGGCGAGGTGTCGGGAAAGACCAGCGCGATGCCATGCTCGGCCGCCCATTGCTGGGCGCCCGCCTTGACCATCGCGTTCTCATGCGTGCAGGTCAGGCCCGACAGATACCACAGCACCGGCACCGGCCCGTCCTCGGCCTCTTCGGGCAGGAACAGGCCAAAGGTCATGTCGCATCTGCAAACCTCGGAGGCGTGGCGATAGACGCCCTGCTTCCCGCCGAAGCATCTGTTCTCGGATAGGGTTTCCATGGCGCTCTCCCTCGCTGGCCCGGCTATGGGGTAGCGCGCCCGCGCCGCCCGGGCAAGCTCAGAGCGTGGCGATCAGCGCGATCACCGCGGGAACCGTCAGGATCGAGGCCGCGGTCGAGATCAGGATCGAGGCCGACACCCGCTGCGGCGCGACGCCGTAATGCTGGGCCAGCATGTAGACATTGCCCGCCACCGGCAGCGCGGCCGCCGCGATCATCACCCCCGCGGCAAAGGGCCGGACATCGAACAGCACCAGCGCGCAAAAGGCCACCGCGGCCGGGTGCAGGACCAGCTTGGCGAGTGACAGCCAGCCCGCCACCGCCAGCCGCTCGGCCGACCGCGCGGCAAGCGAGGCGCCGATGGCAAACAGCGCGCCCGGCGTGGCCGCAGCACCCAGCAGCACCAGGAACATCGCCGCCGGTTCCGGCAGCGGCAGGCGAAAGGCCGACCAGCACAGCCCCAGCACGATCGACACGATCATCGGGTTCTTCACAAGCCCCAGCGCGACAGTGCCCAGGATCGCGGGCGACAGCCGCCCCTCGCGCGAGGCGGTGACAAGGATCACGATCAGGCTTGAGAACACGATCAGATCGACCGCCAGCACCATCATCACCGGCCCCACCGCGGCCTCGCCCAGCAGGACCGCCAGCATCGGGATGCCCAGAAAACCCGTATTGCCGATGGCCGCGCATTGCGCCTCGACCGCCGCCTCGGCCACGCCCCGGCGGCGGATCAGCGCGACCGCGGTGGCCAGCAGGTAGACCGCCATCGTGCCGGTCAGATAGGCCGCGATGAAGGCCGGATCGAACAGCTCGGCCGCGGGCAGGTTGGCGGCAAAGCGGAAGATCATCGCCGACAGCGCGAAGTAGAAGACGAATTTCGTCAGCCAGGCGGTCGCCTCGGGCGTGAAGAACCCGGTCCGCCCGGCCCCGTAGCCAAGGCCGATCAGCGCGAAGAAGGGCAGGGTCTGAAGAAAGATCGCCAGCATGTCCGGCGGTTAGCACGCGGCGGCGGACTTGGGAATGTCGCGCGCGCAGCGCACGCGCCAGGCCGACCGCACGAGTTCGATTATTGCGCAGAGGGGCCTTCCTTTGCAATCTTGTTGAAATTTTACCGATTTTCTGATCTTCTCGCCGGGTGGACGGTGCAGGTTTTCGAGTGCACCGCCCAGGGGTAAGAAGGGGAAACCAGACATGAAACACCATCTGATCGCGGCCGCGATCCTCGGCCTTTCGGCCGGTGCGGCCCATGCCGTCACCTTTTCCGGAACGGCGGAAGGAAGCTGGGTCGACCCGATCGGCAACGTCGGCTTCACGATCGCCAACAACGATGCGAGCGGGACGGCGGATGTCGACTGGGGCACGCCGGTCGACACCGATTTCAACAATCTCTGGAGCTTCGACGGCGTCGGATCGGATGGCGGGCCGGGCTGGACGGCCGAGGCGGGCAACCTGTTCAAGGTGGGCGATTTCACCTATCGCAACGGATCGGTGACCAACCACGATTTCGACGGCGCAAGCCTTGCCGTGACACTGTTCATCGTCAGCCCGCTGAACGTGACCGAAGCCTTCAGCTTCGCCTTCGACGTCATCAACACGCCCAACACCAGCGGTGACCCGGTCACGGACGGCGACATCGCGTCGATCGCGAACACCTTCACCAGCGCGACCTTCATGTATGACGGGCTTAACTACACACTTGAATTGCTGGGCTTCTCGCAGGATGGCGGCACCACCCTGACGACCGGCTTCAACAGCCCGGAAGGATCGACCTCGGTCGCGGCGCTCTATGGCCGGATCGTCGAGCCCAACGTGGTGCCGGTCCCCGCAAGCCTGCCGCTCCTGCTGGCCGCGCTGGGCGGTCTGGGCCTTGTCCGGCGGGCACGTCGCCGCGCGGCCTGACCCGGCCCCTGCCCTGACAGCCCAAGGCGCCCCGACCGGGGGCGCCTTCCTCGCCCGGGCGCCGCCCCCCTATCCCGACCCGATCAGGATGCCCGCCGCCAGCACCAGCCCGCCGCCCAGCACCACCTGGAAGGCCGCGCGCAGGAAGGGCGTTTCCATATAGCGTTTCTGGATCCAGGCGATGACCCAGAGCTCGATGAAGACGACGATCATCGCGATGGTGGTGGCGGTCCAGAAATCCGGGATCAGATAGGGCAGCGCGTGGCCCAGCCCGCCGACCGCCGTCATCACCCCCGAGGCGATGCCCCGCTTGAGCGGCGAGCCGCGCCCCGAGATCACCCCGTCATCCGAGGCCGCCTCGGTGAACCCCATCGAGATCCCCGCGCCCACCGAGGCGGCGATGCCCACCAGCAGCGTGGTGCGCGGATCCTGCGTGGCAAAGGCGGTGGCAAAGATCGGCGCCAGCGTCGAGACCGAGCCATCCATCAGCCCGGCCAGCCCCGGCTGCACCCAGGTCAGCACGAATTTCCGATGCGCGGTGCGCGCCTCCTGCGCCTCGGCATCCTCGCCGACATGCGCGTCCACCAGCTTGTCGGCCCGCGCCTCATGCCCGGCCTCGGCGGCGGCAAGATCGCCCAGCAGCCTGCGGGTGCCCGCATCCGAGGTCCGCTGCGCCGCCTTCAGGTAGAAGGCATGCGCATCGCGCTCCATCATCTCGGCCTCGTCGCGGATCCGCTCGATCCCCAGATTCTCGATCAGCCAGACCGGGCGGCGCGCGTAATAGCCCGAGACATGCTCGCGCCGGATCAACGGGATCACCTCGCCGAACCGTTCGCGGTGCTTCTCGATCAGGCGCTGGCGGTGCAGGTCCTCTTCCCCCGCCATGCTGTCGAAGACCTGCGCCGAATCGGGATAATCGGCACGCAGCCGTTCGGCATAGCTGCGATAGATGCGGGCATCGTCCTCCTCGGACGAGATCGCAAGCGCAAGGATCTCCTGCTCGCTGAGATCGGAGAACCGGCGCCGCTGGGTAAGTCCGGGAATCATCGGCATCCTCACAGTCTGGAATTGTTCTAAACTATGCCGCGAAAGGCGGGTTTCAAGCGCAGGATTTCCGTTCGCCACGCAGCGCGACAGAGGGCCATTTGCCGCCCCGCCAAGGCTTGCCCGAAGTGAACCGTCTGGTTTAGACTACCCCCTCGGTAGAACGGAAGGCCGGATGAACACCAATCCCGCGACGATCCGCAAGGGGCGCAAGTTCGAGCAGGTGCTGGAAGGCGCCCGCGACATCTTCCTGCGCGACGGGTTCGAGGGGGCGAATGTGGACGACATCGCCCGCACGGCGGGCGTGTCCAAGGCCACGCTCTACAGCTATTTCCCCGACAAGCGGCTCTTGTTCATCGAGGTGTTCCGACAGGAATGCGACCGCCAGACGCTGGCCGCGCTGGACCAGATCGACCTCGGCGCGCCGGTCGCCGAGGTGCTGCGCCAGGCCGCGGGGCATATGGTCGCCTCGTTCCTGTGCGAGTTCAACCAGGCGGTGTTCCGGATCTGCGTGGCCGAATCCGACCGCTTTCCGGAACTGGGCGCGGCCTTCTACCGCTCGGGTCCGCGGCGGCTGCATGACGAACTGGCCGGTTTTCTGGCGGGCGTCGACGGACAGGGCGAGGTGGCGATCCCCGACGCCGCCCTTGCCGCCGACCAGTTCATCGAGCTGTGCAAGGCCGATCTCTACCTGCGCCACCTGCTGCGGATCGACGACCGCTTTTCCCCCGAGGAGATCGCCCGGGTGATCGACGGCGCGGTCGCGACCTTCATGGCCCGCTACGGGGTCCGGACCTAGTCCACCCGGCGCACCTGCATCTGGTTGGCGATCTTGCGCGTCTCGAACCGCTTGAGTTCATGCACAAGGTCCGACAGCTTGCGCTTGCCATAGGTGCGGGTATCGAAATCGGGATTGTCGGCGGTGATGTACTGGCCAAGCTGGCCCAGCGTGTACCACTCGTCCTCCTGCTCGATCTTGTCCATCGCCCGGATGATCAGGTCGATCGCCTCCTTCGGCGGCCGCTTGCCCGACGGCGCCTCCGGCGCCTTGCCCTTCTGCACCGGCACCGTCTCCTCGACGATGTTCTCGATCAGCACGAAGCGGTTGCAGACATTGCGCAAGCTGACCGGCGCCTTGGCCTCGCCGATGCCGATCACGTCCAGCCCCTGTTCGCGGATGCGACTGGCCAACCGCGTGAAGTCGCTGTCCGACGAGACCAGCACGAACCCGTCGAACCGGCCCGAATGCAGGATGTCCATCGCGTCGATCACCAGCCCGATATCGCTGGCATTCTTGCCCTTGGTATTCGCGGTTTCCTGATGCGCCACCAGGCCCAGCCCCAGCACCTTCTCGGACCAGGGCTTCAGCCGGTCCGACGACCAGTCGCCATAGACCCGCCTCAGCGCGGGTTCCCCGAAGGACGTGATCTCCTTCAGGATCGCCTCGGCATAGCGGGCGGGGATGTTGTCGGCGTCGATCAGAACGGCCAGAAGCGGGGGCTTGGGGTCGGGCAAGAAAGGTCTCTCCTGTCGGCGATGTCCGAGTCGCACCGGATCGGACGGGTTCGGGGCAAGCTGGGGCAAAGGGCGCGGGCTTGCAAGCGGGGCGGGTGGACTCGACTCCGGGCCGGGGGCGGTCTAATCTGGAACATATAGGGAACATTTGCTGCCGCCATGCCCGCCCGCCGTATCCTGTCGCTCTGGTTTCCGCGGCTTGCCGCCGAACGCGCGCTGCGCCGCTGGCACGGGCTGCCGCCCGGGCCGCTGGCGGTGGTCGCCGAAACCGGGGGGGCACAGATCCTCGCCTCGCTGAATGCCGAGGCCGAAGCCGCGGGGCTGCGGCGCGGCCAGCCGCTGCGCGACGCGCTGGCGATCTGTTCGGGGCTGATCACCCGGCCCGCCGACCCGCCGGGCGAGGCGGCCTTTCTGGACGGGCTGGCGCGCTGGGCCGGGCGGTTCTCGCCCTGGGTCGCGGCCGAGCCGCCCGAGGGGCTGGTCCTCGACATCACCGGCTGCGCCCATCTGTTCGGCGGCGAGGAGGGGATGATCGACGCGCTGCGCACCGACTGCGGGGATCTGGGGCTGAGCCTGCGCGCCGGGCTGGCCGATACCCGCGGCGCGGCCTGGGCGCTCGCGCGCTTTGCCGGCGTGCAGGCCGCGCCGCACCGCTCGGGCGACGCCATCGCGCAGGAGGCCCGCGCCACCCGCGCGCGCGCCGCGAAACGCGCCGTCTGGCAGCGCCGCCCCGACCTGCCGCAAGGCGCCCCGCCGCCGCGAATCGCGCCGCCCGGCCAGACCCGCGCCGCGCTCGCGCCGCTCCCCCTGGCCGCGCTGCGCCTGCCCCCCGACATGGTCGAGGGACTGGCCCGGCTGGGGCTGCGCCAGGTCGGCGACGTGCTGGGCCTGCCGCGCGCGCCGCTGGTCCGCCGGTTCGGCCGCGACCTGCCGCGCCGCATCGACCAGGCGCTGGGGATCGAGGCCGAACCCGTCTCGCCGCTGCGCCCCGCCCCCCGTTTCGCGGTGCGCCTGACCCTGCCCGACCCGATCGGGCTGGAGGCCGACATCCTGGCCGGGATCGACCGGCTGCTGCCCGCGCTCTGCGCCCGGCTGGCCGAGGCAGGCCGCGGCGCGCGGCGGGTGCGGCTTCAGGCCTTGCGCTGCGATCACGGGGTCGAGACGGTGGAGCTGGGCCTTGCCCAGGCCGTTGCCCAGCCCGAGCGGATCCGGCCGCTGCTGGCGCTGAAACTGCGGGCGCTGGAGGCCGGGCCGGGCATCGACCGGCTGCGGCTCGAAGCGCCCGTGACCGAGCCCGTCCATGCCCGCCAGCATGCCGGCCATGCCGAGGCCGCCCGCGACGCGCTGGCCCGCGGCGGCGCCGGGACGGCGCTGGCGGACCTGATCGGGCGGATCGGGGCGCGGGTGGGGCTGGACGCGCTGACCCGGGTCGCCCCGGCCGAAAGCCATATCCCCGAAAAGGGCTGGCAGGTGCTGGCCGCCGCCTGGTCCGAACCGGCCGCCGACTGGCCCGCCCGCACCCGGCCCCGGCCGCTGCTGCTGTTCCCGCCCGAGCCGGTCACCGCCCCCGACCGGCCCGCGCCCCCGGACCGGTTCCGCTGGCGGCGGCGCGATTTCGCGAGTCTGGGCGCCACCGGCCCCGAGCGGATCGCGCCGGAATGGTGGCTGGACGATCCCGCCTGGCGGTCCGGGCCGCGGGATTACTGGCGGGTCGACACCGCCGAGGGGCTGCGGCTGTGGCTTTACTACGCCCATGGCGGCGAGATGTCGTCAGGCTGGTTCTGCCAGGGCCAGTTCGCCTGAGCGCCCGGGGCAAGGGGGCGCTGCCCCCGCCGCCGCTGCCGCAAGCGGCACCGGCGACTCCCCCGGGATATTTCCGGCCAGAAGAAGCAGCGCGGCCGGGGGCGGGCCCTGCGCCGGTCGTGCCGCCGGTCGCACCATGGATCCCGCAGATGCGCGAACGCGCGCGCGGGGTCATTGCCGTCGAGGGGGAGAGCGAAAGTTCCCGGTGCCACAGGCTGGGTGGGGGCTGTTGAACCGCGGCACCGGGGTAGCGTCTTCGCTATGAAGGCAATATTCCCGCGAATCCGGGCGGCATCGCGGACCGCGCGCGACCATCGCAAGGTAATTTCGGGGCGCGATCCGGGCAGAACTTGATTTGACGACGCGGCGGCGGCACGCTGGGCGGATGAACGTCGTGACACCGCCCCCGTTCGTCCATGCCGGCCCGCCCGAGCAGATCAGCTTCGACCGGGCCGAGCTGGGGGCGATCCTTGCGCTTTACGGCCGGATGGTCGCCGCGGGGGAGTGGCGCGACTATGCCATCTCGTCGCTGCGCGAGGCGGCGGTCTTTTCCGTCTTTCGCCGCACCGCCGAGCACCCGCTTTACCGCATCGAGAAGCGCCCGCGCCTGCGCGCCCGCCAGGGGATCTATGCGGTGATCGGGATGGACGGCCGCATCCTGAAGCGCGGCCATGACCTGAAACAGGTGCTGCGCGTGCTGGACAAGGCGCTGATCCGCCCGGTCGGATAGGGGCGGTCGGCTAGGCGCGGCGATGCGCGGTGGGCGCGCCGCCGCCCGTGGCCGCGATCCGGGCAAGCGCCTCGTCGATGGGCTCGCGGGCCACGGCCATCGCATGGGCATTGGCATGGATCAGCGTCTGCGGATCGGCGACCAGCGCGACATGGCCCCTCCAGAAGATCAGATCGCCGCGCCGGGGCAGGCTGTCCGGCGGCAGCAGCCTGCCCAACACGCGGGCCTGCTGGTCGCTGTCGCCGGGACAGGCCCGGCCGCAGGCCAGAAAGGCCGCCTGGACCAGCCCCGAACAGTCGATCCCCCGGATCGAATTGCCGCCCCACAGATAGGGCACCCCGAGGAACAGCTCTGCCACCGCGACCGGATCGGCAAAGGGCGCATCCAGCGGGCGCAGATGCGGCCTGGGCAGGAACCAGCCTTCGGCACTCTGGCAGAAATCGCCGCTCTCGGCGGTGACGCGGATCTGCGTGCCGAAGGACAGGGCGCAGATCTCGGGGCATTTCAGGTCGGGCGCTGGATAGGCATGGGTGGCAGGCGCGGCGACGGCATGGCTGGGCTCGGGCAGGTCGGCCGACAGCGCCGTGGCGGCCATATAGCCCACATAGCCGTCGCGCGCGGCCCAGCCGAAGGCATGGCCCTCATGCGTGTCCAGCACCTCGAACGCCTCGCCATGGACAAGCTGGCGCTCGCGCGGGCCGCCGGGGGCGCGCAGCAGATCCGTCAGCGGCGGGATGACCCGGTGGCGGGTGGGCGCGGTGAAGCGGTCGGCCGTGACCCGGCCGTGCAGATGCAGCGCCGCGACGCGGGCATTCGCCGGTGTCTCGCGCCGGTCGCTCACAGCCCCAGCACCTGCGGCAGCGCGCCCAGGATCGCGCGCGCGCCCTGTCCCAGCCCGCCCTTGGGCCGGGCGGGCGCATCGGCGGGTTGCCAGCCATAGATGTCGAAATGGGCATAGCGCGCGTCCCCGGCAAAGCGGCGCAGGAACAGCGCGGCGGTGATCGACCCGGCAAAACCGCCCCGGGGCGCATTGTCGAGATCGGCGATGCCGGGCTCGATCATCGCCTCGTAGGGGGCGTGGAAGGGCATGCGCCAGACCGGATCGGCGGCTTCCGCCCCGGCGGCGGCCAGCGCGGCGGCCAGCACCTCGTCCCCGGTATAGAAGGGCGCGATATCGGGGCCGACGGCAACGCGCGCCGCCCCGGTCAGCGTGGCCATCGAGATCAGCAGGTCGGTCTCTTCCTCGCAGGCCAGCGCCAGCGCGTCGGCCAGCACCAGCCGCCCCTCGGCATCGGTATTGTTGATCTCGACGCTCAACCCGTTGCGTGCGGTCAGGATGTCCTGCGGGCGAAAGGCGTTGGCGGAGACCGAGTTCTCCACCGCCGGGACCAGCAGCCGCAGCCGCACGGGCAGGCCCAGCGCCATGATCGCCTGCGCCAGCCCCATCGCGGTCGCGGCCCCGCCCATGTCCTTCTTCATCAGGCCCATCGACTCGCCCGGTTTCAGGTTCAGCCCGCCGGTGTCGAAACAGACCCCCTTGCCGACCAGCGTCAGACGCGGCCCCGCATCGCCCCAGCGCAGGTCCAGCAGCCGCGGCGCCTGCGGCCCGGCGCGGCCGACGGCATGGATCAGCGGGAAGTTCTGCGCGACCAGGCCGTCGCCCCGGATCGCGGTGACGCTTGCGCCCTGCCGGGCGGCCAGCGCGACCAGCGCCTCCTCCAGCGCCTCGGGGCCCATGTCGCAGGCGGGCGTGTTGATCAGATCCCGGGTCAGCCATTCGGCCGCGGCCAGCGCCTCGATCCGGGGCGCGTCGATGCCGGGCGGCGCCTTGACCTGCGCCTTCAGCGGCGGCTGCGCGCGGTAGCGGTCAAAGCGGTAGGCGGCCAGCAGCAGGCCCAGCGCCTCGGCGGCCAGCTCGGCGCCCGAAAGCGCGGTCTCCAGATGCCACACCCCTTCGGGCAGGCGCGCCGCCGCGCCCGCAAGGTGGAACCGCCCGCGCGCGCGTTTGCCCGCCGTTCCGTAGCCCGCAACCGCCCCCGCGACCCGGCCATCGGGCCCGGGCAACAGCGCGACCTCGCCCAGACCCGCGGCAAAGCCCGTGGCATTCAGCCATTCGGCCTCGGCCGGGGGACGGGCGGCGCGCCATTCGGCAAGGGTTGCCTCCTCGACGACATGCAGCGGCAGCGAGGGCGCGTCGGGCGCGGCGAAACGGGGCGGCATGGGCGGGGCGTCCTTCGGTCGGGGATCGGGATGGACCCCGAGCCTAGCCGTTACGCCCGCGCCCGCAAGCGGGTTCAGCCCGAGCGGTGCTGCAACTCCGCCGCGATCCGGAAAGACCGCTGCGCGATCCGCCGCAGCCGCTCCATGGTGGCGGCCACCGCCACCGGGTCGCCGGTCTGCACCGCACGCGACACGCCCCGCGCGGCGATCGACAGGCCGATCAGCCCCAGCGAATCGCCCAACGCGCGGATCTGCCCTACCAGATCGACGCAATCGCCCGGACGCACCTGCGACACCGCCAGATCGAGGCTGGCCATCAGATCCTCCAGCCGCTCGACCGACACCGAGACCAGATGCGCGGCCCTCGCCTCGCCCAGATCGACGAACATGTCCGCCAGCCGATCCGAATCCACACTCAACGGTTCGTCCTGACGCAAGACCACAACTCGGGACACGGAACCCCTCCGATTTATCGCACCACACCTGCGGGGAAACTGCCCCCTCAGCGTCAAGAAAGCGTTGCACCGCGGCACCGAAATCACTCGAATTACCGGCAAATGCGCTTTAAGCAGCCGCAGAGAAAACGGAGAACGTGATGAAAGACGCCCGCCCTCTGCCGCAATACCTCGTCCAGCGTTACCAGGGCTGGAAGGCCACCGCCCATGCCGAGAACAAGGCCTGGTTTCGCCGCCTCGCCGAGGAAGGACAGCGCCCGCGCACGATGGTCATCTCCTGCTGCGACTCGCGCGTGCATGTCAGCGCGATGTTCCGCGCGGACGGGGGCGAGTTCTTCATCCATCGCAACATCGCGGCGCTGGTGCCGCCCTACGCGCCCGATGGCGGCAATCACGGCACCTCGGCGGCGGTGGAATATGCGGTCACCGTGCTCAAGGTGGCGAACCTGCTGGTGGTGGGCCATTCCCGCTGCGGCGGCATCAAGGGCTGCCATGACATGTGCGCGGGCCTCGCGCCCGAGCTTGAGGAAAAGACCAGCTTCATCGGCCGCTGGATGGACATCCTGCGCCCCAGCTACGACCGGACCGAAGGGGCCGCGACCGAGGCCGACCGGCTGGAAGCGATGGAAAAGGACGCGGTGCTGGTCTCGCTCGAGAACCTGATGACCTTTCCCTATGTGCGCGCCGCGGTCGAGGCCGAGGAACTGGCCCTGCACGGGCTTTGGAAGGATATCGCCGAGGGCGTGGTGGAATGCTACGATCCCGAAACCGGGCGGTTCGTGGCGATCTGATCCGGTCCTTGGCGCATGATCCATCGGGGTCCAACAGAATGAACGGGGGCCGCACCTGACCGGCATCGTCGAACTCGCGGCGGGCAACCTGCTGTCGCCGATCATCCTCAGCTTCGCGCTCGGGCTCGCCGCGGCGCTGGCGCGCTCCGATCTCTCCGTGCCCGAGGCCGCGGCCAAGGCGCTGTCGATCTACCTGCTCTTCGCCATCGGCTTCAAGGGCGGCGCGGGCGTCGCGGCGCACGGGCTGGACGGCACGCTGGTTCTGGCGCTGCTGGCGGGGCTGGTTCTGTCGGCGGGCATCCCCTTCGTGGCCTTTGCCCTGCTGCGGACGATGACCCGGCTGGGCACGGTGGATGCGGGCGCGGTCGCGGCGCATTACGGCTCGATCTCGATCGTGACCTTCGTGGCCGCGACATCGGTGCTGACCGGCCAGGGCATCGCGTCCGAGGGCTTCATGGTCGCCGTCGCCGCGATCATGGAGGCGCCCGCGATCCTCGCCGCGCTGTGGCTGGTGATGCGCAAGGGCGGCCAGACCGACGTGGAATCCGGCCTCTGGCGCGAGATCCTGCTCAACGGCTCGATCGTGTTGCTGATCGGCGCCTTCGCCATCGGCTGGATCACCGGCCCCCAGGGGCTGGCCGAGATCGAAAGCTTCATCGTCGCGCCCTTCAAGGGCGTGCTCTGCCTGTTCCTGCTGGACATGGGGCTGGTCGCGGGCCGCAACCTGCGCAACAGCCGGGGCGTGATCACGCCGGGGCTGCTGGCCTTCGGGGTGGTCATGCCGCCCATCGGCGCCGCCTTCGGGCTGGCGGCGGGGCTGGCGCTGGGTCTCAGCCTGGGCGGCGTGGTGCTGATGATGACGCTGGCGGCCTCGGCCTCCTATATCGCGGTCCCGGCCGCGATGCGGGTGGCGCTGCCCGACGCGAACCCGTCGATCTACCTGACGCTGTCGCTCGGGATCACCTTCCCCTTCAACCTGACGCTGGGCATCCCGCTCTACCTTGCCGCGGCCCGGCTTGCGACCGGAGGATAGGCCCATGCAGACCCATGCCGCGAAACGGGTAGAGATCATCATCGAGGCGCCGATGGAACGCCGCCTGACCGCCGCGCTGCGCGAGGCGGGCGTCACCGGCTATACCGTGCTGCCGGTCCTGGGCGGCACCGGCCGCTCCGGCCCCTGGAGCCGCGAGGGACAGGTGGGGCGCGCGGGCGGCATGGTCGCCGTCGTCTGCCTGATCCGGCCCGAACGGCTGGACGCGCTGCTCGACGCCGCCTTCGCCGTGGTCGAGCGCCATATCGGCGTCGTCTCGGTCACCGATTGCCAGGTGCTGCGCGCCGAACGGTTCTGACCCGCGCGCGGCGCGGGTCCGACAAAAGTCCGATGAAAGTCCGATGGAATTCCGATACGGGATTCCTATTGCAGAACCTTGCCCTCGGGCCAGGTCATCCGCTGGGTCACCCCGACCTCCCGCACCGCGCCGGGGGCCAGATCGAAGCGCCATTCCAGCACGCCGCGCCGGTCGTCCAGATCGGTCCCGGCGGGCGGCGGATCAGCGGTCCAGGTGATCTTCAGATCCTCCTGTTCGGAATAGGGCACCCGGTCCGTCAGCCGCACGGACCACGGTTCGGCGGTCAGGTTCTCGGCCCTGATCCGCACGGTCTCGGCCCATTCGTTCGCCTTGCGGATCACGCCCCGATCGCCCTCGCTGCGCGCCACGACACGGCTCAGGCGCAGCCCCTCGACAGGACCGAAGGCCAGTTCCGCCTCGCCCCCCGCCGGGATCAGCGCCAGGTCCTGCCGACCCACGAAACGCCCGTCCAGATGGAACATCGCCTCGCCCGTCGGCAGGATCACCTCGCCGCTTTCATTGGTAAAGCTGGCAGCCACGAAGCCATTGGAATCCCACAAGGGAACCGCCCGGACAAAGACCTCGGCCGGGGCCGTCAGCGCGCCCAGCGCCAGCCGCACCCGGTCCGCGCCCGCGGCGATATCGACCGGGTCCGGATAGGCATGGGTGACCGCCAGCGCATCGGCCTGCGCCACCGCCTCGACCTTCGGCGCGGGCGCCGCGGCCAGTTCGAATCCCCCCCGCGCCATGTCGGCCTCGGCCATCGGCGCGGCGCCGAGCCTCGGGCCGATCTGGCCCGGATCGACGATCCTGCGCAGGTCCGGCCAGACCTCGCCCGGCGCGGTCCGCTCCGAGGGGCGCACGGTCGAAAGAGTCAGCGCCACACCGGCCCAGTTCTCGCCCGTGTCCTGCGTCACGAAGGCACCGCGCTCGATCTCCAGCCGCCCGGCGGCACGGTCCAGCCGCAGGTCATAGACCGGCATCCAGCCCGCCTCGGCGATGGTATAGCTGACGCTCAGATCGCCGCTGGCCGGCACATCGGACCACAAGTCCACCGCCAGAAACGCCCGAACCTCATCCTCTGGAACAAGCGCCGCCAACGCCTGCCGCGCCCGGGTCAGCGCCTCGCGCAGGTCCTTCAACCCCCGGTCGGCCGTATCGGCGCGTTGCTCGGCCGCATGGGCCGCGCGCAGCGCCTCCAGCGTCCCCGCGCCGATGGTGGCAGCAAGGGCGGCGATGTCAGTGCCGGGGGGCAATTCGGTGGCCCCCAGCCGGTCGAAAAAGGCGATGCGGGCGCGCGCCGCCTGCGCGTCCAGCCGGATCGCGGCAATGTCGGCCTCGGCGCTGCGCAGCGCATCCTCCAGCCGCGCGACCTCGGCCTCGGCGGCGGCAAGGGCGGCGCCCTTCTCGGCGCTGCGGGGCGGCACGAAATCGGCGCGCGTGGTGACGCCGCCCAGCGTGGCGCCGGTCACGCCCACGCGCACCGCATGCAGCGGCGTCGAAGCGGGCAGATCGGTCAGGATCAACCGGTGACGCCCGGCGGGGATGTCATAGGGAACCGCGCGGGTGACGCTCGCACCCTGCGGGTAGAGCGTGACGGCGCTGACCGCGCTGGTCAGGGGAAAATCCTCGGCCACAAGCGGGGCGGGGATCAGGGCGAAGGGCAAGGCAAGGGCAAGGCGGCGCATGGGGATCGCTCCGGCGGCGGGCTGCGGCGTGCAGGTTGCGGCAGGGGGCCGGGGCTTGGCAAGGGCAAAGCCGCCGGAACGAAGAACGGCGCGGGGCCGGGCCGCCGCGCCGTGCTCTGCCGTCAAGGGCCGGCCATTCGGCCCGGACCGGACCCTTCCCGGGGCTCCGCCGGTTCGAGGCTCAAACTCTCCACCGGAGAGTTTGCCGGGGCTTGCGCCCCGGACCGGGCCTCACCCCTTCTTCAGCGCCCGCTGGCCGAGAACCTCGGCGATCTGCACCGCGTTCAGCGCCGCGCCCTTGCGCAGGTTGTCGGAAACCACCCACAGGTTCAGGCCGTTCTCGATGGTCGAATCCTGCCGGATGCGGCTGACGAAGGTTGCGTAATCGCCCACGCATTCGACCGGCGTGATGTAGCCGCCGGGCTCGCGCTTGTCGATCACCATGACCCCGGGCGCCTCGCGCAGGATGTCGCGCGCCTCGTCCTCGTCGAGGAAATCCTCGAACTCGATATTGATCGCCTCGGAATGGCCGACAAAGACCGGCACGCGCACGCAGGTCGCCGTGACCTTGATCGCGGAATCCATGATCTTCTTGGTCTCGGCGACCATCTTCCATTCTTCCTTGGTCTCGCCGGAATCGAGGAAGACGTCGATCTGCGGGATCACGTTGAAGGCGATCTGCTTGGGATAGACGCTGGGCGCGACCTCCTGACCCGGGACATACATGCCCTTGGTCTGGTTCCACAGCTCGTCCATCGCCTCCTTGCCCGAACCGGAGACGGATTGATAGGTCGAGACCACCACCCGCTTGATCCGCGCACGGTCATGCAGGGGCTTGAGCGCCACCACCATCTGCGCGGTGGAACAGTTGGGATTGGCGATGATGTTCTTCTTCGCATAGCCCATGACCGCGTCGGCATTCACCTCCGGCACGATCAGCGGCACGTCGGGGTCGTAGCGGTAGAGCGACGAGTTGTCGATCACCACGCAGCCCGCGCGGGCGGCCCTGGGGGCGTATTCCCTGGTCGCATCCGAGCCGATGGCGAACAGCGCGATATCCCAGCCGGTGAAGTCGAACTGTTCCAGGTCCTGGGTCTTGAGGGTCCGGTCGCCAAAGCTGCATTCGGTGCCGAGCGAGCGGCGCGAGGCAAGCGCGGCGATCTCGTCCACCGGAAACTCGCGCTCGGCGAGGATGTTCAGCATTTCGCGGCCCACGTTGCCCGTGGCGCCGACGACGGCGACCTTGTAGCCCATCGGGTTCTTCCTTCAGCGTCGGGTGGATTCCCGGGGCGGAGCCTTACAGGAAAGCGCCGCCGGGCGAAAGGGCCGTTCCGGACCGCGCGGCGTCCAGCATCCGGGCCAGCGCGTCGGGGTCGATGGTGATGCTGCCATCGGGGGCTTCGGTCACGCGCGGGTAATAGACAAGGTCGAGACAGGACATGAAGGCCGCGCGCAGCGCGGGATCGAAGCTCAGCGCCTGCGGATGGGCCAGCGTCTCGGCCAGGGCGGCCTCGGAATGGACCGGGGTCACAAGGCCGGGGATGGCGAAGAAGGCCTGGCCCAGCACGATCACCGGCTTGTCGTGAAAGAACGCCTGCAACCCCATCGAGGAGTTGATGGTCAGAACGCCCCGCGAGGCGGCAAGCTGGGCAAAGCTGTCGGTGGCGTTGTCGATCACCAGCCGCCCGCCCGCCTCGGCCACGGCACGGGCCAGCGGATCGGCCAGCGAACTGCGCGCCGAGGGGTGTTCCTTGAGCCGGACATGCCAGCCTTCCGGCAGGGCGCGGGCGGTGCGGGCAAGGGCCGCGATCATGCCCTCGACGCTGCCGACCCAGCCCGCGAACAGGGTGATCTGGCTGTCATTCGGTACCTGGAGCGGGCAGAACAGGAACGGCCCCGCCCCCGCCAGCGCATCCCCATCCCCCTGCCCCACATCGGCCCGGCGCGAGGCGCGCGCGGTGAGGTTCGCGCCCAGCGCGCGCCAGCCCTCGCCCTGCCGGGCCGGGTCGGCGGCGGCCCAGTCGCGGTAGAAACCGGGGTCGCGCGGCAGGGCGTTCTGCGCGTTCACGCCCAGGGGGTCGAGGGTGATCCGCCCCGGAAAGGGGGCGAGTTCCGCATATAGCCGCCCAGCACCCGCATCCCGCGCCCCTTCCATGAAGGCGCGGCGCGAGCCGGTCAGCCCGTTCCAGCAGACGGCAACCGCGCCGGGCTGGCGGGTGAAGAAGCGGCGCGACCAATTGTATTGCGCCGCGATCAGCGCGCGTTTCAGCCCCCGGCCAAGCCGCCCCCTGGGCTGGCGCTTGGCCACGGCCAGCGCGGCGGCGGCGCGTTCTTGCGTTTCGGGAAAGTTGCGGAACGACAGCCCGATCAGCGGAAGGCGCCGTCCGCCGCCCGATTGGCTGGCAATCGCGGCGAAGATCGCGTCCTTGCGGCGGGTCCATTCGGCCAGCCAGAAGATCACCGGTGGCGCGCTGGTGTCTCGGGGGTCTGGGGGTCTCATGCCTCTGGTCCCTGCCGCTGCCGCAGGCCCGACCGGAACCCGGACACGGCCGCCTGCATGCCGGGCATAGCCCGGAACGGGGGCGTGGGGAAAGGGGCGTGGGGCCTTAGCGGGTGAAGCAGCTGGGCCGCTTGCCGAAGCCCGAGGCGGTGCAGATATAAGTGCCGCTGCCATGCCGGGAATCGAACCGGCTGGCCATGGCCTTGCGTTCGCGCATGGACAGCGACCTGTCCGCCCGGGGCGCGGGGTTCAGCCAGCGCATGACCGAGGCGCCGACGATGGCCGGGCGCTGGACGGTCTTTCCCTCGGCCGCGGCCGGGGCAGCCGTGGCCATCGTTCCGGCCGTCGCCAGCGCGGCGATCAGCGGAAATGCGGCGCGGAATGGGCGTCTTTTCAGTCGCATGACGAATGGTTCCTGCGTTGCCTGTCCACGGTTGCCCGACACGAGACCCGACCGCCCGGCGTGCGCATGGCTTTGCCGAAACAGGCCCAAGGCCCCCGGAGCATAGGTAGCGTGGTCAAGTGGTGACGCTTTTTTGTGGCATTGCGATGGCAATGGCGAGACATCACGTGGCATGCCCATCTTAACAGGCAAGAAACTGCCGAGGGCCGCCCGATTTCCGGGCGGCCCTCGGCCGATCTTCGCGTCAGGGATGTAATACTGCGCCTATTCGTCGATCACGCGCGAGTCGAAACGCCAGTTCGGGAGGCCATAGCCGTCGGGCCAAGGATAGACCTCTTTCTGGTTGAAATAGACCACGGCGACCAGGCTGGGGAACTCGGGATAGATCAGCCGGATCTCGCTGTCCCATTTCGCGACATAGTCCTCGCTGCCGGAATAGCCCAGTTCGGCCACCACCACGGGCTTGCCGAATGCCTCGGCGCGGGCGTAGCGGGGCCCGAGGATCGACTCGAAGGACTGCTCCGCGCCGAGAATCTCGCGCTCCCATGGCTGAAGGCCGAAGACCGACAGACCGACGATGTCGACATGGTCATCGCCGGGATAGTATTCGGCGAGATCCTCGAAGCCGAGCGGCGACCACATGTAGTTCACCCCGGGCGCCTGGGCGCGGCAGACATCGACCATGCGGCGATAGGCGGCGATATAGGTCTCCGGCTCCCAGTCGGCCCAGATGAACTGGCCGCTTTCGTCCTCCATCTCCTGCGCCCAGCGCACGGTGACGGGGCTGTCGAACAGGTTCAGCACCGCGCAGATCGAGGCCATGTAGCGGTCATACTCGCCAGAGGCGATGCCCTGTTGCAGGATCTCGGGGGTATTGCGCTCGCTGCGGTTCCAGGTCCAGGGCTCGATCGTGGCCAGGATCGACCGGCCGCGCGCCAGCGCGTAGGCATCCGCCTCGATCAGGCTGGGCAGGAACACGTCTTCCCAGGGCAGGAAAAGGTGTTCGATGGTGACCCCGGGATCGTCCGCGAACAGCCCGTCGGGATCGTAGACGCCGAAGGGCAACTCGCCCGGGGGCGCGGATTCCGCAAGCGCGGCGCCGGACAGCGCCAGGCTTGCGGCCAATGCGGTCATCGCGGGTTTCAGAGCGTAGACCATGATGCGTTCCTCACTCGATGAACGGTCTGCGGTCCTGCCGCGCAAAGGGAAGGTCGAAAGAATAGCGCATCGACCTCTTGCCCCCTTGCCCGGCCCCGGAGACCAGGAATTCCACCTTGGTGAACTGGTAGGGTCCCAGTCCGGTGGACAGATAATGCAGGCTTTGCATGCCCCTTAGCCAGCCCGAAAACACCAACGCGACCGCCAGCGCCAGGGTGATCGCCACCTGCGGACCCAGCCGCAGCGCATTGCCCATCCAACCGAGGCCAGTCTGGCGGATATGATGCGTGAGCGCCACGCCGAGAACGGCGAGATAGAGGGCTGCGTTCAAAAGACACAGCAGGTAGAAGCCGGCCGAATTCTCGAGGTGATCGACGGCCAGAACCGGCAGGATCGCCGCCGCCGCGATCACCATGTAGGGCAACAGCACCCGGAACGGCATCCGCGTGGCCGCCGACGTGCCCTTGGGCGTGATCCGGAAATCGACGAAACGGCCCGTGAGACCGTCGCGCACCGCCATCAGGCAGCCCCACAGCACCCAGGGCCATTGCGCGCATTGGAACAGCCCCTTTTCCCAGCTGATGACCTTGGCATCGGTCGGGCGGAACAGCCCGTCTGCCTTGAGCTGATAGGCGATCAGGATGAAGGCCAGCACCACCGGCGCGCTATGGCCGACAAAGGCCGGGTAGGTGACATTGGCGAAGCGCATGTCGAACAGGACGGCCGTGATCGGCACAAGCAGCGTGGCCGCCATGAAGAAGGCAAAGCCCGGATACCAGAGCTGCGAGAACAGGAACTGGAACTTGAGGATCGGCCGGAGCCCCGAGAAATAGCCCGGCGTATAGCGCAGGAACAGCGTCACCAGGCTGCGCGACCACTGGAATTCCTGCGTCAGCATGTCGGCGAAGGTCACCGGCCCGTCGCCCACCGCAATGGCGTCGAAGGCATGCACCCCGCGCCAGCCGAAGGCATTCATCATCATCGAGGTCGAATGATCCTCGGCCAGTTCCGGCCCCAGCCCGCCGATCTCGCGCAGCGCCACCGTGCGCACCGCGTAATGCGAGCCGATGCACATCGGCGCCCAGCCGTTGGAATAGCCCGCCTGGAGGATGCCGTGGAACATCCCCTCGTGATCCAGCCGCATCCGCGCCGCCCAGCTTTCGCGCGCATTGCTGGCGCAGATCGACGGCGCGCTGACATAGCCGACCTCCGGATCGACGAAACCGCGCAATACCTCGCGCAGATAGCCGGGCTGGGGGACGTGATCGGCGTCAAGCTGCGAGACGAAGTCGTAATTCTCGTAGCCGTAGCTGTCATAGAAGAAGGCAAGGTTGCCTTCCTTGCAGCGGGTCCGGCGCGGCCATTCGGCGCGGTGATAGTCGGGCCGGTCCTTGCGGGTTGAGACCTTCACGCCATGGGCGGCGCACCAGGCCAGCGTCTCTGGCGCGGGGTCCTCGTCGGCCAGCCAGGTGTCATGCGGCCAGTCCTGCGCCAGCATGCCCTCCAGCGTGCGGCGCACCACCTCGAAGGGTTCGGACGGGCTTTTCGTCACGACCATGGCGACCCGCGCGCCGTTCAACGCCGCCAGATCGCCCGAGGGGCGCACCGCGCGCAGCATCACGGTCAGGAAATAGACCTGCAGGAACATCACCCAGGCCACGGCCAGCGTGATGACCACATAGCGGAAGGTGCCGATATTGTGGTGCGGCTGGAACCACCAGGCCCAGAACCACAGGGCCGTTGCAGCCCATAGCAGGACCGACAGCCAGTAGCGCAGCTTCATGCGTTGCGTGTAGATCGGGACAAGGTGGCGCGGCCGGGGGCGCGGCGGGTGTCGGTCAGGGCGTGGGGTCATCACCGAACTTCATGCCGAAGGCCCGCGCAGCATGGGCGACGGTCGCGTCGAGATCGCGAAAGCGGGCCGTGAACCCAAGCGCCTCGCGGGCGTGGGTCGGGTCGGCGACCAGCGCGGGCGGATCGCCCTCGCGGCGCGCGACCTCGTTCACGGGCACCGGGCGGCCGAGCACGCGACCGACGGCGGCCAGCACCTCGCGGTTGGAATGGCCGGTGCCGGTGCCAAGGTTCACCGCGAGGCTCTCGCCCCCCGCTTCCAGATGGCGCAGCGCGGCCAGATGCCCCTCGGCCAGGTCGCAGACATGGATATAGTCGCGGATGCAGGTGCCGTCGGGCGTGGGGTAATCGGTGCCGTAAAGATCGAGTGCAGCACGCCGCCCGGCTGCCGCGAACAGCGCCAGCGGCAGCAGATGCGTCTCGGGGTCGTGGCGTTCGCAAAGCGTGCCGTCCGGATCCGCCCCGCAGGCGTTGAAATAACGCAGCGCGGCGTAGCGGATGCCATGGGCGCGGGCGAAATCGGCCAGCATCCATTCCCCGATCAGCTTGGTCCGGCCATAGGGGTTGATCGGGTTCTGCGGCGTATCCTCGGTGATCGGCAGCCGCTCGGGCACGCCATAGGTGGCGCAGGAGGAACTGAAGATCACCCGCGAAAGCCCGGTCTCGCGGCACGCGGTCAGCAGACCCAGCATGCCGTTCACGTTGTTGTCGTAGTAGAAGGCCGGATCGCGCACCGAGTCCCCGACATAGGCCGCGGCGGCGAAATGGATCACGGCCAGCGGCGCATGGGCGCGGATCGCATCCGCAATGGCCGCAGCGTCGCGGGTATCACCCCGCACCAGCGGCCCCCAGCGCACCGCATCGGCATGGCCGGTCGACAGGTTATCATAGGTCACCGGCAGATAGCCCGCCTCGGCCAGCCGCTTGCAGGTATGAGAGCCAATGTAACCGGCGCCGCCGGTGACCAGAACTGCATTCGACTGGGTCAAGGTCCGCTCCTATTCCCCGGTCTTGCCCTGATGGATGCTTTCCGCGAAATACGCGATGGTGCGATCCAGCCCCTCGGCAAGCGGCACGCCGGGCGCCCAGCCCAGCAGCCGGTCGGCCAATGCGATATCGGGGCGGCGCTGGCGCGGATCGTCCTGGGGCAGCGGCGCAAAGGTCAGGGGCGAATCCGAGCCCGTCTTGGCAAGCACCATTTCGGCCAGTTCCAGCATCGTGAACTCGCCCGGATTGCCCAGGTTGACGGGACCCAGCCCATGCCCCGGCGCGGCCATGAGCCGCATCAGCCCTTCGACCATATCGTCGACATAGCAGAAGGACCGCGTCTGCCGGCCGGAGCCATAGACGGTCAGCGGCGCGCCGGTCAGCGCCTGGACGATGAAGTTCGACACCACGCGGCCGTCATCGGGGCTCATCCTCGGGCCGTAGGTGTTGAAGATCCGCGCGATCCGCGCATCCAGCGCGTGGCTTTCGCGGTAATGGTAGAACAGCGTCTCGGCGCCGCGCTTGCCCTCGTCATAGCAAGCGCGCGGCCCCACGGGGTTGACGCTGCCGCGATAGGTTTCGGGCTGCGGGCTCACGGAGGGATCGCCATAGACCTCGGAGGTCGAGGCCTGGACGATCCTCGCGCCGTTTGCGCGCGCCAGTTCCAGCATGTTCATCGCCCCCAGAACGCATGTCTGGAAGGTGTGGATGGGGTCGCGCGCATATTGCGGCGGCGAGGCCGGGCAGGCGAGGTTGAAGATCTCGTCCACCGCCTCGTTCGGATCGAAGGGGGCGATCACGTCATGCTGCACGAAGCGAAAGCCGGGCCTGCCGATCAGGTGCGAGATGTTCGCGATCGAGCCCGTCATCAGGTTGTCGAGACAAATCACGCGGGCGCCTTCGCCCATCAAGCGATCGCACAGATGAGATCCAAGGAAGCCCGCGCCCCCTGTAACCAAGACCACTCGTTCAGCCATCCAATGCACTCCTCGCTATCTGGCGGGAATATGGCACCGGAAAATCGCCCTGCCCAGAAAAACACGCACTAAAACCATGATTAAGGCCAAGACTTCGGTATTTCCGCACCAATTGTCGCAGGCGCCCGGAATTGTCCCGCGATCCTGCCGGGTCGCACCGGGCCAGGACGGGCCTGAGGCTTCAATCATGGCGAGTAGGGGGCGGCCGCCTTACCCGTCCATCGGCCGGGAGGCGCCGATCAGGGCGTGGCGGCCGAAACGGCCGCCGACGCCGCGCGGAGGGCCTATTCGGCCTCGTCCATCCTGCTTGCGTTCAGATGTGCATAGTTCTCGGGACCGATCCGCGCGAGCAGGTCAAGCTGGGTTTCGAGGAAGTCGATATGCCCCTCCTCGTCGGCCAGAAGCTCGTCGAACAGCTCCTTGCTGACATGGTCGCCAACGCTGGCGCAGTATTCGCGCGCCTCCTTGTAGAGCGCATGCGCCTCATGCTCGGCCGCAAGGTCGCATTCCAGCGTTTCCTTCGGGGTCTGCCCGATCCGCAGAGCATCGAGCTTTTGCAGGTTGGGATGGCCTTCGAGGAACAGGATGCGCGCCACCAGCTTGTCGGCGTGGTTCATCTCCTCGATACTTTCCTCGCGGCTCTTCTTGGCCATATGCCCAAGGCCCCAATCCTCCTGCAGGCGGAAATGAAGCCAGTACTGGTTGATCGCCGTCAGTTCGCTGCGCAGCGCACGATTGAGGTAGTCAATGACCTTGGGGTCACCCTTCATGTCGATCTCTCCTTTGCGAGTCCGTGATCTTACTGCGAAGCCCTTGAAGTTCCCTGGGAACTTCGAGGTTCGGATTCGCCCGCATCGTATCAAGGAAGACAGACAGACAGCACCCGCAATCGGAGGAAGTGCCCAGCGCGTGAAAGATCCTGCCCGGCGTGATGATCGTTTGCCTGTCTGATGAGCGCATCCAGTCTATGGCGGCGTGTATGTCGCGGTCAGAGATGTTTCGGCAATGGCAGACGATCATGGCGCAGGATCCCGGCGACGAGCTGGCGACCCCTAATTCCTGAGTGATTTTATCGAAAAAGTCAATCCGGGTCGTCCCGCCGGGCTTTCGCTCAGAGGCTCCGGCCCGTATCGGCGTCGAACAGCTTGGCCTTGCCCATGTCCACCTCGAAGCGGAAGGCCGCGCCGGGCGTGGCGGCATCCTCGGGGCGGACGCGGGCGACCAGGTCCTGCCCGCCGATCTGGAAGACCAGCATCGTGTCGGGGCCGGTGGGTTCCACCACCTCGACCGGCGCCTCGAACAGGTAGCGGTTCGGCCCCGGCAGCTTGGCCCCGGCCGCAAAGATCGTTTCCGGGCGCAGGCCCAGCACCACCTCGCGGCCATCGGTCAGCCCCTCGCCCTGCCCGGCCGGCCCGTCCAGCGGAAAGCGGATGCGTTCACGCGCGCCGCGGGGCAGGACAAAGACCTGCCCGTTCTCGTGGAACAGCCGCCCGGGGATCATGTTCATCGGCGGCGAGCCCATGAAGCCCGCGACGAACAGGTCGACGGGGTTTTCATAGATCGTGGCCGGATCGGCGAATTGCCGGATATGGCCGTTATCCATCACCGCGATGCGGGTGGCCAGCGTCATCGCCTCGATCTGGTCATGGGTGACATAGACCACGGTCTTGCCCAGCCGCTGGTGCAGCTTCTTGATCTCGGTGCGCATCTCGATCCGAAGCTTGGCGTCGAGATTGGAAAGCGGTTCGTCGAACAGGAACACCGCCGGTTGCCGGACCAGCGCGCGCCCCATCGCGACGCGCTGGCGCTGACCGCCCGAGAGCTGGCCGGGCTTGCGGTCCAGCAGGTGGTCGATCTGAAGAAGCTTCGCGAAGTCCGCCAGCGCGGCCTCTTGCGCGTCCTTGGGCACGCGGCGGGTTTCCATGCCGAAGGTGATGTTCGCCCGCACCGTCCTTGTGGGGTAAAGCGCGTAGGACTGGAACACCATGGCGATGTCGCGGTCGCGTGGCGGCACGCGGTTGACGTTCTGCCCGCCGATCAGGACATTGCCCGAGGTGACGGTTTCAAGCCCCGCGATCAGGTTCAGCAGCGTGGATTTCCCGCACCCCGAGGGGCCGACGAGAACCACGAACTCGCCCGGCTCGATCTCCAGGTCGACGCCCTTGATGACCTCTGTTCCGCCGAAACTCTTGCGGACCTTGTCCAGCCGGATGCCCGATGCCATGCCCTACCCCTTGACCGCACCGGCCGACAGCCCGCGCACGAAATACGCCCCCGCCACGACATAGACCAACAGCGTCGGCAGCCCCGCGATGATCGCCGCGGCCATGTCCACGTTGTATTCCTTGACCCCTGTCGAGGTGTTCACGACATTGTTCAAGGCCACCGTCACCGGGTTTGAATCGCCCACCGTGAAGGACACGCCGAACAGGAAGTCGTTCCAGATCTGGGTGAACTGCCAGATCACGGTCACCACGATGGCGGGCAGCGACATCGGCAGCACGATCCGGAAGAAGATGCCAAAGAAACCCGCCCCGTCCACCTTGGCCGCATTCACGATGCCATCGGACACGCCGATGAAGAAATTGCGGAAGAACAGCGTGGTAAAGGCCAGCCCGTAGACCGTATGCACAAGGATCAGCCCCGGCACAGTGCCGGCCAGCCCCAATTGCCCCAGCGTGCGCGCCATCGGCAGCAGCACCACCTGGAACGGGATGAAGGCGCCGAACAGCATCAGCGCAAAGACGATGTCGGCGCCGGGAAACCGCCACTTGGTCAGCGCATAGCCGTTCAGCGCGCCCAGCAGGGTCGACAGCAGCACCGCGGGCACCGCCATCATCACCGAGTTCATGAAATAGGGCTGCAACCCGTCGCAGCGCACGCCCACGCAGGCCGACCCCCAGGCCTTGGCCCATGCCTCGAAGCTGATCGCCCGGGGCAAGGCCAGAAAGCTGCCCTCGCGGATCTCGGCCAGCGACTTGACCGAGGTCGAGACCATCACGAAAAGAGGGAAAAGGTAGTAAAGGCAGAACAGCCCCAGCACGACGAACAGCAACACGCGCAAGAGCCTGGCCCCCGGCCCCGAGGCGCGCACGATGCCGTCGGTCCTGCGCGCCCTCATCGCCGCGCCCCCCGAAGCTCGGAATAAAGATAGGGCACGATGATCGCGCAGACGGTCGCCAGCATCATCACCGCGCTGGCCGCGGCCACCCCCAGTTCGGACCGCTGGAAGGCAAAGGCATACATGAAGGTCGCGGGCATGTCGGTGGCAAAGCCGGGACCTCCGCCGGTCAGCGCCACGACCAGGTCGAAGCTCTTGATCGCCAGATGCGCCAGGATGATGACCACCGACAGGAAGACCGGGCGCAGCGACGGCAGCACGATCCCGGTATAGACCCGCCACGGCCCCGCGCCGTCGATCGCGGCGGCCTTGAGAACCTCGTCATCGACGGATCTCAGCCCGGCCAGGAACAGTGCCATGGCGTAGCCCGAGCTTTGCCAGACGCCCGCGATGACAATCGTGTAGATCGCGAAATCGGGATTCACCAGCCAGTCGAAGGTGAAGCCCTCGAACCCCCAGTCGCGCATCACCTTCTCGATGCCCAGTCCGGGGTTCAGGATCCATTTCCAGACGGTGCCGGTAACGATGAAGGACAGCGCCATGGGGTAAAGGTAGATCGTGCGGATCGCCCCCTCGATCCGGATGCGCTGATCCAGCAGGATCGCCAGAAGGATGCCGAGGCCCATGCTGATCGCGATGAACAGGCCCGAGAAGACGAACAGGTTCTTCAGCGCCACATACCAGCGCGGCGTGGCCCAGAGCCGTTCATACTGGGCCAGACCGTGAAAGTCGTAGACCGGCATCACGCCGGACTTGGTGAAGGAAATCCAGATCGTCCAGGCGATGAAGCCATAGACGAAAAACAGGCTGACCGCGAAAAGCGGCGAGACCACGATGAGCGGCAGGCGCCGCTCGATCGTCCGTGACATGGCCCTCAGCATGTCAGCCCCCTGCCCCCCCGGCACCGGCCGGGGATTGCCCCCGGCCGGGATTGTCCCCTACATCGCGCGCTTGACGGCGGCGGCCAGCCGCCCTGCGGCGTCCTCGGAACTCATGTTCGAGTTGAAGAACTCGGTCACCAGATCGAGGAACTCGCCCCGGACCGAGCGCGAGATCGCCATCTCATGCGCCATCGAAGGCACCAGCGCGTTCGCCTCGGTCGCCTTGAGCAGATCGTCATGCGAGCGTTGCGCACAGGCGTCGAAGGCCTCCAGCGGCACATCGGTCCGCGCCGGGATGGACCCCTTGGCCAGGTTGAAGGTCGCCTGGAACCCGGGCGACATGATCAGGCTCGCCAGCAGTTTCTGCCCGGCGATGTTGTCCTCGCCCGACACCTTGAAGAAGGTGAAGCTGTCCGAGTTCAGCACAAAACCGTTGCCCGGCGTCGGCGCACACAGGAAATCCTCGCCCGGCACCTTGCCCGCGGCAAGAAACTCGCCCTTGGCCCAGTCGCCCATGATCTGGAACGCAGCCTCGCCATTCATCACCATGGCGGTGGCAAGGTTCCAGTCCCGGCCAGAGAAGTTCGGATCGACATAGCCGCGCATCCTGCGCAACTGGTCGAAGGCCGCGACCATGGTGGGCGAGTTCAGCGCGTCCTGGTCAAGATCGACCAGGGCTGCGCGGAAAAAATCGGCCCCGCCCACACCCAGAACCACGTTCTCGAAGATCGTGGCGTCCTGCCAGGGCTGCCCGCCATGGGCCAAGGGCGTAATGCCCGCGGCCAGCAAGGCGTCGGCCGCGGCGTTGAACTCGTCCCAGGTGGTGGGCATCGCCTCGATCCCGGCGCGGGCCAGAACCTCGGGATTGGCCCAGATCCAGTCGACGCGGTGGATATTGACCGGCGCGGCGACATATTTGCCGTCATGTTTCATGATCGCGGCCAGAACGGGCGGCAGAACGGCATCCCAGCCCTCGGCCCCGGCGACATCCTCGACATCGGCCAGCGCGCCCTGCTCGGCCCATTCCTGGATGCCGGGTCCTTTCAGTTGCACCGCGGCGGGCGGGTTTCCGGCCACCACGCGGGCGCGCAGCGCGGTCATCGCTGCATCGCCGCCCCCGCCCGCGATGGGCGAGTCGATCCAGGTGCCGCCCTCGGCCTCGAAGCTGTTCTTGAGCTCGCCCACCGCGCGGGCCTCGCCGCCCGAGGTCCACCAGTGCAACACCTCGACCGTGCCCCCGGCCTGGGCGGCGCCGGAAAACGCCAGACCCGCCGCTGCAACGAGCGGGGTAACCGTCCTGTAACGGAACATGGGTATTCCTCCTCTGCTAGACGCGGCCACGCGGGCCGCATGCGGCGCATGGCCCGTCCTCCTCCTGCGGGAAAGTGTCAGGCCGTTCCTGCGCCCGGTCAAGCTAGCATGCGTGCGGGAGAACGATCTTGACGGCCGTCAATGCGCGGACAGGGCAGCAAGGCGGCGGCAGGGCGCCGGGATGGTGCGAGTCGACTCGGGGGCCGGGCAGGGCCGAAGCTGCGGATGCGACAGACCGTCGCTCGTGCATCGGCCGCAGCGGTGACCCATATGCGGCGGGCATCAAAACAACCAGAGAGGCGCGGGCAGGATGACTTCGGGACGGGATTTCTTCGGACGAGGGGGGCTGGCCGCGCTTGTGGTGCTGGTGGTCTATCTGCTGGTGCTGTCGGGCGTGCTGCTTGGCACGGCGGTGCCGCTTCTGGTCCTGCTGGCGGCGGCGGCGGTCGTGCTGATCCTTGCCTATCTGAAAAACCCCGACCGTTTCCACCGGCTGCTGGCCCGCCTTCGGGCCGCCTGGCAGGCGCGCCCCCGGCGCCGGCCCGCCCCGCCCCGCCCGGCGCCTGCCCCCCGCGCCGCACCGCTGCGCCAGGGGCTGGTCGCGACGGCGCCCGCGCGCAGCCCGGACATGGCCGACCGGCGCGGGCTGGCCTCGGGGTCGCCCCTGCTGCGGGCGCTTCTAGGCCGCGGCTGGCGCAGCCCGGCCGCCATGGCGCGGGATTTCCTGCTGATCGGCCTTGCGGGCGCGGCGCTGCTGCTGACCGGCCTCGCCCTGCCGGACTGGCCTTTGCTGTCCTGGCTGGGCAAGGTCTTCAGCATGCTGGGCGTCCTCGTCATGCTGATTTCATCGGGCGTGGTCTACTCCTACTGGCGCGGCCGCAGCTAGTCGCGCGACGGCGGGGCCGCCTGCGCCGGGCGCCGGAAGGCCAGCCGCATCTGTTTCTCGGTCTCGATCAGCGCAAAGAACAGCACCCCCACCGCGACGATCAGCACGCCGTCCCAGAACGGGATCGCCGCGGTGCCGAACAGCATCTGCAAGGGCGGCAGATAGGTGATCGCGAATTGCGCCGCCGTCACGGTGAGGACGCAGATCCACACCACCCGCGTACCCCTGGCCGCAGCCCAGGTCAGCGAGGTGCCGTGGATGTTGCGGATGAAGAACAGGTGGAAGATCTTCAGCACGACCAGCGTGTTCAGCGCCATGCTGCGGGCCACGTCCTGATCGTAGCCGCGGTCCAGCGCATAGGCATAGACGCCGTAGATCCCCGCCAGGAACAGCAGCGAGACCAGCACGATATGCCAGACCAGTTCGCCGGTCAGCAGCGGTTCGTCGCGCGGGCGGGGCGGGCGGCGCATGGTATTCGCCTCGGTCGGCTCGAAGGCCAGCGCGATGCCCAGCGTGACGGCCGTGATCATGTTGGTCCACAGGATCTGGACCGGGGTGATCGGCAGCGCCATGCCCAGCGCCAGCGCCAGAACGATGGTCATCGACTCGCCGCCATTGGTGGGCAGCGTCCAGCTTATGACCTTCTTGATGTTGTCATAGACGGTGCGCCCCTCGCGCACGGCAGCGGCGATCGAGGCGAAATTGTCATCGGCCAGCACCAGTTCCGAGGCTTCCTTGGCCGCCTCGCTGCCCTTCTGGCCCATCGCGATCCCGGCATCCGCACGCTTCAGCGCGGGCGCGTCGTTCACCCCGTCGCCGGTCATCGCCACGGTCAGCCCGCGCGATTGCAGCGCCGTCACCAGCCGCAGCTTGTGGGCGGGCGAGGTGCGGGCGAAGATGTCGGTCCCGACCGCGATCTCGGCCAGTTCAGCATCGTTCATCGCCT
This sequence comes from Rhodovulum tesquicola, assembly GCF_024128855.1. Taxonomy (GTDB): domain Bacteria; phylum Pseudomonadota; class Alphaproteobacteria; order Rhodobacterales; family Rhodobacteraceae; genus Rhodovulum; species Rhodovulum tesquicola. The sequence continues at coordinate 154,333 of NZ_JAMYDV010000004.1, forward strand.
CTATATCGGCGCCGGTCAGAACGGTCTTGGTGTTCTTCAGCCCGATCTGCGCGGCGATGGCCTGCGCGGTGGCGGCATGGTCGCCGGTGATCATCTTGACCCTTATCCCGGCCTCGTGACACTCGGCCACCGCGGCAATCGCCTCGGGCCGGGGCGGGTCGATCAGCCCGATCAACCCGATCAGCGTCAGATGCCCATCCAGATCGGCGGTGTTCAGGATCGTGTGCTCCTGCGGCACGCTGCGCGCGGCAATGGCGATCACGCGCTGACCCTGCGCGGCCAGTTGCTCGACCATGTGATGCCAGTGCCCGGGGGCCAGCGGCTCGGTGCCGCCGCCCTCGGCCCGCTGGTCGGCGCACATGGCCAACACCGCCTCGGGGGCGCCCTTGACATGGATCGCGGCGTGGCCCTCGTGGTCGTGATGCAGCGTGGCCATGTAGCGATGCGCCGCATCGAAGGGGATCGCGTCGGTACGGGTCCAGGTGCGGAAGGGGTCGGGACCATCGCCCGTGATCTTGCCGGCCAGCGCCATCAGCGCCCCTTCCATCGGATCGCCCTCGACCCGCCAGCCCGCCTCGGCGCCATGCAGCACCGCATCGTTGCACAGCCCCGCGACATGCGCGAATTCCGTCAGAACCGCCTGCGCTCCGGCATCGGGATCATCGCCGTCAAGACGCACCCGCCCCTCGGGGGCATAGCCCTCGCCTTCGACCGCGTAGACCCGGGCGGCGGCGACAAGGCTTGCGGCCATCATCTCGTTGCGGGTCAGCGTGCCGGTCTTGTCCGAGCAGATCACCGAAACCGAGCCCAGCGTCTCGATCGCCGGAAGCCGACGGACGATGGCGTTGCGCCGCGCCATGGCCTGCACGCCCACCGCCAGCGTGATCGTCAGCACCGCGGGCAGCCCCTCGGGGATTGCCGCGACGGACAGGCCGACAACCGCCATGAACAGTTCGGAAAACTCCATGTGGCTGACGAAATAGCCATAGCCCAGCAGGCTCGCCGCCACGAGCAGGATGAACACCGTCAGCCATTTCGCGAAGATGTCCATCTGGTGCACCAACGGGGTGGTCAGCGTCTGGACCTCGGCCAGCATGCCGCTGATCTGGCCGATCTCGGTGCGCGCGCCGGTTTCGACGACGACCCCGCGGCCCGTGCCGGTAGCGATCAGCGTGCCCGAGAAAAGCATCGGCGTGCGGTCGCCCAGCGCGGCCCCGGCGGCTACGGGCTCGGTGCCCTTGTCGACCGGCACGGATTCGCCGGTCAGGATCGCCTCTTCGGCCTTCAGCCCGCGTGCCTCGATCAGCCGGATATCCGCGGGCACCCGGTCGCCCGCCTCGATCAGCACGATGTCACCGGGGACCAGTTCCGCGGCATCGACGCCGATCCGCCGTCCGTCGCGCAGCACCGCCGAGCGCGGCGCGAGCATGCCGCGGATCGCCTCCATCGCCTGTTCGGCGCGGCCCTCCTGGATGAAGCCGATGATCGCGTTGACGACGACGACCGCGATGATGACGCCGGTGTCGATCCAATGGTTCAAGGCGGCCGTAACCACCGCCGCGACCAGCAGGACGTAGATCAGCACGTTGTTGAACTGCAACAGGAAACGCTTGATCGCGCTGCGCCGGGGCGGCTCGGGCAGACGGTTCTCGCCATGGGAGTCAAGGCGGCGGCGGGCCTCGGCGGAACTCAGCCCGTCGGGGCTGGACTCGACCGCCGACAGCGCCTGCCGGGCGGACAGCGCGTGGAGGGATTGCGACATTTCGGGCATCCTGTCTCCTTTGGCGCGGACATGGTGAATGCGTGTCGGATCAGGCGGTCCGCAATTCCTCGCCGTCGATCTCGGGGATTTCGGTGCGCTCCGTTTCGGGAGCACCCGTCAGCAGTTCCACGGCCCGGTCGGCGGCGTCCTGAAACGGTTCCAGCACGATATCGGCGCCCGCGACGGTCAGCTCTTCGGTGTCCCTGGCCGTGTGCGAGGTGACCGCGATGCGCCCGCGAAAGCCCGCGGTCCGCGCAAGCTGGATCAGGGTCCGGCGGGTGTCCTCATGGCTGAGGCCGCCAACATGGATCGGTACGGTCGAAACGATCCAGTCGGCCCGCGCCAGCGGCAGTTCGCTCACGAATTCCGGGTCCGAGGCATCACCGTATTTCGCCCGGATCCCCAGCGCGCGGGCGCGGCGCACCGCCTGCGGGTTGAAATCGACCCCCAGCACCCTGACGCCGCGTTTCTGCAGCCGCACCGCGATGGCCGCGCCGAACCGGCCCAGCCCGAACACCAGCACCGGACAGCCGTCCTGGCCGACGACGCTGCCCCCATTCGGCTCGCGCGGGGTCCCGCGGCGCTCGAAGATACCCAGCACCGGCTCGAACAGCCGGTAAAGCTGATGCGAATAGGTGATCATGTAGGTCGAGGCCGCGATGGTCACCAGCCCGACCATGGTCACAAGGCCCAGCGCATCCTGCTGGACATGCCCCAGCCCCACGCCCATCGCGATGAAGATCAGCGAGAACTCGCTGATCTGCGCAACGGTCAGCCCGGCCAAGAAGCCGGTGCGCTTGCGGTAGCCCATGGCCCCCATGATGGCGAGCACGATCAGCGGGTTGCCGATCAGCACGAACAGCGAGAACACGATGGCGCCCGTCACATGCGCGCCCAGCAGCGACAGGTCGAGAGACGAGCCCAGCGCGATGAAGAAGAACAACAGCAGGAAATCCCGCAGCGGCGACAGCCGGGCCGCGATGGTCTCGCGATAGGGGGTCGAGGCCAGCGACACGCCCGCCAGCAGCCCGCCCACCTCCTTGCCCAAGCCGACGAAATCGCCGATCGCGGCGAAGATCGCGGCCTGCGCGATGGCGAAGATCACCAGCAATTCGGGCGCCCGCGCCAGCCGCTCGGTCAACGGGTTGGCGACATAGCGCACGAACAGGATCACCAGCGCCACCATCGCCACGCCCGAGGACAGCACCACCACGACCGACCCGCCGCCATGGCCGTCGGCCGCCGCGCCGATGCCGATGGCCGACAACACGATCATCGCCAGCACCACGACCAGGTCCTGCACGATCAGGAAGCCCAGCGCGATCTGGCCATGCAGGCTGTCGATCTCGCGCTTGTCCGACAACAGCTTGACGATGATGATGGTCGAGGAAAAGGTCAGAGCGACGGCGACGTAAAGGCTGGTGATATGGCCCAGCCCCAGCGCCAGCCCGATCAGGTAGCCGAAGATCGAGGTGAAGGCGACCTGTCCCAGCCCGGTCAGCACCGCCACCCCCCCGAGCGAGCGGATCAGCTTGACGTCGAGCTTGATGCCGACCAGGAACAGCAGCAGCGCGATCCCGAGCTGCGACAACAGGTTGATCTGTTCGTCGGAACGCACGAGGTCCAGCGCCGAAGGCCCGGCGATCAACCCTACCGCGATGAAGCTGACGATCAGCGGCTGACGCAGGATGATCCCCACAAAGCCGATCACCGCCGCCATGACCAGAAGCGAGGCGACTTCTCCGAAGGCCGAGTTGAGGATGATTTCCATCAGCTCACATGCCCCTTGCTTCGGTTTTCCCCGGACCGGAGTCGCGGCGCGTCGGGAGATGGCGCACGGACCGCCGGCCTAGTGTGAGATACCGTTGCAGGGCATTTTTGAAAACCTCTTGACGCGATTTCCGTGCAAACCGGACGCGAAAAAGGCGATCTCGCCCGGTGGGGACGGGGCGGCGGTCAGACCACGACGTCGAGCGGGCGCTGCGCTCCCACATCGAAGACACGCTTGTAACGCGCGACCTCGTCCGCTGGCCCCATCGCCTTGTTGGGGTTGTCCGACAGCTTGACCGTCGGCCGACCATTCGCGCTGACGGCCTTGCAGACCAGCGAGAAGGGCGCCAGCGTGTCACCCGGCACCAGCCCGCGGAAATCATTGGTCAGCAACGTGCCCCAGCCAAAGCTGATCCTGGCGCGCCCCGCGAACCGGGCGTGCAGGTCGGTGATGACGTCCACATCCAGCCCGTCCGAGAAGATGATCAGCTTCTTGCGCGGATCCTCGCCGCGTTCGGTCCACCAGGCGATCGCGGTCTCGGCGCCTTCGACGGGATCGCCGGAATCCACCCGGATCCCGGTCCAGCCCGCCAGCCAGTCGGGCGCGTGCTGCAGAAAGCCCCTGGTGCCGAACGTGTCGGGCAGGATGATGCGCAGGTTGCCGTCATGCTCCTCGTGCCAGTCGGCCAGCACCCTGTAGGGCGCCTGGCGCAGATCATCGTCGGTCTCGGCCAGCGCGGCATAGACCATGGGCAGTTCGTGGGCATTGGTGCCGATCGCCTCGATATCGCGGCGCATCGCGATCAGGCAGTTCGAGGTGCCGACGAATTTCGGCCCCAGCCCCTCGATCATCGCCTGAACGCACCAGTCCTGCCACAGGAAGGAATGCCGCCGCCGCGTGCCGAAATCGGCCAGTTTCAGCCCCTCGACGGGGCGTAGCCGCTCGATCTTTTCCCAAAGCTTGGTCATCGCCCGGGCATAGAGCACCTGAAGCTCGAACTTGCCCATCGCCTGCAACACCGCGCGCGAGCGCAGTTCCATCAGCACGGCGAGTGCGGGGATTTCCCACATCATCACCTCGGGCCAGCGCCCTTCGAAGGTCAGTTCATACTGGCCGTCGCGCTTTTCCAGGTGATAGGGTGGCAGTTGCAGCCCCTCGTACCATTCCATGAAATCGGGGCGGAACATCTGCCGCTTGCCGTAAAAGGTATTGCCGCGCAGCCAGGTGCTTTCGCCGCGGGCCAGCCGCAGGGTGCGGATATGGTCAAGCTGCTCGCGCAACTCGCCCTCGTCGATCAACTCGGCCAGCCGGATATCGGTGGTGCGGTTGATCAGGCTAAAGGTCACCTGCGTGTCGGGCCGGTTCCGAAAGACCGACTGACACATCAGCAGCTTGTAGAAATCCGTATCGAGCAGCGAGCGGACAATCGGGTCGATCTTCCAGTGGTGGTTGTAGACCCGCTTGGCGATGTCCAGCATTCTCAGGGCTCCAGCACGATATGCGCATCCAGCATCGCCTGGCGCGCATCTTCCAGCGAGCCGTTCAGGTCGATGCCGCGGCACGCCCCCTCGATCACCGTCACGCGATAGCCCAGACGCGCGGCATCGAGCGCCGAGTAGAGCACACAAAAATCCGTGGCAAGTCCCACCAGCGTCAACTGGTCGATCCCGCGCGCCGTCAGAAAATCGTCAAGCCCGGTGGGCGTCTCGTGATCGTTCTCGAAGAAGGCCGAATAGCTGTCGATCCCGGGGCGAAAGCCCTTGCGCACGACATGGTCGGCCAGCGTGAGGTCGAGATCGGCATGGAAGGCCGCGCCCGGCGTGTCCTGCACGCAATGGACAGGCCACAGGATCTGCGGACCATAGGGCATCTCGACCACCTCGTAGGGCTGCTTGCCCGGGTGGCTGGCCGCAAAGGACGCGTGGTCGGCCGGGTGCCAGTCCTGGGTCAGCACGCGGGTCTGGAACTCGTCCATCAGCGTGTTGATCCGCGGCACCACGTCTTCGCCACCGGGAACGGCAAGCGCGCCCCCGGTGCAGAAATCGTTCTGCACGTCGATCACGATCAGGGCTTCGTTGGCGGGTCGCATGGGCCGTCCTCCGGTCGCTGTCGGTCTTCGGGGTTAAGGGGGCGCCCCCCTTTGGTCAATGCCCCGCTCTTGCCGCACCCGGCGGGGCGGGCCGCCGGGCCCGGACTCGACCGTCAGGTTAGCAGGGGCCGGGCGGCGCGTCGAATCCCTGCCGGGCACCGGGCTGGACGGCGGGCCGGGCGGGGCTAGAGTTATTCGTCTCCGACATAGCAGAGGCTGCGCCATGCTTCACGTCATCACGCCTTCGACCGTGTCCAGCCCCTCGACCATGAAGATCCGCAAGGTGCCGCGGGGGCTTTTCGCGCATGGATTCTCGGTCCTGCCGCGGGGCTCGTTCGGCAGTCCGCTTTACCGAAGGATGGTGGTCGAGGTCTCGTTCCTGCGCTATCTCCTGGCGCTCAGTCCGTTCCCGGTCCTGATCCTGATGCTGCCCGAACATGCGCTGGCGATCGGTCAGGCGCCCGCGCTGATGTTCCTGGTGGTCTATCTGGTCGAATCCCGCGTGCTTTCGGTCGACAACCCCGAACGCCGCCGCCGCCTGATGCCCGAGGAAGAGGCCGAGCGCGGCGCCGACATTGCCCGCGCGCGGGGCCGCGAGATCCTGACCCGGATCGCCGCGAAACGGGGGCTGAAGGCGGGCGAACTGCATCTGGTGATCGAACAATCCGCACTGGCCCGGATTTCGCCGCTGACCTTCGTTTCGGTGCAGTCCGACGTGCCCGAGCCGCATGTTCTGGATCTGGACGACGAGGAACGCGGGCTGATCGAGACAACGCTGTTCGATGCCGAGTTCACCGAGCAGCGCATGCACATCACCAGCCTCGCGCTGGGCCGGTTCCTGCATGACGTCACGCTGGAGACGAAGGGCGTGTCGGCCCATGCGCGGCTGGAGGCGCTGGCGACCGCCTGAGCGGCCACATCAGCGCGCAAGGCTCAGGACGCGACCGAAAGGCGCACCCGAGGGCGGCGGATCGCCCGGCACGGCCCAGATGATCGGCAGCCGCCGTCGGGGGACAGGGCCAAAAGGCCCCTCAAGGTCGGTCAGGATCACCACCGCCGAAGGGTCAAGCGCCAGCGCCTCGTCCATCACCTGGATGAAGGAGGTGCCGCCGTCGCGGGTGAACAGGATGTCGGTGATCCGCTTTTCCCAGGCCGCCCCCCCCATCACCACGCGGCTGCGCACCTCGGTATCGAAGACCAGCACATGGGTTTCGGCCCCCGTGCGCTTGGCGATGGCGCCCAGCTCGGCCGCGAATTTTGCCAGAAGCGTGCCATCGACCGAGCCCGAACTGTCGATGCCGACCACGATCCGGGGAATGTCGCGGTCGCGCAGGATGCCCGGCTCGAAGGCCGGATCGGGACCACCATGGGCGCGGGCATCGGCATCGCGGGCCAGCCAGCGCCGCGCGGGCCGTGTGGCCAGCGGCCGGGGGCTGGACAGGACCGCGCGGCTGACCAGCCCGCGCAGCAGCACCTCCCATGGGGTGTGGACCTCGGGCAGATCGGCCAGCCGGTGACCCAGCGCGCCGATGCCATGCCCGGCCAGCCGGCCCGCCTCCATCGCGCGGGCGACACGCTGGCGCCACTCGGCATCCTCCTCGCGGCCCGCGCCGTCGTCACGATCGTCCCGCGCGCTGTCCAGATCGGGGGCAAAGGCCATCTGGTCGGCATAGGCTCGCGCCGCATCCGCCAGCGCACCGCCGGGGCGCGGCTTCTCGCCGCCGGTGCCGCCCTGCCCGCCCGTCCGCCCGCCGCCGCTGGCCACGCCCTTGTCGCCGGGCCTTGTGGTCCGGGTCGCCGCATTGTCCTGCATCAGCGCGATGTAGAGCCGTTCGGCATCGTATTTCGTGACAGCATCCTGGCCGGAAATCTTCTCGCGCGTGGTGGCCAGCAACAGCCCCGTCAGCCGCACCGCGGGCCGCGGCAGGATGAAACCGGTCAGCATCAGCGTCTCGTTCACGATGGCATCGGTGGCGAGGTTGAACAGATCCTCGTCGAACCGGTCGCCGAAGCGCAGATACATCGCGTGCGACCGCGGCGAGTGGCGAAAGGCGATGTGCAGGATGTGGTGGGCGGCAAGGCCGATCTGCTCGGGCAGGCTCAGCGCCTCGAAATCGGCGCCGTAATGGATCGCGCGGCCATCGGTCCAGGCCGCCCCCTCGCGCCGGTCGCTGTCAAGATGGGTGCACCACAGCGCCAGCGCGGCAAAGGCCGGGTCCTGTACGGCAAGCTTGGTCAGCGCCCGCCGCGCCCGGGTGGAATGACGCAGCGGCGTCACGCGAGCCCGGCCTCCTTGCGCTCGGCCGCGTAGGAGCGATAGGCGTCATGGCCAAGGAAGCGTTCGCCCAGTCCCAGATCCAGCCCCTTGCGGATCAGCCCCTCGAACCCGTAGGTGCACAGCTCGGACAGCGGCATGCGCTTGAACTCCTCCTCCTCGCGAAGCCGGGCAAGCTGGCGGATATCGGCCATGATGTCGATCACTCCATTGACGTTGCGCCCGTCCAGAATCCCGATCAGCCCATAGATCAGCGCGTTCAGCCCGTGCATCGAGACGGGATAAAGCCTGATCCGCTCCTTGCGGTCGGCCTCCAGCATGTCCTGCACCTGCACGGTGGCGGAAATGTCGTCGGCGATCATCGCGAACTCGGCGGCGACGGCCTCGCCCACCGTGCCCGCGACCAGCACGTTGCGCATCCGCCGGTCGGGCACGGCGCGCAGGATCTGGCCGACGCGTTCCCAACTGCGCGGCGTCGTGGCGATCAACTGGCCCTCGGCAACCGTGCGTTCCGTCGTGTCCAGCAGGTCGGGCCGGGTCTTGATGAAGGCGACGACCGTGGGGTGCAGCCCGCGCGGCACCGCGTAATTGTCCAGCCAGTCGGCGGCGGCGGCCTGAACATGCAGGTGGATCAGCCGGTCCGACAGCGCGGTGTTCATCTGGTAGGCAATCGCGCCATCCTCGACCGTGTTGCCCGCCGCAACGATGAAGACATTGCCCGGCAGCTTGTGGCGCCCCACCCGGCGTTCCTGCAACAGCCCGTAGACCGTGGGTTGCAGCATGGGCGAGGCGGCGGTCAACTCGTCCAGAAACAGGATCGAGGGATGCTCGGGATCGTCGGGCAGATCCTCGGGGCGGTACCACTTGGTCTTTTGCGCCTCGTGATCGTAATAGGGCAACCCGCGCAGGTCCTGCGGCTCGATCGTGGTCAGGCGAAGATCGAACAGCCGCGCGCCGATCTCGTCCGCCAGTTGCTCGACCACCTGCGTCTTTCCGACCCCCGGCCGGCCGTGCATCATGTAGGAGGCCAGCATGTGCCCCCCCGCCTGTGCCTGCCAGCCCGCGCGCAGCACATCAAGCGCCTCGCCGGCCGAAACGATCATCGCATTCACACTCATGGCCTGACCCGTCCTGCCTGTCTGTTCCCGTCAACCTAGGGCGGTCGGCGCCGGGATCACGCCCGCCGCGTTGCGGGCGCGGGTTTTGTGCCTATGTCACTGCGGGCGCCAGCCCGTCGCCCTATGCTCGCCCCTCACCCCCCGAAGGAACGCACCATGACCCAGCCGAAACCCGACGCCCGCGCCCTTGCCGTTCCCTCCGGGCGGCTGACCCGGCTTGCCCGGTTCGGCGCGCTGACCTCTTCCGTCGCGGGCAACATGGCGCTGGCGGGCGCACGGCAGGTGGCGCAGGGCAAGCGGCCGCGCGCGGCCGATCTGCTGATGACGCCCGCCAATGCGCGGCGCGTGGCCGACCAGCTTGCGCAGATGCGCGGCGCGGCGATGAAGGTGGGGCAACTGATCTCGATGGATGCGGGCGACATGCTGCCCCCCGAACTCGCCGAGATCATGGCCCGGCTCAGGGCGGATGCGCATCACATGCCGGGCGGACAGCTGAAGAAGGTGCTGACCGACGCCTGGGGCGCGGACTGGCTGAAGCGGTTCGACAGGTTCCAGGTCCGGCCCATCGCCGCGGCCTCGATCGGGCAGGTCCATCGGGCCCACACGAAGGACGGGCGCGATCTGGCGATCAAGGTGCAATATCCCGGCGTGCGCCGGTCGATCGATAGCGACGTGAACAACGTGGCCGCGCTGATGCGGCTGTCCGGCGTGATGCCCCGGGAACTCGACATCGCGCCGATGCTGGACGAGGCCAAGCGCCAGCTTCACGAAGAAGCCGATTACGAGCGCGAAGGCCGCTACATGCGCCGGTTCGGCGACTTGCTGGCGGATGCAGCCGATTTCGTGGTGCCGGGGCTTCAGCCGGACCTGACCACGCCCGACATCCTGGCGATGGATTTCGTCGAGGGCATGCCGATCGAGACGCTGGCCGAGGCCCCGCAGGCGGAACGCGACCGGGTGATGGGCCTGCTGATCGGGCTGTTGTTCCGCGAACTGTTCGAGTTCCGGCTGATGCAGACCGACCCGAATTTCGCCAATTACCGCTATCAGCCTGACACGGGGCGGATCGTGCTTCTGGATTTCGGCGCCTCACGCGACTTTGGCCCCGAAATGGCCGAACAATTCCGCGCGCTGATGGCGGCGGGGCTGGCGGGCGAGCGGGCGGCGATGCGGCACGCGATTCTCGATATCGGCTTCTTCGCCGAAGATACGGCGGCGCATCACCAGGAGACGATGCTGGCCATGTTCGAGATGTCGATGGAACCCCTGCGCCGTCCCGGCGCGTTCGACTTCGCCAGTACCGATCTGGCGCTGCGGATGCGGGATGCGGGGATGGAACTGGGGGCCGACCGCGACTTCTGGCACATCCCGCCGATGGACACGCTGTTCATCCAGCGAAAGTTCGGCGGCATCTACCTGCTGGCCAGCCGCCTGAAGGCCCGCGTCGACCTGCGCGCGATCATCGAGCGGCATGTCTGAAACGCAGAACGGCCCCGCCTGGGACGGGGCCGTCCGCTGTCGTTTTCCTCGACCTCAGCCTGCCGCGCTGCCGAACCGCGCCGCCGCGATGCCCAGAACCTCGAGCCCGGTATTGGCGATGTCCTGCGCGGTCAGCCCGGCCTCGGCATACATCCGCGCGGGGCTGTCCTGTTCGATGAAGGCGTCGGGCAGGGTCATGGTCCGCACCGGCAGACCGCGGTCCAGCCGCCCGGTCCGCGCCAGCCAGTGCAGCACCATCGCGCCGAAACCGCCCTCGGCGCCGTGCTCGACAGTCACTAGCGCCTCGTGCTCCCTGACCAGACGCGCCACCAGGTCGGTGTCGAAGGGCTTGGCAAAGCGGGCATCGGCCACGGTGACCGAGATACCGCGCGCCTCCAGCTCTTCGGCGGCCTTCAGGCAGTCGATCAGCGGCGCGCCCAGCGACAGCAGCGCGAGTTTCGTGCCTTCCCTGACGATCCGGCCCTTGCCGATTTCCAAGATCCGGCCGCGTTCCGGCATCTCGACGCCGATCCCCTCGCCCCGCGGATAGCGGAAGGCGATGGGGCCCTCGTCATAGGCCGCGGCGGTCGCGACCATATGGACCAGTTCCGCCTCGTCACCCGCGGCCATCACGGTCATGCCGGGCAGGTTCGACAGGAACGCCACGTCGAACGCCCCCGCATGGGTCGAGCCGTCCGCGCCGACAAGCCCGGCCCGGTCGATGCAGAACCGCACGGGCAGCTTTTGCAGCACCACGTCATGCACGATCTGGTCGTAGCCGCGTTGCAGGAAGGTCGAGTAGATCGCGCAGAAGGGTTTCAGACCCGACGCCGCCATCCCGCCCGCGAAGGTCACCGCATGCTGTTCGGCGATGCCCACGTCAAAGACCCGCTGCGGAAACCGGCCCTGCATGATGTCGAGCCCGGTGCCCGAGGGCATCGCCGCGGTGATCGCCACCACCTTGGGATCGCGCGCGGCCTCGTCGGTCAGGGTCTTGCCGAAGACCGCCGTATAGCTGGGCGCGTTCGGCTGGCTTTTCGCCTGCGCGCCCGAGGCCACGTCGAATTTCGACACGCCATGGCCGCGGTCGGCCGAGGTTTCGGCCGGATGATAGCCCTTGCCCTTGACGGTGCATACATGGATCAGCGTCGGCCCCGAGGCCCGCGCCCGTGCGGCGCGCAGGACGGTCAGCAACTGGCCCATGTCATGCCCGTCGATCGGGCCGATATAGTCGAAGCCCAGTTCCTCGAACAGCGTGCCGCCACCGGGAAAGCCGGTGACCAGTTGCCGGGCGCGGCGCGCACCTTCGCGGATAGGCCCCGGAAGAACGGCCTCGAAATCCTCGGCCATGTCCTTGAGCTTGCCCAGCGGCGTGTCCGTGTAGAGGCCCGAAAGATATCTCGACATCGCGCCGACCGGGGGTGCGATGGACATCTCGTTGTCGTTCAGGATCACGAAAAGCCGCGATTTCAGGTGGCCCGAATGGTTCAGCGCCTCATAGGCCATCCCCGCCGAGATCGAGCCATCGCCGATGACCGCGATGGCGTCGCCCGTCGGCTGGCCCATCTCGCGGCCCATGGCAAAGCCCAGCGCCGCCGAGATCGAAGTCGAACTGTGCCCCGCGCCGAAGGCGTCATATTCGCTTTCCGACCGCTTGCAGAACCCGGCCAGCCCGCCGCCCTGGCGCAGCGTGTGCATACGGTCGCGGCGGCCGGTGAGAATCTTGTGGGGATAGCATTGGTGGCTGACATCCCAGACCAGCTTGTCAAAGGGGGTGTTGAAGACCGCATGCAGCGCCACGGTCAGTTCCACGACGCCCAGCGACGAGCCCAGATGGCCGCCGGTCTGCGCGACCACGGAAATCACCTCTTGCCGGACGTCCCGCGCCAATTGGGTCAGGTCGGCCTGGCTCATGCCCTTCAGGTCGGCCGGACCGGCAACGCGGTCCAGCATCGGGGTCGGGGGCTTGGTCATTGGTCTTCTCCCGCGCGTTTCTCTTCATAAAAAAGCGCCGTGTGGACACGTCTCCACACGGCGCCAGTGTCCTGTGTCTGACAGGAAGGGAACCGGGGTGTGGAGGCCCCGAATACCGGGCCCCGCAAGGGACCCGATCGCGTTCGGCCGGGCGGCTTGCGATGCGCGCCGCCCGGCCGGAATTCACGTCACTGCACCGGGCTGGCCAGTTCCGGCCACTCGGCAACCATGTCGCGGCCGTTCAGCGGGCTGATCACCTCCATATGGCAGGTCATGCAGTTCACCTTGGCGGACTCGCGACCCAGAATCTCCGAGCGGGGCTCGTAGATGTTCTGGTTAATGTCGATCGTCATCTGCTGCGCCAGCGTCGTGATCGACCAGGCCGGGGTGACCTGGGTCGCGTCGTAGAAGGCGCGCGTGTTGTGGCAGAAGACGCAGCCGACATCGAGCGCGTTCGACTGATGGTTCATCAGCGAGAAGGTGCGCTCGGCATCCTGCCAGGTCGGATCGCCCGGCTGCTGGGCGACGCGGCTTTCAAGGTCGTGGACCTTGATGTTCTCGCCGTCCAGCAGGAACTTCTCGACCGCATCCACCGGAAGCGAGGTGAACTCGCTCTGGGTGTATTTGTGGACGAAGGCGGTCGTCCCGGCACGCTCATAGGTCAGCAGCCGGTTCTGGATCCCCGCCCAGCCCGACGCGGCCGAGTTGACCACGCCGGCCTTGAGCCACGATCCCGGAGGCGTCGGCTGTCCACGGTGGCAGGTGTAGCAGTTCACCCCCTTGCCGTCGGACGCCAGGTTGTGGGTATCCCAGTCGGTGTTGAGATACTGGGTGGCCTCGACGCAGCTTTGCGTGATCGCCAGCGTGGTCTCGTCGACCTCGCCATTGTCATACAGAACCACGGGCGCGCCAACCCAGGCGCTCATCGCCTCCTGCAGCCGGTCAAAGCTGCTTTGCGGCAGGTCGCCGAAGGCGATGACGGTTTCGCCATACGCCTCGGCCGCCGTCGGCTCGCCTTCCTGAGCCTCGGGCCGTGCGAACGCCTCATACGTTTCCTCGTAGGGATCGTATTGCGGGTTGTCCTTCACGAACTTGGACACGTCCATGCCGATACCGCGCGGGCCGGTCTGGTAGTCGACTGTCTTGTAGGGGTTGTCGAAGGCCACGATGATCGCGGTGATCGCCGCCGCCCCGCCCACGACCCCTGCAAGGATACCGGGCCCGATCAGATCGGTGGGGTTGTCTTCACTCCACTTGAAGAACCATTTCGGGAGTTTCAACATGTCAGCCTCCTGTCCGCCCGGTATAGGCTTCGTAGCCATAGGGCTCCATGTATTCCGGAGCGAAGTTGTGCTCCTGAGCCCAGATGAACCAGTTGTCGACAACCGTGCCGGTCAGCAGGATGCCGATCCCGCCCGTGATCGGGGTGAGAACCGCAAACCACCAGGCCCAGCGGTGGATACCTTCCATCGTGGCGTTGAAGCCCATGGTCCAGCGCCAGAACAGCGCCGCGCGTTCGGCCGCGGTGCCGCGGTCGTAGATCTGCTCCAGTTCGCGGTCGCCGCCGAAGCGGGTCACGGCGAGAATGGTGCCGCCATGCATCGCGAAGAGCAGGGCAGAGCCATAGAGGAACGCGATCGAAAGCGCGTGGAAGGGGTTGTAGTAAAGGTTGCCGTAGCGGATCGAGAAGGCCGTGGTCCAGTCGAGGTGCGGGAAGATGCCATAGGGCACCATCTCCGACCAGCTGCCCATCAGGATCGGGCGGAAGAAGCCCAGCACCATGAACAGCCAGATCGCGGCCAGGAACGCCCAGGCAATATGCTTGCCCATCTTGTGCTCGGCAGCCAGCGCATAGGTGCGCCACCACCAGGCCCAGACCGAGATCAGCAGGAAGAAGCTGGCGATCATGTACCAGCCGCCATCGCTGAGCGGCGGAATGCGCAGGCCGTATTCCGGGCTGGGCGGTTCCAGCGCCAGCCAGAAGCCCTGACGCAGGAACTGGACGATCGAGTAATCGACCTGCGCCAGCATGTTGAACCCGATGATGAAGAAGGCGGTGAAGCCGGCGAAGATCGAGATCACACCTGCATAACCCAGATAGATCGGGCCGAGCTGTGCGTTGCCGAACCAGCCGAGGATCGGGAAGTTGCCGACGCCGCCGACCCGCTCCTCCATCATGTTGTTCTCGTTGTCCATGCCCCAGTCACCGGAGCCGGCAACCTGGACCTGGGTGAAGATGTTCTGATACTCAGCCATGGTTACATAACTCCTTGGCCTGCGCCGGCGGCCTCGATATCGGGCCAGATCGGCATGTTGCTCCACCAGGTCCACCACTCGGGCCAGCCTTCGGTCCAGAGCGGACCGGAGATGATGATGCAGACGGCCGAGAAGAAGACCGCGTTGATCGCCAGCAGCCAGCCAAGCCGGTGAATCCCGAGCGTCCCGACCGAGTAACCGATGAGGTCACGGAAGAACGTGTCTTCGTGGTCGGGGGTCTTGGCTTCTTCGCCCTTTTCCGGGTTGCAGGCCGACAGGATCAGACCGCCATGCAGAGCCAGCGCCAGACAGGTGGCGAAGAACAGCGACACGCCGAGCATGTGGAACGGGTTGTAGTGGAAGTGCAGGTAGGCGTAGCCGGTATTCGACACCCAGTCGAGGTGGCTGAAGATACCGTAGGGGAAGCCATGACCCCAGGCGCCCAGAAGCAACGGGCGGAACACAACGAGGGTAACATAGGCCAGGATCGCAACGCTGAACGCGATCGGAACGTGGTAGCCCATTCCGAGTTTGCGGCAGATTTCGACTTCCCTGAGCGCCCAGCTGACGAACGCGCCGATGGCGCATACGGTGATGAATTGCCAAAGCCCGCCCTCGGCCAGCGGCGCGATGCCCAGACCATGCGAAAGGTCAGGCGGCGCAACGTGGATCGTGAACGGGTTGAAGGTTCCTTGCAGGGACGCGCTGTAGAAGATCAGCGCGGTCCCAAGGGTGGCGAAAAAGGCGGTCGTCACTCCGAAGAAGCCTACGTAGAAAGGCCCCACCCAAAAGTCGAACAGATCGCCACCGATGAGCGTCCCTCCACGGACGCGATACTTTCTCTCAAAACTGAGCAGTGCCATCGTCTGTCTCCGCAAATGGCGGCCGTGTCCGTGAGGGGCCTCAGCCGTCCTTGTTCTTCGAGGTCGCCGCGGGCGGGAGATCGGGGCTCCCGCCCGCGGCGCTGATGTCACTTCCAGTGCTGTCCACCGGAAGGCCGGGCGGCTTACGCGCCAGCGGCCTTCTCGGCGGCGACGTTCAGCCAGTTGAAGTAGGGGTTGCTGAGAACGAAGAGGTGAATCATCACCGCAACCAGGAAGAGGAAGACGCCCTGCGCGACAAGCACGCGACGGGGGTCGAAAATCATCCAGACTTTATAGAACTTGGCCATTTTTCAGGTCCCTCTCTCAGAGCCACGGACGCCAGATGTACACTGCCAGGTGAGCGAAAACGGCAACAGCCGAGAACAGCCAAAGCCCGCTCATGTAGACAGCATGCACTTCCTGCGCCTGCTCATCGGTCAGACCCGAGAACGACAGGTCAGATTCAGCCATAAACTTTCCTCCGGATCGTCAGACTGATGCCGCGCGTCCCGGCGGCCGGGTTCCAGCAGAGCGTCATGCCCTGCCAGCTACTCGCCCACCCGGGGGGGATGGACGAATTCGGGTTTGCGCCTGATCGCTCAGGCGGAAAAGATCATGGGCGTGATGATCCGCGCCTGGCTCCAGGCGCGGGCGATCGGGCCCTTTGTGTTCAGATCACCGTTGCGCAGCACCGACAGCAGCGTGGCAATGAAGGCCAGCGGCAGCGCTGCGAGGAAGATGATCGTGAAGTAGACGGCGAATTCCGCTTTCGGCGGCCGGTGCGCGCGTGCGACATGGACGTCGGAAGTCTGGTCGGTCATCTGCTGTCTCCCTTTTCAAGTCGTTCGAAACCGGCAGGCGCAAGCGCCTCGACCGTTTCCCGCACCACCCGCTCGGCACCCTGTTCGAGCGCAGCCTTCTCGGCCGCGTCGCGCAGGGATTTCGCTGCGGAGATGCGAGTGAGAACCGGGTGTTCCGCCACGATCCTGTCGAGAAGCGCCTGAGCGTCCTCGTCCCAGGGAAAGTCGCGGCGAAGCCGGGTAGGCGTCGCTGCGGCCGAGTCCATCTCGGCGCCCAGCGGCAGAATGTGGAAGAGTGCGTCGAACAGAGCGTTGCACACTTCCTGAAGCAGATAGGTCGCACCGGCATAACCCATGAAGGGCGTCCCCGTCGCGCGCCGGATCGCCGCACCCGGGAAGCCCGCCGGGATGAAGGCCGGCTTCGGCCCATGCCCGGCCGACAGCTCGGCCAGATAGATCTTCTCGTTGATCGAGCCCATCACGACCAGCGGCCGCTTCTGCGCCATCAGCGCACGGACCTGTTCGTTGTCGGTCTTGGCGCCGCGCTGGCGGGCCACCGCAAAGGCGCAGGGAAAACCCAGATCGCTTTCCATGAAGTGGCGCACGCCGCGGGCATAGGTCTCGTTCGCGACGATGGCAAAGCTGGCCGTGGCAAAGAAATCCTGCGTCACCGACCGCCAAAGATCCCAGACCGGCTTGATCGTCGAATGCTTCTCGCGCGCGATGAAGGGCTCGGGGTCAAGGCCCAGCATCTCGCCCAGCTTGCGCAGGAATTTCGTCGTCGAGTCGACGCCGATGGGCGCCTGAAGGTAAGGCTTGCCCAGAACCTCGGCCAGGCCGCGCCCGAACTCGCGATACATCACGATGTTGACGTCGGCATTCACCAGGTTGCGCATCTCGGCCAGATGGGCACCCAGCGGCATCACCATGTTGACCTCGGCGCCAATGCCTTCGACCAGGCGCCGGATCTCGGCCAGGTCGGAGGGCATGTTGAACACGCCATACATCGGCCCAAGGATGTTGACCCGCGGCTTCGCGCCTTCTTCGCGCTTCTTCTCGGGGGGCATCCGACCCTTGGTCATACCGAACTCGGTGAAGATCCAGGTCATCGCCCGGTCGGCGGCTTCCCATTGATCCTCGTCGATGGTGCGCGGCAGGAAGCGCTGGATGTTGGTGCCCATGGGCGTCACGCCGCCGCCGATCATCTCGGCGATCGAACCGGTGACGACGACCGCGGGCAGCGCCGGGTCCAGCGTCTTCCAGGCGCGCTTCATCGCGCCCTCCGTGCCATCGCGGCCCAGTTCTTCCTCGCCCAGGCCGGTGACGACGATGGGCAACTCGTGCGGGGGCAGCGCGTCGGTGTAGTGCAGCACAGAGGTGACCGGCAGGTTCTCGCAGCCCACAGGGCCGTCGATGACCACCTGCAGGCCCTTGACGGCACAGAAGGCGTAAACGGCCCCCCAGTACCCTCCGGCTCTGTCGTGATCCTGAACCAGCATCAGATCATTTCCTCCGCCTTCTCGGCGCGACGCTTCTTGTCGAGTTTCTTCTGGTGGGCTTCCCGGAACTCGGGGTGGAGATTCGGATTCCCCTCCCACACGCCCGCGGTATCGCCCTCTCCGACACCTTCGAAGAATTCGCGCATCGACGCCATGCGGCCCTTGTTCGCAATCGCCGAGTTCACCACCTGCGCGAGCGACCCCGCCCCGGCCGGTCCCATCAGCGGACGAGCCGAAATCAGGTTGGTGAAGTAGAGGCCCGGGATCGCCAGTTCCTTGGCCTTCTGCACGACCGGCGTGGTGCCGATGGCAAGATCGGGCCGGATCGCCTCCATCGCGGCGCAATCATCCTCGAGCGAGGCGCGGAACTTGACCTTGACGCCCTTGGATTCCAGCCAGTCGCGATCGGCTTCGGATTGCTTCGTCTTCGCACAAGCCGTTCCGACATAAGGAATATTTGCACCGGACTCGATCAGCAGACGGGCCACCAGCAGTTCCGATCCCTCATAGCCCGACAGCGTGATCGTGCCGTTGATCGGCGCCCCGGCCAGCGCGCCCTTGATGGCGGGCAGGAACATGTTCTGCGCCGCCGCGACCTTGTCGGCAGGCAGGCCGAAGGCATCGCCGATATTGGCAAGCCAAGCGGCTGTGCCATCATGTCCCACCGGGGCCGAGCCGACGATGGGCCGGCCGGCCGCGTCGAATTCACGCATGGCCGCGGTGTAGAACGGATGGATCGCCGCCACGGCGCCGCAATCCAGCGCTGCGTAAAGCTCGCGCCATTCGCGGCAGGGCACGACGGGGCCGCAGGCCAGCCCCAGCGGGTCGAGCAGCTTGCCGATCACGATGGGATCGGCCGGGAACATCTCGCCCAGAAGCGTCACGGTCGGCCGGTCGGACAGCCCGCCCTCGGGCGCGGCGACGGGGCCTGCCATGATCTCCTTGCGGGCATAGTTCAGCATCGCGCCCGCCAGCACGTCCTTGGCCTCGGCATGGGTCGGCACGCCGAAACCCGGCACGTCGATGCCCACGATCCGCACGCCGTTGATCTCGTCCGGCAGCAGCCGCAGCGGCACGCCCGAGGCGGTGGGAACGCACAGGTTCGTAACCACGATGGCGTCATAGCGGTCGGGATCGGCCAGTTCGTGCACCGCCTCGCGGATATCCTCGAACAGCTTGCCGGTGACCAGCGTTTCGGAACTGAACGGGACGTAGCCCACCGACCGCCGCGCGCCGTAGAAATGGCTGACGAAGGTCAGGCCATAGACGCAGCAGGCCGACCCCGACAGCACCGTCGCCACGCGCCGCATCCGGAGGCCCACGCGGAGCGAGCCGAAGGCCGGGCACATGCTTTGCGGCTTGTCATGCGGGCCTTGCGGATAATCCTTGGCATACTGGTCGAGAATCTCGGACTTGCCCGCGCTGCGGGCTGCCGTTTCCATCTCGCCCGCTCCGGCATGGCAGCCCATGCCGTCGCCCAGCGCCGGATCGACCGCCTGGGGGGCGTTTCCCTGCCCCCTTGGCGTGCCTTCGATCACCTGCGCCCTGTGGGCGGTGTCATATGTGACCTCTTCGGTCATGCGTCCTCCATCTCGCGCATGGGGGCCGGTTCGCGGTCGGCCGCCTTGCGATGCGCGTCAGGTTCCGGTTTCTCGTGATGGGAGAGCGCCTTCAGCGCCGCGTCCCAGCGGGAGAGTTCGTCGAGGTCAAACATCGTCGTAGACCACCTCGAGGGATTTCTTGGGCTTGGCGTTCTTGCCGCGCATGTCCGCGTCGGTCGCGGGCATCAGTTCGAACCCGGCGCCGGTTTCCTCGGGGCTGAACAGGCCCAGCAGGCCGTCCTGGTCCAGCGGCGCGGGCCGGATCGGCGGGGCCTCTGCCACGGCTTCGGCCAGCGCGCCGAACAGCTCGCCCCAGGGCCCGGCATTGGTGCCGACGATCTGGTAATTGGCCGATTTCCGGCGTAGCTCCTCGTCCTGCGGGATCGCGGCCAGCACGGGGATGTTCACCGCCTTGGCGAAAGCCTGCGCCTCGCCGGTGCCATCATCCTTGTTGATGACCAGCCCCGCGACGCCGACATTGCCGCCGAGCTTGCGGAAATATTCCACCGCCGAGCAGACATTGTTGGCCACATAGAGCGATTGCAGGTCGTTGCTGCCCACCAGGATCACCTTCTGCGCCATGTCGCGGGCGATGGGCAGGCCGAAGCCGCCGCAGACCACGTCGCCCAGGAAGTCGAGCAGGACATAGTCGAAATCCCAGTCGTGGAAGCCCAGCTTTTCCAGCAGTTCGAAGCCGTGGATGATGCCGCGCCCGCCGCAGCCGCGGCCGACCTCGGGGCCGCCGAGTTCCATCGCGAAGACGCCGTTCCGCTTGAAGCAGACATCGCCGATCTGCACCTCTTCGCCAGCGAGCTTCTTCCTGGTCGAGGTCTCGATGATCGTCGGGCAGGCCTTGCCGCCGAACAGCAGGCTGGTCGTGTCCGATTTCGGGTCGCAGCCGATCAGGAGCACGCGCTTGCCCTGTTCGGCCATCATGTTGGACAGGTTGGCCAGCGTGAACGACTTGCCGATGCCGCCCTTGCCGTAGATCGCGATGATCTGGGTCTTCTTGGTCGGCTCGGTCAGGGGGATGTCATCCAGAGGCTCGTTCGCCTCGTCCCTCAACCGCTGGTCGATGTCTTTGATATTCGGGACATCAAGCGTCATGTTCGGCTCCCCAGTTCAGGATCATTTTCAGACAGGCAGGATCGTTGAATGCGGTTTCATAGGCTTCTGCGGCCTTTTCCGCGGGAACGCTGTGGGTAATCAGACCCCCCAGCGACAACGCCCCGGCTTCCACAAGCTGGCGCGTTGCAATCAGGTCGTCGCGCTCCCACTCGGCGGCGATGCGCAGCCGGGCCTCCTTCATGAAGGCGGGCGGGAAGGCGAAGGACAGAGGTTGGGTATAGAACCCGGCCAGCACCACCTCGCCGCCCTTGGCGATGCGGGTGATGAGGCTGTCAAGCAGGCTGCCGACGCCCGAGGCGTCGTAGATCGTGCGGTAGTCGCGGCGCGGGTCCTCGTCGGGGTGCAGCACTTCGTAGCCTTCGGCGCCACCGGCCCGGGCGGGGTTGATCTCCCACACGGTCGGGGCGGGGGCACCGGCGGCGATGGTCAGCCGCGCCAGAAGGCGGCCCAGAACGCCGTGGCCCACGATGAGTTCCGGCATCTTCTTGTCGACGCCCGCCAGCGCGTGCCGCGCCGTCGCGGCCAGCGCCAGCAACGCCCCCTCGGCACCAAGGCCAGGGTCGATGCGGGTCACGCGGCTGGCATCGGTCACCAGCCGCCGGGCGGAGCCGCCGAACAGGCCGAACGCCCCGTCATAGCAGTTGGCACCGGGCACGAAGACGCGCTCGCCCACCTTGAAATTCGTGTCGGACCCGGCCTCGACCACCTCGCCCGCGGCCTCGTAGCCGGGCACCAGCGGATAGCCCATGCCGGGGAAGGGCGGCATCTCGCCGGTATAGAACAACTTTTCGGTGCCGGTGGAGATGCCGGAATGCGAGATCTGCACGACCAGATCGCGCGGCCCCGGCTCCGTCAGCGCCAGCCTGCCGAGCCCAAGCTCCTTGGGGCCCCGAAGGATGACGGCTGTGGTTTCCATGGGCAACTCCCTTCCCGCTTCTCCCCCGAGTGACTCGGGACTCACACATCGGTGATCGGTTTTTGTCAGTTTACTTGGACAGCCCCAAGTGTCAACTTTATTAGACAGGTCGGCGCGACCATTATGTCGCCCCAGGCTTACACCCGGTCACGACCGACGTGACAAAGGCGCGCCGGGGGCGGGGGGTTTCGATCCGCTCGAATCCGGCCTCGCGCATCAGCTCCGCGATCCGCGCCTGCGACCGCGCCTTTCCGGTCTGCATCGCCATGCAGTAAAAGGCGAAATAGGCATCCCCCGCCCGGTCCGGGCGCGCGCCGCCCGCCATCGGCTCGGACACGATGAACCGTCCGCCGGGCGGCAGCGCCGCAAAGATTTTCGCCATCAATGCGCGCACCGTTTCGTCCGCATGGTCATAACAGACCCGGATCAGCGAGATCGCATCCGCCCCCGCGGGCAGCGGATCGTCGCGGAAGCTGCCCCCAGTGACGGTGACGCGATCCGCCATGCCCGCCGCGCGAAACCGCGCCTCGGCGGCGGGCACCACGGCGGGCAGGTCGAACAGCGTCATCTTCAGGCCCGGATTGGCCGCACCGATGGCCGCCAGAAACGCGCCGGTGCCGCCGCCCACGTCCAGAAGATGCGTGATGCCCTCAAACGGGATCGTGCGCAGCGTTTCCTCGGCCACCAGCGCCTGGCTGTCGGCCATCAGTTGCGAGTAGCGTTGCGCCACCTCCGGGTTTTCGGCCGCGCCCGCGCCGAAGACATAGGGCCAGAAGCGGGCAAGCTCGGTCTCGCGCGCACCACGCAGCAGCGCGACCGGATCCTCGAGGTCACGATAGAAGACATCATGGTGGCGGATCATGCCGATCACGCCGGGCGCCCCGACCAGCGCCGCGCCCAGCGCGGAAAGCTGATAGCCGCCCTCCACCCTGTCGAACAGGCCCAGCGCGGTTGCGGCCTGGCACAGCGCCTCCATCCGGTCCTCGGGGATGCGGCTGCGGTCGGCCAGCGCGGCAACGGTTTGCGGCGCGTCGAACGTGGCCTCCAGCAGGTCCAGTTCGACCACAGCATAAAGCACCTGGCTGTAGACGAAGCCCGAAACCAGGTCGAACAGCCGCTCGCCCTCGCGCCGCGCATGCCCGCGGGTCAGGGGAAAGCGGCTGGCCCAGGACTGGAACCCGCGCGAGGCGATCTTGCGGTTGCGCCAGCGGCGCCAGCCGAACCCGCGAGAGGCGTCAGTCATTCGGCGGCCTGGCGCGAGGGCTCGGGGATCAGCCGTTCGGCCATGACGCGGACCATCTGGGCCAGCTGCGCCTCGCCCGGGCAGGACGGGATCGAGGCGATGGCGCCCGACAGGATGTCCTTGAACCGCTGCACGGCGCCATCGACGCCCAGTTCGGCCACGGCGCTCGGCCGACCATTGGCGGCGTCCTGACCAGCGGGCTTGCCCATCGTCTCGGCGTCAAGCAGCGCGTCCTTCAGGTCATCGGCGACCTGGAACGCCTCGCCGATGCGGTCGCCCAGTTCCTCCCACGGCTCGGCCTCATGGCCGGCCGCAACGGCGCCCATCGAGGTCGCCGCGATGAACAACGCGCCGGTCTTGGCGCGGTGATAGGCGGACAGGTCGATCTTGTCCTCGCTCTCCCAGCCCTGCCCCGCGCAGATGCCATAGGGCATGCCGGTGCGCACGCCGAGGATGCGGATCAGTTCCACTGCGCGCTGGCAGTCGTGATGCGCCGCACGCGCCAGCACCTCGAACCCCGCGACGATCAGGCTGTCGCCGGTCAACAGCGCCAGCGGCTCGCCATAGGCCTTGTGCAAAGCGGGCTTGCCGCGGCGGATATCGGCATTGTCGAAACAGGGCATGTCGTCATGCACAAGGCTGGCGGAATGGATCAGCTCGATCGCCACCGCGGCGGCATCGGCCAGTTCCGGCTTGCCGTCGCCGCAGGCCAGCGCGACATTCAGGCAGATCCTGGGACGGATGCGCGCACCGCCCGGAGACATCGCGTATTCCAGCGCCGAGGCGAGTTTCGGCGGGGCGGCCCCGGCCTGTCCCTCTGCGATCGCACGGCTGATGGCGGATTCGATGCGGCCCGAAAGGTCCATGTTGGCTCCCCGTTCTGGTCCGGCCCGCCGCACATTCCCGATGTGTCAGGCCAGCGAGACATTCACGATTGTAAATCAGGATGGACAGTCTAAGGTTTCGAGTCAACATTCCTTGAGGTGGATCAAGATGGCCGCAAGGGCTGAGGAAATCGTCGTCATCGGCGCCGGGATGGGGGGGCTTTCGGCGGCGATCCGGCTGGCCCATGCGGGGCTGAAGGTGCATGTCGTGGACCGCGCGCCCGGGCCGGGCGGCAAGATGCGCACGATGGCGACCGAGGCCGGGCCGGTCGATGCGGGGCCCACGGTGATGACCCTGCGCCCCGTCTTCGAAGAGCTTTTCGACAGTACCGGCGCGCGGCTGTCCGACTATGTGACGCTGCACCGCGAAGAGGTTCTGGCGCGGCACTGGTGGCCCGATGGCGGAACGCTGGACCTCTTCGCCGACGAAGCGGCCAGCGCGGACGCCGTGGGCGCCTTTGCCGGGGCGCAGGCGGAACGCGAGTTCCGCGCCTTCTGCGCCCGGGCAAAGCGGCTCTATCAGGCGTTCGAGGGGCCGATGATGCTGGCGGGCACGCCCTCGCAGGGCGCTCTGACGCGGCATGTGCTGATCCATCCCAGGCTGATCCTCGACATGGCGCCGCACAGGACGCTGGCGAAAACGCTGGGCGCGCGGTTCACCGATCCCCGGCTCGCGCAGCTCTTCGGGCGCTATGCCACCTATGTCGGCGGCTCGCCCTTCCGTTCGCCCGCGATCCTGGGGCTGATCTGGCATGCCGAGGCGCAGGGCGTCTGGCGGGTCGAGGGCGGCATGAAACGGCTGGCCCACGGGCTGGAACGGCTGGCCCGCACGCAGGGCGCCGCCTTCACCTTCGGCACCGGGGCCGCACAGATCGAGACGCGCGCGGGCCGCGTCGCGGCCGTGCACCTGGAGGATGGCACCCGCCTGCCCGCCGATATCGTCGTCTTCAACGGCGATCCGGCCGCGCTGGGGGCGGGGCTGCTGGGCGAGGGCCTGCGCGACACCCTGCCGCGCGCGGCCACCCATCCGCGCAGCCTGTCGGCCTATGTCTGGTCCTATGCCGCCATCCCGAAAGGGCCGGAGCTTGTCCACCACAACGTCTTTTTCTGCACCGATCCGCATACCGAATTCGATCCGATCGCAAAGGGCCATATGCCCGAGGACGGCACGCTCTATATCTGCGCGCAGGACCGGGGCACCGGCGCCTCTCCGCAGGGGCTGGAACGGTTCGAGATCATCATGAACGGCCCGCCCCAGGCGGACGGGGCCGATCCGACAGACGAGGAGAAAGAGACGTGCCGGACACGCACCTTCGAGACGCTGGCCCGGTTCGGGCTGGCCTTCGATCCGACGCCGGGGACGGACTGGCTGACGACGCCCAGGCAGTTCGCGAAGCTGTTCCCCGCCTCGGAAGGTTCCCTATACGGGCGGAGCCCGCACGGCCTGACAGCCTCGTTGAAGAAGCCCACGGCCCGGACGAAGGTGGCGGGGCTTTATCTGGCGGGGGGGGGCGCGCATCCGGGGGCGGGCATCCCCATGGCAACCCTCTCCGGCCGGCACGCGGCCGCGGCGATCTTGACGGACCTTGCTTCGACCTAGAGGTACCGCCCGACGGCTATGCCTGGTGGTATGTCGACGGCATCAGCCATGACGGCGAACAGCAGATTTCCATCATCTCGTTCATCGGCTCGGTGTTCTCGCCCTGGTATCGCTGGTCGGGCCGGAAGAACCCTGAAAACCATTGCTGCATCAACGTCGCCACCTATGGCCGCGGCGGGCGCTGGACGATGACCGACCGCGGACAGGCCGCCCTGCGCCAGTCGCGCAACAGGTTCGAGGTGGGACCGTCGAAACTGACCTGGACCGGCAGCCAGTTGCTGATCGACATCGACGAGGTTGCCTGGCCAAGGATGCAGCGGCTGAAGGGGCGGGTCAGGGTGACGCCGTCCGCGATCACCTCGGTCGAGTTGCCGCTGAAGCAGGACGGAAGCCATGTCTGGCGGCCCTTCGCGCCCTCGTCCGAGATCGAGGTGGACCTGAACCAGCCCGGCTGGCAATGGACGGGGCATGGCTATTTCGATGCGAATTTCGGCATCCACGCGCTGGAGGACGATTTCAGCTACTGGACCTGGGGCCGGTTCCCGACGCGCGACAACGGCGCCTACTGCTTCTACGATGCCAGCGTGCGGGACGGGTCCGAACTGGCGGTGGGGCTGCATTTCGGCGCGGATGGCTCGGCCGAGGTGATCGACGCGCCGCCGCGCACGCGGTTCGCCCGGTCGAAATGGCTGGTCCGGCGCGAGACGCGCGCCGACCCGGGCTATGTGCCGCAACAGGTCCACGACATGCTGGACGCACCGTTCTATTGCCGCTCGGCGGTGCGCACCCGGGTCTTCGGCGAGGAAATGGTGGGCGTGCACGAGGCGCTGGATCTGGACCGCTTCGCCAGCCCGCTTCTGAAGCCGATGCTGGCCGTCCGGGTGCCGCGCCGGTCGGGCTGGCGTTTTCAGGACTAGGACCGGGCCGCCTTGCCGGTGCAGGGCGGCCCGCTTGGCTCAGGGCCGCTCGATGGCGATGGCGGTGCCCTCGCCGCCGCCGATGCAGATCGCCGCGACGCCGCGTTTCAACCCGCGCTTTTCCAGCGCGTTCAGCAGCGTGACGATGATCCGCGTGCCAGAGGCACCGATCGGGTGGCCCAGCGCACAGGCGCCGCCATTCACGTTCACCCGCTCGCGCGGCAGCCCCATCTCGTGCATGAAGGCCATGGGCACCACGGCGAAAGCCTCGTTCACCTCCCACAGATCGACATCGTCCCTGGTCCAGCCGATCCGCGCCAGCAGCTTCTGCGCGGCCGGAACCGGCGCGGTCGTGAACCAGCCCGGGGCCTGCGCGTGGCTTGCATGGCCCAGGATGCGGGCGCGGATCGGCAGGCCGCGCGCCTCGGCCTCGGCGCGGGTCGCCAGGATCAGCGCCGCCGCCCCGTCCGAGATCGACGAGGAATTGGCCGCCGTCACCGTGCCGTCCTTGCGGAAGGCGGGTTTCAACTGCGGGATCTTCTCGGGCCGTGCATTGGCGGGCTGTTCGTCCTCGGCCACCACCGTCTCGCCCCTGCGCGAGGCCACGGTAACGGGCACGATCTCGCCCTCGAAGGCCCCGGATTTCTGCGCCGCCAGCGCATTGGACAGCGAGCCCAGCGCATATTCGTCCTGCGCCTCGCGCGTGAACTGGAAATGCCCGGCGCAATCCTCGGCAAAGGTGCCCATCAGGCGACCCTTGTCATAGGCGTCTTCCAGCCCGTCGAGGAACATGTGGTCGATCACCTGACCATGGCCGATCCGCGCGCCGCCGCGCATCGCGGGCAACAGGTAGGGGGCGTTGGTCATGCTTTCCATGCCACCGGCGCAGATCACCGCGGCGGCGCCCAGCGCCAGCTGGTCATGCGCGATCATCGCGGCCTTCATCCCCGAGCCGCACATCTTGTTCAGCGTGGTCGCGGGCACATCCTCGCCCAGCCCCGCCTTGAACCCCGCCTGCCGCGCGGGGGCCTGCCCCTGGCCCGCAGGCAACACGCAGCCCATCAGCAATTCATCGACCGTCCCGACGCCTGCGCCCGCCATCGCCGCACGAATCGCGGCACCGCCCAGCGTGGGCGCATCGACGTCGGCGAACACGCCCTGAAAGCCGCCCATGGGCGTGCGCGCCGCTCCGCAGATCACAACCTCGTTCATGCCGTCCTCCCGCATTTGACGACCATCACTTACAGAATGGTAACGATTGGCGTCTAGCCTCAACACCGGATCACAGGAGAGTCCGCATGGAACTGCACACCGAAACCCGTGACGACGCGCTGCATGTGACCGTCGCTGAACCGCGCATCGACTCGGCGGTGGCGATCCGGTTCAAGGACCGCATGCGCGAAGTGGCGGCAGACGGCCCGGCGCGCGTCGTGCTGGATCTGGGCGCGGTCGATTTCCTCGACAGCAGCGGCCTTGGCGCGGTCGTGGCCGTGATGAAACTGCTCGGGCCGGGCCGCACGCTGGAACTTTGCAACCTGACCCCCAATGTCGAAAAGGTGTTCCGCCTGACGCGGATGGACCGGGTCTTCACCATCCATCCCGACACCGAGGCGGCCTTTGCGGACAAGCGGTCGATCGCATGACCCTGCCGGACGGGATGCGGGGTGGGATCGCCCCATCCGACGACGCCCGGGACGCCAGTTGTTGCGAGGCGGAGGCCGCGTTGATCGTGGTGGAGGCCACGCCCATGGGAGTTCGCTGCGCCCTGGCCGAGATGCGGACACGCTTCGCCCCGGCAGGCCCTGGTCCCGACCTGCTCGGCATGGCCGAGACGGTCCTGGCGGAAGCGCTGAACAACGTGGTCGAACATGCCTACCGTCACGGCGGCAACGGCCCGATCGAACTGCGCCTTGTGCATTGCGGCACGCGGCTGAAGGTCGACCTGCGCGACTATGGTGACCCGATGCCCGCCGGCGTTCTGCCCGGCGGCGCGCTGCCTGCCTATGAGGGCTCCGGGGACGGCCCGCCCGAGGGCGGGTTCGGCTGGTTCCTGATCCGTGCGCTGGCCCGGGACCTGTCCTATATCCGCGAGAACGGACAGAACCGCCTGCGCTTCTTCGTGCCGCTGGCCGAGGCGTGAACGCGGGGCCGCACTGGCACCCCGGCCGCGAGGCTCCCTCCGCCCCTCCGGGATCGGCCCGCAAGGTCAGGGCGACCCGATCACGCCTCTGCCCGACGCCTGTCCGGGCGTCGCATCCTCTGCCCACCCCCGAACCGCCGCGCGACTGCCTGCCATGGGTTCCCGCCGAACCGTTCGATGCGGATCGCAATCCGCATCGGCTGCGCATGGCGATGGACGCCCCTTCTCGCCCTTGAAAAACGCATTGGCTTCCCCCCCCTGCCCGTCCTAACGTCCCGGCAAAGGCGAGGGAGGAGAGCATGCGCGATTACCAGCTTCCAGGCCGGTCGGCCGTTTTCGCAACGAACGGACTCTGCGCCACATCGCACCCGCTGGCGGCGCGGGTGGCGGTGCAGATGCTGGAATCGGGTGGCAATGCGGTGGATGCCGCCATCGCGGGGGCCGTGCTGCTGGGCATCTGCGAACCGCACATGACCGGGATCGGCGGCGACTGTTTCGTGCTGCTGAAACCGGCGGGCGAGGACCGCATCCTTGCGCTGAACGGCTCGGGCCGGGCGCCCGCGGGGCTGGACGCCGCGGCGTTGCGCGGCCGCGGGCTGGCCGCCATGCCGACCCACACCGCCGACGCGGTCACCGTGCCGGGCGCCATCGACGCCTTCTGCCGCCTGTCCGCGGACTGGGGCCGCGCCGGGATGGCCGCCAGCCTCGCCCCCGCGATCCACTATGCAGAGGCGGGCGTGCCCGTCGCCCCCCGCACCGCCTGGGACTGGGGCTGCACCCAAGGAAACCTGCAGGGCGACGCCCGCCGGTTCTACCTGATCGACGGCGCAGCGCCGCGCCCCGGCCAGGTCTTTCGCGCGCCGATGCAGGCCCAGGTGCTGCGCCGTGTCGCCACCGAGGGCCGCGCGGGCTATTACGAGGGCGAGGTGGCCGAGGACATGGTGGCCTCGCTCCGCGCGCTGGGCGGCACGCATACGCTGGAGGATTTCGCCGCCACCGCCTGCGACTGGACAGATCCGGTCAGCGGCACCTACAAGGGCATCGAACTGGTCGAGCATCCGCCGAACGGGCAGGGCGCAACCGCGATCCTGATGGCGAACATCCTGTCGCATTTCGACCTGGCCGCGATGGACCCGCTGGGCGCCCAACGCGCCCATATCGAGGCCGAGGCGGCAAAACTGGCCTATGACGCGCGCAACCGCTTCATCGCCGACCCCGCGCACATGACCCGTCTCGATCACATGCTGGCGCCGGACACGGCCGCAGGTCTGGCCGCGCTGATCGACCCCGGCCGGGCGATGGAAAGCCCCGCGGCACTGGCGGAATCGGTGCACAAGGACACGATCTACCTGACCGTGGTCGACCGCGACCGGATGGCGGTCTCACTGATCTATTCGGTGTTCCACGCCTTCGGCTCGGGGCTGGCGTCAGCCAAGTTCGGCATCAATTTCCAGAACCGCGGCGCGGGCTTCACGCTGGCCGAGGGCCACCCGAACGAGGCCGCGGGCGGCAAGCGGCCGATGCACACGATCATCCCCGCGATGCTGAAAAGGAACGGCCGCGTGCTGATGCCCTTCGGCGTGATGGGCGGGGCCTATCAGGCAAACGGGCATGCGCGATTCCTGACCAATGTGGTCGATTTCGGCATGCACCCACAGCAGGCCATCGACGCGCCGCGCAGTTTCACCGATGCAGGCCAGATGCAGGTCGAGCGGGGGTATCCGGACGCGGTGCGGGCGGAACTGGCCGCGCTGGGCCACGAGGTCGCGATCCCCGATGTCCCGATCGGCGGCGCCCAGGCGATCCTGATCGACGAGGCGGCGGGCGTGCTGCAAGGCGCGTCCGACCCGCGCAAGGATGGCTGCGCGCTGGGCTACTAGGCCCGGCGCATCCTCAGTTCAGCTGGAATTGCAGCGGGTAATGCCCATCCTCGAACTCGCCGAACAGATCGGCAAGGTCGGGATGGTCAATCGGCTCGCCGGTGTCGTCGGGCACCAGATTTTGCTCCGACACATAGGCGACGTAATAGCTGTGGTCGTTCTCGGCCAGCAGGTGGTAGAAGGGCTGGTCCTTCGCGGGCCGGCTTTCCTCGGGGATGGCGTCATACCATTCCTCGGTGTTCGAGAACATCGCATCGACATCGAACACGACTCCGCGGAAGGGGTGCTTGCGATGCCGCACCACCTGACCAAGACCGTATTTCGCGCGTGTCGTTCGCATCGTCATCCAACCCCCATGAGGCCACAATACTGCCGCAACGCGGACAGAGTCCATGCGACAGCACGCGGCGCATGGAAACAGATTGTGATGCCCGGCCCCACAGTGCCCCCTGCACCGCGCGAACCGATGCCACCTCGCGCTTTTCTGATCCGGACCTGCCGGATGGGCGTTTTCCCGCCGCGCGATTTCGCCTATGGTGGCGGCAACAATAAAGATAACGAGGCCGGGGCAGATGAGCAGAGTCCTTCTCGTGGTGGTCATTCTTGCGCTTGCAGGCTGCGGCGGTGGGTATTCGCCCCCGCGCGAGCTGGACAATGCGTGCGGAATCGCCCGCGAGCGTCCGAACTATGTCCGCGCGATGGAGCGCGCCGAACGGCGCTGGGGCGTTCCCGTCCATGTGCAGATGGCGGTGATGCACCAGGAAAGCAAGTTCGTGGGCGATGCCCGCACGCCGCACCAATACGTCCTGGGCATCATCCCGATGGGCCGACAAAGTTCGGCCTATGGCTATGCCCAGGCCATCGACGGAACCTGGGACGACTATGTCCGCGCCACCGGAAAGCGCGGGGCCAGGCGCGACAGGATCAATGACGCGACCGATTTCATGGGCTGGTACATGAACCGGAGCCGCGACATGCTGGGTATTCCGCTGCATGACGCGCGCAACCAGTACCTAGCCTATCACGAGGGACAGGCGGGGTTTGCAAGGCAGAGCTACATGGCCAAGCCTTGGCTTATCAAGGTCGCCGACCGGGTGTCGAACCGCGCCGATCTCTATCGCGGGCAACTGGCGCGCTGTCGACGCTGACAGGCGCGCTCAATCCAGGCGGCGCGCCTCGTCCACCAGCATGATCGGGATGCCGCCCCGGATCGGAAAGGCCAGCCCCGCGGCCCGCGACACCAGTTCCCGCCGCTCGGCATCATAGGCCAGCGGCGCATGCGTCACCGGACAGACCAGCGACTCGAGCATCCTTCGGTCGGCATGGAACGTCTCTGTCATTGCATCGTCTCCTCGTCCGTGCCGCTGCGCAGCGCGAATTCGATCAGGGTGACCAGCGTCTCGCGCCGGGTCGTCAGCGAGGGCGCCTCGAGCAGGGCCTGCCTGTCCTCGGGCGCAAAGGGACAGAGCATCGACAGCGAGTTGATCAACAGTTCGTCCTCGGCCTCCTTCAGACTGTCCCAGTCGGTGGCAAGGCCCCGGCTGGAGAAGAAACGCTTCAGGAGATCCATGAACTTCGCCCGGTCGAACCGGGTATCGTCCTCGCCCGGGCCAAGATCGCGCGCGAACCCGTCCCAGGACACATCCGCCCGCAGATAGGGGGTAAAACCCGGCTGCTCGCGCGTGATCCGGTAGCGCGAGATGCCCGACAGCGTGATCATGTAGCGCCCGTCCTCGGTTTCCGAGAACGCGGTGACACGGCCCGCACAGCCGATGGCATGCAGCCTGCGCTCGCCCCCGCCGGGCACCTCGCGCGGCTGGATCATGCCGATCAGCCGGTGTGGCGTCTTCAGCGTGTCGTCCAGCATCGCCAGATAGCGCGGCTCGAAGATGTGCAGGGGAAGCCGTGCCCGGGGCAGCAGAAGCGCCCCGGGAAGCGGGAAGACGGGGATCGTTTCGGGTAGATCGGCGGCGGAGAACATACCCTGCAAGCTAGGCCGCGACACCGGTCAGGCAAATATCATCGAGGACAGTTTCCGCCGTCCCCTGAGGACAATCGGATCCTGCGGCTTCAGCGCGTCGAAGATGATGAAAAGCTGGGTCTTGGCCGCCCCCTCGTTCCACTCGCGGTCACGGCGGAACAGTTCCAGCAATTCGTCGACCGCTTCCTCGATCTCGCCCGCGGCATGCAGCGCCTTGGCCAGATCGAACCGCGCCTGGTGATCGTCCGGGTCATGCTCGACCGCGGCGCGCAGATCGGCCACCGGCCCTGCCTCGGCCGCCTGCCGGGCCAGCGCCAGCTGCGCGCGCGCCGCCTCGATCTCGGGGCTGCCGGCGATCTCGGGGGGAACCGCGGCCAGCAGGGCTTCGGCCTGCTCTGTCTCCTTCAGCGCCAGATGCGCCCGGACCAGCCCGCCATAGGCCGCCGCGTGCCCGGGATCCTCGCCGAGAACGGCGGCAAAGGTCTGCGCGGCATCCACCACCGCCCCCTCCGCCAGCATCAGCTCGGCCGCCTCCACCGCCTCGGACAGCCCCCCATCCCCCGCCACCGCGGCGACCCGCTGCACGAAGGCCCGGATCTCGGACTGCGGCAACGCGCCCTGGAACCCGTCCAGCGGCTGACCCTGAAAGAAGGCATAGACCGTCGGGATCGACTGGATGCGCAGCTGGGCGGCGATCTGCTGGTTCTCGTCGACATTCATCTTGACCATGCGCACCTTGCCGCCCGCCTCGGTCACCGCCGCTTCCAGCATGGGACCCAGCGTCTTGCACGGACCGCACCAGGGCGCCCAGAAATCGACGATGACGGGCACCTCGCGCGACACCTCGATGACATCCTGCAGGAAGGTCATTTCCGAGATGTCCTTGATCAGGTCGTCCTGCGGCCCGGCACCGCGCGCATTGCCGCCAAGTTCAAGCATGTCGTCATCTCCGCGTTTCATCGGTTTCGCGCCTTATATGAGCGTCTAGGGGAAAAACCCAAGGGCGAACTCCTACAGATCGAAGCTGGCCAGCACCGGCGCGTGGTCCGACGGCTGCTCCCAGCCGCGCACCGCGCGCAGGATGCGGCTGGAATGGGCCGCCCCGGCGATATCGGACGAGGCCCAGATGTGATCGAGTCGGCGCCCCTTGTCCGCGGCGTCCCAGTCGCGCGCGCGGTAGGACCACCAGGAGTACAGCTTGCCCTCGGGAATATCGGCCCGGGTGACATCGACCCAGCCGCCCGCCTCCTGCGCCTGGCCCAGATGGTCGACCTCGACCGGCGTGTGGCTGACCACCTTCAGAAGCTGCCTGTGCGACCAGACGTCATCCTCGCGCGGCGCGATGTTCAGGTCGCC
Source organism: Rhodovulum tesquicola (assembly GCF_024128855.1). Classification (GTDB taxonomy): domain Bacteria; phylum Pseudomonadota; class Alphaproteobacteria; order Rhodobacterales; family Rhodobacteraceae; genus Rhodovulum; species Rhodovulum tesquicola. The sequence goes on from NZ_JAMYDV010000004.1 coordinate 187,865, forward strand.
CACCAGGATCGCACGATCCGGCCGATTGTCGCGGAACCAGTCGCGCATCTCCGCGACATAGTCGAGCTTCTGGCCGAACTTCTCGTTCACCGCGCGGTCCGGCACATCGCCACCCGCCGGCACATAGACATTGTGGATCGTGACCCCGCCTTCCAGCCGCGCGGCCACATGGCGGGCATGGCCGAGCCCCGCGAAATCCATCTCGCCCGCATCTTCCAGCGGCAGTCTCGACAGGATGGCGACGCCGTTATAGCCCTTCTGCCCGCGGGCCACGACATGGCCGTAGCCCAGGTCCCGGAACGTCGCCAGCGGCATCTTGTCGACCGGGCTCTTGCACTCCTGCAGGCAAAGGATGTCGGGCGCCTCTTCGGTCAGCAGCCGTTTCACCAGCCCCTCGCGCAGCCGGATCGAGTTGATGTTCCAGGTGGCCAGCGTGAAGGGCATCCGTGCGTCTCTCTCTGTCCCGTTACAAGCCGCGCCACCCTAGGCCGCCGCCCCGCAAGCCTCAAGGCACAGCCCCCGCCCCATCCCTTCTTCTGGCCGGAAATATCCCGGGGGTCCGGGGGCAGCGCCCCCCCCCGGTCGGCTCGCATCGCGAGCCGAAACCCCTCGCCACCGCTCAGGCGACCAGCCTATAGCCCCCCGACTCGGTCACCAGCAGCCGCGCGTTCGAGGGATCGGGCTCGATCTTCTGGCGCAGCCGGTAGATATGGGTCTCAAGCGTATGCGTGGTGACACCCGCATTGTAGCCCCAGACCTCGTGCAGCAGCACATCGCGCGCCACCACGCCTTCGGAGGCCCGATACAGGAACTTGAGGATGTTGGTCTCCTTCTCGGTCAGCCGGATCTTGCGCTCGTCCTCGGTGATCAGCATCTTCATCGCCGGCTTGAACGTGTAGGGACCAAGCTGGAAGATCGCGTCCTCGGACTGCTCGTGCTGGCGCAGCTGCGCGCGGATGCGCGCCAGCAGGACGGGGAACTTGAACGGCTTGGTCACATAGTCGTTCGCCCCCGCATCGAGGCCCAGGATCGTGTCGGCATCGCTGTCATGCCCCGTCAGCATGATGATGGGGCATTTGACGTTCTGCTTGCGCATCAGACGGCACAATTCGCGCCCGTCGGTATCGGGCAGGCCGACATCCAGGATCACCAGGTCGTAGATCGCGGCCTTGGCCTTCTCCATCGCCTCGTGACCGCTGCCCGCCTCGAACACGTCGAAATCCTCGGTCATCACCAGCTGTTCGCTCAGCGCCTCGCGCAGGTCCTCGTCATCGTCGACCAACAGGATTTTCTTCAGGTTGCTCATGTCTCTGCCTCCTCTGTCGCCTTGCCGCCCAGATGTGCGCCCGGCACCCGGTCACAAGTTTTGCAACAGGGTGCTCACGCAAGCGTGTGGCGGGGAAGGGATTTGTTTCATATCTGTCGGCTTTGGCGCTACAGACGCGCAGGAAAGGATCGCCCATGCCGCTTGGCCCCGACAGCACCGAACGCATCGCGCGTGCCCGCGGCGATCTGCGCATGGGGGTGCCGGTGGTGGTGGGCGGGCTCGTGATCGCCGCGGCCGAGACGCTGACGCCCGAAAGGCTGGCGGCCTTGCGCGGGCTGGGGGATGCGGTGCTGGCGATCACCGCGCGGCGGGCGGCAACGCTCAAGGCGCGGCCCTATGATGGCGACATCGCCCGGCTGCGCCTGCCCGCCGATGTCGAACCGGGCTGGGTGCAGGCGGTGGCCGACCCGGCGGACGATCTGCAGAACCCGCTGCTCGGGCCGTTCGTCTCGCTGCGGGACGGCGATGCGGCGGCCCATCGCGCGGCGATCGGGCTGGCGAAATCCGCGCGTCTTCTGCCTGCCGTTCTGGCGGTCGGGATCGCCGATCCCGCAGGGCTGGCCTCGGCGCAGGGCCTGACCCTTGTCAGTCTGGCCGAGGCCGCGGCGGCGCTGGCCGACGAAACGCATCTTGCCGAGGTCGTCTCGGCCCGCGTGCCGCTGGCGGTGTCCAAGGCCACAAGGCTGCATGTCTTCCGCCCCGCCGATGGCAGCGAGGAACATTACGCGGTCGAGATCGGCACCCCCCCGCGCGGTGCGCCGGTGCTGGCGCGGCTGCATTCGGCCTGTTTCACCGGCGATCTGCTGGGCAGCCTGAAATGCGATTGCGGCGCGCAACTGAACGCCGCGCTGGCACAGATGGGGGCCGAGGGGGCGGGCGTGCTGCTCTACCTGAACCAGGAGGGGCGCGGCATCGGGCTTGCCAACAAGATGCGCGCCTATTCGCTTCAGGATCAGGGCTTTGACACGGTCGAGGCGAACCACCGGCTCGGCTTCGAGGATGACGAGCGCGATTTCCGTCTGGGTGCGGCGATCCTGCGCGAGATGGGCTTTTCCGCCGTCCGGCTGATGACCAACAACCCCGCCAAGATCGAGATGATGCGCGCGAACGGCATAGATGTCGTCGGCCGCGTGCCGCTCAAGGTCGGGCACACGGCCGAGAATGCCCGCTACCTTGCGACCAAGGCCGAGAAGTCCGGGCACCTTCTGTAGCGCAGCGCGGGCTCAGCCCTGATGCGGCGGGCGCATCTGGCGGATCGCCGATTCGATGGCGCGCCAGGTCTCGGCATCCGCATCCTCGCCAGCCGCCTCATGCGCGGCGGCCTTCTGCGCCGCCTCGGCCTGCGCCTTGTCGCCATGGGCCGCCAGGAGCGAACGGGCGTATTCCATCACCTTGGCCGTTTCCATCTCGAACCTCCGTGTCATGGTTGCACCGGGGCAGGCCGGGCGACCCACCCGTCAGCAAGGGTAACATGATCTGCGCGACCGGGGCTTGATCGACCGCAAGACCCCTTCCCCAAACCGCCCGCTTGCGCCAGTCTGCCCATGATGCGTGCAACCGACCTTGTCCTGACCCCCACCCATCTGCGCTTTGCCGGGCGAAACTTTCCCCGATCCATCGGGCGCGGCGGCATCACCGGCGACAAGCGCGAGGGGGACGGCGCAACGCCCCGGGGCGTGCACCGAATCGTGGGGATGCTCTACCGCCCCGACCGGATCGCGCGGCCCGCGGCGTGGGCGGTGCCCATCGGTCCGTCTGACCTGTGGTCGGACGATCCCCGGCACGAGGATTACAACCTCATGGTCCGCGCGCCCTATCCCCACAGCCATGAAAGGCTGCGCCGAGCCGATCCGCTTTACGATCTGGTTCTGGTCACCGACTGGAACTGGCCCTTCGCCGAACGCGGGCGCGGCTCGGCGATCTTCCTGCACCAGTGGCGCAAGCCAAGGCATCCGACGGCGGGCTGCGTCGCCCTTTCCCGCCACGACCTGCGCTGGATCGCCGGACGGCTGACCCATGCCAGCCGGTTGATCGTGCGTTAGCGGCGGCCAGCCTCAGCCATGATCGCGCGCCCCGAAGATCGCCGAGCCCACCCGCACATGGGTCGCGCCGAAGGCGATTGCCTGCTCGAAATCGTCGCTCATCCCCATCGACAGGCCCGACAGCCCGTTGCGCGCCGCGATCTTTGCCAGCAGCGCGAAATGCAGCGCGGGCGTCTCGTCCACGGGCGGGATGCACATCAGCCCCCGCACCGGCAGATCCAGCGCGCGGCATTCCGCGATGAACCCATCCGCCTCGCCGGGCAGAACGCCCGCCTTCTGCGGCTCCTCGCCCGTGTTCACCTGAAGGAACAGGTCCGGGCAGGCGCCGCGTTCCTGTGCGTGCTCGGCCAGGCGCCGGGCCAGCTTGATCCGGTCGACCGAATGGATCGCGTCGAACAGCTCGACCGCCTGCCGGGTCTTGTTGCTTTGCAGCGGGCCGATCAGGTGCAGCATGACGCCTTCGAAGCGGTCCATCAGCGCGGGCCATTTGCTCGCCGCCTCCTGCACGCGGTTCTCGCCGAAAATGCGCTGACCCGCCGCCAGCACCGCCTCGACACGGTCGAGCGGCTGCATCTTGGATACCGCGATCAGCGTCACCGAGCCGGGCGCGCGCCCCGCGTCGGCCTCGGCCTGTGTTACCCTTGCGCGAATCTCGTCCAGGCTCATTCCGTTCCCTCTTGCTCGATCGCGTCGCCCAGCGCCTCGATCAGCGGGGCAAGCTCGTCCGCGTGCCGCTGCCAGCCCATCAGCGACGAGGCATAGATCGGCTGGCGCACCTGATGCAGGCTGAGCGTCGAGACCCGCCGCTCGGTCTTGTGGAAATCCATACAGCCGTCTTCCCAGTCAAGCCCGGCGGCGGCGATCAGGGCGCGGGCCTGGGGTTCGGGGTCGGCGATCAGGTCCTCGTAGCGGATTTCGTGAAAGCCGCCGGGCAGCCTGTCGCGCCAGAAATCGACCAGTTCCAGGAACATCCGGGTGTAAAGGCCGAGGTCGCGCAGGTCATAAGCATAGCGATGCGTGCCCTCGGCAAAGATGTTCTTGTAGATCGACAGGCAGGTGTCGCGCGGGTCGCGATGCACCACCACGATGCGCGCATTGGGCAGCGCCAGCCGCACCAGACCGGCGACCATATAGGTCTGGATCGACTTGTCGGTGACGATGTCGGCACCCGGCAGGCGCATGCGGAAATGCGCCTCGATGGCATGGCCGAACCCGGCGATTTCCTCGTCCGACAGCGCCGAAACGGGCCGCAGCCCGCCCGCCCCATCCGACATCAGCCGCATTGCCTCGGGCATCACGAAGCCCAGTTCGCCGCCGCCGGTGACGCGCGAATGGCTGGCGATGATCTGTTCCACCAGCGTCGTGCCCGATCGCGGCATGCCGGTGACGAAGACCGGGGCATAGTCGCTGGTGCCGGGCACGCGGCGGGCGGTGAAATCGGTGCCTCCGCAGGCGGCCTTCAGGGCGTCGATCTCGGCCCGGCGTTCGGCGATGTCATAGGGGTAAAGCTTGCGCATCAGCGCGTTGGCCTTGTGCAGATAGCCAAAGATACGGTCGTCGCGGCGGATGTCCTCCATCGCCTTGGCCAGCGCGAAGCCCAGGTTCATCCGGCTGTGATCGCTCAGGTCCGGCGCGGACCAGAGCGTTTCCATCTCGGCAATCAGCGGGTCGTCGGCGGCCAGCTTGCGGCCCTTGACCATCAGCCGGTAAGGTTCGCCGCTTTTGGGGTCCAGCGCGATGGCGCGGCGAAAGCCTGCATCGGCCTCGTCGAAGCGGCCGATCTGCTGCAACAGGATCGCGCGGCGGCCATGGGTTTCGGGGCGGTCGGGGGCGGCGGAAACGGCGCGGTCATGGGCGGCCAGCGCGGCCTCGGGCTGACCCGATCCGTCCAGCGCGCGGGCATGCGCGGTGTGGGTTTCGGCGCGGTTGTCGCCCAGCGCGATGGCCCGGCCAAAGGCGGCGGCGGCGGCGGCGAAATCCTTGGCGCGCAGCAGCGCATGGCCCAGCCGGATCTGCGGGTCGGCCGCGTCGGGCTGGGCCTGTGCGGCGCGGCGCAGCGCATCGAGCGCTTGCGCCGGGGACGTTGCCGGGGGCGCCAACGCCTCTTGCAGACGGGCAAGGACCGGGGCGGGCAGGCGTGCCGCCCTGGCCTTGCGCTGAAAGCTGCGGATGCGGGTGCGGTCGGCCAGCGCGGCCAGCGCCTGCGCCCAGGCCAGCCAGATCGCGGGTTCGGCCGGTTGGGCCTCGGCGGCGCGTTCGAAATGCTGGGCGGCGCGTTTCGGGGCGCCGCGGGCCATGGCGATCCGGCCCATCTGGAACAGTGCTTCGGCCTGACGCGGGCGGGCGGCCAGCACCTCGCGCAGGCGGGCCTCGGCGCCGTCAAGATCGCCAGTGGCCTGCCGGGCGAGGGCCTCGCGGTAAAGGCGGGCGATCTGGGCGGGATTGGTGGACTGCATGGGCACCGGGTCACGAGGATCTGGCAGCGCAATTAGCATGGGTGGGGGCGGTTGTCGAACCCGTGCCCCGAAACGGAAAAGAGCGGGCACAAGGCCCGCTCTTTCCTTATCGTCATGCCAGTAAGGCTTAGAACTTCATCGCCACGCCGAACGACCAGGTCTCGTAGTTGCCCGGGACGCCATCGACGTCCGAGTCGCCATAGCCGAGGTGGACCGAGGCACCACCGCCGAGATCATAGGCAACGGCCAGGCCGAAGCCATCGGCATCGTCACCGTCGATGTCATAGCGGCCCCAGTTGGCGCCGAACGACCAGGCGTTCATGGTGTAGCCCATGGACAGGCCGATGTGATCGGCGTCAACCCCACCGATGTCCCAGTCCGAGTACACCAGACCGGCGACGAAGCCGTTCTGGAAGTCCGCGTTCACCGAGACGCCCCAGATGTCGACGTCAAGACCGGCGCCCAGGGGGCCGATGAAGTCTTCCAGGTTGCCGGGTGCCCAGGTGCCGTCGGTTTCCAGGGTCTGGTAGGCCAGACCGAAGCCGAGGTCGACGCCCGTCATCGAGGTCTTGTAGCTCACGCCGACGGCATAGCCGTCATCGACGGTCCCGCTGTCGTCGAGTTCCATCGACACCGAGAAGCCGAAATCGCCGAAGGCGTAGTCGTAGCGCAGCACCTGGTCGTCATAGGCGCCGTCGCCGAAGGCACCCAGGTAACCGGCATGGATGGTTTCGTCATCCTGCAGCGAGCCGGGGTTGCCCACGTTCTCGACCAGAACCTTGTCCATGGCGCCGTCGGTGTCGCCCAGGGTCAGGGTGCCGAAAGAGCCAGAGATGAACATGGTCTCGTTGTCGAACGCCGGAGCGTCGTTTTCGTTCGACGTGCCGTCCATGTCGAACCGGCCGGTCATGCCGACGGTGATGCCCATGTCGGTTTCGGTCGACGCGCTGAAGCTCAGCGTGGTCGAGTTGTGGAACTGGGTTTCACCGCCAGCAGCGTTGCCGAAGTTGTCGGCGCCGCCGCCAACGATACCCATTTCGGCGGTACCCGAGAAGGTGATGTCAGCCGAGGCGATGCCGGCCGAAGCAACCAGCGCGGTGGTCGCGAAGAGAACCTTTTTCATGGTTTTCCCTCATTCGTTTAAAGATGCACCTCAGGCCGGAGCATCCGATCTGAGTATGTTCCGGGTTTCGCTCTTGCCCCCCCCAAATGCAAGGAACACCGCCAGCCCCCCGGAACGCCGCCCCCGATTGATGCAGCAAAGCCACACACCCCCCACACCCAAGCGGACGGGACGCAAGGGAAAAACCTTGTCCGCCCCGACCTGCTCCGGTAAAGACCGGCGAAGGACAACGAGGGCGCAGGGCATGAGCTTTCACCGCATCGCGCGCGGGGCACTGATCGGGACGATGGCTGTCGGACTGGCCGGCTGCGGCGGCGGGCTGTTCGGCCGCAGCGCCCCCAGCCCCGAACAGGACGCCGCCCGGATCGAGGCGCGCGATGCCAATATCGCGCGTCAGTTCGAGAACACCCCTGCGGCCGAAATCCAGCGCGACCGGCAATCGCGCGCAACGATCTGGGATCTGTTCGGCAATGCCGACGACCCGAACACCACGGTCGGGGTGAACAAGTATCTCTGGCAGGCCTCGCTCGAGGTGCTGAACTTCCTGCCGATTCGGTCTGTCGATCCGTTTTCGGGCGTGATCGTCACGGGTTACGGCACGCCGCCCGGCGGCGGGCGGGCCTATCGCGCGACGGTCTACGTTCAGGATCCGGCCCTCGACGCGCGCTCGCTCAAGGTGTCGCTGCACAGCCAGTCGGGTGCAGTCGATGCCGCCACCGTGCGCGCGGTCGAGGATGCGATCCTGACACGCGCTCGCCAGATCCGCATCCGCGACAGCAAGCTCTGACGCCCCACTGGACGCCCCGCGCGGCGCCGATTATGCACGACGCCGGGCCACCCGCGCCCGGCGTTTGACTGAGGATTGCTGACATGGCGCGCTACACCCCGGCCGAGATCGAGCGGAAATGGCAGGACGCATGGGAGGCCGACGCCACGTTCCGCGCCAGTCACGACCCGTCGCGGCCGAAATACTATGTGCTGGAAATGTTCCCCTACCCTTCGGGGCGTATCCATATGGGGCATGTGCGCAACTACACCATGGGCGATGTCGTCGCGCGCTATAAATCGTCCTGCGGTTTCAGCGTGTTGCACCCGATGGGGTGGGATGCATTCGGGATGCCCGCGGAAAACGCCGCGATGGAGCGTGGCGGCCATCCCAAGGACTGGACCTATGGCAACATCGCGGACATGCGCGCGCAGATGAAGCCGCTGGGCCTGTCCATCGACTGGAGCCGCGAATTCGCCACCTGCGACCCGGACTATTACGGCCAGCAACAGGCGATGTTCCTGGACATGCTGGCCGCGGGGCTGGTCTATCGCAAGAACGCCACCGTGAACTGGGATCCGGTGGACATGACGGTTCTGGCCAACGAACAGGTGATCGAGGGCAAGGGCTGGCGGTCTGGCGCACCGGTGGAGCGGCGGGACCTGACGCAATGGTTCTTCCGCATCTCGGATTTCGCCGACGAGTTGCTGGCGGCGCTGGACGGGCTGGAGAACTGGCCCGAGAAGGTCAAGCTGATGCAGCGCAACTGGATCGGCAAGAGCCGCGGGTTGCAGATGGCCTTCTCGACCGTGGACGCGCCCGAGGGGTTCGACCGGATCGAGGTCTACACCACCCGCCCCGACACGCTGATGGGGGCAAGTTTCCTTGGGATCTCGCCCGATCACCCGCTGGCCCGCGCGCTGGAACGCCATCGCCCCGACGTGGCCGAGTTCTGCGCCGAGTGCCGCCGGACGGGCACCAGCGAGGAAGAGCTGGAAAAGGCCGAGAAGCGCGGCTTCGACACCGGGCTGAAGGTGCGCCATCCCTTTGATACGGCATGGGAATTGCCGGTCTACATCGCCAATTTCATCCTGATGGATTACGGCACCGGCGCGATCTTCGGCTGCCCGGCGCATGACCAGCGCGACCTGGATTTCGCGCGGAAATACGGGTTGCCGGTGACCGATACCTTCGTGGCGCTCGAGGGCGGCGAGCCGGTGGGCGACGTGGCCTTCGTGCCGCCCAAGACCGAACCTGTGCGCTGGGTGCGGGCCTTTGCCTGGGACGAGGTCGCGACCGGCGAACAGGCCGTCGACGCCGCGATTCGGTTTTGCGAGGAGAACGGCGTCGGCCATGGCGTGACCAAGTTCCGCCTGCGCGACTGGGGCCTGTCGCGGCAACGCTATTGGGGCTGTCCGATTCCGGTGGTCCACTGCCCCGATTGCGGCGTGGTGCCCGAGGCCAAGGAAAACCTGCCGATCGAACTGCCCTATGACGAGGACGGCAGGCCGATCGACTTCTCGATCCCCGGCAACCCGCTGGACCGCCACCCCACCTGGCGCAACTGCACCTGCCCGAAATGCGGTCAGGCGGCGCGGCGCGAGACCGACACGATGGATACCTTCGTAGATTCCTCGTGGTACTACGCCCGCTTCACCGCGCCCCATGCGGCCACGCCCACCGACATGGCCGAGGCCGAATACTGGATGAATGTCGATCAGTATATCGGCGGGATCGAGCACGCGATCCTGCACCTTCTGTATTCCCGGTTCTTCGCCCGGGCGATGCAGATCACCGGCCACCTGCCCGAAAAGGCGCGCGAGCCCTTCGATGCGCTGTTCACCCAAGGCATGGTGACGCACGAGATCTACCAGACCCGCGACGCCGCGGGGCGGCCGGTCTATCACCTGCCCGAGGATGTCGAGGGCGGCAAGCTCAAGGCCACGGGCGAGGCGGTGGAAATCATCCCCTCGGCCAAAATGTCGAAATCAAAGAAGAACGTCGTCGACCCGGTGAACATCATCGAGAGCTTCGGGGCCGATACCGCGCGGTGGTTCGTGCTGTCGGACAGCCCGCCCGAGCGTGACGTGGAATGGACATCCGCGGGCGCCGAGGCGGCGCACCGGCATCTGGGCCGGGTCTGGCGCATCGCGAACGGCATCGCCGAGGAAATGGATCAGGGGGGCGGAATCGCTGCCTACGAGTCCGAGGGCGAGGGCGCGGCACCGGGCGGGGAAGACGACCTGACCCTGCGCCGCGCGCTGCACAAGACGATCCATGACGTGACGATGGGCATCGAAAGCTTCGGCTTCAACAGCTCGGTCGCGAAACTCTATGCCTTCACCAACACGCTGGCGAAATCGGCGGCCTCGCTGCCTGCGCGGCGCGAGGCGGCGATGGTCATGGCGCAGCTCATGGCACCGATGACCCCGCATCTGGCCGAGGATATCTGGGCCATGCTGGGCGGTCAGGGCCTGATCGCCCGCGCCCCCTGGCCCACGGCCGACCCCGCCCTGCTGGTCGAGGATACCGTCACGCTGCCGATCCAGATCAACGGCAAGCGGCGCTCGGAAATCGCCGTGCCGCGGGACATGGACGCCGCCGAGGTTGAAAAGCTGGTGCTGGCCGACGATGCTGTGCGCAAGGCGCTGGATGGCGGCGCCCCGAAAAAGCTGGTCGTCGTGCCGGGCCGCATCGTCAATGTCGTCGTCTGACCGCCGCACCCTTGTCCTTGGTCTTGCCGCGCTGGCGCTGGGCGGCTGCGGGTTCCGTCCCGCCCATGGGCCGGAGGGCGTGGCCAGCGATCTGCGCGGCGGCATCGCGATCGACCCGCCCGACACGCGCAACGCCTTTGCGCTGGTCGAACGGCTCGAGGATCGGCTGGGCCGGGCGGATGCGCCGGTCTACCGGCTGGGTCATCGCATCGGCACAAGCCGCAGGGCGCTGGGGATCACCGGCGCGCAGGAAACCACGCGCTTCACGATCGAGGGCGATCTGGCCTTCGAACTGTACGAACTCGCGACCGGCCGCCTTGTGCAATCCGGCAAAGTGACGGCCTTTTCCGCCTATTCCGCGACCGGCAGCACCGTGGCGACCCTTGCCGCCGAGCGCGACGCGGAACGGCGGCTGATGGTGATGCTGGCCGACCAGCTTGTGACGCGGCTGATCGCCACCGCCCCCGGCAGGGCGCGATGAAGCTCTCGCCCCGCGAGGCCGCGCGCTATTTCGCCCGGCCCGATCCCGACCGCGCCGCTCTGCTGATCTATGGTGCCGACCCGATGCGCGTGGCGCTCAAGCGGCAGGAACTCATCGCCAAACTGCTGGGTCCCGGTGCCGAGGAGGAAATGCGCCTGACCCGGCTTGCCCCGGGCGATCTGCGCGGCGATCCCGCGGCGCTGGGCGATGCGCTCAAGGCGCGCGGTTTCTTTCCCGGCCCGCGCGTGGTGTTCATCGACGAGGCGACCGATACCATGGCCGATGCCATTCAGGCGGCGCTGGCCGACTGGCAGCCGGGCGATGCGCAGTTGGTGGTGACGGCACGGCAACTCACCCCGCGCTCGCCGCTGCGCAAGCTGTTCGAGAGGCACCGCACCGCCCTTGCCGCCGCGATCTACGACGATCCCCCGGGCCGGGACGAGATCGAGGCGATGCTGGCCGCCGCGGGCCTGTCGGGGCTCGACCGCGCCGCGATGGCGGCGCTGACCGACCTTGCCGGGGCGCTCGACCCGGGTGATTTCCGCCAGACGGTTGAAAAGCTTGCGCTTTACAAGCTGGGCGATTCTGCCCCCGCCACTGCGGATGACGTGGCCACCTGCGCGCCCCGCTCGACCGAAGCCGATACCGATGCGCTGATCCATCTGGTGGCCGAGGCGAAGGGCAACCAGATCGCCCCGATGTTGCGGCGACTCGAGGCGCAGGGGGTGGGGCCGGTGACGCTGTGCATTGCCGCGACCCGCCATTTCCGCGCGCTGCACGCCGCCGCCGCGGATCCGGGCGGCGCGGCGCAGGGCATCGCGCGCGCCCGTCCCCCGGTGCATTTCAAGTCAAAGGACCGCATGGTGCGTCAGGCGCAGGCCTGGGGCGTGCGGCGGCTGGAACAGGGGCTTGGCCTCCTGATCGACACCGATCTGCAATTGCGCTCGTCCAGCCGTGCCCCGCAGATGGCGTTGATGGAGCGTTGTCTGATCCGGCTGGCCCATCTTGGTGCGTCGCGCCCTTGACCGCGCCCGCGATTGCTGGAACCCCTTTGCGAAGAACGGGGGTAAGGCGATGTATCGTGTGATCGGCAGCGGTAACAGCCGCGCGCGGCGCGTGATCTGGATGCTGGAGGAACTGGGCCTGCCCTACGCGCATGTGCCCGCCCCGCCCCGTTCCGACGATGTGATCGCGCTGAACCCTGCGGGCAAGGTGCCGGTGCTGATCGCCGACAACGTGCCGATCACCGATTCGACCGCGATCCTGACCTTCCTGGCCGACCGGCACGGCCATCTGACCCATCCCGCGGGCACGATCGACCGCGCCCGACAGGACAGCCTGACCCAGTTCCTGCTGGACGAGTTCGATTCGGCGCTGTGGATGGCAGCGCGGCACGGTTTCGTTCTGCCCGAGGCGCTGCGGCCCTCGGCGATCCAGGACAGCCTGAAATGCGAACTGGGCCGCAGTCAGAAGGTGCTGATGCAGCGGATGGGCGACGGGCCTTTCCTGATGGGTGCGGCGATGACCGTGCCGGACATCATCCTGACCCATTGCGGCGACTGGGCCGAGGCCGCGTGCTTTCCGATCACCGAACCCGGCCTTGGGGACTATCTTGCCCGGATGCGGGCACGGCCGGCCTATCGGCGCGCGCAGGCTGTCTGAAGGCGCCGCGCCGCCGCCAGCCCGGCCCAGCGCCCGGTGGCCAGACAGGCAGTCAGCAGGTAGCCGCCGGTCGGCGCCTCCCAGTCCAGCATCTCGCCTGCAAGGAACGTTCCGGGGCGGGCGTGCAGCATCAGGGTCTCGTCCACCGCCGCCCAGCACACGCCGCCCGCGGTCGAGATCGCCTCGTCGATGGGCCGCGGGCCTGCATGGCGGATCGGCAGCGCCTTGACCAGCCGGGCCAGCGCCGCGCCTTCGGGCAGCGGGCGGCCGAACTCCATCAGCAGCGCCAGCCGCGCCGGATCAAGACCCAGCGCCTTGCGCAGGTGGTTGGCAAGGCTCGCCTTGCCGCGCGGCCGGGCAAGCCGCTCGGCGACCCGTTCGGCTGTCCAGTCGGGAAAGAGGTCGGCGACCAGCGGCGCGCCGTCGCGCAGCGGGCGGGACAGCGCATAGATGCCGCCGCCCTCCAGCCCGCGGGCCGAGATCACGAACTCGCCCCGATGCCACGGACCGGCGCCCGCGCGCAGCGCCACGCCCTTGACCGGCTGGCCGAACTGGCGGGCCATCGGCGCGGACCAGTCCACCCGCAGCCCGACATTCGCGGGAGCAAAGGGCGCAAGCGGCACGCCCGCAGCCGAAAGAGGCCCCACCCAGGCGCCATCAGAGCCCAGCCTTGCCCAACTCGCGCCCCCCAGCGCCAGGATCGTGACCCCGGCCAGCACCGCGCGCGGGCCTTCGGGCGTGTCGAACGTGACCGCCGCGCCGTCCCAGCCCGTCCAGCGCCAGCGCGGGCGCAGCGTCACGCCAAACCCGTCAAGCCGCCGCAGCCATGCACGCAGCAGCGGCGAGGCTTTCATCGCCGTCGGAAAAACCCGCCCGGTGCTGCCGGTGAAAACCGGCTGGCCCAGCCCCTCGGCCCAGGCGCAGACCTCCTCGGGGCCGAACGCCGCGATCATCGGGCCAAGCGGCCCGGCCGCCTCGGCATAGGCCGCAAGGAAGCTCTCCGACGGCTCGGCCCGGGTCAGGTTCAGCCCCGACTTGCCCGCCATCAGGAACTTGCGCGCGGGCGCGGCCTTGGCCTCGGCGATCACCGCGGGGATGCCAGCCGCGCCCAGCCCCTCGGCAGCCATCAGCCCCGCAGGCCCCGCCCCGACCACCAGCGCCCCGATCCGCTCCATCACGCCGCCGCCCTCTTGCCGGACATGCGGGATGCACGGCCCCCGACCGTCATTCGCCCGACGACCAGCAATCCGCGGGAACGACGAAAAGCGAAACCCGCTTGCCCCGCCAGGCCCCCATCTCGGGTGCGATCACACGGATCGGTTCCGCCCCCATGATGCAGGCGGGTGCCCCCCCTCCGGTCGCGAACAGGACCTCTCCCGCCAGCCCCTCGGGCAGCGGATGCCTCAGCGCGTAGTGATGCGGCGCCCGGCCCGAGGGCGGGACCGCATGCAGGGCAAGCCCGCTGTCGCGTGCCGAATAGAACAGGTCGGCCAGAAGGCTGCGGTTCTCGGACACGACGACGCCCAGACCGGCCTCGCGCGCGCCGCTCACGATCTCGGCCGACATCTCGTCAAGTCCGAGATACCGCTCCAGCAGCGGCTTGCCCCCGGGCGCCGCCTGGTCGGCAAAGACCCCCAGAACCGGCAGCGCCAGCGCCACCGTGCCGTTCACCGCGAACGAGGCCACGCGCCAGCGCGGGGCGAGCCAGGGCAGGACAGCCAGCGTCCCCGCCAGATAGGCCGCCGCCGCCCAGTTCGCATAGGCCCCCGACAACAGCGCCTGCCCCGACACGATCACCAGCGGCGGCAGCGCAAAGACCAGCAACAGCCGCCGCGCGCCATCGCCCGCGCCCCGGCGCAGGACAAGCCAGACCAGCGCGCCGAACAGCACCGGGCCGAAGACCGCGAACTGGCTGGCCAGGAACTCGGCCAGTCCGGCAAGGTTCAACCCCGCCCGGCTGCCCGGGTCGCGCACCCAATCGGCATTGTCCAGCGTGTGCTGGACCGTGGTCAGCCCGTTCACCAGGTTCCAGACCACGTTCGGCGCAATGGTCAGCGCGAACAGCCCCAGCGCCGTCAGCCCGTCGCGCAGCGCGGGCCGGGCAGCGCGCAAGATCAGCGCCGCCAGAATGGCCGAAATCAGGTAATAGATCGCGGCATATTTCGACAGGAAGGCCAGCCCCAGCGCCACGCCCGCAACCACGGCCCAGACCCGCCCGCCGCCCCGCAAGAGCCTGAGCCAGCCGCCCAGCGCCAGCGCAAGGAAGGGAAACATGATCGTGTCGGTCGAAATCAGGATCGACCCCACCGTCACCATCGGCAGCGTGACATAGCCCAGCGCGACCCAGAATGCCGCCCGCGCCCCCCAAAGCCCGGCGGCGATCCAGCCCAGGATCAGCGCGGTCGCGCCATGAAACAGCGGCGCGGGCAGGCGCACCCAGAACGGCGCATCGCTGCCCGCCAGCTCAGTCGCCGCCCGGATCACCCAGCCCACCATCGGCGGCTTGGAATAATAGCCCAGCGCCAGTTCCCGGCCCCAGAGCCAGTATTGCGCCTCGTCCACGAACAGGTCCATGCGGTTGAACCACAACAGCGCCACCCGCGCCGCCGTCACCGCAAGGACCGCAGCCGCCGCCGGGATCAGCCAGCCGCGGGGCTCAGGCGTTCCGGCGGTGGGCATGGATCAGCCAGAGATTCCGGGAATAGATGACAAGGCCCATGGACTGGCCGAGGATGAAGACCGGATCCTTGCGGTAGACCGCATAGGCGAACAGGATCGCCCCCCCCGCCAGCGAGAAATACCAGAACGCCAGCGGCACCACCGAATTTCGCGCGCGTTCCGAGGCGATCCACTGCACCAGGAACCGCGCGGTGAACATCAGCTGACCGCCCAGCCCGATCATCACCCACCAGAATTCGGTCCAGCTTGCGACCGCCAGGAACGCAAAGACCGTCTCAAACGACATTGCCGGTGTCCTCGCTGGCGCGTGCCTTCTTGCGCCGCTTGATCAGCCAGGCGACCCCGACCAGATCATGCAGGCCGACCAGCGCGCGTTGCAGGTTGTTGTAATTCGACCGCCCGGCATGGCGCTCGCGATGGCTGACATCGACCAGCGCCACCTCCCATCCGTCGCGGCGGAACAGCGCGGGCAGGTAGCGGTGCATGTGGTCGAAATAGGGCAGCGCCAGAAAGGCGTCGCGCCTAAAGCCCTTGAGCCCGCAGCCGGTATCGCGGGTGCCGTCGCGCAGGATCCGCGCCCGCAGCGCATTGGCCAGCCGCGAGGCCCAGCGTTTCGACGCCGTATCCTGCCGCCCCACCCGCTGGCCCGCCACAAGGCCCAGTTTCCCGGTCCGGTCGGCCAGCAGCGGCCCCCACAGCTTCGGCAGGTCGGCGGGCGGGTTCTGTCCGTCACCGTCCAGCGTGCAGATGATCGGCGCCCGGGCGGTCAGCACCCCGCTATGGACCGCAGCACTCTGCCCGGCCGAGGTGGCGTGGCGCAACAGCCGCAGCGCGGGATCGGCCGCCATCCGGTCACGCACGCGGCCCGCGGTGTCGTCGGTCGAGCCGTCATCGACCACGATCACCTCGTGGCTGTCCAGCGCGGTGCAGGCAAGCGCGATCTCGTCCAGAAGGAACGCCACGTTCTCGGCTTCGTTCTTCATCGGGATCACGATCGAGACGGCGGGCATGGGGGCCTCATGGCGGGCCGCCGCGGCAGGGCAGGCGGTGGCGCGGGTTAAACATGATCGGGGCGGTCTTGTCCATCGGTGCGAGGCGGCGCCATGCGCAGCGTGTCGCCGGGGTCGATCCGCGGCGTCAGCGCCACGCGCTCGCCCGCGCCGGACAGCCCCCGCGCCACGCAATCGGCGATGATCCGCGCCGCCCGCCGCCCGATCTCGCGGCGCTGGATATCCATGGTCGCGGGTTTCAGCGGCAACCCATCCAGCAACTCGATCCCGTTGAACCCGGCAAGGCCCATCCGGCCGGGGATGTCGATACCGTTCTCCAGGCAGTAAAGCAGACCGCCTGCCGCAATCATGTCATTGGAGTAATACAGGAAATCCAGGTCCGGATTGCGGCCGAGCAGGGCACGGGTCATCTCCCGCCCGGTGGCCAGCCCCGATCCGCCCGAATAGAACTCGTGATCGGCAACCTCGATCCCCGCCCGTGCCAGCGCCCCCGTGAAGCCCTCGAAGCGCTTCCGCGCGCGGTGGTCCATCGGCATCTTGGTGCCCAGGAACCCGATCCGCCGATAGCCCGCCGCGGCGATGGCGCGGGCCATCTCGGCACCCGCCCGGCGATGCGAGATGCCGACGACCGAATCCAGCGGTTCTCCGTCCAGGTCCATGATCTCCACCACCGGGATGCCCGCCGCCCTCAGCATCGCGCGCGTGGCCTCGGAATGTTCCAGCCCGGTCACGATCAGCCCCGAGGGCCGCCAGGACAGCATCTCGAACAGCACCTTCTCCTCATGCGGCGGGTCATAGCGCGACAGCCCGAACACGGGCTGAAGCGGCGTGTTTTCAAGCACCTCGTTGATGCCCGACAGAACCTCGGGAAAGACCATGTTCGACAGCGACGGGATGATCACGCCCACCAGGTTCACCCGCTGGCTGGCCAGCCCGCCGGCGATCCGGTTCGGCACATAGCCCAGCCGCTTGGCCGCCTCCAGAACCTTTTCGCGGGTCTTTGCCGTCACATCCCCGCTGGCGCGCAAGACGCGGCTGACGGTCATCTCGGACACGCCAGACGCCTCGGAGACATCGCGCAGCGTCAGCGGCTTGCGCGGGCGGGGCGGGTCGGAAAGGGTCACGGGCAAGGCGCTCCTGTCGAGGCTTTCGCCGCAGTTAAGCGCGGGTCGGGTGAAATTCCAAGCGCATGCAGACTTGCATGCACAGCACTTTCCGGAGAGAAAGACCCGGCATGGCCCCGTGGCTCAACAGGATAGAGCAATCCCCTCCTAAGGGATAGGTTGCAGGTTCGAGTCCTGCCGGGGTCACCACCATCGTCAGATGGTGCCAATAGGGCATAAGAGTGCACAAAGCGCCGTTTTCATTGCACACCCCTGTCAAGGTTTTTCTCGATCTGGAGCGCGCGAGGAGCCAGCCGGCCGCTCAAGCTTCAGACTTCAATGTATAATTTCCTGTGGGCAGTGCGTGTGAGCCTACTAGGGTCTGTTTATCCCGGCCTTGGCCTTAATCGGGCTGATCAAAGCGGGAACGCCCTCTCCACCTCCTTGCGCAGGTAGAGATGCCCGAAATCCCTGCCTCCGGACGAGAACGGCTGGATGTCGCTTTTCCTCAACCGGGCAAGAATCGTCCTCCGGTGTTCTTGAGGTGGTCCCCGTTTTCTGGACAGTTTGCTAAGCTTGCCGCCGAGGAAGACGAGGACGAACAGCGTGGCTGGTGGCCTGCTGCCGGTTTCGTGGACACGAAGATAAGATCGTGACCAAGGACCTGGAGATCGGACATGGTAAGACGGAAGTTCACGAAGGAGTTCAAGTTTGAGGCTGTGAAGCTGGTGACAGATCG
>NZ_JAMYDV010000005.1 GCF_024128855.1 Rhodovulum tesquicola
CTTCGTCGTCACTGTGAGAACTTACGTAAGTTTGTACATCGCTATCCATCTGACACCTCCGTCGTTACGGGCGTCATCTCGGACAGCAGACCACCTCAGGCAACGAGGGTACTGGGCGGTCGCTTACCCACGAACCCCAGCCAGCCTGCATGCCCCGTCCGGCCGGGATTGAAGCCCGCGTGCTGCACTTCGGACGCCGTGGGCCGTGTGCTGTGGCGCTCGCGGAAATCGCGGTAGAAGGCGGCCAGTTCCTCGCCATCGCGCGGCTGGCGGATCAGGGATCGCAGGATATCGAGTGCCTGGAGGTCATAGGTCACCTCGCAGCCTACCGGGAACTGGATCAGCTTGTCGGTCAGCCGCTCCAGCGCCAACCGCAGCGCGCCGTCACCTGCGCCCAGCTTGAGAAGCGTGCGGAACTTGGTCAGGAAAATCCGGTGGTTGCCGATGTAGTCGATGACGGCCAGATGCGTTTTTTCCGCCGACCGGCGCAATCCACGGCCCAGCTGCTGTAGCCAGATCACCGGGCTTTCGGTCGGGCGCAGCATCAGCACGGTGTCAATCGAGGGCACGTCCACGCCCTCGTTGAACATGTCGACAGCAAAGACGATGTCGAGATCGCCGTCCTCCAGCGCCTTCAGGGCGCTGGCCCGCGGGGCGGAGGTTTCCCCGGAATGGACCGCCACGGCCCGCAGACCGCGCGCTTGCGCGAAATGGGCCATGAAATCGGCATGGCGGCGGGAGACGCAGAAGCCGATGGTTTTCGAACCGCCGCGTTTCGCGAGCTGTTCCAGGGCGTTTTCGGCGCGAGCCTGGGTGGCGACCGCTTCGGTCAGCGCAGCCTCGTCGAACCGCCCGCTGCGCCAGGGGATCTGGGAATACTCGACCGGGTCGGGCACGCCGAAATAATGGAAGGGGGCCAGAAGCCCCCGGTCGATACCCGACCAGAGATCGCATTCGTAGACAAGGTTTTCCTCGCACAGCCCCAACAAGTCGCCACCATCGCTGCGATCGGGCGTGGCGGTCAGGCCCAGCAGGAAGCCAGGCTGGAAATGGTCGATGATCCGCCGATAGGTTGCGGCGGCCGCGTGGTGGAATTCGTCGACGACGATGTAATCAAACGCCCGCGGATCGAACCGGGTCAGATGCGCATTTCGCGCGAGAGTCTGGACAGAGGCGAAGACGATGTCGGCCTCGGCGTCCTTTTCCTCACCTGAGTAGCGCCCAAGCCGGGCGCGAGGCCGGACAGCGCGGAAGGCGGCCATGGCTTGAGTCAGGATTTCCTCGCGATGCGCGACGAACAGGACGCGGGCCGCATCCGCGCTGTCGAAAGCCGCGAGGAATGTCTTGCCCAGCCCGGTAGCCAGCACAACAAGCCCCGCGCCATAGCCCTTCGCCCGGGTCGCGCGCAGGGCTGCCAGCGCCTCGGCCTGAACCTCGTGCGGGGTGGGGGCGGTTTCCGGGGCTTCTATCGGTGCGCCGCTGGCCGTGGGCTGGGGCGCGATGCGACGCGCCTCGTAGGCGTCGATCCAGGCGGGCGTCAGTTCGGTCACTTCGGGCCGTGCCAGCAGCGTCTCGAAGGCTGCGCGGGCGGCCAGAAGCGGGGCAGGATCGACCGGATCTACATGACGCAGGTTCCATTCGATGCCGTCTGTCAGCGCTGACCGGGACAGGTTCGACGACCCGACGATCAGCGCTCCGCCGTCACCTGCGAAGGTGAACATCCAGGCCTTGGGGTGAAACGGGATCTGCGCAGCCTGAAACACATGCAGTCTGCGTGCGCCCTCAAGGTCGGCAATCAGTCGTAGCGCCGCCGGTTCCGTCACGCCCAGATAATCGCCGGTCAAGAGCCGCAGCTCGCCGCCACGGTCCAGCAGATCGCGCAGATGCGGCAGCACCAGCCTGACGCCGGAGGTCATCAGGAAGGACACCGACAGATCGACGGCGCGCGCCCGATCAATGAGTGGGCGCAGATGGGCGTGCAGCGCATCTTCACCGCCCGAGATCAGCGGGCGATCGTGGGGCATGCCCGGCAGGGGACCGGGTGCCGCCAATGGCGGATCGAGGCGCAGGTGGACATGGCCGCCAGTCTCGACCAGGGTCACCCGCGCGGTGGTGCCCGCTGTCTCGAGGAGGGCTTGCGCGGGGCCGATCCCGGCGGCGAGAGCAGCTTGATCTGCGGCAGAAAGCTCCCGCCAGCGGGCGACATGACGACGGGGCGCAAGGGCGAGACCCGTGCCGTGGCGGATCAGGATGACCTGGGCGTCGCATTCCACGATGGCGCTGGCAGCAGCATCGCAGAGAGGACAGGGCAGGTCATCTGCCTTGCAACTCATCGCTTGACCACCACAGCATTCACCCAAACTTCTGACGCCCGATCCGGGCGGCAATCGCGGCTTTCCCAGATGTCAGGTTCGCCGAACACGCCTGAACGGTTGAGGAGCGCCGCCAGACTTTCCGCCATCATGTCGGTAAATCTGCGGCCGTCCTTCACCCGCTCGCCGGTCCCGCGCTTGAATGACAGGTAGAGCGCGCCGTTAGGAACCAGATGGGCGGCAAGGCGGTCGACGACTCCGGGCAGGTCCGCATAGGCCACATGCAGCAGGGACGCGCAGGCCCAGATGCCCTCGAACGAATGCTCCCAGGCGAAATCCTCGAATTGCATCAATCGGGTTGGGACCGCCGCATGCGACTGTGTGGCGGCAACCATCGCTGGCGAAGCATCAAAGGCCCTGACGACGTGGCCCAAGACCCGGAAGGCCAACGCGTCACGCCCCGACCCAGACCCCGCGTCCAAGATACGTGCAGGGCCATCAGACCGCGAAGGAACAACCGCCAGAAACCGCCCCCGGGCATCCGACATGTCGACGTCGCGCGTGGTCGCGATGAAGGTGACGGCGTGGCGGTCATAGTAGTCGGCCAACATGGCGCTCCATCCGGTCTGATCTCATATCTTCGCCAGAAATCAGGGATTTGACCAGGGCTACCGCTATACTCTCCAGTGCCAATTCAACGAATTGGCGGCCGTAGCCCCGATACACAGCGCAAAGCCTCGTCCTTAACGTACGCCTTCATCTGCGCGCAGCTCGTTCGCGGAAGCCCCGCAAAGCGCTTGGATACGGATCAGGCGAATGTCATCGTTGGTCAGCTGCCGGGTAGTGTTCTTGGCCAGAACTCAGTTCCTGGTCGCCGCCTTGCAAGAAAGCCCCAACGCGCTGAAGGAGCTTGTCAGGTGAGCCGCCCAGAAGCTCACATTCCCAAATCACCCCCACGCGCCAACCCAGCGCACGCAACTCGGCGATGTTGCGTGCGTCGCGCGCGATGTTCCGCGTGAACTTCTCCTCCCAGAACTCGACGTTGCTGGCCGGTGTCGTCGCGCGGCGGCAGCCCGGGTGACGGTGCCAGAAACATCCATGCACGAACAGGATTGCTCCGCGCCGGGGAAAGACCAAGTCAGGTGTCCCGGGCAGCCCGCGTCGATTGAGCCGGTACCGGAAACCCATGGCGTGAAGCGCTTTGCGTAGCGCCACTTCTGCTTTCGTGTCCTTGCTCCGAACACGGGACATGATCCGTGATCTGACTTCGCTTGTCACTGTATCGGCCATGCCACCATCTGCCAGACTTCTCCGTGGAAGGCCAACGCTGCAAGCGTAGCGGCTTCGTGTTAGCTGTCGCAAGGCGCTATGGTTTGCAGACTTCACACATTATTCAGCGATAAGGTCGCAATAAATAGTGCAATCCTTTGTCTTGAGGAAAAATATTTGACGAATACTGTTGCGATTTTTTCACTTGTTGGCTAACTGACATCCGTTCTGCCGAGCTAGGGTGCTCGGCGGCAAGCCCCGGGAGAGACAGTCATGGACGAAGCCAAGCACGACAAGTTTCGGCAGTTGGCGGAGAGCAGAACAAACAAAGCTCTGGAAGCGATCTCGCGCATCGGCAACCTCTCGAACCGCTCGCTGTACGAGTGGGACGAGGGAGAGGTCCGAAAGGTCCTCAAGGCTCTGCGGGACTCTGTGAATGAGGTGGAGCAGCGCTTCGCGACCCCCAAGAGCAGAGTCGGTGGCAAGTTCAAGCTCTGATTGCTAAGGGAATTTCAGGACGAAGCGGTGGAAAGGGTGTGAGCGAGTGCAGGAAGCGAATTGGCATTATGAAGACGAGCCGGTCAACGGAGGTGCGGGCGGCGAAGTCTTCAAATCGATTTTCAACGGAAGTGGCCTGGACGCAGCAGGGCGACTTGCGCGTGAGGCGCTGCAGAACAGTGTCGATGCGGCTCGCCCTGGAGAAACGGCGCAGGTCTCTTTGCGTATGAAGGTCTATCAGGATGCCGATCTCGACCGCTTCTGGCATGCAGCGGGTTTGGATTCCCTTGCCAAACGCGTTGCCGTGCTCGGTCTGCATCAGTCGAACGCCTTGGCCGAAAAGCCCGAGGCGCTGCGCGTGCTGCAAGTCGTGGATTCCGGCACGACCGGGTTGGCTGGAGATCCGACATCGCCCAGTTCGAAAATGCGAAAGCTCCTCATGGAGATCGGCGGCAGCCAGAAGATCGCCGAGGGCGGTGCGTCGGGTGGTTCCTATGGTTTCGGCAAGGCCGTTTATAGCGCATCGTCGCGTATCGCTGTCGTGTTCGTTTACTCCCGTACGCTGGATCGTCAGGGGCAGCCGCTGTCGCTTTTGATGGGCTGCGCCTACCATCAGGCACACGAATTCAATGGCCAACGAACCAGCGGGCGTGGTTTTTTCGGCCAGCCGGTAGAGCTCGCTCATGCCATCCGTTACGACGCCTTCACCGGTGCCGACGCGGATCGCCTCGCTGGCGAGTTGGATCTGGTTCGAGATGAAGATGACGTGGGCACGACGATCGCAATCGTCGACTGCCCTCTGTCCATGGAAGATATCAAGCGTGGTGTGGAGCGGTCTTGGTGGCCCAAGATTCGCCGTGACAATTTCCGTGTGACGCTTGTCGATGAAATGGGTCAGCGGCTTCACGCGCGTCCACTACAAGACCCCGAGTTGCGCCCCTTCATCGATGCTCTCGACGTCGCGCTCGGTCGATCACCCGAACAGAGCGGAAAGTCACGACGCAAAGCGAATTTTCACCGTGTCGATGGGCGTACGATTGGACAATTGGGGCTTTTCGTGATGACCGCCCCGGAGGAAATCGACGAGCAATCCGACAAGGAAGACCTGCGCGATAGGATCGCCTTGGTGCGTTCTCCCGGTATGGTCGTGCAGTATTATGGCAAAAGGCAGGTCAGCAACCCTCCGGTGGTAGGCGTATTTCTCGCGGACGACGGGATCGACGATATCCTGCGGCGATCTGAGCCGCCCGAACATGATCGGTGGGATGCAAATGCAGACAGGTTGGACCCGGCAAAGAACGAACGAGAGATTGTCCAAGCGATCCACAGCAGGATCTGGCATGAGCTGAGAACATTCCAGAAAACTGCCCGGCCACCGGAAAAATCGAGCGGTAATAAATTTCTTCAACTTGAACGAGAGTTGGCGAAACTGTTCGGTCCCACTGGCAAACGTGAACCGATAGGCGGCGGCAAAGGTGAGACGCCGGTCTCCTTGCGGCCCGATGTTCGCATTATCCAGGCATCAGGCGGACTGAAGATGATTGGAAAAGTGCTTCTGCAATTGAAGGACGATCACGAGGGAGATTTGGCCGTCACATTGTCTTTGCGGCTCAGTTCAGTTGACGAGGGTGGGCATCACATCGACCCGATAGCCGTTTCGGCGACATTTGATGGTGCGACGGCTACCACTCAGGGCGACGGGGAATGGCATCTCGCGCTCGCACCGGGCGAGAAGGTCGAGATTGCGGTCGAGAGCGCAATTTACGAATCCGATTGGACGGTGGAATTCGTGCCGAAGGTCACGCCGGTAGATGGGGAGATTCAGCCTTGAACGCATGGGTTAGATCGCAGCCTCGCACGCTGAGGCCCTATTTCGGCGCGGAGGCGGCAGAGACGCTTTTGGACGACATGGAGCTGGTGCTTATGATCGGCGACCCGCCGGTTCCAACGAGGCGATTGATCATCGATGAAATGCAGATGGCCGAGATTTCGCCCAGACTGTATCCCAAGCTTTCGGAAACCCGCCTGGACGAGGTTTTCGGGCAGCGTCGATCCGCGTTCGATTTGGTCGTGACGCTCCGAACCCCGCAGATGCTTCGAAGAGAATTGGTGGCGCGTTACACATTGAGCGACGAAGCGCCTGAGGTTGTGGACATTCCGGACCAGTTGCTCGGCGATGCTAGGCTCACGGGTTTGTTCGAACTGGGCGTTTCCATTTGCCTCCGCGACGAGAAAGACCTTGGTTCTGGCTGGCCCGAGCAGATCGGAAGCTGGGTATCGCGCGGTACATTCACGATCGGCCTAGATCGGCGACAGTCGGCCTTTAGGATAGAGATCCTAACGGAAGCGATGATCAAAGAACGCGCCTTGCCCGCCGGAACGATGGTTTGGGTGGACGTGGACGATTTGAACGTCGTCTATGAAGAGGGAACCGCATGTGCGACCGCCTACGTGAGCGAAAAGCTCCATGAGAAGTTCACGAGTGGCAAGACGCACCCAGCAGTGACCGCCCTGCTGTATGCAGAGATCGTGTGCGCCGTCCTCGCCGCTCCGGACAACGGTATCAAGGAAGCCACCGAAATCGTGTCCGGCAGTCCCTTGGAGAATATCGCCAAGAACTTGAGCACAACTCGCGCATTGTCACTGCGTGACCTGAAAAAGCTGATCGACGACCCAGCAAGACTTCGAGCGACTGTTCATGACAGCCGTGGCCTGGTCAAGGATCTGGAGAAAGTCTAATGCCATACCCTATTGTACGTGAAGACTCTGCGAAATCCTGGTTCAAGAAGTGGCAAGAAGCATGTGATGAATCAGCAGCCCGCATCCTGCCGATGGAGCTCCCGAAGGTCGAAATCAAGCCGCTAGGCGACGAATTCGATTGGACAACTGAAGTTGGCGCGGTCGTCCATCGACTGCAAGCGTTGCTGACCGACGAAGGTGAAAAGGCCCTTGAGGCAAAAGGGTCGGTTCTTCTCCATGAATCGCTTCCCGATCATGAAGCTC
Organism: Rhodovulum tesquicola; assembly: GCF_024128855.1. Taxonomy (GTDB): domain Bacteria; phylum Pseudomonadota; class Alphaproteobacteria; order Rhodobacterales; family Rhodobacteraceae; genus Rhodovulum; species Rhodovulum tesquicola. The sequence continues at coordinate 7,083 of NZ_JAMYDV010000005.1, forward strand.
TACGTGATCCGGAATTCTGGTACTGGGTCGCTTGCGCAGTGGGCCGCGAGTTGATCGAGGCGCGATACCCATGCAAGAACAAGGATCAGGATAGCCTTGACCTTGACAGCCGAGATCAGCAGGCTCCGAAAAACTATCTTCCCGGGCGTAATAACTTCGTAGGGCAAAACGCAAAAGAAGTGCTGTTTTTTCGGCTCTGGATTAGGGCGGAAATGGGAAAGTTGATTGAGGCGTCTGAAGTCGCGTCAGATCATTATGAATTTGCGAAAGTCGGTTCCGTTGAATTTTGGCGGAGTCATCTTCTTCGAGTTCTGTATGCACAGCACCGTCCATTTCTGCGCGCTTTTCTTGATTTTCAGTTCCCTGGGCCCGATCGAAACAAGCCAAGGCTGACTATTCCCGAGATCCGACAGCTGGCGAAAGATCTTGCCAAGGCTTGTGCCAACGTGTCCGTTGAGGTACTCGATCAAGGCCAGAGCAAAGCCTTCGTCGAACGGGTGTGGGCGCGGACGTCGGCTGCAAAGGCTTGGGTCAAGAGCTGACCTGGAAGTCGTCGTGAAAGTGGTGAAATGAACGTGAACGTGGCAGCGGACTGCCACACTTCCGAAGCCGATGTGGCTCGTTCGGAATGGTGGCAAGGATTCTTGAGGGGCTCACACAAGTGGGATGACCCTGCTCGGCCTCCACTTCAAGTCATTGATTTGTTTTGTGGATCTGGCGGATTTGGGTTGGGGGCTGCGTTGGCCGCTTCTTGTTTCGGTCAGCGGGCAGTGTTCCAGGCGATTGCCGATGCAGATGCGCCTGCAATGGATGTGTACGCGCGCTCTTTGCCTGTACGGTCTAAGATTTCAGAGTCGTTGGCGACGATCGTTGACTACTCGGTTGATCGCGTGGGCCCTGATCCCGTGTTCGATTACCCTCCAGAGCTCTTGCACAGTGCTTTGGCGGCGGAAGTCGGATCGACGGACCTGCTCATTGCCGGTCCTCCTTGCCAAGGGCATTCGAACCTCAACAATCATACTCGGCGCAATGATCCTCGGAACGATCTATTTGTAGCTACGGCAGCAATCGTTGTTGCCCTAGGTGCTCGTGCCGTCGTCATCGAGAATGTTCCTGGTGTGCTTCGTTCCCACAGCGACGTCGTTGATTTGGCGCGGCGTCTTCTCCTGTCCGAGGGATATGCAGTTGCTGATCGCGTCCTGAGGATGGACGAATTGGGGGGATGGCAAACCCGAGCCCGTTATTTCATGGTCGCTATTCTGGATGGCGCCCAAGAAGAACTTGAAAGCATCTTGAATGGAGTTTCCGGTCGAAAAACCGATATGATTCTTGCCAAGCAGGCTCCTCAAGATGTTCTGTGGGCAATCGGGGACCTCGTGGACAACGCTGGAAATAGCACTTTCGAGACGTCACCGGTTCAAGGGCCGGAGAACGCACGGCGTATAGATTTCTTGTTTGATGAAGACCTGCATGATCTTCCCAACAGCGAGCGTCCAGATTGTCACAGGGACGGCACAACCTACACTTCTGTGTATGGTAGAATGCATGCTGACAAACCAGCGCCGACAATCACGACGGGGATTGGAACGCCAGGCCAGGGTCGTTTCATTCATCCAAGCAGGCGACGTCTTATCACACCGCATGAAGCTGCGCGCATTCAATGCTTTCCTGATGGATATGGCTTTTGTACGGTAGACGAGGAACAGCCGAGGAAAGCCCTGGCGAAGTGGATTGGTGATGCGGTGCCACCATACTTGGGAATGTCCGTCGTGTGCGCTGCGCTAACGGCAGTGACGGGGAAGCAACCGACCTATCCCTGGGAAAACGAAATAGGCTGAAGCACTATTGCCTGTGCGTCAGATCGTCGGCTCCAATACTAGCCGCATCACCCTCTGCTCGAACCCCAGCCTGACTGAGGCCACCAGCTCCTCGGGAAACCCCGGCGGCATCTCCGCCAATGCCATGTCAAAAGCTCGCTCCGCCCGCTCCCGAATGTCCTCGAACACCCCCGCCACCTGTTCCCGCGAGAACCCCGCCGCCAGCGCCGTCTCCACGAAGTGCCGACCGTGGATGTCCGAAACGCGGTAATGCCGCCCCTGGCCCGCGCGCATGGCGAGCTTCATGTCCTTGATCTGCAACGCCCCCGCATCCAGCGAGGGCTGCACCGTCAGCACGTCGTAAAGCGGCGTCATGCGGAACCGCCCGCCGGGCATCAGGGCGATACTGAAGTTCTTCGCGTGCCCGTCCGTCGCCCCGATCAGCCAGAACAGGATCACGGCCTTCAGGAAATCCGCCCGGTCGCGCTGCGGCTCGTCGCTGCCGGTCAGCAGATCACAGATCTCCACGATGCCCGGGCCGCCCTCGTTCTGGTACTTGCGGGTCGGGGGCACGGACAGGGCCTGGCAGCAATCCTCCTGCGGCAGGCGGATCAGGCGGCCGTCGCGGGCGCGCAACCGGTCGAACCGTTCGATGACCAGCGCGCGCGTTCCTGCGAAATCCGCGATCTCGGTCCGTGCCACGGGCAGGCCAAAGCCTGCAAGCAAGCGCAGGCAGAAATGCTCGTTCTCGATGCTGTCGGTCAGGTCCATGCCATTGGGCAGGCGGCCGATGGCGGGCTTCAGGATGTGGGTCGTCGGCGTTGTGCCGGTGGGCAGCACCCATCGGCCGTCATGGAACAAAAGCGCCGTTTTCTCCTGCGCACCGGCGACGGAGATGCGGAAATCCTGCTCGGCCCGGATGCCAAGCGGGGTCTGCGCCAGATCCCGCAGCATGGTGCCGATCTGGGCGTCGCTCAACGGCTCACCGATCAGCGCGCGGGCGTCGCCCGGCTGCTCGCCCTCGGGCAGGAATTGCAGCGCGCCCACACAATCACGCCCGATCCGCGCGAGCAGGCTATAGGCGTCCACACCATCCGCGCCCACGCGTTCCGCCACGCGGCGGCGGATCAGGTCGCTGTCGGGCAACAGGTTCTCGAAAACCGCGGTCACTGGCGGGCCGGTGTAGCGCTCGGGCCGCAGGGGCAGGGCGCGCGAGATGGGCAGCGTGTTCTCCCAGGCCAGCCATTCCGGCGCATAGGTGAAGGCGAAAGCCCCGTCCGGCGCGCGGAAATATTGCCCCACGCGGCGGCCGTTCATGTAGACGTCGAGCGGCGCATAGGTGCGCTTGCGCCCCATCAGAAGATGTCCTCGAGATCACGCGGGGTCATTTTGCTGCGCGGCACGATCCGCAGTTCGAGGTCGAGCGCCGCGAGCAGGTCGAAGATCGTCTCCGCCTTGGCGCCGCTGGCGCCGGTTTCGATGTTGGACACCGTGCGCTGCCAGACGCCCGCGCGGGCGGCAAGCTCGGCCTGCGTCAGGCCTTTGGCCTTGCGGGCGGCGCGCAGGACCTGGCCGAGGTCCTTGGTGGTGCGGGCGATCTGATCCATCCGGGTAATCCTTTCCCGATGACGATGATCGGGAGTTCATATGGAGTCAATATGTTCTGCGGGTGATAATTGTGATTTATGATCCCGAGGATATTTTTCATGGGGTTTGTCTTCGCCTTCTGCCGGGTAAGTGGTGGTGGATCGTAGACCGTGTACGGCATGGCTGCTTGATGCCGGTCGGCATGTATTTCCTCTACGCACAGAGATTGAGAATTAGCCCATGGGCTATATACGACGCTTATAGCTCTCGCGCTATATTGACAAAATATCGTCCTTGAGCTATCAGGGGGCCATGGACACCTTGCCCGCATACCCCATCCGAAGCCTGCGCCAAGCCGGGGCCGTGCTGAAGGCGCGGCGCGCGGCGCGGAAGATCAGCCAGAAGGAGCTTGGCGAGATGACGGGAACGGCGCAATCCACCATTTCCGACATCGAAAACGGTGTCGTGTCCGTCAGCCTTGACGTCTACCTGCGTCTTCTCGAGGCTCTCGGCGCGGAACTGTCCGCGACGGACCGTATAGCGGACCCAGGGCAGCGCTAGGATGGCACGCATCGCTCGAGCTGGTCGCCGCACACGCCAAAGCAAAACCGCCGTCTGGTACGCAAGGGCGCGGGTTGGCACGCTGACCCGCGCAACGGATGGTGCCATCGCCTTCTCCTACGATCCCGCCTGGCTCGCGTCCGAGGCCGCTTTTCCGGTAGCCAGTGCCCTGCCGCTGACCAGGTTGAAATGGCAGGGCGATCCGGTCGTCGCCGCCTTCGACAACCTCTTGCCCGATGCCGAAGGCGAGCTGCGCGAGAAGATAGCCGTGCGTGTCGGGGCGCAGGGCAAGGATGTGTTCTCTCTGTTGTCCGTGCTCGGGCGCGACTGTGTCGGTGCGCTGCAATTCCTGCCGCTGGACGGGGCTCCGTCGGAACAGGACATGCAATATCGCGTCATCTCGGAAGAAGAGATGGTCACCGATCTGAAGAACCTCGCCGCCGCGCCGCTCGCCCTGGGTGACGACGAGGATTTCCGGATTTCCATCGCCGGCGCGCAGGAGAAGACGGCCTATCTGCGGATCAATGGCCAATGGGCCAAGCCGCGGGGCATCACGCCGACCAGCCATATTTTCAAGACGCCCATGGGCCTCATTCCCGGCCCTGAGCAGATCGACCTGAGCGACAGCGTCGAGAACGAGTTGTTCTGCATGACCTTGGCGCGCGAAATCGGCCTGCCCGTCGCGCATGTCGAAAAGCTCACATTGCCCGGGCAGGTCGTGCTTTCGGTCGAACGGTTCGACCGCGTCTGGCAGGGCGAAACCCTGAAACGCCTGCCGCAGGAAGATATCTGCCAGTCGTTGGGTTATCCTTCTGCCATGAAATACCAGAGGCTGGGCGGCCCCGGCGTCGCGCAGATCATGGAGCTTCTGCGGGAATCCGACACGCCCATCGAGGATCGGGAGACGTTCTTCCGGGCGCAGATCTTCTTCTTCCTGATCGGGGCCTCGGACGGGCACGCCAAGAACTTCAGCCTGCGTCTGGGGCGCAGGGCGCGGTTCACGCTCGCGCCCCTCTATGACATCCTGAGCGTCGCTCCGGTCGTGCGCGCGGGCCGGTTGCAGCGCAAGCGCTACCGCCTCGCCATGTCGATCGATGGCCATTACGGCATCGACGAGATCGTGCCACGCCATTTCGAGGCAGAGGGCCGCGCGGCGGGTCTGCCCAAGGGCCGCGCCCTGGAGTTGTTACAGGACATGGTAGATCGGCTGGGCCCTGCGCTGGAGCGGGCGCTTCTGGCGGTGGGCGATCAGGTCCCGGCGGCGGTCAGCGAGCCGATCGCAAGCGATGCGATGCTGCGTGCGGCGCAGATGCGGGACCTGCCAAGTCCGATCTAGAGGCGGCAGGCCTTCGCCAGATCCTCGGTCTCGATTGCCGCGCCGACAGCGCTGAAATCGCGGGCATCCATGCCAAGCTGGCTACCGATGGGGTGTAAGGACCTAAAATATGGCGCGAATTTTCACTGGTCACGACTTCGCGCTGTCCGCATCACCATCCCTCAGGCGCGTCGTCGGCGCCACTCGCGTCCGCACTTGGACTGTTTTCCGAAGATGCGTTCCTTCGGCGCGCCGTGATCCTTTTCGGAAGTGTTTTCTCCGCAAGCATCAAGCCGAGTTCATCCGATGCCGGATCGACGAGGCCGGCCAGCCGGTCGAAAAGCCCCAGAACCGAAAGGGCCATCGCCAGAGTGTTCAGCGAGACGCCCGGATCGCCCTGTTCCAGGCGGTGCAGCGTGCTGCGTCCAACGCCCATGCGCGCCGCCATGTCGGTTGTGGAGATCCGGCGCGCCCGGCGCGCGCGGGAGATGTCCTGCCCGAGTCGCGCGATACCGCGGGCGATCGAGGGGTGAACCGCGCTCCCCTTGGTGCGTGCAGCTTTGTCCGTACTGGCAGTCATTGTCCTGCATCTCGGTCAGAAAAGTTGTTTTTGTCTCACTTGTGATACGAAAAATATGATGTGCCAACCCTCCGTTGCAACCCCCACCCTATGTCTTCAGTCGTTTTTTGTTTTGCAAGTAACGCAAAAATCAATTTTCTGTTTTATTTGCGAGACAAATTTGGCTGGCTGGCTGGCGTCGGCGAATGCTTCTGACTGCGCCCCCAACCCCTCCAGCGCCTTGTCGACCTCGCGCGCCTTCTTGGCCAGCTGTGCCTCCCACAGACTGCGAAACGCCTCGGCGAATTCGACCAGGCCCCCGGCGAAGGTGCGGATCGTGGTCATGTCGTCATCCGTGAAAGGCAGCGGGCGCCCGCGCAGCTTCGCCTCGTTCAGCTTGCGGGCGATGTGGTTGACGGCAGCGCCCTCGGTGGCGACCAGCGCGCCCCAGGCTTGCAGATGGTCGCGCACGACCGGACCTGCCGGGCGCAGCAGGATGTCGGCGGCCCCCATCAGGCGGCGCAGGGCGGCGGGTTGGTCGGTGATGCCGCGACGCGCCAGTGCGGCCTGAAACCCCGCAAGCTGGCGCGCGCTCAAGCGGGTGCTGATCGTCGTGGTGGGGCCAGGGCACGTGCCTTTGGCCCGGCTCAGTGTGTTGTAGATCGTCCGGGTCGAGACGCCGAAGCGGGGGGCCAGAACGGCAGCAGGGGTGCCCCCGGCGCGGGCCTCGATGATCTGGCGGCGTTCGTCGTCGGTCAGTTTGCGATGGTGGCGCATGTGAAGTTTACGCTCCTATTTCTTGCCAACTTCCTCCAAGCCCCCCGCCTCCCAGCGTCAGCGGAGGCGGGTCAGGGGCTTGGAGTCCGTTTCGGTGGGTTTGCTTGGTTGGACGGGGTGCAGGGGACGCGATGCGGGAAACGCGATGCACGCGGCGCGGCGCAGAAAGCGCGGCGCAAAGGACGCGATGCGCGCTGCGGAAGGCACGGCGCAGGAGACGCGGGACACCGACGCGGCCCTCGAGCTCGAGGCCGAGATCGACACCGGCACGAGCTGGGCGCGCGACTTTCTGGCGGCACACGCGGCCGGGCTGGTGCGCGGCCTGTCTCCGGGCTTTCGTGTCCTGCCCGGGGGCGAGCGGATCGACCGGCACGGCGACGGGCTGGTGCGCACCGTGATCGCGGCCGAGCTGGTCGAGCTGTCGGCCGTGACCCGACCCGCCTATCCCGACGCACAGATTCAGGCGCGCGCCTGGTCGCCGGGCCGTGACGCGCCCGACGCTGGGTTGGTGCGCGCGCTCAACAGGTGGAGGGCATAATGGGCCTGTTCGACTTCTTCCGGCGCAAGCCCGAAACCCGCGCGGCGGCCTCGGGCTTCACGGCCGAGATCATCGCGGCCAGGGAAGCCTATATCTCTGGCTCCCGCGGGATCGCGGAACTGACCGCGACGGCGCAGACCTGCGTCTCGCTCTGGGAAAGCGGGCTGGCGCTGGCCGATGTGGACGGCACCGACCTGCTGGACCGGCGCACCATGGCGCTGGCGGGGCGGGCTGCGGCGCTGCGGGGCGAGGCGGTGTTTCTGATCACCGACGAGGGCCTGGTCCCCTGTTCGGACTGGGATCTGACAACGCGGAACGGCCGCCCCCGCGCCTATCGCCTGTCCATCGCGGAATCGGGCGGCGGGCGGACCTTCACGGCGCTGGCGGCCGAGGTGCTGCATCTGCGGATCGGCTGCGACCCGGCCGCGCCCTACTACGGGACCGCCCCGCTCAAGCGGGCGCAGCTCACGGCCGGGCTGTTGAACGCGGTGGAAAACGCGCTGGCCGAGACCTTCGAGACCGCGCCCATCGGTTCGCAGATCGTGCCCCTGCCCGACAGCGCACCCGACGACATGGACAACATGCGCGCCGCCTTCCGTGGGCGCCGTGGCTCTGTCCTGGTGGTCGAGGGCGTGGCGCAGGCGACGGCCGCGGGGATGAACCCCCAGCTTGGCCAGCGCCGCGAAGACCTGACCCCTAATATCAAGGATGCTATGGCGATCGAGACCATGCAGGCGGCCCGCGATGCGATCGGCGCGGCCTTCGGCGTCCTGCCCGGCCTGCTGAACCGGGCGACAACCGGCCCGATGGTGCGCGAGGCGCAGCGCCACCTTGCGACATGGCAGCTTCAGCCGCTGGCCGAGTTGCTGGCAGAGGAAGCGACCCAGAAGCTGGGCGCACCGGTCAGGATCGACACCCTGCGCCCGCTGCAAGCCTTCGACGCGGGCGGCCGGGCGCGGGCGCTGTCCGCGATCATCGGCGCCATGGCGCAGGCCAAGGAAGCCGGGATCGACCCGGACCTTGCCTTGAAGCTGGTCGATTGGCACGAGCGGGAGGCGCCCTAGAACGGGCTGGCGGCGCCCGGGGCGTCCCTGATCGCCCCATGCCGCTGCGCTGGCCGTGCGCGGTAGGACTGGACCGAAGCGGCCCGGTATGGACGGCGAGTCACGTCAGAACCCCGTCAGGGCGCGGCCATTCTCCTTGATGGCGCGGCGCGGGCCGGACATGCGAGGCGCTGTCCGGCCCTTTCCATGCTCAGTTGCCGTCCTGCATTTGCCGTCGAAGATCTGACAGTTCTTGCGCCGTGGCCCGTAGCGCGTCGATCAAGCTCGGCATCAAATCGTTCGCCTGCTCAAGCAACTCATTTTGCCTCTTAATCGCCTCCGTCAACTCATTGGCGAGATCATCATCCATTGCTGGCTCCTTTCTTCAACCTTACCCCTGGCCCGCCCCCGTTCTCCTGGATGAACTCGACCCCCGCGGCCTCAAGGGCGGCGCACAAAGCCGCAATCGTTCGCTTGTAGGGCTGATGGTCCTCTTTCTCGAAGCTCGCGATAGTCCGCTTGGCCACGCCGGAAGCCTCGGCCAGACGATCCTGAGACATGGCCACGAGGGCACGAGCAGCGCGACATTGTGAGGGCGTCATTTTCAACCTTGCATCAATAGTGCAGACTGCGCTAAAAGTGCAGTGTTGCTCTAATGGTGTAACCGAACAAGGGAATCCTGACAATGACGAAGACACTCTGCGACCTGCAATACGACGCTGCCGATCTCGCCGCGCTTCTTGGCGGCCTGGACGCACTGCACAGCATGTGCGCCTACATTCCGCCCGATGCCGACATCGAAACCCGCCGCGCCTCGAATGCTCGCACCGTTCTGATCGAGGAGGCGATCCGCCGCGCCGATGAACTGGCCCGCGACATTGAAGATCTTGAGGCGGCCGAGCGCGGGGCGCGGATGGCCGAACGACAGGCTTGACTTGAAGTGCCCTTTTGGGCATCTTCTGCAAAAGTGCTCAAGAGGGCTCGTCATGAACGAGATTGAGATCAAGCAGAAGATCAGGTTTTCGACGGTTGCAGCGGCAATCGACCTCACGCCGAAGGCCTTTCGGAACTGGCTTCAGAGGTATGAGCTGCACCTGTCGAGCGACTACAGAACGCGAGGCTGGACGGAGTTTACGGTTGGCGATGTGGCAGTGCTGGCATTGACGCGCGAACTCGTTTCCTGGGGTGTTGGCGTCGAGGCAGCCAACGAATTTGCTTATGTCGTCGTCATGAAAAAGGCCAAGCCGCTTTTCCATTACCGCAACACCCCGGCGGCGGCACTCTTGCAGCTCTTTTCGGGCTACGTGATCTGTTTGCACGCGCCCGACGATGCAGAGGGGCCGCGTCTCATTCTTGATCCGGATCTTGAAGGATACTGCCCGGGCAATTTCAAGTCGGCGCTCTGGGTGAACGTCCATCATGTGGTGAACGAGGCATTCGCCCGGCTGGCATCAAGAACCGAGGACGAGGCCACGGCATGACGCGCCTCTGGTTCGCCCAAGACCTCGCCCGGACGCTCGGCTATCGCGGCGCCACCGTTGCTTTCTGGCGGTTCTGCGCCCGCGTCGGCCTCGAGCCCCTGCACGACAAGCCCAACGCCTTCGACGCCGACGAGATCGAGCCGAAGATCCGCGACATTCTGAAGGGAGTGTGAAGCCATGGCGCGCGTTGCCGCCCCGTCCCTTCCGACGCCGAGCCAGATCAAGGCCGTTCACGAGACCGTCGCCCAGCTTTTTCCGGGCGTGCGGATCGCGCGCGTCGGACCGGAGGGCGTGACGTTCGATTATCCCGACGCCCCCAGCTCGGCCAGCGACGAGTGGCGCGGCAAGCCGTTCTCGGCGGAGGGCGCATGAAGAAGCTGCCCTATCTCCGATCCAAGTTGCGCCGCGGGCGCTGGTTCCATTCCTACCGGCGCGGCGAAAAGGAAATCGCCCTGGGCGTTCACGGGCTGCACCCGACCGATCCGCGCGTGACGGCCGCCTGGGCGGCGGAACATGCGCGCTGGGAACACAGCCCCCCGAACACGGCGACCCCGAAGGCCGGGACATTCGCCTGGGCGGTTGACCTTCACAAGGCATCCCCCGCCTGGGCGAAGCTCGCCCCTTCGACGCAACAGAACCGCGCCGCGATCCTGCGCCGCTATGTGAAGGCCCAAGGCGCCCGGCCGCTGTCGAGCATCACGGCCGCCGATATCGAGGCGGCGCTCTACGCGAAGGGCGGCAACGCCGCGGTGAACGAGCTGAAGGCGCTCAAGAAGGTCTTCGCCCATGCGCACAAGCTGCGCTTCCTTCCGACCGATCCGACCCGCGGGCTCAAGATCGACCGCCCGGCATCCGAGGGCTTCGCCACGGCCGGAGCCGAGGATATCGAGAAGTTTCAGGGGCGGTGGGCAGTCGGGACGACCGAGCGGCTGGTCTTCGATCTGGCGCTCTACACCGGCGCCGCCCGCGCGGACCTGGTGAAGCTCGGCCGCCGCAACATCGCGGATGGCCTGTTGTCTTTCAGGCGCCAGAAGACCGGCGTTCTATCCGAGGTGCCATTGACGCCCGAGCTGCGGGCCGTGATCGCCCGGACGCCCGACATTGCCCCGGCCTTCCTGCTGACGTCGAAGGGGAAGCCCTTCACGCCCGCAGGCTTGGGCAACTTCTTCGGCGACGCGGCCAGGGCGGCCGGGATTGCGGCGCGGCTGCACGGGCTTCGCAAGGCGTTCTGCGTCTACTGGGCCGAAAAGGGCGTCTCGACCCACCAGATCGCCGCCATGGCGGGCCACACGAGCCTGTCGGAAGTCGAACGCTACACCCGCGCCGCAGACCGGCGCCGCATGGTCAAACTGCTTGTGGAGGGCGCATGAAACGGGACACACAAGCCCAGAAACGGGACACGATTTCGCAAGCCCTTGATGGGAAAGGCGACAATCCGGCAGAAACGGATGCATGGCGACCCCGGAAGGACTCGAACCCTCAACCTGGCGATTAGAAGTCGCCTGCTCTATCCAGTTGAGCTACGGGGCCGCTGGCGGAAGTTGTGCCCGGGCGGTCGGTGCTGTGCAAGCCGAAAAATCCGGCCGAATCGGCCTCGGGACAACGTGAAAAAATTCTCGAAATCAGAACCTTATTGGTATGGATCCGCTGGAATCCGGCTTTTCGACTGCGGGCTCCGGCTTCGGCCCGAACAGAGCCATTCCCTGCGTGAGGCTTCATCGTAAACCTCTGAAATCCCCGCTGTCCCAGGCTTCAGCCGGTCGCGTTTGCAGCCGCTGAATCGCGAAAACCGTCCAGCTACTGGGCCTCTGCCATAGCCGATCCTGCGCCAACGCCACGAGTCCCGCGACCTTCTCGCGCATGTCCGTCACACCAAGGGCCAACCGGGCCTGCAAGTCGGCCTACGGCTCAACCACACCGTCCCGCGAAGCCGCAGCGGCCGGTCACCGCGGCCACTTGTCGAACTGCGGCTGTTCCCCTTCACGCAACGGCGCGACACCCGGCCCGTCCGGCCCTTCACTCCGACCTCGCCCTGGATCGAATGCCTTACCCAAGGGGAAATCCGGCCTGCCCGATCGCCCCAGGATTGTCGCAGAAACGTTACCAGAGTGCCGAGATTCCCTTACAGGACGCGACGATCTTGCGACCACGCTGGGGTCGAGCCGCGCTCGGTCCGACAGCGTGAACATTGTCGCCAACGCATCGAAGAGGACAGAATGTCGTTCAAAATCTCCCGCCGCGCGCTCCTTGCGGCTTCGGTCTGTGTTCCGCTCGTAACGCCGATCGCCGCTCCTGCCGCCAGCCTCGACACGGCCAAGAACGTGATCCTTTTCATCTCCGACGGCGCCTCCTGGGGCACCTGGGACATGGCCAGCTACTGGGAATATGGCAAGAAGGGCCAGCAGCCCTATGACAGCTTCGACGTCAAGCTGGGCATGATCACCACCCCGCTCAACACCTCGACCAAGCCGACGAATACCGGCACGCCGCAGGTCACCTATGACCCGGACAAAGCCTGGGACACCACGCCGAGCGACGGCAATTTCGGCGGCCGCCCGAGCCATTTCGAGGGCTATGACTACATCAAGCGCGACTATACCGACAGCGCCGCAGCCGGCACCGCGCTGGCCACCGGTGAGAAATCCTATAACAGCGCCATCGATTTCGACGATTTCGGCCAGCCGCTGGCCTTCATCTCGCAGCAGATGAAGGATGAACTGGGCAAGGCGGTCGGTGTCGTCTCCAGCGTGCCGATCAGCCACGCCACGCCCGCGACCTTCGGTGCCCAGAACATCAACCGCAACAATTACGGCGAGATCAGCCAGCAGATGGTGCTGACCGGAACGCTGGACCTGGTCATGGGCGGCGGTCACCCGCTCTATGACAGCAACGGCAAACTGCGGCCCGAAGGCAGCGAGCGTTTCGCCAACGAGACCGGCGGCGGCGGCGGCTATATCGCCAAAAGCGTGTGGGACGACGTGACCGGCGCCACCCCCTCGATGACCTTCTTCGACGACAAGGCGAGCTTCGAGGCGCTTGCCAATGGCTCGCTTGTCATCGACGGGCCGGTTCTGGGCCTCGCGCAAACCTACGACACGCTGCAGGCCAACCGCAGCGGCCATTTCAACGGCGCCAACGCCTTCGAGGTGCCGCTTGTCGCCAATGTACCCACGCTGGAAACCATGACGCTGGGCGCGCTGAACCATCTCGGCAAGGACGAGGACGGCTTCTTCGTGATGATCGAGGGCGGTGCCGTCGACTGGGCAGCGCATGCCAACAATACCACCCGCATCATCGAGGAACAGGTGGACTTCAACCGTTCCGTCGCGTCGGCGGTCAACTGGGTCAGCACCTTCTCTTCCTGGGAAGAAACCCTGATGATCGTGCTCACCGACCATGGCAACGCCATGCCGATGGGCCCGAACTCGGACACGATCGCGTTCGAGGGGATCCAGAACAACGGCCAGGGCAACCTGCCGGGCGTCAAGTGGCACTATGGCACCCACACCAACGAGAACACGCTGATGTGGGCCCAAGGCGCTGGCGCTGACCTGTTCCTGAGCGAGATCATCGGCATCGATCCGGGCCTCGTGCAGTACACCGCCCACAATGACTCCGGTGCCTATATCGACAACACCGCCGTCTACCGCGTGATCGCGCAGGCGAGCGGGCTGGGCGGCGACGACCTCGCGCCGGTGCCGCTGCCGGCGGGTGTGTGGCTGTTCGGCTCGGGCCTGCTGCTGCTGGCCGGTCTGCGTCGTCGCGCCCGCGCGGCGTGATCCGGGGCTGATCCCGGGCGGGGCGTCCTCGCCCTGCCCCCTTGCGTCGCCGCCTCGCCGCGGCGGCGCATCCCGCTACCGCGCCAGCACCAGTTCTGCCCTCAGCCCGCCCAGCCGCGTGCTTTGACCCAGGCGCAACTCGCCGCCATGACCGCGTGCGATGTCGGAGGCGATGGCCAGACCAAGCCCGACCCCGCCGCCCTTCTCCTGACCGCGCGCCGCATCGAGCCGCTGAAACGGCTGAAGCGCCTGTTCGCGTCGATCCGCGGGGATGCCGGGGCCGTCATCCTCGACCGTGAAGATCACCCGCCCCGGACTGACCGACAGTCCCAGCGCCGCCCTGCTGCCATAGCGCAGCGCGTTGTTCACGAGGTTCTGCAGCGCCCGCTCGACCGCCAGCGGGCGGAGCAACACGTCCTGCCCGGACGGCATGTCACCGATCTCCAAGTGACCGCCCATGCCGCGCGCCCGTTCGGCGACGCGCAGCAGCAGATCGGCCGGGTCGCAAAGCCCGAGATCGTCCAGCGCCTCGGACCGGGCGAAATCGAGGAATGTGTCGATCATCTGCTCCATGTCCGCCAGATCGCGGAGCATCGCCTCCGTCTCGGGCGTCTGCTCGGCCATGGACAATTCCAGCTTGAGCCGGGTCAGCGGCGTACGCAAATCGTGGCTGACGCCCGAAAGCATCAGCGTGCGCTGTTCGATCTGCCGCTCGATCCGCGCGCGCATGTCGAGAAAGGCCCGTCCGGCAGCCCGCACCTCCGCCGCGCCCGCGGGCCTGTAGGGCATCGCCCGCCCCTTGCCGAACGCCTCGGCCGCCGCAGCAAGGCGCGTGATCGGACGCAACTGGTTTCGCAGGAACTGATAGGCGATCAACGTCATCAGCACGCCCGTAACCACCATCAGCACCAGAAGCTGATGCGGATTCGAGGCCGAGACCCGACGCCGGTCGAACCCCACTTCCATCGGACCATGCGGCGTCTCCAGCCCGACCCGCACCAGCCGCGTGCTGGTGGCAAGGTCGATTCCAACAAATCCCGGCAATCCCACGGCCAGGGTCGCTGTCACCGACTTGCCCGAAAGATCGTAGAATAGCCGCGCCTCTCCCACGGGCACCGTCTTGGGAAACGCCACAGAAAGCGCCAGCGGGCCGCCCACCGTCCGCGCCCGCGCCAGAGCTGCCTCCCGGTCGGGCGCCTCCTCGACCAGCTCCGCCAGATAGGCCAGTTCCAGCACGATGGCGCGCGACATCTGACGGGTGACATCCGCGAAGTGCCGCTGAATGAAGACGACCGAGACCACCAGTTGCAGCGTGACGATGGGCACCAGCAGGATCAGCGCGGCCCGGCCATAAAGCCCCCGCGGCAGCATCCTTTTGATCCAGCCCGCCTGCATGCTAAAGCCTTACCGGCCGCGCGCCCGCTTAGGAAGAGAGCAAAGGGGAATGACCGCGATGGACGACGACCGCTTAGACCCCGTTCCCGGCGCCTGCATCCGCCTGCGCCCCGGCCTGCGCCTCGTGCTGGCACCGAACCCCTCGCCGATGACCTGTCGCGGCACGAACACCTATCTTCTGGGCCGGGGCCGCGTCGCGGTGATCGACCCCGGCCCCGCGCTCACGGCGCATCGTGACGCGCTGATGGCCGCGCTCGACCCCGGCGAGACGATCAGCCATATCCTCGTGACCCATTCCCATGTCGACCATTCGCCGTTGGCGCGCCCGCTGGCGCAGGCATCGGGCGCACCGGTGCTCGCCTTCGGGAACAGCGCGGCCGGACGCAGGGCCGATCTCGCCGGTCTGGCGGGGCTTGGCGGCGGCGAGGGCGTGGATGCGGATTTCGCCCCGGACACCTGCGTGGCCCATGGCGACAGGATCGCAGGCGAAGACTGGCAGGTCGAGGTGCTGCATACGCCGGGCCACATGGGCAACCACATCTGCCTTGCCTGGGAGGACGCGCTGTTCACCGGCGATCATGTGATGGGCTGGGCCAGTTCGATGGTCTCGCCGCCCGACGGCGATCTTGCCGCCTTCATGGCGTCGCTCGACCTGCTCGCCGCCAGGCCCGAGAGGGTGCTGTTCCCCGGCCACGGCGCGCCGGTGCCCGACGGCGCCGCCCGCATCGCCGAACTGACCGCGCATCGGCGCAAGCGCGCGGCCCAGATCGCGAACGCGATTGCCGCAGGCCCGGCCACGGCCGCGCAGATTGCGCGGGCGATCTACACCGACACGCCCCCCGCCCTGCTGCCTGCCGCCACCCGCAACGTCCTGGCGCATCTCATTGAGATGGCGGATAAATCCCTGGCTGCTCCGGATGATGCAATCAGCGTCGACGGGTGCTGGCGCCGGCTGTAAGCGGAAAGCAGATTTCTCACGCAACCCTCTGGACGCGGCGAAACCGTCTTGTTATACGGCGCCCGTGTTCCGGCGTAGCTCAGCGGTAGAGCAGTTGACTGTTAATCAATTGGTCGTAGGTTCGATCCCTACCGCCGGAGCCAATAAATCAGATACTTACGGCCCGCGAGCCTCCTAAGACGGAAGGCTAAGACGGGTTCTAGGACGGAGAGCGCCCCCTGCGGGCGCTTTTTCCGTCTTAGGTTCACATCCCCGACAAGCTGCTGTATCCCTTGCACATTCTAGGGTGCATCGGGGGAATTGGCATTGGCGCTGCATGACAAGGTCTTGGCAATCAGGAATCAGCGCATTGAGGCAGGAAGCCCGCCGGTGCCCGACGCCCTGCAAGGGGTGAGCCGGGCGAAGATCGCTGAGGTTCTCACGGCGCTTGCTCTGGGCACCAATGCGGACCTCGTTGACGGCGTGTTTGCGCTGCTGGACGATGAAACGCCAAGCTGGTTCGCCAAGACACGTCAGGGCACCCGGGTCGCGGACGGCGCGACCACGGCCCACCTCGCCTGTCACATCGGCATCTTGCAACGTGGCAACGGCAAGCTGGACCGCGAGGGCCGGGACTACTGGATCAAGCCGCTGCGAGAGCTGGGCGCGATAGAGGCCATGACGCTCGTTGACGGGGAGATGATCGCTGGCCACGTCAAGGCGAAGTCGCCCAACTCCTGCTACCGGCTGAATGCAGAGTTTGTCGCCATACTGAAGGCACCGGAGCCCGAATGGCGTGACATGCTCGCTGCATGGGCGGGCGAGGATGCCGCGCGGGGTCGCCGGGCCTTCCAAGCTGCGATGGAGGAGGCTTCGCGCAAGCTGGTGGACAGCGGCCATGCCGACCTGATCCGGGCAAGCGTTGACCACTATGCTGCGCGCTTCCTTCCCGGCTATGAAGTCCTCTACATTGACGACAGCGACGGTGACCGGGTGTCGCCCGAGGAGCGCGAGAAGATGGCTGCGGCGGGCGTGACCCTCACCCTTGAGGATGCCATGCCCGACGCCCTGCTTTGGCACCCTGAGACGGACCACCTTTGGGTCATCGAAGCCGTAACCAGCGACGGCGAAGTGGACTTCCACAAGGTTGCCCAGATGGATCGCATGGCGGCGCGCTGCGGCAAGTCGGGCGTGGGATTCACGACCACCTACCGGACATGGCGTGAAGCGGCTGCAAGGCAGTCGGCCCACGGCAACGTCGCGGTCGGCACCTACATCTGGATCCAGTCAGACCCTGCCAAGCACCTCCTCGTGGAGGGCTAGAAGCCCGCGATTGCGGCCTCCACGTCCTCGGCACGTGCAAGCGCCTCTAGCTGCGCCCGCGTCGGGTAGTGCAGGTTGCGCAGGTCGGTGGCGTTGACCTGCGTGTGGCCCGAGAAGATGCGGAAGTAGGTGTCCACCGCCTCGCTGTTCAGGTATCGGGCAAGCCCGTCTGCCAGCACCTCGGGCAGCCCTGCGCCCCGCTCGTGGAAGTAGTTGAGGTGGTTCTCAAACCCGGCCCGCTCGCCCCGGTAGACCGACGCGACCACGCGCCGCCGCTCCTCTTTGGCGGTGAAGCGCTTTGTCAGGACGTAGGTTCCGCCGGGCACCATCAGGTTCGCCGTCTCTGGGCAGTCGGCCAGCGCGTTGTGTTTCTTGAACGCCTCCCTCGGCCAGCGGATTTCCCCGCCGTCGAAGTGCCCCGGGTAGATCAGCGGCACGGTGTCCGGCCCCGGGTCGCGGCGCAGGTGTTCCTTCGCCCGGAAGTCCACGACGCGCCCGGTTGATACGGTCAGCCCGAGGTCGGCAAGGTTGCATGGAAGCGACTGGATCAGGTCCGCCGCCGTCGCGCCGCCGGTGGGCAGCCGGATGAAGGCATGGGCGTCACCGGGCCGGACGATCTCACCGAAGGGCACCTCGCGGGCGTCCGACAGGTCAGTGGACAGCAGGACGCCGTTCTGGGTGCCCCCGCGTCGGACGTGGAATACGAGGTTCTCCTGCAACACCTCATCCTCCTTGAACGCCGTGCGGCGCGACTCAAAGACGTGCAGGGCCTCAAGCGATGACGCGCCCAAGAGGAGGCGGCGGAACGGCTCATAGTAGGAGCCGTTGCAGAATGACCGGGGCGTGATCGCGACAAGCTGCCCGCCGGGCTCTAGCTGTTGCAGGGCCAGCGCCACGAATGCCGTGTAAAGGTTCACCGTCTCTATGCCCTGAGAGCGCAGCGCAGCGCGCCAGCCCGAGTTGCTCCTGATCTTGCCATAGGGCGGGTTCAAGATCGCACAGTTGAAGCGCGCCGCAGCCGACAGCAGCGGCTCGGCTGACCGGAGGATGTAGTCATCCTGCACCACCTCGTGCTGGAACTTGATCCCGTGCGCCGCGCACTCGTCAGCGCAGTTTGCGAGGGTCTGGGCAAGGATCAGGGCCATCGCCTCGTCAACCTCGAAGCAGGTAACGGTGATGGATCGCGGCGGCTCTGGGCGGGTGACGGCCTCAGCGACGAATGCGGCGGTCAGTGCGCCCATGCCCGCCCCGGCGTCGAGGAGGCGGACTTCGCTGGGCATCTCGCGGAAGCGGCTGGCAAGCAGGCGCGCGACAGCCTCGGGCGTCATGAACTGGCCCAAGGTCTTGCGCCGCGCGGCGTCAAGCGAGGGGGACAGCTCGCGGCGGAAAAGGTCAGCGGCAGATAGCGCCGAAATGGGGGTGTCGGTTGCCTGTGCTGCGCCGTCCAATGCGTCTGTCTCCCTTGGAACAATTCAAGAACTAGGGATAGCCGACTTATCCCCGCCCGGCAAGGAATAGCAGGCCATGTACATTTTGCTCAGGGGAAACTTGTGCTTGCAATGCAGCCCGGCCAGCCCCATGTTCTCGACAGGTGGGCTTTGACCGTGAGCCCGTAACCGCCTCCCCAGTGGCATTCAGAGGTGGGCCGACATGACCAAGTGTAACTTCGGTTGCGCTGGCGTGTTGGCTGTACGCGCATGTCTGCCGCCTGCCAGCGCTCCGACCAGATCGGAGACGCCACATGAGCGATCATCAAACCTTCGACGCCGCAACCGCGCGGCACTTCAACCGCCGCCCCGGCGGGTCACGGCACCATGCCTATGAGGACGGCCACGGCAACATCTGCCTGTGGTGTCAGGGCCGCTCGCCCCGGGGCGGCGCAGCGGTCAGCCTGTCCGCCTTGGCATGGCTGCGCGAGCGCGACGGCGGCAAGTTTGTCCGCCTGACCAATCCCCACGGCAAGCTGGACGAGGTTCTGCCGCTGGACGAGCTGCCCGAGAAGGAGCCCCGCGAGGGGTCCGGCGGGGCCTACATCTTCATCGACCCCGAGGACCTGCGCGGGCCGGACTTCGTGCCGGTCGGGGATGACCTGCCGTTCTGACAACCCGCGCCGCCCGGCGCGGTGTCGGGCGGCGCTCAATCCATGAAGGAGACCCCGATGGGTGACGTTGTTGACTTTGCAGGCTATCGGCCCCCGACCGTGGCTGACGATGACGACGAATGGGAACCTGAGGCCGACTTTGCCGAGTTGGCCGCTGACCTCCGCATTGCATGGCGTGAGATTCAGGAAGCCGACTGCCCCGGCAACATCAATGCCGACATACCGGCGATGGTGCTGACAGACCTTGCGGCGCTGACGCTGGAACAGTGGGAGGGGCATTCACCCCCGCTGAGCCGTGCCGAACTTCTCGCCACGATGTGCGGTGCGCTGGCCTACATGCTGGACTGGTTCAATGGCAGTGCCGAGGAAGGTGAGCGCGAGCGCCTGCGCGCCGCAACGGATGCGCTGGAGGCGCTGACCCAAGAGGACCTCCGGCCCCGCTTTGGCAAGGTGCCGAACTGAAAGCTCAAGGGCGGGGCCGGTCGCGGCCCCGCCTTCAATGCAGGGTCAGGCCGTCGCGCTGGAAGAGCGCCCAGCTTGCCCGGAACAGGCCGTAGCCCACGAGGGCGTCACGGCTGAACGTCTCGATGCCCATGCGGTGGCCGACCTCGGGCGAGCGCGCCATGTCGGCCCAGATCACGCGCCTGCCGACGCGCCGGGGCAGCAGGCCGACAAGGCCCCCGAGGCGCGCGGCGGAGACGCCGTAGAACTTGGCGAAGCGCTGCACGTCAGCGGGCCGGGGCCAGCCGTCGCCGTCCGGGTGTTCGGCTGCCCAAGCCAGCAGCGCGACATGGGCGAGCCGCGTGGCGTCATCGAACACCACGCCATAGCCCTCCACGATCCGCCGGTCACGCTCCGGGGTCACCGCCCGCGCCTCGCGCCGTAGGCGGTGCCGACCACATCGCCCTCGATCAGGGCGGGCGTGAAGCCGCCCGCCGCCGTCGCCGCGACCTGCGTTGCCGTGTAGCCCGCAAAGGGCTCATTCAGGTCCGGCGCGAGGGCGTTTGCGGCCGCAATGGCGGCGGGGCCGTCCACGGCATCGACAAGCGCACCATGGATGGCGGCGGGGTTCTTGAGGTGTTCAGCCCCCCGGGGCCGATGGACTAAAAATACGGCCACTGTCAGGCCTCCTTCTTGTTGGTGTTCAGGGCGTTCTTCACCTTGTCGAGTGCCGAGGCGCGGCCCCGCTCAAAGTCCCGGTTGGCAACCAGCGACCTCTGGACGGTAGCTTTGATTCCAGCGACTGCGGCCTGCACGGCGCGCGTCTCATCGCCCACGAGGGCGGCGGCAAGCTCTGCCGAGGAGATGGGCCGCTCACGCCGGGGCAGCCGGTCGTTCACGGTCTGTAGGACGGCCCCTAGGACGGCATCCTTGTTGGCGACGGCCAGCGCCGCCATCTGGCGCAGCTCGGCGGGTCCCGCGCCCGAGAGCTGCTTCAAGAGGTCGGTTCGGCGGGGGTCCCCCAGACCGGCCCGGGCAAGCACGGCCTGCGGCGACGCATACAGCGCCTCGGTCAGGGCCAGCCCGTCCGCCGCTGCGGCAAGCTCCCGGAGGTCGGCCCAGCGCGCATCGCTGCTGTTCGTCGTGACCTCGGCGCGCGCCTTCGCGCGGGCCTTGTCCGCCGCCGCCTGCTGGTCCTTGGGGTCGAAGCCCGCGCGGGCGAGGCTGTCCGCCGCCTCAGCGGCGCGCGCCTCGATGCCTGCGTTCAGCGTGTCGAGGGCCTTGCCCAGCTTCGCGGCCCGCCGCGCGGCGAACTCGGACAGCGAGACAAGCTCAGCCCTGCCGAGCAGCCGTCCAGTGGGAATGTCAGGGGGGATTTCGTGTGCCGGTTCGGCCATGTCGGGGCTCCTCTTGCCTCTGGCGCACCACCAGTGGCACACCTTCGCCCCGACTATACCTTGGGTTGTGTTGGGCGGTCGCGGCCTATTCGTTGTTGTCAGCCCAGTGCGCCCATAGGGGGTCACCTGCCTTGTAGGGCGCGGCGCGGGCAACCTTCGCCCGCTGCGCGGGGAGGTGCGCCTCGGGGTCGGTGGCCGTGACCGCAATCGCATAGCCCAAGATCAGGTCGGGCGCGCACGTCACGATGGCGGCGACGGGCCGCGCCGCGCCGGGCGGCTTGAAGGCCGGGTCAACATGGGCGCTGAAACCTAGGTTCCTGAGCAGCCCCGCCGCCGTGTCGTATGCCTCCGCGCGCGTCTCGGCCACGGCTACAGCACCCGGCGGATCAGGCGCGGCGGGTCGGTGCTGACGAGGTAGGAACAGGCGTCAAGCGCATGGTCGGGGCCATCGGTCTGACAGTCCTCGGGGTTGCGCTGCGACCGGCCCAGGTACGGCACCGTGTTCAGGAAGTAGGCGCAGCGGGCGGAGACGTAGAGCCCGGGCCGGGTGCCGCTGCCCGCCGCCTGCATCATCTCGCGCAGCTTCGGCAGGCGCAGCGTCCGCCGCCCCTTGACGGACGGCCAGAAGTGGACGCCCTCGCGCCGGAACAGCTCGGACACCGCCGCCTGGTCGGACGCCTGCGATGCGAACTGCGCGCAGTCTAGGATGCCTGAGGCGCGGTGCGCGGGGATGCGCCACCGGGCGAGGGTTTCGAGGATGTCCGACGCGACCTCCGAGACCGGCGCGCGCGTCCCCCGGTTCAGGTCATCTGGATACGCGGTGTGAACCTCATCGAAGATGAAGAAGGACCCCTTCGGCATGAAGGTGCCCGACACCTCCGCCCCCGGGGATATTCCGGCGAACAGCACCACCGCCGGGGCCGTGGTGCCCCAGTCGCACGAGTACCGGACGGCCCAGTCAACCGGGCGGCTGAACGGGCGGTCGGCAGGGTCCGGCGGGGCCACGATGTTGCGGGCCTCATCGAACACGCCACCGAAGTAGTCCCCGGCAACGGCGGTCCAGTCGCCGTCAATCCATGCCTGCGCAAGGCCCGGGTCAACCTTGGCGATTGCCGCAAGCTGCGCGCCGTACTCGCTGGGCAGCCGGGGGTTGTCGGTCAGCTTCGACGGGCAGCGGATGTAGGTGCGGCCCGACACGGGGTCGGTGACGGGTGCCCAAGCGGGGCGACCGAAGATGAAGCGCTTGGCGATCACCGCATGGCCCGGCCCGCCGGGGTTGGCGGTCATGATGAAGCGGCAGGGGACGCCCGACGCTGACCGCAGGCAGCCGCGCAGGAAGTCGAACATGCTCAGGTCGGCATACTGCCCGACCTCCTCCGCCACGATGCAGTCGAAGCTCTTGCCCTGTAGGGGCAGCAGGTCCTTGTGGCTCTCAAGGTTGCGCAGCTCGACATAGGCCCCGTTCGGCAGCCGGAACACGTGCTCGTTGGCGTTGTGGCGGGCGGCTGTACCGTACCTCAGCCGGAAGATGGACAGCAGCTCGTGCTCCAGCTCCGACAGCGCGCCCTGTGTCCGGCGGGTGATGAGGGTCCGCGACTGCGCGCCCCACTGCTCGGCACGGCGGAAAACCTCAAGGATGACGGCATAGGTCTTGCCGCCGCCGCGCCCGCCGTCCAGCAGCAGGTCCCATTCGAGGGGCAGCGACAGGACGCGCGCCTGAAACGGCGTCGGCGCAATGTCGATGGTGGCGGTGTTGTGCATCATGGGGATAGTATAGCCGAACCAGTGACATGCCGCCCCGGGAGATACTTGTTGCCTGACCTTGCCCAACTGACCGCCGCCGAACTCCTCGCGCTCCATGCCCAGATAGGCGAGGAGCTGCGGACGCGGGGCGTCGTGCGCAGTGCCAACAACCCGACCGGCGACCTTGCCGAACACCTGTTCTGCGCCGCCTTCGGCTGGACTCAGGCCCCGAACTCTGAGCGGGGATATGATGCGACCGGGCCGGACGGGACGCGCTTCCAGATCAAGGGGCGGCGGGTCCACCGGCGCAACCCGTCGCGCCAGCTGTCGGCCATCCGCGACCTCGCGGGCGGGCACTTCGACGTGCTGGCGGGCGTGATCTTCGATGATGACTTCTGCGTGGTCAGGGCGGCGCTGATCCCGCGTGATGTAGTGGAGGCAAGGTCAACCTACGTCGCCCACACCAACAGCCACAAATTCATCCTGCGGGAGGACGTGTGGTCCGCCCCCGGGGTCCGCGACGTGACTGCCGAGGTCGCGGCGGCGATGCCCTAGCCGTCACCCTTCGGCGTCACGTCCACCATCTTGCGGTAATCCTCGGGCGTCATGGCGGAGGGCAGGTTGATGTTGACCTGCACGGCGCTGCCGCCGCCCTCCAAGGGCTCACCCTCGCGGTAGGAGTGACGGGCCTTCAAGGCAAAGATCACGGCGGTCACGTTGCCGTCCATCGCCAGCTCGTGCAGCTTGGCAACGAGGCGGTCATGCTCAATCGCCCGGCCCCGGTCCAGCGCCTCCTGAACCTCGGGCTGGCGGTCGCGGACGCGCCGGAACGTCTCCTTGCCCATGCGCAGGGCCTTGGCGATGGTCGGGATTGCGACGCCCCGGGCGGCCAGCTCCTCCACCACCTTCAACCCCCGGCGGCCAACCCGCCATTCGCTCTTGCCCTCTGCGTTCACGACGCGCCGCGACGGCAGCTCGGGCTTGGATTCATCTGTCATGCTGTGGCCTCCGCCTTCATCTCATCTGCGATCCGCTGCACCACCGACTTTCCGACCTTCAATTCAGCGGCGATTTTGTTGATGCCGAGGCCCTGCGACCGGAGGGACCGGATAGCCTCGCATGTGCCGTCGCCGGTCGGTGGCCGCCCAAATCGGCTGCCCCGCGCCCTCGCCCGGGCAAGGCCCGCATGGGTCCGCTCTGCGATCATCTCGCGCTCGAATGACGCGAACACCGACGCCATGCCGAGGAGG
Organism: Rhodovulum tesquicola; assembly: GCF_024128855.1. Classification (GTDB taxonomy): domain Bacteria; phylum Pseudomonadota; class Alphaproteobacteria; order Rhodobacterales; family Rhodobacteraceae; genus Rhodovulum; species Rhodovulum tesquicola. The sequence continues at coordinate 31,127 of NZ_JAMYDV010000005.1, forward strand.
GCGCGTCCCGCCGCCGTAGACGTATCGACGGCTTCACGGTCAAGGTAGAGGTCGCACCCGATCTGGTGCAGCTCCTCGAACAGCCCGGCAAGCTGATGCAGGCTGCGCCCGAGGCGCGACACGTCCACGGCGGCAACCATGTCGAAGCGCCGCCGCCGGGCGTCAGCCATCATCTTCTCAAGCGCCGTCCGCTTGCGGGCGATGCCCGAGGCGGTTTCATCATAGACCGCGACAACATCCCAGTTGGCCCGGGCCGCGACCTCGCGCAGCCGCATGGTCTGGACTTCCGTCGATTGGTGCCCAGTCGAGACACGCACATAGAATGCGACACGGCGCGGCTTGTTGTTCTCCATTTCTTGCTCTCCCTTAGGTTGTATCCGGGGAGGAACATACGCGGAACATCTGGAAGCCGTCTAGCCCGGAAACCCTCCGATGGACGGGCGGCGCGCGGGGCCGAAACGGGGATTGAGAAGGTGGAGGAAATCGGCTGGCCGGGGATACCGATTTCCGGGCGGGTCAGGTTCCACGCGCGAGGATTTTCCCGAGGGGCGGTTCGCCTGCCAGCGTCCCGTCCGAGAGGCGCCAGCGCGGCGGACACCAAGACGGGAAGTCATGCTTCCCGTCCGTGGCGTCCATCCAGCGCCCGCGCGCCTCTGCGGTCGAGTAGAGCACCACGGCATCCTCGTAAATTGTGTCGTGAAGCCACCCCTCATTCCTGCCCAAGAGAGACAGGTACCGGCGGACCTCCGGCGCGTCGTGGACACGCGCATCCAAGCCCCAGCTATCAGCGGCAAGGGACACGAGGCTCTCGGCATCGACCACACCCATACCCGGGCGAAGGCGGGAGCGGTAGTCGCGCCTGTCGTCCCACGCTCCCCCGAAGGTCATCTTGCCTGAGTCCAAGTTGGGCATCCTCGGCACCTCGCACCTGTCGAGCATGAAAACGATCACACGCCCCGCCCGGCTGTCGGGCCGCACCTTCACCTTCGCATTCCCCATCGCCAAAACTCCTCTGCTGGCATCTCGCCCGAGGATACCGCGCGGCGGCGGCGAAGGCCGGGCCGAAGGCTTGTTGGGCGGCATTTCCTTTTTGTCCGGCGACAGGTCCGTGTTGCTGTGCCCCCCGCCCAGAGGGACGGGAACCATCACACCCCAGGCCGACCGGGATAATCGGGATAGAACCGGGATAGCGTAAGTGTATGTATTTCCTACTACTATCCTGATTATCCTGATTATCCCGGAAAAATAGAGTAGAGACAGAAGCGCCGGGAGGGCTGCCCCTCTGGGCGGGGGCACAGCCGCGAGCCTCCGCGATTTTTTACAGGGATAATCGGGATAACCGGGATAGTCGCCACATTTTCAGGGCGTTACGCTATCCCGGTCCATCGCGCGACCGGGATAGTTGCGCGCCGACCGGGATAGCTCCTTCAGCCGGGGAAGTCCGACCAGTCCTCGTCATCCGGCCAATCGACAGTCAGCCCGAGGTTCTCGGCCCACGTCGCCCGCGCCTCGGCCAGCGGCGGGAGGGCCCACGCCGACCTCTGCCCCACGTTCTGGAAGGTCAGCTTGCGCCGCTCGCATCCCATCCGCTTGAGCGCGTCGGTCATCCTGCGCTCTCCCGGGTCGGCTGACACCACCCGGTTGTCGATGGCCCAGCGGATCAGGGGGCGCACCATGATGGCCCGGTCAGCACCCTTCGTGGGCCTCTCTACACCGGCCCCGACCGCGCCCATCAGCACCTCGCGCGCGATGGCGTCCGCCCCCGTCAGCCCTGCCAGCTTCTGCGCGGACAGCTCGCCCGTCTGCGGGATGTTCCAGCGCGGGTGCCATCCGGTCAGGTCCATCGCCAGCAGGTCGTGCAACATGGCCGCTAGGCCCCCGCCGTCCATCTCAGCGAACAGCGCGTTGAAGTACGCCTTGTCGTCCTTCCTGTGCGGCGAGACGTGGAAGGCGGCAAAGCGGCGCTCGCCCGGCGCGGCAGGGATGACCCATTCGTTGTTCGAGGCGATGATGATGTGCAGGTAGTTGGGCTGGTTCGTTGCGTCCACGCCCTTCGGCTCGATGAACAGGCTCTCCTCCGTCACCATCCCCTTCAGCTGAGATGAGCTGCGGCGGTTGTCCCAATCGACCTCATCGGCAAAGAGCAGGCAGCAGTCGCGCAGGTGGACGTTGAAGCGGTTGTCGAGGACGGCTGCACCCTGCGTCCTGACGCCGTGCCGCCCGAAGATGCGCAGCATGGCCCTGCCGAAGGCACCCTTGCCGGTCCCGAGGTCGCCACGGAAGACAACCGCAGCCTCGGCGGGCCTGTCCGGGTGCTGCACCGCATAGGCTGCCCACTTGACGATGTAGTCGGCGTTCGCCTCGACACCGCCTGCCAGGACCTCGTGGATGTGCTGCTTCATCAGCGACCAGTCGCCCGCCTTCGGCTGGACCCCGAAGCCCTGCCAGAGGTTGAACTGGTCGCCGTCCATGATCTCGCCGCCACCGGGCAGGAACACCAGCGTCTTGTGCTGGCGGCGGGCCGCGTTCTGGAGCCACCACTTGCCGAGGGGCATCTTCACATCGTTCCCCTCCTTGTCCCGGCCCACGACCACCGACCGGTGCATGTAGCGGTTGCGGAAGTCCTCGAAGGACTGGAAGGCCACGACGCCCCTGCCGTCCGGGGTCGGCAGCCGCTCCATGATCCGGCACTTGGCCGACACGCCCATGCTCTCGATGACGATGTGCTTGGAATTCAGCTCAGCAAGGTGCGGGTCAACCGCCTCGTCATGCGCCCGCTGGATCTGTCTCTGGGCATAGTCATGGGGCCGGGGCTGTTCTAGGACGTGAGCGGAAATCCCGTGGTCCGGGTCAAGGATCACCGCCGCCATCACATCGTCGGCCACCCCGGCGCGCACCATCGCACAGAGGACCGCGAACAACACCTCAGACCGCGACGGGTAGCGCGCCGGGTCGTCAGGATCATCGCCGTTCACGATCAGCATCCGCGTCCGGGCGTCCACGGCAGCGGGAAGGTCATCAAGGCTTTCGACCTTGGGCAGGTCCTTGGAGATCACCACCCTGCCCGCTGCGCCGCCTGCCTTCGCCTCTTTGGGCTTAACGGGCGCGGGGAGGTCGGCCACCCGGAACCGGCGTGACCAGTCAGCCCAGACAAGCCGGGTCCGGGCCGGGGTGCGGCCCTTCGCGCGCTTCGACTTGCTCAGCACGTTCACTGCGCCGGGCAGGCGCATGATCCGGTTGACGTTGGCTACATTGTCGTCACCGCCGACAAGGGCGGCGATGGCGCGGTTGATGCCATCGGCCAGATCGGGCGGCACCTCCTCGTCATCCCCATAGAGCCAGAAACACTGGAAGCCGCCGCCGCTGTCCACGATCACGGTCGGGCGCTCAAGCCCCTCGGGCCAGCCGGTCTCGCCCTCGCGCGGCTGGTCAGTCACCAGACGGAGGATGCGGGCATGTTCGGCGGCATAGTGTGCGGCCAGTTCCTCGGGGGTCCTGCCATCCGGCCCGCCCTCGATGGGGCGCGGGTCGATGTCAACGTGGGCACCCCGGATGCGGGTCACGTCCTCCTTCTCGGCCATCTTATCCACGCCGGGCGAGAGGTCGTTGACGTGGAAGTACAGGTTCTCATGCCCGATGCGCGGGGCCAGCCATTCGGCCAGCTTGGCCGGGTCGGTGAAGGTCTGCACCACTGGGGCCTTGTCCGGCTTCATTGCAGCAGGCCACCACGGGCCGCTTTCCGACCAGCCCAGCAGGAACGTCAACAAGGAATTTTGGTCGGCTCCGGCATCATCCGGGGTTATAGTATCCCCGTTGATGATGTTCTGGTGACCCGTCCGGTCCTGATCCTCTGCGCCCCCCGTCCCCAGCGGGGGGCGTTTCTCGTTCCCCCCGCTCATGCTCCGCGCCCCGCTTCAAGCCAAGCGTCGAGGTCGGCACGGCGGTAGCGCACGATGCGGCCCCCGACCTTGGAGGCCACCGGCCCCACCCGCCGGTATCGCAGGTCCTCAAGGCCCCGCGTGGTCAGGCCGCAGTAGACGGCAGCCTGATCCGGCGTGAGCCACTCGGGCGTCACAAGCTCATCCTTCACGCGCGCGACGACGCGGCGCACGATGTCGTCAATGTCTGGATTCATGGTAGTCACCAATTCAGACCGCTAGCGGGCGGTCAGGTTGGTGACAGGGCATCGGCGCGCGCGCCCACTGGGTTGCCCCGCGCCATTTGCTTGCTGGCGCTCCCCGCGCGTGGCACACCCCAGCCAGCCAGCGCAGTTACCTAGTCAGTGGCTCAGCATAGCGCCGTGGCCCGGCCCGGTAAAGCCCCACATTGTTGTCACGCAAGACTTTCTGCGAGCCGGGCCAGTGACTCGTCACCGCTTCAGCGCCGCCATGATGTACCGGCTCATGGCCTCCTGCTGGCCGCGCAGGTAGTCCTCGGCCACCTTGGAGCGCGTCATGTATCCGTCGCTCACGTCGCCATCGGCATGGTTCATGAGGATCATCACGTCAGTCTTGGACAGCCCCGCCTCGGGCGACAGGGTCTTGTAGGTCTGGCGCAGGTCCCCGCCGTACTTGGGCAGCGCCTCGCGGTCCTCTTGGTACGCGACGATGTGGCCTGCGAAGTCGGCACGGTGGGACCGCGCCCCCTCGCCCGGGAATATCCACTCAGCGGCGTTCACGGAGTTGACCATCCGGCCCGCCCGCCGCGCCCGGGCGAGGCAGGCCAGCATCGCGCGTGACAGCGGCATGTCGAAGGCCCGGCGCTCGCCCCCCTTGGGCAGGGGCACGTGCAGGACGCGCCGCCGCATGTCGAGGTGTTCCCACCGCGCGACGGTCAGCGCCCCGGGCCGCGACCCAGACAAGAGGCAAAACAGGTGAAATTCGCGCCGCACCGGGTTGGGCAGCGCCAGCAGCTTTTTGTACCACCCCGCCAGCTCCGATGCCGACATGGCCGTGTCGCGGCGGCGCTGGGGGTTGAAGTCGATGGAGTCAACCGGGTTGAAGTGGGGCAGCTTCGGGTCCAGCCGCCGCTTGCGCGCGTAGTTGTAGACGCGCCGCAGGAACACCATCGCCCCGTTTGCGGATGACGGCCCGCTCTGGGCGGTGAGCTCGCGGTGCCGCTTGCGCACCTCGGTCGCGTTGTCGGACAGCTTTGCCAGCGGGGTCTTTTCCCAGTCGGAGAGGAGCCTGTAGCAGTAGTCGTAGCCGCGCACGGTCGCGGCGCTGCGCCGCCCTGCGGCCACGTCCTGCTCCATCGCCGCGCGCAGCTCGACCCATGCCGCACCGAAGGTCAGCGCCCCGCCCTCGCGCCCGCCGCCCTCTCGGGTGATCTCAACCTTGGCCTCCCGGGCGGCGCGGCGCGCGTCGGCCACGCTGACCTCCGGCCACTTCCCCACCGCCCGCTTCTTGGTCTGCCGCTTGCCCAGAGGGGTCACGACATCGACCTGCACGGTGAAGGTCTTGGTGCGCGCGCCTACCACGACGAAGAAGCCGGGCTCCTCCGTGTCGCGCACGATGTACTGGCCGCGTTCGGCGGGCGGGAGGCGGTCCAGAACGTCCTTTGAGAGCTTTGTGGGCTGTGTGTTCATAGTTTGTTCCTTTCAGGGCGGCGGGCTAAGACGGTGTTAAGACGGGGCAGGCAGAGGTCGGGTAAGTCGGGCGGGGCTCTGTAACGCCCCGTGTAGTCCTCAGTATCCCAGCCTTTACAGGCACTTGGACACCTTCCCGGGACTATACCGTAGGCTGCGTGGCGCGTCTATAACTACTGTTAATCAATTGGTCGTAGGTTCGATCCCTACCGCCGGAGCCAATCCTTGAATTCGCTTGAAACTCGATGGCCTGTTCTCTGGTCGCCCGGGACGTGGTTGTGCCTGCGCGCGATGGGCCGGAGCGAGAGCGTCAATCGACACCTGCGACAAGGCCGGGTTCGGGTAACGCAGGCAGATCGAGCGGCCCGCTTTCTGACATCATGCGCGCTTTGGCCGGGGGCGCGGCATGGGCCGTCGAACCTGCGGGTTCCAGCGACGCCTTCAGTGGCCCGCCTGTAGGCCAACCCAGCGGAGGGTTGATCCTTGAGCCTGTCTTGGCTTGCGGCCGTCTCTCCGGCCCTGCCGATCCTTGCCGTATCGACGGGCCGCCTGTTGCCGCCGGTCTATCCCAGCAACGAACACAGCCGCCGCACAGCAAGGGCGTAGCCCTCGACCCCGCAACCCGCGATCACCCCGTCGGCCCTGAGCGAGACATAGGAGTGGTGGCGAAAGCTTTCGCGCTTGTGGATGTTCGAGACGTGAACCTCGATCACCGGCCCGTCAAAGGTGTTCAGCGCGTCGAGAATCGCGACGGATGTGTGGCTGTAGGCGGCGGGGTTGATGACGATGGCAGCCGCGTCCCGTCGTGCCGCGTGGATCTGCTCGACGATCTCGCCCTCATGGTTGGACTGGAACAGCCGCACCGCATGCCCCCGCTCGGCCGCGACCGCGGCGCAGGCTGCCTCGACATCGGCCAGCGTGTCATGGCCGTAAATCTCGGGCTGACGCTGCCCAAGCAGGTTCAGGTTCGGCCCGTTCAGGATGTGGATCGTCTTGCCCATTGGAATCTCCTCGGGGCGCATCTTTCCATGCGATGGGGCCAAGCGACAGCCCCAAAAACGCGCGCGCCGGCCGCGGCCCCAAGGCGCGAATTGACAGCGCCGCGCGGCCGGTTAGGCTTTCCCGGCGGGCGGCAGAAGACCGGCCCCGGCCAACAGGGAGAGAGACGATGTGCGATATCTGCGTGATGAACCGCGTCAAGGACCGGATGCTGTCGCGGCGCGGCTTTTTCCGGGCCGCGGCCGGGGCTGGCGTGGCGGCCGCCGCCGGTGTGACGGCTTCGGCGCCCGCGGCGCTGGCGCAGGGCCATGGCGGCGTCACCGACATGACCCATGAGTTGCACGAGGGCTTTGCCACCTATTTCGGCGAACAGCAGTTCTTCCCCGAGCAGAAATTCACCTTTGCAGAACACGGCTTCAACCTGTCGGAATTCCGGGTGAACGAGCATACCGGCACCCATATCGACGCGCCGCTGCATTTCTCGGCCGATGGCGCGGCGGTGAACGAAATCGCGGTGGGTAGCCTGATCGCGCCGCTTTGCGTGATCGACATCGCGGCGCGTGCGGCCGGGGATGCCGATGCGCAGGTCACGCCCGATGACATCCGTGCCTGGATCGCCGCGCATGGCGAGATCCCCGACAATGCCTGCGTGGCGATGCATTCGGGCTGGGCCGCCCATGTCGACGGGCCGAAATTCCGTGGCGCCGATGCCGAGGGCAAGCAGCATTACCCGGGCTTCCATGTCGAGGCCGCGCAGATGCTTCTGGAGGAAACCCGCGCAGGCTCGATCGGGGTAGACACGCTTTCGCTGGATCATGGGCCGTCGGCCGATTTCGCCACCCATTACGCCTGGCTGCCCGCGGGCCGCTTCGGCATCGAATGCCTGGCCAATCTGGACAAGGTGCCCGCCGCGGGGGCGACGCTGGTGATCGGCGCGCCCAAGCATCGCGGCGGCACCGGCGGACCCGCCCGCATCTTCGCGCTGGTCTGATCCGGCGCGCCATCCGCAACGAAGGAGGGCCCATGGCCACGGTCAGGATCTGGAGCGATGCCGAGGTTGAGGCGGATGCGCGCGTGAAGGCGGTGTTCGACGACATCCGCGCCACCCGCAAGACCGATTTCGTGAACAATGTCTGGCGTGCGCTTGCGAACCAGCCCGCGGTTCTGGAATCGACCTGGGCGCAGGTGAAACAGGTGATGACGCGGCCCGGCGCGCTTGACCCGGTCACGCGCGAAATGATCTACATGGCGGTCTCGATCGCGAATGGCTGCGAATATTGCGTGCATTCCCACACGGCGGGCGCGCGGGCCAAGGGCATGACCGACGAGATGCTTGGCGAATTGCTGGCCATCGTCGGCCTTGCCGCGCAGACCAACGCGCTGGTGACGGCGCTTCAGGTTCCCGTTGACCCGGAATTCAAAGCGTAACCCATGGAAAAGGCGATCATCGCGCGCGAGCCGGGCGGCCCCGAGGTGCTGGACTGGGTGGACTGGCCGATGCACGCCCCCGAGGAGGGCGAGGTCCTGGTCCGGCACCGGGCTGTCGGGCTGAATTTCATCGACACCTATTTCCGCTCGGGCCTTTACCCTTGGCCCGGTGACATCCTGATCCCCGGCGACGAGGCCGCTGGCGTGATCGAGGCGCTGGGGCCGGGCGTCACGGGCTTCGCAATCGGCGACCGGGTGGCCTATACCACGCCGAACGGCGCCTGCTGCACGGCGCGGGCCATGCCTGCCGACCGGCTGGTGCGGCTGCCCGACGCAATCCCCGACGAGATCGCGGCCAGCGTCATGCTCAAGGGGCTGACGGCGCATTACCTGGTCCATGACAGCTTTGCGGTGCGCGCGGGCCAGAGCGTTCTGATCCATGCCGCGGCGGGGGGCGTGGGGCTGCTGCTTGGCCAGTGGCTGGCCGCAAAGGGCGTGCGCGCCATCGGCACGGCGGGCGGGCCGGACAAGGTGGCGATGGCGCGTGACCATGGCTATGAGACGGTGATCGACTACAGCGCCGGCGATTTCGTCCCGGCGGTGATGGCAGCCACCGATGGCGCGGGCGTCGATGCGGTCTATGACAGCGTCGGGCGCGACACCTGGCGCGGCTCGCTCGCCTGCCTGAAGAAACGTGGCATGTTCGTGAATTTCGGCCAATCCTCGGGCATGCTGGACGACTTCCGCATCTCGGATCTTGCCAAGGGCAGCCTGTCGGCCACACGGCCCGTCCTGTTCGATTTCATCGCTGACCCTGACGAATTGCGCGCCCGGGCCGCCGACCTCTTCGCCGCCATCGTCGCCGGGTCCCTTACCCCGCAGATCGGCCAGATCCGGCCGCTGGCCGAAACGGCGGCAGCCCATCGCGCGCTGGAGGCCCGGGAAACGACCGGGGCCACGGTCCTGCTGCCCTGACCGGCGCGCCGGGACCGCCCCAACACGCAGCGGACGCGGCATCCATCTGATCCGCGCGGCCCGGTCAGCAAAGGGTTGGCGCTTTCGGTGATCCGCCTCGCGCCCAGGTCTATCGGGCAAAGGTCCCGATCGGTCCCGCTCCCCACGCCGCAATCACAAGCACCGCACTCGGCGCGGGGCGTTCATCGCGTGCCGCCGCCATCAGGGCCGTCCGCGTCCATCTCTCCCGGCCCGGTATCGTCCTGCGGCTCCGGCTGGGGTTCGTCCTCCTGCCGGGGCGGTTGCTCCGGCGGCCCGGCCGAACGCGCCCGCGTGCGCAGCGCTTCGGGGTTCCGCAGCCAGATGTCGCGCTGGGCAAAGGGGATCTCGATCCCTTCTTCGGCAAAGCGTCGAGCGATCTCGTGGTTCAGTTCGGTCCGCACCGACAGACCGTAATTGATGTCGCGCAGAACGACCCGAAGTTCGAACTCCAGCGCATCCGCCCCAAAGCCCTGGAACACCACCGTGGGCGGCGGATTGACCATCGCCAGAGGGTGGCTCTCGCCGATCTCGCGGAGGATCTTCTCGACCTTGCGGGTGTCGCTGCCATAGGCGACCCCGACCTTCAGGATCACCCGACCCGTCAGGTTCTGCCGCGTCCAGTTCGTTACCTGCCCCGATACCAGATCGGCATTGGGCACGATCACGTCGGTCCGGTCGAAGGTCTGGATCCGGGTCGAGCGCACCGAGATGTCCTGAACGATGCCCATCACGCCGCCGACCTCGATCCAGTCGCCCTGGCTGATCGGTCGCTCGATCAGCAGGATGATGCCCGAGACGAAGTTCTCGACGATCGTCCGAAGCCCGAAGCCGATGCCGACCGAGAGCGCCCCGGCGACGATGGCCAGCGACGAGAGGTCAATGCCGGCCGTGGTGATCGCGACCAGCGCGGCAAGGAAAAGACCCACATAGCCCAACCCCGAGACGATGGCCGTCTGCCCGCCCGGGTCGATCTTCGTTTTCGGCAGGACCGTGGTGCGCAGCGTGCCCTGCACCAGCCGTGTCATCCCGTAGCCGATCCCGAAGATGATGGCGAAGGTCAGGAAATCGGCCGGTGAAATCCTCGTGTCGCCCAGCGTGAACCCCGCCAGGAACCGTGCCCAGATCTCGGTCAGGTCGGCCACGCGCGCGCCCCAGATCAGCGCCAGCAGCGGCAGCGCCAGCACCGCCAGCACCAGACCGAGCAGCACCGGGATCAGGGCCTCGCCCGCACCCTCGGCATCGTCATGGCCTGTCACCAGGTTGTAGACGTCGCCGACGAAGCGCTGCAGCACCATCAGAAGGCCCAGAAGCGCCAGCGTCAGAATCGGCGGATAGGTGAAGAAGTCGGCCGCCTCCTTGTAGCCGATCGCGCCGAGCGTGGGGCCGATCACCCCCAGCATGATCGCGGCGCGGCCGACGAGACCGATCACCCGGTTGCGATAGGGGCGTTGCTGGTCGGGCCCCGGGTCGGTGCGGCCCTGGGCGATCATGATCTGGCCGTGCCGTATCAGCAGAAGCCCCCCGACGACGACCAGCGGGAAGCCCAGAACCGCCTTCGCCTCGCTGGAAAAGGCGGCAAGTTCGCCCACGAGTCCCAGGAGGCCCGCCAGGGCGACGACCAGGCCCATGCCGGTCGAAAGGAACCGCGCCTCGGCCATCCGTTCGGGCCGCAGGTCGAACAGCCGGCGCGAGACCGAATGCTCGGCAAAGACCCGCGAGCCCAGCCAGCGCGCGGCAAAGAAGGTCAGCCCGATCACCGGCAGGGCGACGAGAATCGTGCCGAGCTGTTGTCCGGCAAGCCCGGTCGATCCGAGCGCCGCGGCCAGCAGCACCAGCCCGACCGTGGGCACGACGATCTGGCCCAGCGAGACCAGCGCGGACGAGACCGCCGCGCCGCGCTGCCGGGTCGACCGGATCAGCCGCTCTGACAGCAGCACGACCCAGCGCCGCCCCCGCGCCAGAAGCACCGCAGCCATCGCCAGGAACAGCAACGTGGCGGGCAGATCCTCGCGGAAGGTCTGGCGACCGGACGGCGTCGCCCAGGCATCTGCGACCTCGGCCATCATGCCGGACAGCGCCTTGCGCAGCGCCTGGGCGCCGTTGGCCCAGTTGACGGGGTTCAAGGGCGTCGGCCCGAGTTCCAGCAGCTTGCTGGTCTGCCGCTCGCGGATCAGGACGTCGATCTCGCGGATCATGCCGTCGGCGCGGCTGTGCGCCTCGACCGCCTTCAGGCCCGGCGCCTGCAGGTCGGCAAGCTGGCGGGCCAGCTCGGCGCGGCGGCGGGCGATCTCCTCGGGTTCGGTCTCGCCCTCGGCGGGCGCGGGGCCAAGCGCCGAGATCTGCTCGCGCAGCGTCTTGATCCGGGAGGCATTGATGCCCTGGGCATTCAGAAGCCTTGTGCGCCAGTCAGCCAGCTCGGCCCGCAGCTCCGAAAGGGCCTGATCGGAGGCGAGGCCCGTCGAGAGGGATTCCTCGGCGCGTGAGGCGACCCGCTCCCAGGCTTCGTAATCGGGCAGGCCCGCATCCGCGTCAGTCGCCCCGGCAGGCGCCGCCTGCTGGGCCACGGCCATCGGCGCGGCCAGCGGGCCCGCAAGCGCCGCGAACAGGACCAGAGCGATCAGTTGCAGCACCCGGCTCATCCCTCGAACATCTCCGGCAGGGCGCGGCGCGGCGCGTCCAGCCAGCCGGGCACCGGCAGGCCCTTGCCGCGCAGGAAGTCGGGGTTGAACAGCCGCGACTGATAGCGCGTGCCATAATCGCAAAGCACGGTTACGATGGTATGGCCCGGCCCCATCTCGCGTGCCATCCGCATCGCGCCCGCCACGTTGATGCCGGACGATCCGCCAAGGCAAAGCCCCTCTTTCTCCAGCAGGTCGAAGACGATGGGCAAGGCTTCGCTATCCGGCACGCGGCAGCAGAAATCGGGTTTCAGCCCATCGAGGTTCGCCGTGATCCGCCCCTGCCCGATCCCCTCGGTGATCGAGGAGCCTTCGGATTTCAGCGCGCCGGCGGTGTAATAGCTGTAAAGCGCCGCACCCTCGGGATCGGCCAGCCCGATCCTGACGCCCCGGGGCTGCAACGCCATCGCCACCCCCGCCAGCGTGCCGCCCGAGCCCACCGCGCAGATGAAGCCGTCCACCCTGCCCCCGGTCTGGTCCCAGATCTCGGGGCCAGTGCTGTCGGCATGCGCCTGCCGGTTCGCCACATTGTCGAACTGGTTGGCCCAGACCGCGCCGTTCGGTTCGGTTTCGGCCAGATGCGCGGCCAGCCGGGCCGAGTAGCGGACGAAATTGTTCGGGTTCGAATAGGGCGCGGCGGGCACCTCGACCAGGTCGGCGCCCGCCAGCAGCAGCATGTCCTTCTTTTCCTGGCTTTGCGTCTCGGGGATCACGATCACCGTGCGGAATCCCATCGAGGCGCCCACCAGCGCCAGCCCGATGCCGGTATTGCCCGCCGTGCCCTCGACGATGGTGCCGCCGGGCCGAAGCGCGCCGCGCGCCACGGCGTCGCGGATGATCCACAGCGCCGCGCGGTCCTTGACCGACTGGCCCGGATTCATGAACTCGGCCTTGCCGAGGATCTCGCAGCCCGTCGCCTCGGACGGGCCGTTCAGCCGCAGAAGCGGCGTGTTGCCGATCAGCCCCGCAAGATCCCTGCCGATATCCATGCCGCCTTCGCCTCCCGTTTCCTCTAGTGCTACGGGGGCAGGCGCTGGAACTCAACCCGAAGCCCGCAACCTCTCACGGTTCCGTGCAAGCCACAGCAGTGACAGGATCAGCGGCGCATTGCCGATCTCGCCGGTCTCGACCAGAACCAGCGCGCGGGCAAGGGGCACGACATGGGCGCGGATATCCTCGGCCTCGGCAGCCAGCCCGCCCAGCCCGCCGGTGCCCTCGGGCAGGTCGGCCTCGGCGACAAAGGAATAGATGAACTCGGTCTTCGCGCCGGGCGACGGATAATAGCCATAGACCCGGTGCAGCGGCCCAAGGGTGATCCCCGCTTCCTCGACCGCCTCGCGCCGAACGGTGGTCTCGGGCGTCTCGCCGGGGTCGATCAGCCCCGCGATCGCCTCGAGCGACCAGCATTCGCTGTCGCCCCTGCCATAGGGGCCGACGCGGAACTGTTCGATCAGAAGCACCGCGTCACGCGCCGGGTCATAGGGCAGCACGGTGGCGGCATCGGCGGTGAAGAAGGCGGCGCGGTTCACAGCCGGGCTCCAGGCCCCGTCAAAGCGGCGATGGCGGAAATCGTATTCCTCGACCGCAAAGAAATTGGCATAGGGCTGGCTGCGGGCGAATTCCTCGATATCGTCGGGCCGGGTGGGCCGGCGCAGCGTCGCGGGCGCCGGTTCACGGGCCCGGATGCGCGCCGCCGCCCGCGCGAGGATCATCCGGTAACGCCTTGCGTTCAATTCAGGATCGCGACCGGGATAGCCCAGCATCACCTCCTCGGCGGCCAGCGTCACGATTTCGCCCCAATGCGCCTGCCACTCGGCAAGCCGCCACGCGGCACCGGGGCACGGCGCCGGGCTGCGGGCCTCATAGACCCCGGCGCTGCAGGGGCCTGCCCGGGTCTCGACCGTGACCAAGCCCAGCGCGAACCCGTATCCGCCCTCGTAATAGTCGAGCCGCGCGCGCGCCTCGGCATCGACGCCCTCAAGACACAGCCCCTCGGCCACCGCACCCGGCGCCGGGTGGATCGCCGGAAAGCTCTCGCCCTCGACCCAGTGAACGGCGTGATCGGCCAGCCGGGCGGGCGTCAGCACCAGATCGGTCTCGGGCCGGTCCAGAACGCGCGCCAGAAGCGGCCGATGGCAGAGCGTGCCGTAAAGGAACAGACGATCCAATCAGGCCCCCTCAGTTCCAGCGATGCGAGACGAACTCCACGACGAGCGCCGCCAGCAACCCGCCAAGGATCAGGATCCCCATCGCGACCGGAGCGGTCACAAGCTTGAGGCCATATTCGCCGATCAGGGCGATCATCCCGTTCAGGGCGTCCATGACGCCGTCAAAGCGCATCCGCGTGGACTGCCGCAGCATCTCGTAGATCGCGTGGAACAGCAGCGCATAGAACACCAGCACGGCCGAGGTCCGCAGCCCCGAGGCAAGCGCAACCCCATAGCCCTCGCCCGCAAGGCGCCCCATCACGAGCCAGCCCACAAAGACGCCGATCACCGTGTTGACAAGGACGAAATTGCCCAGGTTTGTGCCCTCGGGGAATTGCGGCACCAGCGCGTCAGAGGTGAACCACGCCACCGCAGCGAACAGCAGGGCGGCGACAAGCTTTGCTGCGGTGGGCATGGATCAGGCGGGTCTCGTGACGGTGAACTGGGTCACGTCGCAGTTTCCGCTGTGGAAGGTCGCCGCGCAAGAGGTCAGATACATGTTCCACATGCGCCGGAAGCGCGCATCGAAACCCATATCCGCCACCTCGTCCCAGCGTGCGTTGAAGCTCTCGTGCCAGCGGCGCAGCGTCAGCGAATAGCTTTCGCCGAACTCGATCGAGCGGGTCACCTCAAGCTCGGCCGCGCGGGCAAGGTCGCCAAGGATGGTGTGGCTGGGCAGCATGCCGCCGGGAAAGATGTATTTCTGGATGAAGTCCACGCCCTTGCGGTAGATCTCGAAGCGACGTTCCTGCACGGTGATGATCTGCAAGGTCGCATGCGCCCCCGGCCTCATGCAGTCGCGCAGCTTGGCGAAATAGACCGGCCAGTATTTTTCCCCCACCGCCTCGAACATCTCGATCGAGGCGATGCCGTCATAGGTGCCGGTCTCGTCGCGGTAATCCTGCAGCCGGATCTCGACCCGGTCCGACAATCCGGCTCGGCGGATGCGCTCGACCGCGTAATCATGCTGCTCGCGGCTGATGGTCAGCCCGGTGACCCTGAGCCCGCGCTTGGCGGCGGCGTATTCGGCAAAGCCACCCCAGCCGCAGCCGATCTCCAGCACATGATCGCCGGGCTTCACCCCCATCTCGTCGACCATCGAGGCGTATTTCAGCTCCTGCGCATGTTCCAGGCTTTCCTGACCGGTGCGGAACAGCGCCGAGGAATAGGTCATGCTCTCGTCAAGCCAGAGTCCGTAGAAACCGTTGCCGAGGTCGTAATGGGCCGCGATGTTCCGCTTGGCCTGCCGCTTGGTATTGCGCTGCAGCCAGAAGCGGAACCGCTCATAGGCACGCACAAGCCCCATGCCGAGGAATCCGTCGAACAGTTCGTCATTGTCGGCATGAACCAGATCCATGAACGCCATCAGGTCCGGCGTGGACCAGCCCTCGTCCAGGTAGGCTTCGCAGAAACCCAGATCGCCCTCGCGGATCAGCCGGGCGAACACATCCGGATCGTGGATGTCCAGTTCGGCAACCGGACCCGGAGCGCGGCCCTCGGCGCGGAACCGGCGCCCGTCGGGCAGCACGAAATCCAGCCGCCCATGGGCCATGGAACAGGCCACATCGAAGACCTGCGCAAAATAGCGTGGCAGGTTGGCCTGCCCTCTTGTCGTTGTCAGGACACTCATCCCGGCTCCCTCGTTCCCCTTTTTCTTGTTTCTTGCAGATGCGCGCCCGACCGCGCAATGCCCCTTCAGCCGCTGCGCGCCTCATAGGCGGCCAGCGCGCGCCTGCGCCCCTCCTCGGCAGAGACGACCGGGGCCGGATAGCGGTCGGCAGGCGACAGCCCCCAGGAGGGCGGCACCGCCTCGAAATAGGACAGCGCCGTGTCGGACGGCCGGACGCGGCCCTCGGCGATCCAGGCGTCGAGATAGGCGTGATCGGGGTCGAACTTCTCGGCCTGGCTGACCGGGTTGAAGATGCGGAAATAGGGCGCCGCATCGGGACCCGAACCCGCAACCCATTGCCAGCCCATCGCATTCGCCGCCGGGTCCCAGTCGGTCAGGTGGTCGGCAAACCATTTCAGCCCGACCTGCCAATGGGTCATCAGGTGCTTGGTCAGGTAGGAGGCGACGATCATCCTCGTGCGGTTGTGCATCCTGCCGGTGACATACATCTCGCGCATGCCGGCATCGACAAGGGGGATGCCGGTGCGGCCCTGTTTCCAGGCGAGCACCCCGGCGGCGGTCTCGTCGGTGGACCAGGGAAAGCTGTCCCAGCCCTCGCGCCAGTTGGCCGTCGCGATATGCGGACTGTGCCACATCAGATGCCAGGCGAATTCGCGCCAGACGATTTCCTTGAGGAAATGCTCAGCACCTGCCTTGCCCGCGACCATCGCCGAAAGCCCCGCATGCCAGAGGGCACGGGGCGAGATCTCGCCACAGGTCAGGTTCTCGGACAGATGCGAGGTGGCATTGGCTGCGGGAAAGTCGCGCCGCGCCTTGTAGTCCGCGATCCGCGCCTCGACAAAGGCGGCAAGGCGGTCCTGGGCCGCCTCCTCTCCGACGCAGGCATGGCGCGCGACGACCGCAGCACCCCGCCGCATCGCCGCCCCCATGCGCCAGCTTTCGATTTCCTCGGTCGCGGGCCAGCGTTCGGGGCGCGGGATGATGCCCGGCGCGGGCTGCGGCTCGGCCACGGGACGCTCGCGCACCGCCTTCCAGAACGGCGTATAGACACGGTAGAACGCCCCCTGCCCGGTTTCGACCGTCCAGGGCTCGAACAGCAGAAAGCCCGGAACCGACCGCACCTCGATCCCGTCCGCGGTCAGCGCGGCCTTCACCGCCTTGTCGCGGGCAATGCTGTCGGGGTCATAGGCACGCGACCAGATCACCGCGCCCGCGCCGGTCTCGGCCACCAGCGAACGCAGCGTCGTCAGCGCATCGCCCCGGCGCAGGATCAGCCGCGAATTGCGTGCGCCCAGCGTGCGGGCAAGATGTTCGACCCCCAGCCCCAGCCGCCATTTCGCGGCCGCACCCAGCGCCGCCACGGAATCGTCATGGATGAAGACCGGCACCACCGGTCGCCCCGAACCGCAGGCTGACGCCAGCGCGGGATTGTCGGCCAGACGCAGGTCGCGGCGGACCCACCACAGGATCGGGGAAGCATCGGACATTCGGGTTCCGGTTTCAAAGCTCGCTATCTAGCGCGGTAATCAGCCGGTCAACCTCTTCGGGCAGCGTGTAATGCAACAGGCTGAGGCGCAGAACGCCGCGGACCGGGTCCACCCCCATCGCCTGCAACAGTCGTCGCGCATAGAAATCGCCCCCGCCCGCAAGGATGCCGTGCCGCGCCAGCCGCTCGGCCACCTGCGCGGCGGGCTCGGACAGCGCGACCGACACGGTGGGCAGCCGCCTGTCCGCGCGCTTCGGCCCCAGAACGCGCAGGTTGGGCCGACCGGCGAGATACTCCATCAGCGGCGTCAGGATCGCGGTTTCCTGCTGGCGGAACAGTTCCGCGACCTTGTCCGCCCGCCCCCGCGCATCCCGCCCGCCCAGGAAATGGTGGTCATAGATCGCGTCGACATAGTCCGATATCCCCGCGCAGGCCGCGATCTGGGCGTGATCGGGCCCGGCGGGATTGAACCGCTTGACGGTATCATCCGCGTTGAACCAGTGGCCCTGGTTCGGCAGCCGATGCGCCAGTTCGCCCCGCATCACCATCACGCCCTGGTGCGGGCCATAGGTCTTGTAGGTCGAGAACAGGTAGATATCGGCCCCCAGACGGCGCAGGTCGGGCAGGCCATGCGGGGCGTAGCCGACCCCGTCCACGCAACTCAGCGCCCCGGCGCCGCGCAGCATCCGGCAGATCGCGGCCACATCGTTCACCTCGCCCAAAATGTTCGAGGCATGCGGGAAACAGACCAGCCGCACCCGCTCGTCCAGCAGCGCAGCAAGTGCCCCGGGATCGAGATGGCCGGTATCGGGATCGACCTTCCATTCGCGGATCGCCAGCCCGCGCTGCTCGGCCAGTTGCCGCCAGACCCCGGAATTCGCCTCGTGGTCCTGATCGGTGACCACGATCGCATCACCCTCGGCCAGCCATTGCCGGAACGCCTGGGCCAGCACATAGGTATTTCCCGAGGTCGAGGGGCCGAAATGCACCTCGTCGCGGACCACGCCCAGATGGGCGGCCAGCCGCAGCCGCGCCTCGTCCATCTCGGCGCCCGCCTGCTGCGAGGCGGGATAGGCGCCATAAGGCTGGACTCGGCGCTCGTTGAAATAGCGGTGGATGCGCCAGATCACATAGCGGCAGACAAGAGACCCACCTGCATTCTCGCAGAACACCTTGTCGCGCAGGTCCTTCTGCCGGAAGGCCGGGAACTGGTTGCGGACAAACTCGGGATCGAGCGCGACCATCTTGGCTCCGGCGGTGTCGGGCATCTGTTGTCCTGCCTGTCTAGACGGCCGGCGGGATGATTGCAAAGCCTTGAAATACCATGGCTTCGCGCTAGGCGCGAACAGGTTCAGGCATTCACATCCACCACGACCCGCCCCTGCACGCGGCCCTTCAGGATATCGGCGCCAAGCGCGGGCAGATCGGCCAGCACCGCGGGCCGGATCATCGCCTCGAGCTTGTCCAGCGGCAGGTCCGTCGCGATCCGGCTCCAGGCGCGCAGCCGGTCCTGTTGCGGCCGCAGCACGCTGTCGATGCCCAGAAGGTTCACGCCGCGCAGGATGAAGGGCGTGATCAACGCGCCCTCGATGGCCGCGCCGCCCGCCAGCCCCACGGCAGCGACGGAGCTGCGGTATTTCATCTGTTTGAGGATGCGCCCCAGCATCGCGCCCGCCACCGAATCGACGCAGCCCGCCCATGTCTCGCTTTCCAGCGGCTTCCTCGTGACCTCGGTCAGTTCCTCGCGCGGCAGGATGCGCGCCGCGCCCAGATCGCGCAGATAGGCTTCGGTCTCGGGGCGGCCGGTGACGGCGACGACCTCGTGGCCGAGCTTTGCCAGGATCGCCGTCGCGACCGAGCCGACGCCGCCCGCCGCCCCCGTCACCAGCACCGGCCCGTCGCCCGGTTTCAGCCCGTGATCCTCAAGCGCCATGACCGCCAGCATCGCGGTGAACCCCGCCGTGCCCACCGCCATCGCCGCGCGCGTCGTCAGTTCCTCGGGCAGCGGCACCAGCCAGTCGGCCTTGACGCGGGCCTTCTGGGCATAGCCGCCCCAATGGCTTTCGCCCACCCGCCAGCCGGTCAGCACCACCCGGTCGCCGGGCTTGTAACGCGCATCCTCGCTTGCCTCGACCACGCCCGCAAAGTCGATCCCCGGCACATGCGGATAGCTGCGCACCAGCCCGCCGCCCGGCCCGATGCACAGCCCGTCCTTGTAGTTCAGCGTGGAATACTCGACCGCGACCGTCACCTCGCCCTCGGGCAGGCGGCTTTCGTCCAGATCCTGCACGCCCGCACGGGTCTTGCCATCCTCGTCCTTCTCGACGACCAGCGCCTTGAACATCCTCTCTCTCCCTTGGTCTCAGCCCGCAAGATCGGGCAACAGAAGCAGGTCCGTGGGCCCCGGATCGGCCCCGGCAGCGGTCAGCATCGCGTGGATCTGGCCGCGATGATGGGTCTGGTGGTTGAACATGTGCGCCACGCACAACGCGCGCGGCAGCGTGACCATGCGCTCCGACACCGCCGAATACCAGGTCAGGTCGTCCGCCAGCGCCCCGTCGGTCAGCGCCTGCGTCCAGCGGCTGATCCGGGCGTCGGTGATCTGCCGCTTCGAGCGCAGATCGACCCAGTCGGGGACGAAATCGCTGCTGTCGGCCCGTGACAGATCCGGCGCATCCCAGCCGTCAAGCCGCGCCATCCAGGCATGATCGGCCCAGAGAAGGTGCGACAAAGTTCCCCGGATCGAACGCCAGAACGCGCCGCGATCAGCCTCGCGCGCCTCCAGTGGCAAGGCGCCCGCCGCCTCGAACACCGCGCGATTCTGCCAACGATTGTAACGTGCCATCATCCGGCACCAGTCGGCCGTCACCAGCGTCGCGCCCATCCCGCCCTCCTTCACCTCACCCCTTTTGACAGAGCCGTGAGCCGGTTGCGAGTCCCCCCTATTCCCCTTGAGCGGGCACCGGCGCATCGCTAGCGTGCCCCCACACTCACCCCGCAACCAAAGGGATGACGAATGACGATGCGCACCTTCCTTGCCTGTTCCGCCGCCACGCTGATCGGCTCTGCGGCCCTCGCCGCCGATCCCGATTTGCTGGTCTTCGATTATTCCGGTTTCGAGGATCCGGCCTTTCACACCAAATATGCCGAACAGCATGGCCAGCCGCCCAGCTTCACCTTCTTCGGCGACGAGGAAGAAGCCTTCCAGAAGCTGCGTTCCGGTTTCAAGGCCGATGTCAGCCACCTCTGCGCGGGGTCGGTGACGAAATGGGCAGAGTCGGGAATCCTGGAACCCTGGGATACCGGCCGGATCGCCGCCTGGGCCGACATCAATGCCGATCTGAAGGGCAAGGCGCTGGTCGATGCGACCGAGGTATTCTTCGTGCCCAGCGATTTCGGCTCGACCGGCATCGCCTACAACACCGACCAGGTGCCCGCCGAGGCCGTCGCCTCGCTTCAGGTCTTCCTGAACCCCGACTATGCCGGCCGGGTGACGCTGCCTGACAATGTCGACGACGCCTATGCCCTGGCCTATCTGGCGACCGGCACCACCGACTGGACCGAGGCGACGGACGAACAGTTCGCCGCTGCCTCCGCCTGGCTGCGCGAGGTGCATCCGAACCTGCGCACCTATTGGGTGGACCCCGCAGAACTGGCGCAGCTTCTGGCCACGGGCGAGGTGCTGATCGCCTGGGCGTGGAACGAGACGGTGCCGACCATGGCCGAACAGGGCTTTCCCGTCGGCTTCCAGCGCGAGGCGGTCGAGGGCTCGTCGCTGTGGATGTGCGGCTATGCCAAGCTCAAGGACGGCCAGGGCTCGGTGGACAAGGCCTATGACTTCATCAATGCGCTGCTCGACCCGTCCTCGACCGAGGCGCTGCTGGCCGCAGGCTTCGGCCATGCCAATGCCGCCGCGATGGCCGCGATCGGCGAGGAGGCGCTGACCGAGGTGGGGCTGGGTCCGATCGACGCGCCCGTGCTGACCCAGCTTCCGATGCCGGGCCAGTTGCGCGAACGCCAGTCCGCCGAGTTCGAGAAGATCAAGGCCGGGTTCTGATCCCGCCTGCCGCCGCCCCCGGCCCCGGGGGCGGCGCCTGCCCGGGCCGACCGGCTGCGGCCGCAATGTCACGCCCGCGTCCTTTTTTCCCGCCCGCCGGAGCAATCCGTTTCCAGCAAACGCCCGGGCGGGCGAAAAAACGCCTCAAGCGACAAAGTCACAAAGAACGCGCGATTTTTTGCGGCATTCACGCTAGTCTGAGTCGCGCCATGCGGTATTGCGCCGCGCGTTATGCCGCCACAGGTTCGGCCCATCAGAAAGAGGTGACCGACATGACGAAACATCTTCCCCCCCTGGCCTTCGCCCTCGTCCTTGCGGCCCTGCCCGCCGCGGCGCAGACCCCCGAATTCGGCCCTCTGATCGAGGCCGATACCCTAGACGCGGCGCGCGATGGCGTTGACCCGCTGATCCTCGACATCCGCCCCGGCAAGGTCGAGGGCAGCGAACAGACCCTGTTCGAGGCGGGACACATCCCCGGCGCGGTGCATGCCCCCTACAACCTGTTCAGAGGCCCGTCCGAGAATCCCGGCGCGCTGGTGCCCGAGGACCGGCTGACCGAGGTGCTGCGCTCGCTGGGCGTAACGGCCGACCGGCCCACCGTGATCGTCCACCAGGGCAGCGACCAGACCGATTTCGGCTCGGCCGCGCGGGTCTACTGGACGCTGAAATCCAGCGGCGTCGCGCCCCTTGCCATCCTGAACGGCGGCATGAACGCCTGGCAGGCGGCCAGCCTGCCCGTGGAGACCGGCCCGGTCACGCCCACGCCCAGCGACATCACCGTCAGCTTTTCCGACGAATGGCTGGCCACCACCGCCGATATCGAGGCGATCGTGGCAGGTGGACAGCCGGGCGAACTGATCGACGCCCGGCCGGTCGAGTTCTGGGAAGGCAATGCCAAGCATGACGCCGCCGCCCGGCCCGGAACCCTGCCGCAGTCGCGCTATTTCATCCATTCGGGCTGGTTCGGCGACGCGCCCGCGCGGATCGAACCTTCGATTGTCGAGCGGCTTGCCGCCGCCAACGGCTTCGAACAGGGCGACCGCCTGGTCTCGTTCTGCAATACCGGCCATTGGGCCGCGACCAACTGGTTCGCGCTGAGCGAACTGGCGGGTATCGAGGATGTGCGGCTCTATCCCGACTCGATGGTCGGATGGGCCAATTCCGGAAACGCGATGGACAATGTTCCAGGGCCGATCCGCAACCTGTGGAACCGTGTGACGGGCAAGTATTGAGGAAAGCATGAGCGATACCACCCTTGAGGCGCGCAGCGCGCCGCGCCTGAGGGGCCGCGCGCTGGCGGTCCTGGCGGCACTTGCCGCGGCGCTGGCCGTCGCGGCACTGGCCGGACCGCGCTACGGCGCGCTTCTGCTGATCGGTTTGGGGCTGGGCCTCGCGATGGAGGGGCTTCGCTTCGGCTTTACCGGGCCGTGGCGGCGGCTGATCCTGTTCCGCGACGCGACCGGCATGGTCGCGCAGATGATCTGCATCGGGCTGGTGGCGGTGATCGCCTTCCCGCTGCTTGCGTCCAACCCGACCGAGTTGGTGGGCGCGCATGCCCCCGTCGGCTATGCGATGATCGGCGGCGCCTTCGTCTTCGGGATGTGCATGCAGATCGTGCTGGGCTGCGGCTCGGGCACGCTGGTCAATGCGGGCTCGGGCAATCTGGTCAGCGCGGTTGCCCTGCCCTTCTTCTGCATCGGCAGCTTCGCGGGGGCGTATCACCTGACCTGGTGGACCGGGCTTGGCAGCCTGCCCGTGGCGGCGCTGTCGGGCAATGCGGGACTGGCGCTGACGCTGGTGGCGCTGGCGGCGGTGGCGGGGATCGCGCTTGCCGTGGCCGAACCCGGCAAGCGGATGCTGCCCGGCCGTCTCTGGGCCGCGGCGCTGATCGTGGCGGGGCTGGCGATCCTGCATCTGGTGGTCGCGGGCCAGCCCTGGGGCGTGGTCTACGGACTGGGGCTGTGGGTCGCCAAGGGGGTAACCGCGCTGGGCGCGGATCTGTCGGGCTCGGCCTTCTGGTCGGCGCCATCCAATGTCGAGCGGATCGAGCAGAGTCTTCTGACCGACATCACCTCGCTGACCGATATCGGCCTGATCGCGGGCGCAGCCCTTGCCGCCTGGTGGCGCGACGGGCTTAGCGCCAAGGTCACGGGCCACCCGATCCAGGCCTGGATCGCGGTCATCATCGCCGGGTTCCTGCTGGGCTATTCCTCCCGGCTGGCCTTCGGCTGCAATATCGGCGCACTCTTCAGCGGTGTCTCGACCGGCTCGCTGCACGGCTGGGCCTGGTTCGCGGCGGCCTTCACCGGATCATGGTACGGCATCAAGCTGAGGCCCTATCTGGGGCTGGAGGCGCGGCGATGACCCGCAGACCCATCGTTGTCGCCCTGCTGGTCGCGGTTGCGGGCGTCTTGACCCTCGATCTGGCGACCTCGCGCCCGCTCGACCCCTTTACCGCGCCGCCCCTTCTGGCGCTCGGCTCGGGACAGGCCTCGGGCGGGGCGCATTGCGCCTCGCTGCCCGGAAGCTGACCCCCCCTTGCACGACTCGGGCCGTCCGCCTACATTCGAAATGTCTCGCAAGGGACTATGGCGATAAACGCGCCCGTAATAAGCGGATCGGACCCGGGGGCGGTACCCGGCGGCTCCACCAAAATCCCACATTGGCGGGATCATGGGGCCGAAACAGGATCGACGGACGTCTAAAGGGGTTATGCTTTCGCTCGGTGAGCTACCACCGTTATCGGTGCAAGCATGATAGTTGCCAATGACAACCGTGCTCCGGTGGCGCTGGCCGCGTAAGCGGTCCGCAAGACCAAATCTAAGCCCTTGCGTCTAGCAACGTAAGGCGGGGTTCGCAGGCACCTGGCAACAGAAGCCTGCACTTCCCCCGGATCATCCGAACCGGACGCGTGCCAGCGTTGATGCTTCGCTAACCGTTTTCTGGGACAAATCCGATCAGAGAAAGGGGAACGCGCATGAACAGGACCGAACGACTGGAGGACTGGTATCGCCGCGTCTATCTCGAGGGCGATTTCGAAGCTGTAGGTTCACTTTTCACCGACAACACCAAGGCCGCGGGCCTGATCGACGACATGCAGGTCGGCCCCGAGGATATCGGCGTCTTCGCGATGGCGCTGGTCAATCTGGTCGAGGCGCCGCAACTGCGCATCGTCAAGACCGTTGAATCGGGCGACTGGCTCGCCGCCCTGATCGAATGCTCGGCGGTACGACCGGGTGACGGCAAACCGGTGCGCGTGATGGGCCAGTTGATGGCCCGCTACGAGGGCGACAGGATCGCCGAGGCCTATAACAGCTTCGACTTCATCGCGTTCTTCGAGCAACTGGGCCTGCTGCCCTCCGATTCGGTCATGATCGGGATGAGCGGACAGAAGATCAGCTAGGCGATCGCATCCGGTCCCGGCATGCCTTCGGGATCGGGGACGGATTTTTCCGGTAGCCCCTTCCCCTGTCTTGCGAATCCCCTATGCTGGGGCCGTTCAACCCGAGGGTTAGGTGACGATGTCCGACCGGATCGATTACGGGAACCTCATGCATGCTGCCATGCGCGAGCTGATCCGCAAGGTGCTCGACCGCATCGCCACCACCGGACTGCCGGGCGATCATCATTTCTTCATCACCTTCGACACGACCCAACCGGATGTCGGCCTCGCCGACTGGCTGCGTGACCGCTACCCCGAGGAGATGACGGTGGTGATCCAGCACTGGTTCGAGAATCTCGAGGTGACCCATGACGGGTTTTCGGTCACCCTGAATTTCGGCGACCGGCCCGAACCGCTCTATATCCCCTTCGACGCGATCCGCACCTTCGTCGACCCATCGGTCGAATTCGGCCTGCGCTTCGAGACCCAGCAGATCGAGGACGAGGACGACGAGGGTTATGACGAGGACGGCCCCGGCCCGAACGTCCTGACCGACAGTTCGGGGCATACCGAGGCCGAGGTCGTGAGCCTGGACAAGTTCCGCAAATAGCCCCCCGCCCGGCCCATTGCCCCGCGTCCCTCCCCGGCCTATAGCCTGTCAGCAACGACAGACCGGAGGATCGCGATGAGCCAGACCCGCACCGAGACCGACAGCTTCGGCCCGCTGGAGGTGCAAGCCGACAGGTATTGGGGCGCCCAGACCCAGCGCAGCCTGCTGAATTTCCCCATCGGCTGGGAGCGGCAGCCCATCGCCATCGTGCGCGCGCTGGGCGTGGTCAAGCAGGCCTGCGCCGAGGCGAACATGACGCTCGGCACGCTGGACGACACCCGCGGCAAGGCCATCGTGAAGGCCGCGTCCGAGGTGATCGAGGGCCGGTTCGACGATCATTTCCCGCTGGTGGTGTGGCAGACCGGCTCGGGCACCCAGTCGAACATGAACGCCAACGAGGTGATCTCGAACCGCGCGATCGAATTGCTGGGCGGGGTGATCGGCTCGAAGGATCCGGTGCATCCGAACGACCATGTCAACATGGGCCAAAGCTCGAACGACACCTTCCCCACCGCCATGCATATCGCCGCCGCGATGACCGCGCGCGACGTGCTGCTGCCGGGGCTGCGCAAGCTGCTGGACGGGCTGGAGCGCAAGTCGGACGAGTTCCGCGACATCATCAAGATCGGCCGCACCCATACCCAGGACGCCACGCCGCTGACGCTGGGTCAGGAATTCTCGGGCTACGCGCAGCAGATCCGTCAGGGCATCGCGCGGATCGAGATGGCGCTGCCCGGCATCCACGAACTGGCCCAGGGCGGAACGGCGGTCGGCACGGGGCTGAACACGAAAAAGGGCTGGGGCGAGATGGTGGCGGCCAACATGGCGCGCATCACCGGCCTGCCCTTCGTCACCGCGCCCAACAAGTTCGAGGCGCTGGCCGCGCATGACGCGATGGTGTTCCTGTCGGGCGCCATCGCGACGGTTGCGGGCTCGTGCTACAAGATCGCCAACGATATCCGGTTCCTGGGCTCCGGCCCGCGCTCGGGGCTGGGCGAGTTGATCTTGCCCGAGAACGAGCCCGGGTCCTCGATCATGCCCGGCAAGGTAAACCCCACCCAGGCCGAGGCGCTGACCCAGGTCGCCGCCCATGTCATCGGCAATGACGCCGCGATCAAGTTCGCGGGCAGCCAGGGTCATTTCGAGCTGAACGTCTACAACCCGATGATGGCCTACAACCTGCTGCAATCCATGCAGCTTCTGGGCGACGCGGCGGACAGCTTCACCGAGCGGATGCTGAACGGCATCCAGGCCAACGTGCCGCGGATCGAAAAGCTGATGCGCGAAAGCCTGATGCTGGTCACCGCGCTTGCCCCCGAGATCGGCTATGACAACGCCACCAAGGTCGCCAAGACCGCGCACAGGAACGGCACCACGCTGCGCGAGGAGGCGATCGCGCTGGGCTTCGTCGATGGCGAGACCTTCGACCGGGTGGTGCGGCCCGAGCAGATGATCGGGCCGTCCGACTGATGGCGGGCGGCGTCGTCAACCTGCGCGCGGCCCGCAAGGCGCGCGAGCGCGCCGAGAAACGCGCAAAGGGCGACGAGAACGCCGCGAAATTCGGCCGCACCAAGGCCCAGAAGGCGCACGAGGCCGCCGAAAACACCCGCGCCCGTGCCACGCTCGACGCCCACCGGCGCGAGGACGAATGAACGGCCGGCCGGTCAAACGCTCGCTCACGCTCAAGGGGCACCGCACCAGCGTGTCGCTGGAAGACGTGTTCTGGACGGCCTTCCGCGAGATCGCGACCGAGAAAGGCGTGCCGATCAACGCGCTGGCCGCCGAGATCGACGCCGAGCGGGATATGGAAACCGGTCTTGCCTCGGCGATCCGGGTCTATGTGCTGAGCCACTATCGCGGGTAAGGCTTCGTCATCGCTGCCAGGGCGCGGGGCATGGACGATCTGCCCCGCTGCGCGCCCCCCGAAATCCGCTGCGCCAGCCCGTCAGCGCCAGCCCCGCGCGAGAGCTTCTGCGCCGCCCCAGGTCAACGCCGCGCAAGCTGCAGCCAGATCCCGTGTTTCGAACGCACCGTCAGATGTGCCACGGGCACCGGCACGCAGCCATTGACCGGCGCAAAGCGGAAACGGCGCAGCACCATCGCCAGCAGAAGCACCCCCTCGACCATCGCGAAACCGGCCCCCGTGCAGACCCTTGGACCGGCCGAGAACGGGATGAACGCCTCGCGCAGGCATGTCTGGCCCTCGGGCGTGGCGAAGCGGCCCGGATCGAAGGCGTCGGGCCGGTCCCAGATCCGTTCGTGGCGATGCAGATGCCAGGGGCTTATCACGATCTGGGCGCCAGGCGGCACATCGCGATCGCGGAATCGTTCCGCCCGGGTCGCCTCGCGCACCATCATCGGCACGGGGGGGTAAAGCCGCAGCGCCTCGCGAAAGACATCGCGGGTGAGGGCAAGCCGCCGCATGTCCGAAAACTCGGGCCGCTCGGGCAGCGCTGCGGCCTCTTGGGCCACGCGGTCCTGCGCTTCGGGATGGGTTGCCAGCAGGTAAAGCGCCCAGGCCAGCGCCGAGGCCGAGGTCTCGTGCCCGGCCAGGAAGAAGATCGCCACCTGATCGACCATGTCGGCGGCATCGAACCCCTGTCCCGTCTCGGGGTCGCGCGTCGTCATGATCTGGGTTGCCAGATCGTCGGGCGCGATGCCTGCCGCGATCGCGGCCGCGCGCGCCTGCGTCAGCCCCTCGATCAGGTCGCGGATCCTGCGCGCCGTCGCGCGCGTTTGCCGCCCGTGCAGCCGCGGCCTCCAGCCCCGACCGGCAAGAAGGGCCGCGAGGTTCAGCAGCGGCTGGCTGCGCTGGTAGTCGCGAAAGGCATGGAACACCGCGCCCGCCGTCTCGTCCTCGATCGCGATCGAGAACAGCGTGCGAAAGATCACATCCGCCGCGGCATGGCTGGTGACCGCCTCGATCTCGCGGATGCCGGGTTTCAGCCGGCCCAGCGCCGCCTCGCCCGCCGCGACCATCGCGGGGAAGGTATCGCGCAGCCGCCCCCCCTCGAAGGCCGGGTCGATGATGCGGCGCTGGCGTTCCCAGGCAGCGCCATTCGTCACAAAGACCGACTGCCCCAGAAGCGGCGCAAGCCCGACCCGCACCCGGTCGGATTTCGGAAAGTCGCGCGGCCGATCCTGCAGCACCAACCGCACCAGATCGGGCTCGTTCACGAGGAAGGAGTGGAAGAACGGCGTGCGGAACTCGGCCATCCTGGCGCGGTAAAGCCGCGCGGGCTGGGCCGAGAGGATATCGCTGCGGAACCGGCGCATGTAACCGATGAGCGAGACCTTGTCCGGTCGGGGAACGGGTTTGGGCGGCCGGGTCATGGCCTGGTCGAGGTGAAGGGGTTGCGGGGCGTCGCGATGCGGCTGGGCGACGGGGGCTGGTCGGCAAAGCGCGCGCCAAGGCTCAGCGGCCCGGCGGTGACGCGGAAATAGTCATAGGCGCCGGGCCGGTCGAAGGCGCAGAGATACTGGAAATGCAGCCGGAAGAACCGCCAGCGCAGCGCCCGCCAGCGCGCGGGCGACAGCGTCTGCGAGAAAGCCGCCGACAGCACCAGTGGCCAGCGTTGCGGCACCGGCGCCACGCCCGTCACCGCCACCGGGTCGCACAGCGCAAAGGCACAGCCATCGCCCGGCGCGGTCACATCGACCCATGGAATGGGCCCCTGCCCGGCCATCAGCGCCATATCGGCCCGCAACCGCCAGGCCCGGGGCAGGAAAGCGACCATCGGCGCGACCTGCCCCAGCGTCAGCAGCGACAGCGCCGGGGCGTTCGCAGGAACGCGGTCGCTGCGCAGAAGCTCGGCCAGAACCGACACCGCCAGATGCGCGCCCGAGGAATGACCGACGACCAGCACCTCGTCCACCTCGTCGGTCAGCGCGGCGGCGATGCGGTCGGCAAAGACGGCCAGCCGCGCCTCCAGATCGGGCGGATAGGCGCCGCCCCGGCTGGCGGCGTGCGCAAAGTCATGCATCAGATACCAGGCGAAGACGCGGCCATCCTGCGCCCGAAACCACGCCAGCACCGGCCAGACCACGACCAGCCCCAGCCAGCCCGCAAGGGGCAGCCCGGTCAGAGCGAGCAGCCCGCCAAGACCCCGCGCGAGCATCAGCGCGACGGCCAGTTGCCCCAGCAGCACCGCGATCGGGTAGAGCGCCGCAACGGTCGGCCCTTTCCTCAGCCGTGCAAGCCGCCAGAGCGCCCCCGAGCCGAGATAGGTCCAGGCCGTCCGGACCAGTTGCGCATAGGTCGCGGGGATCGAGGACGACATCGAGGCGCGCACGATATCCGACCAGGCCAGCACCTCGATCCGCGTCTCGATCTCGGCACCCTCGATCCGGGCCCTCACCGTCCAACCCCCGGGCAAACCGCCGGGGGGAATGGCGATCTCGAACCCCGAGATGCGCGCCTGTTCTGCGGCCTCGCGACGGAAAAGTTCACGGTAGCGGCGCGGCGGAAACGGGTCAAAGCCGGGGATGTAAAGCACCCGCCGCCGCCCGACCTGCCCCCCGCTGCCCGTCATCCCGCCCCAGCCCTTCGCCGCCGCCGCGGCGCAAGACTAGGTCGTTCAACCGAGAGTTGCCAGCCCCGGGAAGGTTTCGAGCAGCCAGTAGCTGAACGCGCTGAAGGCACCTGTCACCAAGGCAAGACCGACCACCAGAAGCAGCGCGCCCATCGACCTTTCGATCAGCTTCATGTGACGCTTGAGCCGGTTCATCAGGCCCATGGACCGCTCGATGAACAGCGCGGCCAGGATGAAGGGAACGCCCAGACCCGCCGCATAGACCCCCAGCAGAAGCGTGCCGCGGGCCACATCCGCCTCGGAGGCGGCAAGCGACAGGATCGCGCCCAGTTGCGGGCCGATGCAGGGCGTCCAGCCAAAGGCAAAGGCCAGCCCCAGAAGATAGGCCCCCAGGGCCGAACCGCCCCGGTCGCCCGCATCCAGCCGCGCCTCGCGCTCGAGGATCGGAATGCGGAACACGCCAAGGAAATGCAGCCCGAACAGAATGACCATCACGCCTGCGGCACGCGCAAACCATTCCTGGTTCTGCAGGAAGAACGCGCCGAAGGCCGAGGCGGTGAAACCCAGCAGCAGAAAGACCGTGGACAATCCCATCACGAAGAATAGCGCGGGCGCCAGCGCACTGCGCCGCGTCCCGGTCCGGCCAGTCAGCTCGCCCATGCTGATCCCGCCCATATAGGCGAGATAAGGCGGCACGATGGGCAGCACGCAGGGGCTGACAAAGCTCAGAACACCTGCGGCCAGCGCCACCAGCATCGCGGGCAGAAGCCCAGCGTCGATCACCTCGATTCCGAACATTCCGCCTCCTTGCTCGGTTCGGGCTTACCCCAAGCCGCGCCATTCGTCACGCCACCCGGCCTCACAAAGCCGTGGACAGGACGCCGCAAGCGCCTTACGCACGCGAAGATGGTGGTGGCACTCGAGATAGACGCGCTGGGGTTGCGTTGCCCTCTGCCCGTGTTGAGGGCGCGCAAGGCGCTTGCGCAGATCGACCCCGGCGGGGTGCTGCGGCTTTGGGCCGATGATCCCATGGCCATGATCGACATCCCGCATTTCTGCCGCGAGGCCGGGCATGAATTCATCGCCATGGAAGAGCGCGATGGCGCGCAGTTTTACCTGATCCGTAGAGGCTAGAAAGCCCGGCCCCCAAGGGGAACCGGGCCATTTCTGTTGTCCCTAACGGCCCAGCGACCACCAGCCGCGCTTGCGCGATGCTGGCTCCGCCTTGGCGGATTCGTCCCCTTGCTCGACCAGTTCGGGCGCCGGTGCGGGCTGCACCTCTGCCTCTGCCTCGACCTTGGGCAGGGCCTCGGCTTCGGTCTCGGGCTGAATGTCGGATGCGGCCTCTGCTGCCTCTGGCTCCGGCATCGCCGCGGCTTCGGTCTGAACGTCGGACGCAGCCTCCGCCGCCTCGGGCTCCGGCATCGCCGCGGCCCCGGTCTGAACGTCGGACGCGGCCTCTTCCGCCTCTGGCTCGGGCATCGCCTCGGCCTCGGCATCCTCCGCCATGGGCTCGGCTGCGGGCTCTGGTTTGCTTGCCCGGGACCCTCGCGAGCGTCGGCTGCGGCCTTTCTTGGGCGCTGTCTCGGCCTCACCCGCGTCCTCGGCCGCATCCGCCAGCGGCACAGCCTCCGCCTCGCCTGCGGCGCCTTCCTCGGCCTCGTCCTCGTCGGCCGCCGCCTCTTCCAGCCGCGCCTCCTCGTCGGTCTGCCCCGGCTTCTTGCGGCGACGACGGCGGCGGCGCTTCTTGGGCTTGTCCTCTTCCCCGGCAACCGCCACAGCCGCGGGCGCGGCTTCGGGTTCGGCTGTCTCGATCTCCTCGGCCAGATCGGGCATGTCGGAGGTGTCGACCGAGATCACCGGCGCGCTGACTTCGGGAACCGCCCTTGTGGCCGTCTTGAACCGCTCGATCGAGAAATCGGGCGAGATCAGGAACGGATCGGCCTCGACCCGCACCGACAGGCCATAGCGCGCCTCGATCTGGGCGATATGCTCCCGCTTCTGGTTCATCAGGTAGTTGACGATGCCGATCGGCGCCTTCAGCAGCACCTCGCGCGAGCGGGCGCGCACGCCTTCTTCCTCAAGCTGGCGCAGGATCGCCAGCGCAAGGTTGTCGTCGGACCGGATCAGCCCGGTGCCGTGGCAATGCGGACAGGGCTGGGTCGTCGCCTCGATCATGCC
This sequence comes from Rhodovulum tesquicola, assembly GCF_024128855.1. GTDB lineage: Bacteria > Pseudomonadota > Alphaproteobacteria > Rhodobacterales > Rhodobacteraceae > Rhodovulum > Rhodovulum tesquicola. The sequence continues at coordinate 62,900 of NZ_JAMYDV010000005.1, forward strand.
GGGGCGCAGCCGCTGGCGGCTCATCTCCAAGAGGCCGAAGCCCGAGATCCGGCCGATCTGGATGCGGGCGCGGTCGTTCTTCAGCTTGTCCTTCAGGCGCTTCTCGACGGCGGCGTTGTTCTTGCGCTCTTCCATGTCGATGAAGTCGATGACGATCAGCCCGGCAAGGTCGCGCAACCGCAATTGCCGCGCCACTTCCTCGGCGGCCTCCAGGTTGGTCTTGAGCGCGGTTTCCTCGATCGAGCCCTCTTTCGTCGCCCGGCCCGAGTTCACGTCGATCGCCACCAGCGCCTCGGTCACCCCGATCACGATGTAGCCGCCCGATTTCAACTGGACCGTCGGGTTGAACATCGACGACAGGTAGCTTTCCACCTGGAAGCGCGCGAACAGAGGCATCTGCTCGGTGTAATGCCGGACGTTCTTGGCGTGGGACGGCATGATCATCTTCATGAAGTCCTTGGCCACGCGGTAGCCGCGCTCGCCCTCGACCAGCACCTCGTCGATCTCGCGCGAGTAAAGATCGCGGATCGACCGCTTGATCAGGTCGCCTTCCTCGTAGATCGGCGCGGGCGCGATGGATTTCAGCGTCAGCTCGCGGATCTGTTCCCACAGCCGTTGCAGGTATTCGTAGTCGCGCCGGATCTCGGACTTGGTCCGCTGCGACCCCGCCGTGCGGATGATGAGGCCAGCGCCCTCGGGCACCTCAAGTTCGGCCGCGATTTCCTTCAGCTTCTTGCGATCCGCGGCATTGGTGATCTTGCGCGAGATGCCGCCACCGCGGGCGGTGTTCGGCATCAGCACGCAGTAGCGGCCCGCGAGGCTCAGATAGGTCGTCAGCGCCGCGCCCTTGTTGCCGCGCTCTTCCTTGACCACCTGCACCAGCATGATCTGCCGGACCTTGATGACCTCCTGGATCTTGTAGCGCCGCAGTCGCGGCTTGGGCCTGCGGATCTCCTCGGTCACATCCTCCTCGGCGATCGACTCGATCTGGTCATCGCGCTCGACAACATCGACGCTGTTGTCCTCGCCCTCCTCGGCCACCGGCTCGGGCGACGGGGCGTCGGTGTCGGCCGGGGCCTCGCCCGACTTGCGCGCGGGCTTGCGCCGACGCCGGCTCGGACGGCGGGGCTTGGCCGCATCGGCGGCATCCTCGACCGGCAGGGCAGCCACGTCTTCCTCGCCCAGATCGACGACATCCATACCGGGAATGCTGGCGGGTTCGCGGGTTTCGACCGGATCGTCACTGCGGGCCGAAGCCGCCATCGTGGCGGACGGCGGAGTGTCGTCCCCGGTCTCCGCCTCGGGCTCGGACGATTCGCCTTCCGGTTGCACCTCTACATCGGCCTCGGAGGCGGACTCGACCTCCATCGCCTCGTCCTTCGGCGAACGGCGCGACCGGCTGCGCCGCTTGGGGCGGGGCTTGTCGCCCCCCTCGTCCTCGTCCATCGCCTCGGCGAGCGCGCGTTCCTCGGCCAGCAGCGCCTCGCGGTCGGCCACCGGGATCTGGTAGTAATCCGGATGGATCTCCGAGAAGGCCAGGAAACCGTGGCGGTTGCCGCCGTAATCCACGAAGGCCGCCTGGAGCGAGGGCTCCACGCGGGTGACCTTCGCTAGATAGATATTGCCGGCGAGTTGCCGTTTGTTGACGCTTTCGAAGTCGAAATCGTCAACCTTGTATCCGTCCACCACAACCACGCGGGTTTCCTCCGCATGGGTGGCGTCGATGAGCATTTTCTTTGCCATGTCAATTCTTTGCACCACGGCGGACCGACTGACCCCGGGGGGGCAGCGCGGCGCGGTGGGTGTCTTGTTGGGGCGTGGGCGCGCGCAAGCGGACGTCGGGCGGCGCTTGGCCTTCCCGTTCCGTGCCTGCTCTGTCCGGCGCGCTCCATCGCGGTTCGTCTCCGATGCCGCATGGGGGCGCGGCATCCGTTGGTGGTACCCGGCGGCCGCTGTGGTCCCGGGGATGCGGTGGGTTCTTGTCGAACCCGATCGGTCTGTTTCGTGCTGCTCCGGGACATGTTGCCGCGGCACGCGCGAACAGCGAAACTCGTTCGTCGCAGGGGCATGTCGCTCAGGACAGTGCACCGCTGGGCGACATTAGCGGCACTTGACCGCCAAACACAATGCCTTTTTCCGCCCCATTCCGCCTCAGAGATAGTCGGCGCGGCTGAGTCCGTACTTGGCCATCTTCTCGTTCAGCGTGCGCCGGGGCAGGCAAAGCTCTTCCATGACGCCCGCGATCGAGCCTTTGTGACGGCGCATCGTGTTGTCGATCAGCATCCGTTCGAAGGCCTCGACATATTCCTTCAGCGGCTTGCCTTCGGTCGTCATCACCGGCCGCGTCGCCTCGTTGTCTGCCATCAGCAGGCTGGCGATCGTGCCGGAGCCGCGCCGACTCTGCAGCACCGCGCGCTCGGAAATGTTGATGAGCTGGCGGATATTTCCGGGCCAGGGGGCCTGCATCAGTTGCGCGGCCTCCTGTGCGCTGACTTCGGGCACGTCGCAGCCATATTCCTCGGCGAACTGCTCGGAGAACCGGTTGAACAGCGTCAGGATATCCTCACCCCTGTTGCGCAGCGGCGGCAGCGTGATCTTCATCGCCGCAAGCCGGTAGTAAAGGTCGGGACGCAGCACGTCCTCGACGGTCTTGTCCTGCTCCTGCAGGTTCGACACCGCGATGATGCGCGTCTCCGCAGGACTGCCCTGATCGTTGATGAAGGTCAGAAGCCGCGCCTGCAAGGCGGGCGACAGCGCCTCGACATCCTCAAGGCACAGCGTGCCGCCGCGGGCCTCCTCGACCGCCGGAAGCGCGCCGCCTTCCTCGACCGGGCCGAACAGCCGGGCCGACAATGCGTCGGGATCGCAGGCGGCACAGGCGATCTGCACGAATTTCCTGCCCGCCCGGGGACCGACCGCATGCAGCGCATGCGCCACCAGGGTCTTGCCGGTGCCGGTCTCGCCGTCGATCAGCACATGACCATCCGCCTGTCCCAGATCCAGGATATCCTCGCGCAGCCGCTCCATCACCGGGGAGAAGCCCATCAGCTTCTTGACCAGCACCGAGCCGTCGCCCAGTTCGCGACGCAGCGCCCGGTTGTCCAGAACCAGCCGCCGCGCCTGGCTCGCCCGCTTGGCCAGTTCCGTCATGCGGTCGGGGTTGAACGGCTTCTCCATGAAGTCATAGGCGCCGATCCGCATCGCCTCGACCGCCATGGGCACATCGCCATGGCCAGTGATCATGATCACCGGCAGCGTGGAATCGAGGCTCATCAGCTTCTTCAGGAACGAGAGCCCGTCCATGCCCGGCATCTTGATGTCGGTGACGACGACGCCCGGGAAATCGGGACCGATCTCCTTCAGCGCGTCCTCGGCGCGGGCGAAGGTGGCGGTCTCGAACCCGCTCAGCGCCAGCCACTGGCTGATCGACTGTCGCATGTCCTGCTCGTCGTCGACGATGGCGATCTTCATGGCCTGTGGCATTCCTGGTCCTTATTCCGCAGCTTCCATGTCCCGGTTCAGTATCGGGAGCTGGACTTCGAATACGGCCCCGCCCTCGCGCCCGTTGCGCGCGGTCAGTCGGCCGCCGAGGTCGTTGACGATCCCAGACGAGATCGCAAGGCCCAGCCCGACACCGTCGCCGGGCTGCTTGGTGGTGTAGAAGGGCTCGAACAGCCGGTCCAGATCCTCGATCCCGTGACCGTTGTCGCGCACCGTCAGCGTCGCGGTCTCGCCGGCCGACAGGATGACATCGACCTGCGGCTCGGCCGAGTCGCGCGTGGCGTCCAGCGCGTTGCGCAGCAGGTTGATGATCACCTGCTCCAGCCGAACCCGGTCGGCCATCACCATCACCGGCTCGCGCGGCAGGGTCCGGGTGATCGTGACCTTGCGGCGCTTCAGCTGGGGCTCCATCATCGACAACGCGCCCGACACGCAGGAGCGCACGTCCAGCGGCTCGAACGCGTCACCACCCTTGCGGGCATAGCTTTTCAGTTGGCGCGTGATGGCCCCCATCCGTTCGATCAGGTCGTCGATCCGCTGGAAGGAGGACAGCGCCTCGTCCGGCCGCTTGCGCTGCAACAACAGCCGCGCACCGGCCAGATAGGTCTTCATCGCGGCCAGCGGCTGGTTCAGTTCGTGGCTGACCGCGGCCGACATCTCGCCCAGCGCCGCCAGTTTCGAGCTTTGCGCCAATGTCTGCTCGGCGACCTGCAGGTTCTGCTCGGCGCGCTCGCGCTCGGCGATCTCGCGCTGCAACCGCGCATTCAGCTCGCGCAGTTCGGCGGTCTCGCGCTGGAACACCCTCGAACGCGACTGTGCCCGGCGCGACATCAGGTAGAAGGTGCCCGCCAGCAGGATGGCAAAGCCCATGATCTCCAGCGCAAGGACCGCGTTGACCTTCTCGCGCACCGAGACATAGGTGGTAAACGAGACGATCCGCCAGCCGCGGAAGGGAACGCGCGCCTCGTTGCGCATCACCGCCTCGCCCATCAGATAGGCATCGGGCGGCAAGGCGCCCCAATCGGCCGTCACCTGCAGCGCGCGCCGGATCGCCGAGGGCGGCGAGCGCACGGCCAGCGCCTCGTCGACCGTGCGCCCGCGCCAGCGCGGCTCGGTGGACAGGATGATCTGCCCCTCGCTGTCGGTGACGATGATCGCATCCGCGATGCCCGCCCAGCTCTTCTCGAACTTGGCCAGATCGACGCCCACCACGATGACGCCGGCCCTGCGGCCCTCGGAGGTGATCGCACGGGAATGCGTGAAGGAAAACGCGCCCGCCTCGGTGCGCGAGGTGATGAACACGGTATCGTTGGAACGCTGGGCCTCGACGAAAAAGGGCGCGCCGCGCAGGTCGGTGCCGATCTGCGCACGGTCGGTCGCCGCCACCACCCGGCCGGCATTGTCCAGAAGCATCAGCGAGGCCGCGCCGATCTCGTCCACATAGGAGATCAGCCGCTGCGAGCTTTGCGAGAAATCGCCGCTGTCCAGCGCCTGGATCAGCATCGGATCGCGCGACAGCAACAGCGGCACCACCGAGGCGCGCTGCAACTCGCTGACCACGCTGCCCGAATACAGCGCCAGCCGGACCTGCGCGCGGTTGCGGGTATTCTCGGTGAACCGCTCGGTCAGCCAGGTATTGGTGACCCAGACCGTCGCCACGGCAACCGCTACCAGCAGGAGCAACGCGAAGCGCTTGCCCCAGCCGCCCGCCCCTTTCGGGCGGACGATCCTCGACTGGCGAAGGGTACCCAGCATGCGGACAGGTTACGCTTCGGCGCGGCCGCGCTCAAGCGCGCCCCGCTCAGGCCAGCGCAAGCGCACCGACAAGCGAGCGGAAAAGCGCCGCCCCGTCCGTGCCGCCATGGGCAGGCTCGGCGGCGCGTTCGGGATGCGGCATCAACCCAAGAACCCGACGGTTTTCCGAAAGGATCCCGGCGATCCCGGCGGTCGAGCCGTTCGGATTGTCCTGATAGGTGAACGCGATCCGGTCCTCGTCGCGCAGCCGCGCCACCAGATCGGCATCGGCGACGTAGTTTCCGTCGTGATGGGCGATGGGAATGGTGATCCCCTGCCCCCTTGCGTAGCAGGCGGTAAAGGCGCTGTCGGCGGTCTCGACCGTCAGATCGACGGGCTTGCAGATGAATTTCAGCCCCGCATTGCGCATCAGCGCACCGGGCAGGATACCGGTCTCGGTCAGCACCTGAAAGCCGTTGCAGATGCCCAGCGCATAGCCGCCGCGATGGGTGTGCTCGATCACCGCGCGGGTGATCGGCGAGCGCGCGGCAATCGCACCGCACCGCAGGTAATCGCCGAACGAGAACCCGCCGGGGATGCCGACGACATCGACATCCGCAGGCAGCGCATTGTCCTTGTGCCAGACCATCGTGACCTCGGCGCCCGCATTGCGGAACGCCACGGCCAGATCGCGGTCGCAGTTGGAACCGGGAAAGACGAGAACGGCAGCTTTCATCGCGGTCCCCGTCCTCAACCGATCTCGATGTCGAAACGCTCGATCACCGTGTTCGCGAGCAGTTTCTCGCACATCTCGCGCACCTGCGCCTCGGCGGCGGCGCGGTCGGTCTCGGCCAGGTCCAGGTCGATCACCTTGCCCTGGCGCACCTCGCCCACCCCCTGAAAGCCCAGCGTGCCCAGCGCATGCGCCACGGCCTGACCCTGCGGGTCCAGAACGCCATCCTTCAGCATAACATGCACGCGGGCCTTCATCCTGTCGTCCTTCCTTGACTTGCCCGGACCCTTGCCCGGGGCCTTGCCCGGGTCGCGGGCGGCCCTGCCGCCCCCGCCCGTCCTCTGGGATCACCTGCGCCTGTGCTTGCCGCGGGCGCCGTCGCGTGTGGGGTCATGTCCGGGGCGGGTTTGTGATGACACAAGCCGGACACGCTTGCCCTTTCAATTGATCAGGGTCGGCTTCGATGCGTGGGTTACGTTCGTGGGCAGCACGCCCAACCGCCGGGCGACCTCGGAATAGGCATCCGTCAGGCTGCCCAGATCGCGGCGGAACACGTCCTTGTCCAGATGCTGGCCGGTCTTGACATCCCACAGCCGACAGCTGTCGGGGCTGATCTCGTCGGCGACGACGAGGCGCATGAAGTCGCCGTCCCAGATCCGGCCGATCTCGATCTTGAAATCCACCAGCTTGATGCCGACCGCCATCATCACGCCCGACAGGAAGTCGTTCACTCGAAGCGACAGCGCCACCATGTCGTCCAGATCCTGCTGGCTGGCCCAGCCGAAGGCGATGATATGCTCCTCGGTCACCATCGGATCGCCCAGCGCATCGTCCTTGAAGTAGAACTCGACGATCGGGCGCGGCAGCGGGGTGCCCTCCTCGATGCCCAGGCGCTTGGACATCGACCCGGCGGCGGTGTTGCGCACCACGACTTCCAGCGGGATGATCTCGACCTGGCGGACCAACTGCTCACGCATGTTCAGCCGCTTGATGAAATGGGTCGGCACCCCGATCGCGTTCAGCCCGGTCATGAAGAATTCGGACAGGCGGTTGTTCAGCACGCCCTTGCCCTCGATCACGTCATGCTTCTCGGCGTTGAAGGCGGTGGCGTCGTCCTTGAAATATTGCACCAGCGTCCCGGGCTCGGGGCCTTCGTACAGGATCTTCGCCTTGCCCTCGTAGATCTTCTTGCGCCTTGCCATGGATACTCCGAATCCGGATGGCGCGGGAGACGACCGCCCCGCGCACCTGTGCTGCGCTTTTAGGGCAAGGACGGTCCTGCCGCAAGGCGGCGCAGGCGGGCCCGGTTGCACGATCAGGGGGCGACCGCGGTGCCACGCCTTGCCCCATACCGGCCAACCCGAGACCAATGTATGCATTGACGCCTGCATTCTCGGCTGCAAAAAATTCCCGCTCGGGTAGAAAGCCGTTCGCCCTTTGGTTGTAGGGCGTGACTTGCCAAGCCCTGATAAGGGCCGAAAGGAAAGCTGATGGACCGGCCTGTGGTCGATCACGCAGCCCCTGTGCGAACCTTGGCACAGGAGTTCATACAAGCCGACCGCGAACGGGTCTGGCATACCCTCACCGATTTCGAAAGCTGGCCCGCCTGGAACGCCGCCATCCGCAGGGTGAATGTCGGCGGCCCCCTTGCCGATGGCGCGTCCCTGATCTGGACCAATGCGCGCGGGCTGACCCTGTGCGCACGGATCGCCCGGCTGGAACCCTGTGGCAGCATCGGCTGGATCGAACGTGCCGGCGAGCTTCAGGCCGGCTATCTGCTCACACTCGCGCCGCGCGACGGGGGAACGCTGGCCACCATCGAGGCCTCCGTGGCCTCGGGCCTTGCGCGCCTCCTGCCGGGGCTGACCGAACGCGCGCTGAATGCCGGGCTGCGGCGCGGATTGGCGGCCCTGCGCAGCGAGACCGAGCACCGCTCGGCCCGAGGATGACGACCCGGGGGGCGAAGAACCGTGCCCGAAGGGCAGGCTGCCCCTAGGCATCGGGGCGTTCTTCCCTTAAATGGCTCTCGAATGCGGAATCCCAGGAGGGCCAGACCCCAATGACCACCTTCGAAGATCGCGAGAACGCCTTCGAGAACAAGTTCGCCCATGACTCCGAACTTCAGTTCAGGGCCGAGGCCCGACGCAACAAGCTTCTGGGCCTCTGGGCGGCAGAGTTGATGGGGATGTCGGAAGATGCCGCGCTCGACTACGCCAGGCAGGTGGTCAAGGCCGATTTCGAGGAACCCGGCGAAGAAGATGTCTATCGCAAGGTGGCCGGCGATCTCGGCGACCGTGCCGACGAGGCGACGATCCGCGCCAAGATGTCCGAACTGATGGCCGTCGCCAAGGACCAGATCATGAACGAAACCTGAGGCGCCCGCGCCTCGTTGAACGCGCGGCCCCGCCGGGCGCGTGCCCCGTTCCCTCGATCGCGACCGGCGGCCCCCTCCGGCGGGCAGCAGCACCGTTTCGAAAAGGACGTGACCGATGACCGACGCGCTTTCCCACCTGCTCGCGTCCCGCGACTGGCTGATGGCCGACGGCGCCACGGGGACCAATCTTTTCAATATCGGGCTGTCCTCGGGCGAGGCACCGGAACTCTGGAATACCGACCGGCCCGACGCGATCCGCGCGCTATATCGCGGCGCGGTTCAGGCGGGATCGGACATCTTCCTGACCAATTCCTTCGGCGGCAACGCCGCGCGGCTGAAACTGCATGACGCTCATACCCGGGTGGGCGAGCTGAACCGCGTTGCCGCCGAACTGGGCCGCGAGGTGGCGGATACCGCGGGCCGTCCCGTCGTCGTGGCGGGGTCGATGGGGCCGACCGGCGAGATCATGGAGCCGATGGGGCCGCTGTCCTTCGCCTCGGCGGTCGAGATCTTCCACGAGCAGGCCGAGGCGCTCAAGGCCGGCGGCGCCGATATCCTCTGGGTCGAGACGATCAGCGCGGCCGACGAGTACAAGGCCGCGGCCGAGGCCGCCCGGCTGGCCGACATGCCCTGGTGCGGCACGATGAGCTTCGACACCGCGGGCCGCACCATGATGGGCCTGACCGCGGCCGATCTGGTCGAACTGGTGGAACGGCTTGCCTGGAAACCCGTTGCCTTCGGCGCGAATTGCGGCGTCGGCGCGTCCGACCTGCTGCGCACGGTGCTGGGCTTTGCCGCGGCCGGATCGGAACGGCCGATCATCGCCAAGGGCAATGCGGGCATCCCGAAATACCACGATGGGCATATCCATTACGACGGCACGCCCGAACTGATGGCCGATTACGCGGTGCTTGCGCGCGATTGCGGGGCGCGGATCATCGGTGGCTGCTGCGGCACCACGCCCGACCACCTGCGCGCCATGCGCACGGCCCTCGAAACCCGCCCCACCGGCCCGCGCCCCAGCCTCGACGAGATCGCCGCGCGGCTCGGCGGCTTTTCCTCGGCCTCGGACGGAACCGGCGATTCCGACAGCCCGGACCGTCCCCGGCGGCGCAGGCGGGGCTGACGGGAGGCCCGCCGCCCTGCCGCCGCCCTAGAACAGCGCCACCACCAGGCCGACCCCAATCAGCGCAAGCACCAACGCGCTGCTCGGGGGCTCGGTCCGGTCGTGTTTCCAGAAGGCGGCCATGGCGCCAAGCGCCCCCAGCACGCAAAGATCGGTGGCGAACGCGAAGCTCATTCCGTGGACCTCCAGGCGTCGAGCGCAGGGTTCGGCCCCGCCACAGGCCCCGGGGCCGACACCGGTGCCGGACGCGGATCGACCGGCGCCGCGGCGGTGGCGGGCGCGGCGGGCTGCCGCGGCGCGGCGGTTACGGATTTTTCAAGCTGGTCCAGAGCGCGCAGGTTCTCCAGCACCACGGGGCTCCGCGCCATGGTCTCGGCGATCGAGCGCTGGAACTCCTGCCCCTTGGCCTGGTAGCGCGAGCCGAAATAGAAGCTGATGATCGCTCCCAGAAGCCACCACAGCGGCTCGGGCACCAGCGCGATCCCCTGCATCCGCGACGAGAACCAGATCGGATCGACCATCGCCGAGACCAGCAGGAACACCGTCCCCAGGGCTAGGAACGGACGCGGCAACCGGTTCATGCCATCCACCAGCCGGTCGAACAGACAGCGCTGGGGATGGGCGAATTCATGGCCGAACTGCTCCAGCGCGGCACGCTGCAGATCCGCCGCGCGCTGGTCGGCGGCCTCGGCATTCACGCGAAAGACCTCGGCCGTCTCGGTGATGACATTGCGCCCGACCCCGAACAGCACGTTGGCCAGCCCGAATTTCAGCCCCATTTCGACGTCCTTTCCCGGTGTTCGGCCTCGCTCAGGTGATAGCGGACCGAGATGAATTCCTCTGCACGGACGATCCAGCCGCCCTTGCCGCCATCGCGGCGCCGGGCGAACTTGCGGCTGGCGGGCCGATCATCGGCGATGGCGTAGTAGTAATTGCGCCGTGCGATGCCATAGGCGTCCACGATATGCTCGGGCGCGGCGGCGGCGGCGGTTTCGGCGGCAAGCGCGGTCTTCGGCCCGATCACGCCATCGACGGCGATCCGCTGGCCCATGTCGTTGAACAGCCGTTGCAGGATCTTCACCGCGTTTCCGCCCGCGTTCACATACATGTCGAAGACCGACGCATGCAGCAGCCCGGGCAGCGTGTGGATGCGCGGGCGACGGAAGTAATGATCGATGAAGATCGTGACCGCATCCTCGCGGGTCAGCGCGCGGACATCCGCCTCGGTCACCCTGGCGTCGCCGGTCTTGTCGATCCCCAGCGCCTTGAGCGTGCCCAGCGTCACCCCGTATTTCGTGCCCCCCCCGGGATCGTCGGGGTCGTTCACGAAGCCGCCCTCCCGGGCGACGATCTGTTCCGCAAGCTCTCTGACGGTGCGCATGAAGACCCCCCGTTCGTCAATCGAAGCGGGGGGCATATTGTATCAGTCGCGGTTAACGCGGCCCGAGACCACCGTGCGCTGGTGCAACGGCCCGGTACGAGGGCTCAGGTGCCGCCGGACGCCTCGCCCTCGGCATGGCGGTAGACACCCTGTTCCTTCAGCGCGTCCACGACCTCGCGCGGCATGTAGCTTTCGTCATGCTTGGCCAGGATCTCATGCGCCACGAACACCCCGTCGATCAGCCGGCCGGTGCCCACCATGCCCTGGTTCTCGGCGAACAGGTCGGGCAGCACGCCGGTATAGGTGACAGGGACCGCCGCCCCGCCATCGGTCACGGAAAAGCGGATCGTCTCCCCCTGCCCGCGCTGAAGGCTGCCTTCCTCGACCAGCCCGCCGATGCGGAACACCTCGGTCGGCGCGGGCGGCTCGGCCACGATCTGGCTGGGCGAGCGGAAGAAATTGATCCCGTCCCGCATGGCATAGCCGATCAGCGCCGTGGAAATACCCAGCGCCACAAAGGCCACCAGGATGATCTGTATCCGTCTTTGCTTCTTCAGTCCGCGCATCGTCTCACTCCGTCAGGGGAAGCACGGCGCCAGCATCAGCCCCGTCTCCTCCGCGATCCCCAGCATCAGGTTCGCGTTCTGCACCGCCTGCCCCGACGACCCCTTGGTCAGGTTGTCGAGCGCCGCGAACACCACCGCTCTGCCCGGCCGCCGGTCCCCCACCACGCCCAGATGGACGAAGTTCGACCCCCGCACATGGCGGGTCGAGGGATGCTCGCCGAAAGGCAGAACCTGGAGGAAGGTCTCACCTTCGTAAGCCCTTGCCAAGGCGGAATGGATGGCCTGCGGATCACCTTTCAGCCAGCAGGTCGCAAGGATGCCCCGGTTCGCGGGAATCAGGTGCGGCGTGAACTGCACCTCGACCCTGCGCCCGGCCGCCTTGCTGAACTCCTGGTCGAACTCGCCCAGATGGCGATGGGTGCCGCCGACCGCATAGGCATGGAACCCCTCGGACAGTTCGGCATGCAGAAGGTTCTCCTTCAGCGCCCTGCCCGCCCCCGAAACGCCTGCCTTCAGGTCGATCGCGATATCGTCAAGGTCGATCACGCCCGCCCGGATCAGCGGGACCAGCGCATATTGCCCGGCCGCCGCGTTGCATCCTGTGCCCGCGACCAGCCGGGCGGCGCAAATCTCGTCGCGATAGAACTCGGTCAGCCCATAGACCGCCTCGGCCTGCAATTCGGGCGCGGCATGGGGCTTGCCATACCATTTCTCGTACGCCGCCGGATCGCGCAGCCGGAAATCCGCCGACAGGTCCACGATCTTCAGGCTACGCGGCAGCGCCCGGATCACCTCCTGGCTGGTGGCATGGGGCAGCGCGCAAAAGCACAGATCGACCGCGGCGAAGTCGATCTCCTCGATCCGCACAAGATCGGGCAGGTCCAGGTGACGCAGATGCGGGAACACCGCGGCCATCGGCTGGCCCGCCTTGCGCTCGCCCGACAGCGCCACGATCCGCATGTCGGGATGGGTGGCGATCAGCCGGACCAGTTCGGCCCCGGTATAGCCCGAGGCGCCCAGGATGGCGACGGAATGGGTCATCTTGCGCTCCCCGCTGGTGACGGATGGGGTTCTAGACGCGACGGGCCACGCCCGCAATCACGCGGCACGGAATTCGATGCGGCGGCGCAGGAATTGCGTGGCCTTGTTCGACACCGCCGCCGGATCGCCCGTGGTCAGGAACATCGACTCGGTGCCCGGCCCCAGCATCCCGGGATGGCGGCCCAGGTAATCGGCCAGGCTTTCGGCCACCAGATTCGCCTGCGAATAGACCCGCACCTCGGGGCCCAGCGCGTCCTGAAAGGCGCGCTCCATCAGCGGATAATGCGTGCAGCCCAGGATCGCGGCCTCCGGATGCGGCATCCGCCGTTTCAGCGCCTCGACATGGGAGCGCACCAGCGCCTCTGCCAGCATCTCGTCGCCCTGCTCGATCGCATCGACCACGCCGCCGCAGGGCTGGGCCTCGACATCGACACCGATGGCACGAAAGGCCAGTTCCCGCTGGAACGCGCGGCTCGCGACCGTCGCGGGCGTGGCAAACAGCGCCACATGCTTGATCGCCACCTCGCGCGGGGGGGAATTGTCGCCCCATTGCCGTTCGGTCAGCGCCTCGATCAGCGGGACAAACACACCCAGCACGCGCTTGTCCTTCGGCACCCAGCTTTCCTGCATCCGCCTGAGTGCGGCGGCCGAGGCCGTGTTGCAGGCCAGGATCACCAGGTCGCAGCCTGCCTCGAACAGCCGGCTCACGCCCGCCGTGGTCAGCCGGTAAACGTCCTCGGCATCGCGCACCCCGTAGGGCGCATGGGCATTGTCGCCGAAATAGACGAAGGGCACGTCGGGCAGCCGCCGCGCGACGGCATCCAGCACCGTCAACCCCCCAAGACCGGAATCGAACACACCCACTGCCATGGCCTGCCTCTTGCGCTGTGCGTGGCGCCCGGGCAGGGCCGCCGGAGGGGCGGCGCCCGGGGCTGTTTTCCCACTCATAAGTCGAGTTGTGACGGAAATCCATCGCCGCAATGCGCGCGGCTGACCCACCCGCTATTCAGCCGCCTGGCACAGCGCCATGCCCCCCGCCCGGAACGCGGCCAGCAAGTCCGCGCGCCGTTCCGCCGCCTCGGCCTCGGCCTTCGCCTTGACCGGACCGAAGCCCTTGACCGAAAGCGGCAGTTCCGCCAATGCCACCGCGGCCTCAAGACGATCCGGCGTCAGCCCTGCAATCACCTCGGCCATGTCCGCCTCGTAAGTCCGGATCGCCGCCCGCTCGCGCCGCCGCTCGCCCTGCCAGCCGAACGGGTCCAGCGGCGTGCCCCTAAGCCGCCGCATCCCCGCCAGCAGGCGAAAGACCCGCTCCATCCGCGGGCCATAGCGCCGCTTGGCGGGCCGCCCGTCCGGCCCCTTGGCGCCAAGGAAGGGCGGCGCCAGCAGATAGCTTATCTCGAAATCGCCCGAAAACTCGGCCCGCGCCCTGGCGGCGGTTTCCAGATGCAGCCGCGCGACCTCGTATTCGTCCTTGTAGGCAAGCAGCTTGTGATACCCTTTCGCCACCGCCTCCTTCAGGCGCGGATCGGCCACCCGCTCGACAAGACGGCGATAGCGGCGCGCCAGTCGGGCCGACTGATAGGCCGCCAGATGCGCCTCGCGCATGGCGATCCTCTCGGCCAGCGTCCGGGGCTGCGCCTCCGGGGTGGCGATGGCGCGCTCTGCCGCATCGGGGTGCGCCGCCGCCCAGCGCCCGATCTCGAAGGCACGCCGGTTGCCCGCCGCATCGGCACCGTTCAGTTCGATCGCCCGCAGGATCGCCGCCAGCGACAGGGGCACCAGACCGCGCTGCCAGGCGGCCCCGGTGACGATCATGTTGGCATAGATCGTGTTCCCCATCAGCCGATGCGCAAGTTCCGTCGAATCAATCAGTTGCAGCAGGTCCTTCAACCGCGCCCGCAAGGCCAGTTCCAGCCGGTCCGAGGGCACGCGGAACCCGGGATCGCGGGTAAAGGCGCCGGTCACGATGTCATGGGAATTGACCACCGCGCCCGTGCGCCCCGTGGTCATCAGCCCGATGGTCTTCGCCCCCGCCGTCACCACCAGATCGCCGCCGATCACCGCATCGGCCTCGCCCGTGGCCACCCGGATCGCCGAGATATCGCCGGGCCGCTCGGCGATGCGGCAATGGACATGCACAGCACCGCCCTTCTGGGCCAGCCCCGCCATCTCCATCATGCCCGCGCCCTTGCCCTCGACATGGGCGGCCATGGCAAGGATCGCGCCGATGGTCACGGCCCCGGTGCCGCCGACCCCGGTAACGACCATGTTCCACGTCCCCTCGATCGCGGGCAGCACGGGCTCGGGCAGGTCGCCGATCTCGATCTCCCGCGCCTCGCGCCGCAGCGCCGCGCCCTTCAGCGTGACAAAGCTGGGGCAGAACCCCTTGAGGCAGGAGAAATCCTTGTTGCAGGCCGACTGGTCGATGGCCCGCTTGCGGCCGAACTCGGTCTCGGCCGGCACGATGGCCACGCAATTCGACTGCACCCCGCAATCGCCGCAGCCCTCGCAGATGTCCGTGTTGATGAACACCCGCGTATCCGGGTCGGGAAAGGCGCCCTTCTTGCGGCGGCGGCGCTTCTCGGCGGCGCAGGTCTGGATATAGACCAAGGCCGTCACCCCCTCGATCCGGCTCAGCCGCTCCTGCACCGCCATCAGCTCGGCACGCGGATGCAGCGGCACACCGGGCGGGAAGGCTTTCGGGTCGACCGCCTCCTTCTCGTCATGCACGACCTCGACGCGGCGCACCCCTGCCGCGATCAGCTCCGCCACGATCTGGCCGGCCGTCAGCCCGCCATCGTTGCCCTGCCCGCCGGTCATGGCGACCGCGTCGTTGTAGAGGACCTTGTAGGTGATGTTCACACCCGCCGCGACGGCCGCATGGATCGCCAGCCGCCCCGAATGGTTGTAGGTGCCGTCGCCCAGGTTCTGGAACACATGGCCGCGGGTCGAGAACGGCGCCTCGCCGATCCAGTTCGCCCCTTCGGCGCCCATATGGGTGTAGCCGGATGTCTCGCGATCCATCCACATCGCCATGATGTGGCAGCCGATCCCGGCATAGGCGCGCGCGCCCTCGGGCAGCCGGGTCGAGCTGTTATGCGGGCAGCCCGCGCAGAAATAGGGCAGCCGCGCGGCCAGATCCAGCGCATTGTCCGCCCGCCGCGCCGCGCGGATCCGCTCCAGCGCCGCCACCAGCCCGTCGGACCCGCGCCCCTCCTCGATCAGCACCTCGCCCAGCTTCTCGGCGATCAGCACCGGGTCCAGCGCAAAGCGGGTCGGGAACAGTTCCTCGTCGCGGTCATTCTTCCAGCCATAGATGCGCCGACCCCGGCGGTTGTGAAAGATCGCCTCCTTGGCCTGCACCTCGATGAGTTTCCGCTTCTCCTCGACCACCACGATCAGGTCCAGCCCCTCGGCGAACTCGGCGAACCCCTTCATGTCCAGCGGAAAGGTCTGGCCCACCTTGTAGGTGCTGATCCCCAGCCGCTCGGCCTCACTCTCGTCGATGCCCAGAAGCCCCAGCGCATGCACCAGATCCAGCCAGTTCTTGCCCGCCGCGACCAGCCCGATCCTGGCCCCCGGCTTGCCCCACACCCGCCGGTCGATCCGGTTGGCATGGGCAAACGCCTCGGCCGCGAAGCGCTTGTGGTCGATCATGCGCGCTTCCTGCGCGACCCAGTGATCGCCAAGACGGATGTTCAGCCCACCCTCGGGCATCGGGAAATCGGGGGTCACGAAGGCCATGCGATCCGGGCGGCCATCTACCACGGAGGTCACCTCGACCGTGTCCTTCATCAGCTTCAGCCCGACCCAGACGCCCGCGAAGCGCGACAGCGCATAGCCGAAAAGCCCGAAATCGAGGATCTCCTGCACCCCGGCAGGCGACAGCACCGGCATGTAGACATCGACCATCGCCCAGTCCGACTGGTGGCAGGTGGTCGAGCTTTCGCCGGTGTGATCGTCCCCCATCGCCATCAGCACCCCGCCATGGGGCGAGGTTCCGGCCATGTTCGCATGCCGCATCACGTCGCCCGAACGGTCCACCCCCGGCCCCTTGCCGTACCACAGCCCGAAGACGCCATCGAACCGGCCCTCGCCCCGCAGTTCCGCCTGCTGCGTGCCCCACAGCGCCGTGGCTGCCAAATCCTCGTTCAGGCCCGGCTGAAAAAGCACATCCGCCGCCTGCAAATCGGCCTTCGCACGTGCCATCGTCATGTCGACGGCACCCAACGGCGAGCCGCGATAGCCGGTAACGTAACCGGCGGTGTTCAGCCCCGCCGCCCGGTCGCGCGCCTTCTGCATCAGCATCAGCCGGACCAGCGCCTGGGTGCCGTTCAGCAACACGGGCGATTTCGCCAGATCGTAGCGATCGTGAAGGCTGACATCCTGACGGATCATGCGTGCCCCTCCCCTGGCGTGCTCCTCGTTATATTAGGTCAAAAACCATGACCTACAAAATCAATTCCGCGCCCGATCTTGGTTTGCAATGACCAAGGGCCCACCTGTAGGACTGCGGCGCGGCCGTGCATGCCGGCATTGCAGGATTTGCATGATGGACTGGGACAAGCTTCGGATCTTCCACGCGGTCGCCGACGCGGGCAGCCTCACCCATGCCGGCGAGACGCTGCACCTGTCGCAATCCGCCGTCAGCCGCCAGATCCGCGCGCTCGAGGACAGTCTCGGCTCGACCCTGTTCCACCGCCATGCGCGGGGGTTGATCCTGACCGAGCAGGGCGAATTGCTGTTCGACGCCACCACCGCGATTAGCAAGCGGCTCGAGGCCGCCGTCGCCCGCATCCGCGACAGCGTCGAAGAGGTCTTCGGCGAATTGCGCGTGACCACCACCACCGGCTTCGGCTCGCTCTGGCTGGCCAAGCGCCTGCCCATCCTCTACGAGCGCTACCCAGAGTTGCGCATCGACCTGATGCTGTCCGAACAGGTGCTCGACCTGCCGATGCGCGAGGCCGATGTCGCCATCCGCATGAAGGAGCCCAGCCAGGCCGACCTGATCCGCCTGCGCCTGATGGGCGTGCGGATGCAGCTTTATGCGGTGCAACCCTATCTCGATGCCCAAGGCACACCCACCAGCCTCGACGATCTCGGCGAGCACCGGCTGATCTGCCAGAACACCACCACAGCCCAGGTCAGCGCCGGTGCGCGGCTGGTTCAGGAGTTGATGACCCACCGGATCCGTTCCACCCTGACGGTGAACAACTATTTCGGCGTGCTCCAGGCGGTGCTGAACGGGCTGGGGATCGGGGTTCTGCCCGATTACGTGACCGAGGATCACCCGCAGCTTGTCCGGGTGCTTCCCAATATCGAATCGAACGAGGTTCCGGTCTTCCTGGCCTATCCCGAGGAATTGCGCGCCTCCCGCAGGATCGCGGCCTTCCGCGAGTTCATCACAGAACAGATCACCGAAAAGCGCCAGCGCGAGAAAGACACGTCAGGATTGTGAGATATCTGTCACACGCATGACAGGCATGCGGTCCGGCAACGATTTTCGCCTTGAACCTGTGCCTGAGCGTCCATAATTGCTTTGACGAAGGCGGAACTTTGCTTTCGTCTTTACCTCCCTGTTGGACTTGGGCCGAGCTTTCGCTCGGCCTTTTTTTCTGCCCGGACACGATCTGCCCGCAATCGGGGCAGTTCCTGCACCGGATTGAACAGTCCTTCGGCAGCACGCGAAGATTCTGGCGCGGGATGGCAGCCCCGCCACCCCGTCAGGACGAAATCGCAACCCGACGATTCAGGGCGTTGGGCAATGCCGGCTCACGCGCTAGTCTTCCCCCGAACCGACCGGAGGAAATCCATGCGAATCCGTGCCTTCGCCCTTGCCCTTGCCGCGCTCTGCCTGGCCGAACCGGCGCTTTCCACGCCCTGCGGGGACAGCGCCGCGGGCTTCGACGCCTGGAAACGCGACTTCGCCCGCGAAGCCGCCAGCGCGGGCGTCGGCCAGCGCGGGCTGGCGGCGCTGGCCGCAACCCAATACGCCCAGGCCACGATCAATGCCGACCGCAACCAGCGCAGCTTCCGCCTCAGCTATCCCGAGTTCTGCCAGAAGCGCGGCTGCGACGTGATCGCCCAGCAGGGCCGCAGCCGCAAGGCGCAGACCCCCGCCTTCTACGCCTCGCTCGAACGGGCCTATGGCGTGCCTTCAGGGCTCCTGATCGCGATTCACGGGATGGAGACCGCCTTCGGCCGCTTCATGGGCAATGCCAACGTGCTGAACGCCACCGCGACGCTCGCCTATGATTGCCGCAGGCCGGATTTCTTCCGCCCCCACCTGATCGGCGCGCTCAGGATGATCGACCGGGGCATGATGTCGCCCGGCGCCATCGGCGCGATGCATGGCGAGCTGGGCCATACCCAGTTCCTGCCCGGCAACGCCCTGACTTATGGCCAGGACGGCAATGGCGACGGCCGGACCGACCTGACGGACATGGCCGACGCGCTGGCCTCCACCGCGAATTTCCTTCGGCAAAAGGGCTGGCGCCCCGGCGAGTCCTACCAGCCCGGCAGCCACAATTTCGAGGTGCTCAAGCAATGGAACGCCGCGGGCGTCTACCAGCGCGCGCTGGCCGAAATCGGGGCGCGGATCGACGGCTGACCCCCCCGCGGCCCCTTTCCCCGCCCCGCGCCTTGGCTTAAACAGCGCCCAACAGCCGACATGCGGGGGACAAGATGCAGGAACCGGCCATCACCGACGAGCTGATCGCGGCCCATGGGCTCAAGCCCGAGGAATACGCGGAAATCCTGCGGCTTCTGAACCGCGCGCCCAGCTTCACCGAGCTTGGCATCTTCTCGGCGATGTGGAACGAGCACTGCTCCTACAAGTCGTCGAAGAAGTGGCTGCGCACCCTGCCGACCGAGGGCCCGCAGGTGATCTGCGGCCCGGGCGAGAATGCGGGCGTGGTCGATATCGGCGACGGTCAGGCCGTGGTCTTCAAGATGGAAAGCCACAACCACCCCAGCTACATCGAACCCTATCAGGGCGCGGCCACGGGCGTCGGCGGCATCCTGCGCGACGTCTTCACCATGGGCGCCCGCCCCATCGCGGCGATGAACGCATTGTCCTTCGGGCAGGTGGACCACCCCAGGACCCGGCAGCTTGTGCATGGCGTGGTCGAGGGGATCGGCGGCTATGGCAACTGCTTCGGCGTGCCGACCGTGGGCGGCGAGGTCCGGTTCCACCCCGCCTATAACGGCAATTGCCTCGTGAACGCCTTCGCCGCAGGCCTCGCCGATGCCGACAGCATCTTCTATTCGGCCGCCTCGGGCGTCGGCATGCCGGTCGTCTATCTCGGCGCCAAGACGGGGCGCGACGGCGTGGGCGGCGCCACCATGGCCAGCGCCGAATTCGACGAGGGGATCGAGGAAAAGCGCCCCACCGTCCAGGTCGGCGACCCCTTCACCGAGAAACGCCTGATGGAGGCCTGCCTCGAACTGATGGCCTCGGGCGCCGTCATTTCCATCCAGGACATGGGCGCCGCGGGTCTGACCTGTTCGGCGGTCGAGATGGGCGACAAGGGCGGCCTCGGCATCCGGCTTGATCTGGACGCCGTGCCCCAGCGCGAAACCGCGATGACCGCCTACGAGATGATGCTCTCCGAAAGCCAGGAACGCATGCTCATGGTCCTGCGCCCCGAGAAGGAGGCCGAGGCCCGCGCGATCTTCGAGAAATGGGATCTCGACTTCGCCATCGTGGGCGAGACGATCCCCGAAGACCGCTTCCTCATCCTGCACAAGGGCGCGTGCAAGGCCGACCTGCCGCTGTCGAAACTCGCCTCCTCGGCCCCGGAATACGACCGCCCCTCGGTGGAAACGCCCCCCGCCCCCGAGATGGCCGAGGTGCCCGGCATCGACCCGATCGACGCGCTCAAGGCGCTGATCGGCAGCCCCAACTACGCCGCGAAACACTGGGTCTACGAACAATATGACAGCCAGGTGATGGCCGACACGATCCGCCGCCCCGGCCTTGGCGCAGGCATCGTGCGCGTGCATGGCACCGACAAGGCGCTGGCTTTCACCTCGGACGTCACACCGCGCTATGTCCGCGCCAACCCGGTCGAGGGCGGCAAGCAGGCCGTGGCCGAAGCCTTCCGCAACCTCTGCGCCGTCGGTGCGCGCCCCCTGGCGGCCACCGACAACCTGAATTTCGGCAATCCCGAAAAGCCCGAGATCATGGGCCAGTTCGTCGGCGCAATCCTGGGCATCGGTGCCGCCTGCCGCGCGCTCGACCTGCCGATCGTGTCGGGCAATGTCTCGCTCTACAACGAAACCGATGGCTGCCCGATCCTGCCCACCCCCACCATCGGCGCGGTGGGCCTGATCGACCATGTCGACCAGGTGATCGCCGGAACCCCGCAGGAAGGCCATCTGGCGCTGCTTCTGGGCGCCACGACCGGCCATCTGGGCCAGTCCGCCCTGCTCTGCGAGGTGTTCAACCGCGAGGATGGCGACGCCCCCCCCGTGGACCTTGCCGCCGAACGCGCGCATGGCGAGTACATCCGCGCCAACCGTGCCCTGATCACGGCGGCCACCGACCTGTCGGATGGCGGCCTTGCGCTTGCCGCCTTCGAGATGGCCGAGGCGGGCGGCGTGGGCGTGCATCTGGATGCCGCCGACACCCCCACCCTTTTCGGCGAGGATCAGGCCCGCTACCTGATCGCCGCCCCCTTCGACGCCGCCGAGGCGCTGATGGTCGCGGCGGGCAAGGCGGGCGTGCCGCTGGCCACCATCGGCCGCTTCGGCGGTGACAAGGTCAGCTTCGGCGCCGCCTCCGCACCGCTGGCCGAGCTTGCCGCCCTCTATCGCAGCGCCTTTGCCGAGGCGCTGGGCTAAGCCCCAACGCAGCCCTTGCGGCGGTTTGCCGCTGCGCTTAGGTTGACCACGACGAACAGGACGGAGCCCCGAATGGCCATCGCGCCCGAAGAGATCGAAGCCCTGATCCGTGCGAAATTCCCCCACGCGCAGATCACCATCACCGACATCGCCGGCGACGGAAACCACTACGCCGCCGAGGTGGTCGACGAAAGCTTCCGCGGCCTGAACCGCGTCCAGCAGCAGCGCGCCGTCTATGCCGCCCTGAAAGAGCAGATGGAGGGCTCGAACGGCGCGCTCCATGCGCTCGCCCTCACCACCAAAGCCCCGGAGTGATCCCCATGTCCGACGCAGAAACGCGCATCAAGGAAACCATCGACGCCAATGCCGTCGTTCTTTTCATGAAGGGCACCAAGGAGATGCCGCAATGCGGATTCTCCAGCCGCGTGGCGGGCGTGCTGAACTTCATGGGCGTGGAGTTCAGCGACATCAACGTGCTGGCCGACGAGGAAATCCGCCAGGGCATCAAGGATTTCTCGGACTGGCCGACGATCCCGCAGCTTTACGTCAAGGGCGAGTTCATCGGCGGCTGCGATATCGTCACCGAGATGACCCTGTCGGGCGAGCTGGACAAGCTCTTCGACGACAAGGGCGTCGCCTATTCCAAGGAAGCCGCCGACAAGATCCGCTCGGCCAACGCCTGAGGCGGTCATGCTGCGGGCGCGGCTCTGGTATGGCCCGGCAGGGCATGGGCTGACGCTCGATCGCGTGGCGCGCTATCTCGGCGGCCCGCTGGCCTGTCGGCTGTCGACCGACAGCCGCAGCCAGTTCGGCCGGGAGGTCGCGCGCCTCGTGCTGCACGACCCCATCGCCGCGGTGATCGAACAGCACCGCCGTCCCGAGGTCTCGGCCGAGGCGGCAGAACTGGTCACCCGGCTGCCCGCCACCGCATCGCCCGCACTGGCGCAGAAGCTCGGCGCCTGCACCGCCCGGCTCGACATCCACGACGCTCCCGGCCACCGCCTGGCCCCGGCCACCGGCCCCGCGCGCAGCGTGTTCGTGCCGCTCGCCTTCGCGATGGACGGGATCGTCGAAGAGGTCCAAAGCGGGCGCCTGCTGTTCTTCAGACTGCCCGAGGAGTCGCGCCCGGCCGGATGGGTCGCACGCATGGTTTCCGGACTGATCCGGCCTGTGCTGCGGCGCTGACGAGCGTCAGACCCGCATCACCTTCTCCTCGACCGCATCGGCCAGCGATTCCGCCCGCGCGGCCAGTTCGGCCAGCGTGTCGCTCACACTGGGCGGGATCACCGGCACCTCGACACGCTCGGGCGCGGGCGGGGGCGCCGCCTCAAGCTCGCCGATCCGCGCCCGTGCCTCGGCCAGCTTGGCCTCGATCCCGCGCAGGCGTTCCTCCAGCCCCACGGCCTTGTCCGCCAGCATCAGCCCCGCCATCAGCAGCATGCGCGATTCGGGCAGATGCCCCCCCTGCCCCGCCAGCACCGCCGCCTCGGCGTCCAGCGCCCGCGCGGCCGCCTGCAGGAACGGTTCCTCGCCCGCCTGGCAGGCCACCTCGAATGTCCTTCCGCCGATACTGATCGAAACGTTAGGCATGGCTCGCGCCTCCCTCGGCCAGCGGCCGCAGATCGGCGATGATCGCCTCCAGTTCCGCCCGATCGCCCGCGCGCAGCACCTCGAGCGAAGCCAGTTCGGCCGCCATCGCCGCATCTATCGCAGCCGCATCGCCCAGCCCCTCGGCATTGGCCGCGCGCAGCGCAGCACTGGTCTCGCGCAGCCGCGCATTGACGGCCCGCAGACGCTCGACCTCGGCCTCCAGCGTCTCGGCACGCTCGGTCATCTCATGCGCCCGGCGATCCAGCCGCGCAACCTGCGTCTCCTGCCGCTCGCGGATCGCCTTCACGCGCTCGTTCAACTGGGCATTCGCGCTGCGCTCGCTTTCCAGCGCCTCGCGCAACCCCTCGAGCTCGCCGGGCTCCGGCCGGTCGGGGTCGATCCGCTCAAGCCCGCCAAGACCCAATCCGATCCGTTCCAGCGCCGCAGTGATCCGTCGCTCGAACTCGGTGATATCGCTCATCTTTGCCTGTTCCCCGGTCGAGTCTTCCTTGTCGCCATCCGCCCCCCGCGACCGAATCAGTGCGACGGAAGTTGCCTCAAGTTTAGCTCAAGGCTCGGGCGAATGCGCCCCCTTTCCAGTCAAGGGCTTACCGCCTATGCTTGATCTGCCGCCCCAACCCCGCCCCAGGCGCGGCAACCCGCCGACAGGACCAAGCGATGCGCCGATCCACCCCCCTCCACAAACAGCCCGACACCGCCGGATGAGCAACCGGATCGCGATCGCGCTGATGATCCTCGCAGCCCTTGCCTTGGCGGCCGACCACCTGCTGACCGGCTCTGCCGCCACCCTGTTCCTGGCCCGGAAATTCGTCGATCTCGTCGATTACATCGCCATCTGGCGCTGATCCGGACGGGTGCTTCTTCTTGGCCCAAATACCCGACTCGCGGCCCGGCACGGGCCGCCAGACTCATGTCTTGCGCCGCAGGCGCTCCGCCGGATCACGACGGGTTCAGGCGAAGCGCGCCACCAGCCGCTCGCGCACCGCGGGCGTGACAAAGGACGACACATCGCCCCCCAGCCGCGCGATTTCCTTGACCAGCCGCGAGGCGATCGCCTGGCGCCGTGCATCCGCCATCAGGAACACCGTCTCGATCGAGGAATCGAGCGCCCGGTTCATCCCGACCATCTGGAACTCGTATTCGAAATCCGCGACCGCCCGCAGGCCGCGCAGGATCATCGTGGCGCCCACGTCGCGGGCGCAATCGATCAGCAGGTTCTCGAACGGATGGACAATGATCTCGGTGCCGCTTTGCGCGCTCAGCACCGCGCATTCCGCCTCGATCATCGCCACGCGATCCTCCAGCGGGAACAACGGGCCCTTGTCGCGATTGATCGCCACACCGATCACCAGCCGATCGACCAGCGCGCAGGCCCGCGTGATGATGTCGATATGGCCCATCGTCAGCGGATCGAACGTGCCCGGGTAAAGTCCGATGCGCATGGGGACCCCCTTCTTCCTGTCTCTCCCCGCACGCAACAATATCTCCGCGGCTTTTGCAAGTGCAGCATCCGCCGCGCCCCAAGCCCCGCGCCACGCGGTTCAGAACCCCATGATCATCCCTTCCAGGGCGTCCTTTTCCATCGACAACTCGCTCAGCCGCGCCTTGACCACGTCGCCGATCGAGACCAGCGCCACCAGCCGCCCCTTGTCGATCACCGGCATGTGGCGAAACCGTCCCTCGGTCATCCGGCTCAGCACCTCATGCGCGCTGTCGGTCAACGCGCAGGTCTGGACCTCGCGGGTCATGATCCCCTCGACCGGCTGTCCCAGCACGCCGGGACCTTGACGGCCGATCTCGCGCACGATGTCGCGCTCGGACAGGATCCCCTCGACCGCGCCGGTCTCGCCGCTGACCACCAGCGAGCCGATCCGCCGTGCAGCCAGTTCCGCCGCGGCCTGGGCCACCGTGGTGTCCGGCATCACCGTCGCCACACCGGGCACCAGCTTGGACTGAAGGATTTGATGAACCTGCATCACGCCTCTCCCCGCCACGTCCCCCATCGGGACAGTGAGACAGCGTCGCCCCCGCTGAGACATCCTGTCAAGCGGTCCGTGCCTCAAGGCGGGAAACTTCTGCGCGAAGTCCGTCGAACAGCAGGGCCGCGAACCGGCTCAGGCGCGCCAGCTTGCGGTCGCCGCCATGTCGGATCAGGTAGAAGCTGCGCTTCAGCGACACCAGGTCGGGCAGCACCCTGACCAGCCCCGGTGCCGCGGGAATCGCGAAATCATGCACGATCCCCAGCCCCGCCCCCGCCCGCAGCCAGTTCAATTGCACCGCGACCGAATTCGAGGCCAGCGGCACCCGCTCCACCCCGATCTCGGACAGGTAATCCAGTTCGCTGTCAAAGATCATGTCGGGGATATAGCCCACGATCCGGTGCCCCATCAGATCGCCCAAGCCGCGGATCGGCGGATGCCGGGCCAGATAGTCGCGATGGGCGACAAGGTGCAGCCGGTAGTCGGTCACCCGCTGCACCGTAAGTCGCCCGGTCTCGGGCGGGCTGACCGCGATCGCCATGTCGGCCTCGCGGCGCGACAGGTTGAACACCCGCGGCAGCGCCACGATCTGCACCTCCAGCCCCGGATTGGCGTCGCAGATCGCCGCCGTCACCTGCGGCAGCAGGAAATTCGCCACCCCGTCCGGCGCCCCGATCCGGACCGAGCCGGTCAGTTGCCCGCCCTGCCCGCGCAATTCCTCGGCCCCCTCGGTCAGCGCCTGTTCGGCCTGCATCGCGCGGTCCATCAGCCGCTCGCCCGCCTCGGTCAGCCCGTAGCCGCGCGGCGAGCGGGCGAACAGCGCCGCCCCCAATGCCTCCTCCAGCCGGGCGATGCGTCGGCCCAGCGTCGCGGGGTCCAGCTTCAGCACCTTGCCCGCCCCGGTCAGGCTTTCGGCCCGCGCCACCGCCAGAAACAGCCGCATGTCGTCCCAGTTCATGGCCCTGTCCTTGCATTTTCGCAAAACCCCTTTGGCAAACTGCCGCTTTTCCGGGGAATTCT
Source organism: Rhodovulum tesquicola (assembly GCF_024128855.1). Taxonomy (GTDB): domain Bacteria; phylum Pseudomonadota; class Alphaproteobacteria; order Rhodobacterales; family Rhodobacteraceae; genus Rhodovulum; species Rhodovulum tesquicola. Next base: position 88,813 of record NZ_JAMYDV010000005.1, read on the forward strand.
GCAAGACTATCCTGCGCGCACACTGGATTCCCGGGAGGATTGCCATGAAGGAACTGACCCATTTCGTGAACGGCCAGCAGGTCAAGGGGACCTCGGGCCGCTTCGCCGATGTCTACAACCCCGCGCTGGGCGAGGTGCAGGCGCGCGTGCCGCTGGCCAGCAAGGCCGAGATGGATGCCGCCATCGCCGCCGCCGCCGCCGCCCAGCCCGCCTGGGGCGCGACCAACCCGCAGAAACGCGGCCGGGTGATGATGGAATTCGTCCGCCTCATCCACCGCGACATGGACAAGCTGGCCGAGGCGCTGTCCTCGGAACATGGCAAGACCATCCCCGACGCCAAGGGCGACGTGCAGCGCGGGCTTGAAGTGATCGAGTTCTGCATCGGCGCCCCGCAGATGCTGAAGGGCGAGTTCACCGACAGCGCCGGTCCCGGCATCGACATGTATTCGATGCGCCAGCCGCTGGGCGTCGTCGCGGGCATCACGCCCTTCAACTTCCCCGCCATGATCCCGCTGTGGAAGATGGGCCCCGCACTGGCCTGCGGCAACGCCTTCATCCTCAAGCCCTCCGAACGCGACCCGTCCGTGCCGCTGATGCTGGCCGAACTGATGCAGGAGGCGGGCCTGCCCGATGGCCTGTTGCAGGTCGTCAACGGCGACAAGGAGGCGGTGGACGCGATCCTCGACAACCCGCTGATCCAGGCCATCGGCTTCGTCGGCTCCACCCCCATCGCGGAATACATCTATGGCCGCGGCTGTTCCAACGGCAAGCGGGTGCAGTGCTTCGGCGGCGCCAAGAACCACATGATCATCATGCCCGATGCCGACATGGACCAGGCCGCGGATGCGCTGGTGGGTGCGGGCTATGGCGCGGCGGGCGAACGCTGCATGGCGATCTCGGTCGCGCTGCCGGTGGGCGAGGAAACCGCCGACCGCCTGATCGAGAAACTCGTCCCCCGCATCGAGAAGCTGAAGGTCGGCCCCTATACCGCGGGCAATGACGTCGATTACGGCCCCCTCGTGACCGCCGAGGCCAAGGCCCGCGTGCTGGGCCTGATCGAGACGGGCGTGGACCAGGGCGCCGAGATCGTCGTCGACGGCCGCAACTTCGCCCTGCAAGGCTATGAAAACGGCTATTTCGTCGGCCCCACGCTGTTCGACCGCGTGACCCGCGACATGGAGATCTACAAGCAGGAGATCTTCGGCCCCGTGCTGTCCACCGTCCGCGCGAAAACCTATGAAGAGGCGCTGGGCTACGCCATGGACCACGAATACGGCAACGGCACCGCGATCTTCACCCGCGACGGCGACACCGCGCGCGATTTCGCCGCCCGGGTCAATGTGGGCATGGTGGGCATCAACGTGCCGATCCCGGTGCCGCTGGCCTATCACACCTTCGGCGGTTGGAAGAAGTCGGGCTTCGGCGACCTGAACCAGCACGGCCCCGACGCCTTCCGCTTCTACACTCGCACGAAAACCGTCACCTCGCGCTGGCCGAGCGGTCTGAAGGAAGGCGGCGAGTTCCACTTCAAGCAGATGGACTGAAACGAGAAGGGCGGCCCGAGGGCCGCCCTTTCCACGATTGTCGCGCCGCCGCGCTTCAGGCCGCAGTCTTCCTGCGCCGCTTCAGCGCCGCCAGACCGCCAACCCCGGCAAGCAGCAGCCAGCCCGCGGCGGGCAGCGGGATCACGTTGGCAGTGCCGTCAAAGAAGCTGACGTGCGAGATGTCCTTGTCGATGTAGTCGGCGAAATCCAGAACGGACCCGAGCGTGTCACCCGGCGTGATCGAATAGATCACATATCCCCCGCCGCTCGCGCCCTTACCACCGGCCTTCACGGCAAGATAGGTGGGGTAAAGAACCGGGTCGGCGCCGACGACCTTGGTCGGATCGTAGGACCAGTCAAAGGTCTTGCTGGTGCCATAGGTCAGGGTGAACGCCTCGGAGTAATCCCCCGGCGCTCCCCCGTCTTCCCATTTGAGACACAGTTCGACCTTATCCCCACCATCGTCGCATTTCGCCAGGGCCATCGACCCCAGCAAGGAGTTCGGGAACGGATCATTCTCGCCATCGACCGTGCTGTGATAGACCGTCGCCGCCGACGCCCCTCCCGCCATCAGCACGGCTGCAACGGCCGCCGCCGCTGTCGTCTTCAAGATATTCATGCTATTCCCCTCAAATGCACGCCGCAACGCCCCTCGCGTGCCACCATTAAACATGGCGAAAATACGACGATCTTGGGTTATCTCAAACAGGCAACCGCGCGGGCCCGCCTTTTTTCAACCCCGACTTGTGCTAGACGCCCGGGTGACGCGACGGCAGTTCGCCCGGACACAATAGCCGCCGCGATATTCTCACCCTCCGGTTGTTTCTTGCGAATCGCTCCGGCCCGAAGCCCCGGGCTACGCGAAACGCTTGCCGCCCCCGTTGTTTCCTGCTGACAATGCGCAGGCATGCGACCGCCGGAGGGCCATCCCGATGACCGCCACAGCCCCCGACTTCACCATCGGCATCGAAGAGGAATACCTGCTGGTCGATGCCGACACCTGCGCCCTGGTCGAGGCCCCCAAGACGCTGATGGAGGCCTGCATGGCCGATCTCGGCGCCCAGGTGACACCCGAGTTCCTGCAATGCCAGATCGAGGTCGGCACCTGCGTCTGTGCGACCCTGCCCGAGGCCCGCGACGACCTGCGCCGCCTGCGCGCGACGGTCGCCAGGCATGCCGCAGCCCATGGCCTTGCCCCCATCGCCGTCTCCTGCCACCCCGTCGCCGACTGGAAGGACCAGCACCACACCGACAAGGACCGCTACAACGATCTGGAACGCGCACTGGCCGGCGTCGCGCGGCGCATGCTGATCTGCGGGATGCATGTCCATGTCGGCATCCCCGATCCCGACCAGCGCATCGACCTGATGGCGCAGATGTCCTATTTCCTGCCGCATCTTCTGGCGATGTCGGCCTCCTCGCCCTTCTGGCAGGGGGTGGATACGGGGCTGGCCTCCTACCGGCTGACGGTGTTCGACAACCTGCCCCGCACCGGCCTGCCGCCGCGCTTCGAAAGCTGGTCGGATTACGAACGTTCCGTCGGCGCGCTGGTCGGTATGGGCCTGATCGAGGACGCCACGAAGATCTGGTGGGATCTGCGCCCCTCGGCCCGGTTTCCCACGCTGGAAACCCGCATCTGCGATGTCTCGCCCCGGCTGGAACATGCACTGTCGATCGCCGCGCTGACGCAATGCATCGCGCGGATGCTCTGGCGGCTGGCCGGGCGGAACCAGCGCTGGCGGGTCTATGAACGGTTCCTCGTGGGCGAGAACCGCTGGCGCGCGCAGCGCTATGGCGTAAGCGAGGGGCTGATCGATTTCGGCCGCAAGCAGGTCGTGCCCTTCCCCGAGCTGCTGGACGAACTGATCGCGCTGCTCGAACCCGACGCCGCCGCGCTGGGCTGCTGGGCCGAGGTGCAGGCCGCGCGCGACGTGATCGCCGATGGCACCTCGGCCGACCGCCAGCGCCGCGTCCATGCCGCGGCCCTCGCCGGGGGCAAGACCGCCGACGCGGCCGTGGCGGACGTGATCCGCGCATTGATCGAGGAATACAACGCCGATCTGTGACGCCCGGCCCCCTTGCATTCGCGCCGGGCAGCCTGTCAAATGAACGAGCGTTCATTAATTGGGGGGAGGAGCAATGGATTTCGCACTGACCGAGGAACAGGTCGCGATCTTCGACATGGCCCGCGCCTTCGGCGCCGAGGAAATCGCCCCCCATGCCCGCGCATGGGAGGAGGCGGGCACGATCCCGAAGGATCTGTGGCCCAAGCTGGGCGCACTGGGCTTCGGCGGGCTTTACGTCTCGGAGGTCTCGGGCGGCGCGGGGCTGACGCGGCTTGACGCGACGCTGGTCTTCGAGGCGCTGTCGATGGCCTGCCCCTCGGTCGCGGCCTTCCTGTCGATCCACAACATGTGCGCCCGCATGATCGACAGCTTCGGCAGCGACGAACAAAAGGCCCGCCTCTTGCCCCCGGCACTCGCCATGGACAAGGTGCTGTCCTACTGCCTGACCGAACCCGGATCGGGGTCCGACGCCGCCGCACTCAAGACCCGCGCCGAACGCACGAACGAGGGCTACAGCCTGACCGGTACCAAGGCGTTCATCTCGGGCGGCGGCTATTCGGACGCCTATATCGTGATGGCCCGCACCGGCGCGGATGGCCCCCGGGGCATTTCCGCCTTCCTCGTCGAGGATGGCACGCCGGGCCTGTCCTTTGGCGGGCTCGAGGACAAGATGGGCTGGCGCTCGCAACCCACGCGGCAGGTGCAGCTTGACGCCTGCGCGATCCCGGCCGCGAACCTTCTGGGCGAGGAGGGCAAGGGCTTCCGCTACGCGATGATGGGGCTCGATGGCGGGCGGCTGAACATCGCCGCCTGTTCCCTGGGCGCCGCCCAGGCCGCCCTTGACGCCACCCTCGCCTATATGGGCGAGCGCAAGGCGTTCGGGCAGAGCCTCGACCGCTTCCAGGCGCTGCAATTCCGGCTGGCGGACGCCGAGATCGAGTTGCAGGCCGCGCGCATCTTCCTGCGGCAGGCGGCGTGGAAGCTGGACACCCAGGCCCCCGATGCCACGAAATTCTGCGCCATGGCCAAGAAATTCGTCACCGAAGCGGGCAGCCGCGTGGCCGACCAATGCCTGCAACTGCATGGCGGCTATGGCTATCTGGCCGATTACGGCATCGAGAAGATCGTCCGCGACCTGCGCGTGCACCAGATCCTCGAAGGCACAAACGAGATCATGCGCCTGATCGTCGCCCGCCAGATGATCGAGGCCCGCGGATGAGCGAGATCGCGATCCGGCAGGAGGGCCGCGCGGGCCGCATCACGCTGACCCGCCCCAGGGCGCTGAACGCGCTGACCTATCCGATGTGCCTTGCGATCGAAAAGGCGCTGGACGACTGGCAGCACGAGGCGGGCATCGCGCTGGTCGTGATCGACGCCGAGGGCGACAAGGCGTTCTGCGCGGGCGGCGACATCGCGGTGATGTATGAAACCGGCAGGCAGGGCGACTACGCCTATGGCCAGAAATTCTGGCGCGACGAATACCGGATGAACGCCAAGGTCTCGGGCTACCCGAAACCCGTGGTCAGCCTGATGCAGGGCTTCACCATGGGCGGCGGCGTCGGCGTGGGCTGCCATGGCAGCCACCGCATCGTGGGCGAGACCAGCCAGATCGCCATGCCCGAATGCGGCATCGGCCTTGTCCCCGATGTGGGCGGCTCGCTGCTGCTGGCCAGCGCGCCGGGGCGGCTGGGCGCCTATCTGGGCGCGACGGGCCGCCGGATGGGACCGGCCGACGCGATCCTTGCGGGCTTTGCCGATCATTTCGTGGCCGAGGCCGACTGGCCCGACCTGATCGCCGAACTTGTCGCCACCGGCAATCCCGACGCCATCCTTGCCGCCGCGCTGCCCCCGCCGCCGGGCGACCTGCCCGCGCTTCAGCCGCTGGTGGACCGGCTGTTCGCCGCACCGGATCTGGCCGGGATCGTCGCCGCGCTGCGGGCCGACGGCTCGGACTTTGCCGCCGACACGCTGGCCCGCCTGAACCGGGGCAGCCCGCTTTCGGTCGCCTGCACCATCGAGATGCAGAACCGCCTTGCAGGCTGCGACGACATCCGCGAGGCGCTGGCGCTGGAATACCGCTTCACCCATCGCGCGCCGGAACATGCGGATTTCCTCGAAGGCATCCGCGCGGCGATCATCGACAAGGACAGAAACCCGAGCTGGCGCCATGCCGACCTGAATGCGGTCCCCGCGGCCGATGTGGCGGCGATGCTGGCGCCGCTGGGGCCGGACGAACTGAACCTTGAGGAGGACAGAACATGAAGGTGGGCTTCATCGGACTGGGCAACATGGGCGCGCCGATGGCGGCGAACCTTGCCGGGGCGGGCCATCAGGTGACGGGCTTCGACCTTGCCGCCCCCTGCCCCGAAGGCGTCACCGCGGCCGCCAGCGCCGCCGAGGCCGCGCGCGGGCAGGATGTGGTCATCACCATGTTGCCCAACGGCGCCATCCTGCGCGCCGTGGCCGCCGAGGTGCTGCCGGTGATGGAGGCAGGCGCGGTGCTGCTGGACTGCTCGACCGTCGATGTCGAAAGCGCCCGCGCCGTCGCCGCCGATGCCGAGGCCGCAGGCAAGATGGCGGTGGACGCGCCCGTGTCTGGCGGCGTCGGCGGGGCCGCGGCCGGAACCCTGACCTTCATGGCGGGCGGCAGCGAAGCCGCCTTCGACAAGGTCCGCCCGCTGTTCGACGTGATGGGCCAGAAGGCGGTGCATTGCGGCGCCTCGGGCGCGGGCCAGGCCGCCAAGATCTGCAACAACATGATCCTCGGCGTCACCATGATCGCCACCTGCGAGGCGTTTGCGCTGGCCGACAAGCTGGGGCTGGACCGGGGCAAGATGTTCGACGTGGTCTCGACCTCCTCGGGCTATAGCTGGACCATGAACGCCTATTGCCCCGCCCCCGGCATCGGCCCGAAAAGCCCCGCCGACAACGACTACAGGCCCGGTTTCGCCGCGGAACTGATGCTCAAGGACCTGCGCCTTGCCCAGCAGGCCGCCGAGGCCGCCGATGCCGACACGCCGATGGGCCAGCGCGCGGCCGAGCTTTACGCCGCCTTCGTCGAACAGGAGGACGGCAAGGGCCGCGACTTCTCGGCGATGCTGCCCCGCTTCGAGAAACGCGGCCGGGCATGAGCTGGCTGTCGCGCGCAGAGGGGCTGGAGGGGATCGAGCCGGGCACCGCCGCCCGGCTTGAAAACCTGCCCGTGCTGCGCCTGCCCAAGGGCAAGGTGCTGTTCTGCCCCGGCGAGGCGGCCAAGGGCTTCACCATCCTCCTGTCCGGCCGGGTCGATGTCTTCCTGACCGGCCCCACCGGCCGCGAGATCCTGCTTTACGGAATCGAGCCAGGCCAGTCCTGCGTGCAATCCACCCTCGGCCTGCTGGGCGGCGAGGATTACACCGGCGAGGCGATCACCGTCACCGATTGCGAGGCCGTGCTTCTGCCGCGCGAGATGTTCCTGCGGCTCATGGACGCCTCGCCGGTCTTCCGCCGTTTCGTCTTCGGCGCCTTCGCGATGCGGCTGCAATCCATCATGGCGCTGCTGGAACGGGTCGCCTTCCAGCGCGTCGAAAGCCGTCTGGCGGCCGAATTGCTGGCCTCCTCCGAGGACGGCGCCATGCGCGCCACCCATCAGGAGATCGCCACCCGCATCGGCACCGCGCGCGAGGTCGTCTCGCGTCGGCTCGACGCGCTGGCCAAGGCGGGGCTGGTGCAGGTCGACCGCGGCGTGGTGACGATCCACGACCGCGCGGGACTTGCCCGGCTGGCATCCGCCGACGGCGCGGCGTGACAAGATCACAGACCCGCCGCCCGGCATGACGCATGGTGGGATCACAACGCCCGGGAAACTCGGGCGGCAACCCTTCCACACCATCGGAGAAGACCCATGCTCAAGAAGAATGTCGGCGGCATCGACCGCACTGCCCGCATCGCTATCGGCGCGTTCATGCTCCTGGCCTGGGCGTTCCTGACCGACGCCAGCCCGCTCTGGCTGATCGGCATCGTCCCGCTGGCCACCGGACTGATGTCCTCCTGCCCGCTCTACAACTTCATCGGCGTGAACACCTGCCAGAAAAAGGGCTGATCAGCCCTGCGGCGCGTCGTCTTCCCGCGCGCCCCGTCGGCCGGACGGGCTTGAAACGCCCGCCCGGCCGTCCAGATTCCATCTATCGGGACCGCAAGGATCAAGCGGCCCGCCAACAAGGGAGAAAGCCAATGTTCGAAAAGAATATGGGAACGGTCGACCGGGCCGTCCGGGCCGTCATCGGCGTGCTCTTGCTCATCCTCGCCTTCACCACCTTCGGCGGTGTCTGGGCCTGGATCGCCGGACTCATCGGCATCGTCCTGCTGGCCACGGCGGCGATGGGCACCTGCCCGCCCTACAGCCTGCTCGGCATCGACACGCGCAAGACCAAGGCCTGAGTCGGCCGAACAGCGATCGGGCCAACAGGACCGATCGCCGCGCGCGGGGCCTCACCCGAAGGCGCAGACCGGGGCGGCGCCCGTGCGCTGCCCGCCGGGGTCATGCTGCACTCCGGACCCCGGCCATGGAGGACAGGCATGAGAAAACACGCGGCACTTGCCGTTCTGGTCGCAACGCTGCTTCCCGCGGACGCCTCTGCGCAACCGCCGCACTGCCCGCCGGGACTGGCCAACAAGACCCCGCCCTGCGTGCCGCCGGGGTTGGCCAAAAAGCAACAGCGCGACGCGGGCTGGTATTATGGTCCGCCGGTCGGCGGTGGCTATTACATCCTGCGCGAACCGCGCAGCCTGCGCCTTGACCCGCGCTGGGACTACTATCTGCGCAATGACGGAATGGTTGTCCGCGTCGATCCACGGACGCGGGCGGTGATCGACATCGTGGATGCCCTCGACCGTCTGATCGACTGACCCATCAGGATCCCCGCACATCCTCAAGCTGCTCGGCATGGCGCTCGACCAGGCGGCGGCCCTCCTCGATCGCCTCGGGGGCGCGGTGCAGGTCCAGCACCGAGACATGCGCAAGGTGGGCGCTCAACAGCACATGCGGCGGTTCGCCCGCCAGACGGCTGCGCCGGATCTGCTCGGTCATCACATCTATGGCCGTCGAGACCACATCCAGATAGTTGGGCGGCCGCGGCCCCGGTTCGTCCAGCATCAGCCAGGACAATTGCTTTCGCATCGTATCGGGCAGCGCCTCGGCAATGGCCGACAAGGGTCCACCCTCGGGCGGCGCGGCCTGCCAGAGCTGGCCGAACCGCTTGCCGTTGGGATTGACCGCGATGATGATATCAGCCCCCAGCGCCCGGGCCGCCGAGACAGGCACAGGGTTGGTCAGCCCGCCATCCAGCAGCCACCGCCCCTCGTGGTGACAGGGGCTGATGACCCCCGGCAGCGCGGCCGAGGCACGCACCGCCGCCCCCAGATCACCCTTGGTCAGCCAGATCTCGCGCCCCGTCTCCATGTCGGTGGCGATGGCGGCAAAGGGTCGGTCCAGGTCCTCGATCCGCTCGGGCAGACCCAGATCCTTCAGCACCCGTGCAATCTGGCGCCCTTCGACCAGCCCGCCGCTGACCAGGCTGACATCGAGCAACCCGACCAGCCGCGCCCGCGTCATGCTGCGCGTCCATTCCTCCAGCGCGTCGAGCCGGCCCGCCGCATAGGCCGCGCCCACCAGCGCCCCCATCGAACAGCCCGCCACGACGTCAGGCGACAGCCCAAGCGCATCAAGCCCCCGCAGCACGCCGATATGACACCACCCCCGCGCCCCGCCCGAGCCCAGCGCCACCCCGATCCGCCCCCGGACCATGGCGCTATTCCGCCGCCAGGTTGCGGGGTTTCAGCATGTCCTTGAGGTAATGCCCGGTATGGCTGGCCGCCACCTCGGCCACCTCTTCGGGCGTGCCCTCGGCCACGATCCGCCCACCGCCATCGCCGCCTTCGGGGCCGATATCTATGATCCAGTCGGCGGTCTTGATGACGTCCAGATTGTGCTCGATCACCACGACCGAATTGCCCTGCTCGACCAGTTCGTGCAGCACTTCGAGTAGCTTTCTCACATCCTCGAAATGCAGCCCCGTGGTGGGTTCGTCCAGGATGTAAAGCGTCCGCCCCGTGGCGCGTTTCGACAATTCCTTGGACAGCTTCACCCGCTGCGCCTCGCCGCCCGACAGCGTCGTGGCCTGCTGGCCGACCTGGATATAGCCAAGGCCCACGCGCACCAGCGCATCCATCTTCTCGCGGATTGCGGGCACCGCCTTGAAGAACTCCTGCGCATCCTCGACCGTCATCTCAAGAACGTCCGCTATGTTCTTGCCCTTGAAACGGATTTCCAGCGTTTCCCGGTTGTAGCGATGGCCCTTGCAGGTCTCGCAGGTGACATAGACATCGGGCAGGAAATGCATCTCGATCTTGATGACGCCATCGCCCTGGCAGGCTTCGCAGCGCCCGCCCTTGACGTTGAAGCTGAACCGCCCCGGCTTGTAGCCGCGCGCCTGCGCCTCGGGCAGACCCGCGAACCAGTCGCGGATCGGCGTGAAGGCGCCGGTATAGGTGGCGGGGTTCGACCGCGGCGTGCGCCCGATGGGCCGCTGGTCGATGTCGATCACCTTGTCCAGATGCTCCAGCCCCTTGATCGTCTCGCAGGGGGCGGGCGTCTGGCGGGCGCCGTTCAGCCGCATGCTGGCGGTCTTGAACAGCGTCTCGATGGTCAGCGTCGACTTGCCCCCGCCCGAAACGCCGGTGACGCAGACGAACCTGCCCAGCGGGAAATCCACCGTCACGTCCTTGAGGTTGTTGCCGGTCGCCTTGACCACGGTGATCTTCTTGCCATTGCCCGGCCGCCGCGTCGCAGGCACCGCGATCTCGCGCGCGCCCGACAGGTATTGCCCCGTCACCGAGGCCGGATCGGCCATGATCTCCGCAGGCGTGCCCCGCGACACGATCATGCCGCCATGCACCCCCGCCCCGGGGCCAAGGTCGAGGACATAATCCGCCTCCCGGATCGCCTCCTCGTCATGTTCGACCACCAGCACCGAATTGCCCTGGTCGCGCAGGTTCTTGAGCGTCGTCAGCAACCGCCCGTTGTCGCGCTGGTGCAGCCCGATCGAGGGTTCGTCCAGCACATAAAGCACCCCCGTCAGCCCGCTGCCGATCTGGCTGGCCAGCCGGATGCGCTGGCTTTCCCCGCCCGACAGCGTGCCCGCATTGCGCGACAGCGTCAGGTAGTCGAGGCCCACATTGTTCAGGAACCCCAGCCGCTCGCGGATTTCCTTGAGGATGGCGCGGGCGATCTCGTTCTTCTGGTTGCTCAGGCTGTCGGGCACGCGCTCGACCCAGGCCAGCGCCTCGCGGATCGACATCTGCACCACTTCACCGACATGCAGCCCGCCGATCCGGACCGCCAGCGCCTCGGGCTTCAGCCGGTGCCCGCCGCAGGCATGGCAGGGGCGATTGTTCTGGTAGCGCTCGAACTCCTCGCGGATCCAGGCGCTGTCGGTCTCGCGATAGCGCCGCTCCATGTTGGGAATCACGCCCTCGAAGGGCCGCGTCACGTTGTAGATGCGCCCGCCCTCGTCATAGCGGAACGGGATTTCCTCCTCGCCCGAGCCATGCAGGAACACCGCCTTGACCTCATCGGGCAGGTGCTTCCATGGCGTGTCCTTGTCGAAACCGTAATGGCGCGCGATGGCCTCGATGGTCTGGCGGAAATAGGGCGACTTGCCCTTGCGCCAGGGCGCAATGGCCCCGTCCCAGACGGTCAGCGCGGCATCGGGCACCACAAGGCGTTCGTCAAAGAACAGCTCCACCCCCAGCCCGTCGCAATCGGGACAGGCGCCATAGGGGGCGTTGAAGGAAAACAGCCGCGGCTCGATCTCGGGGATGGTGAAGCCGCTGACGGGACAGGCGAATTTCTCGGAAAACGTGATCCGCTCGGGCTCGCCCTCGGCTGGCGCGGTTTCCAGCACCGCGATCCCGTCGGCCAGGTCCAGCGCGGTGCGGAAACTGTCGGCCAGCCGCGTCTCAAGCCCCGGCTTGACCACGATCCGGTCCACCACGACGTCGATATCGTGGCGGAACTTCTTGTCCAGCGTGGGCGCCTCGTCCAGATCGTGAAAGACGCCATTGACCTTGACGCGCTGGAAGCCCTGCTTGCGCAACTCAAGGAATTCCTTGCGGTATTCGCCCTTGCGGTCGCGCACGATGGGGGCCAGCAGATAGGCGCGCGTGCCCTCCTCCATCGCCATCACCCGGTCGACCATGTCCTGCACCTGCTGCGCCTCGATCGGCAGGCCGGTGGCGGGCGAATAGGGCGTGCCGGCGCGGGCGAACAGCAGCCGCATGTAATCGTAGATCTCGGTGACCGTGCCGACCGTGGATCGCGGGTTCTTCGACGTCGTCTTCTGCTCGATGGAGATCGCCGGGCTCAACCCGCTGATATGGTCCACATCCGGTTTCTGCATCATGTCCAGGAACTGCCGGGCATAGGCCGACAGGCTTTCGACATAGCGCCGCTGGCCTTCCGCATAGATCGTGTCGAAGGCAAGGCTGGACTTGCCCGAGCCCGACAGCCCGGTGATGACCACCAGCGCATCGCGGGGAATGTCGACGTCGATATTCCTGAGATTGTGCTCGCGCGCGCCGCGCACCTCGATGCGTTTCAGATCGGCCATGACTGCCCCCGGGGATGACGGAACAACACATAGGTGATGCGTGCCGGATTCCCAACGGGAAAAAGGGAACACAGGGCGAACATGCGCGCGCGCCCGCCGATTGCCGCTTAACAATCCGGCGCGGGTGCCTATAGTCCGCCCGACCTCAGCCAACAGGAGTGCGCGCCGATGTTCAAGATGGTGGATCTGATGCTCAGGCTCTATCCCAATGTCGACGAGATTCGCGCCCGGGACGCCGCGCCGCTGGCCGAGAAGGGCGAGATCATCCTGATCGACGTGCGCGAGCCGCACGAGATCGCCCGCTTCGGCAAGTGCAAGGGCGCAATCGAGGTGCCGATGCACATGATCCGCCACAAGGCCGACCCGAACGGCCCGCATTTCGACCCCGCGCTCGACCCCGCCAGGACCTTCGCGATCTATTGCGAGACCGGCGCCCGTTCGCTGGCGGCAGCGCGGGTGATGAAGAAGCTCGGCTATGACAAGGTCTACAACATGGGCAGCTTCCTGGAATGGCTGAACGCCAGGCTGCCGGTCGAGAAATAGCCCGGACCGGGCCGCGGGGGCCGACCGCGCCGCCTTTCTGTCACGACGAAACGAATTGACGGCGCTGGCATGGCGGACCAAGCTGGCGGCACGTCAACCAGACCATCTCGACAGGGAAGACCATGACAAAACGCCAAGCTGTTGCCGCGTCCAGCCTCGCCATGACCCTCGCGGTCCTTGCCGTCCCGGCCTCGGCGGACACCCTGCGCCTCCTGACCTGGGGCGGCTACGCCCCGGAGAATGTCGTCGCCATGTTCGAGGCGGAAACCGGCCACAAGGTCGAGGTCACGCTGTCGAACAACGAGGAGATGATCGCCAAGCTGCGCGCCACGGCCGGGGGCGGGTTCGACCTCGCCCAGCCCAGCCAGGACCGGATCGCCGGTCCGCAGGAGGAGTTCGGCATCTACAAGCCGATCGACCTGTCGAAGGTCGACGCCTCGCTGTTCATCCCCTCGATGCTGGAAGCCACCAAGGCCAACACCACCGTGAACGGCGAGGTCTACGGCCTGCCCCATGTCTGGGGCACCGACGGTCTGGTGCTCGACCGCGCGCAGGCCGGGATGGTGCAGGATTACACCGATCTCTGCGCGCCCGAGGTGGCGGGCAAGGTCTCCTACCGGCTGAAACGGCCCACGCTGATCGGATTTGCCTTCGCGATGGGCATCGACCCCTTCGCGCTTTACGGTGACGAGGCCGCCTATTCCGAGATGCTGGCCACGGTCGAGGCCAAGCTTGTCGAGTGCAAGCCCAACGTCAAGACCTACTGGGGCGGCGGCGACGAGCTGATGGGGCTGGTCCGCTCGGGCGAGGTGGTGGCCGCGATGGCCTGGGATACCGGCGGCTGGAAGCTGAACGCCGACAATCCCGACATCACCTTCGTCGCGCCCGCCTCCGGCGCGCTGGGCTGGGTCGACACCTTCGCGCTGCCCGCCAAGGGCCGGGCCGATGACGCCGCCTATGCCTGGATCAACTTCGTGATGCGCCCCGAGGTCGCGGCGATGATCACCGAGGCCGCGGGCAACTTCACCGCCTCGCAGGGCGCCGACGCCTTCGCCCCCGACGAACTCAAGGCGCGCTACCAGGAAAGCTTCCCGCAAGAGGCGATCGACAACATCAACTGGTATCCGCCGGTGCCCGCGGGCCTCGAGGCGCTGGAAGGTGCCGTGCTCGACCGCGTCAAGGCCGCGAACTGAACCGCGCGCGGGGGGCGGGCCATGCGCCTGCCCCCCGCCGCAAGCCCGGACGGCCCATGACCCCCGATCTCGAATGTGTCAGCCTGACGCGGCGCTTCGGTTCCGCGCTTGCTGTGGACGATGTGTCATTCGCCGTGCCGAACGGCGCGTTCTTCTCGATCCTCGGCCCCTCGGGCTGCGGCAAGACCACGATCATGCGGATGATCGCGGGCTTTCTTGACCCCAGTTCGGGCGACATCCTGATCCGCGGCCGCTCGGTGCTGGACACGCCGCCCAACAAGCGGCCGGTGAACATGGTGTTCCAGCACCTGGCCCTGTTCCCGATGATGACCATCGCCGAGAATATCGGCTATGGCCTGCGCCGAAAGGGGATGGGCCGGGCCGAGATCGCGCGCCGCGTGGACGAGGCGCTCGAACGGATCGGCCTGCCCGGCATCGGCGCGCGCAAGGTCGACGAGCTTTCGGGCGGCCAGAAGCAGCGCGTGGCGATTGCCCGCTGCATGGTGCTGGAACCCGATGTCCTGCTGCTGGACGAACCGCTCGGCGCGCTGGACCTGAAGCTGCGCGAACGCATGAAGGTCGAACTCAAGCAGATGCAGTCCGCCTTCGGCACCACCTTCGTCTACATCACCCATGACCAGTCCGAGGCGCTGGTGATGTCCGACCGGATCGCCGTGATGAATCACGGCCGGTTCGAACAGGTCGGCACCGGGCAGGAACTTTACTACCGCCCCGCCACCGCCTTCGTCGCGGGCTTTGTCGGCGATACCAACCGCTGGACCGGCCGCATCGCCCGGATCGAGGGCGACGAGATGGAAATCGCCACCGACAGCGGCCTGACGCTGCGCGGCGCACGCCATGGCCGCCCGCTTTCCCCCGGCGACCGGACCCAGATCTTCGTCCGTCCCGAGGCGATCCGGCTCGCCCGCTCGGCCGCCGATCTGGCCGGGCTCGACAACCGCCTGTCGGGCCGGGTCGCGGCACTTCTGTTCAACGGCGCGGCCAGCCGCGTGATCGTGCAGGCCGGCGCCGAGGAGATCGAGGTGAACCTGCCGCAATCGGGCGAATTCGCCGATCTTTCCCGCGGCGCCGAGCTTCATGTCGGCTGGGCGGGCGATCAGGGCAATTGCTTCGCCGCCGGGGCCGCGCCATGAAGGCCGAGGCGCGGATCGGGCTTATCCTGCTGCTGATGCCGCTTCTGCTATGGCTGTCGCTGCTGATCCTGATCCCGCATGTCGACATGGCGCTGGTCTCGCTGCGCGAGCGGGTGGGCGTCGGGCAATACCGCTTCGGCTTCGGCAACTACCTGACCTTCCTGAACGAACCGCTCTACCTGCGGACCTTTGCCCGCACCGCGATCATGTCGCTGATCGCCACGGCGCTGACGCTCGCGATCGCCTTCCCGGTCTCCTACTACATCGCCAAGCTCGCCCGCGGGCGCACCCGCTCGGCGCTGTTCCTGCTGTGCCTCGTGCCGTTCTGGGTGTCGGAACTGGTGCGCACCTTCGGCTGGATGATCCTGTTGCGCGAAACCGGCGTGGTCTCGAGCCTGCTGCAATGGGCTGGGCTGGTCGATCAGCCGGTCGAGATGCTTTACAATGACGCCGCGATCATGGTGGGGCTGGTCTATACCTCCATGCTGTTCATGGTGGTTCCGCTGGTCACCACGCTGGAAAGCCTGCCCGACGAGGTGATCGAGGCAGGCTACGACCTGGGCGGCAATGCCTTCAGCGTGTTGCGCGAGATCGTGATCCCGCATGCCATGCCCGGCATCGTCTCGGGATCCATCGTGGTCTTCATGCTGTCGCTGGGCAATTACCTGACGCCCACGATGCTGGGCGGCAAGGACAGCCTGTGGTTCACCGAGCTGATCTATTCCCAGTTCATCGTCCGCTTCAACTGGGAACTGGGCGCGGCCTTCGGCTTCGTGCTGCTGGCACTGTCCTCGGTGATCGTCTGGGCGATGCTGCGGCTGACCGGCCAGACCCTGGCCCGCACCATGGGCTAGCGCGATGATCCCCACGATCCCCCAGCCCGCCCTTCTGAAAGCCCTCTGGACGGCCTATGTGGCGGCGTTCTTCGTCTTTCTGGCACTGCCGCTCGCGGTCGTCGCGGTCTTCGCCTTCAATGACAGCCTGTTCCCGTCGCTGCCCTGGCAGGGCTTCACGCTGGACTGGTTCTTCGGCGACACCCGCCCCCGGATCGGCGTCTTCCACGAACGCCCCATCCTGCGCGCGATCGGCACCTCGGCCCTCGTCGCCGCCTGCGTCTCGGTGCTGTCGGTCGGCGTGGGGCTGTCGAACGCGTTCCTGTTCAACCGCTACCGCTTTCCGGGCCAGGGGCTGCTCTATGTCCTGATGCTGCTGCCGCTGGTGGTCCCGGGCATCGTGCTGGGCATCTCGATCCTGGTCTTTTCCAGCCGCATCGCGAACGGGCTGTGGGACATCGCGCAATGGGACATCGACGCGCTGCGCCCGGGCCTCGCACTGGTGATCCTCGGACAGTTCTCGTTCATCGCCACCATCGCCACGCTGGTCATCGGGGCGCGCCTGCAGAAATTCGACCATACGCTGGAAGAGGCCGCGCTGAATCTCGGCGCCTCCCGCCTGACCGCCGTGCGCACCGTCACCCTGCCCTATCTGGCCCCCGCCCTGGTCGGCGCCTTCGTCGTCGCCTTCCTGATGAGCTTCGAGAATTTCAACACGACGCTGATGCTGGTCGGTTCGGACGCGCCGCTGACCATCGCGATGTTCGACCGGCTGAAAGAGGGCTCGACACCCCTGCTGAACGCGGTCTCGCTGCTGCTGATGCTGGGCTCGTCGCTGCTGGCCCTCGTGATGATCGCCTTTCAGCGCCGCGGCTGAGCCCGCTTGGCGCGGCGGACCTTCTGTGGAAGAATGACAGCGCAATCCGGGCAACAGGGGCCTTGGACCAGATGACCCGCACCGACCAGATCGACGGCGTGGCGCTCGGCGTCATTCTCGGCTTCGAGGCGGGCGCGCCGCTGGTCGTCTTCGCGGGCAATGCGCAGGATCACGCGATCCCCGCCCGCTCGCTGACCGCGCTTGGCGCCGAGGATGTCGGCGCCGAGGTGGCGCTGCTGTTCGAGGAAGGCTGCCGCGACCGCCCGCTGATCGTCGGCAAGCTGGTCGAGCCGCCCCGTCAGGACCGCCCGCCGCTGGTGATCCGCGATGGCGAGACGGTGCGCGTCACCGCCACGGACCGACTGGAACTGCGCGTGGGCAAGGCATCCATCGTGATGCTGGCGGATGGCCGCATCACCATCCGCGGCAGCTATCTGACCAGCCACGCCTCGGCGGCGAACCGCATCCGCGGCGGCTCGGTCAACCTGAACTGATGCCCGCGACGGTCCTGGACCACATCGTTCGCCAGCACGCCGAACAGGCCGCGTTCCTCTGGACAATCTACGACCGGCACATGCTGAACCCCGAGGAAAACGAGGAAATGGACGCCCTGCGCCTGTCCCGCCTGATCGAGCGGCTGGAGGCGCATCTGGACGGGCTGCGGGTGGCGGGTGCAGACGGCCTGCGCATCGCCCAGGAGCTTTTTGCCGAATATCCCGAACCGGGCGAGCTGTTCGTCCTGCGCATGCTGCAACCCGGCGCCGCGGCGCTGCGCATCGCCGATCTCGACCTTGCAAAGGTGCGGGCCTACCTGGCGGCGACGCTGGGCTGAGGATCAGCCCTCGCGCAGGATGGCGCGCGGCACCTCGATCCGTTCCCAGGCCCCGCGCCGCAACCGGAACAGATCGTCCGCGTCAAAGGCCCACAGCGCGTCGTCCGACTGCTGGATACGCAGGATGTTCCCGAACCCTTCGTCCGGTCCGCGCAGGGGCGCGTCGATCCTCGCGGCGCTACAGGGATGGATCGACGTCTCGGCCGCGACCAGAAGACCGCCTTCGGCAGCGGCAAGGGACACATAATCCTCGTCGGTATCCGGCCCGTCCAGAAAGTCGACCTCGTCGCCCTCCCGCAGCACGAGCGCGGTGCCTATCCCTGCCGCGACCAGCACGCCCGCCCCCTGTCCCGGATCGTGCAGATCCGCGATCACCGCATCGGTCGGCAGGTCGATGCGCGTCCATTGCGCGCCCGCCACACGAAACAGAACCCCGAACTGGTCGCGCTCGTCCTCGAACATCAGGTCCACGAAACTGTCGATATCGCCATCCTCCAGCGCCGCCTCGGCCGCAGTCGTGTCCCCACCCCAGGGATAGACGAAGCCGCCGACCAGGCTGGTCCCATCCGAAAGCCCCAGCCAGCAGGTGGCGTTCAGGATGTCGCCCTCCGCATCAGGCGGCGGGCCGGATTCCGACAGCGCGCGCCAGTCTCCCGGCCCAAGGCGGCGATAGATCTGTCCGTTCTGACCGATCACGGTGAACTGGTCGCCATGGGCATAGATCCGCTGCACCGCGCCGCGCCCGGCGGCATCGTCGCTGAAGATGCCCGCGCCGGGGATCTTCTCGTCCCGGGTTTCCTCCTCATCTAGGAAATAGACATCGCCCTCGTCGCTGAGCGCCACATAGACCGGCGCCGCGCCGGAGGCGTAGCGACCCGAGGTGATCCAGACGATGGCGCGGTCCACGTCGATCCGGCCCCAGGGCTGGGCCAAGCCCTCCTCGCGGATCAGGATCATGCTGTAGGGCTCGTCCGCATCCGGCCGGGACAGCGCGATGCACACCGTTCCGGGCAACCCGGCATCCCCGGCAACGATCCTCAACCCCCTGGGAAACATTTCAGTACCTCCCTCTCCTGATGACGGTCCGCGCCTTGCCGCTGGGCAGGCTGGTGGTGGTGCGGCCCGGTCTGGACGCGATCTTGGCATCCTTGACCTGCTTGGCTGCCATCGCGACCGCAAGCTTCTTGCAGGCGGGGGACAGGTTCGGAACCGAGTTTATCGACTGGGCGCATTTCGCCATGATCTTGGACATCGGCGCGGTGCCCGGCACGCTCTTCTTGCCCCCGGCCACGGCCATCGGCCTTGCCCCCAGCTTCTTCAGATCGGCATTGAGGCTGGAATGCAGCCCCGAATGCTGCTTGTGGGTCAGGCAGACGCACATGCCCTGGTTCAGCGACGGGGCGCCGGGCATCCGGCCACCGGTCGAACCGCGCGTGCCGGTGCGATAGCACATGTCCGGAACGATATGGTGCGCGTGACTGCCCTTCTTGCACTTGACCTTGTTGAAGGGTCCCATCGGCGGGCATTTCTTTTCGGCCGCGGTCAGCGGGCGGCCCAGATGCAGCTTGGCCACATGCACCCAGGGCGGCGTGTTGGCGGCGGGCGAGGCGTGGTTGTTGGTGGTCAGGTCCGAGAACCGCACCACCGGCTCGCCCTCGAACTTCACGTTCGGCGACCACGAGTTGAAATAGGACTTGCCCGTGTTCTTGGAGGTGATGACCCCCTTCTTCGCGGCACAGCCCGCCTCGTCTCCCGAGGTCCTGGACATGTCGGACTTGTTCTTCAGGTTGACCGTCTTGCCGCCGATGAACACCGTCGAGGTGCCGTTCTCGGTATCGCCCGCCATCGCGAAATTCGGATAGGGCACCGGCACGCCCGGCGGCGTCGCGGGGTTCTCGGGCGGGGTCATGCAGACATCGGGGAAGGCCGCGATGGTCTGGGCCTGCACCGCCTTGCCCGAGATCTCCAGCCCGTTGGCGTACACGTCCCCCATCAGCCCGCCCCCGCCCGGAACACCGCCGCGCCGCAGGCGCCATCGTCGGAACTGGCCTCGATCAGCACCGGATCGCCGCCCGCATAGCCCTTGCGCGCGGCGCATAGCGCGATGCCGATCATCAGCGGCACGACCGCCGCGCCCACATTGCCCAGGCTCTCGGCCGGGCTCCACAGGTCCTGGAATTCGGAACGGCCGCGTTCCAGCCGCAGCGCGGCCAGCGCGGTCTGCCTGAACCAGTATTGCTCGCCGATCAGGTCGGCGATGCGGTAGTCGATCTGCGCCAGGCCGACCCCCGCCGCGCCCAGCGCCTGGGCATAGGCTTCGGTCATGCCGTCGCCGCGCAGCGGCAGGTCCAGCCCGTCAGCGTCGAGCCCGTTGTAAAGGAACGCCTTTTCCCGCGCGAGCCCCAGCCCCGCCAGCCGCAGCCCGGCCCCGGTCCGCCCGCACAGCACCGCCGCCGCCGCCTCCCCCGGCAGAAAGCCGTTCGCGTTCTCGGCCGTCAGCAACCGGCGCTTGCCCTGGTAATGGGCGATGGCCGGCGCGGTCAGGTAGCTGTCCACACCCGCCACCACCACATGATCCGCCGCCCCCTCGGCCAGCATCCGCCCCGCCTGGCGCAGCGCGACCAGGCCCGAGGGGCGGCCATGGGCGACGATCTGGGTGCGGGTGCGGGGCGGGATCCCGACGATCCCGCCGATCCGGGCGGCCAGCCCGGCGGCATCGCGCAGCGGGCGGCCCGGGCGTTCCTCCTCGGGCAGGCACAGGATCAGCGCCGCCTGCCCCGCCGCCCCGGGCACCGCCTCGAACAGCTCGGCAATGGCGCCCGCGGCCAGATGGGCCAGCCGCTTCTCGCCCAGCCAGTTGCGCGGCAGGGGCACCGGCGCACCGATCAGCCAGTCCCCACCCGGCCCCGCGAACCGCGTCTCGCAAAACCCGTCAAGCCGCGCGCGCAGCGCCGCGCAGGACGAGGGCGCATCCAGCCCCACCGCCGTCACCATGCCCGCCGCAAGGATCGACAGCGCGCTCATGCCTCGTCTTCCTGAGGCTCGGGCACGCCCACGGCCCGGACATAGCGCCGCCCCTCGGCGCGGGCGCGGGCCATCGCTTCGGTCGGCGGGCCGATCCAGGCCCCGGAAAATTCGGTGATGATCCGCCGGATCGGCACCGAGACGCGCCAGACCAGCATCAGCACCCGCGCCTCGCAATCGAACAGCAGCGTGTCGGGCAGAAGCCTGCGCTCCAGAACCGCCGCCTGCCCGCGAAAGATCGTCACCGGCAGCGCGGTCTCGGGCGGCAGGCGGAACGCCTCGCGCCCCCGTGGCGTCAGGTGGCCCAGGATCACGGCGGTTCCCGGCCCGGGCGGGTCGATCTGCTGATCCTCCGGGGCGCACTGGAAATAGCGCTCGTCGAAATCGGCGGGCAGGAAGGGAAACACCTCGTCCTGCCAGCGCTGGTCATAGGTGCCCGCGTATTTCAGCCGCTCGGGCCAGCCCCGCCCGACGGGCCCCAGCGCCATGGGCCGGTAATTGCCATAGGGCGAGGTCACGGCCACGCCCGGTTCCTGCGTGTTGGGCAGGGGCTGGCCCGACAGGCGCGACTGGTTTCTCACCTGCCCCCAGCCCAGCCCCACCGGGTTCGGCCGATAGACCGCGGGCGCGGGATCGTCCGGATCGCTCCGGTCCGGCCCGCCAAAGGCGGTCTCGTAGGAAAACCGCATCTTCGTGAAGGGATGCGGCTCGGTCGCGGTGACCACCGGCCCCACCACGCGCCATTCCCGCGCCCCGATCACATCCAGCGTCTTGGACCAGTCCCCCACCCGGATGCCGACCCGCACCCCCTGCACCGGCCGCCCCCCGGGGGCATGGGCGGACCCGTTCACGACCACGTCGCAGCGCGCCTTGCGAAAGGCGAAATCGGTTTCCCAAAGCGGCGCGGAAAACCCCGGCGCGCCGGTAAATTCGTCGGCCATCACCAGCGGGCGCTGATCCTCGGCAATGGGGGGCACCTCGCCCGTCTCGGGAAAGTCGAACGTGCCCTTGACCACCAGAACCAGATGCTCCCGCCCCGCCTTGTCCATGCCCTGGGTAAAGGCCGGGACGAAACGGGTCTGGTTCAGGATCTCCATGGCCTTGCCTCAATCGAACGCGTAGGCGAACCCCTCCGCGCTGCCGGTCACCGTCACCCGCGCCAGCGTGGAGCCGTCCAGCGTGCGGTTCAGGATCTGGCGGCTCAGTTCCGGCAACAGCGTGTTGGTCAGGATCGCGTCGATCATCCGCCCGCCCGACTCGATCTCGATGCAGCGCGCCTTGATCAGGTCCATGGTCCCCTCGCCGATCACCAGGTCCGCGTCATGGCCCTTGCGCAGCCGTTTCGCGATGGATTTCAGCTTGAACCCCGCGATCAGTTCCAGCGCCGCATCCGACAGCGGGTAATAGGGGATCGTCACCAGCCGCCCCAGCAGCGCGGGCGGAAACACCCGCAGAAGCGGCGCGCGCAGCGCGGCGGTCAGATCGTCCAGATCGGCATGCACCTTGCCGTCCTCGGTCATCGCCATGATCTCGTCCGTGCCGACATTCGAGGTCAACAGGATCAGCGTGTTCTTGAAGTCGATCCGGCGCCCCTCGCTGTCATCCATCATTCCCTTGTCGAAGACCTGGAAGAATACCTCGTGGATATCGGCATGGGCCTTTTCCACCTCGTCGAACAGCACCACCGAATAGGGCCGGCGGCGCACCGCCTCGGTCAGCACGCCGCCCTTGCCATAGCCCACATAGCCCGGCGGCGCGCCCTTCAGCGTCGAGACCGTGTGCGCCTCCTGGAACTCGCTCATGTTGAAGGACAGCAGGTTCTGTTCCCCGCCATAAAGCGCATCCGCCAGCGCCAGCGCGGTCTCGGTCTTGCCCACCCCCGACGGCCCGCACAGCAGGAAGACCCCGATCGGCTTGTCGGTCGCGGCAAGCCCCGCATAGGCGGTCTGGATGCGGTTCGAGATCATCGCCATCGCGTGATCCTGCCCCACGACCCGCTGGCCCAGGATCTCGGGCAGGTGGATCGCGCGCTCGGTCTGGCTGGCGACCATCCGGCCCGTGGGAATGCCGGTCCAGTCCTGCACGACGCTGGCCACCGCGTTGCGGTCGACCGACGGCAGGATCAGCGGGCTCTCGCCCTGCTGCTCGGCCAGTTCCGCCATCTTCGCCTTCAGCGCCGCCAGCCTTTCGGCGCGCTCCGCCTCGGTCATCATGGGCGGCGGCGGCGGGGCGGCCTCGTCCGCCGGCGCGGCCTCTTCCCCGGCTTCGGAGGCGGCCGCTTCCGGTGCCATGTGGCCCACCGCCCCGGTCTGGTCCAGCGCCGCACCGCCGCCGCGCAGTTCCGCGCGCAGGTCCAGAACCTCGTCCACCAGCGCCTTTTCCGCCTCCCAGCGCGCATTCGCGGCGGCAAACTCGGCCTCGGCCTCGGCCAGCGCGGCAAGGATGCCCTTCATCCGCTTCTCGGTGTCGATGCCGATGGCCGCCTCGCGCTCGGCGATGCCCTGCTCGATCCTCAGCGCGGCAAGACGGCGGTCGATATCCTCGACCGCGGCGGGGGTGGCGTGCTGCGAAACGGCGACGCGCGCGCAGGCGGTATCCAGCAGGCTGATCGCCTTGTCGGGCAATTGCCGGGCGGGAATGTAGCGATGCGACAACTGCACGCTCGCCTCCAGCGCCTCGTCCAGGATCTCGACCTTGTGATGGCGCTCCAGCACCCCCGCGACGCCCCGGCACATCCGCACCGCCGCCTCTTCCGAGGGTTCGGCCACGTTGACCACCTGGAAGCGGCGGGTAAAGGCCGGGTCGGGCTCGATATATTGCTTGTATTCCGACCATGTGGTGGCCGCGACCGTGCGCAACTCGCCCCGCGCCAAGGGCGGCTTCAGCAGGTTCGCGGCATCCCCCGTCCCGGCCGCCCCCCCCGCCCCGATCAGCGTATGCGCCTCGTCGATGAACAGGATGATCGGCACGTCGGAACTGTGGACCTCCTCTATCACCGCGCGCAGCCGCTTCTCGAACTCGCCCTTCACCGAGGCGCCCGCCTTCATCAGCCCCACATCCAGCAGGTGCAGTTGCACGCCCTTCAGGCTGGGCGGCACGTCGCCCCTGGCCAGCCGCTGGGCAAAACCCTCGACCACCGCGGTCTTGCCCACACCCGCCTCGCCGGTCAGGATCGGGTTGTTCTGGCGCCGCCGCATCAGGATGTCGATGATCTGGCGGATCTCCATGTCGCGGCCCACCACCGGGTCGATCCGGCCCGCCCTGGCCCGTTCCGTCAGGTTGGTGGAAAACTGCGCCAGCGCCGATTGCCCGCCCGGCGCGGCTTTCTTCGCCGCCGCCTGTTCCGGCCCCGCCCCCATCCCCTCGACCGAGTCGGGCAGCAGCGCATCCAGTTGCCCGCCCATGTCGCGCGGGTCGATCCGGTCGAATTCCAGGCTGATCTTGTAAAGCAGCGCCTCGATCACCGGCGTGTTCAGCCCCGCCAGCAGCAGATAGGCCGAGCGCACCGCCTCGTCGCCATATTCCAGCTGGCCCAGGCTCCACGCCTCCTGGATCGCGCGAAAGATATGGTCGGAAAATTCCTCGACCGCGCCCGCGCCATGCGGCAGCGCGTCCATCGCGCGGGTGATGTCGGCCTCCAGCCGGGCGAAATCGACGCCCGCGGACCGCAACAGGATCTCGAAATCGGACTTCGGCGACCGCACAAGCTCCGCAACGAAATGCACAAGCTCGACATAAGGATTACCGCGCGCCTTCGCCGCCTGCGCCGCGGCCGAGAAGGCCTTCAGGCAGACCGGGTTCAGCTTGCCGACAAGTTCCTTTCGCTTGATCGTCTCCTGGCTGCCCCGCTGGGCCATGGCTGCCTCCCCCTGACATCCTGCCGGTCGGCGCACAGGCGGGCCATATCGGTTCCGGCCGCCCGGCGCGCGTGCTAGTCTACGCCCGAAACCCGCCGCGGCGACAGGATTTTTCGCCGCGCGCGTGCAGAGCGAGGCCCGCCGATGAAGGACCCTATGCCCTCGGACATCTTCCACCGGGGCCAGGTGCTGAACAACACCTACGACATCGAGGGCGTGCTGGGTCGCGGCGGCACCGGCGAGGTCTATCTGGCGCGCAACCAGATCTCGGGCCGGCAGGTGGCGATCAAGGCGCTGTCGGCGCGGTTCTCGGGCAATGTCGACTATATCGAACTGATGAAGCGCGAGGAGGAGATGCGCAACATCCACCACGACGCGGTGGTGCGCTATACCGAATGCTCGCGCTCCGACCAAGGCCATGTCTTCCTGGTGATGGACTATATCGACGGCCCGTCGATGAATGACGAGATGCTGGCCCGGCGGCTGGACGAACGCGACCTGATGGTGATTGCCCATCGCGTCGCCAGCGGTCTGGTCGCGACCCATGCCCGCGGCGTGGTGCATCGCGACCTGTCGCCCGACAACATCATCCTGCGCGGCGGCGACCCGGACAAGGCCACGATCATAGATTTCGGCATCGCCAAGGACATGGCCGCGGGCGCGCGCACCATCGTCGGCAACCAGTTCGCGGGCAAATACGAATATGCCGCCCCCGAACAGGTCGAGGGCCGGGCCGAGCCGCGTTCGGATCTCTACGCGCTCGGCGCCTCGCTTCTGGCCGCGTGGCGGGGCGAGGTGCCCTTCCCCGGCACCACGCCCGGCGAGATCGTGCGCCGCAAGCAGGCCCCGCTGGATACCGAGGGCGTGCCCGAACCGCTCAAGGGGCTGATCGACACGCTGACCGCCCCCGACCCGGCCGCCCGGCCCGCCGATGCCGCCGCCGTGGTCGCCCGGATCGAGGCCGCGCTGAAGCCGCATACCCGCCACGCCGAACCCGCGCCCGCGGCGCGGCGCGGCCGGGCATGGCTTGCCCTGCCCGCTTTGGCGGCCCTTGGCATGCTTGCGGCCTGGGCGTTGGGGCTGTTCGACCCGCTCTTGCGCCAGCCTCTGCCCGTCGCCTCGCCCTACCGGCTGGTGGCCGTGCATGATCCGGACCTGCCGGGCCGGATCTCGGGCAATGCCCCCGACGCGGCCGCCGTGACCGCCCTTGCCGACGCCTACGCACAGGCCACGGGGCGGCCGCCTGCCGACACCGCGCTGACGCTCGCCACCGGCCTGCCGCGCCCGGACTGGGCCATGCAGGCGGGCGCGCTGATGGCCGAGCTTGCCGCGCTGGACCGCTGGGAACTCTCGCTGTCCGGCCTGTCGGCCGAGGTCACGGGGCTGGCCCCCGATGCCCCCGCGCGCGAGGCCCTGCGCACCCGGCTCGACGCCTGGTCCGCCGACAGCGGCATCGCGCTGCGCACCACCATCGCCGCAGGCCCCGAAAGGCTGGACGCCGCCCGGGTGCAGGCGGTGCTGGACCGGCTGGCCACCTGCGGCCGGCTCGACCAGCAGACCCCCGACGACGCCACCTATCCGCTTGGCGCCAGCATCGTCATCACCGGCGACATCGCCACGCCCGAGGACAAGCCCGCCATCGAGGCCGCCCTTGCCCCCCTGATCGGCGACCGGACCGCGCAGGTCGAGACAAGGACGCTCAACCGCGATCTCTGCGCGATCCGCGCGGTCCTGCCACCGATGGGCGGCGGGACGCTGTCGATCTGGCTGGGCGATGGCGAAAGCGGCGAGGCGAACCTGACCGGCATCTACCGCGTCGGCCAGAACCCCGTGGCCGAGGTGCTGGCGCCCGCCAGCCTGACCCAGGGCTCGCTCTGGGTCATGGTCGTGGACAATACCGGCAAGGTCTTTCACGTCCTGCCCCAGATCAACAGCACCGAACACGCCCTGGACCAGATCGGCCGGGTCGAGGGCGGCCTGCGCCGGATCCGGGTGCTGCACTCGATCGAGGAGTTCCGCGCCGATCCCGGCCTTCTGGCCTTTCGCATCACCGATGGCGATTTCGGCAAGTCCGAGATCGTCGCGATCCTGTCGCGCAGCCCGCTTTTCGACCTCCGCCGCCCGCGCGACGAAAGCGTGACCTCGGTCGCCGAGGCGCTGGCCGAAACCCTGCAAGGGCGCGAGGGCGAGGTGCTGGGCGTGGCGTCGCGGATCATTGACGCTCGTCAATAACCGCTCACGATCATTGCCAGAATCGAAACCATCTGAAATGATTCCCCTGTCATTCGAAATGAAGGACGGGGGCGTTGGTCAATCTGGACGTGTTTCTCGCCCCGCTTGACGGGGACAATCCGTCTGGAACCGAGCTGAGGAGCGACCCGCGGTTCCAGGCCATCGAACGGCTGATCGAACCCGCGTCCCGGGAGGCACGGACCGAGGCGCCCGGCGCGGTTCCGTCCCCCGTTTCTCCCGTGGACTGGTCCGAGGTGCTGAGCGCGGCGGCCGAGCTGGCAGGCGCGGGGCGCGATCTGCGGCTTCTGGTGATCGTCGCCCGCGCCCTGTCGAACGAAGGCGGCATCGATCCGGCCCGGGGCTATGCCGGCTATGCGGGGCTGGCGCAGGGGGCCGGGATGATCGCGGCCGGTATCGCGGCCTTCTGGGACAGCATCCACCCCGAACTGCGCCCCGGCCCGACCCCGCGCGAGGCCGGGCTGCGGCGGATCAACGCCCTGATGCAACTGGAAAATGCCGAGAACGGGCTGCTCGGCGATCTGGAAATGAACGCGGTGATCGACGCCCGCGGCATGGGCCTTGTCACCGGCGCCGACCTTGCCGCCGGGCAGCTTTCCGACAATGACGTGCTGCGCGAATCCCCCTCCGGGCTCGGCCAGAAGGAACAGGCGCAGATCCTCGAAACCCATGCCGCGCGCCGCGCGCGGGTCGAGGCGGCGACGCGCGCACTGGCGATCGAGAGCCCCGAGATCTTCGCCGCGCTGTCCCACAGCCGCGCCGCCGCGCGCGCCGCGCTCGATGCGCTGGCCGCCGCGGTGAACGACCGGCTCGGCCTCGGCCCGGGCGAGGCGCTGCGCTTCGCCGCGCTCGACCGCTTTCTCGACCGGGTGGGCGCCACGCTCGCCGCCGCCGCCGCCCATGCCGAGACCCGGGCCGGGGCCGATCCCGCCCCCGCATCCGACAGCCCGGCGCCCCCCGCCGCCGCACCCGATAGCCCCGCCCCCGCACCCGCCGCCCAGCGCGGCAGCATGAACGGCTTCCAGATCAATTCCCGCGAGGATGTCGAACGCGCGCTCGACCTCATCATCGCCTTCTACGAACGCACCGAACCCTCCAGCCCCATCCCCCATCTGGCGCGGCGCCTGCGGCGCATGGTGCCGATGGATTTCATGGAGCTGATGGAAGAGGTCGCCCCCGGCGGGCTCAAGGATTTCCGCGCCATGGCAGGCGTGCCCGAGGGCAGCAGGAAATAGACGAGGACACGGCAGAACAGGGGTCAGGACATGGCAGAGAGCAAGCAGAAGGTGATCGAGCGAAACCGCGCCCCAAGGGTGCAGATCGCCTATGAGGTCGAGCATTACGGCAGCCCCACCACCATCGAACTGCCCTTCGTGATGGGGGTGATGGCCGACCTCGCCGGGGCCTCGGAAACCCCCGAGGCGAAGAAATCGGTGAACGACCGCACCTTCGTCGAAACCGATGCCGGACGCTTCAACAAGTTCATGGAGGCGCTCGGCCCCCGCGTGAAGGCGCGCGTGCCCAACAAGCTGCCCGCCAAGGAGGGCGCCGAGGCCGACGAGGAAATCTTCGTCGACCTGACCTTCACCACCATGGGCGATTTCGCCCCCGACAAGGTGGCCGAACAGATCCCGCCGCTGGCGGAACTTCTCAAGATGCGCAAGCAGCTCGAGGAATTGCTCAGCTACATGGACGGCAAGATCGACGCCGAAAAGCGCATCGCGCAACTGCTTCAGAACGAGCCCCTGCTCGCGCAGGCCGCCGAACAGGCCATGAAGGCCACCAGGGAGGAGGGTTGAGCCATGGCCGATCCGCAGGAACAGAAGGCCGCAGGCGCCGCCGCCGAGGCCGAGGCGCTCGATCTCGGCGAATTCTCCGCGCTGCTGGAAAAGGATTTCCGGATCAAGGAAAGCGATGCCGACAAGCTCAAGGCGCTGGTCTCGAACCTTGCCCTTGCCGCGACCGAAAAGGCCGGCACCGCGACGATCTCGGGCAACGCGGTCAAGTCGATCAAGTCGCTGATCGCGGGCATCGACAGCCTGCTGACCGCCCAGATGAACGAGGTGATGCACTGTGCCGAACTGCGCGAGCTCGAAGGCACCTGGCGCGGGCTGCATTACCTGGTGAACAACACCGAGACCGACCAGAAGCTGAAGATCCGCGTCCTGAACATCAAGAAGGACGAACTGGCCGACGTGCTGGAGGATTACGAGGGCCAGATGTGGGACCAGTCCCCGGTCTTCAAGAAGCTCTACACCGAGGAATACTCGATGTTCGGCGGCGAACCCTTCGGCACGATCATCGGCGCCTACGAGTTCTCGCACCGGCCCAAGGACGTGACGCTGTTGCGCAACCTCTCGGGCATCGCCGCCTCGGCGCATGCGCCCTTCATCGCCGCGGCCGCCCCGCAACTGTTCCGCATGGAAAGCTGGCAGGAACTGCCCAACCCGCAGGATCTCTCGCAGATCGTGTCCTCGCCCGATTACGCAAGCTGGCAAAGCCTGCGCGAATCCGAGGATGCCCGCTATATCGGCCTGACCATGCCGCGCGTGCTGGCGCGGCTGCCCTACGGGGCGGAAACCGTGCCGGTCAAGGGCTTCGCCTTCGAGGAACAGATCGACGGCAAGCATGATCACTACGTCTGGATGAACGCGGCCTTCGCGATGGGCGTGAACATCAACCGCAGCCACAAGATGTATGGCTGGGGCTCGCAGATCCGCGGCGTGGAATCGGGCGGCACGGTCGTCAACCTGCCGGTCCACACCTTCCCCACCGATGACGGCTCGGTGGCGATGAAATGCCCCACCGAGATCGCCATCGACGACCGGCGCGAGGCGGAACTGGCCAAGCTGGGGCTGATGCCGATCCTGCACCGCAAGAACACCGATGTCGCCGCCTTCATCGGCGCGCATACATTGCAGGACGACGAGGCGCGGGCGGGCAGACTGGTCGATCCCGCCGCCCAGGCCAATGAACGGCTCTCGGCCAACCTGCCCTACCTGCTGCCGGTCTGCCGTTTCGCGCATTACCTCAAGGCCATCGCGCGCGACAAGGTGGGCACGTTCAAGGAACGCTCGGACATGCAGGTGTGGCTGTCCGAATGGATCAACCGCTACGTCCTGGCCAACCCCGCCATGGCCGACGACGCCGCCAAGGCCAAGCGCCCGCTCGCCATGGCCGAGGTCCAGGTCGACAGCGTCGAGGGGCGGCCGGGCTATTACAACGCCCGATTCTACCTGCGCCCGCATTACCAGCTCGAAGGCATCAACGCGAGCCTGCGCCTTGTCTCCGAACTGCCCTCCGTGAAGTCATGAGTGACCGAAGGACCTTCAACCGGGGAGAGAGACCATGACACTGAACGCCTACATGAAAGTGCCCGATATCGACGGCGAATCGAAAAGCGCCGACCACGAGAAGGAGATCGACCTCTACGACCTGCACTGGCTGATGGAGCAGGAATCCCATGCCCAGGTCGGATCGGGGCGCACCCGCGGCCGGGCGCAGATCAACCCGCTGATGGTCAGGAAGTGGTATGACGCCTCCTCGCCCTATCTTGCGCTGGCCTGCATGCAGGGCAAGTCCTTCGCCGAGGTCGTCATCATGGTGCGCAAGGATTCGGGCGATGCGCATCTGGACTATCTCCAGATCACGCTGACCAATACCACCATCTCGAAATACGAGATCGTCGGCGAATACGAGAACACCAAGGCGATCAGCGAAATGGTTGGGCTCGCCGCCGAAAAGGTCAAGGTCAAGTATATCATCCAGGCCGACGACCATTCGGCCGGCGACGAGCACGAGATCGAATACGACATCGCCGCGGGTCGGTGACGCCGCGAAAGGGCACCGATGATGGCTGACCCGGGCCCCAGCGCCAGAAGCGAACTCGTGCAGCCCTCCCTCTGGGACCGGCTGCGCGACGACCTGCCCGGGCTTGTCGCCGAGACCGACGCGCTGGCCGCCGACCTGGCCCAGGCGCTGGGGGCGGACCGGGTGCAGGCGCTGGCCTCGGGCGGCCCCCGCGCGATCGAGCGCGAGGCCGGGCTGGACGAGGCCACCCGCAAGCGGCTGATGCAACTGGCCGACAGCCTCGCCCGGCGCCGGCGGCTGGAAGACCGCGGCATCGTCGTCACGGCGGATGTCCTGCGCGAGGCGGTGCGCCGCGACATCGAGGCGCTGTTCAACATCGAGCGGCTCGAGGCCCGCTTCCTGCTGACCGACCGCGAGCGGGCCGGACAGGACAGCCCCGGCGACCTGCTGGCCGATTTCCCCGAGGTCCGAAGCTCGGTCGTGAATTTCGGCGTCCCGGCCTTTGCCGGGCACACGGGCAGCGATTTCGACACCGAGACGCTGGCCCGCGAATTGCGCACGCTCCTGCAGGTGTTCGAACCCCGTCTGCGGCGCGACAGCGTCAAGGTGCAGGTGCGCACCGGCCAGAAGACGGGGCTGCGCGTCGATATCGACGGCATGCTGATGCTGGCACCGGTGCCCGAACGGCTGCGGCTCTCCACCACCATCGACCTCGACAACGGGCAGGCCCTGACAACGGTCGAGGTGCTGTGATGGACCGGGCGTTCCTGACCTATTACGAGGAGGAACTGACCCATATCCGCGGGCTGGCGGCCGAATTCGCGGCGCTGCACCCCACCGTCGCGCGCAATCTCGCGCTCGATTCCGTGCCCTGCCCCGATCCCTATGTCGAACGCCTGCTCGAAGGCGTCGCCTTCCTCGCCGCGCGCACCCGCCTCAAGGTCGATGCAGAGGCCAGCCGCCATGTCCGCAACCTGCTGGACGCGCTTTACCCCGACCTTGCCGCGCCCGCCCCCGCGATGGGCATGGCCGTCCTGCGCCCCGGCCCGCAGGTGGACGGCATGGCGGGCGGCCATGTCGTCCGGCGCGGCACCCGGCTGGTGGCGGGCCTGCGCGAGGGGCTGTCGACGCGCGCGACCTATGCCACCGCGCAGGACGTGACGCTCTGGCCGGTGCGGATCGCGGCGGCGGGCTATCTTCAGGACGTGGGCGCGCTTCGCGCCGCGGGGCTGTCGGGCGCACTGGCAGCGGGGGCCGAGGCCGGGCTTCGGCTGGTGCTGGAACCCTCCGGGCCGACGCCGCTGGCCAGGCTGACGCTCGATCGGCTCGACCTGTTCCTTGGCGGGCGGGGCAATGGCGGCGCGCTGTTCGACGCGATCTTCGGCTGGGGCCACCGGGTGCTGGCCCGGCCCATGGGCGGCAGTTTCCGCAGGGCCGCCCCGCCCGACCTGGTCGGCATCCCCGATGCCGAGGCGCTTCTGCCCCGCGTCCGCCCCGCCTTCGAGGGCTATCGGCTGGTCCGCGAATATTTCCTGCTGCCCGAACGGTTCCATTACGCCCGCCTCGACGGGCTGAACCCGGTGCTGCGCGACAGTTCCGCGGGCGTCGAGATCGTGATCCTGCTCGACCGCCCCCGCCCCGAGCTTGCCCCCGTCACTGCCGAGGATTTCCGCCTGTTCGCGACGCCGCTGGTCAATCTGTTCGAGAAGGAATGCAACATCGTCGAGATCGACCCGCGGCGGGCGGATCATGTCGTCCATGCCGACCGCACGCGCCCGCGCGATTTCGAGATCTACCGCATCCTGCGCGTCGAGGATGCCGACCGCGAGGGGCAATCGGCACGCATCATGCCGCTTTACGCCGTCGAACAGAACCGCGGCGCCACCGGACAGGTCTATGCCGTCGAACGCCGCCGCCGCCGCCCCGGCGAGGATGAGCTTCGCCGCGGCCAGACCCGCACCAGCTATCCCGGCGACGACCTGTTCCTTGCCCTCTCGCACCCGCCCGGCGCCGATCCCGCGACGCTGGCGCGACGGCTCGACATCCGCGCGCTGGTCACCAACCGCGACCTGCCCATCCTCGACGACAGCCCCACCCTGACGCTGGAAACCGGCGATCCGGTGGCGGGTGTCACCCTGATCGGCGCGATCCGCCGCCCGCGCCCCTCGCTCGCCGCCAGCCTGCCGCAGGGCACCGGCGGCACCGCCGATCTCGACGCCCTGACCTGGCGCTGGATCGCGCAGCTGTCGCTTGACCACCTGTCGCTTGCGGGCGAGGGCTCGGACGCCGAACCGCTGCGCGCCATGCTCGACCTTTACGCCGATCGCGGCGACCCGGCCCTTGCCCGGCACGCGCGCGCGATCCAGCGGGTGTGCTCCGCCCCGGTGATGGCGCGGCTGGCCCTGCCCGGCCCCACCTGTTTCGGCCATGGCACCGAGATCGTCCTGGACACCGACGAGACCATTCTTTCGGGTGCGTCCACGCTGCTGCTCGGCGCGCTTCTGAACCGGCTCTTTGGCCGCTATGCTGCGATCAATTCCTTCGTGCGCACGCGCACGCGGCTCATGCAACGCCAGGAGGAGGTGACATGGCCGATGACGCCCGGCCACCGCGCCCCGATCTGAGCGGGGCCTTGCCCCCGGGGCTCGACCCGGCCGAAACCGGGTTCTTCCAGCTGTTGCGCCTGCTCGAAACCGATGCGCAGCGTTTCGGCCGCAGCGGCGGCCCCGAGGCCGAGCCGGTGCGCCTGGGCCAGAACCTGCGGCTGGGTTTCGCCACGCGCGATGTCGAGGGCGTCACCCCCGGCAGCCCGCCGCGCGTCGAGGTCAACGTGCTGGGCCTGATCGGTCCCGAAGGCCCGATGCCCCTGCACCTGACGCGCTGGGTGATGGCGCGGCTTTCGAACCGCTGGTTCGCGGGCGGGCGTGACGGGGCCAGCGCCGACACCGCCTTTCTCGATTTCTGCAACATCCTTCAACACCGGATGATCGCGCTTTACTGGCGCGCCTGGGCCGAAACGCGCCCCGAGGTGCAGATCGCCCATGGCACCGGCGGGCGCACCGCTGCGCTGATGCGGGCGCTGGCCGGGCTTGGCCTGCCGGGGGGCGGCGCGGACGGGCCGGGGGCCGACCGGATGGCGCTGCGCCATGCCACCTCGCTTTCCGGCCAGGTGCGCGGGGTCGAGCGGTTGACCCGCTTCCTGTCGGACGTGATCGGCGCGCCGGTCGCCCTGCGCGAGTTTGTCGGCGTCTGGACCGACATTCCCGCGCCGCTGCAAACCCGGCTTGGCCGCGCCCATGCCGGGCTTGGCACCGGCGCGGTGGCAGGCGCACGGACCTATGCGCGCCATGCGCGGGTCGAGATCGTGGTCGGCCCCCTGTACCGCCCCCGCTACGAGGCGTTCATGGCCGATGGACCCGCGCGACAGGCGCTGCGCCGCGCGGTCCTGTTCGCGCTGGGCCATGGCATCGACGCCGATCTGCGGCTGGTGCTGGCCGCCGACGCGGTGCCGCCCGCGCAGCTTGGCGCCGCGCGCCTGGGCCGCACCGCATGGCTTGGCCCCCGCGCCCGCCGCGATGCCGACGACCTGCGGCTGGCGCGCATCACCGCCCCGAGCCGGAGGGTGGCGGCATGACGCTGACGCTGATCCTCGAACACGGCCCCCATCCGCAGGCCGAAACCCGCCGCAGCCTTGAGGACGGCGAGCTGACCATCGGCCGCGATGCCAGCGCCGACTGGCGGATCGACGATCCCGACCGCTTCGTGTCGCGCCAGCATTGCGCCATCCATGGCGAGGCCGGGCGGTTCATCGTCACCGACACATCCTCGGGCGGGCTGTTCGTCGATGGCGCGGATCGGCCGCTGGGGCTGGGCAACACCGCCACGCTGGAACACGGGATGCGGCTGCGGCTGGGCGATTACGTCCTGCGCGTCGAACTGGGCGCCGCCGCGCGGCCCGACCCCGTTCAACCCGCCAAGGCCCGCGACCCCTTCGCCTTCGATTTCGGCGAGGCGCCCCCCTACGAACCACCGCCCGAGCGCCCGGCCAACCTGCCGCCCAGCTTCCGCGGCGCGATGCGCTCGGGCGATTTCACCGAACCCGAGCCCGCGCAGAAGGCGCCGGGCTTCCAGTTTGACGACCCCTTCACGCTGGACCCCGCGCCCCCCCGCCGCAGCCCCGCGCCGCCCCCGGCCGCGGGCGGCTATTTCGACGCCCCCGCCGAACCCCAGCGCCCCCCGCCCGAACCGCCCGCCGCGGAACCGCCCGCCCCCGACTGGCGCCCCGCGACCGCCCCGACACCCCCCGCCCAGGACGCCGCCCTGCGCGCCGCCTTCTACCGCGGTCTCGGCATCGACCCGCCCCCCGCAGGCGCTGATCCCGAGGCCGAGATGGAGGCGCTTGGCGCGCGCTTCCGGGCGCTGACCGAGGGGCTGATGCAGCTTCTGCGCGCCCGCGCCCAGGAAAAGCAGAATGTCCGCGTGGCCCAGACCGTGATCGGCGCGGCCGAGGTCAACCCGTTGAAATTCCTGCCCACATCGCGCGAGGCCGTCGAGGCGCTGGCGATCGGGCGCGGCCCCGGCTACCTGCCCCCCGACGCCGCCATCGCCGCCTCGTTCCGCGACATGGCCGACCACCAGATGCGCACCTGGATCGCCGTGCAGGCCGCGCTGCGCCAGATGATCGACCGCTTCGACCCCGCCGCCATCGAACGCGATCTCGAAGCCGAGGGCCGGTTGCAGACCTTGCTTGCCGGCGGGCGGGGCGCCAAGCTCTGGCAGCTTTACGAGGAGCGCTATGCCCAGATCGCCCGGTCGGCCGAGGATCGCTTCCTGGGCGAGATCGGGGCCGAGTTCCGCACAGCCTATGAAGACGCAAAGGGGAGGTAGGACCATGACACGGATCGACAGACGGATATTGCTGGCAGGGACCGGCGCGGCGCTGCTGCTGGCGGGCTGCACCCCCGGGCCGGGGGCATTGACGGTCAGCGCACAGGGCACGGCCGGAATGAACCCCGGACCCGACGGGGCCGACCGGCCGCTCACGCTCAGCATCCTGCAATTGCGCGGCGCGGCGGCCTTCGACGGGGCGGATTTCTTCGCGCTTCAGACCCCGCAGACCGCCCTCGGCGGCGATCTGGTCAAGGCCGACCAGATCGTGCTGAGCCCGGGCGCCGCGGCGACGCGGGTGATCGGGCTGGAAACCGGGACGGCCGTGATCGGCGTCGTCGCGGGCTATCGCGACCCGGGCGGCAAGGTCTTCCGCGCCAAGATGCCCGCCCCCGCCTCGGGCAATATGGGGCTTGTCGTCAGCGTCGGCCCGGGCGGCATCAGCCTGACATCGGTCTGAGGGCGGCGGAATGGGAGAGGGCAACAGGGTCGTCTGGTCGGAGGGTCTGTTCCTTCGCACCCAGCATTTCCAGCAACAGGACCGCTGGACCGAGGCACTGGTGCGCGGCGCGCTGGGCGCGGCACGCCACCAGAGCTGGGGTTTCGGGCGGCTGGTGCTGGACCGCGCCGCGCTGGGGGCAGGCCGCGTCGGGATCGAGACGGCCCAGGGCATCCTGCCCGACGGCACGCCCTTTTCGCTGCCCGAAACGATGCCCGCGCCCGAACCGGTGGCCATCGCCGCCGACACACCCGCCGGGCTGGTGCGCATCGCCGTGCCGCTGGAACGCAGCGGCGCGGCCACGATCGAGCCGCATCATGCCGACCCCGCAGGCGCGCGCTATCGCGGCGCGCTGGTCGAGATCCGCGACACCGTGCTGAACGGCGCCGAGCCCGAGGAGATCGAGATCGCCCATCTGCAACCCCGCCTCCTGCTGCCCGGTCAGGACGAGACGGGCTTCGCCACCCTGCCGATCTGCCGGATCGACGGGCTCAAGGCCGATGGCGCCGTCGCGCTGGACGAGGGCCACCTGCCCCCCGCGCTCATCACCGCCGCCGCGCCCTGGTATGCCCGCTTCGCCCACGAAATCGCGACCGGTCTGGAACGCATCACCGAGGCGCATGGCAAGCTCCTGATGGGCGGCAGCGGGGCCTCGGTCGAGAACCTGCTGATCCTCGAACTCGCCAACACCGCGCGGCCCCGGATCGCGCATATGCTGGCCCAGGATCTGTTCCACCCGTCGGAATTCTTCCTCGAACTGGCCGGGCTGGCCGGGCGGATGGCGACCTTCGGATCGAATTCGCGCAGCCTGTCGGCGCTGCCCGCCTATGACCACATGGACCCCCAGCGCGCCTTCGAGGCGCTGGCCGACACGCTGCGCTCGCTGATCCTGTCGCTGCGCCATGTCGAGATCCGCGCCCGCCCGCTGGAGGTGCGAAAGCATTCGCGCAATGTCTGGACCGTGCGGCTGGGCAATCCCGAGCTTGTGAACAGCTCGCGCATCGTGGTGCGCGTAGGCTCGGACATGTCCGACGAAAAGCTGCGCCAAATCTTCGTCAACCAGACGACCGTGGGCGCCGCGGACGAGTTCGACACGCTCTGGAAATCGCGGCTGCCCGGCATCCCGCTGAAACCGCTGCATTCGCAGCCCCGCGAGATCCCCTATGACGGCGACCGGCTCTGCCTGGAGCTTGACCGCCATTCCGACCATTGGGCGCAACTGGCCGACGCCGCGGGCTTCGTGATCGGGGTCTCGGGCGAATTGGCCAGCGAACCCGAAATCGACTGCTACGCGGTCAGCAGGTGAGGCGATGACACGCGACGATCCCTTCGGGCTGGACGACGACGCGGGCCGAACCCGCATCCGCCCCGCGCGCCAGGCCCGCGGCCCCGCCACCATGGCCGCCCGGCCCGGAACGGCGGGCGAAGCCGCGCCGCGGGTGCAGCAATTGCGCGCCTCGGCCAACCCGCTGGTGAACGCCTTCGCCGCCCTTCTGGGCCTTGCCCCGGAACTGGAACGCGCCATGGCGCCCGAGAACCCCGAAACCCTGCGCGCGCGGCTTCTGGACAACCTGATCCATGCCCGCGACGCCGCGGTGGGCGAGGGCGTGCCGCTCTCGCGCGCCGATCAGGCGGCGTGGTTCGTCGCCGCCCTTCTGGACGATGTCGCGCTGAACACCCCCTGGGGCGGGCATTCCGACTGGCCGCGCGAACCGCTTGTCGTCTCGCTCTCGGGCGATGTCGATGCCGGGACGCGGTTCTTCGAGCGGGCCGAGGATCTGCTGCGCTATTCCGAACGCGACCCCGACATGCTGGAACTGGCCTTTCTCTGCCTCGGGCTGGGCTTTCGCGGCAAGCACCGGGTCACCGGCCCCGCGGGCGACGGGGCGCTGGCGCAGATGCGCGGCGCGATGGCCCGCGTGCTGCGCCGTCCCGACGATGCCGACCGGGCACTGTCGCCGCATTGGCAGGGCGTGGCCGCCGCCGACGAGGCGCCGCGCTTCCGCGTGCCGCTATGGTCGATCGCGCTGGTCGCGCTGGCGGCGATCACGCTGATCTATGCGGGGCTGTCGATGCGGCTGTCGTCGCGGGGCGAGCAGTTGTTCACGCTGGCCTCGGTCCTGCCCCCGCCCGAACGCGCGGGGATATACCGGCCCCTGCGCGAAACCGCCGTGCCGGAAACCCCGGCGCTGATCGCCGAACCCGTGGTGATGGAACTGCTGCCGCTCTTTGCCGGGGCAGCCCCCCCCGACGCGCTGGGCGCGCTGACCGGGCGCGAGGATGTCTCGCTCGCGATCCTTGCCCTGCAATCCCCCGACCCCGAGCTTTTCCGCTCGGCCCGCGCCGAGATCAACGAGGTCTACGCCCCCCTGATCGCCGCCATCGCACAGGTGATCGTCGACAATCTCGACGTGATCGGCGGCGTGCGCGTGGTCGGCCATACCGACAGCGTGCCGGTGCAGCGCACCAACCCCTTCGCCTCGAACCAGGGCCTGTCCGAAGCCCGCGCGCGCACCATCGCCGATCTGCTGATCGCCCGCGGCGTGCCCCCCGGCCTTATCGCCCATGAGGGCCGCGCCGCCACCCAGCCCATCGCCGACAACGCCACGCGCGAGGGCCGGGCGCGCAATCGCCGGGTGGAAATCCATATCGAGAAGAAGGTCTGATCCATGGGCAGGCTCAAGGCGGTCTTCGGCTTCCTGATCTCGCGGCTCTTCTGGACGCTGATCGGGATCGTTCTGCTCTGCGCGCTGATCTGGATCTACGGCCCGCTGATCCGCCTGGGCGAGGCCGCGCCGCTGGCGGGCGAACTGGCGCGGATCGTCACCATCGGGCTGATCGTGATCTTCTGGCTGGTCTCGCAACTGCTGCGCCAGATCCGCGCCGCCCGCGCCAACCGCGTCTTCGTCACCGAACTGGCCCAGCCGAAAGATGCCCCCCCGCCCGAGCCGGGGGCCGAGAACCTGGCCGAGGTGGGCGAGAAATTCCAGGCCATCCTCGAACGGATGAAACGCTCGAAGCTGGGCGGGCGCAAGTTCCTGCGCGACATGCCATGGTATGTCATCATCGGCCCGCCCGGCACCGGCAAGACCACGGCGCTGCGCCAGTCGGGGCTGAATTTCCCCATCGAACTGGGCGACGACCTGCGCGGCATGGGCGGCACGCGCAATTGCGACTGGTTCTTCACCGAGGACGCGGTGCTGATCGACACCGCGGGCCGCTATACCGAACAGGCCAGCGATCCCGAAACCGACGCCGCCGAATGGCGCGGCTTTCTCGACCTGCTGAAACGCCATCGCGGGCGGCGCGCGCTGAACGGGGTGATCGTGACGCTCTCGGTGCTGGAACTGACCGGCGACGAGGCCGCGCTGCGTGCCCATGGCCGCGAGATCCGCAAGCGTCTGGCCGAGCTTTACGACCGGCTCCAGATGCGCCTGCCGGTCTATCTGATGATCACCAAGGCCGACCTGATCCCCGGCTTCGAACCCTTCTTCGCCGATCTGTCCACGCGCGGGCGCGAACAGGTATGGGGCGCCACCCTGGGCACCGAGGCGCGGGTCGATGGCGTGAGCGTCGCGCGCGAGATGACCGCCCTTGTCGCCGAGATCGAAAAGCGCGTCGTCCCCCGCATCGCCGAGGACCGGCCGCTCGCCATACGGGGCGAAGCCTTCCGCTTCCCCGCCCAGCTCGAGGCGCTGACCGGCCCGATGAAGGTGCTGATCGACACCGTCTTCGGCGAAAGCCGTTACGAGGACAGCGCCTGGCTGCGCGGCTTCTACCTCACCTCGGCCACGCAGGAGGGCAGCCCGGTCGATCTGCTGGTCGGCAGCCTTGCCGCACGCT
Source organism: Rhodovulum tesquicola (assembly GCF_024128855.1). GTDB lineage: Bacteria > Pseudomonadota > Alphaproteobacteria > Rhodobacterales > Rhodobacteraceae > Rhodovulum > Rhodovulum tesquicola. Next base: position 128,673 of record NZ_JAMYDV010000005.1, read on the forward strand.
TCGGCCTGCCCGCCACCCGGCCCGAACCGCGGGCGCATCGCGAGACGCGCAGCTATTTCCTGCACGACATGATGGCCCGGCTGATCTTTCCCGAGGCAGGGCTTGGCACCTTCGATCCCCGCGCCGAGGAACGCCGCGCCTGGATCTTCCGCGGCACGCTGGCGGGCGCGGGCCTTGTCACGGTGCTGGCCGCAGCGCTTTTCCTGTTCTCCTTCCTGCGCTATTCGGGCGGCATCGCGGACCAGGAACGGCAATTGACGCTGCTGCAATCGCGGCTGGCGAATGTCGCCGCGCGGCAGGCGCCGACCGAACCGCTGGACCTGGAACTGGCGCTCGACGCGGTGGACGAGGTGGCCGATGCCGAAACCCGCGTGCCGCGCGGGGTGCTGACCGCGCTTGGCCCCTCGGCCGCGGCCGAGATCGAGCGCGCCCAGCGCATCGCCTATGAACGCGCGCTGCGCAACGTCCTGGAACCGCGCATGGTCGCGCTGCTCGAAGCGACGATGTGGAAGAAGGTGCGCGATCCCGATTACACGCTCGGCGCGCTCAAGGTCTACCAGATGATGACCGGGCTTGCCCCTTACAATACCGAGTTCGCCCGCGCCTGGTGGCAGCAATCGCTGCCCGCCGAGGCGCCGCTGGACCCCTTCCCCACCAACATCGCGCGGACCTATCAGCTTGACGCGCTGGACCGCATGGCGGGCGAGGAGGACCGGATCGCCCCCGATCCCGCGCTGATCTCCGCCGCGCTGGAAAGCGTCTGCACAATCCCGCTGGCCACCCGCGCCTATCGCGCGCTGATGGAGGCGCCCGAGGTCGCGGCCCTGCCCGATTGGATCCCGGCCGAACATGCCGGCCCCAACGGGGCGCGCGTCTTCACCCGGCTGTCGGAACGCACGCTGCGCATCGGCCTGCCCGGCGCCTTCACCTATCGGGGCTTTCACGAGGTCGTCCTGCCGCTGGTCCCCGAGGCCGCGGCGCAGGCCGCGCTTGACCGGGCGGTGTTCGCGGGCGGCTGCCCGGAAAGCGCGGGCGCCTCGGTCGCCACGCTGGAGGGCGATATCCTCAAGCTCTACTACGAGGATTTCATCGCCACCTGGGACGAGGTCCTGCGCGACCTGCGGCTTGCGCCGATCACCGACCTGGCCGTCGCGCGCAACAATCTCAGGGATCTCTCCAGCGCCGACAGCGCGCTCAGGCGGCTGCTGCGCGCCATCGTCGCCGAAACCTACCTGACCCGGCCGCCCGAACCGGGGGCTGCCATGCCCGCGGGCGCGATGCGGGTGGCGGAAAAGACGCTGGGCAAGGTCGGGCGGCTGGCCTCGAAAACCGTCAAGACCGTCTCCGAGATCGCCGCGCTGCGCCCCGACGCGCCGCCGCCCGGCACGCCGGTTGCCGACCATTTCACCCCGCTCCGCGGCACCATCGAGGAACTCGCGGGCCAGCCCCCCAGCCTCGACCCCGCCATCGCCGCGCTGACCGCGCTGTCGAACGAATTGCAGACCGTCGCCGCCAGCCCCGACCCCGAGGCCGCGCTGCTGGCCCGCGGCGGGCTGCCGCAACTGACCGGCGCCATCGCCAACGAGGCCGCGATCCTGCCCGACCCGGTCGACGACTGGATCGCCGGGATCGCGGGCGATGCCATCGCCGTCACCCGCGACGCGGTGCTCGCGCAGCTCAACGCGCGCTGGCGGGCGGATGTGCTGTCCTTCTGCCGCGCCGCCACCGCCGGGCGCTACCCCTTCGACAGCGCCAGCCGGATCGACGTCAACATCGCCGATTTCGCCCGCCTGTTCGGCCCCGGCGGGCTGATCGACAGCTTCACCACCACGCATCTGGCCGCCTATGTCGACAGCACCGCCCGGCCCTGGCGCTGGCGGGCGGATTTCGGGCTGACCGACGACCGTCTCGTGCCGTTCGAGCGCGCCCGCGCGATCCGCGACGGGCTGTTTCCCGGCGGCGCGGGGCCGGTCATCGCCTTTTCGCTGGAACCCAAGGATCTCTCGGCCAATGCCTCGCGCGTGACGCTGAACGTGGACGGGCAGGTGCTGGCCTATTTCAACGCGGCCGCACGCCCGATGCCGATGACCTGGCCCGGACCGGACGGCACCAACCTGGTCTCGCTCTCCTTCACGCCGGTCGACGGCTCGTCCGAGGTGATCACCTCGGAAACCGGGGCCTGGGCGTTCCTGCGGCTGTTGCGCTCCAACAGCCTGCAACCGACCGATCTGCCCGAACTGTTCCGCCTGACGCTGGGCCGCGGCGGCTTCTCGGCGCGGTTCGACCTGCGCGCGGGCAGCGTGGACAACCCCTTCGACCTGGGGCTTTTCGGCGGCTTTTCCTGCCCCGACGGATTCTGAGGCATGCCCCCCGCCACCGCGCTGTTCGGCAAGCTGCCCGGGCTGGGCGATTTCGTCGCCCGCGGCCTGCCGCCGGGACTGCGCGCGCCGCTCGACCGCTGGCTGACCACCCACCTTGCCCGCCACGCCCGCGCGCCGGATAGCTGGCCCGCGGCGGGGCTCCGGGCCACGCTGATCCTGAACGGGACCAGCCTGACCGCGCTGATCCTGCCCTCGTCCGACCGGGCGGGGCGGGCCTTTCCGCTGGCCTGCTGCCACCTGCCCGGGCTGGACCGCGCGGCGGCCGAAGCGTGGTGCGCCGCCGCCCTGCCCGCCGCCCTTGCCGCGACCGAAGGCATGCTCGACCCCGACGCGCTGATCGGCGCCCTGCCCGCGCCCATCCCCGGCACCGACCCCGCCCCCGGCCTCTGGACCGCCGACAGCACCGGCCTGCCCGACAGCCCGGACGAGGCCCTTGCCCGGATCTTCGGCCCGGTCAGTTCTGGTTGATCTTGCTGCCCTTGATCGTCACGTCGCCGCCCGCCTTGACATTGATCTTGCCAGAGCCGTCCAGCAGGATATCCGTGCCCTTCAGCGTGATCTTGCCGCCGCTTTCCAGCACGAGACTCGCGCCCCCGCATTTCAGCGTGATCTTGTCGCCCGCCTCGACGAACAGGGTCGAGCCGACATTCGCCACCATCGCGCCCCCGACCTTCAGCGACTCGTCGCCCGCCACCTCGGTCCCGCGCGATCCGCCGACCGCAAGCGTCTGGTTGCCGCCCACCGTGGTCCCGTCCGCCCCGCCGATTGTGGTCGTCCGGCCGCCGCCGATGGTCCAGGTATCCGCAGCGCCCACCTGATGCGATTGCGCGCCCCCCACCGTGACCGTGCGCGTGACGCCCACGGTCTGGGTCTGCGCCCCGCCGACGGTCCGCGTCTCGGACCCGCCCACGGTATCGCTGCGCGCGCCGCCCACCTCGATGCTCTGCGCCCCGCCCACTGCCTGGCTGTGGTTCACGCCGATCGTCTCGGACGAGTTCGACCCGACCGAGATCGTCTCGTTCGCCCCCACCGTCAGGCTGCGGTTCGACCCCACGCTTTCGTCGTCATTCACCCCGATCTTGACCACGCGGTTGTTGCCCACGCTTGTCGACTTGTCGTTGCCCACCGATTCCGTGCGGTCATGGCCCACGCTTTGCGTCGCGTCATTGCCCACATCCTCGACCCAGTCATGGCCGATGGTGCGCGTCTCGTCGTTCTTGACCAGTTCGGTATGGTCCTTCTCGGCCTGGAAATAGACCTCCTCGGACCCTTTCCTGTCCTCGAAGCGCAGCTCGTTCCAGCCCCCCCCGCCGGGCGAGGACATCGACTTCCAGCCCGATTGCGTCTCGTTGCCGGGCAGCCCATAGGGCGGCATCTGCTCGGCATTGTAGACCCGGCCCGTGATCAGCGGGCGGTCCGGGTCGCCCTCCAGGAAATCGACGATCACCTCCTGCCCGATCCGCGGGATCTGGATGAAGCCCCAGCCCGCCCCCGCCCAGGCGGAACTGACCCGCACGAAACAGGACGAATTCTCGTCGCGCCCGCCCAGCCGGTCCCAGTGGAACTGGACTTTCACCCGCGAATACTTGTCCGTGAAGATCTCGGCCCCCGCAGGCCCCACCACGGTCGCGGTCTGCGGCCCCTTCATCACCGGCCAGCGGGCGCGCCGCTCGGGCCGGAAGGGCAGCGCGACAGGCGCCAGCACCAGCCGCGCCTCATAGCCCTGCGGCAGACGCTCGGTGCGCTGGCCGGAGCGATACTGTTCCTCGCGCAGCGTGTATTCGGCCCGCAGGATCATGTAGGCGTCATTCTCGGCCTCGCGCGGGAACCCCGTCAGCTTGAACTTCGCCCCCGACAGCAAGGCGGGCGCGGTCGTTGTCGCCTCGGCCCGGCGGGCGGGCGCCTGCACCTCCTCCAGCCTGATGCGGCTGCGCCTGTCGCCCGCCGACACCTGCACATAGCCGCCCGGATAATGATAGCGCTCGCCATCGTCGATCTCGTGCCCGCGCGGGTCGTCGGCCCGGGTGGCCAGATCGGCCGAGGGTTTCTCGAAATCGTAATCGGTCTGGACATATTTCCCCGTCACGACCGAGGTGCAGGGCTGCCAGCGGGTGATGTAGTCGCCATCGCGAAAGGTCACGAAGGCATCGGGCTCGAACACCACCTCGTCCAGATCACCCGCCGCGACAAGCAGGGCGGGGGCATCGGTCAGGATCAACCGGAGTCCTTCGATGTCGTGCTCGAAGAAGTAGAAGATGCCCTCGTCCTCCAGCAGGCGCTGGACGAAATCGAGATCGCTCTCGCCATATTGCACGCAATATTCCCGCGGCGCATAGCTGCCCTGAAGCCGCTTTTCATAGGCTGCGGACGGGTAGGCCCCGAACACCTCCTCGACGATGTCGATGGTGCTCATGTTCTGAAAGATGCGGTTGTCGCTGCGATTGCCCAGGAACCACAGCCAGGGCCGCAGCACGACCTCGTACAGCGCGAAACCGTCCTGCAGCCGGTCCATCCGGAACTCGGCGGCCAGCCCGTGGAACCAGCGCGGCTCCTCGCCCTGCCCACCGACCCGCACCGCGAATGGACGCCCCAGCAGATCGGCCGCGTCGAGTTCGATATCCGGGCTGTTCAGCCCCACGCGATAAAGGAACGGGGCCGAGATCTCGTCCTGCCCCTCCAGATAGGCAAAGCGCAGGATATCCTCGTCCAGCGGCGTCCTGACGGCGAAATGGCGGTCCTCGAACATGGCTCCTGCCCCCCTCTGGCGACCCGTCGGGGCCAGTATAGCGCGGGCGGGCGGCCTTGGGCGGGTTTTCGTCGCCGCGCTACAGCGTCGTCGGACAGCTCAGGCCGCGCAGCAGCGGGCGCACCGAGACCGGATTCAGCGCCGCCTCGAAGCCGATCTCGACGAAGATTCGCCCGGTCGCGCTGCGGAAATCGACAAGGAACCGCCGCCCCTCGTCGCGGCGGCGCAGCCGCACCCCGTCCAGCAGCCGGATCAGCCCCCAGGCGCCCGGTTCGGCCAGCGCGACCGCGCCACCCTCGCCGCGAAAGCCGATCTCGGCCCCGGCCTCGGGCACCGGCCCCGGCCAGACCAGCCGCTCGGCCCCGGCCGCGGCCGACAGCGGCACGCCCTGCCCGCCCACCGCCATCACCGCCTGCCCCCGCTCGGCCAGCGTCGTCAGCGTCAGCGCCGCGCCGAACCGCCCCTCGGCATCGAAGAATCCGCCCGCCGCCCCCAGCGCCTGCTCGAAGAACGCGGCACTTTCCGGCGACAGCCCCGCCAGCCGCGCCTCGGGCTTCCAGCGCCAGGGCTGCGCATTGGTATCCAGATAGGGCGCCAGCGTGCTGGCAAAGAACGCCTGCAACGCGCCCTGCGGCCCGAACAGATCGGTGAAATCGGCCATGTCGGCGGGCGCGCCCTCGGCAAAGGGATAGCGCCCCTCGACGGTGCGCTTGCACAGCGGCAGAACGGCGGCCTGCCAGCGCCGCGTCACCGGGTTGGTCAGGATGTCGGCATGCGCCGCCGAGGTCTGCGCCAGCACATCCTCGACGATCTGCACCACGACCAGCGGCGCGGTCTTCAGCGCCTCGACCGAGGCCGCGCGGTCCTGCACGCTCATCAGCCGTTCCGCCGCCGCCTCGTCGCCCTCGCCCATCGCGCCCAGCGCCACGTTGAGCGAGGCGAACAGCGCCGCGATCTCGGCCATCTTGCCCGCCTCGACATACTGGATCGCCGGGCCGAACACGGTGGCCAGCCGCAATTGCCGCGCATGCCCGCGCCGCCGGTCCGCGCCGCCGGCCTGCGCCCAGACCTCGCGGATCAGGCGGGCCAGCGGAGAACCGGGTGCCGCCAGCAGCCCCGAGATCCGCACCGAGGCGTCGCGGTCGCCAAAGGGACGCACCCGCAGATCGGCCAGATAGCCCTGCCAATGGGCCAGCGTCTGGTCATGCAGCACATCCATCACCCGGTCAGGCGCGGCATTGACCTGCGGCGGCACCACGCCCAGCAGGTCGGGCGCGACGGCGCGCGCCGTCTGCACCGCCAGCCCCGCGCCATAATCCCGCGCCCAATCCCAGCCCGCCGCGGTGAACAGCCCCGGCAACGGCGCCTCCATCGCCTGCCCCGACCGGCGCATCACCACCTCGGCCAGCCCCGGCACCGCGGCGTCCGCCCGCCAGGGCGCCAGCGCCGCCGCCCCGTCGGAGCGGCGCAATTCCAGCCAGGCGCGCTCCGCCTCCCCGGCCTCGCGGGCGAACAGCCGGGCCTGCGCCAGCAATTCGGGATCCTGCGCGGGCAGCGCGGCGGGCGGGCCGGTCAGCGCGGGCACATGCGTCACCAATGCAGCCAGCGCCGGATCGTCCGCCCCGCGCGCCGCCAGCCAGCCCGCCAGATAGGCCCCGCTCCACTCTGCCTCGCCCGTCAGGATCGACCAGGCGCGCAGCGTGTCGTAGAGCGCCAGCCCCTCGCCCTCGCCCGCCAGCGCCTCGGCCACCGCTCCGGCCATCGCGCCGGGCAGATGCCGCGCGACCGCCCCGGCATACTCCCCCCGCGCCCGCCCCGCCGCGTCGAACGGCCCAAGGCGCAGCGGCGCCCCCCGCGCGGCCTGCTCGACGCGTGCCACCGCCGCCGCCATCCGGTCGAGCCGCGCGCCCAGATCGGCGCCGATATCCGCCCGGTCCAGACCGATCGCCAGCGCCTCGTCCTGAAAGCCGCGGGCCAGATCGGCGTGAAAGCGATAGTCCAGCGCCAGCGCATAGCCCCCCAGCGCCAGCCCCAGCGCCAGAACACCCCCGACTGCCCAGCCTGCCCAGCCCGACCGCCGCCGCCCCGCGCCCCGCCGCGCCGACTCGGCCCGGTCCAGCAGCCCGTCCAGAAACCCCGCCAGATCGGCAAATTCCGGCCCCTGCCCGCGCGCGGTGTCGCGAAAGCCCCGCACCCGGTCCAGCGAGATGTCGCGCCCGTCGAACAATTGCCGCCCCGCCAGCGCCGACCAGCGCCGTACCGACAGCCCCGGCAGGCTGCGCGCGCGCTGGTCGATCAGCACCGCCAGCGCGTAGCGCGCAGGCCGGATCGCCTGCACCGGCACCCCCTCGGCCAGCGCCGCGGCCTCGAACCGGTCAAGCCGCGCCCGCGCCTCGGCCAGCATTTCCGCCTCGCGCCCCGCGCGCCCCGCCATCCCGTCCAGAAAATCCAGCACCGGCACCGCCAGCCGCGCAAGCCCCCCGGTATCGGTGCGCCCCGCCATCAGCCGTCCAGTTGCCCCTCGTCCAGCCAGCGGCGCAGCGTCTCGGCGCCCACCTCGAAATGCATCGAATCCTCGCGGCTGTAGGTCGCCCCCCAGAACCAGCCCTCGTCGTTGAAATATTCCGCCAGGATCAGCAGCCCGAACTGCGTGCCGCCATCGGCAAAGGCGTCCAGCATCCCCTCCAGCGTCAGGTCGATCGCGGTGCCCCAGCTATGGTTCGAGATCGCCGTGCTCGACCCCCTTATGTTGCGCGCGCACAGCGCCCCGGCGGTGCCCAGCTTGGCATGGATGTCGGGATCGGTCTCGGCCAGCCGGTCCAGCACCCGTTCCAGCGAGTCGAGCGCGGGCCGGATCATCGTCACCGTGATCGGCCCGATCCGGCGGGTCTCCAGCAGCGCGCGCAGCCGCGGATCGGTGACCGGCTGGCAGTCCTGCGAATAGCTCGCGCGCGGATTGCCCAGAAGCTCCAGCATCACCCGGTTGTTGGGCTGGGTGATGCCGATATTGAACCGCGCCCGCGCCAGCTGCATCACCTCGGTCAATTCCTCGGTCTCGGGCGGATCGTCGTCATGCGAGGGCAGCACCGGCGCCCCGGCCCCGGGCCCAGCCACGGACCCAGCCGCGGGCGCGCGCCCCGCCAGCAACGACATCTCGTCGCGCAGCCGCGCCAGGTCGGCCCGCGCCTCGCGCAGCGCGGCACCCTGGCGCGCGATCTCGGCCTCGGCCTCGGCCAGCCGGTCCTCGGCGCGGCCCAGCCGCAGCTCGGCCGCCGGATCGGCGCGCTCCAGCAGCGCGCCGACCAGCGCGAAACTGACCGCCGCGACGACCAGCCCGATGGCGATGATGATCGGCCCGATCAGCGCGCCTTCCCGCACGGGTTCAGCCCTCCTCGATCCCGACCACGATCACCGACACATTGTCCGGCGCACCCGCCTCCAGCGCCGCCGCGACCAGCGCCCGGCAGGCATCCTCGGGCGAAGCGGCGCCCAGCAGGATCGCGGCGATCGCCTGTTCGCTGACACAGCGCGGCAGCCCGTCGCTGCACAGAAGCAGCCGGTCCCCCGGCACCACCGGCACCGACAGGCTTTCCGCCGCAAAGCCCGCCCCCATCCCCACCGCGCGGGTGACGACATGCGCTTCGGGGTGGTGCTCCGCCTCCTCCGCCCCCAGCGCGCCACGCTCCACCAGATCCTGCACCAGCGTATGATCGCGGGTCAGCAACCGCAGATGCCCGCCGCGCAGCAGATAGCCGCGGCTGTCCCCGGCCCAGACCAGATGCGCGACCGCGGCGCGGATCATCGCCGCCACGACCGTCGCGCCCATCTGCCCGCGCCCCTCGGCCAGCGCCCGCGCGCCGATCGCGGCATTCGCCGCCTCCAGCCGCCCGATCATCCCCGCGACCGGCGCCGCCTCGTCCGGCAGGCCCGCCAGCGCGTCGATCACCATGTCCGAGGCGACATCGCCCGCCGCATGCCCGCCCATCCCGTCGGCCACGGCCCATAATTCGCCCCCGTCGGGATCGGTCAGGATCGCGTCCTCGTTGCGCTCGCGCACCCGCCCGCGATGGGTCAGCCCCGCGCCCACCGGCCGCGGCATGTCCAGCCCCGGCACCGGCACCGGCACCCGCGTCGTCGGCGCGCTCACCGCGCCCCTCCGTCCGCGCGCAGCCCTCTCCGGTCAGCCATGCCGCTCCCCGTTCCGCTCGCGAATTGATCGCAGCCCGAGGATACCGTAGACTGTCCCGCAACTGAACGGATTTCTCGGGGGGAGGATCATGCGCGGACTGCTTGGACTGGCACTGGGCGTCGCGGTCGGATGGGCGGCGCCCGCAGCCGCGCAGGAGATCAGCGATGGCGACCTGCTGCGGGTCTTCGAAACCCAGCGCGACGCGTTCCGCGCCGCCGAGGAAAGCGGCATGGGCCGCACCCGCGGCCTGACGCTCGTCACCGTCGACGACGTGCAGGGCCCGACCACCGCCGCCGCGGCCGAGCCTCCCCCCGCCGCCCCGCCCGAGGGCGGAGAGGGCGTGAGCGTCGGCTCCACCGGCACGGTGGGGCTTGCCCCGCCCGAGCTGCGCCCGCTGGTGCCCGCACCGCCCGCCGCACCGACCCCGGTGGTCTTCGGCCAGCTGGCCCCCGATCTCCAGGTCAATGTCCGGATCGAATTCGCCTTCGACTCCGCCGCCCTCTCGCCCGACCAGAAACCGCGCCTCGAACAGCTCTGCCGCGTGATGAAGGCCAGCGACATCGCCCGCTTCCGGATCGTCGGCCATACCGATGCCGCCGGCAGCGACGCCTATAACGAGCGGCTCTCGATCCTGCGCGCCCGGGAGGTGCAGCGCTATTTCGTCAACGAATGCGGCATCGACCCGGCCCGGCTCGAGGCCATCGGCCTGGGCAAGCGTTTCCTGTTCGACACCGCCAATCCCCGCGCCGCCGAAAACCGCCGGGTCGAGTTCCAGGCCCTGAGCTAGCGCCCCCCCTTCTTCTGGCCGGAAATATCCCGGGGGGTCCGGGGGGCAGCGCCCCCCGGCGGGTCGCCCCGGCGCCAGCCGGGGCGAAACCCGCCTGGTCGGCCAGACCACTAGTCGGCCAGGCCATAGGCCGCGCGCAGGCCCCGCTGCGTGCCCGGTCCGAACTCCCCGTCGATCGCGCCGCCATAGAACGCGTGCTCGCGCAGCAGCGCCTGCAAGGCCCGCCTCGTCTCGGGCTTGAACATGGTCGGCCGCTCGGTCAGGATCTCCAGCACATCCGCGCTGCCCGAGCGCAGCGCGCCGTAAAGATAGCCCGCCGCCTCGGCCGGGCCCTTGCCCTCGACCAGCCCATCGTCGATCAGCGCGGCATAGTTGAACATCGCCTGCGGATGGCGCTGCGCGGCGGCGCGCTCGAAATAGCCCAGCGCGCGTTTCGCATCGCGCGGCAGGCCCAGCCCGCCCTGGAAATGCATGAAGGCCAGGTCGTTCAGCGCATCGGCGAATTCCTGCTCCGCCGCCTGCCGGTAAAGCGCCAGCGCGCGCGCCTCGTCCTGCGCCACCCCCAGCCCCGCCTCGTAAAGCTTGGCCAGCTCGAACTGCGCCTCGGGCGAGCCCGCCTCGGCCGCGCGCGTCAGCAACTGCACGGCCTCCGCCGGGTCGAACCGGTCCTCTGCAGGGTTCAGCCGCATATAGGCCAGCCCCAGGATCGAGCGGGTATCGCCTTCGGCGGCCAGCGCGGCCAGTTGCAATTCCTGCTCGGGGCGCAGGCTCGACCAGGCGATGCGGCGATCCTCGTCGCGCACCCGCTCATCGGCCTCGCCCGGACCGGCCAGGTAGAACGGCTCGCCCGAGAGCGCGCCATAGGTATGCGGCTCCTGGCGGTTGGCGGTCGCCTCCAGCACCCGGTCGCGCACCTGCCGGAACATCAGCGAGATCTCCAGCCCCGGCTGCGCCAGCCGGTCGATCAGCGCCAGCGCAAAGGGGCTGTTCTCGCCCTCGCCATCCAGCGCCACCTGCCCGTCGCGCGCGGCAAAGGCGACCAGCGTGCCGCGCTCGGGCGAGGGCGGCGCCAGCCCCGCGCGGCCGCCACCCAACGGCGCGCTGGTGTCGATCAGGTCGCCGAACGGGTTGTCGCGACAGGAATCCAGGATCACGATCCGCATCCGCCGCGCCCGGTCGACCGCGTGCAGCAGATCGTCCAGCGAAACCGCCTGCCCCTGGACATCCCGGTTCGAGCGCACCGCCGCATCCGCCGGGATCAGGAAATTCTGCCCCTGCACCTCGACCCCGTGCCCGGCGAAATAGATCAGCGCCAGATCCGCGGTCTCGGCGGCAAAGCCGAAATCGTCCAGCGCCGCGCGCAGATCCGCGGCACCCGGGTCCAGCATCGTGCTGACCTCGAAACCGATCCCGCGCAGCGTGCGGGCCAGCGCGGCGGCATCGTTCACGGTGTTTCTCAGCGGCGGGATCGTCGCGTAATCGGCCACACCGATCACCAGCGCGACCCGGTCGGCGGCCCGCAAGGGCCAGGCCGCCGCCGCCGCGATCACAAGGGTCAGGACAAAGACGCGCATGGAACACCCCCGCAACCACCCGTTCCGCGCCATCCTATCCGATTCGTCCCGCGGGAGAACCGCGCCCGGCAACGGCGTGGATTGGCCGGAGCCGATCATTGTGGTAAACTTCTGGGGTTACGTTGCTTTCGCACGGTTGGGGGTGCGTTTCTCTCGGGTTGTCATGGTCGTGACGGGGCTGTGCTCGCAACCGCCGCCGGGCTGTTGCCGTGTCGGTGGATGCGCCCATGGAAAGCGGGCGGACCGGTTCCCCAGCCGCGCCAACCGGAGGACGTCCCATGGCCACCAGAGCATATCCCGCAGCAGTTGCGTTGACGCTCGCGCTGTTCCTCGTGCCCTTCACCGCCAATGCGCAGGACATTGGCGACGATGAAGAAGAAGACCCCCCCTCTCAGATCGAGGAAGGCAATGGCGGTCCCTCCATCGACCCGCCCGAGTTCTATCCGGTGCCCCCGGACGGGCCGCGCGGTGTCGTATCCGACGGGATGACCGACCTGATCCTGCTCGATATCGCCGAGGCGCGCGACATCTGCAGGCAGGTCCCGGGCCCGGAATACACCGTCGACTGCCTGTCCAAGGCCCTCGGCCGGATCGCCGCCAAGATGCCGCGCGGTGACTATCAGGACGCGAAGAATGCCCTTGCCCAGGCCGCGCGCGATCTGGGCGCCCTGGCTGCGGCCAATCGCGACCGGACCCAGCCGCAGATCAGGCTGCGCCAACCCTCGGGCGAGACCACCCCGGCGCTGACCCCGGTGCGCCCCGAGGCACTTGCCAGCGTGAACGCGGCCGCCGCGCAGATCCTCGAAGAGGCGGAAACGCGGCTGCTGCGCTCGGCCGAAAGCTCCGCGCGGCGCATGGTGCATTACCAGCGGATCGCGGCGGCCGTCGGCTCGGCCAAGGTGCTGCTGCGCTCGGCCTGATCGCTCGCGACCGCGCCCACCATCAGGAGCTTGCCCGATGATCGCCCGCCTTTCCCGTCTCGTGCTGCCCGGCGCGCTGTCCGCCGCCCTTGCGCTTGCGCCCGGCAGCGCGCCGGGACAGTTCTTGCCGCCGGACCCTGCCCGGCCACAGGCCGGCACCGCACCCGGGCTGACGCTGGCCACGGCAAGTGCAGCCACCACCGACCGGGTCGTGGCCCGGATCGAGGCCGGGCGCGATTTCTGCGCCCGCATCGCCCAGCGCGCCTATGCGATCGACTGTCTCGCCGCCCAGCTCGAAGGGGTCGCCCGCGACATGCCCGGCGGGGATTACCGCGCCGCCGGGCAGATCCTCACCCGCGCCGCCCGCGATCTGCGCCGCATCGCCGAGGCCAATGCCGATCCGGCGCTGCCGCGCGGCCGGGTGCGGGTGGCCGACACGATCTCGCCGCGGGCATTGACGCCGGTGCGTCGCGACGCCCTGAATCGTCTCGCCGCGCAGGCCGCGACGATCCTGCAGGAGGCCGAGACCGCGCTGCTGCGCTCGGCCGAAGGCTCCGCGCGGCGCATGGTGCATTACCAGCGGATCGCGGCGGCCGTCGGCTCGGCCAAGGTGCTGCTGCGCTCGGCCTGACGGGCCGCCGGTTCAGGGTCGAAAGGTCGCAGCCCTGCCGGAATCGGGCTGTTTTCCTTGGAAATCAACCGCCTTGTCTACCATCGCATGCAACGAGATACCGAAAGCCCCGGCAAATCGGCCCGGGACTTGATGCAGGTCAAGGCCCGCGCTTGGAAGGGTTCTAAGGTCGCGACAACGCGTGAACCTTTGCAAAACGGTGCTGACCATGAAACGTCTCCTCTCGACCGCGCTCCTGACAACCGCGATGGCGCTGCCCGCCTCGGCCTCGGACCTGCGGCAAATGGCGCTCGACTATTTCGAGCCGCTGCCCTCGACCATCCCGCAGATGCCCGACAACCGCGTCACGCCCGAGAAGATCGAACTGGGCAAGGCGCTGTTCTTCGACCCGCGCCTGTCGGCCTCGGGGGTGTTTTCCTGCTATTCCTGCCATAACCTGACCACCGGCGGCGACGACAACATGAGCACCTCGGTCGGCCATGGCTGGCAGAAGGGGCCGCGCAACTCGCCCACCGTGTTCAACGCGGTGCTCAACATCGCCCAGTTCTGGGACGGCCGCGCCGAAGACCTCAAGGAACAGGCCAAGGGGCCGATCCAGGCGGGCGTCGAGATGGCGAACACGCCCGAAACCGTGGTGGCGACGCTGAACTCGATGCAGCAATATCGCGACTGGTTCTCGACCGCCTTCCCCGAAGAGGCCGACCCGGTCAGCTTCGACAACATGGCCCGCGCGATCGAGGCCTTCGAGGCCACGCTGATCACCCCCGCGCCCTTCGACGCCTTCATGAACGGCGACGAGATGGCGCTGACCGACGTCCAGAAAGAGGGTCTGGTCCTCTTCGTCGACAAGGGTTGCGTGACCTGCCACAACGGCGTCAATCTCGGCGGCAACGGCTATTACCCGTTCGGCCTGATCGAGAAGCCCGGCGCCGACATCCTGCCCGAGGGCGACAAGGGCCGCTTCGCCGTGACCGAGACCGCGATCGACGAATATGTCTTCCGCGCCTCGCCGCTGCGCAATGTCGGCGTGACCGCGCCCTATTTCCACTCGGGCAATGTCTGGGATCTCAAGGTCGCCGTGCAGGTGATGGGCACCGCGCAGCTGGGCGAAGAGGTCAGCGACGAGGAAGCCGACAAGATCGTCGCCTTCCTGCACAGCCTGACCGGCGAGGTGCCGACGATCACGCTGCCGGTGCTCCCGGCCGAGACCGCCGCCACGCCGCGCCCGACCACCGAGGTCATGCCGAACTGAGGCGGCGCACCACGCGCATGAAAAAGGGGCCGGCCATCATGGCCGGCCCCGTTCCGTTCGCGCCCGTCGCGGGACGCCCGCCGCGCTATTCCTCGCGCAGCGCCCTGTCGAAATAGATCTTCAGCGGCCGCACCAGGTAGGACAGCGGGCTGCGGTCCCGGGTGCGCAGGAACACATCCACCGGCAGGCCGGGCATCAGCTGCACATTCGGCATGTCCGCCAGCACGCTGGTATCGGGCAGGATCACCGCCTCGTAATAGGTCATGCGCGTCGCCTCGTCGAACAGCGAGTCGGCCGAGATCCGCAACACCTCGCCCGGCAGTTCCGGCGTCGTCCGGCTGTCATAGGAGGTCAGCCGCAGCGACACCGGCTGGCCCGGAAAGACCTGGTCGATATCCGACGGCTCGATCCGCGCCGAAACCTGCAAGGCCTGACCGCCCGGCACGACATACATGATCGGCGCGCCGCCCTGCACCACCGCGCGCACCGCGAAGATGCTGGAGCCGAACACCACGCCATCGGCCGGGCTGCGCACCTCCAGCCGCGACAGCCGCTCGGCCAGGCTCAGGCGGCGCTCGGCCAGTTCGATCTCGGAATATTGCAGGTCGCGCAACTGGCTGATCGCCTCCTCGCGGCGCGTATCGACCAGCCGCAGCGCCTGCACCGCCAGTTCCGAGATCCGCGCGCGGCTTTCGGCGGCCTGGGACATCAACCGCCCGATCTCGCCCTCCAGCCCCGCCTCGTCGCGTTGCAGCGCCAGAACCTGCCCCACCGGCACAAGGTTCTGGTCATACAGCGTCTGCTTGTCCGTCAGTTCGCGCTCCACGAGGCCAAGCTGCTTTTCCAGCGCCGCGATCTGGGACATCGTGCCCTCGATCTGGTTCTCGATCTGGCTCCTCTGCTCGTCGAGCTGTTCCAGCTCTTGGGCCAGCGCCACGCGGCGGGCGGCGAACAGGCTCTTCTGGCCCTCGATCTGGCCGCGCATCCAGTCGGGATCGAGATGCTCGAAGCCCGACAACTCGCCGATCACCAGCGTCTCGACCCCGTCGCGCTCGGCCTCCAGCCGCGCCTTGCGGGCCTCGATCTCGAACAGCTGGCGCTCGACGATGGCCAGTTCCGACCGCAGGAAGGTGCCGTCCAGCCGCAGCACCACATCCCCCGCCGCGACCGCATCGCCGTCGCGGGCCAGGATCTCGCCGACCACGCCGCCCTCGGGATGCTGGACCACCTGCCGGTCGCTCTCGACCTTGACCGTGCCCGTCGCGACCACCGCGCCCGCGATGCTGGTCGCCACCGACCAGCCCCCCAGGCCGCCCACCAGCAGCACGATCGCCACGATCCCCACCGCCAGCGGCATGCGCGCCCCCGGCAGACCGCTCGCCGCACCGGGCGCAGCCGCGGGACCCGCGGGCGGCGCGGCGGCCTTCCTGTCGGCCTCGCTCATCCGCCCGCCCCCTGAACCGTCGTGCCGCGCACCGATCCGATGGAGCGCTGCACATCGCCCGCATTGCGCATCAGCGAGCGCACGATCTCGTCGCGCGGCCCCAGCGCCTTCTGCTGGCCGTTGTCGATCACCAGCAGCCGGTCGCAAACCGCGATGGCCGATGGCCTGTGGGTCATCACGATCACCGATTTCCCCGCCTTCTTCATGTCCGAGACGACCACGTTCAGCGCCTCCGACCCATCGGCATCCAGCGCCGAATTGGGCTCGTCCAGAACCAGCAGCACCGGGTCGTGATACAGCGCGCGCGCCAGCGCCAGCCGCTGGCGCTGGCCGCCCGACAACAGCCCGTCGCCCTCGACCAGCGGCGTGTCATAGCCCTTGGGCAGGCGCAGGACGATCTCGTGCACCCGCGCAAGCTGCGCGGCCGCCACCACGCGGGCCGGGTTCGGCTCCAGCGCCATATGCGCGATGTTCTCGGCCACCGTGCCGTCGAAGAAGCGCACATCCTGCGGCAGGCAGCCGATCAGACGGCCCAGGCGTTCGGGGCCGAACTGGTCCAGCGTGGCCCCGTCCAGCCGCACCTCGCCCGCGCTGGGCGGCACCAGGCCCAGGATCAGCCGGGCCAGGCTCGTCTTGCCCGCCCCGCTCTTGCCGATCACGCCCAGCGCCTCGCCCGGATTCACCTCGAAGCTGATGCCGTACAGGATCGGCGGTGCGCCCTGCGCGGAGGCGCGCAGCGCCACGCCGCTCAGCGACAGCCGCGCCTTGGGATCGGGCAGGTCGGTCGGCTTGCGGCGCGCGGGCACTGAGGTCAGGAACTCCCGCAGGTTGCGCCAGCCCGATTGCGCGCGCTGGATCGCGGGCCATTGCCCCAGCACCTGATCCACCGGCGCCAGCGCCCGCCCCATCAGGATCGAGGCCGCGATCATCGCCCCCGGCGTCAACTCGCCGCCCAGCACCAGCCAGGCCCCCAGCGCCAGGATCGCCGATTGCAGGAAAAAGCGGAACGCCTTCGAGAACGAGCTGAAGCTGCCGGTGCGATCATTGGCATTCAGCCCCCGCGCGCCCGCCTCTTCCTGCAGCCGGGCCCAGCGTTCCGACATGACCGGCGCCATGCCCTGCGACCAGACCAGCGCGCCGCCCTCCTCGGCCTGCCGCGCCAGACGTTGCGCGGCATGGGCCAGCTGGTTCGACCCGTCCAGCCCCTTCTGCGTCACCATCCGGTTGACCAGCGTCACCACCACCAGCAGCGCCGCCCCCGCCAGCGACAACCAGCCCAGCATCGGGTGAAACAGGAAGATCGCGGCCAGGAAGACCGGCGTCCAGGGAAGGTCGAAAAAGGCCAGCAGCACCGGCGAGCCGAAGACGCCGCGCACCGAATCAAGGTCCTGCAGCGCCGTCCCCCCCGGCCCCTGCCCGTTGCGCAGCGCCGACCGCTCGATCGCCGCGCCAAAGACACGCCGCCCGAACACCGCCTGAAGCCGCGCCCCGATCCGCGCAGTCACCCGCCCCCGGGCGAATTCCAGCAACCCGTAAAAGACGTAAAGCGCCGCCACCAGCAGGAACAGCGCCACCAGCGTCTCTTCGGACCGCGAGCCCAGCACCCGGTCATAGACCTGCAGCATGAACAGGGGACCGGTCAACATCAACAGGTTGGTGAAGAAACTGAACAGCGCCACGGCCCATAGCAGGCGACTGCTCCTGGCCTTGGCCAGCGTGAATTCGTTCCGGTCGTCGGCTTTGCTCATCGGTCCGGCCTTGCGCGGGCGGCCACCTTGCGCACGACGCTCGGATCGCGCGGCAGGGCCAGGCGATCCGCGCGAGGGGCTCATCGGCGTCCTCATGTCATTCGGCCCTTGCGGACCCCGGCAGGCGGGCGTCCCCGCGCGCCTGAACTCGCGCATACTCAAAGCCGGTTCAGCGGCGGAATTCAAGGCTCGCGATGACGGCCCCGGTCGGAATCGCGAAACATGGCGGCCACAATCCGCCAACGATCCCGCCGCCGCAGGCCCTAGCCCAGCGTGGCCCGGATCGCCCGCGCGGTCGCATCCACCACCTGGTCGGCCTCGTCCCGCGTCAGGCACAAAGGCGGGGCGAAGCCCAGGATATCGCCCTGCGGCATCGCCCGCGCGATCACGCCGTTGCGCGCCATCTCGGCCACCACCGCGCCGGCCACCTTGCCCGCCGGATCGTGGAAGCGCCGCGCCGCCTTGTCCGCGACCAGTTCCACCGCGCACAGCATCCCCTCGCCGCGCACCTCGCCGACATGGGGGTGATCGGCCAGCGCCGTGCGCATCGCCGCCACGAAATAGGCCCCCAGCTCGGCCGCGTTCTGCACCAGCCCCAGCGCGTCCACCAGCTTCAGGTTCGCCACCCCCGCCGCCGCCCCGATCGGATGCGCCGAATAGGTCCAGCCATGGCCGATCGGCCCGTATTCGTCGGTCCCGCGCGCCAGCACGTCCCACATCCGCTGCGAGACGATCGAGGCAGACAGCGGCGCATAGGCCGAGGTCAGCCCCTTGGCCAGCGTGATCAGATCGGGCCGCAGCCCGTAATGATCGGACCCGAACATGCTGCCCAGCCGCCCGAAGCCGGTCACCACCTCGTCTGCGATCAGCAGGATGTCGTGGCGCTCCAGGATCGGCTGGATCGCGTCCCAATAGCCCGCGGGCGGCGGCACGATGCCCCCCGTGCCCATCACCGGCTCGCCGATGAAGGCGGCGATGGTTCCGGCCCCCTCGCGCGCGATCAGCGCCTCAAGCTCCGCCGCGCAGAAGGAAACGAAATCGGCCTCGGTCATGTCGGGATCGGGACGGCGATAGTAATAGGCGGGCTCGGTATGCAGGATCCGCTCCAGCGGCAGGTCGAAGCGGTCATGGAACACCTTCAGCCCGGTCATCGACCCCGTCACCAGCCCCGAGCCGTGATAGCCCCGCCAGCGGCTGATGATCTTCTTCTTTTCGGGCCGTCCCAGCAGGTTGTTGTAATGCCAGACGAGTTTGACATTCGTCTCGTTCGCATCCGACCCCGACAGCCCGAAATAGACCTTCGACATATGCGCCGGCGCGCGGTCCATCACCATTTTCGCCAGCGTGATGCTGGCCTCGGTGCCATGGCCCACATAGGCGTGGTAATAGGCCAGTTCCCGCGCCTGTTCGGCAATCGCCTCGGCGATCTCGGACCGGCCATAGCCCACATTCACGCAGTAAAGCCCGGCAAAGGCGTCCAGAAAGCGGTTGCCGTCGCGATCCTCGATGAAACAGCCCTGCCCGGTGCGGATGATGCGTTCCGGCGCCTCGCCGCGGGCGAACTGGCCCAGATGCGTCGAGGGGTGGAAAAAGCTCTCGCGGTCCCATTGTTCCAACTGGTCGTTTCTCAGCATCGCGCCTGTCCTTTCGCCCGGTTGCGGCGCCTTGCGCGCCCCTCGGATAGCCCCGCCGGGGATATCGCTCGGCGCAGGCATAGCCGGTTTGACCCGCCGCCTCCACCCCTGCCCCCCGCCACAGAGATTGACGCCCCCCGCGCCATGGTCTGATATCGCCCGACACGCCGCCCAGCAGGAGCCATCGCCCCCATGACCGAGGAAATCGTCCAGTTCGGCTACGCCACCGAGGGTCACGCGCCCTTCAGCCTGGGCGAATATGACCGCCGTCTGGGCCTTGTGCGCCGGGCGATGGAAGAGCGCGGCATCGACATCCTGTTCGTCGAGGATCCCTCGAACATGGCCTGGCTCACGGGCTATGACGGCTGGTCCTTCTATGTCCATCAGGGCGTTCTGGTCTTCCACGATGCCGACCCGATGTGGTGGGGACGGCAGATGGACGCCAATGCCGCGGTGCGCACGGTCTGGATGGCGGGCGCCCATATCACCCATTATTCGGACGCTTACGTTCAATCGACCGAACGCCACCCGATGCAGCAGCTTGCGGACATCATCCGCGACCTGGGCTATGGCGCCAGGCGGATCGGCGTCGAGATGGAGAACTACTATTTCTCCGCCAAGGCCTACCTGACCCTGCGTGCGGCGCTGCCCGAGGCCGAACTGGTGGACGCCACGGCGCTGGTGAACTGGCAGCGCACCGTGAAATCCGACGAGGAACTGGATTTCATGCGCCGCGCCGCGCGGATCTCGGAAAAGATGATCGACGGCGTGCTCGACCGGATCGAACCCGGCCTGCCCAAGAACCGGCTGGTGGCCGATCTCTATCACGACGCGATCACCGGCACCGACGAGGGCTGGGGCGATTACCCCGCCATCGTGCCGCTCCTGCCCTCGGGCGCGGATGCCTCGGCCTCGCACCTGACCTGGGACGGGCGGCCCTTCGCGGAAGGAGAGGCCACCTTCTTCGAGATCTCGGGCTGCTACCGGCGCTATCACGCGCCGTTCTGCCGGACGATCTTCCTGGGCGAGCCGCCCGATTACATGCGCCGCGCCGAGGCCGCCCTGCTCGAAGGGATCGAGGCCGGATTATGGGCCGCCAAGGCCGGGAACCGGGCCTGCGACATCGCCAATGCGCTGGCCGCCCCCCTTGAACGGGCAGGCATCCGCCGCGGCGCGCGCTGCGGCTATCCGATCGGCCTCAGCTACCCGCCCGACTGGGGCGAGCGCACGATCTCCCTGCGCCCCGAGGATGACACCGTTCTGGAACCCGGCATGACCTTCCATTTCATGCCCGGCCTCTGGATGGAGAACTGGGGCCTGGAAATCACCGAATCCATTCTGATCCGCGAGGACGGCCCGGCCGAGACCTTCTGCAACCGCCCGCGCAAACTCTACGTCAAGCCATGACCGACCGGCTGGACAGCACCCGCGCGATCCTGGCCGATCTGGTGGCCTTCCCCACAATGTCCTCGGACTCGAACCTCGCGATGATCGTCCATATCGCCGCCATGCTGGGCGATCTGGGCGCGCATGTGGACCTGTTCCATGACGAGACCGGGCAGAAGGCCAACCTGTTCGCCACGCTCGGCCCGCGCGCGGCGGGCGGCGGGATCGTGCTGTCGGGCCATACCGACGTGGTGCCGGTGACCGATCAGGACTGGTCCACCGATCCGTTCCGGTTGCACGAGGCCGACGGGCGGCTTTACGGCCGCGGCACCTGCGACATGAAGGGCTTCATCGCCGCGACGCTGGCCATGGCGCCGGTCTGGGCGGCGCTGGACCTCAAACGCCCGCTGCATTTCGCCTTCACCCATGACGAGGAGGTGGGCTGCCTGGGCGGGCAGGCGCTGGTGGCCGAACTGGCCGCCCGCGGCCTCCGCCCCGAGGTCGCGATCATCGGCGAGCCCACCGAAATGCGCATCGTCGAGGCGCACAAGGGCTGCTGCGAATATTCGGTGGAGTTTCATGGCCTTGAGGGTCACGGCTCCAACCCCGACGCGGGCGTGAACGCCGCCGAGGCCGCGGTGCGCTATGTCGCCCGGCTGATGGAGCTGGCCGAGGCGCTGAAGACCCGCGCCCCGCATAACAGCCCCTTCACCCCGCCCTGGACCACGATCAACCTGGGCCGCATCGCAGGCGGGCATGCCCATAACGTGATCCCCGGCCGGGCCGAAGTGGACTGGGAAATGCGCCCCGTCCAGGCCGCGGACATGGATTTCGTCAAGGACCAGATGGCCCGCCATGTGGACGAGGTCCTGCTGCCCCGAATGCGCGCCACCGATCCAGCCGCCGCCATCCTGACCCGCGTGGTGGGCGAGGTCGCCGGACTGGAACCCATGGAAGACAGCGCCGCCCGCCGCCTGCTGATGGACCTGACCGGCGAGGCCCGCGCCGAAACCGTGCCCTTCTCGACCGAGGCGGGGCTGTTCCAGTCCATCGGCTGCGCGGCGGCCGTCTGCGGGCCGGGGTCCATCGCCCAGGCCCACAAGCCCGACGAATACATCACGCTCGACCAGCTTTCCCAATGCCTGACGATGCTGGACAATCTGGCCACCGTCCTGACCCGCTAGGCCCGGCCCCCGGGACGGGGACCGGGCCGGGGCGCGTTATTGCAGCGCCGCATCCGTGATCGCGTGGGTCCAGGCGCCCTCGGGCTCCTTCGTGATGACCGGATCCGAGCCCCCCGACATCAGCGACGCCACCGTGCGCGCGTAATCCTCGGGGTCCAGCGCGCCGTTCGAACCGGCGGTCAGCTTGGCCACCTCGCCCATCATCCGCTTCTGGTGGGTCTCGGTCTGGGCGCCGGTCTCGTCATTGTCCAGAACGATCATCGCCGCCGCGTCGGGGTTTTCCTCGGCCCATTTCCACCCCTTCATCGAGGCCCGCACGAAGCGCACCAGCTTGTCCGCCTCGGCCTCGTCGGCCAACTTGGACTCCAGGACATAAAGCCCGTCCTCCAGCGTCGCGACGCCCTGATCCTCATACTTGAAGGTCACAAGCTCGTCGGCCGAGATCCCGGCATCGATCACCTGCCAGTATTCGTTATAGGTCATGGTCGAGATGCAATCGGCCTGTTTCTGCAACAAGGGATCGACATTGAAACCCTGTTTGAGCACCGTCACGCCCCCGGCCGAACCGTCGGTCGGGATGCCAAGCTGGCTCATCCAGCTCAGGAACGGGTATTCATTGCCGAAGAACCACACGCCCAGCGTGCGGCCGGGGAAATCCTCGGGGCCGGTGACGCCGCTTTCCTTCAGGCAGGTCAGCATCATGCCCGAGGACTTGAAGGGCTGGGCGATATTGACGATCGGCGCGCCCGCCTCGCGCGCGGCCAGCGCGGACGGCATCCAGTCCACCATCACATCGGCCCCGCCCCCCATCAGCACCTGAACCGGCGCGATGTCGGGGCCGCCGGGCTTGATCGTGACATCCAGCCCTTCGTCGGCGTAGAACCCCTGGTCCAGCGCGACGTAATAGCCCGCGAACTGGGCCTGCGTGACCCATTTCAGTTGCAGGTTCAGCTTGTCCGCCGCCTGCGCCGCCCCCGCGCCCAGCACAAGCGCCAGCGCCAGCGCCGCCGTCGTCATTCTCAGTTTCATCGTTACCTCCGTGTTGCCTTTGTTATTCGCCCCGCTGCGAGGGGTGCCAGAAGGTCACCGCCCGTTCGGCCAGTGCAACGAGGCCGTAGAATGCCGAACCGGCCAGCGCCGCCACGGCAATTTCCGCCCAGACCATGTCGAGCGCCAGCCGCCCCACCTCGGTCGAGATGCGAAATCCCATGCCCCGGATGGGGCTGCCGAAGAACTCGGCCACGATGGCCCCGATCAGCGCCAGCGTGGTCGCGATCTTGAGCCCGTTGAAGATGAAGGGCATCGCCGCCGGAAGCCGCAGCTTCAGCAGCGTCTGGCCGTAGCTTGCCGACCAGGTCCGCATCAGGTCGCGCTGCATCGGATCGCTGGCGGCCAGCCCCTGCACGGTGTTCACCAGCACCGGGAAGAACACCATGGCCACGACCACCGCCGCCTTGGACTGCCAGTCGAACCCGAACCACATCACCAGGATCGGCGCTGTGCCGATGATCGGCAGCGCCGCGATGAAATTGCCCACCGGCAAAAGGCCCTGTTTCAGGAAGGGCGAGCGGTCGATCACGATCGCGGTCAGCACCGCCGCCGAACAGCCCATCACATAACCCGACAGCGCCCCCTTGACGAAGGTCTGCACGAAATCGACCCACAGGATCGACGTGCTGGACGCGATCCGCGCGCCGATGGCCGTGGGCGGCGGCAGGATCACGCTCGGCACACCAAGGCCGCGCACCAGCCCCTCCCACACCACAAGGATCGTGAGGCCGAAAATCGCGGGCACCGCCAGCCGCACGGCCCATGTCCGCCGCCAGGCAGAGTTCGACAGCCACACGTTCAGCGCCAGCGCCGCCGCCCAGAACGCCGCGACCCCGCCCAGCCAGATCATCGCGCCATCCCCATCCGCTTCAGCGTGATCCGCTGGATCAGCCCGATGATCCCCACCAGCGTCGCGGCCAGGATCGCGGCGGCAAACAGCGCCGACCAGATCTGCACCGTCTGCCCGTAATAGCTGCCCGCCAGCAGCCGCGCGCCAAGCCCCCGCACCGCGCCGGTGGGCAACTCGCCCACGATGGCGCCGACAAGGCTCGCCGCCATGCCGACCTTCAGCGAGGTGAACAGATAGGGCATCGAGGATGGCCAGCGCAGCTTCCAGAACGCCTGCGACGGGCTGGCCGAATAGGTCCGCAACAGGTCAAGCTGCATCCGGTCGGGACTGCGCAGCCCCGCCACCATGCCGACCACCACCGGGAAGAAGGACAGATAGGCCGAGATGATCGCCTTGGGCAGCAGCCCGCTGATGCCGACCGAGTTCAGCACCACGATGATCATCGGCGCGATGGCCAGGATCGGGATGGTCTGGGACGCGATCGCCCAGGGCATCACGCTCATGTCCATCGCGCGGTTATGCACGATGCCCACGGCCAGCAGGATGCCCAGCCCGGTCCCGATGCCGAAACCCACCAGCGTCGCCGACAGCGTGACCCAGCCATGCCAGATCAGGCTGCGCCGCGTGAAGGCCCTGCCCTCCAGCACCATGGCGCCCGTGGTGTTCCACAACTCCGCCCCGACCTGATGCGGCGCGGGCAGCTTGGGGCGGTCCTGCGCCATCGTGTCGGCGACGATCTGGGCGATTGTCAGGTCCTGCCCGGCGCGGGCCGCCTGATCCAGCGTCCATTGCCGGTTCAGCATCACCGCCGCGCCATACCACAGCGCCAGGATCGCCATCACCACCGTCAGGATCGGCAGGACGCTACGCATCCGGCGGCCTCCGCGGACTGCGCGTGGCGCCGAACCGCTTGCCCAGCAGATGCAGCACCAGAACCGCCGGCGCCACCGTCACCAGAAAGGCGACCCAGCCCAGCAGCGGCGAGGCGCTGACACCCAGATCGAAGGCCCAGGCCAGCACCACCGCCAGCCAGACCACCGCCAGCCCCAGCCAGACCCAGCGCCTGGTCGTCATGGGCATCCCCCCTCCCTTGCCGATCGCATACGCGACGAACGATTTGCGGATGTCGCGGCGTCACGCGGGGCGCGGCCCAAAGTCCGATGAAAGTCCGATGGAATTCCGATGGAATTCCGATACCCGGTTTCGGCCTCAATCGTCATAGGCATGCCCCGCGCGCAACCCTTCGCGGACCCGGTGCGCGACCTCCAGAAACTGCGCCGTGTCACGGATATCCAGCGGCCGATCCTTCGGCAGCGGGCTCTCGATCACATCCGTGATCCGCCCCGGGCGGGGACTCATCACCACGATCCTGGTGGACAGATAGACCGCCTCGGGGATCGAGTGCGTCACGAACAGACAGGTCTTCCCCGTCCGCGCCCAGAGCGCCAGAAGCTGCTCGTTCAGGTGGTCGCGCACGATCTCGTCCAGGGCGCCAAAGGGTTCATCCATAAGCAGAATATCGGCATCGAAGGCCAGCGCGCGGGCAATGCTGGCGCGCTGCTGCATCCCCCCCGACAACTGCCAGGGATACTTGTTGCCGAACCCTTTCAGGTCCACCAGCTCCAGCACGCGGGCGACCCGTTCCTCCTGTTCGGCCCGGGGAAAACCCATGATCTCCAGCGGCAGCTTGATGTTCTTCGCAATCGTCCGCCACGGATACAACCCCGCCGCCTGGAACACATAGCCATAGCTCCGCGCCTGCCGCGCGGCATCCGGCGTCATGCCGTTCACGCTCAGGCTGCCCCCCGTCGGATGCTCCAACGCCGCCACACAGCGCAGGAAAGTCGTTTTCCCACAACCGCTTGGCCCGATGAAACTGACGAACTCGCCCTTTTCAATGCTCAGCGATACATCGCTAAGTGCATGAACCGGCCCGTCATTCGTCTGGAACACCAGATCGAGGTGATCCGCCTTGATTACCGCAGACTTCACAATCGTTCCCTTGCCCGGGCGGGCCACAGGCCCCGCCACCCTGCCCCTGCCTCAGACCCCGCTTGCCGGAATCCCCGTCCGCTCCACCCTGCGCGGCGCGGTCAGTTCCTTCCAGGACGACAGCGCCCGGTTCACCGGCCCGTTCGGCTCGCGCCGCACGAATTGCCCATGCCCTTCCTCGCCCCGGAACTCGCCGTCATGGACCGCGACCCGCCCCCGCGTCAGCGTGAAACGCGGCAGGCCCTTGACCTTGTGGCCCTCGAACACGTTGTAATCTATCGCAGATTGCTGGGTCGCCGCCTGGATCGTCTTTTCCTTCTCGGGATCCCAGACCACCAGATCGGCGTCCGAGCCGACCAGCACCGCGCCCTTCTGCGGATAGCAGTTCAGGATCTTGGCGATATTGGTCGAGGTCACGGCGACGAACTCGTTCGGCGTCAGCCGCCCCGTGCCGACCCCATGGGTCCAGAGCATCGGCAACCGGTCCTCCAGCCCGCCGGTGCCATTCGGGATCCTGGTGAAATCGCCCACGCCAAAGCGTTTCTGCGCGGTGGTAAAGGCGCAATGGTCGGTGGCCACGACCGACAGAGACCCCGATTGCAGCCCGGCCCACAGGCTGTCCTGATGGCGCTTGTTGCGGAAGGGCGGCGACATCACGCGGCGCGCGGCATGGTCCCAGTCGGGATGGGCATATTCGCTGTCGTCCAGCGTCAGGTGCTGGATCAGGGGTTCGCCCCAGACCCGCTTGCCCAACATCCGCGCCCGCCGGATCGCCTCATGCGCCTCTTCACAGGAGACATGGACGACATAGAGCGGCACGCCCGCCATGTCGGCGATCATGATCGCGCGATTGGTCGCCTCGCCCTCGACCTCGGGGGGGCGGGAATAGGCATGCGCCTCGGGGCCGGTGTTGCCCTCATCCATCAGGCGGCGCTGAAGCTCCGCCACCACGTCGCCATTCTCGGCATGGACCAGCGGGATGGCCCCAAGGTCTGCGCAGCGGCGGAACGAGGCATACATCTCGTCATCATTCACCATCAGCGCGCCCTTGTAGGCCATGAAATGCTTGAAGCTGGTGATGCCCTTCTGGCGAACCACGGCCTCCATCTCGTTGAAGACCTGTTCCGACCACCAAGTGACCGCCATGTGGAACGAGTAATCGCAATGCGCCCGCGTCGACTTGTTGTCCCACATCTGAAGCGCGTCGAGCAGCCCCTGCCCCGGGGACGGCAGCGCGAAATCCACCACCATCGTCGTGCCGCCCGACAATGCCGCGCGGGTGCCGGACTCGAAATCATCCGCCGAATAGGTGCCCATGAAGGGCATCTCCAGATGCGTATGCGGATCAATCCCGCCCGGCATGACGTAGCAACCGGTCGCATCCAGCGTTTCATCGCCCTTCAGGTCCGGCCCGATCTCGACGATCCTGCCGCCCTCCACGGCCACGTCCGCCTTGTAGGTCAGATCGGCGGTGACGATCGTGCCGTTCTTGATGATGGTGGTCATTGCGTTTCTCCCTGTTGAAGCCTGTCCCGGCCTCTGATCTTCTTCTTGGTCAAAATACCCCGGGGGGTCCGGGGGGCTGGCCCCCCGGCCCTCGAAAGCTCACCCCACGATCTCCGCCGTCTCCACCACCGCGTGGAACAACACGTTCGCGCCCTTCTCGGCCCAGTCGGGGGAAATCTCCTCGGCCTCGTTGTGGCTGAGCCCGTCCACGCAGGGGCACATCACCATGGTGGTGGGGGCCACGCGGTTGATCCAGCAGGCGTCGTGGCCCGCGCCCGAGACGATGTCCATGTGGGAATAGCCCAGCCGCTCGGCGGCGTCGCGCACGCGGCCCACAAGCACCGGGTCGAAGGCGGGGGGGTCGAAGAAGCCGACCAGTTCGGACGAGAACTTGACCCCGATATCGGCGCAGACCCCCGGCGCGCGGGCTAGGAACTCGGCCACCATCGCGTCCAGCGTGTCCAGGATGTGGCTGCGGAAATCGACCGTGAAGACGACCTTTTCAGGGATGATGTTGCGGCTGTTCGGATGGACGTCGATGTGCCCCACCGCCCCCACCGCGTTCGGTTGCCGCGCGATGGCGATCTCGTGGACAAGCTCGATCAGTCGCGCCATCCCGCGGCCCGCGTTGCGGCGCAGATACATCGGCGTGGACCCCGTGTGCTGGCCCTTGCCGGTCACCGTGCATTCGATCCAGCGCAGGCCCTGGCCGTGGGTGACGACGCCGATCTCCTTGCCCTCGGCCTCGAGGATCGGGCCCTGCTCGATATGCAGTTCGAAAAAGGCGTGCATCTTGCGCGCGCCCACGGGTTCCTCGCCCTTCCAGCCGATGCGTTCCAGTTCGTCGCCGAAGCGCAGCCCCCTGGCATCCCGCCGGTCATAGGCCCAGTCCCGCTCGAGCACGCCGGCAAAGACGCCCGAGGCCAGCATCGCGGGGGCAAAGCGCGTGCCCTCCTCGTTGGTCCAGTTGGTGACAACGATGGGGTGTTTCGTGCGGATGCCAAGATCGTTCAGCGTGCGGATGATCTCGAGGCCCCCCAACACCCCCAGCACGCCGTCATACTTGCCGCCCGTGGGCTGGGTGTCGAGGTGGCTGCCCACATAGACCGGCAGCGCCTCCGGATCCGTGCCCTCGCGCCGGGCGAACATGGTGCCCATCTCGTCCACCCCCATGGTGCAGCCCGCCTCGTCACACCAGCGCCGGAACAGCGCGCGACCCTCGGCATCGGCGTCGGTCAGGGTCTGGCGGTTGTTGCCGCCCGCGATGCCGGGGCCGATCTGCGCCATTTCCATCAGGCTGTCCCACAGCCTTTGTCCGTTGATCTTCAGGTTCTCTCCGGGGGCTGTCATGGTCACGTCATCCTCACCTGTTTGCCTGCGGTCGTGCCGCCCACGCCCTCTGCGGAGCGTTGTCGCCGATCACTCTTGCCTCCCCCCGACCCGAGTTCAAGCGGCGCGGGGCGGCGGCCGAAAAATTTTCGCGATTCGGCGCCGCAAGCGGTTAAAGTGCCGTCGTCCCGGGCAAAACGGGACCAATGACAACCGGGGCGGGCAGTCTTGGGAAACAGATCAGGGAGGAAAACAAAGATGAACAACAACACGTTGCTGATCGGAGGGGTGGTTGTGGCCGCGGCCTTTGCTTTCGTGGTGACCCAGAAGCGCTCCGGCACGGAGGACGCCGAGATCGAGTCCCGGGTCGCCGCCCTCAACGACCGGATCGGCGAGTTGGAAAGCTCGCTCGCCGAGGTGACGGAGCGCGCCGACGCCCAGGCCGCGGTGATCGCCGAGACCGCCACGCTGGGCAGCCGGCTGGCCGAAACCGTCCAGGGGCTGGGCGAGGTCTCGGGATCGGTCGCGCAGACCGCCGCGGCACCCGCCCCCGCCGAGGCGCCCGAAGCCGCCCCGGAAACGGCCGCCGCAGCGGCGCCGGGCACCGGCGTGGGCGAGACCGCGATCCTTGCCGATGGCGCGATCCGCGCCTTCGTCTCGCGCGTGGACGCGGCGGGCCAGATGGCGCGGCTGTCGATGAACGGCATGATGTCCGATATCGCGGCGGGCAGGTCGGTCACCTTGGCGGTGGACGGCCAGACCTGCGACGTGACGGCCGATGCCATCGCGGATGGCAAGGTCAGCCTCAGCGCCGAATGCGCCGCGACGGCGACCGAAAGCGCCGCTGCCCCGGCCGGGATCGGTGATGGAACAGGCATCGCTGTGGGCGAGACCGCGATCTTCGGCGATGGCGCGGTGCGGGTGTTCCTGTCGCGGGTCGATGCGGCGGCGGGCACGGCGCGCATTGCGGTCAACGGGCTTGCCACCACCACGCTGGCCGTGGGCGAAAGCGTCGAGGCCGACGGGGCCTGCTCGGTCGCGCTGGGCGGGGTCGAGGGCAACCGGGCAAGCCTCGGCTACGCCTGCGGAAGCTGACAGTCAGCCGCCCGCCCGGCCTGTCCGGGCGGGCGCTTGCGGTCGGATCAGTCCAGCGCCTTCAGCACGGCGGACAGCTTGCCGAACAGCTCGTCGATCTGCGACCGGTCGATCATCAGCGGCGGGCTCAGCGCGATGATGTCGCCGGTGGTGCGGATCAAGAGCCCCGCCTCATAGGCGTTCAGGAAGGCGGTGAAGGCGCGTTTCGTTGGCTCGCCCGCGATCGGTTCCAGTTCGACCGCGCCGATCAGGCCCATGTTGCGGATGTCGATGACATGCGGCAGGCCCTTCAGGCTGTGCAGCGCATCCTCCCAATAGGGGGCGAGGCGCGCGGCGTTCTCGAACAGCCCCTCCTCGCGATAGGTTTCCAGCGTGGCCAGCCCCGCAGCGGACGCGATCGGGTTGCCGGAATAGGTGTAGCCGTGAAAGAGCTCGATCAGGTGCTCGGGCCCCTGCATGAAGGCGTCGTGAATGGCCGCCGTCGTCAGCACCGCGCCCATGGGGATCACGCCGTTGGTCAGGCCCTTGGCCACGGTCATCATGTCGGGCAGCACGCCGAAATGGTCGGCCGCAAAGGGGCTGCCCAGCCGCCCGAAGCCGGTGATCACCTCGTCGAAGATCAGCAGGATGCCGTGTTTCGTGCAGATCTCGCGCAGCTTTTCCAGATAGCCCCTGGGCGGCATCAGCACGCCGGTGGACCCCGCCATGGGTTCCACGATCACGGCGGCGATGGTTTCCGCCCCGTGCAGCGCCACGATCCGCTCCAGATCGTCGGCGAGATGCGCGCCATGTTCGGGCTGGCCGCGGGTAAAGGCGTTCTGCGCGGGCAGATGGGTATGCGGCAGGTGGTCGACGCCCGCGAGAAGCGTGCCGAACATCTTGCGGTTGTTGACGATGCCGCCGACCGAGATGCCGCCGAAGTTCACCCCGTGATAGCCCCGCTCGCGCCCGATCAGCCGGGTGCGCGCGCCTTCGCCGCGGGCGCGATGGTAGGCAATGGCGATCTTCAGCGCGGTCTCGACCGACTCGGAACCCGAGTTGGTGAAGAACACATGCTCCATCCCCTCGGGGGCCATGTCGCGCACGGCGCTGGCCAGTTCGAACGCCTTGGGGTGGCCCATCTGGAAGGCCGGCGCATAGTCCAGTTCGGCCGCCTGTTTCTGGATCGCCTCAGTGATCTTCGGACGGCAATGGCCCGCGTTGCAGCACCAGAGCCCGGCGGTGCCGTCCAACACCTCTCGTCCGTCGGACGTCTTGTAATACATCCCCTCGGCACCCACGAACATCCGCGGGGACTTCTTGAACTGGCGGTTCGCGGTGAACGGCATCCAGAAGGCGGACAGGTCGTTGGGGCCGGGGTTGCGGTCGAGGGCCATGAACATCTCCAGAAGGCGGGCCGCCCGGATCGGGCGGGCAAAACGTTTGACCGGGCGGTCAGGACCACGCTAGCAGAGGCTTGGGGGCAGTCAAGCGCACCGCCCCATGTCCGTCGGGAACTGTCCGCCGGCGCTCATGGTAAACGAAACCCGAGAGTTTTCCAGCGATCCCTTTTTGATGACTTCCCATCTCCCCCGCACCCGCATCCAGCGCCGCAATCGCCGTGCGATCCTCGATGCCGCCCTGGCGGTATTCTCGCAGCATGGTTTTCGTGGCGCCACGCTCGACCGGATCGCGGCCGAGGCGGGGCTGTCGAAGCCCAACCTGCTCTACTATTTCCCCTCCAAGGAGGCGATCCACGAGACGCTTCTGGCCGGGCTTCTGGAAACCTGGCTCGACCCGCTTCGCGCGCTCGACCCCGCGGGCGAACCCATCGAGGAGATCCTCGGCTATGTCCGCCGCAAGCTGGCGATGAGCCGGGATTTTCCGCGCGAGAGCAGGCTATTTGCCAACGAGATCCTGCAAGGCGCACCGCGGATCGGACCGACGCTGGACGGCGAACTGAAAAAGCTGGTGGACGAGAAGGCGGCGGTGATCGCGGGCTGGTCCGGCGAAGGGCGGATTGCCGATGTCGACCCTTGGCACCTGATCTTCTCGATCTGGGCGCTGACCCAGCATTATGCCGATTTCGACGTGCAGGTCCGCGCCGTGCTGGGACCGGATCGCGGCGATCCGTTCGATGGGGCCGAGCGCCATCTGGTCACGCTCTTCACCCGGCTGCTGACCCCCTGAGCAGACCCGCGCCCGCCACCGGGACGGTGTTAACCATGAGCCGCAAATCTTCTCGCCAAACCCTTTTCGCGCGCGCATGCTGAATACATCTTTTCATGGGGTGGGGGCCTGAGCAGGAGCTTGGGACCAATGCAGATCATCGGCCCGATTCCGGCGGTCGGTATCCAGGACAGCGGCGTGACCGCCGTCAGTGCCATTGCCGCGACGACAACCGTCGCGGCAACGGGCGGCGGGAACGCGTCCGGACAGACCCGCAACGAAACAGGCGAGCGCGGCCAGCAGCCGCCGCGCGCGATCTTCCCCGCACCCGACCCGGACCGCCCGGCGGGTCCGCCGCCAACCTTCGACACCACTCCGCTCCAACTCGAAGCGGAGCGGCGCCTCAGCGAGGCATCGGCCTTCTGGCGCAGTAGCGCCCCTCCCGCCGAACCGGCGCAACGCCAGCTCGACATCGAGGTCTGAGCCGGACAGCCGCCGCAGGCACGCGTGCCTATTCCGTGGCGCGCACAGCCGGATTGTTGGGATGCGCCGTCCAGTTCCCGTAGTCCGCGGGAACAGTCTTTCCCGTGCGCGGATCGACCTCGCCCGGCGCCAGGCGGCGCATGGTGATGCAGCCCTCGACCGGACAAACATCGACGCACAGATTGCAGGCAACGCATTCCTCGTCCTTCACCACGAATCGCCTCTCGGGCGTCATCCCGATCGCCTGATGGCTGGTATCCTCGCAGGCCGCATAGCACCGTCCGCACTTGATGCACGCCTCCTGGTCGATCACCGCCTTGGTGATGTAGTTAAGGTTCAGATATTGCCAATCCGTTACGTTCGGCACGGCCATCCCGGTAAAGTCCGACAGGGTTGAGAACCCCTTGCGGTCCATCCAGTCCGACATGCCCGCGATCATTTCCTGCACGATGCGGAAGCCGTAGGTCATGACCGCCGTACAGACCTGCACATTGCCCGCGCCCAGCGCCATGAACTCGGCCGCATCCTTCCATGTCGTCACGCCGCCGATGCCGGAAATCGGCAGACCCCGCGTCTGCGGATCTCGGGCGATCTCGGCCACCATGTTCAGCGCGATGGGCTTCACCGCCGGGCCGCAATAGCCGCCATGGGTGCCCTTGCCGTCGATGGTGGGTTCCGGACACATCAGGTCGAGGTCAACCGAAGTGATCGAGTTGATCGTGTTGATGAGCGACACCGCATCCGCGCCGCCCTTGTGCGCCGCGCGGGAGGCCAGCCGGATATCGGTGATGTTGGGCGTCAGTTTCACGATCACCGGCATGCGCGTATTCGCCTTGCACCAGCGGGTGACCATCTCGACATATTCGGGCACCTGCCCGACGGCCGAGCCCATGCCGCGCTCGCTCATCCCGTGGGGGCAACCGAAATTGAGTTCCACCCCGTCCGCGCCCGTCTCCTCGACCCGCGCGAGGATGCGCTTCCACGCCTCCTCCTCGCAGGGCACCATCAGGCTCACGACCATCGCCCGGTCGGGCCAGTCGCGCTTGACCGTCTTGATCTCGCGCAGGTTCACCTCCAGCGGGCGATCGGTGATCAGTTCGATATTGTTGAGCCCCAGAAGCCGCCGGTCGGCCCCGTAGATCGCGCCATAGCGGGGGCCGTTGACATTGACCACGGGCGGGCCGTCCTCGCCCAGCGTCTTCCACACAACGCCGCCCCAGCCCGCCTCGAACGCGCGCACGACGTTGTATTCCTTGTCGGTGGGCGGCGCCGAGGCCAGCCAGAACGGGTTCGGCGACTTGATCCCCACGAAATCGTTTCTCAGGTCGGCCATGGCTCAGCCCTCCGCCATCAGGGTTGCATGGATGTCCTCGGCGGCGTCGCGGCCCTCGGCCACCGCCGTCACGGTCAGATCGTCGCCGCCCGCCGCACAATCGCCACCGGCCCAGACGCCCGGCAGGCTGGTCCGCCCCGGCCCGGTCACGGCGATCTTGCGGCCCGACAGCGCCAGCCCCTCGGGCGCGCCCTCGAGGCTCTGGCCGATCGCCTTGAACACCTGGTCTGCCCGGATGCGGAAGGTCTCGTCGGTCATCTCCAGCCCTGCCCCGGTCTCGCGGGTATAGGCGAATTCCACCGCCTCGACCGCGCCCTCGCCCAGGATGCGCAGGGGCGCGGCCCCGGTGACGATGCGCACGCCCTTGGACGCGGCGAGGTTCTGTTCCTCTTCCGAGGCGCTCATCGCGTCGCGGCCACGGCGGTAGACGATGGTCACCGTCTCGGCGCCCAGCAGTTTCGACTGGACCGCGGCATCCACCGCCGTCATGCCGCCCCCGATCACCACCACGTTGCGGCCCACGGCGATGGTCGACAGGTCGTCGGCCTGCCGCAGATCCGCGATGAAGTCGACGGCGTCGCGGACATGGGATTTCTCCTCGCCCTCGGCGCGGAGCGCGTTGACGCCGCCCAGCCCGATCGCGAGGAACACCGCGTCGTAGTCCCCCCGCAGCCCGTCGAGCGAGAGGTCACGCCCCAGCGCCCTGCCGTTGTGGACCGCGATGCCGCCTATCCCCAGCAGCCAATCCACCTCGGCCTGGGCGAAGCCGTCCACCGTCTTGTAGGCGGCGATGCCGTATTCGTTCAGCCCGCCCGCCTTGGGCTTCGCGTCGAACAGGTCGACCGCGTGCCCCTTCATCGCCAGACGATGCGCGCAGGCCAGCCCCGCGGGCCCCGCCCCCACCACGGCGATCCGCCGGCCGGTCGGCTGCCCCCGCGTGTAGGGGTGCCCGCCCGCGGCCATCAGCGTGTCCGTGGCATAACGCTGCAGCCGGCCGATCTCGACCGGCTTGCCCTCTGCCACCTCACGCACGCAGACCTCTTCGCAAAGCTGCTCGGTCGGGCAGACGCGGGCGCACATGCCGCCCAGGATGTTCTGCTCGAAGATCGTCCGCGCGGCCGCCCTGGGCGCCCCGGTCGCGATCTCTCGAATGAAGAGCGGGATGTCGATGGCGGTGGGACAGGCCGCGACGCAGGGCGCGTCATGGCAGAAATAACAGCGGTCAGCGGCAACCCGTGCCTCATGCGCCGTCAAAGGCGGCGTCTTGTCGGCGAAATTGTCGCGGTAGGCTTCGGGCGCGAGGCGCCCGGAAACGACCCCGGGGGTAAGTGGCGTATTGGCCATTCCGGCCCTCCCTGCTGCCTTCCCTTTTCGGTGCAGCCTGCCACAGCAACGGATTTTATCAAACGGTAAATTCCGAGGTAGTGGCAGAGACGGCCGGTTTGCCGGAGCGGCAGAGGATGCTGCCCAAGGAATGAGCAGAGACGGCGGCAGGCCCCCATCGGCAAAAACCGCCGCACCCGCTTTCCATGGGGGTGACCCTCGCGTATAAGCGGCCCAATTCACGAAGCGGGCGGCCCCGCGACGGGCCGGATCGCGACCGATCGAGGACAGGCATGACCAAGACTTCCCACGAGGCGGACGTCGCCTTCATCCAGGCGCTGGCGGAACTGCTGCGCGAACACGACCTGACCGAGCTTCAGGTGAAGCGCGAATATGGCGAGGACGACTCGCTGGACGTGCGGGTGTCGCGGTCCTTGCCCGCGCCGATGGCCGCCCCCGTGATGCACGCGCCCGCGCCCCTTGCCATGCCCGCCACGCAGGCCAGCGCGCCCGCCACCGCCCCCGTGGACGATCCCGCCCAGCATCCGGGCGCGGTGACTTCGCCCATGGTCGGTACCGCCTATCTGCAACCCGAACCGGGCTCGGATGCCTTCGTCAAGGTCGGCGACACGGTCAGCGAAGGCCAGACGCTGCTGATCATCGAGGCCATGAAGACGATGAACCACATCCCGGCGCCACGCTCGGGCACCGTCAAGCGCATCCTGATCGAGGATGGTGCCCCGGTGGAATATGGCGCACCGCTGATGATCCTCGAATAGGGCGGGCGGCGCATGTTCGACAAGATCCTGATCGCGAACCGCGGCGAAATCGCGCTCCGCGTGATCCGCGCCTGCCGCGAGATGGGCATCCGCTCGGTCGCGGTGCATTCGACCGCCGATGCCGATGCGATGCATGTGCGGATGGCCGATGAAAGCGTCTGCATCGGCCCGCCGCCGGGCACCGAAAGCTATCTGTCGATCCCGTCCATCATCTCGGCCTGCGAGATCACGGGCGCTCAGGCGATCCATCCGGGCTATGGCTTCCTGTCCGAGAACGCCCGCTTCGTGCAGATCGTCGAGGATCACGGCCTGACCTTCATCGGCCCCTCGGCCGAGCACATCCGCATGATGGGCGACAAGATCACCGCCAAGGAAACGATGAAGGCGCTGGGGGTTCCTTGCGTGCCGGGCTCAGATGGCGGCGTGCCCGATGTCGAGACCGCCCGGAAACTTGCGGGAGACATGGGCTATCCGGTCATCGTCAAGGCGACCGCGGGCGGCGGCGGGCGGGGCATGAAGCTGGCCAAGACCGCCGACGATCTGGAACGCGCCTTCCAGACTGCGCGTGCCGAAGCCAAGGCGGCCTTCGGCAATGACGAGGTCTACATCGAGAAATACCTGCAGAAGCCGCGCCATATCGAGATCCAGGTCTTCGGCGACGGACAGGGCCGCGCGGTGCATCTGGGCGAGCGGGACTGTTCGCTGCAGCGACGGCACCAGAAGGTTCTGGAGGAGGCACCCGGCCCCGCGATCGACGCCGAGACGCGGGCGCGGATCGGCAAGATCTGTGCCGACGCGGTGGCGCGCATCAACTATCGCGGCGCGGGCACGATCGAGTTCCTGTACGAAGACGGCGAATTCTACTTCATCGAGATGAACACCCGCTTGCAGGTCGAACATCCCGTGACCGAGGCGATCTTTGGCGTGGATCTCGTGCGCGAACAGATCCGCGTGGCCGAGGGGCGGCCCTTGTCCTTCGACCAGGATGATCTGGTGCTGAACGGGCACGCGATCGAGGTGCGGATCAATGCCGAGCGGCTGCCGAACTTTGCCCCCTGCCCGGGCCGGATCACCGCCTATCACGCGCCCGGCGGTCTGGGCGTCAGGATGGATTCCGCGCTTTACGACGGCTATTCGATTCCGCCCTATTACGACAGCCTGATCGGCAAGCTGATCGTGCATGGCCGCGATCGGGGCGAGGCGCTGGCGCGGCTTGACCGGGCGCTGGGCGAGTTGATCGTGGATGGCGTGGACACCACGGCACCGCTGTTCCGCTCGCTCTTGCTGGAGCCTGACATCCAGAAGGGCAATTACAACATCCACTGGCTGGAACGCTGGCTGGAGGCCGGGCCGGATCTCTGACGGACTCGCGCTCCGGCCCGCCGGGATCGAGGGAATGACGGCCGACAGACTGACGCCCCGGGTTCTGCTGAACGCCTATGCTGCGGGCATCTTTCCCATGGCGGAGTCGCGCGAGGATCCGGAGGTCTTCTGGGTCCGGCCGCGGCGGCGCGGGATCTTTCCGCTCGACGGCTTTCACATCTCGAAGAGCCTCGCCCGGCATATCCGCCGCGATCCCTTCATGACCTGCATCGACACCGATTTCGCAGGCGTCGTCGCGGGCTGCGCGGACCGCGACGAGACCTGGATCAACGACACGATCTTTGCGCTGTACCGCGAGCTGCACGCGATGGGGCACGCCCATTCGCTGGAAGTCTGGGAGGGCGACACGCTGGTCGGCGGGGTCTATGGCGTGACGCTGGGCGCGGCCTTCTTCGGCGAAAGCATGTTCTCGCGCCGCACGGATGCGTCAAAGATCGCGCTGGCCTATCTGGTGGACCGGCTGCGCGCGGGCGGTTTCCAGCTGTTCGACGCGCAATTCCTGACGCCGCATCTGCAAAGCCTCGGCGCCATCGAGATCGGCCGCGACGCCTATATGCGGCAGCTTGGGGCGGCACTGGCCGGGCAGGCGGATTTCACCGGCCCCCAGACGCCCGCCTCGGGTCAGGCGCTCTTGCAGCGCAGGACCCAGACATCGTAGCGGGCATGGTCCAACGGGTTCAGCGCCGGGCTTGACGCCAACATCCAGCCCGAAAACAGCCGCGAAACCCCCGTCTCGTCGGAAATCTCGATCAGCGCAAAGGCGTCAGAGGCCGGGTTGTCCGCAGGATAGCGGCATTCGCGCAGCATCACCTGCAACCGCCCCACCCGCGCGCCCTGCCCAGGCGCAAGGTCCAGATCGACCACCTCGCCCGACACCCGGTCAAGCCCGCGCAGCACCGCGCCCGCCTGCGCGGTTTCGGTCCGGATCGCCGGATCGGCCTGCGGGTCGGGCGCGACCGGCAGCATCACAAGCGGGTCTTCCTGCTCGATCGTCGGCAGTGGCTCGCCCAGCAACTGCTCGTTCAGCATCGTCTCGCCCGGCGGCAGGTCGTCGAGCGGACCGACCGACCAGCCCTCGGTCGTCCAGCTGTCTGGATCCCAGACGGGTTCCTGCTGCGCCGCCAGAGGCGCGGCGACCAGCATTAGGACAAGGGCCAGCCGCCCGCCGGTCATCGACCCGCCTCGTCGGCGGTTGCGGTAAAGACCTTCATCAGCAGAGAGATCAGGCTGACCGAGCCCTGGGTGTCCAGCATCTCGTCGCCTGGCGACAGGTTGAAGGGCGAGCCGCCGGGGATGATCTCGACAAAGGTGCCGCCCAGAAGCCCCTCGGTCGAAACCAGAACCGCGCTGTCATCGGGCAGTTCGATCCCCTTCTTCATGGTGAAACGGGCATCGGCGCGAAAGGTCTGGGGGTTCAGCTCAAGCGCGGTGACGGTGCCCACCTTGACGCCGGCCAGCCGGACATCGGTGCCGACATTGACCCCCTCGACCGAACGGAAGCTTGCCGTCAGTTCATAGCTGCCCGCGGCGCCGCCGATGCCGGTGGATTGGCTGGCGTACAGGAAGAACCCCACCGCCAGCGCCAGCACCGCGCCGCCCGTGATCACCTCTGTCGTGGTATTCTCGGCCATGGTGCTATTCGGGTTGCCACGCCTCGTAATCCCGCCGCGGGGCGGGCTCGGGCCTGCGGATCGACCCCGGCGGGGCGTAGGCCAGCGGCGTGCCGGTCAGATTCTCCTGATGCGGCTTTTCCCAAGACTTGCGCGGAAGCGGCTTCTCGGTCGGGGCCTCGGCATAGGTGTGGTGCAGCCAGCCATGCCAGTCCGGCGCAATGCGGCTGGCCTCGACCTCGCCATTGTAGATCACCCAGCGCCGCGTGCCGTCCTTCGACTGGTAGAAGACATTGCCCTGTGCGTCCTCGCCGACCTTCTGGCCGTGGCGGGCGGTGAACAGGCGCGTGCCGAGCGTTTCGGCGTTCCACCAGGTGACATATTTCAGAAGGTCGTCGATCACGCCCATGGGATCCTCCGCGTGGTGCTATGCGACATATGCCGCATGCGGGCCACAAGGTCCAGTGCCCTGCCCCGGGCCTCGCGGTCTGTTCAGATTGCACCTGCCTCGGCGCGGATGATGCGCGCGATCAGGGCGCAGTCGTCTTCCGAAAAGGTCAGCGGCAGGCGCATGTCGATCAGCCCCGCCAGCACCCGGTCGGTCCGCGGCAGCGGGTCCGGGTCGGCCCAGGTCCAATGGGCATAGCGCGATGTGAAGCCCTGCGGGCGCGCGGCGCCGAACCATTTCAGCTCGACCCCCCGGGCGGCACAGCGGGCCAGGAACGCCTCGATCCGGGGCGCGGGCCAGTCCGGCAGGCGGAACTGGAAGGACGAGCCGACGAACCCCTCCTCGGGCGGCCGCGCGATCAGCGCAAGCCCCGGCACATCCGCCAGCCCCGCCTCGATCACCCGGTAAAGCCCGTTCCAGCGCGCCACCTGTTCGGGCAGGCGGGCCAGTTGCGGGCGCAGGATCGCGGCGCGCAGGTTGTCCATCCGGCCCGAGACATTCGGCACCTCGCCCAGAAGCCGGGCAAACGCCTCGGCGGAGGGCGCGGCGCCGTGGCGGTCGAAATGCATGTAGCTGCCCGACAACAGCACCGCGCGGGCGGCAAGTTCCGCATCGTCGGTGACGATCAGCCCGCCCTCGCCCGAATTGATGTGCTTGTAGGTCTGGGTCGAATAGCAGCCCATCACCCCATGCCGCCCCGATGGCACGCCCGCCCAGTCGGCGCCCATCGTATGCGCGCAATCCTCGATGACAGCGACGCCTGCCCCGTCACACAGCGCCATCAGCGAGGGCATGTCGCAGAGATGGCCGCGCATGTGGGACAGCATCAGCACCCGCGCGTCGGTTTCCTCGATCCGCCGTTCCAGATGGGCAAGGTCGATGGTCAGCGCCTCGGTCGTCTCGACGAAGACCGGCCTCGCGCCAAGGCTGGCAATCGCGCCCGGCACCGGGGCCAGCGTGAAGGCATTGGTCAGCACCGCCTCGCCCGGTTCGACCTGCAAGGCCCGCAGCGCGCAGGCCAGCGCATAGCCGCCCGAGGCGACCGCAAGGCAATAGCGCGCCCCGGTGAAGGCCGCGAAGTCCTGTTCCAGCGCCGTCACCTCGCCCGCCTCGCCGGGGGCAAGGTTGTAGCGGTGCAGCCGCCCATGCCGCATCACCGCAACGGCCGCCGCGCTCGCCTCGTCGGGGATCGGCTCCTGCTGGGTGAAGCTGCCGGTGAACCGGTCGGTCATGGCACCGCCTGCGGAATCAGCCGCCCGGCCAGGTCGAACAGCTCGGCATAATCGGCCAACAGCGCCTCGGGCTCCAGCGCGGGCATCTCAGCCGCGGCCGGGCCGAAGGTGACCAGCACGCAGGGCACGCCGGCAGCGCGCGCGGTGTTGCGGTCGGTTGCGCTGTCGCCGATCAGGATCGACAGCGGCACCGCACCCCCTGCACGTTCCACCGCGGCGCGATAGGGTGCCGGATCGGGCTTGCGCACGGGCAGCGTGTCGGCGCCCACCAGCGAGCCGAACATGCCCCGCACCCCCAGCCGCGCCAGCAGATCCTCGGCCAGCGCCTCGGGCTTGTTGGTGCAGATGCCCACGCGGTAGCCCGCGCTGCGCAGCCGCTCGACCGCATCGACGGCGCCGGGATAGATCCGCGTATGCCGGTCCAGGTTCTGCGCGTAATGGGCCAGGAAGACGGGAAACTGCGCCTCGACCTCTGCCTCGGGCGCGGCCACGCCCAGCCGCTGGAACGCCAGCCGCAGCATCGCCCGCCCGCCCAGAAAGGCGGTCGTGGCGTCCTGCAACGGGTCAAGCGGCAGGCCCAGCCCCACATCCTCGAAACAGGCATTCGCCGCGTCGATCAGGTCGCGGCTGGTATCGGCGAGCGTGCCGTCGAGATCGAAGATGACCGTGCGCATGTGCCCCCGCTGCCCGTTGCGCGCCCTGAAACAGAGCGAAACGCCAAGTGATCCGGGCGACGGTTGCGCGCCCACGCATCCGCGATAAAAGGGATGCAACCAAAAGGAAAGAGCAGAGGCCCCATGCCGACAGCCCTGATCATCCTGGCCGCGGGCCAGGGCACGCGGATGCAGTCCGACCGCCCCAAGGTGCTGCACGAGGTGGCGGGCGCGCCGCTGATCGCGCATGCCATGGCGGCCGGTGCCGCGCTTGCGCCCGAGCGCACAGTGATCGTGGCGGGCCATGGCGCCGACGCGGTGCGCGCTGCGGTACTGGACATCGACCCGGATGTTGCGGTCGTCGTTCAGCAGGAACAGCTGGGCACAGCGCATGCGGTGGCACAGACGCGCGCGGTGCTGGACGGGTTCACGGGCGATGCCATCGTGCTTTACGGCGACACCCCCTTCATCCGGCCCGAAACGCTTGAGGCGATGGCCGAGGCGCGCGCGCGCCATGCGGTTGTCGTGCTGGGCTTCGAACCGGCCGATCCGGGCCGGTACGGGCGGCTGGTCATGGCGGGCGACGCGCTGGACACGATCGTGGAATTCAAGGACGCAACCCCGGAGGAACAGGCCATAGGGCTGTGCAATTCCGGCGTGATCGCAGCGGATTGCGCGCTGTTGTTCGAGTTGATCGACGCGGTCGGCAACGACAATGCCGCGGGCGAGTACTACCTGACCGATATCGTCGGACTGGCGCGCGCGCGGGGCCTTTCTGCGGGCATCGTGGTCTGTGACGAGGCCGAGACGCTGGGCGTCAATTCCCGCGCCGATCTGGCCCGGGCCGAGGCGGCGTTCCAGGCCCGTGCCCGCGCCGAGGCGC
This sequence comes from Rhodovulum tesquicola, assembly GCF_024128855.1. GTDB lineage: Bacteria > Pseudomonadota > Alphaproteobacteria > Rhodobacterales > Rhodobacteraceae > Rhodovulum > Rhodovulum tesquicola. The sequence continues at coordinate 170,646 of NZ_JAMYDV010000005.1, forward strand.
TGGAAAACGGCGTCACGCTGGTCGCGCCGGAAACCGTGTTCTTCGCCCATGACACCGTGATCGGCCGCGATGCCCTGATCGAGCCCAACGTGATCTTCGGCGCCGGCGTCACCGTCGAATCCGGCGCCCATATCCGCGCGTTCAGCCATCTCGAAGGCGCCCATGTCAGCCGCGGCGCGGTCGTCGGCCCCTTTGCCCGGCTGCGCCCGGGCGCGGAACTGTCCGAAGACGTGCGCGTCGGCAATTTCGTCGAGGTCAAGAACGCGCTGGTGGCCGAGGGCGCCAAGATCAACCACCTGAGTTACATCGGCGATGCGACCGTCGGCGCAGAGGCCAATATCGGCGCGGGCACCGTCACCTGCAATTACGATGGCGTCTTCAAGCACCATACCGAGATCGGCGCGCGCGCCTTCATCGGTTCCGACACGATGCTGGTGGCCCCGGTCCGCATCGGCGAAGGCGCGATGACCGCCAGCGGATCGGTCATCACCTCGAACGTGCCGGATGGCGCATTGGCGCTGGGTCGGGCGCGGCAGGACAACAAGCCGGGGCTGGCGGCGAAACTGTTTGAAAGATTGCGGGCCGAAAAGGCCCGGCGCAAAGGGAATTGAACTCATGTGCGGAATTGTCGGCATTCTGGGCGATCACGAGGTCGCCCCCATCCTCGTCGAGGCGCTGAGACGCCTGGAATACCGCGGCTATGACAGCGCGGGCATTGCCACGATCAACGCGGGCAAGCTGGATCGTCGGCGCGCGGTGGGCAAGCTGGTGAACCTCTCGGACCTTCTGGTGCATGATCCGCTGGCGGGCAAGTCGGGCATCGGGCACACCCGCTGGGCAACTCATGGCGCGCCCACGGTCGCCAACGCCCATCCTCACCGCGCGCGTCGGGTCGCGGTTGTCCATAACGGCATCATCGAGAATTTCCGCACGCTGCGCGAGGAGCTGGTGGCGCAGGGCGCAGGCTTCGAAAGCGACACCGACACCGAGACGGTCGCGCATCTGGCGCAGGTCTTCCTCGATCAGGGGCTTGCCCCGCGCGAGGCGGCCGAACGCACGCTTGAACGGCTCGAAGGGGCGTTCGCGCTCTTGTTCCTGTTCGAGGGCGAGAACGACCTGATGATCGCCGCCCGCAAGGGCAGCCCGCTGGCCGTGGGCCATGGCGAGGGCGAGATGTTCGTGGGCTCGGACGCCATCGCGCTGGCGCCGCTGACGCACCGGATCACCTACCTGGAGGAAGGCGACCGCGCCATCGTTACCCGCGCGGGCGCCCAGTTCTTCGACGATCAGGGCCGTCCCGTGAACCGCAAGATCCGCACCATAGAGATCGACGCGACCCGGGTGGAAAAGGCCGGCTACAAGCATTTTATGGCCAAGGAAATCGCCGAACAGCCCAGCGTGATGGGCGACGCGCTGCGCCACTACATCAGCGAAAGCGGCGAGATCGTCCTGCCCGGCGGCGGCATCGACTTCACCCGCGTCAGCCGCCTGACGATGGTCGCCTGCGGCACCGCCTATCTGGCCTGCATGACGGCGAAATACTGGATCGAGCAACTGGCGGGCCTGCCCGTCGATGTCGATATCGCGTCGGAATTCCGCTATCGCGAGCCGCCGATCCCCGAAGGCACGGTGGCCGTGTTCGTCAGTCAGTCGGGCGAAACCGCCGACACGCTTGCCGCGCTGCGCTATTGTGCCGGAAAGGCACAGCGCATCGTCTCGGTCGTCAATGTCGCCGAAAGCTCGATCGCGCGGGAAAGCGACCTCGCGCTGCCGATCCTTGCAGGCGCCGAGATCTCGGTGGCCTCGACCAAGGGCTTCACCTGCCAGCTGGCCGTCCTGGCGCTTGTCGCGCTCGAGGCCGCGCGCCAGCGCGGGGTGCTGGATGAGGTCGGGCTGGCCCGGCATGTTGAGGATCTGCGCTCGATGCCCGGTCGGCTGAACGCCGCGCTGGCCACCGAACCGCGGGTCGAGACCATCGCCCGCCAGCTGTCCGAGGCCAAGGACGTCCTGTTCCTGGGCCGCGGCGCGATGTATCCGCTGGCCCTTGAGGGCGCGCTGAAGCTCAAGGAAATCAGCTATATCCACGCCGAGGGCTATGCGAGCGGCGAGTTGAAACACGGCCCCATCGCGCTGGTGGACAAGACCGTGCCGGTGATCGTGATGGCCCCCCATGACCGGCTGTTCGACAAGACCGTGTCGAACATGCAGGAGGTGATGGCCCGCGGCGGCAAGGTGCTGCTGGTGACCGATGCGCGCGGCGCGGCCGAGGCGGGGCACGGCGTCTGGCAGACGCTGGTGATGCCCGAGGTGCCCGAGTTATTCGCGCCGATCCTCTATGCGCTGCCCGCCCAGCTTCTGGCCTATCACACGGCGGTGGCCAAGGGTACCGACGTGGACCAGCCGCGGAACCTCGCGAAATCGGTGACGGTGGAATAGCGGCTCGGACCACCAGGAACTTTTGAACTGGTCATGGGCAACGGATCGTGGTCGGCCGGATATCCAGCCGAGCCACTTATCACGACGCCAACTTGCGGACATCCGCTCCAGCCAGGGTGATGCGTTCAAGACGCAGGCTGCGCTCATCCACTACATGCTGCACCGATTATCTGGGGAGGCGCTGCACAAGGCACTGCGTGTCCCTGCGATCATAGTTCTTCCCGATCGCCCCAGAAAGTCCTTTCTTTTCAACGGGCGTATGGGACCGTCGGGGTAAAATTTCTCCCAATTCGGGCCAAAAATCCTCCCGTCGCGGAGTATGTATGAAAAAAGGCCCGCCGAAGCGGGCCTTTCTTAGCGAAAACTGAAATAAAAACTCAGGCGGATTCCTGAACAACTCGGGGCGGGCGGAGCCGGATCGGATCCAGATCCTGTAGTTTGAACGTAAGCGTCGTTGGACGGCCACCCGGTTTTCAGGTTGACGGCTGGTAATTCCACGGGAGCAACTCGTCCAGTCGGCCTTGCGGATGGCCGGCGGCGATGGCCTGCTGCCGGTTTCGTGGACAGCAGGTTAAGCTAGCATAGCGCGGGCCTCGAACTCCATGGGGCTGATGTAGCCCAGTTTCGAATGCCGTCTGCGCGGGTTGTAGAAGCGCTCGATGTAGTC
>NZ_JAMYDV010000006.1 GCF_024128855.1 Rhodovulum tesquicola
GCACAACGCCCTCGACCTCGGCCGCGCTGTCGGCCGCCGAGCGCACGCTCGAGGTCAGCTCGTCCAGCGCCGCCGCCGTCTCCTCCAGCGTCGCCGCCTGGTTCTCGGTCCGGTGCGACAGATCCTCGGAGGCCGACCGGATTTCGCCTGCGCGGGTGCGGATCTCGGCGGAATTGTCGATCATCGATCCGATCAGGTCGTTCAGCCGGTCGATCGTGGCGTTGAAATCGGCCCGCAGCCCTTCGTAATCGGCGGGGAAGGGCGTCTCGATCGGATGGGTCAGATCGCCTGCGGCAAGACGCTCCAGCCCGCCGCGCAGGATCTGCACCACCTCGGCGCCCTCCTGCTGGCGTTGCCGTGCCTCTGCGTCGAGAAGGCGGGCCGCGGCGAGTTTCTCCCGAAACTCATCCGCGCTGCGGGCGATCGCGCCGATCTCGTCCCGGCGGTCGGCATGGGGCACCCCGGTGTCCAGATCGCCGCCCGCCATGCGTTCGAATGCCTGGCCAAGGGCGGGAAGCGGCCGGAACAGGACGGTCAGCAGCCCCAGCAGCAGCCCCATGCCCAGCGTGATCAGCAGCGTCGACGCGATCAGGCCGGCACGTCGTTGCGCGGCAATCGCGCTGTCGATCCGGCTGCGGTCGATGCCGACATAGAAGACCCCCAGAACCTCGCCCGCGGAGGAGACGATGGGCTGGTAGAGGGTGAGGTAGGGCTTGCCCAGGATCGTCGCCGCGCCGGAAAAGGCCTGTCCCTTCAGCATCGCGGCATGGACGGGATTGTCGCGCCCCAGCACCGTGCCGACCGCGCGGGTGCCATCGTCCTTGCGGATGTTGGTGGTGACGCGCACGAAATCTTGCCGGGCCGCGTCCCAGGCGAAGAGCGTCGCGGTCTCGCCCGAGATCGCACCGGCGCGGTCGATGGCCGCGTGATCCTCAAGCACGGGAACCCGATCCCAGGTGACCCGTTGCACGGTGCCGTCCGCGGCGGTCGAAACCTCGAGCCCGTCGAAGCCGGACCGGAACTGGTCGATGACGATTCGCAGCGAGGCCGCCTGGCGGCCGAGCGCCGCTTCATGCATCGCCTGCGCGGATTGGTGCAGCAGAACCGCCGACTGGGCGATGCAGAGCGCGAGAAACAGGAAACCGGTGCCCAGCGCCAGCAGGGCCTTCAGCGAGAGATGTTTGTGCAGCATTCCTGATCCTTGCGACAGCGTCCGGCGCCGTCATGTCTTCCGGAGGTTTATTTCCCATGAAAATCCGGCCTGATTTGGCCGCTGACGCGGCAACCGCGCGTCACCGGCGCAAGGCCGGAGCCGGTGCCGGAAGGCTCAGCCGGACCGCCCCGCGCAGGGGATCACGTCGACCTTGTGCGAGGTCGTGTGGGTGCCTTCGGACCTGAGCGAGCCGCGGACCGGCGCGACATCGGCGTAATCGCGTCCGATGGCGACGGCGACATGATCGGTGCCCACCAGCAGGTCGTTGGTCGGGTCGATCTCGATCCAGCCGGTCTCGGCGCCGCACCAGGCACGCACCCAGGCATGCATCGCGTCCGCGCCTTCCAGCCGGGGCTGGCCCGGCGGGGGCCTTGTGCGCAGGAAGCCGCTGACATAGCCCGCCGGAATGCCGACCGCCCGCAGCGCGGCGATCGTGACATGGCTGATGTCCTGGCAGACGCCGCGGCGTGCCTCGAAGGCGGCGATGGGCGGGGTCGTGACCTCGGTGGCCTCGGGGTCGAACTCGAACCTTTCATGCAGTTCGTGCGCGATGGCGCGGGTCGCGGCCAGCGCCGACATGTCCGGCGCGACCAGCGCCCCGGCGAAGGCCGCGATCCTGGGCTCGTGGCGGATACGTTCGGACGCGCCGAGAAAATGATGCGGCACCTGCGGGCCGATGCCCCGGATCGCCGCGATCTCCTCGCCCAGCCTGCCCAGGTCGGTCGACAGGTCGAGCCCGGGCATGCCGCCCGACCGCCGCACGCGGCCGGCAAAGCGGAATGCGATCTCGGTCAGGGGACGGTCATGGGCAATCTCGGAGGTGGCATTGCCGAAGAAATCGGCCCCGTCCCGGCGGAAATCGGGATCGGGATCGGTCGAGACGCGGCCCGAGATCAGTTGCTGCACCGCGTTGCTGAGCGGCAGCATCCGCAGAAGCGTGCGGCTGGACCCGGCGGGGGCCTCGTAGCTGTAGGTGATTTCCAGCCTGATGTCGTAGTCGGTCGCCATGGCGCTCAACTCAGGTAGCGCGCGGTCAGCGCGACAGAGATGTCCCGGATCGCCCCGCGGGTCTCCAGCAGCCGGGCGGGCGTCATGGCGTCGGGGGCGGCCACCGACAGGTCGGTATGCACCAGCAGGATTCGCCGGGCGAGATCGCTCATCGCGCCGCCTTCGCGGGTGCGGGTCAGCATCGCCTCCTGCTCGCGCAGGACGTCGAGCTGGAACAGCACGGAGCGCGGGTTGTCCGCGTCCAGCGCCAGAAGGTCGATGACGGTGTTGCAGCCGCTGGCCATGGGATAGCGGCGGCGATGGGTCATCACGCTGTCGCCAACCTCGATGGCGACATCCAGACTGCCCGGCGGCGCCGCCGGATCGGTGAGGGCGGCCAGCGCCGACAGCATCTGGTCGGCCCGTTCCAGCGCGCGCCCCATGGTCAGGAAGCGCCAGCCGGCAAAGCGGAACATGTTGTCATGCACGAGCCCGGCAAAACCCGCGAGCTTGCGCAACAGCTCGGTCATCCGCCGCGCGGCCTCGTCGCCCGGGCGCACCCGGTTGAACATGCCGCGCGCGGTAAAGGCCAGATCGGTCAGCGCGTGCCAGCCATCGGTCGAGAACCGGTCGCGCACCTTGCCCGCGCAGCCCTGCGCGGCGTCGAAGAGTTCCAGCACGGCCATGGGCACCGGCTCGTCCGGATCGACGCCGAAGCCCTCGAGATAGCGTTCCAGATGGTCGATCAGCGGCATCTCGCGATGGCCGACCTCCTCGAGCCGCAGGTGATAGGCGCGCAGCTCGCGCACCCGCGCCTCGGCCCGTTCGACATAGCGGCCCAGCCAGTAGAGATTGTCCGCCGCGCGGCTTGGCAGCACGCCCGGCAGGCGGCGCACGAAGGGGCCGTCCTGCCGCAAGGAAAGGCTTTCGGCAATCACGGGGGCGTCGCTGACCACCCAGACATCGGCGACCGAGCCGCCATTCTTCATCGACAGCGCCGTCGGATCCTCGGTGCGCCCGATCCTGGCATAGCCGCCCGGCATCACGGTCCAGCCCTCGGGGGTTCGCGCCAGGAAGACCCGGATCAGCGCCGGCCGCGGCACCAGGTCGGTGCCGATCATCGCGGGCGTGGTGGACAGCGTCACCGCCTCCTGCCCGACCAGGTTGGCGCCATCCGTCTCGAGCCAGTCGCCGATGGGCTTTTGCGCAGAGCCGCGGAAATCGCCGCCCAGTGCGGTCAGGGCATCGACCTCGAAGGGCAGATCGGTCGACAGCGCCCGCCCGATCATCATGCGTTGCAGGTTGTCGTAGACGAATCCCCGCTCTGCCGTCTGTCCGCACCACCAGGTCGCGATATTGGGGATCTTCAGCGGCTGGCCGGTCAGCCGTTCGCAGATCCGCGGCAGGAAGGCCATCATCGCGCGGGCCTCGAGCACACCGGAGCCGAGGCAGTTCAGCATGGTCAGTTCCTGCGCGCGCAGTGCGGCGACCATGCCCGGCGTGCCCAGCGCCGAGCTTTCGTCCAGTTCCAGCGGATCGGCAAAGCGCGAATCGAGCCGCCGCCACAGCACGCTGACCGGCTGCGGGCCGTCGATGGTGCGCACCGTCAGCCTGCCCTGTTCGGCCTTGAGATCCTCGCATTCCAGCAGCAGGAAGCCCAGATAGCGCGCGATATAGGCATGCTCGAAATAGGTATCGGTATGCTGGCCCGGCGTCAGGATCGCCACCCGGCTGGCGCTTTCGCCGCGCAGCCCGTTCATCGCGTCGCGAAACGCCCGGAAGAACCCGGCCAGACGGCGGACATTGGCGTTGGGAAAGAGGTCGGGAAATACCCGGGTCGTGGCCATCCGGTTTTCCAGCGCGAAACCCGAGCCCGAGGGCGCCTGCGTCCGGTCGCCCAGCACCAGCCAGGATCCGTCCGGCGAGCGGCCGACCTCGAAGGCCAGGAAATGCAGGAAATGGCCCGAGCGGGGCCGCATGCCCACGATGGGACGCAGCCATTCGGGATTGCGCGCGACCAGTTCGGCGGGCAGCAGCCCGTCCGCCACCAGATCGCCCGGCCCGTAGAGATCGGCCATCACATGTTCCAGAAGGTCCGCACGCTGGATCAGCCCCTCGGAGAGCCGCTGCCATTCCTCGGCGGCGATCATCACGGGGATGTGGCTGAGCGGCCAGTCGCGCAGCGTCGAGCCGCCCGAGCTGTGCTGGCGGTAGTAGACGCCGGTATCGTGCAGGTGCTGATCGCCCCGGGCAAAGCGCTGGGCAAGCTCGTCCGGCGTCTGCCCGGCCAGCAGGTCGATCAGCGGCTGCCAGACCGGCCGCACGCGGCCATCGGGCTGCAACAGCTCGTCGGCCACGCCGGAGGGCGGCTGATAGCCCTGCAAGAGCGCGGCGGCCAGGTCGTCCGGGGCGTGATCGGTCGCGTTCATGTCACAGACCCGGCCCCCGGCGCAGGTCAAGCGTCATGGGGAATTCCGGGTGGGGGTTTTCGGGCGCGGGCCAGTAGCTGCCGGGCGTGTGGCCCATCTTCTCGAACCGCGCCAGCCGCCGCGCCTCGGCCTCGTTGGCGTTGACGGGGAAGGTGTCGTAGCTGCGCCCGCCCGGGTGCGCGACGTGATAGGTACACCCGCCCAGCGCCCGGCCCGACCAGGTGTCGAAGATGTCGAAGGTCAGCGGCGCGTTGACCGGCAGCACCGGGTGCAGCGCCTCGGCGGGCTGCCACGCCTTGAACCGCACGCCGCCGATGGCGGTGCCGCTGGTCCCGGTCTGGTGCAAGGGCACCGCGCGGCGGTTGCAGGCGACGATGTAGCGGCCCGGGTTCGAGGTGGACAGCTTCACCTGCATCCGTTCCACCGAACTGTCGGTGTAACGCACCGTGCCGCCGATGGCGCCGCGTTCGCCCAGCACATGCCAAGGCTCCAGCGCCTGCCGCAGTTCCAGATGCACGCCTTCGTATTCGACCTCGCCGCAGAACGGGAAGCGGAATTCCTGCTGCGCCTCGTACCATTCGGACCGGAAGGCGAAGCCGTGATCGGTGAGGTCACGCAGGACGCCCAGAAAATCGGCCCAGACGAAATGCGGCAGCATGAAACGGTCATGCAGTTCCGTGCCCCAGCGCACCGGCTTGCCCTTGAGGGGGTTCAGCCAGAGCCGGGCGAGGATGGCGCGGATCAGCACCTGTTGCGCAAGGCTCATCCGCGCATCGGGCGGCATCTCGAAGCCGCGGAATTCCAGCAGGCCCAGACGCCCGGTCGGCCCGTCGGGGGAATAGAGCTTGTCGATGCAAAGCTCGGTCCGGTGGGTGTTGCCGGTGACGTCGATCAGGATGTTGCGCAGAAGCCGGTCCACCAGCCACGGCGCGGGTGCGGGGCCTTCGCCCGGATCGGGGAACTGGCTCAGCGCGATTTCCAGCTCGTACAGGCTGTCATGGCAGGCCTCGTCGATCCGCGGCGCCTGGCTGGTGGGGCCGATGAACAGCCCCGAGAACAGATAGGACAGGCTGGGGTGCCGCTGCCAGTAGAGGATCAGCGAGCGCAACAGGTCCGGCCGGCGCAGGAAGGGGGAGTCGTTGGGCGTGGCGCCGCCCACGACAACGTGGTTGCCGCCCCCCGTGCCGCAATGCTTGCCGTCGACCATGAACTTGTCGGCGCCCAGCCGCGTCAGCCGCGCCTCTTCGTAGACGCCCAGCGTGATCGCCTTGCAGTCGTCCCAATCGGTGGCGGGGTGGACGTTGACCTCCAGCACGCCGGGGTCGGGGGCCACGCGGATGACGTTCAGGCGCGGGTCGTGCGGCGGCGCGTAGCCCTCGATATGCACCGGCAGGCCCATCTCGGCGGCGGTCGCCTCGGCCGCGGCGACGAGGTCGAGGTAATCCTCGGCATCCTCCACGGGGGGCATGAACACGCAAAGCCGCCCGTCGCGCGGTTCGACCGACAGCGCGGTGCGCACGGTGCCGGTGCCAAGTTCCTGTTCGCGCACGTCCTGCACCGCGCCGCCCTCGGTGAAGCGCGCCACGGGCTGGGCGTGGCCGGGGCTGGCCGCGGCCACACGCGCCGCGGCGGCGCGGTCGGCTTCGTCGAAATCGCGCAGCGGGCCGCGGTCGATGGTGGGATCGGTGACATAGGTATAGGGAAACTGCGCCGGCGGCACATGGGGCAGGCTGCCCAGCGGCAGCCGGTATCCCACCGGGCTGTCGCCCGGCACGAGAAACAGTTTGCCCCGCCGCATCGTCCAGCGTTCCGACCGCCAGCGCCGCCCGGTCGCCTGCGCCTGCCAGCGCTGGATCGGCAGGATATGGCCCGCGGGATTCGTCAGGCCGCGGGCAAAGACGCGGGCGATGCGGGCGCGTTCCTCGGGGTCCTTCAGTTTCGAGTTCTCGGGCGTCACGTTCTCGGGCAGGCTGCCTTCCTTGATGATCCATTCCGCCGGATCCTCGTAGGCGGGCAGCACCATTTCGGGTTCGAGCCCCAACCGTTCGGCGATGCCCTTCAGAAGCCTGTCGGACTCCTCGGGCCCCGCCCCGGTCTGCGCCGTTTCCTCGGCGATCAGGTCCGGGTTCTTCCAGATCGGCTTGCCATCGCGGCGCCAGTAGAGCGAGAAGGTCCAGCGCGGCAGCGTCTCGCCCGGATACCACTTGCCCTGCCCGTAATGCAGGAAGCCGCCGGGCGCGAACCGGTCCCGCAGCCGCCGGATCAACTGGTCGGCCAGCCCGCGCTTCATCGGGCCTACGGCGGCAATGTTCCATTCCTCCGATTCGAAATCGTCGATCGAGACGAAGGTGGGCTCGCCCCCCATCGTCAGCCGCATGTCGCCTGCGCGGATCGCGGCATCGACCTGATGGCCCAGCGCGTCGAGCGCGTCCCATGCCTCGTCCGAGAAGGGCTTGGTGATGCGGGGATGTTCGGCGGTGCGGTGCACCTCCATGTGGAAGGTGAAATCGACCTCGGCATAGGACGCCATGCCGGTGATCGGCGCGGCGTTGCGGTAATGCGGCGTCGCGGCCAGCGGCACGTGGCTTTCGCCGGTCAGAAGCCCGCTGGTCGGGTCCAGCCCGATCCAGCCCGCGCCGGGCAGGTAGACTTCGCACCACGCATGCAGGTCGGTGAAGTCGTGATCGGTGCCGGGCGGGCCGTCCAGCGCCACGAGGTCAGGCTTGAGCTGAATGAGATAGCCCGAGACGAAGCGCGCGGCGAGACCCAGATGCCGCAGCACCTGCACCATCAGCCACGAGCTGTCCCGGCACGAGCCCGATTTCACGCGCAGCGTGTCCTCGGGGGTCTGCACGCCCGGCTCCATCCGGATCACGTAGGCGATCTCGCGTTGCAGCCGCGCGTTCAGGTCCACCACGAAATCGACCGTCCGCACGGGTTCGCGCGGGATGGTGACAAGGAATACGGACAAGAGCGGGCCGGCGCGTTCGGGCACCCGGTAGATCGACAGGTCATCCACCAGATCGACGGGATAGTCGAAGGGCCAGGTCTCGGCGGCTTCGTCCACGAAGAAGTCGAAGGGGTTGTAGACCGTCATGTCGGCCACAAGGTCCACCTCGATCCTGAGTTCCCGCACCGGTTCGGGAAACACGAAGCGCGACAGCCAGTTGCCGTAGGGGTCCTGCTGGTGGTTCACGAAATGGCCTTCGGGGCTGACCTTCAGGCTGTGCGAGATCACCCGCGTCCGGCTGTGCGGCGCAGGCCGCAGGCGGATCACCTGCGGGCCCAGGCTGACGAGCCGGTCATAGCGGTAATGCGTCAGGTGACGGATGCTTGCGGTGATGGCCATGATGTCTCGCGCGGGAAGGGTCGAGCGGCAGCAAAGACGGTTTTGCGGGGGCTGTAAACCGCTTCGATGTCTCGGCCCGGCGTCGGGACGCACCGTGTCGGGGGATGCCGGGAATTGAGGCACCCGCCAGCGCGCGGCGGAAACCCGGCCAGCCCCGGCAACAGGCGTGGGAAAAGCCGAAATCGCGGTCGCGGCGGTCGCGAAGGCAGGGTAAGCAGGCGGCATGGAACCCCAAGCCGATCTGGACATCTTTCTGGTTGCCCCGCCGGGGCTTGAGCATGTGCTGGCCGAGGAGGCGCGCGCGCTGGGCTTTCGCGATGTCGTCCCCGGCCCGGGCGGCGTGTCATCGCGCGGCGGCTGGCCCGAGATCTGGCGGGCCAATCTGTGGCTGCGCGGCGCGGGGCGGGTGCTGGTGCGGATCGCGGCCTTCCGCGCGCTGCATCTGGCCCAGCTCGACAAGCGCGCGCGGCGGGTGCCCTGGGCCGAGATGCTGCACCCCGATCGACCGGTTCGGGTGGAAGCCACCTGCCGGGCCTCGCGGATCTATCATGCGGGGGCGGCGGCGCAGCGGGTCGAGCGGGCCATCGCCGAGACGCTGGGCGCGCCGGTTGCGGCCGAGGGTGACACCGCGATCCGCGTGCTGGTGCGGATCGAAGACGATCTTTGCACGATCAGCCTGGACAGTTCGGGCGAGCCGTTGCACCGGCGCGGCCACAAGCAGGAGGTGGGCAAGGCGCCGCTGCGCGAGACGCTGGCCGCGCTGTTCCTGCGCCAATGCGGATACAATGGCGGCGAGCCGGTGGTCGATCCGATGTGCGGCTCGGGCACCTTCGTGATCGAGGCGGCCGAGATCGCGGCGGGGCTGGCGCCGGGCCGCAGCCGCGGCTTTGCCTTCGAGGCGTTCGCGGGCTTCGATCCGGCCGCCTGGGAGGCGATGCGCACGGCGCCCGCCCCTGCCCCGCCCGATCTGCGGTTCCACGGGTTCGACCGCGATCAGGGCGCCATCGCGGCCAGCCGGGCCAATGCGGACCGGGCGGGTATTGCCGCGCTGACCTGTTTCACCTGTCAGCCCATCGCCGCGCTGACCCCGCCCGAGGGCCCGGCCGGGCTGGTCATGGTGAACCCGCCCTATGGCGGGCGGATCGGCAATGCCAAGGCGCTTTATCCGCTTTACGGAACGCTGGGCGAGGTTCTGAGGACGCGGTTCGCGGGCTGGCGGGTCGGGATCGTGACCAGCGAGCCGCAACTTGCCCGCGCGACCGGCCTGCCCTTCGGCCCGAACGGGCCGCCCATTCCCCATGGCGGGCTGAAGATCCGGCTTTACCGGACCGGCCCGCTGGGATGACCGCGCCCTTTGCGGGGCGCGGTCAGTGCGCTCAGTCGGCGCTGGCGACCTCGATGCTGGCGAAGGCGGCCATCGCGCTTTCATAGGCCCGGCCGACCGGGGTGGGTCTGAGCCGGTCGTCGACCAGGTTGATCTTCGGCGCGCTGCCGCCCCAGGGATAGGGATTGGCCGCGAACCAGGCATAGCGTTCGACGAAGGGCAGCCCCTCCATCATCCGCATCGCTTCCTGGGCAAAGGCGGCGTTGCGCTCGTAGCTGGCGGCGCGCGGGCGGTTCCAGTCGATATAGGCGAATTCGGTCACCCAGATCGGCCGGCGATATTCGCGATGCACCTGGATCAGCCAGCGGCGGAACGCCTCGACATCGCCATCGGTCGTGTAATAGTGGACCGCCATGAAATCTACCCGCATCCCGCGCCGCTCGATTTCGGACATGAAGCGGCGCTGCCAGGAATTCGGCCCCAGCGTCTGGTCGCGCGTGGTCGCCGGGCTGCCAAGCCTCAGCCCGCGCGCCTGCAGCCTGGGCCAGAGCGCGATGGCCTCGGCCACCGTCATTCCCGCCTGGTGATCGCCGCCATAGCCGTCAGGCTCGTTGAAGCCCAGAAGCGTGGTGACCCGCCGATCCGACTTGATCGGCTTGTTCACGTCCTTGGCCCCGTGGATCATCGGCACGAAGTCCACATCGCGCCGCTGCTTCTGGCGCGACCAGATCTGGTCGGTCCGCCAGTTGTAATACCAGCCAAGCCCCGGCGCATCCTCGATCCAGCGGATCATCGTGTAGCTCGGGTTTTCCCAGGCGCCAACGCCCGCCTTCTGAGCCATGACCGGAGTCGACAGCATGAGTAACCCCACCAGAATGGGGATGAGTTTCCTGACCATTGTATACCTCGCACACCAAGAACGAGGCTAGGCAGGTCTTTGGGTAGGAATTTGGCCAGAATCGTGAATAATCGTGAAACGGGTCTGGCACGCCTCGGGCACGCCCTTGGGGTGCAGGGATCAGCCCAGCGTCACGTCCAGCACCATCATCAGGATCAGCCCGATCGTCAGCCCAAGGGTCGCCCGGTTCTGGCGGCCATGGCGATGGGTTTCGGGGATGATCTCGTGGCTGATGATGTAGATCATCGCCCCCGCCGCGAAGGCCAGCCCCCAGGGCAGCAGATGGGCCGAGACCGCGACCGCCGCGGCGCCGACAGCACCGCCCAGCGGTTCCACGAGGCCCGTGGCCAGCGCGATCAGGAAAGCCGTTCCGCGCCGGTAGCCATGGGCGCGCAGCGCCAGCGCGACCGCCAGCCCCTCGGGCGCGTTCTGCAACCCGATGCCGATTGCCAGCGGCATTCCTTTGGCCAGATCGCCCGCGCCGAAGGCCACGCCCACGGCCATGCCTTCGGGGATGTTGTGGATCGTGATGGCGAAGACGAACAGCCAGATCCGGGCCAGCGCCGCGGCCTCGGCGCCCTCGCGGCCGGCGAAGAAATGTTCATGCGGCACCAATTCGTTCAGGGCCGCCACGGCCAGCGCACCCAGCGCGATGCCGCCCCCCGCGATCAGCGCCGCGATGGGGACGCTGCCATAAAGCGTCTCCGCCGCCTCGATCCCCGGCAGGATCAGCGAGAAGAACGAGGCCGACAGCATGACGCCCGCGGCAAAGCCCAGCATCGTGTCGTTGGCCCGGCGCGAGACGGTGCGACCGAACAGGACCGGCAAGGCCCCCACCCCGGTCATCAGACCTGCGGCCAGCGCGGCCAGAAAGGCGATCAGCACATCGCTCATGGACCCAGCTAGGCCGAAGCATGCCGCGCCCGCAAGCGCCAAGAGCGTTGCGGGCCGCCGGTCCGATTGGTAAATCGCCTTGACCAATCTCAGGGAGACGCGCGATGCCCGTCATCACCACCATCGAGGACCTGCGCCGCATCTATGCCCGCCGCGCGCCGCGGATGTTCTACGATTACTGCGAATCCGGAAGCTGGACCGAGCAGACATTCCGCGACAACGTGTCGGACTTTGCCGGGATCCGGCTGCGCCAGCGCGTCGCGGTGGACATGGAGGGGCGCTCGACCGCCTCGACCATGATCGGGCAGGACGTGGCGATGCCCGTGGCGCTGGCCCCGGTCGGGCTGACGGGGATGCAATCGGCCGATGGCGAGATCAAGGCGGCGCGCGCGGCCGAGAAATTCGGCGTGCCCTTCACGCTGTCGACGATGTCGATCTGTTCCATCGAGGATGTGGCAGCGCACACGACAAAACCCTTCTGGTTCCAGCTTTACGTCATGCGCGACGAGGATTTCGTGGCGCGCATCCTGCAACGGGCGAAAGATGCGCGCTGTTCGGCGCTGGTGCTGACGCTGGATCTGCAAATCCTAGGCCAGCGACACAAGGACCTGAAAAACGGGCTGTCCGCCCCGCCCAAGCCGACGCTGCGGACGATGGCGAACCTTGCCACCAAATGGGGCTGGGGGCTGGAGATGCTGGGCACCAAGCGGCGGTTCTTCGGCAATATCGTGGGCCATGCCAAGGGCGTGAGCGATGCCTCGTCGCTGACCGACTGGACGGCCGAGCAGTTCGACCCCTCGCTCGACTGGGACAAGGTGCGCCGGCTCAAGGAGCAATGGGGTGGCAAGCTGATCCTGAAGGGCATCCTCGACGAGGAGGACGCGCGCAGGGCCGCCGATGTCGGCGCCGATGCGATCGTCGTGTCGAACCATGGCGGGCGGCAGCTGGACGGGGCGCTGTCCTCGATCCGCGCGCTGCCCGGGATCGTGCGCGCGGTCGGCGATCAGGTCGAGGTGCATTTCGACGGCGGCATCCGCTCGGGCCAGGACGTGCTCAAGGCGCTGGCGCTGGGGGCGAAGGGCACCTATATCGGCCGCGCCTTCGTCTACGGGCTGGGCGCGATGGGCGAGGCGGGCGTCACCCGCGCGCTGGAGGTGATCCACAAGGAGCTGGACACCACCATGGCGCTGTGCGGGCGCAAGTCGGTCGCGGCGCTGGACCGCGACATCCTGCTGGTGCCCGAGGATTTCGAGGGCAGATGGGCCTGAGCGCCCGGTTTTGCCCTTCCCAATCGGCGCGGTCTCGGCTATGGGCACGGCTTCAACCGGGCATACACCCTTGGAGGATGCCCAGAACCTAGGAGAATGACCAATGGCTGGTGAGATTCCGGATCTCTTCGCCACGGAACGGACGGGGACAGGCAAGGGGGCCGCTCGTCAAGCTCGTCGTGAGCATTTCGTTCCGGGCATCGTCTATGGCGGCGGCGCAGAGCCCCTGCCGATCAACCTGAAATACAACGAGTTGCTGAAGCGCCTGAAGGCTGGCCGCTTCCTGTCCACGCTGTTCAACCTGAAGGTCGAGGGGCATGAGGATGTGCGGGTGATCTGCCGCGGCGTTCAGCGCGACGTGGTCAAGGATCTGCCGATCCATGTCGACCTGATGCGTCTGCGCCGCACCTCGCGGATCAACCTGTTCATCCCGGTCGAGTTCGTGGGCCACGAGAAATCCCCGGGCCTGAAACGCGGCGGCGTGCTGACCGTGGTGCGTCCCGAGGTGGAACTGATGGTCACCGCGGGCGAGATCCCCGAGAAGCTGGTTATGGACCTGTCGGGTCTGAACGTGGGCGATATCGTCCACATTTCGGACGTGGCCCTGCCCGAGGGCACGCGCCCCACGATCACCGACCGCGATTTCGTGATCGCGAACATCTCGGCACCGTCGGGCCTGCGCTCGGCCGATGGCGAAGCCGAGGAGGGCGAGGGCGAGGAAGGCTGACGCCTTCCCCCGTCATGGATCGGAGCGGGGCCCTGCGGGGCCCCGTTTTCGTTTCGGCCGTCCGCGCGCCTAGAACCCGTGCGGCGTGTCGGGCGTGATCGTGCCCAGCAGGCCCGGCAGGCCGGTGCAGAACCGGTGCATCCGCAGCGCGGACTCGCTGCCCGCCTCCGTGCGCACGCCATCGGGCCACCAGGTATCCAGAAGGTCGCTCTGGCTGGCCGCGTCGATCACCGGGCGCAACTGCCGGGACTCGAACTCCTCGACCCAACCGGCCTGCAACCACAATTGCTGACGCGCCCGCGACCAGGTGCCCGGCCCGTCCAGCCTGTCGAGCACGCGCCAATGCTGGGCGATCATGTCCCGCGCCCAGGCGACACAGAGAATCCCGGCCTTGAGCCGTGCGGTATCGGAAAGGTCGGGGTCATCCGCCGGGGTAGCCAGGGGCGCAAAGTCGGCCAGCGTCGCTTCGGGGTCGAAGGGGGCGTCGCCTGCCATCGCGGGCGTGCCCAGCATCAGGGCCGCGCAAGAGCGCGGGGCGAAAGCCCGTCCCTGCCCCGCCGCAAAGCCTCGAACCACCGGAAAAGGAAATGCCACATGCGCGTCGCCTCGCTTTTCCACGAGACTAGGGGCGGCGGGGTTTCCAATTCCTTGTCCCGGCGCACGCGCGCAACGCGGCAACGGCTCAACTGCCCGACTTAAAGGCGTTTGCCGCCGAAATGCGCAGAAAAGGCGCGGAGGACGTCAGGCCAGATGCTGCACCGACTCGAACAGCTCCAACTCTGGCGGCTCGACATACAGATCGGACGGCCCCTTGGCCCCCTTGTGCGCGGCGCGGAAAGCCTCGGATTTCGTCCAGGCGGAAAACGCGGCCTCGCTGTCCCAGAAGGTATGCGAGGCGTAAAGGCGATAGCCGTCCTTTGCGGGGCCCTTCAGCAGATGGAAGGCGACGAAGCCCGGCACGGATTTCAGATGGCTGTCACGGCTCTTCCAGACCGTCTCGAACGCCTCTTCCCTGCCCGGTTTCACCTTGAAACGGTTCATCGTCAGATACATTGCGCGTGCCTCCCGGTCTTGCCGCTCTGGAATCCGCGGCCAGTTCACGGCATCAAGGGCAAAGGTTCAAGCAGGGAGAGCGCGCATGCGCCTGTTCGTGGGGCTCGGCAATCCGGGCGCGAAATATGCAGGCAACCGGCACAATATCGGCTTCATGGCCGTGGACCGGATCGCCGCCGATCACGGGTTCGCTCCCTGGCGGGCCAAGTTCCTGGGCCAGATGGCCGAGGGGCGGCTGGGGAACGAAAAGGTCGTGCTGCTGAAGCCCGAGACCTACATGAACCGCTCGGGCGATTCGGTGCAGGCGGCGGTGCAGTTCTACAAGCTGACCCCGGCCGATCTGACCGTGTTCCATGACGAACTGGACCTTGCGCCCGGCAAATGCCGGCTCAAGCAGGGCGGCGGGCATGCGGGGCATAACGGGCTGCGCTCGATCCAGGCCCATATCGGGCCGGATTTCGAGAGGGTCCGGCTGGGCATCGGGCATCCGGGCCACAAGGACCGGGTTTCGGCCTATGTTCTCAGCGATTTCGCCAAGGCCGACCAGGACTGGCTGGATGACCTGATGCGCGGGATTTCCGAAGGCGCGGTGGTGCTGGCCGAGGGCGACGGCGCGCGGTTCCTGAACGCCGTCGCGCTGCGCACCGCCCCGCCGCGCAATGCAGGGCGCGAGGCCGAACAACAGCCCGCGCCGATCAGGGCCGCAGAGCCCGCGCCCGAAGACGGCCGCTCGGCGTTGCAGAAACTGGTGGACCGCTTCAGATAGGAGAAGGACGATGGCGAACCAAAGGGCCGCTTCGGTCAACGTTCTGGGCGAGCCGCTGGCCCCCTGTTCATCGACGCCGCTGACCGGGTTCTATCGCAACGGCTGCTGCGACACCGGCCCCGAGGACCGCGGCAGCCACACCGTCTGCGCGGTGATGACCGCCGAATTCCTGGCCTATTCGAAATATGTCGGCAACGACCTGTCGACCCCGCGCCCGGAATGGGGGTTTCCGGGGCTGAAACCGGGCGACCGCTGGTGCCTGTGCGCGGGCCGTTTTCTTCAGGCCCATGACGAGGGCTGCGCGCCGCGGGTCGATCTGGCGGCCACGCATGAGGCGGCGCTGGAGATCGTGCCGCTGGACGTCCTGGAACGCCACGCCCTGCCCTGATCCCGCGCCTTCAGTGCCCGCCCATGTCGAAGCCCAGATGGCGGGCGACGGTAAAGATGTCCTTGTCGCCGCGGCCGCACATGTTCATGCAGATGATGTGATCGGCGGGCAGGTCCGGGGCGATCCTGGCGACATGGGCCAGCGCGTGGCTGGGTTCCAGCGCGGGGATGATGCCTTCGGTCTCGCAGCACAGCTGGAAGGCCGTCAGCGCCTCGGCATCGGTGATCGCGACATATTCGGCGCGGCCCGTCTCGTGCAGCCAGGAATGTTCAGGCCCGATGCCGGGATAGTCGAGCCCGGCGGAGATCGAATGGCCTTCGAGGATCTGGCCGTCCTCGTCCTGCAACAGATAGGTGCGGTTGCCATGCAGCACGCCCGGCCGCCCGCCGGTCAGGCTGGCGCAATGCTCCATCCGGTCATCCACGCCATGCCCGCCCGCCTCGACCCCGATGATCCGCACATCGGGATCGTCGAGGAAGGGATAGAACAGCCCCATCGCGTTCGAGCCCCCGCCAATCGCGGCGACCAGCGTATCGGGCAACCGGCCCTCGGCCTCAAGCATCTGGGCCCGGGCTTCCTTGCCGATGATCGCCTGGAAATCGCGCACCATGGCCGGATAGGGATGCGGGCCCGCCACGGTGCCGATGCAGTAGAAGGTGTCGCGCACATTGGTCACCCAGTCGCGCAGCGCGTCGTTCATCGCGTCCTTCAGCGTGCCCCGGCCGGAGGTGACGGGAACCACTTCCGCGCCCAGAAGGCGCATGCGGAAGACGTTGGGCGCCTGGCGCTGCACATCGGTCGCGCCCATGTAGACCACGCATTTCAGCCCGAACTTGGCGCAAACCGTCGCGGTGGCGACGCCATGCTGGCCCGCGCCGGTTTCCGCGATGATGCGCGTCTTGCCCATGCGGCGGGCAAGAATGATCTGGCCCAGCACGTTGTTGATCTTGTGCGCGCCGGTATGGTTCAGCTCGTCGCGCTTCATGTAGACCTTGGCGCCGCCCAGCCGGTCGGTCAGCCGTTCCGCGAAATAAAGCGGGCTGGGCCGGCCGACATAATGCTTCCACAGGAACTCCATCTCGTCCCAGAAGCTCTGGTCGGTCTTGGCGTGCTCGTATTGCGCCTGAAGCTCGAGGATCAGCGGCATCAGCGTCTCAGACACGAAGCGCCCGCCGAAGATGCCGAACCGGCCCCGTTCGTCCGGGCCGGTCATGAAGGAATTGATCAGATCGTCGGCCATCTCGCGCGCTCCTCCTCGGTCGAGCCCTGTCTATCGCGTGTCCCCGACGCGGTAAAGCCAGCCCCTTGCCGGTCGCGCGGGGGCCGGGCCGTCACCGCTCGGTGCAGAAGATGCGGGTGAAGGCCCCGATACAGGTGGCGCTATCGGTGTCACCCAGCCGGACCTCGGCGCGCGAGAACAGCACCTTGTCCTCGTAGTCCAGCGCGATCAGCGAGCGGATCAGTTGCGCGCATTGCGTCCGGCCCAGCTTGCAGGTGGCCAGCAGGATCGCCTCGACCGGATCGGCCGCCGCCTCGGGATCGGCAGCGTCGATCCGCGCCAGAAGCCGGGCTTCGAGCGCGGCCTCGAAATCAGCCTCTGTCGGCTTGGTGAAGGCCATGACCAGCGCGCCAAGCGCCAGCACCGCGATCAGTCCGGCAAGCCCCTTCATTGCGTCTCCTCCCCGCGCGCGGCCGCGATGAACCGCGCGATCAGCGCCGCATCCTTGACCCCCGGCGCGGATTCCACGCCGGAGGACACATCCACCTGCCGCGCCCCGGTCAGCCGGATCGCCTCGGCCACATTGTCGGGCGTCAGTCCGCCCGCCAGCATCCAGGGCACCGGCCAGCGCCGGTTCGCGATCAGCCGCCAGTCGAAGGACAGCCCGTTGCCGCCGGGCAGCGCGGCGTCCCTGGGCGGCTTGGCATCCACCAGAAGCTGGTCAGCCACCCGGGCGTATTCGGTGAGACCGGGCAGATCGCCCTCGTCTGCCACGCCCACCGCCTTCATCACCGGCAGGCCGAATCGCGCGCGGATCTCGGCCACGCGGTCGGGGCTTTCATGGCCGTGCAGTTGCAGCATGTCGATCGGCACCCGGTCGAGGATCGCCGCCAGCGTTGCGTCCTCGGCATCGACCGTCAGCGCCACCTTGGCGATCCCGGGCGGCACCTCGCAGGCCAGGGCGCGGGCGGCCTCCGTCCCGAGATTGCGGGGCGATTTCGCGAAGAAGACGAAGCCAAGATAGGACGCACGCGCGGCAACGGCGGCCGTCACGGCCGCTGGCTGCGTCACACCACAGATCTTGACCCTGACATCGGACGCCATGGCGTCGTCTAGCCGGTCTTGCCGTCCGTCTCAAGCAGCGCGAGGATCTCGTCGCGGCCTTCGGTCCTGTGCTTGTCGGCCTTGACCTTGTCGAGTTCGCGCTTGAGCTTGGCCGCCTCGCGGCGCTGACGGCTGGCCTGCGCGCGGTACTTGCTCTCGCGCAGCCACTCCCAGAAGAAGCCGAGCAGCGCGCCGACCAGGATCCCGCCGAACCCGACGACATAAAGCGGCAGTTCGATCGACCAGGCGATTCCCGAAAAACTGGCCAGTTCGTCAGGCAGCAGGTTCAGCGTCACATCCTGACGGTTCGCCATGGCGACCACCACAAGGCAGATCGCGAGCAGCAGCAGAAAGAGATAGCGAATGGCGCGCATGGTCAGACCCGAATTACTTCCCGTTCAGGCGATCGCGTAGCAGCTTCCCGGTCTTGAAGAAAGGCACGTATTTCTCGGACACGTCCACCGACTCGCCGGTGCGCGGGTTGCGCCCGGTGCGCGCGTCGCGCTTCTTGACCGAGAACGCGCCGAAACCGCGCAATTCCACCCGGTCGCCGCGTGCCATGGCCGCGATGATTTCTTCGAAAACGGTGTTAACAATTCGTTCGACGTCGCGCTGGTAGAGATGCGGGTTCTCGTCGGCAATCTTCTGGATCAATTCAGATCGGATCATCGCTATGTCGTCCCCGTTTTTCGCCCTTCTGGCCTGCGCGGCCGGGGCTTGCGGACTATAGGCATGTTTTGCCCCCCAGAGAAACAGAAAGCCTTTGAAAACCGGGGGAGAAGCGGCGGAAAGCCGCGTCGGAGGGGGGCGCGGCCGGCGGTTTGCCATCGGACGGGCGGGCCGGCGCCCCGGCGGGGACATCGCGCGCCGGGGCTCGCGAATTCGTGATTCGGGGAACGGAAAACGGCCCCGCACCTGCATGCGGGGCCGCGCCATGTCCGGCAGGGCCGGGTTGTCCTACTTGCCTTCGCCCTTGAGCGCGGCACCGAGGATATCGCCCAGCGAGGCACCCGAGTCCGAGCTGCCATACTGTTCGACGGCCTCTTTCTCCTCGGCGATCTCGCGGGCCTTGATCGACAGGCCCAGACGGCGCGACTTGGCGTCGATATTGGTGACGCGGACATCGACCTTGTCGCCGACCTGGAACCGCTCGGGGCGCTGTTCCGACCGGTCACGCGACAAGTCCGAGCGGCGGATGAAGGACTTCATGCCCTCGTATTCCACCTCGACCCCGCCTTCCTCGATCATGGTCACGGTCACGGTGATGATCGAGCCGCGCTTGACGCCGCCAACGGCCTCGGCGAACGGGTCGCCATCCAGCGCCTTGACCGAGAGCGAGATGCGCTCCTTCTCGATATCGACCTCGGTGACGACGGCCTTGACCATGTCGCCCTTGCGGTAGTCCTGGATCGCCTCTTCGCCGCGCTGGTCCCAGCTGAGATCGGAGAGGTGCACCATGCCGTCGATGTCGTTGTCCAGGCCGATGAACAGACCGAATTCGGTGATGTTCTTGACCTCGCCCTCGACCTCGGTGCCGACCGGATGGGTCTCGGCAAAGACTTCCCACGGGTTGCGCATGCACTGCTTGAGACCCAGCGACACGCGGCGCTTGGCGGTGTCGATCTCCAGCACCATGACGTCGACTTCCTGGCTGGTCGAGACGATCTTGCCGGGATGGACGTTCTTCTTGGTCCAGGACATTTCCGATACGTGGACCAGACCCTCGACACCCGGTTCCAGCTCCACGAAGGCGCCATAATCGGTGATGTTGGTCACGCGGCCCTTGTGGACGGAATCCAGCGGGAACTTGGCCTCGACCGAATCCCACGGGTCGTCCTGAAGCTGCTTCATGCCCAGGCTGATGCGGTGGGTTTCCTTGTTGATCTTGATGACCTGGACCTTCACGGTCTCGCCGATCGACAGGATCTCGGAGGGGTGGTTGACCCGGCGCCAGGCCATGTCGGTGACGTGCAGCAGGCCGTCCACACCGCCCAGATCGACGAAGGCGCCGTATTCAGTGATGTTCTTGACCACGCCGTCGATGGAATCGCCCTCGGTCAGCTTGCCGATGATCTCGGCGCGCTGCTCGGCACGCGATTCTTCCAGGATGGCGCGGCGGCTGACCACGATATTGCCGCGGCGGCGGTCCATCTTGAGGATCTGGAACGGCTGCTTCAGCCCCATCAGCGGGCCGGCATCGCGCACCGGGCGCACATCGACCTGGCTGCCCGGCAGGAACGCCACGGCACCGCCCAGATCGACCGTGAAGCCGCCCTTGACCCGGCCGAAGATCGCGCCGTCGACGCGGGCATCCTCGGCATAGGCCTTCTCGAGCCGGTCCCACGCCTCTTCGCGGCGGGCCTTGTCACGGCTGATCGAGGCCTCGCCACGCGCGTTCTCGACCCGGTCGAGATAGACCTCGACCTCGTCGCCCACGGCGATGTCGGGGGCCTGGCCCGGATTGGTGAATTCCTTGAGATCGACGCGGCCTTCCATCTTGTAGCCGACATCGATGATGGCCTGGCCCGCCTCGATGGCGATGACCTTGCCCTTGACGACGCTGCCCTCGGCAGGCGTGTCCATCTCGAAGCTTTCGTTCAGGAGGGCTTCGAAATCCTCCATGGATGCTTTGGTAGCCATTAGGTTCAAGTGGTCCTTTGCGATTGTTTCCGGCCTGGCGGTTGGGTCCGCCGGTCTTTGATGGCCCCGCGCCAAAGGGCGCTCCGATCCCGAAAACCGGGCCGGGGCGACTCTTCCACGGGATGGGGGCCTATAGCGCGAACGCCTTTCGCTGACAAGCACGCGGCGGAGAAAGGTTGCGCCGCTTGGGTTTTCGGAGAGTTTTTCTGCCCCTTCTTTCGGGCAGATCGAAGACGCAACGAATGGCCACACCATGTTCGGAGCCGCAGGAATTCGCATCGCCTGGGGTCTCATGCTGGCGCTGGCTGCCCTGGCAGTGGGATGCATGATCCTCGGCAGCGATCGGATGCAGCAGGCCGATGCCGCATTCCGCGACGCCTGGATCAAGCACCAGACTACCTACCTTCTCGCCGACGAACTGCGCCAGTCCAGCGACGACCTGACCCGGCTTGCGCGCATCCATGTCCCGACCGGCGACGCGGCCCGGGAGGCGCAGGACATGGCGATCCTCGCCATCCGCAATCGCCTCCGGCATAGGCGAACAATCCCTGGGCCTTGGCGAGATTTCCACCGCCATCGAGGGGCTCGACCGCGCAACGCAGCAGGAAGCGGGAATGGTGACCGTGGCCAAGGCTGATACCGGGACCCGGCGCCAGCTTGCGGCGGAACCGAGCGCGCGCAGGCAACGGTTCCGACTGGCCGATGACCAGGGCGATGGCCAGGCGGGATAACGGATGGCATCCCGAGGGCTAGCCGCGCGGCACCGTCGCCAACTGCGCCTCGACACGCGCGATGGCGGCGGCGACCGCCGCCTCGATGCTCAGTTCGGTCGTGTCGATGACCACCGCATCCCCGGCGGGCCGCAAGGGCGCCTCGGCGCGGGCGCTGTCCCGTGCATCGCGTTCGCGCATCTCGGCCAGCACCTCGTCGAAGCCGGTCTCGACCCCGGTCTCGACCAGTTCCCGGTGGCGCCGTCCGGCCCGCACCAGATCGCTCGCGGTCACGAACAGCTTCACCGCCGCATCGGGACAGATCACCGTGCCGATGTCACGCCCGTCCAGCACCGCCCCGCCCTCGCGCCCGGCAAAGCCACGCTGGAACGCCACCAGCGCGGCGCGCACCTCGGGGATCGCGGCAACCCGGCTGGCGGCCTGGGCCACATCGGGGCGGCGCAGGTCGGACCGGCCCAGATCCCCGGCCGACAGGGTCCGCGCCGCCTCCACCGGGTCAAGCCCGTCCAGCATCCGCGCGCCCACCGCCCGATACAAAAGCCCGGTGTCAAGATGGGCGAAGCCGAAATGCGCCGCGACCGCCCGGCTGATCGTGCCCTTGCCGGCGGCGGCCGGCCCGTCGATGGCAACCGTGAACCTCATGCCCCCGCCCGCGTGAAGGCCGCCCCCAGCCCCTCCATAAGCGGTTCGAATACCGGAAACGAGGTGGCGATGGGCCCCACATCGTCGATCGTGACCGGGCGCTGCGCCGCCATGCCTGCGCAAAGGAAGGACATCGCGATCCGGTGATCCAGATGCGTGGCGCAGGTTGCGCCGCCCGGCAACCCGCCCGGCCCCATGCCGGTCACCGCCATCCAGTCCTCGCCCTCCTCGACGGTGGCCCCGCAGGCCCGCAACCCGGCGGCCATCGCCGCGATCCGGTCGCTTTCCTTGACCCGCAATTCCCGGATCCCCGGCATACGCGTCACCCCCTCGGCAAAGGCCGCGACAACCGCCAATACAGGGTATTCGTCGATCATGCTGGGCGCCCGCTCTGCGGGGACCTCGATCCCCTTCATGTCGGGCGAGAACCGCGCGCGCAGATCGGCGACCGGCTCGCCGCCTTCCTCGCGCAGGTTCTCGTAGCTCAGATCGGCGCCCATCTCGATCAGCGTCGTGAACAGCCCGGCCCGTGTCGGGTTCAACCCGATCCCAGGCACGAGGACGTCCGAACCCTCGACGATCAGCGCCGCGCAGACCGGGAAGGCCGCGGAACTGGGATCGCGCGGAACCGCAATCGTCTGAGGCCGCAATTCCGGCTGGCCCGTCAGCACGATGACCCGGCCCTCGCCCGTCTGCTCGACATGCACCGCCGCTCCAAAGCCCGCCAGCATCCGCTCGGTATGGTCCCGCGTCGCCTCCCGCTCGATCACCACCGTCTCGCCCGGCGCGTTCAGCCCCGCCAGCAGCACCGCCGATTTCACCTGCGCGGAGGGCACCGGGACGACATAACGCACCGGCACCGGCTCGGCCGCGCCCACCACCGTCATCGGCAGCCGCCCGCCCGCGCGCCCGTAAGCCGCCGCGCCGAACAGCGCCAGCGGATCGGTCACCCGCCCCATCGGCCGCGCCCGCAACGAGGCATCGCCCGTGAAGGTCGCCGTGACCGGCGAGGTCGCCATCGCCCCCATGATCAGCCGCACGCCGGTGCCGGAATTGCCGCAATCGATCACGTCGGCAGGCTCGGCAAAGCCGCCCACGCCGACCCCGTTCACGACCCATTCGCCCGGCCCCAGATGCGCCACATCGGCCCCGAAGGCCCGCATCGCGCGCGCGGTATCCAGCACGTCCTGCCCTTCCAGCAGCCCCGTGATCCGGGTCTCGCCGACGCTCAGCGCGCCCAGGATCAGCGCACGATGGCTGATCGACTTGTCACCCGGCACCTCGGCCACACCGCTCAGCGGGCCGGCCCGGCGGGCACTCATCGGGATCGGGTCGCCATGGGCGGACATGCTGGGGCTCCTCGTGGCGGATCGCGCCCGGCCGGATTAGCGAAAGCGGCGCGGCCCGTCCAGAAGCCCCGCGCGCGGCCTGTGCTTCTTCTTGGTCAAAATACCCAATTCCGACGCCCGCCTCCCGGCGCAACGCCGCGGGCAGCGCCTCAACGGCGGCGGAAGGTCAGGTAATGCGGCACCCGCCCCTCGCGCAGCGCCTTCTGCTCGTAGCGCGTGGACAACCAGTCGTCCCAGGGCTGGCGCCAGTCACCCGGCCCCTCGGCCAGCCAGTCGAACCCGGCCTTCGGCACCTCGGTCAGGGTCTGGCGGACGTAATCGGGAATGTCGGTCGCCACCCGCAACTCCGCACCCGGCCGCATCACCCGCGCCAGCGGCTCCAGGAAATCCGGCGTCACGAAACGGCGGCGATGGTGACGCTTCTTGGGCCATGGATCGGGATAAAGCAGGAAGGCGCGCGCGATGCTGGCCCCCGGCAGCACGTCGAACAGGTCGCGCACATCGCCCGGATGGACAGCGACATTGTCCACCCCCGCCGCACGGATCTTGCCCAGCAGCATCGCCACGCCATTGATGAAGGGCTCGCAGCCGATGATGCCCACCCCCGGGTTCCGCCCGGCCTGGTGAACCATGTGCTCGCCCCCGCCAAAGCCGATCTCCAGCCAGACCTCGCGCCCGCCGAACAGCGATGCCAGGTCCAGCGGGTGCCGCTCGGGGTTGACGTCCCAGCCGACCGGACCGGGCGACAGCGCGAAAAGATCGGAATCGAGATAGTCCCGGTGCCGCTCGCGCAGGGTCTTGCCATGCCGGCGGCCATAGAAATTGCGCCATTCCCGGCGCGGCATATCAGTTTCGGAAGGCGGCTCGCTCATGCGCCGCGCCCTAATCCGCGGGGCCCCGCGCGTCAAGGGCGCCGTCCCCGCCGGAACGCGAAGGGGGCGCGCGCCGCAAGGCGCGCGCCCCCCCGGGCGACGGGCGCAAGCCCGGCGCAATCCCTGGAATAGCGGCCCTCAGACCGCGGCCTTCAGTTCTGCCGCCAGATCGACCCGCTCCCAACTGAACCCGCCATCGGCCTCGGGCGCGCGCCCGAAATGGCCATAGGCCGCGGTGCGGGCATAGATCGGCCGGTTCAGCACCAGATGCTCGCGGATGCCACGCGGGGTCAGGTCCATCACCTGCGCCACCGCCCGCTCGATCACCTCGTCGGGCACCTCGCCGGTGCCATAGGTGTCGATATAGATCGAGAGCGGCTTGGCCACGCCGATCGCGTAGGACAGTTGCAGGCAGCATTTCTTCGCCAGCCCCGCCGCGACCACGTTCTTGGCCAGGTAGCGCGCCGCATAGGCCGCCGAGCGGTCCACCTTGGTCGGATCCTTGCCCGAGAAGGCGCCGCCGCCATGGGGCGCCGCGCCGCCATAGGTATCGACGATGATCTTGCGCCCGGTCAGGCCCGCGTCCCCGTCCGGCCCGCCGATCACGAAGGTGCCCGTGGGGTTCACATGCCACTCGGTCTTGTCGTGGATCCAGCCCTCGGGCAGCACCTCGCGGATATAGGGTTCCACGATCTGGCGGATGTCGTCCGAGGTCTGGCTCTCGCATTCGTGCTGGGTCGACAGCACGATCGAATCGACCGCCACCGGCTTGCCGCCCTCGTAACGCACGGTCAGCTGCGACTTGGCGTCGGGGCGCAGGGTCGGCTCGGCGCCGGATTTCCGCACCTCGGCCAGGCGGCGCAGGATCGCGTGCGAATACTGGATCGGCGCGGGCATCAGTTCGGGCGTCTCGTCGGTCGCGTAGCCGAACATGATGCCCTGGTCTCCCGCCCCGTCGCGGTCGACGCCCTGGGCGATATGGGCCGACTGCTCGTGCAGGAAGTTCAGCACATGGCAGGTGTTCCAGTGGAACTTCTCCTGCTCGTAGCCGATGTCGCGGATGCAGTCGCGCGCGATCTCGCCGATACGGCCCATGTAGTTCCTGAGGCGCTCGCGGTCCGAAAGCCCCACCTCGCCGCCGATCACCACCATGCCGGTCGTGGCGAAGGTTTCGCAGGCGACGCGGGCGTTCGCCTCCTCTGCGAGGAAGGCGTCGAGAACGGCATCGGAAATCCGGTCGCAGACCTTGTCGGGATGCCCCTCCGAAACGGATTCGGAGGTGAAAAGGTAGTTCTGGCGGCTCATCTGGAAGTGCTCCGTTGGGACAATCTCCGCCACGCCAGGAAGCCGTTGTGGCGGTCCGAGGTTCCGCTTACGCCGCGGCCCTGGCGGAATCAATGGCTATTTCCGGCGCCGGGTCAGCACAAGGGCCGCAAGCGCGGCCACCAGCACCAGCAGAACCGGCCAGTCGCCGGCGCGGATATAGGGCGTGGGCGGCAGCGCGGGGGGCAGCGGGGCGGTCACCTGGCCCGCGCTGTTCAGGGGCAGGCTGTGGGTGATCCGCCCGCGCGCGTCGATCACAGCCGAGACCCCGGTATTGGCCGCGCGCAGCAGCGGCAGCCCCTGCTCGACCGCGCGCAGGCGGGCAAGGGCCAGGTGCTGATAGGGGCCGGTCCAGTCGCCGAACCACGCGTCATTGGTCAACTGGGCGATCCAGCGCGGCCGGACCGGCACGCGCAGATCCTGCGGAAACACCGCCTCGTAGCAGATCAGCGGCAGCGCGGCGCCAAGCCGCGGCCCCAGACCCAGCACGACCGGCCCCGGCCCCGCGGCATAGCCCCAGACATCCTGCGCCGCGAGGCCGCGGATGCCGAACCGGCCCAGCACCTCGCCGAAGGGGATGTATTCGCCGAAGGGGACCAGGTGGTGCTTGTCATAGACATGGCTCACCCCGCCGCCGGGTCGGATCACCGCAAGGCTGTTGAAGACCTCCGGCCCCTCGCTGCGCTGGATGCCCAGCATGACCGGCACGCCGTCAGACACTTCGGCGATCAGCGCAAGCGCCCCGCCCGCCTGTTCCAGCATCCAGGGCACCGCGGTTTCGGGCCAGAGGATCAGGTCGGGCGGCGGGTCCGAGGGGGCGGCGGTCAGGTCAAGCAGCCGCTCCCAGAACAGGCGCTGCATGTCGGGCCGCCATTTCAGGTGTTGCGCCGCATTGGGCTGGACCAGGCGGATCTGCGGCGGGTCCGGATCGGCCGGGATCGGCGCGTCGAGCCGCAGCGCGCCCCAGACCCCCGCCCCCGTGACCATCAGCGCCGCCAGAACCGCGCCCGCCGACCGGCCGGGGCCAAGGGGCAGCAAGAGCGGCAGCGCCACAACCAGCGTGGTGAACAGCGTCAGCCCGTATTGGCCGACTAGCGCGGCCAATTGCATCTGCGGCGCGCCGATCCAGACATGCCCCGGCAGCGCCCAGGGAAAGCCGGTCAGGACATATCCGCGCGCCAGTTCCATCGCCGCCAGCCCCAGCGCGAAGCCCAGCGCCCGGCGGCGCGCCCCCTGCCCGGCCCAGCCCGCGAAGGCCCCCGCCGCGCCCCAGAACAGCGCCAGCCCCCCCGCCATGCCGATCATCGCGAAGGGGGCCATCCAGCCATGGGCGCGAAGGTCGATCAGGAAGGGTTCGACGATCCACGAGAGCGCCAGCGCGAAATGCCCCACGCCCCCGGCCCAGGCGACCAGCGCCGCCTGTCGCGGCCTCGGCGCGCGGGCCACCAGCCAGGTCAGCCCGGCCAGAGCAACCAGCGCGACAGGCCAAAGCCCGAAGGGCGCCTGGCCCAGCGCGGCGACCAGCCCCAGCCCGAGGGCGGCGACCGGCGCGCGGCGCAGCGCCTCGACGATCCGGGGACGGGTCGCGGACATTCCCTCAGCCGGTGCCCGCCAGCGGCAGCCGCACCCGCAGCCGCTTGATCCGGCGCGGGTCGGCGTCGACCACCTCGAACTCTGCCCCGCTTTCATGCCGGATCACCTCGCCGCGCGTGGGCACCCGGCCGATCAGCATGAAGACCAGCCCGCCCAGCGTGTCGACTTCTTCCTCGTCCCCGCCCTCGACCAGCCTCAGGCCGACCTCGGCCTCGAACTCGTCCAGCGGCGCACGCGCCTGGGCCAGATAGACGCCCGGCTTTTCGACCGTCCACAGCGCGGCCTCTTCGGTGTCGTGCTCGTCCTCGATCTCGCCCACGACCTGTTCGATCAGATCCTCGATCGTCACCAGCCCGTCGACCCCGCCATACTCGTCGATCACCAGCGCCATGTGCATGCGCTGGGTCTGCATCTTCTGCATAAGCACCCCGATCGGCATCGAGGGCGGGGCGTATAGCAGCGGCCGGATCATGTCCTTCAGCGCGAAATCCGTGCCCTTGCCGTTGAAGCCGTAGCGCAGGGCGAAATCCTTGAGATGGATCATCCCCACCGGCGAATCGAGCGTGCCGTCATAGACCGGCAGCCGGGTCATCCCCGTCTCGCGGAACACCCGCACCAGATCGTCGCGTGAAATGTCCAGCGGCACCGCCTCGATCTCGGCCTTGGGGATGGCCACATCCTCGACCCGCAGGCGGCTGAGATTGCCGATGCCCAACGGCACCTGCGGCCGCGCCGCGGTGCCGTTCCCTCCCTGTTCGTCCGAATCATCCCCGGCGGCTGGCCTGATCGCTGCCACAAGCCGGCCCAGAATGCCCCGGCTTTCCAGATTGTCGGTCTCCAGCGCGCCTTGCGCAGCGCTAGACGACCCGTCCGTCTCGTCGCCCATCAATCCTTACCGAAATTCGCGGGCTCTCGGCCCGCCCTCAGCCATATGGGTCAGCCACCCCGAGTTTTGCAAGTATTTCCACCTCAAGCCCCTCCATCAGGGCGGCATCTTGCGGACGGATGTGGTCATACCCCAACAGATGCAGGCATCCATGGATCACCAGATGCGTGACATGATCGTCAAACGGGATCCCCTGCGCCTGGGCTTCCCGCGCGCAGGTCTCGTAGGCGATGGCGATATCGCCCAGTTCGGCCTGCATGCCGTCCGGGGGCTGTTCCGGGCCCTGGGGCGTGCCGCCATCCGCCTCAGCCGCCAGATCCTCGGCGGGCCAGGACAGCACGTTGGTAGGTGAGGGCTTGCCGCGGAACTCGGCGTTCAGGGCGGCGATGCGGGCGTCGTCGCAGGCCAGCAGGCTGATCTCGCAAGCGTCCGGTTCCAGCCCCAGATGGGCCAGCGCGGCGGCGCAGGCGGTCTCGGCCAGGGGGGCCAGGCCCGCCGCTTCCCAGCGCGGGTCCTCGAAGAGAATCTCGACACTCATGCGCAGGGGTCTAGCGGGACGGGCGGCGCAGGCAAGACCCCACCGCCGCGGCAAGGTGGGGCCCGCAGGACCGGAGCATCCTGCGGACCCGGGTTCCGCGCCCGGTGCGGGGGCTGGCGGCCCATGGTCGGCAAGGGGCCGCGCGGAACCATCTCTCTGGCGCGGGCGGTCAGGATCCCGCGGGCCAGGTGAATTCCGGACGCAAGCCTTCGTAGACAGGACGGCCGTCATTCGGCTTGGGCACGCCCGTCTTGGGATCGTAGAAGGCGTGATAGCTCGCCTCAAGACCGCGGGACTGATAGCCCATTAGGTTCGGCACGATCACCCGGATGCGGTGCTGCTTGTCGTCCAGCATGACCGGCGCACCGCAGGTCTTGCAGGTGCACAGTTCCAGCGGGCCGTCCGGATTCTCGCTGTTGAAGGGCTGGCGGTTCATGTTGTGCTCGTTCGCGGCATGCAGGTCGTCATGCTTGAAGAACACCACATGGGTCGTCGGCTGGCCGGTCACGCGCTTGCACACCGAACAGTGACAGGTGTGGTTGTCGATCGGGTCATGGTCGGCCCAGGTGCGCACATGCTCGCACCCGCCGACATATTTGTGAGACATCTTTTCCTCCCTCCCTCGGACGGCAAGGCCGCCCGCTGTCCCGGGCTGGTCCCACCCGGGATGGAAAAAGGATAGCTCCCGAATCGCGGGCCGGTCGATCTAGACTTCCGTCTGCGGTGGTTGCCCGAGCCGAATCGGCCGAGGCGGCGGCTACCGCCCCTCGCCCCGCTCGTGGTCCGCGTCATAGGCCTCGATGATCCGCGCGACCAGCGGGTGACGGACCACGTCCTTGGCGGTGAAATAGCTGAACGAGATATTGGGGATGCCCTGCAACAACCGTTCCGCATCGGCCAGACCGCTGGCCACCCCGCGCGGCAGGTCGACCTGGCTGCGGTCGCCGGTGATGACCATGCGCGAGCCTTCGCCCAGACGGGTCAGGAACATCTTCATCTGCATCGTGGTCGCGTTCTGCGCCTCGTCCAGCACCACGAAGGCATTGGCCAGAGTGCGCCCGCGCATGAAGGCGAGCGGCGCGATCTCGATGCGCTTTTCCTCGATCAGCTTGGCGGTCTGCTTGCCCGGCAGGAAATCGTTCAGCGCGTCGTAAAGCGGCTGCATGTAGGGATCGACCTTTTCCTTCATGTCGCCGGGCAGGAAGCCCAGCCGCTCGCCCGCCTCGACGGCGGGACGGCTCAGCACGATGCGGTCGACATGGCCGCCGATGAACATGTTCACCGCGACCGCGACGGCCAGATAGGTCTTGCCGGTGCCCGCAGGGCCGATGCCGAAGCACAGCTCGTTCTCGTAAAGCGCGCGGACATAGGCCTTCTGCGCCTCGGTGCGCGGTTCGATCAGCTTGCGGCGGGTGTGGATCTCGACCCGGCCGCGCTGGAACATCTCGAGCTGGTCGCCCGGCTGCGCGGCCGTCCCGTCGGCGGAATCGCCCAGCCGGATCGCCCCGTCGATATCGCCCGCATCCACGGCCTTGCCCGTCTCGAGCCGCGCGTAAAGCTGGCGCAGCACCTGGGCGGCCTGCCCGCGCGGGCCGCCCTCGCCGACCACGGCCAGGCGGTTGCCGCGGCGCAGGATATGGACGCCGAGCTTGTGCTCGATCTGGGCAAGGTTGCGGTCGAACTCGCCGCAAAGGTCGATCAGAAGGCGGTTGTCGGGAAACTCGACGAGCGTCTGATGCGCGTCGTCCGTATCCGTCGGGGGGGTCAGGGCGCTTATTCCCAATGACGTCTCCGTTGGCTGAAGGCCGCGAAAATATGGTGCCAACCGCCCGCCCAAACCGCAAGCGATAGCTGCGTCATTCGGCCCGATTGATGTAAAATTTGCATTAAAGGGCGGGTCGGTCGCCCGGAAAACGGCGGCGGGCGGGATCGTCCGGCGCCGAAAGCCGGGATCAGGAGGCCCTTTTCAGCGCCTTGATCTCGGGCCGTTTCAGCGGCTTGTCGGCCAGCCCCAGCAGAAGCGCGGCCAGATCGGGTTCGTCCACGCGGCGCGCGGCGGCGCTGACCTTGAACCAGCGCCGCGTCCGCTGGCTGCGTTCCTTCCAGTCGCGCTTGAGCTGCTCGACCAGCATCGGGAAGACCTCGACCCGGCAGGGCAGCGCGCTGCCATTGTCCAGGATCTTGTCATAGCGATACCGTCCGATCGGCTCGGTGCCGACATGGCCGATGGCGCCGGCCTCTTCCAGCGCCTCGATCTCGGCCGTGCGCCAGGGCTTGCTGACATCCATGCGCCAGCCCTTGGGCATGACCCAGCGCCCGGTCCCGCGCGAGGTCACCATGAGAACGCGCACCCTGCCCTTCGAATCCCAGCGAAGGGGCAAGGCGGCGATCTGCGCGCCTGTCGCGGTTGTGGCCTCGTCTTTCATATCCGGCCTGCTCGGCGGGCATGGGCTGCCCGTTCGGTCTGGTTGCGCAGAGACGTCATGTAAGTGCCCCTGCGACATTTTCACAGGAGTCGATAATATTCGGTTGATCCTGACAACATAAATCGCCCGGCGACCGGTCTTTTCCGGCCTCAAGCGTCATCCGCGCGCAGGAAACGCTCAGCCGATGGTCAACCGCCCGGCCAGCGAGTTCGGCGCGGCGGCAAGAATCTCGACCGGCGCGATCCGGCCCAGCCAGTCCGCGCCCGCCTCGACATGCACGGCCTGCAGATGGTCGGACTTGCCCACGACCTGCCCCGGCATGCGGCCCGGCTTTTCGAACAGCACGCCGACAACGCGCCCCACCATGGCCTGTTGCGCCGCCTGCTGCTGGGCGTCCAGCAGCGCCTGCAACCGGGCCAGCCGGTCGGATTTCACGTCCTCGGGCACCTGCCCCTCGCGCTCGGCGGCGGGCGTGCCGGGACGGGGCGAATACTTGAAGGAATAGCACTGGCCATAGCCGACCTCGCGCACCAGAGCCATTGTGGCCTCGAAATCGGCTTCGGTCTCGCCGGGAAAGCCCACGATGAAATCGCCCGAGATGAGGATATCGGGCCGGGCGGCGCGGATGCGCGCGATCAGCGCAAGGTATTGTTCGGCCGTGTGCTTGCGGTTCATCGCCTTGAGGATGCGGTCCGACCCCGACTGCACCGGCAGATGCAGATAGGGCATCAGTTCGGGACAATCGCCATGGGCGGCGATCAGGTCGTCCTCCATGTCGTTGGGGTGCGAGGTTGTATAGCGGAGCCGCTCCAGCCCCTCGATCCGCGCCAGTTCCCGGATCAGGCGGGCAAGCCCCCAGTCGCCATCGGGGCCAGCCCCGTGATAGGCGTTGACGTTCTGGCCCAAGAGCGTGATCTCGCGCACGCCGCGCGCCACCAGGTCGCGCGCCTCGTCCAGCACCCGCGCAACGGGGCGCGACACCTCGGCGCCGCGGGTATATGGCACGACGCAGAAGGCGCAGAACTTGTCGCAGCCCTCCTGCACGGTCAGGAAGGCGGTCGGGCCGCGGCTCGCCTTGGGCCGCCCGCCCAGCCGGTCGAACTTGTCCTCCTCGGGGAAGTCGGTATCGAGCGCCTTCTCGCCCCGGCGGGCGCGCGCCTCCATCTCGGGCAGGCGGTGATAGCTTTGCGGGCCCACCACCAGATCGACCAGCGGCTGGCGGCGCAGGATCTCGGCGCCCTCGGCCTGCGCGACGCAGCCCGCCACGCCGATCTTCAGCTCGGGGTTCGCGGCCTTCAGCCCCTTCAGCCGACCGAGTTCGGAATAGACCTTCTCGGCGGCCTTTTCGCGGATATGGCAGGTGTTCAGCAGGATCATGTCCGCCGCTTCGGCCGTGTCGGTCACGACATAGCCCGCGGCACCCAGCGCCTCGGCCATCCGCTCGCTGTCATAGACGTTCATCTGACAGCCATAGGTCTTGATGAAAAGCTTTCTGGGCGTGGTCATGGCGCGTTCCCGACGGTCTGACGGGCGTCCTACACGAAAGCACCCCCCTCCCGCAACGCTTGCATGGGCGGCGGGTTTGTCGGAACGTGACGCGCAACCTCAAGAGGCGGCAGGAACCGGCCCATGGCGGCAGAGCGGTATCAGGGTCTGGACGATTTCCTGAAACGCGGGCGCGCGGCGCTGGCGCAGGGTCCCGTGGCCCTGATCTTCGTCGAGGACGAGGCCGAGGTCGAAAGCACGATCCGCCACCATGCGCGGCTGGGCTTTCGCGCGCTGGTGCTGTTCGCCCCGGACGAGCTCGCGCTTGCCCCCGAAGCCGCCGCGCTGGTGCATCGCGTGCGCCATGCCCCCTGGGACGACGGCGCGGTGCCCGCCGCGGTCAACCGGGTGATCGCCGCCGCGCCGGGGGTCTGGCTTTACTACTGCTACAACGCCGAATACCTGTTCTACCCGTTCTGCGAGACGCGGAGCGTGAGCGAGATGCTGGCCTTCCATGCCGAGGAACGCCGCGACGCGATGCT
The DNA here is from genome assembly GCF_024128855.1 of Rhodovulum tesquicola. Taxonomy (GTDB): domain Bacteria; phylum Pseudomonadota; class Alphaproteobacteria; order Rhodobacterales; family Rhodobacteraceae; genus Rhodovulum; species Rhodovulum tesquicola. The sequence goes on from NZ_JAMYDV010000006.1 coordinate 32,647, forward strand.
GACCTATGTGATCGACCTCTATGCCGGCGATCTGGGCCAGTATCCCGATGCCGTTTCGCGCGAAACCGCGATGCTGGACCAGTCGGGCTATTACGCGCTGGCCCGGCCCGACCCCGCGAACCACGGCCACCCCAAGGAACGTCAGCTCGACTTCTTTGGCGGGCTCAGGTGGCGCTTCGAGGAGCATGTGCCAGAGGCCCGGCGCCGGATCGACCGGATCGCCCTGTTCCGGGCGAAACGCGGGCTGCACCTGCTGGAGGGGCATGTCTTCGACGACGAGGAATACAACACCTATGCCTGCCCCTGGCATCACAACCTGACCGCCGCGATCTGTTCGTTCCGCGCGGCCAAGGCGCTGAAGACCAATGCGGGCTCGACCTTCGACATCCCCGATTTCCGCTGGCAGGGCTCGGTGCCCTTCGCGTGGAATTCGCAGCAACTGATGGATCTGGGGCTGATGGAGCCCGGGCAATGGTTCTGAGGAGCACCATATGAGGATCGAACGCCGGGAATGGGCCGTGTTCTGGTTCACCATGGCCTATGTCGCGGGCTTCACGATCTGGTTCTTCTCGCGCGGGAATTACGAGTTCATCTGGTATGTTCTGACCATGATGGGCATGATCGCGCTGGCCGCGCTGGGCCTGCGCAAGGCGGAATTCCCGGCCGCGCTGCTCTGGGCGCTCAGCCTCTGGGGGCTGGCCCATATGGCGGGCGGTGGCGTGCCGGTCGGTGACAGCGTCCTTTACAACTGGATGATCTGGCATGTCGGCGGCGAGGGCGAGCTTGCCATCCTGAAATACGATCAGGCGGTGCATGCCTATGGCTTCGGCGTGACGGCCTGGATGCTGTGGCACCTGATGGTGCGCCACTACCCGGCCACCGAGGGCAGCTGGACCGCGCTGACCTATCCGGCCTTCGGTGCGATGGGGCTGGGGGCGCTGAACGAAATCATCGAGTTCATCGCGGTGCTGGGTATCCCCGACACCAATGTCGGCGGCTATTACAATACCGGGCTTGATCTTGTCTTCAACGCCACGGGCGCGATCATCGCCGTTGTGACGATCGCGCTGGTCCGTGGCTTGCGGTAGGCGTCAGATCCGGCGCAGCCGGATCACCACGTCCACCTTCGAGATTTCGGAGCCGGGAGGCGCTTCGGGCAGGCGCGAAATCTCGATCGAGCCATGCGGGGCATCGCTCAGCCGACCCTCGTCTTCCCAGAAGAAATGCGGATGGTCGTCGACGCGGGTGTCGAAATAGCTTTTCGTGCCGTCGACCATGACTTCCTGCATCAGGCCAGCCTCGCAGAAGGCCCGAAGCGTGTTGTAGACGGTCGCCAGCGACACCCTTTCGCCGGTCCCGCAAGAGGCCGCGTAAAGGGTTTCGGCCGTCACATGCCGATCCTTCCCGTCGCCGATCAGCAGGGCGGCAAGACTGACGCGCTGGCGCGTGGGACGCAGACCGGCCTTGGACAGCCAGCGGCTGCTGCGCTCGATCGCGTCCGGATGGGTGGGATTGTCGTTCAACTGTGCCATACCGCAGTATATGGTCCTGCCCAGTCGAGAATTCAAATGATTCCGGATTGCAGCGGCGCTTTGGCGCGGCATATGCGCACTATTGCCACTCGCCGAGGGCCGGTGCTACAGGGGGCGAACCGCGAAATTCGCCTTACGCAGGGGGCTGCGCCCGCATGACCGACTACCCCACAAGCTTCGACCGGGACGATCTGCTGAAATGCGCGCGGGGGGAACTGTTCGGCCCCGGCAACGCGCAACTGCCCGAACCGCCGATGCTGATGATGGACCGGATCACCGGGATCAGCGCCGATGGCGGCGCCCATGGCAAGGGCCATGTCGTGGCCGAATTCGACATCCACCCCGACCTGTGGTTCTTCGCCTGCCACTTCCCCGGCAACCCGATCATGCCCGGATGCCTGGGCCTTGACGGGCTGTGGCAGCTGACCGGCTTCAACCTGGGCTGGCGCGGCTGGCCGGGGCGCGGCTATGCGCTGGGGGTGGGCGAGGTGAAACTGACCGGAATGGTCCGGCCCGACCGCAAGATGCTGACCTATTTCGTGGATTTCACCAAGGCCGTGCAGACCCGCCGCCTGACCATGGGTGTGGCCGATGGCCGGGTCGAAGCGGACGGCGAAACGATCTATCATGTCAAGGACATGAAGGTCGCCCTTTCGGAAAGCTGAGTCGCGAAAGAAGGAGAGCGCCATGCGCCGCGTCGTCATCACGGGGCTGGGTATCGTCTCGCCCATCGGGAACAATGCCGCAGAGGTCGAGGCCAGCCTCCGCGCCGGCCGGTCCGGCATAAGGTTCGAGCCGGTCTATGCCGAGAACGGATTCCGCAGCCAGGTCGCGGGGATCCCGCAGATCGACCTGGAGGCCGCCATCGACAAGCGCCACCTGCGCTTCATGGGGTCGGGCGCCGCCTACAACTTCCTCGCCATGGAACAGGCCATCGCCGATTCCGGGCTGGAGGATGGCGATGTCTCGAACGAGCGGACGGGGCTGATCATGGGCTCGGGCGGGCCGTCCACCTCGAACTTCTTCACCGCGCACCAGATCGTCAAGGAAAAGGGCAGCCCGAAACGGATGGGCCCCTTCATGGTGACGCGCTGCATGTCGTCGACGAACTCGGCCTGCCTCGCGACGCCGTTCAGGATCAAGGGCGTGAACTATTCGATCACGTCCGCCTGTTCGACATCCGCGCATTGCATCGGCAACGGCACCGAACTGATCCAGATGGGCAAGCAGGACATCGTCTTTGCCGGTGGCGGCGAGGAGGTGGACTGGACGCTGTCCTGCCTGTTCGACGCGATGAACGCGATGTCGTCGAAATACAACGACACGCCCGAAACCGCCTCGCGCCCCTTCGACGCCACGCGCGATGGCTTCGTGATCGCGGGCGGCGGCGGGGTCGTCGTGCTGGAAGAGTTGGAGCACGCCCTGGCCCGCGGCGCGAAGATCTATGCCGAGGTCACGGGTTACGGCGCCACCTCGGACGGCTATGACATGGTGGCACCGTCCGGCGAAGGCGGCGAGCGGTCGATGCGGCTGGCGCTGTCCACGCTGCCCGAAGGCCGCAAGGTCGATTACATCAACGCCCATGGCACCTCGACGGTGGCGGGCGACGTGACCGAGGTGAAGGCGGTGCGCGCCGTTTTCGGCGAGGATGCGATGCCCCCCATCGCCTCGACCAAGTCGCTGACCGGCCACTCGCTGGGGGCGACGGGCGTGCATGAGGCGATCTATTCGTTGATCATGATGGACAAGGGCTTCATCGCGGCCTCGGCCAATATCACAGAACTGGACCCGGAAATCCGCGAAGGCGAGATCGTGACCGAGTTGCGCGAGGGGGTGGAGATCGACAGCGTTTTGTCCAACAGCTTCGGCTTTGGCGGGACGAACGCCACCCTTGTCATGTCCAGATATCGTGGATGACGGCCAATGCCTGACCTACTGAAGGGAAAACGCGGCCTCGTGATGGGCGTCGCGAATGACCGTTCGATCGCTTGGGGTATCGCCAAGGCGATGGCCGACGAGGGCGCGGAACTGGCCTTTACCCATCAGGGCGAGGCGTTCGGCAAGCGGTTGCAGCCGCTGGCGGAAAGCGTGGGTTCGTCCTTCATGGTCGATGTCGACGTGACCGACGATGCCTCGCTGGAGCACGCCTTTCAACGGCTGGCGGCCGAATGGGGCAGGCTGGATTTCGTGGTCCACGCCATCGCCTATTCCGACAAGACCGAGCTGACCGGGCGCTTCATCAACACCACGCGCGAGAACTTCAAGAATTCTCTTGCGATTTCATGCTATTCGCTGATCGACGTGGCGCGGCGCGCGCAGCCCTTGATGCCGAATGGCGGCACGATCCTGACGCTGACCTACCAGGGCTCGAACCGGGTCACGCCGTTCTACAACGTGATGGGGGTGGCGAAGGCGGCTTTGGAATCGGCGGTTCGGTATCTGGCTTCGGATCTGGGGGCGGAGGGGATCCGGGTGAATGCGATCAGCCCGGGGCCGATGAAGACGCTGGCGGGGGCGGCGATCGCGGGGGGGCGCAAGACCTATCGGCATACCGAGATGAATGCGCCGCTCGGGGCCAATGCGACGCTGGAATGTATTGGCGGAACAGCGGTTTACCTGGCTTCGGATTTCGGGGCCTGCACCACGGGCGAGATCATCACCGTGGATGGCGGCTATCACGTCCTGGGCATGCCGCGCTTCGAGAATATCTGAGGCGGCGCCCGGAAACGGCCCGGATCCGAAATCGGAATTCGATCTGAATTCCATCGGACTTTCATCGGACTTTTGTCGGACTTCGTTCGAACAGGGCCGGGGCGGGGGCCGGGACGCGGCCCGCCGCCTCAGCCCGGTTTCTTCTGCAACAGCGGCATCAGGTCGGCCATTTCGGGGCCGCTGCTGCGGCCCGTGACGGCCTTGCGCAGCGGCAGGAAGAGGCCCCTGCCCTTGCGGCCGGTCTTGTCCTTGACCGCGGCGGTCCAGCTGGCCCAGGTCGTCGCGTCATAGGGCGGCTGCCCCAGCAGCGACAATGCCTCGGCCACGAAATCGCGGTCCTCGTCTTCCACCTGCGGCGCGGCGCCGTCGCGGCAGAGGGTCCACCATTCGGCGATCCCGGCGCGGGTCTCGATGTTTTCGCGGATCACCGACCAGAAACCGTCGGCCAGCGCCTCCGGCACGCCCAGCGCCGCAAGCTCGTCCTGCATCGCGGCAAGCGGCAGACCGTGCAGGTGGCGCGCGGTCAGCGGAAACAGGTCGGCCGCGTTGAAGCTGGTCGGCGCGGCGCCGAACTGGCCGAGATCGAAGCCCGCGGCCAGTTCCTCGATGCTGCCCGCAAGGTCCACGGGCTGCGAGGAGCCGAGCCGGGCCATCAGCGATAGGAGCGCCATGGGTTCCACGCCCTGCGCGCGCAGGTCGCGCAGCGACAGGGTGCCGAGGCGTTTCGACAACGCCTCGCCCTGCGCGCCGGTCAGCAGCGAATGATGGGCAAAGTCGGGGGCGGTGCCGCCCAGAGCCTGGATGATCTGGATCTGGGTGGCGGTATTGGTCACATGGTCCGAGCCGCGCACGATATGGGTGACGCCCATTTCGATATCGTCGACCACCGAGGCCAGCGTATAGAGCACCTGCCCGTCACCGCGGATCAGCACCGGGTCGGACACGCTGGCCGCGTCGATGGAAATCTCGCCGAGGATGCCATCGGTCCAGTCGATCCGCGTCTGGTTCAGCAGAAAGCGCCAGTGGCCGGGGCGTTCGGCGCGCAGCCGGGCCTTGTCCTCGTCCGTGAGCGCAAGTGCTGCACGGTCATAGACGGGCGGCTTGCCCATGTTCAGGAGTTTCTTGCGCTTGAGATCCAGTTCGGTCGGCGTCTCGAAACATTCGTAGAAGCGGCCCGCCGCGCGCAACTGATCGGCCGCCGCATGATAGCGGTCGAGCCGGGCGGATTGGCGTTCCAGCCGGTCCCAGCTGAGGCCCAGCCAGTCGAGATCCTCCATGATCCCGTCGGCATATTCCTGGGTCGAGCGTTCGGCATCGGTGTCGTCGAGGCGCAGGATGAACTGCCCGCCGGTCTTGCGCGCGATCAGATAGTTGAACAGCGCCGTGCGCAGGTTGCCCACATGCAGGAAACCGGTGGGCGAAGGGGCAAAGCGGGTGACGGTGGTCATGGGTATTCTCCTGGGACGCCGTCGCTCTTTCACAGAAGCGGGCTTTTGTCCATATCAGGGCCAGCGAGAGAGGACCGCCCGATGACCGAGCTGCGCGTGCTGACCACCCCGCCGAGCCTGGACGAGATCGCCGCGCTGGCCCATGAGGCGCGCGAGGCCCTGCCCGAACCGTTTCGCGGCCCCGCGCTGGCGGTGGCGATCCGGGTCGAGGATTTCGCCCCCGAGGATATCCTGGCCGAGATGGAGATCGAGGATCCGTTCGAGTTGACGGGCCTCTATGACGGGATCCCGCTGACCGAGAAATCGGTGATGGACCAGCCCGACCGGCCCGACACGATCTGGCTGTTCCGCCGGCCGATCCTGGACGAATGGGTGGAGCGCGAGGATGTGGACCTGCCCGCGCTGGTCGCGCATGTGCTGGTGCATGAATTCGCGCATCATTTCGGCTGGTCGGATGACGATATCGCCGCGATCGACCGCTGGTGGGAGTGAGCGCACAGGCCCTGTGCGGCGCGCGGGCGGGCGGGGATGCGCCTCTCGCGGGGTGTTGACGTGGCAAATGGCGGCGATCCGGCTATCCTGTGGACGGGAAAGTCCAGGGAGAGGATGCCATGACCGAGACGAGATTGAGCCGCCGTCAGGCGCTAATGGCGGGGGCGGCGCTGCCGCTGGCCGCCGCGACCGCCGGAACCGCGCGCGCCGCAGCGCCGATGCTGGGTGCGGCCATGCCGCAATTCCACCGCTTCACGCTGGGCGGGTTCGAGGTCACGACGCTGCTGGTGGGGACGCGGACGGTCGAGGATCCGCAGACGATCTTCGGCATGAATGCCAGCCCCGAGGAGTTCGCCGAGGTCTCGGCCGCCAACCGGATCCCGATCGACAAGGCGCAGTTCTTCTTTACCCCCACGGTGGTCAATACCGGGTCCGAACTGGTGCTGTTCGATACCGGGCTGAATCCCGAGGGGATCACCGGCGTTCTGGCGGCGGCGGGCTATGCGGCCGATCAGGTCGACAAGGTGGTGATCACCCACATGCATGGCGATCATATCGGCGGGCTGTCGGGCGCGGCGGGCGAGACCTTTGGCAATGCGGCCTATTATACCGGCCAGGTCGAGTTCGACGCCTGGGAGATGTCGGGCGACGAGACTTTCGAGGCCAAGGTGCGGCCGCTGGCCGAGAAGATGACATTCCTGGACGATGGCGGGGCGGTTGCCTCGGGTGTGACGGCGATGGCGGCCTTCGGGCATACGCCGGGGCACATGGCCTACATGCTGGAAAGCGGCGGGCGGCAACTGGTGATCGCGGCGGATTTCGCCAATCACTATGTCTGGTCGCTGGGCTATCCCGACTGGGAGGTGCGGTTCGACCGCGACAAGGAAGCGGCGGCGGCGACGCGGCGGCGGATGCTGGGGATGATGGCGGCGGATGGCGTGCCGTTCATCGGCTATCACATGCCCTTCCCCGGCTTCGGTTTCGTCGAGGCGCGCGGCGAGGGGTTCCGCTATGTGCCCGCAAGTTACCAGATGATGCTGGGCTGACCGGCGCGGAAACGGGCTTGGCGGCGGCGGGCGGGGGTGGCACTCTCGCCCCCGACTTGCCAACGGGGAGCCGTGCCCGATGCCGGAAATCCTGACCGTCACGCTGAACCCGACCGTGGATCTGTCGACCTCGGTCGATCATGTCGCGCCGGGCGAAAAGCTGCGCTGCGCGCCGCCGGTCACCGATCCGGGCGGGGGCGGGATCAACGTGGCCCGCGCGATCCGGCTGCTGGGCGGCGAAAGCCGGGCGCTGGTGGCGCTGGGCGGGCATAATGGCGACAAGCTGCGCTGCCTGCTGGAGGGCGAGGGGATCCGGCTGATCCCGTTGCAGGCGCCGGGCGAGACGCGGCTGAGTCTTGCGGTGATGGAGGAGGCGACGGGGCGGCAGTTCCGCTTCGTGCTGCCGGGGCCGGAATGGAACGCGGCGGGGCTGAAGGCGGTGCTGGCGGCGATCACGACGGCGGTGCCGGAGGGCGGGCATGTGGTGCTGTCGGGCAGCGTGCCGGACGGGTTGCCGGACGACATCGCGGGATGCATCGGGGCGAAGCTGGCGGCGCGGGACGCGCGGCTGATCGTGGACACGTCGGGGCCGGCGCTGGCGCGGCTGGCCGAGGGGGCGGCGGTGCCGCCCTACCTGCTGCGGATGGATCAGGGCGAGGCGCGGGTGCTGTCGGGGCTGACGCTGGACAGCCCTGCCGAGAGTGCGGAATTCGCGGCCGGGCTGGTGGCGCGGGGCGTCGCGTCCGTGGTGGTGGTCGGGCATGGCGCGGACGGGTCGGTGCTGGCCGCCGAGGGGGTGCGGCTGCATGCGGTGACGCCGCCGGTGCCGGTCCGCTCCAAGGTGGGGGCGGGCGACAGTTTCCTGGGCGCCTTTGCCCTGTCGCTGAGCCGGGACGAGGATCTAGCGACCGCGCTGCGCTTGGGCGTGGCGGCGGCAAGTGCGGCGGTGATGACCGATGCGACGGGGCTGTGCACCCGCGAGGATACCGAGGCGCTGTTCGCGCGCTGCACGGTGACCGGGATTGCCGGGGACAGGCGGCCCCCTGCCGGATGAGTGGGGACTTGCCCTTTTAACCCTGTTTGGCGACGCCCATTGACCTTTGCCTATGCCGGAAGGCGGTTTGAGGAAGCCTTCTCACCTGTGGGGAGCGGCAGTCATGGCCGGTTCCGAATTCGACGACCCGATCGAAGTCTGGCTTGCGGCCGCGGGCGATCCCGTGCCGCTGGCCGATCTGTTGTCGGGCGATGCGCCCTTGTCGCGGCGCGCGCGCGACGCGCTGGCCGCGTGGCTGACCGGGGCGTTCGACGCGGAGCCCGGCCCGGAGGATGACGCCCCCGCGGCCCCGCTGACGCCCGCGCGCATCAAGCTGACACAGGCCGCGGCAGAGGTTCTGCGGGTGACCGACTGGGCCGAGGCGCGCGGGATCGAGATCGACCGCGAAAGCCTGTCGCGCGAGGTCGCGGCGGCGGGCGAGGTTGCGCCCGAACTGCTGAACGCCATGGTCCGACGGATGCGCCGGGACGGTCGGCAGGACGCCCGGATGATCGAGGCGCGGGCCTATCGGCAATGGCGGGCCCGCAACCGCCCGCACGGGCCGGGTCGCTGACCCGCGTCAGGACGGGTCGCGCCAGCGGTTGACGATGGGATAGCGGCGGTCCAGCCAGAACGCGCGCGGCGTCAGGCGCGCACCGGGGGCGGACTGGAACCGCTTGTATTCGCTGAGACGGATCAGCCGCTCGACCTTTTGCACGATGTCGCGGTCGAAGCCTTCGGCGACCAGATCGGCAATGGCGCAATCGCGGTCGATCAGCCCCTCGAGGATCGCATCGAGCACCGGATAGGGCGGCAGGCTGTCCTCGTCCTTCTGGCCCTCGCGCAGCTCGGCGCTGGGCGGCTTGTCGATCACGCGCGGCGGGATGACCTCGCCCGCCGGTCCCTGCATCCAGTCGCGGTGATTGGCGTTGCGCCAGCGGCAGGTTTCGAAGACGCGCGTCTTGTAGAGATCCTTGATCGGGTTGTAGCCGCCCGCCATGTCGCCATAGATCGTGGCATAGCCGACCGCCACCTCGGACTTGTTGCCGGTGGTCAGCAGCATTTCGCCGAACTTGTTCGACAGCGCCATCAGGATCAGCCCGCGCAGGCGGGACTGGATGTTTTCCTCGGTGATGTCGGGTTCGGTGCCCGCGAACAGCGGCGCCAGCGCCCGGGTCACGGCGGCGCGCGGGCCGTCGATCGGCACCTCGTCCAGCGGGCAGCCCAGCGCGCGGGCCACGGCGGCAGCATCCTCCAGCGAGGCGGGGGAGGTGTATTCCGAGGGCAGCATCACGCAGCGCACATTCGCCGGACCGATGGCATCGGCGGCAATCGCGGCGACCAGCGCGGAATCGATGCCGCCCGACAGGCCCAGCAGGACGCGCGCGAAACCGCTCTTGCGCAGGTAATCGCGCAGCGCCTCGACCATCACGCGGTAATCCTGTTCCCAGTCGTCGGGATGAACCGCGCGCGCCCCGTTTTCGGCCCGCCAGCCCCGCGCGGTGCGGGTGAAATCGACATGGATCAGGGCCTCGTCGAAGACGGGGGCCTGCATGGCCAGTTCCCCGCCCGGGTTCAGCACGAAGGAGCCGCCGTCGAACACCTGGTCGTCCTGCCCGCCGACAAGGTTCAGATAGGCCAGCGGCAGCCCGGTCTCGACCACGCGGGCGACCATGTGCGACAGCCGCAGATCGGCCTTGCCCCGGTGATAGGGCGAGCCGTTGGGCACCAGCAGGATTTCGGCCCCCGTCTCGGCCAGCGCCTCGGCCACATCCTCGAACCAGGCATCCTCGCAGATCGGCGTGCCGATGCGGACCGGGCCGACCGTGTAGGGACCGTTGATCGGGCCGCTGTCATAGACGCGTTTCTCGTCGAACACGCCGTCATTGGGCAGGTGATGCTTGAAGATCCGCGCGGTGACCGCGCCGTTCTGGCAGATGTAATAGGCATTGTAGAGATGCCCATGCGCGGCAAAGGGCGCCCCGATTCCCAGCGCGGGGCCCTGCGCGCAATCGCGGGCCAGCGCGTCCACATGGGCCATGGCATCGGCGGTGAAGGCAGGTTTCAGCACCAGGTCCTGCACCTGGTAGCCGGTCAGGAACATCTCGGGCAGCGCGACCATGTCGGCGCCCGCGCGGCGGCCCTGTTCCCAGGCGGCGCGGGCCCTGGCGGCGTTCTCGGCCAGCGCCCCGGTGGTGGGGTTCAGCTGGGCCAGTGTCAGGCGAAAGCTCTCGGCCATGGGCATTCCCTCGATGCACGCCCGTGACTTAGCAGACTGACGCGCAAGTGAAAGCCGACATCTGGCGAAAACCGTTGTAAGCCCCGCCCCGCTCAATTACGGTTTGCGCGCTTTCACAGGATCGGGGCAGAGGGGGCTTTGGTGCGCAAGGCTGGCAAGGCACTGGCACGTCTGGCGATGGCGGGCGTCATTCTGGGCGCGGGCGCGGCTCTCGCCCAGGAGGGCGGCGATGTCGTCACCCGGCAATATGACGATGGCGGCATCTACGAGGGCACCTTTCGCGACGGCAAGCAGCATGGGCGCGGCACCTACCGGCTGCCGAACGGCTATGAATATACCGGCGAATGGATCGACGGCCGGATCGAGGGCGAAGGCATCGCCCGGCTGGTCAACGGCTCGGTCTACGAGGGCCAGTTCCTCGACGGCAAGCCGCATGGGCTGGGCCGGATCACCTTTGCCGATGGCGGCACCTACGAGGGCGAGTGGGAAGACGGCAAGATCACCGGCACCGGGGTCGCAATCTATGCCAATTCCGTGCGCTACGAGGGCGAGTTCCGCAATGCCGTCCACCATGGCGTGGGCCGGATGGAAAGCCCGAACGGCTATGTCTATGACGGCACCTGGGTCAATGGCGCCAAGGAGGGCAAGGGCCGCATCACCTATCCCGGCGGCCGGGTCTACGAAGGCGAGATGAAGGGCAACCAGCGCGAGGGCAAGGGAACCCTGACCACGCCCGAGGGGCTGGTCTATTCCGGCGCCTGGAAAGAGGGCGAGATGAACGGGCTGGGCATGCTGACCCAGCCCAATGGCGACATCTACGAGGGGCTCTTCGTCAATGGCGAACGGCACGGCACCGGCAAGGTCACCTATGCCAATGGCGACGTCTACGAGGGCGAGTACCGCGCCGACAAGCGCCACGGCAAGGGCCTGTTCCGCGGCGCGGACGGCTATCTCTACGAGGGCGACTGGGTCGCGGGCCGGATCGAGGGCCAGGGCCGGCTGACCTATCCCGACGGTTCGGTCTACGAGGGCGCCTTCCGCGAGGATCTGCCCGAGGGCAGCGGCAAGGTCACCTATGCCGACGGCGCCACCTATGAGGGCGCGTGGAAGGCCGGCGTGATCGAGGGCCAGGGCCGCGCCACCTTCCCCAACGGTCTGGTCTACGAAGGCGCGTTCAGGGACGCCGCCTATCACGGCCAGGGCAGGATGACCCATGACGACGGCTATGCCTATGAGGGGCAATGGCAGAACGGGCTGCGCCATGGCGAGGGCACGGCCAGCTATGCCGATGGCTCGGTCTATTCCGGCGGCTTCCTGCGCGGCCAGCGCGAGGGCCAGGGCACGATCACCATGCCCGACGGGTTCAGCTATTCCGGCGGCTGGAAGGACGGCAAGTTCCACGGCCAGGGTGTCGCCACCTATGCCAATGGCGATGTCTATGAAGGCACCTTCGCGATGGGCAAGTACGAGGGCGAGGGCGTGATGCGCTATGCCGATGGCGAGACCCGCTCGGGCACCTGGCGCAACGGCGTGCTGACCACCGGCCCCGGCGCCGCCGCCACGGACTGACCGCCACGGCCTGACCACCCTGGACTGGCCGTCCTGGACTGGCCGTCCTGGACTGGCCGGCACGGGCTGCACGGGGCACCCGCCCTGCCCTTCTTCTTGGTCGAAATACCCCGGGGGGTGCGGGGGGCAGCGCCCCCCCCCGGGTCGCCCCGGCGTCAGCCGGGGCGAAACGTCTCGCTTCCCGGCCGCGTCCCGGGATCGGCTTGCCCCGCCCGCCGGATCGGTGCTATCGCGACGGATCGGTGCACTGCGCGGGCGAGCATGCTGAAACAGGTCTGGACCAACCTTGTGCTGCCGCTTCTGGGGCGCCCCTCGCGCTTTCAGGTGGCGGCGCTGTGCCATCGCCGCGCCCCGGCGGGCGATGCGCCCGAGATCCTCATGATCACCTCGCGCGATACCGGCCGGTGGATCCTGCCCAAGGGCTGGCCGAAGGCCGGGCATGGCGCCGCGGACATGGCCGCCCAGGAGGCCTGGGAAGAGGCCGGGGTCCGGGCCGGCCTTGTCCGCCCCGATCCGGTCGGGCGCTATCGCTACACCAAGCGGCTCAAGGGCGGGGTGCCGGTCGCCACCGATGTCGAGGTCTTCGCCGTCGAGGTCGCGGCGCTGGACGACATCTTTCCCGAAAGCGCCGAGCGCCGCCGCCGCTGGATGAGCCCGGCCGAGGCCGCCGACGCGGTCGAGGAACCCGAACTCAAGGCGCTTCTGGGCAGCCTCTCCGCCGGTTTCCCAGCCTGAACCGCCCGGCCCGCCGCGCCCGCGCAGACTTTCCCGAAAGGCCCCGCCAGAGATGTCCGATACCAGCAAGCCCGATCAGTGGCGCACGCTCGACAAGGATCTGAACCGGCTCTCGCGGGTGGAATATGCCACGATGCATGTCTCGCGCCCGCTGGTGGGCGTGGGCGTGTCGCTGGCCTTCATCCTGCTGGCCGCGCTGGCGGCGATGGTCATCATCGGCCAGACCCCCGGCATGCTGTTCGTGGTCGCCGCGGCGGGGTTCGGGGCCTATATGGCGCTGAATATCGGCGCCAATGACGTGGCCAACAACATGGGCCCGGCGGTCGGTGCGAACGCGCTGTCGATGGCGGGCGCCATCGCGATCGCGGCGATCTGCGAAACCGCGGGGGCGCTGATCGCGGGCGGCGACGTGGTCTCGACGATTTCCAAGGGCATTGTCGATCCCGAAAGGGTGGCGGATACGCAGGTCTTCACCTGGGCGATGATGTCGGCGCTGCTGGCCGCGGCGATCTGGGTGAACATCGCCACCTGGCTGGGCGCGCCGGTCTCGACCACCCATTCGGTGGTCGGCGGCGTTCTGGGGGCGGGGGTGGCGGCGGCGGGGCTGACGGCCGTGAAATGGCCCATGATGGGCGCGATCGCGGCCAGTTGGGTGATCTCGCCGCTGATGGGGGGCGTGATCGCGGCCATGATCCTGGCCTTCATCAAGTGGCGCATCATCTATGTCGAGGACAAGATCGCCGCCGCGCGGGTCTGGGTGCCGGTGCTGATCGGGCTGATGGCAGGGGCCTTCGCGACCTATCTGGTGCTCAAGGGCCTGTCGCGGGTGGTCAGCATCGGGATGGGCCATGCGCTGGTCATCGGGCTTGCCGTGGGTCTGGTCTGTCATCTTCTGGCGATCCCGGCGATCCGGCGCCAGGCGCGCGGGATGGAGAACCGCAACAAGTCGCTGAAGACGCTGTTCGCCTTTCCGCTGGTGGTCTCGGCGGCGTTGTTGTCCTTTGCCCATGGCGCCAATGACGTGGCCAATGCGGTGGGGCCGCTGGCGGCGATCGTGCATGCCCAGCAGGAGGGGGCGGTTTCCGGTCAGGTGTCGATCCCGGTCTGGGTGATGGTGATCGGGGCCTTCGGCATCTCGTTCGGGCTGGTGCTGTTCGGCCCCAAGCTGATCCGGCTGGTCGGCAGCCAGATCACCAAGCTGAACCCGATGCGGGCCTATTGCGTGGCGCTGTCGGCGGCGGTGACGGTGATCGTGGCGTCCTGGCTGGGCCTGCCGGTCAGTTCCACCCATATCGCGGTGGGGGCCGTGTTCGGCGTGGGATTCTTCCGCGAATGGCATGCCGAGCGCCGGGTGCGGGCGATCACGCAGGCCCGCCCGCCCGCGAAACGCCTGCCCGAGGCGGAACGGCGGCGCCGCAAGCTGGTGCGCCGGTCGCATTTCATGACGGTGGTCGCCGCCTGGGTCGTGACCGTGCCCGCTGCCGCGCTGCTGTCGGGGCTGTTCTTCCTGGCGCTGAGCGCGCTGCTGGGCTGAGCGGGTCAGACCGTCCCGCCCGCATCCAGCCGGTCGAGCAGGCCCTGCGCCTCGGCCAGGATCGTGGCGCGGCGGTCGGGGGGCATCCTGTCCCAATTGCGGTAGATCGGCCCCATCCGGGGATTCGCGGCGAAGCGGTCGCGGTGGCGGTCGAGGAAATGCCAGTAGAGCAGGTTGAACGGGCAGGCCCCCTTCCCCGTCTTCTGACGGACATCATAATGGCAGGACCGGCAATAATCCGACATCCGGTCGATATAGGCCCCGGACGAGACATAGGGCTTGGACGCGACGATGCCGCCATCGGCGAACTGGCTCATGCCGATGGTATTGGGCGCCTCGACCCATTCATGGGCGTCGGCATAGACCGCCAGATACCATTCATGCAGCGCGCCCGGGTCGATGCCTGCCAGCAGCGCGAAATTGCCGGTCAGCATCAGCCGCTGGATATGGTGGGCATAGGCCTCGTCCCGGGTCTGGGCGATGGCCTGGGCGATGCAATTCATCTGCGTCCCGGCGCCCCAATAGAGCGCGGGCAGCGGGCGGGTGTGGGTCAGGGCGTTGCGGCCGGGATAGTCGGGGCCTTCGCGGAAATAGATGCCGCGGATGAATTCGCGCCAGCCGAGGATCTGGCGGATGAAGCCCTCGACCGCGTTCAGGGGCGCCCGGCCCGCGCGGTATTCGGCCTCGGCCCGGCGGCAGATGTCCAGCGGGTCCAGCAGCCCGGCATTCAGATAGGGCGAGAGGAAGGCGTGGTTCAGGAAGCGGTCGCCCGTCAGCATCGCGTCCTGCGTGTCGCCGAAGCCCGGCAGGGCGGTTGTCAGGAAATGCGCAAGGGCGGCCTCGGCCTGGTCGGCATCGGTGGCGAACCAGAACGGGCGCAATTGGCCGAAACTGTCGGGGAAGCGGGTTTCGACAAGCCTCAGCACATCCTGCACGATGTCGTCGGGGTCGAAGCGCAGCGGGCCCTGGCGGAACAGGTCGGGGGCGGCGGGCTTGCGGTTCTCGGCATCGTAGTTCCACTTGCCGCCCGCGGGGGCGTCGCCCTCCATCAGGAGGCCGGTCTTGCGGCGCATCTCGCGGTAGAAATATTCCATCCGGAGCGATTTGCGCCCCGCGGCCCAGGCATCGAATTCGGCATGGCTGGCGATGAAGCGGTCATCGGGCAGTTGGCGCAGCGTCAGCGGCAGGTCGGCCAGCGCCGCGATCAGCCGCCAGTCGCCGGGTTCGGTGGCCAGCACCTGATGCGCGCCTTCGGCGGCGGCGCGGCGCAAAAGCTCGCCCGGGATCGACTGGGTGTTGTCGGGATCGTCGAGCCGGGAATAGGCGACGCGCCAGCCTGCGGCGGCCAGCCGGGCGGCGAATTTGCGCATGGCGGCGAAGGTGAAGGCGAGTTTCTTGGGGTGGTGGCGGACATGGGACGCCTCGGCCATGACTTCGGCCATCACGACAAGATCGCGCGTCCTGTCCGCCGCCCGCAGCGCCGAAAGGCCGGGCGACAACTGGTCGCCCAGCACAAGGACAAGGCGGGTCACCACGGCACGCGCGCGCCGGACCAGTCGAAGAACCCGCCCGTGGCGTCGGTATCGAGGCGCTCGATCACCGCCAGAAGGTTCGCCGCCGCCTGGTCGGGGGGCACGGTCGGGTGGCGGGCGGCATGCGCGGCGGTGAAGGGCGTGGCGACGGTGCCGGGATGAAGCGCTGCGCAGATCGCCCGGGGATGGGTGCGGGCAAGCTCGATTGCCGCGCTGTGCAGCCCCTGGTTCAGCGCGGCCTTGGCCATGCGATAGGCATACCAGCCGCCCAGCCGGTTGTCGCCGATGGACCCGACCCGGGCCGACAGCGCGGCAAAGACCGCGCGGCGGTCGCGCGGCATCAGTCGGACAGCATGTTTCAGCACCAGAAGCGGGCCTGCGGCATTGACGGCGAATTGATGGGCCAGCGCCTCGGGCGTCAATGCCCTCAGCGCCTTTTCGGGGGGCTGGCCCGCGCCGTTCAGCACGCCGGTGGCGACAAGGATCAGGTCGAACGGGCCATCCAGCGCGCCGAGGCAGCGGGCGATGCTGGCCTCGTCGGTGACGTCCAGCGCGTGTTCGCGCCGCGACAGGGCCGTGACCCTTGCGCCCCGGTCGGCAAGCGCCGCGCAGAGGGCGGCGCCGATCCCGCCCGATGCGCCTATGACAAGGGCCCGTTCCATCGCGGCCAAGCTAGGGCGGCCCCGCGCGGGCGCAAGGCCCGGCGATTCCGCTTTCCTTTGGCGTTTGCATGCCTATACTGCGCGCCATGGAACATCAGGCCCATATCCCTGCCGCCGCCCGCGCCCTGCGCGCGCTGCCGCTTGGCCTGCTGCTGCTTAGCCGCCTCTGAGCGTGCCGTCCCGGCGCGACCGCTCAGAGGATCCCGTTCCGCGCCAAGACCCTTCCGGCTAAGACCAACACGAGAGTTCTCACCATGACCGACCAGACCGAACAGGACCGCGTCCTGATCTTCGACACGACCTTGCGCGATGGCGAGCAAAGCCCCGGCGCGACCATGACCCATGACGAGAAGCTGGAAATCGCCGCCATGCTTGACGAGATGGGCGTCGACATCATCGAGGCGGGGTTTCCCATCGCCTCGGAGGGCGATTTCGAGGCGGTGCGCGACATCGCGAAACAGGCGAAATCGGCGGTGATCTGCGGGCTGGCACGCGCCAATTTCGCCGATATCGACCGCGCCTGGGAAGCGGTGAGCCATGCGAAACGGCCGCGCATCCATACCTTCATCGGCACCTCGCCCCTGCATCGCGACATCACCAAGCTGACGCAGGACGAGATGGTGGAGAAGATCGCCGCGACCGTGACCCATGCCCGCAACCTGTGCGACAATGTCCAATGGTCGCCGATGGATGCGACGCGGACCGAACGCGATTACCTGTGCCGGGTGGTCGAGACCGCGATCAAATGCGGCGCCACGACGATCAACATCCCCGACACGGTGGGCTATACGGCGCCGCGCGAAAGTGCGGACCTGATCGCGATGCTGCTGGAGCGGGTGCCCGGCGCCGATCAGGTGATCTTTGCCACCCATTGCCACAACGATCTGGGCATGGCGACGGCGAATGCGCTGGCCGCGGTCGAGGCGGGCGCGCGGCAGATCGAATGCACGATCAACGGGCTGGGCGAACGCGCGGGCAATACCGCGCTGGAAGAGGTCGTCATGGCGCTGAAGGTCCGGAATGACATCATGCCGTTCCGCACGGGCATCGACACGCGGCGGATCATGGCGATCTCGCGCAAGGTCGCGACCGTGTCGGGGTTCCCGGTGCAATACAACAAGGCCATCGTCGGCAAGAACGCCTTTGCCCATGAATCGGGCATCCATCAGGATGGCGTGCTGAAGAATGCCGAGACCTTCGAGATCATGCGCCCCGAGGATATCGGGCTGAACGCCACCAACCTGGTGATGGGCAAGCATTCCGGCCGGGCGGCGCTGCGCGCGAAGCTGAAGGAACTGGGCTTCGATCTGGGCGACAACCAGCTGAACGACGTCTTCGTGCGGTTCAAGGCGCTCGCCGACCGCAAGAAGGAGGTCTATGACGACGACCTGATCGCGCTGATGCGCGACAGCGAGGCGGACCTGGACCATGACCGGGTGCAGGTGAAATTCCTGCGGGTGATCTGCGGCACCGAGGCGCCGCAATCGGCCGACCTGATCCTGTCGATCGACGGGGCGGAACAGCGGGTGACGGCGCAGGGCGACGGGCCGGTGGATGCCACCTTTGCCGCCGTCAAGGCGCTGGTGCCGCATCACGCGCATCTGGAGCTTTACCAGGTGCATGCGGTCACCGGCGGCACCGATGCGCAGGCCACCGTCAGCGTGCGCCTGCAGGAGGATGGCCATATCGCGACCGGGCAGGCATCCGATACCGACACCGTGGTGGCCAGCGCCAAGGCCTATGTGAACGCCCTGAATCGGTTGGCGGTGCGGCGCGAAAAGACCCGGCCGGACGAGGCGAAAGCGGCGGTCTGAGTCGCGACGGTTGGTCCCGGGGCGGGGTGCCTGCCCTGCCCCGGGGACGCAAATGTTGGAAAAGTGAAATCCGAAGCCTGGGATTCCCGACCTCTGACCGGGTCGATTGTTCGAATAGTGAAAGCGGCGAAATTGCGCCGTCGGGGCCATGAATGCGCCCTTTACCGGCGCTGCGGCAAAAGCCTATAAGGTGCACGGCCCGCCGGACGGAATCGCGGGCCGTTTTCCTCATTCATCGGGTGGCCCGGCACATGGTAGGTTTTGGCGGTCTGTTCTCGTCGGATATGGCGATCGACCTCGGCACGGCGAACACGCTCGTCTATGTCAAGGGCCGCGGCATCATCCTGAACGAGCCTTCGGTGGTGGCGTTCCACGTCAAGGACGGGCGCAAGCAGGTGCTGGCCGTCGGCGAGGATGCCAAGCTGATGCTGGGCCGCACGCCCGGCAGCATCGAGGCGATCCGGCCGATGCGCGAGGGCGTGATCGCGGATTTCGACGTGGCCGAGGAGATGATCAAGTTCTTCATCCGCAAGGTCCACAAGCGCACCACCTTCACCAAGCCCAAGATCATCGTCTGCGTGCCGCATGGCGCGACGCCGGTGGAGAAGCGCGCGATCCGGCAATCGGTGCTGTCGGCGGGTGCGCGGCGCGCGGGGCTGATCGCGGAGCCCATCGCGGCGGCCATCGGGGCGGGCATGCCGATCACCGACCCCACGGGGTCGATGGTGGTCGATATCGGCGGCGGCACGACCGAGGTGGCGGTCCTCTCGCTGGGCGACATCGTCTATGCGCGCTCGGTGCGGGTGGGCGGCGACCGGATGGATGACGGGATCATCAACTACCTGCGGCGCCAGCAGAACATCCTGATCGGCGAGGCCACCGCGGAACGGATCAAGACCTCGATCGGGTCGGCGCGGATGCCCGATGACGGGCGCGGCGCGTCGATGCATATCCGCGGCCGCGACCTGCTGAACGGGGTGCCGAAGGAGATCGAGATCAACCAGGCGCAGATCGCCGAGGCGCTGTCCGAGCCGGTGCAGCAGATCTGCGAGGCGGTGATGACCGCGCTGGAGGCGACGCCCCCCGATCTGGCCGCCGATATCGTGGATCGCGGCGTGATGCTGACGGGCGGCGGCGCGCTGCTGGGCGAGCTGGACCTGGCGCTGCGCGAGCAGACCGGGCTGGCGATTTCGGTGGCCGACGAGTCACTGAATTGTGTCGCGCTGGGGACCGGCAAGGCGCTGGAATATGAAAAACAGCTTCGGCATGTGATAGATTACGAAAGCTGAACCGGACGGCCGCGCGCGCCGCAAGCGAGGCAGACTTGGCCGCAGACCGCAATTCCGAACTGGACTATGCCCGCCCGATCCGGCGCATCCTGATCGGGGGGCTGGTCTTTGTCCTGCTGGCGGTGTTCGTGCTGTGGCGGGTGGACAGCCCGCGCGTGGAACGGTTCCGCGCCGCCCTGGTGGATGCGGTGGTACCGAGCTTCGACTGGGCGCTGGTGCCGGTCACGCGCACCGCGCGGCTGATCGAGGGGTTCCAGTCCTATGCCCGGCTTGCCGAGCAGAATCAGGAACTTCGCCGCGAGTTGCGCCAGATGATGGCCTGGAAGGAAGCCGCGCTGCAGCTTGAGCAGGAGAATGCCAAGCTGCTGGATCTGAACAAGGTTCGGCTGGATCCGCGGCTGACCCATGTGACCGGCGTGGTGCTGGCGGATTCGGGCTCGCCCTTCCGGCAGTCGGTGCTGCTGAACGTGGGGGCGCGGGACGGCATCCTGGACGGCTGGGCAACGACCGACGGGCTGGGGCTGGTGGGGCGGATCGCGGGGGTGGGCAAGACCACCTCGCGGGTCATCCTGCTGACCGATTCGAACAGCCGAATCCCGGTGACGATCCAGCCCTCGGGCCAGCGCGCGGTGCTGGCGGGCGACAATTCGGCCGCGCCGCTGCTGGATTTCCTCGAGGATCCGGCGCAGGTGCGGCCCGGCGACCGGGTCGTGTCCTCGGGCGATGGCGGGGTGTTCCCGGCGGGCCTGCTGGTCGGGCATGTGGCGCTGGGGCGCGACCAGCGGCTGCGGGCGCGGCTGGCGGCGGAATATGACCGGCTGGAATTCCTGCGCGTGCTGCGCAGCCATGCGGGCGAGGTGATCCGCGATGCCGGGGGGCTGGTGGTGCCCGCGCCGATCGGCCCGGCCCCTGCCCCGATCCCCGCCGCCGCGCAGGAGGCGGGCGATGGTTGATCCGCTGACGCTGGACCGCTGGCTGCACCGGCTGATCTTCGGGGCGGTGGCCGGGGTCGTGGTCTTCGTGCAGATCCTGCCGCTGGAGACGCGGGCCGACATCCTGCCCGGGCCGGAATGGATGCTGTGCCTGACCTTCGCCTGGTTGCAGCGCCGGCCCGACTACCTGCCGCCCTGGCTGATCGCCTGCGTGTTCCTGATGCTGGACATGCTGCTGATGCGCCCGCCGGGGCTGTTCACGGCGCTGGCGCTGATGGGCGCGGAGTTCCTGCGCGCGCGCCAGCAGGTTTCGGTCGAGACGCCGTTCGGGCCGGAATGGCTGTTGACCGGGGGCACGATAGGCGGCGTGTTCCTGGCCTACGCGTTGGTGCTGGCGCTGTTCGGGGTGCCCGAGGTGCAGTTCGGGCTGCTGGCGGTGCAGGCGGTGCTGACGGTGCTGGCCTATCCGCTGGTGGCGCTGGCGGCGCGCTACCTGTTCATGGTGCGCCGCGTGACGCCGGGCGAGCTGGATCCGCGGGGGCTCAGGCGATGAAACGCTCGTCCAGGGATACCGAGGAAAGCAGTCGGCGCATCGGGCGGCGCGCGCTGGTCTTTGGCGGCGCGCAGGCGGTGCTGGTGACGGCGCTGGCGCTGCGGATGCGGCATCTGCAGGTCACCGAGGCCGACACCTACCGGATGCTGGCCGAGGAGAACCGGATCAATATCCGCCTGATCCCGCCGATCCGCGGGATGATCTATGACCGCGCGGGCCATGTCGTCGCCGAGAACGAGCAGAATTATCGCATCGTGCTGGTGCGCGAGGATGCGGGCGATATCGACGAGACGCTGGAGCGGCTGATCCGGCTGGTGCCGCTGGACGAGGAGACGATCGAGCGGGCGCGGCGCGAGATCCTGCGCCACAGCCCGTTCGTGCCGGTCACGGTGGCCGACCGGCTGCATTGGGACGATGTGGCGCTGGTGGCGGTGAACGCCCCGGCCCTGCCGGGGATCAGCCCCGAGGTGGGGCTGTCGCGGCATTACCCGCTGGGCCCCGATTTCGCGCATCTGGTGGGCTATGTCGGGCCGGTCTCGGAATCCGACCTGGCGCAGCTGGACTCGCCCGACCCGCTGTTGCGGATCCCGCGTTTCCAGATCGGCAAGACCGGGATCGAGGCGAAACACGAGGACCGGCTGCGCGGCAAGGCGGGCACGCGGCGGATCGAGGTGAACGCGGCGGGCCGGGTGATCCGCGAACTGGACCGGATCGAGGGCCAGCCGGGCAGCGACCTGCAACTGACCGTGGATGCGGGCTTGCAGAACTTTGCCCAGGCGCGGCTGGGCGAGGAAAGCGCGGCGGTCGTGGTCATGGATGTCGAGCGCGGCGACCTGCTGGCGCTGGCCTCGGCGCCGAGCTTCGATCCGAACCTGTTCGTGCGCGGGATCTCGGTTGCCGATTACCGCATGCTGACCGACACCCCCTATCGGCCGCTGTCGAACAAGCCGGTGCAGGGCGCCTATCCGCCGGGCTCGACCTTCAAGATGATCACCGCGCTGGCCGCGCTGGAGGATGGCGTGATCCGGCCCGAGGACACCGTCTGGTGCCCGGGCCACCTGACGCTGGGCAGCCGCCGGTTCCATTGCTGGAAGCGGGGCGGGCATGGCCATGTGAACCTGGTCGAAAGCATCGAGCAATCCTGCGACGTCTATTACTACGAGATCGGCCAGCGCGTCGGCATCGACAAGATCGCCGCGATGGCGCGCAGGTTCGGGCTGGGCGAGGCGTTCGACCTGCCGCTGTCGGCAGTGGGCGAGGGGCTGGTCCCCGACCGGGCGTGGAAACGCGCGCGCCGGAACGAGGAATGGCGGATCGGCGACACGCTGAACGCCTCGATCGGGCAGGGCTATGTGCTGTCCACGCCGCTGCAACTGGCGGTGATGAGCGCGCGGATCGCGACCGGGCGGGCGGTGGTGCCGCGGCTGGTCAAGTCGATCGACGGGGTCGAGCAGCCCTCGGGCGCGGGCGAGCCGCTGGAGGTGAACCCGGCCAATCTGGCGCGGATCCGCCGCTCGATGGATGCGGTCGTGAACAACCGCCGCGGCACCGCCTATGGCAGCCGCGTGGTCACCGCCGAGATGGCGATGGCGGGCAAGACCGGCACCAGCCAGGTGCGCAACATCACCGCCGCCGAGCGCGCGGCGGGCGTGTTCCGCAACGAGGATCTGCCCTGGGAGCGGCGCGACCATGCGCTGTTCGTGGCCTATGCGCCGGTCGAGGCGCCGAGGATCGCGGTCTCGGTCGTGGTCGAGCATGGCGGCGGCGGGTCGGTCGCGGCGGCCCCCATCGCGCGCGACATCATCCTGCGCGCGCTGCATGGCGATGTGCCGCCGCTCTCGGCCTATCCCGACCGGCAGCGCTGGCAGATCGAGGACCGGTTGCGCGGCCTGCGCCTGCGCGATCCGGGCAGCGGCCCCTCTGGCGGGCGCGGGCGCGCATGAGCTATCTGGAATATACCGTCAAGCGGGTGCCCACCGGGCCGAGCAAGGTGCTTTACCTGAACTGGGCGCTGGTGCTGCTGCTGTGCGCGGTGGCCTCGGTCGGGTTCCTGATGCTGTATTCGGTGGCGGGCGGCAATCTGGACCGCTGGGCCGAGCCGCAGATGAAGCGCTTCGCGCTGGGGCTGGCGGCGATGTTCGCGGTGGCCTTCGTGCCGATCTGGTTCTGGCGCAACATGGCGGCGCTGGCCTACGGGCTGTCGGTGCTGCTGCTGGTGGCGGTCGAGTTCTTCGGCGAGGTCGGCATGGGCGCGCAGCGCTGGATCGACCTCGGGTTCATCCGGCTGCAACCCTCGGAGGTGATGAAGATCACGCTGGTGATGATGCTGGCGGCCTATTACGACTGGCTGGACATCAACAAGGTCTCGCGGCCGCTGTTCGTGCTGATGCCCGCGGCGCTGATCCTGACCCCCACCGCGCTGGTGCTGAAACAGCCCGATCTGGGCACCGCGATCCTGCTGCTGGCGGGCGGCGGGATCGTGATGTTCCTGGCCGGGGTGCATTGGCTTTACTTCGCGGTGATCGCGGGGGCGGGCGTGGGCGCGGTGGCCGCGGTGCTGTCGAGCCGCGGGACCGAGTGGCAATTGCTGAAGGATTACCAGTTCCGCCGGATCGACACCTTCCTCGATCCCGCGAGCGACCCGCTGGGCGCGGGCTATCACATCACCCAGTCCAAGATCGCGCTGGGCTCGGGCGGCTGGTCGGGGCGCGGCTTCATGCAGGGCACGCAGTCGCGGCTGAACTTCCTGCCCGAGAAACATACCGATTTCATCTTCACCACGCTGGCCGAGGAATTCGGCCTGCTGGGGGGCGTTTCGCTGCTGGCGCTTTACGTGCTGATCCTGGTCTTCTGCATCAGCGCGGCGCTGAAGAACAAGGACCGCTTCTCGTCGCTGCTGACGCTGGGGATCGGGGCGACCTTCTTCCTGTATTTCGCGGTGAACATGTCGATGGTGATGGGGCTGATGCCGGTGGTGGGGGTGCCCCTGCCGATGGTGTCCTACGGGGGGTCGGCGATGCTGGTGCTGATGGTGGGCTTCGGGCTGGTGCAGAGCGCGTATATCCATCGCCCGCGGGGGCGCTGATGCCGCTGGTCCTGTTTTCCGCCCGCGACGGGCTGTGGGAGGCCTATCGCGCGCCGCTGGCCCGCGCGCTGGAGGAGGTGGGGGTGGCGGCGCGGATCGTCACCGGAACCGATGCGCCCGGCGCGGTGGATTACATCGTCTACGCCCCGAATGACGGCTTGCGCGATTTCGCGCCCTTCACCCGCTGCCGCGCGGTCCTGAGCCTGTGGGCCGGGGTCGAGCGGATCGTGACCGATCCGACGCTGACCCAACCCCTGTGCCGGATGGTCGATCCGGGGCTGGAGGAGGGCATGGTGGAATGGGTGACGGGGCAGGTGCTGCGCCATCACCTGGGGCTGGACCGGCATCTGCTGCGCCGCGCGCCGGTCTGGGACCCGGTCGTGCCGCCGCTGGCGCGCGAAAGGCGGGTGGCGGTTCTGGGGCTGGGCGCGCTGGGGCGCGCCTGCGCGCTGGCGCTGGCGGGGTTGCGGTTCGAGGTGGCGGGCTGGAGCCGGACGCCGCGCGAGATCGGGGGGATCGCCTGCCATCACGGCGCGGCGGAGCTGCGCGCGGTGCTGGAGCGCGCGGACATCGTGGTGCTGCTCTTGCCGCTGACGGCGCAGACCGAAAACCTGATGGATGCGGAGCGGCTGGGCTGGCTGCCGCCCGGCGCGGTGCTGATCAATCCGGGGCGCGGGGCGCTGGTGGAGGATGCCGCGCTGCTTGCGGCGCTGGATGCGGGGCGGCTGGGCCATGCGACGCTGGACGTGTTCCGCACCGAGCCGCTGCCTGCGGGGCATCCGTTCTGGACCCATCCCAGGGTGACGGTGAGCCCGCATGTCGCGGCCGAGACGCGGCCCGAAACTGCCGCCCGCGTGATCGCCGAGAATATCCGGCGCGGCGAGGCGGGCGAGCCGTTCCTGCACCTGGTGGACCGCGCGCGGGGCTATTGACGGGGCGGGCGGTGGCGGTGCGCTCCCGCCCCCGGGCCGCGCGGGGCATGCGCCCCGCTTGCCCGGGGTTGGGGGTGGCGCGGCCTTGCGGCCGCGTGCCTCCGGCGGGGATATTTCCGGCCAGAAGAAGATCAGCGCAGGCGCGGGGGGGCGTCGGGATCGGCCTGCCTGGGTGGCGGGGAAGGCGGGGGGGCAAGGTCGATGCGCAGGCCGATCCGGGCGAGGCGGGCGGCGTCGGGATGGTCGGCGGCGAGGAAGGCGATGTCGAGTTCTGCCTCGTCGAGGCCACAGAAGCGCAGCGCCTCGGCGGCGGCGCGGGCGAGCGCGGTTTCGGCGCCGGGGCGGGGGTCGAGGAAGGCGAGCACGAGGCCATGGCCGCCATCCTCCTGGCGCAGCCCGGCGAGGCAGGCGCAGGCGGCAAGGCCGGTGGCCGTGGCGAGGCAGCGATCAAGCGCGGCGATGAGCGGGGCGGGCAGGTCGGGCGGCGGGGTCGGCGTTCCGGCCGCGAGCATGCGCGGTTCGGGCGCGGAGCCGAGCATCCCGGCCCACCAGTCGATCGCGTCGGGGGGCAGCAATTCGCCGTCTTCGGTGCCGAGATTGATGCCGAGGCCAAGCCCCTGCCCGGCCAGAAGCTCCGCCAGCGCCCGGCCCGGCAGCGCGGCATAGGGGGCGGGTTCGGCGGTGAAATCGGTCAGCCGCGTCGCGCGGTCGAAGGCGAGGACGACGGGGCCCGTATCCAGCCGGAAGACGCGGGGGGCGAGGCGGTCCCCGGCCGGTTCGCGGTCGAGCAGCAGGTAAAGCTCGCTTGCGGAAAGCGCGCCATACCAGCGCAGCCGGGGGGAGGGATCCTCGGGCGCGGCGGCCATGGCGCGATGGGCGAGATCGAGGGCGGTGGGGTCGGTCATGCGGGCAGGCTCCGGGGTCGGGGGGCGGGAGGGCTGGCCCCTGCCCTGTCCGCGCTCGGCATGGGGTCGTCCTGGGGGTCATCTGCCGGGCGGCAATGGCGTGCTTCTACGCCGCTGCGCGGCGATGGTCCAGCGGACCGGGCGGCCGGCCGGGGGGACGATCACGCGACGCTCGCCGGTCCGTGAGGGGGCGGGGAAGTGACTCGGCGGCGCGGGGGCGCTATATCCTGAGGCCAAGGCCGCATGGCGGCGCCCTGGCAATGGAACGCCCGATGCTCCGGCAGATTGTCCTTTCCACACTCGTGATCGCGGTGACGCTGGCGCTGTGGGTGGCCTTCGTGCCCTCGGCGCGGCCGGTGCTGGACCGGCTGGGCCTGCTGGGGCTGTTCGGGATCGAGGCGACCGCGCCCGGGCAGGAGGCGGCGGGGCCGCGGCGAGGGGGGGGCGCCCTTGTCGTGGTCGAGCCGGTGGCCGAGGGACGGGTCAGCGACCGGTTGACGGCGATCGGCGACGGGCGGGCGCTGCGCACGGTCAATGTGCGTGCGCGGGTGGCGGGCGAGGTGGTCGAGATCGGCACCGGGGACGGCGCCTTTGTCGAGGAAGGCAGCCTGATCCTGCGGCTGGAGGACGAGGCCCAGCGGATCGCGCTGGAACGCGCCCGGCTGATGCTGGCGGATGCGCGCGACGAGGCGGCGCGGCTGGGCCGCCTGGAGACCACCGGGGCGGTGACCGAGGTCAGCCGCCGGGCCGCCGATCTGGCGCTGCGCTCGGCCGAGCTGGCGCTGCGCGAGGCCGAATTCGCGCTGGAGCAGCGCAGCCTGCTGGCGCCGGTCTCGGGCTGGGCGGGGGTGCTGGACCTGGCGGTGGGCGACAGCGTGTCGGCGCAGGAGCCGGTGGTCACGATCACGGATCGCACGCAGATCCTGATAGATTTCCGCGTGCCCGAGCGGGTGGTGGGCCAGGTCGCGACCGGCATGGCGCTGGAGGCGCGGCCGCTGTCGATGCGGGGCACGGTGCTGGAGGGCACGGTTCAGGCCATCGACAATGTGGTGGACCAGGCGAGCCGGACCATGCGGGTGCAGGGGCGGCTGGACAACGCGGCGGATCTGTTGCGCGCGGGCATGGCCTTCGAGGTGGTGCTGCGCTTTCCCGGCGAGGTGCTGCCCTCGGTCGATCCGCTGTCGGTGCAATGGTCGGCGGAGGGCGCCTATGTCTGGGTGGTGCGCGAGGACCGGGCCGAGCGGGTGCCGGTGACGATCCGCCAGCGCAGTGCCGATGCCGTGCTGGTCGAGGCCGCGCTGGAGGTCGGCGAAATGGTCGTGGTCGAGGGGGTGCAGGTCCTGCGCCCGGGCGCCGAGGTGCGGATCGTGGCGCCGCAGGCCGCGCTGGCCGGGGATCGCGCGGCGCCGCTTTAGCGAAAGGAGCCTGCCATGCTGGAGGAAGCGACGCGCGCCGCCGAAGGAGGAGGCCCCGCGCTGTTCGTGCGCCGGCCGATCCTGGCGCTGGTGGTCTCGGCCCTGATCGTGCTGGCGGGGTTTGCCGCGCTGTTCGGCGTCGAGGTGCGCGAATTGCCCAATGTGGACCGGCCCGTGGTCACCGTCACGACCGATTTCCAGGGGGCCGCGCCCGAGACCATCGACCAGGAGATCACCGGCCGGATCGAAGGCGCGGTGGGAAGGGTGGCGGGCGTGCGCTCGATCTCGTCCAATTCGCGCTTCGGGCGCAGCCGGGTGACGGTGGAATTCGCCGAAAGCGTCGATATCGACGTGGCCGCGACCGATATCCGCGACGCGGTGGCCCGGGTCGAGGGGCAGTTGCCGACCGGGGCGGATGCCCCGCAGGTGGTCAAGGCCGATGCCGATGCCCAGCCGGTGATGCGGGTCGCCGTCACCTCGTCGCGGCGCAGCGCGCAGGACCTGACGCAGATCGTCGAGGACCGCGTGCTGGACCGGATGATCTCGGTCGAGGGGGTGGCGGATGTGCGCGTCTATGGCGACCGCGAGCCGATCTTTCGCGTCGATATCGACCAGGCGGCGCTGGCCAGCCGCGGGCTGACGCTGGCGGACATGGCGCGCGCGCTGTCGGATGCGGGGTTCAACGCGGCGGCGGGCGACCTGGAAGGGGCGCGGCAGTCGATCAATGTGCGCACGACGGCGATGGTCGCCTCGCCCGAGGCGTTCGAGGATCTGCGCATCGCCCCGCATGTCGAGATCCGCGACGTGGCCCGGGTGACGCTGGGTCCCGCGCCGAACGAGACGGTGCTGCGCGCGAACGGGCAGACCGGCATCGGGCTGGGCGTGATCCGGCAGGCGGGCAGCAACACGCTGGACATCTCGCGCAATGTGCGTGCGCTGGTGGCCGAGCTGGACCGCACCCTGCCCGAGGATCTGGACATCTTCGTCACCTCGGATGACGCGATCTTCGTCAATGGCGCGATTGCCGAGGTGCTGAAGACGCTGGGCCTGGCCATCGCGATCGTGGTGGCGGTGATCTTTCTGTTCCTGCGCGATGCGCGCGCCACGCTGATCCCGGCGCTGACCATGCCGGTCGCGCTGATCGGGACGCTGGCGGCGATCTACCTGGTGGGGTTCTCGGTCAATATCCTGACGCTGCTGGCGCTGGTGCTGGCCACGGGGCTGGTGGTGGATGACGCCATCGTGGTGCTGGAAAACATCGTGCGCCGCCGGGGCGAGGGGATGGGGCCGCGCGCGGCGGCGGTGCTGGGCACGAAACAGGTGTTCTTTGCGGTGGTGACGACGACGGCGACGCTGGCCGCGGTCTTCGTGCCGCTGTCCTTCCTGCCCGGACAGGCGGGGGGGCTGTTCCGCGAATTCGGCTTCACGCTGGCGATTGCGGTCGGGATCTCGTCGGTGGTGGCGCTGACGCTGTGCCCGGTGCTGGCCAGCCGGCTGTTGCGTGCCGATGGGGAAAAGAAGGCGGGGCGCAGCCCGGTGGGCTGGCTGGGGGCGGTGCTGGCCGGGATCTATGCGCGCACGCTGCGCGGGGCGTTGGCGATGCCCCTTGTCGTGGTTCTGGTCGCGGTGCTGTTCGCGGCGACCGCGGTGCTGGTGGCGGGCGGCATCCGGCAGGAGCTGACCCCGCGCGAGGATCGCGCCGTCGCGCTGCTGCGGGTCAGCGCGCCGCAGGGCGTGTCGCTGGACTACACGCAGGAAAAGATGCTGGCCATCGAGGCAGCGGTGGCGCCCCTGCTGGAGACGGGCGAGATCACCGGCACTTTCGCGATCTCGGGGATGGGCACGGCCAATTCCGGCTTCATGGTGTTCCGGCTGGCCGATTGGGGCGCGCGCGCCCGCAGCCAGGACGAGATCGTGGGCGAGATCAACGCCAAGCTGCGCGAGATCGTGGGCGTGCGCGCCTTCGCGATCCAGCCCAACTCGCTGGGGATTCGCGGCGCCGGGCGGGGGCTGAGTTTCGCGATCACCGGCGACAGCTATGAGCGGCTGGCCGATCTGGCCGAGACGCTGGTCGAACGGATGCAGGACGATCCCGCCTTCGGCGAGGTGCAACTGGAATACGAGACCACGCAGCCGCAATTGTTCGTCGAGATCGACCGCACCCGCGCCGCCGATCTGGGCATCGACATCACCGGTCTGGGGGATGCACTGCGGGCGATGCTCAACGGGCGGACGGTGGGCTCGGTCTTCATCGGCGACCAGAGCTTTGACATCCAGATGCTGTCGAGCGCCAACCCGGTGAACGATCCGGGCGATCTGCAGAACATCTATGTGCGCACGGGCGACGGCCAGATGGTGCCGATGTCGAGTTTCGTGCATCTGGAGGAACGCCCCGTCGCCCCGGAACTGGACCGCGAGAACCAGGGCCGCGCGGTCAAGATCGCGGCCGGGCTGACGCCCGAACTGGCGCTGGGCGAGGCGCTGGTGCGGGTCGAGGCGCTGGCGGCCGATCTGATGGAGGAGCAGAACCGCATCGTGCCGCTGGGCGAGGCGGCGACGCTGAACCAGACCAATGCGGGGCTGCTGATCATCTTCGGCTTTGCCATCGCGGTGGTGTTCCTGGTGCTGTCGGCGCAGTTCGAGAGCTTCATCTCGGCCATCGTCGTGATGTCGACGGTGCCGCTGGGGCTGGCCTGCGCGGTGTTTGCGCTGATGCTGACGGGGCAAAGCCTGAACGTCTATTCGCAGATCGGGCTGGTGATGCTGATCGGGATCATGGCCAAGAACGGCATCCTGATCGTCGAATTCGCCAACCAGTTGCGCGACGGGGGCGCGAGCGTGGCGCAGGCGGCCCATGATGCGGCGACGATCCGGCTGCGGCCGGTGATGATGACCATGGCCTCGACAGTGCTGGGCGGCGTGCCGCTGATCCTGTCCGCGGGCGCGGGCGCCGAGGCGCGCGAGGCGCTGGGCTGGGTGATCGTGGGCGGGCTGGGTCTGGCGACGTTGTCCACGCTGTATCTGACGCCGGTGGTCTATCTGCTGCTGGCGCGCTTCTCGAAACCGCGGGCGGAGGAAAGCAAGCGGCTGGCGCGCGAGTTGGAAGAGGCGCTGGCGGGCTGAGGCGGGGGCGGTTGACCGCAGGCCCGGCGGGCGGGATACTTGCCCCCGGACCGCGAGGGGAGGCGCGGCTCTGCCGCATGCTGGTTTACGGGTATGATTACAGGCTGATCGCCGCCTCCGTGCTCATCTCGATGATGGCCGCGTTCACCGGGCTTGCGCTGACCCGCGGGCTGTCGGGCGTGTCCGAAGGCGTGCGCCATCTGCGCATCGCGATGGCGGCGGTGGCGCTGGGCGGCGGCATCTGGACGATGCATTTCGTGGCCATGCTGGCGATGCGTTTCGAGGTGGCGGTCCATTACCGGGCGCTGCCCACGGTGGCCTCGGTGCTGATCGCGATCCTGCTGGCGGGGCTGGCGCTGATCCTGATGCATTTCGGGCGGCGCACGGGGCCGCGCATGGGGCTGGCGGGAGCGGTGCTGGGCCTGGGGATCGTGGCGATGCACTACACCGGGCTGTCCGCCATCGAGGGCTGCGCGCCGGTCTACCGGCCCCTCGGCTTTGCGGTGGCGGGCGGGCTGGCGGTGGGGCTGGGGGTTCTGGCGATCCGGGTGGCCTATGGGCAGCGGCGGGCGGCGAACATCCTGGGCGCGACGGCGATCTTCGGGCTGTCGGTGGCGATCGTGCATTTCGCGGCGATGCACTGGACCGGCTTTGCCCGGGCGGTGGCCGGTGCGGCGGCGGGTCCGGCCATCGACAACGCGCATCTGGCGCTGATCGTGCTGGTGACGGCCTTCGTCATTTCGGGGGCGTTCCTGCTGTCGGGGGCGTCGTTTCTGGCGGCGACCCCTGGTCCGGACGCGCCGGCCCCGGCCGAGCCCGCGCCGCCGCCCGCCACCGGCCCCCGCCTGCCCTATGAGCGCGAGGGGGTGACCTATTTCCTGCCCGCCGCCGAGGTGGCCGCGATCCGGGCCGAGGGGCATTACACCATCGCCTATGCGCCCCTTGGCCGGGTCTTCTGCCCCTGGTTGATCAGCGAGGCGGAAAGGCGGCTTGCCGGGGCCGGGTTCTTTCGCGTGCATCGCAGCTATCTGGTCAATACCGCCCATGTCGCCGCCTTCGAGCGGCTGAAGGATAATGGCATCTGCCGGTTCGAGGGGCTGGCCGATCTGGACCGGGTTCCGGTCAGCCGCTCGCGGGTGCAGGCGCTGCGCGCGGCGCTGGGGCTTTGATCGCACCTGGTGCAGCCATTTCGCAATTCGTGAAAATGCCCCGGCGGGCGGTGCGACACCCTGTCGCCGCCCGGGGCCTGCCCCCTACCCTTCGGCCAGACGTGACACCCCGCCGCTGCATGAGCGGGGGCGCGTTCGACAAGGGAGGAGCGGGAGATGATCCCAGCGAGATTCGACTATCACCGGCCGGACTCTGTCGCGGCGGCGGTGGGGCTGTTGCAGCAGCATGGTGACGAGGCGCGCGTGGTTGCGGGCGGGCACAGCCTGATCCCGATGATGAAGCTGCGCATGGCCGCGCCTGCGCATCTGGTGGACCTGCAGGGCATCGCCGCGTTGCGCGGGATCGAGGCGGGCGAGCGGATCCGGATCGGGGCGATGGTCACGCAATCCGAGATGATCGCCCATGCCGGGCTGGCCGAGGCCGCGCCGATCCTGGCCGAGGCCGCGCGCCAGATCGCCGATCCGCAGGTGCGCAATCTGGGCACCGTCGGCGGCAATGTGGCGAATGGCGATCCGGGCAACGACCTGCCCGCGCTGATGCTGTGCCTGGATGCGACCTTCACGCTGGAGGGGCCGGAGGGGGTGCGTGAGGTCGCGGCGCGCGGCTTCTACGAGGCGCCCTATGTCACCGCGCGAGAGGAGGAGGAGATCCTGACCGCGGTCGGCTTTGACCGCCCGGCCCGCGGGTTCGCCTATGAAAAGCAGAAGCGAAAGATCGGCGATTACGCGACCGCCGCGGCCGCCGTGCTGATCGGGGCCGAGGGCGGCCGCGTCGTCTCGGCCTCGGTCGCGATGACCAATGTGGCGGATGTGCCGGTCTTCAGCGCGGCGGCCGGCGAGGCACTGGTCAGCACGGACTGCGCGGCAGACGCGGTCGCCGCCGCGGTCGCCGCCATGCAGGGCGATATCGACCCGGTCGAGGACAATCGCGGACCCGTGGAGTTCAAGCGCCATGTCGCGGGCGTGATCCTGACCCGCGCCATTGCCCGCGCCTGGTCGCGGGCCTGAGGGAGGGAAGGATGTCCGACAAGATGCATCTGAAACTGACGGTGAATGGCGAGGCGGTCGAGACGCTGGCCGAACCGCGCGAATTGCTGATCCATGTGCTGCGCGAGCGGCTGGGTATCACCGGCCCGCATATCGGCTGCGAGACCAGCCATTGCGGCGCCTGCACCGTCGACATGGACGGCAAATCGGTCAAGGCCTGCACGGTCTTTGCCGCGCAGGCGCAGGGGGCCGAGATCACCACCATCGAGGGGATCGGCACGCCCGACAGCCTGCATGTCTTGCAGGAGATGTTCCGCGAGCATCACGGGCTGCAATGCGGCTTCTGCACGCCGGGGATGATTACCCGCGCCTGGCGGCTGTTGCAGGAGAATCCGTCGCCGACCGAGGAGGAGGTGCGCTTCGGCATGGCCGGGAACCTCTGCCGCTGCACCGGCTATCAGAACATCGTCAAGGCGGTGCTGGCCGCCGCGCATGAGTTGAACAGTGTCAAGGAGGCCGCGGAATGAAGGACCTTCCCGACAGCGCGGAACGCCGCGCGAACCTCAAGGGGCTGGGCTGCGCCCGCAAGCGCGTCGAGGACGCGCGCTTCACGCAGGGCAAGGGCAATTATGTCGACGACATCAAGCTGCCCGGCATGCTGTTCGGCGATTTCGTCCGCTCGCCCTATGCCCATGCCCGCGTGAAATCCATCGACGCCTCGGCCGCGCTGGCCCTGCCGGGCGTGGTGGCGGTGCTGACCGCGAAGGATCTGGAGCCGCTGGGCCTGCACTGGATGCCGACGCTCGCGGGCGACAAGCAGATGGTGCTGGCCGATGGCAAGGTGCTGTTCCAGGGGCAGGAGGTCGCCTTTGTCGTCGCCACCGACCGTTATATCGCGGCGGACGCGGTGGAACTGGTCGAGGTGGATTACGAGGACCTGCCCGTGGTCGTCGACCCGTTCAAGGCGCAGGAACCGGATGCGCCGGTGCTGCGCGAGGATCTGGCGGGCGTGACCGAGGGCGCGCATGGGCCGCGGCGGCATCACAACCATATCTTCACCTGGGAACAGGGCGATGCCGAGGGTGCGACGGCGGCGATCGACGGATCCGAGGTGATCGCCGAGGAGACGATCTATTACCACCGCACCCATCCCTGCCCGCTGGAAACCTGCGGCTGCGTGGCGTCGATGGACAAGGTCAACGGCAAGCTGACGGTCTGGGGCACCTTCCAGGCGCCGCATGTGGTGCGCACGGTGGCCTCGCTGCTGTCGGGCATCGACGAGCACAACATCCGCGTGGTCAGCCCCGATATCGGCGGGGGCTTCGGCAACAAGGTGGGGGTTTATCCCGGCTATGTCTGCTCCATCGTGGCGACCATCGTCACCGGCAAGCCGGTGAAATGGGTCGAGGACCGGATGGAGAACCTGATGGCCACGGCCTTTGCCCGGGACTACTGGATGAAGGGCCGGATCGGGGCCACGAGGGACGGGCGGATCACGGGGCTCCATGCCCATGTCACCGCCGATCACGGGGCGTTCGATGCCTGCGCGGATCCGACCAAGTTTCCCGCCGGGTTCTTCCACATCTGCACCGGCAGCTACGACATTCCCGTGGCCTATTGCGCGGTCGATGGCGTCTATACCAACAAGGCGCCCGGCGGCGTGGCCTATCGCTGTTCGTTCCGCGTGACCGAGGCGGCCTATTTCATCGAGCGGATGATCGAGATCCTCGCGATCAGGCTGGGCATGGATGCGGCCGAGTTGCGGCGCATCAACTTCATCCGCAAGGACCAGTTCCCCTATATCTCGGCGCTGGGCTGGGAATACGACTCGGGCGATTATCACACCGCCTGGGACAAGGCGCTGAAGGCGGTGGATTACGAAGGGCTGCGCCGCGAACAGGCCGAGCGGGTCGAGGCGTTCCGGCGCGGCGAGACCCGCAAGCTGCTGGGCATCGGGCTGACGCATTTCACGGAAATCGTGGGGGCGGGGCCGGTGAAGAATTGCGACATCCTGGGCATGGGGATGTTCGATTCCTGCGAGATCCGCATCCATCCCACGGGCAGCGCCATCGCGCGGCTCGGCACGATCAGCCAGGGCCAGGGGCATGCGACGACATTCGCGCAGATCCTCGCCAGCGAGACCGGCATCCCGGCGGACAAGATCACAATCGAGGAGGGCGACACCGATACCGCGCCCTATGGGCTTGGCACCTACGGGTCGCGCTCGACTCCCGTGGCGGGGGCGGCGACCGCGA
Organism: Rhodovulum tesquicola; assembly: GCF_024128855.1. GTDB lineage: Bacteria > Pseudomonadota > Alphaproteobacteria > Rhodobacterales > Rhodobacteraceae > Rhodovulum > Rhodovulum tesquicola. The sequence continues at coordinate 67,640 of NZ_JAMYDV010000006.1, forward strand.
TGGCGGGGCGCAAGATCCGGGCCAAGGCGCAGATGATCGCGGCCTACCTGCTGGAAGTCCACGACGACGATCTGGAATGGGACGTGGACCGCTTTGCCGTCAAGGGCGCGCCCGAGCGGTTCAAGACCATGGCCGAGATCGCCTATGCCGCCTACAACCAGGCGATCCCGGGGCTCGAACCCGGGCTCGAGGCGGTCAGCTATTACGACCCGCCCAACATGACCTACCCCTTCGGCGCCTATATCTGCGTGATGGAGATCGACGTGGACACGGGCGAATGGCAGGTGCGCCAGTTCTACGCGCTGGACGATTGCGGCACGCGGATCAACCCGATGATCATCGAAGGGCAGGTCCATGGCGGGCTGACCGAGGCGCTGGCGATCGCCATGGGCCAGGAGATCGCCTATGACGACATGGGCAATGTGCGGACCGGCACGCTGATGGACTTCTTCCTGCCGACCGCGTGGGAGACGCCCAATTACCAGACCGACTGGACCGAAACCCCCAGCCCGCATCACCCGATCGGGGCCAAGGGCGTGGGCGAAAGCCCGAATGTCGGAGGGGTTCCCGCGTTTTCCAATGCCGTGCACGACGCGTTCCGCGCCTTCGGTCTGACCCAGACCCACATGCCGCATGACCATTGGCGGATCTGGCGGACGGCGCGCGATCTGGGGCTGCACGGATGAGGCGCGCGGTTCTTCTGGCGGCCATGCTTGCCGCCGCCCCGGCGCTGGCGCAGCACGCCCATCACCAGCATGGCGCGGCCGGGGGGGACAGCCCCTCGACCGCCGCCTATCGCGCGGCGAACGACCGGATGCATGCGGAGATGGAGATCCCCTTTACGGGGGATGCCGATATCGACTTCATCCGCGGCATGATCCCCCACCATCAGGGCGCCATCGACATGGCGCGCGTGGTGCTGGAATTCGGCGAGAACCCCGAGATCCGGGCGCTGGCCGAAGGGATCATCGCCGCGCAGGAGGAGGAGATCGCGCAGATGCGCGCCTGGCTGGAAAAGAACGCGGGCCAATGACCGGCGGGGCCGCGGCGTTGCAGGCGCAGCTTTTCGGGGCGGGCTATGTCGCCTCGGACGAGCTGGTCATGGCGCTGTACCTTGCGCTGGAACTGGAACGGCCGCTGCTGCTGGAAGGCGCGGCGGGGGTCGGCAAGACCGAGGTGGCCAAGGTGCTGGCGGCGCTGAAATCGGCCCCGCTGATCCGGCTGCAATGCTATGAGGGGCTGGATGCCAGCCACGCGATCTACGAGTGGAACTATCAGCGGCAATTGCTGGCGATCCGGGCCGCGGGCGAAAGCGGCGCGGCGGGGCCGGGGCTTGAGGCGCGCATATTTTCCGAGGACTACCTGCTGGAACGGCCGCTGTTGCAGGCGATCCGGCAGGCGGTGCCGCCTGTCCTGCTGATCGACGAGATTGATCGCGCGGATGAGGAGTTCGAAGCCTATCTGCTGGAAATCCTGTCGGATTTCACGATCTCGATCCCCGAGCTGGGCACCATCCACGCGACCGCGCGGCCGCATGTGATCCTGACCTCGAACGGCACGCGCGACCTGTCGGACGCGCTGAGGCGGCGCTGCATCTATGCCTATGTCGAGTATCCCGACCCGGCGACGGAACTGGCGATCCTGGAAAAGCGCCATCCGGGGCTGGAGCCGCGGCTGGCGGCGCAGATCGTGGGCTTCGTGCAGGCGCTCAGGCGCGAGGATCTGGACAAGGTGCCGGGCGTGGCCGAGACGCTGGATTTCGCCGCGGCCGTTTCGGGGCTGGGGGTGGCGGACCTGACCGACGATCCGGGGACGCTTCAGGCGGCCCTGGTCACGCTGCTGAAGACGCAGGCCGACCGGGCGCGGGTGCCGAGCGAGGTGGCGCAGCGGCTGGCGGGGCGGGCGGCATGAGCGGGGTCACGCGCTTTCCCGCCCGCGCGACCGGGCCGGCCGAGCGGATGGCGGGGTTCATGGCGCATCTGCGGCTCAACGGGCTGGCCCTGGGGGTGAACGAGACCGCGACGGCGCTGGCGGCGGCGGCGCGGGTCGATCCGACCGATCCGGGGCAATTGCGGCTGGCGCTGAAGGCGGTCTGCGCAGGCACGCGGGATGAGGCCGACCGCTTCGACGGCCTCTTCGCGGCCTATTGGCTGAACCGCGGGCGGGAGCGGACGGGCGCGGGGCCGGGGAAAACGGCAGAACCCCGGCGCCGGTCGCCCTTTGTCACCGAGGCGCTGTCGGCTTTGGGGCGGGGACAGGCCGACCGGCCCGAAGGGAGCGAGGGCGCGGCGGACCAGTCGGGCGAGGGGCGGCTGGTGGGCGCACGCGTGGCGCGGCTGGACCGCACCGATCTGCGCGAGCTGGTCAGCCCCGAGGATATCGCGGAGGCCGAAGCCACCGCGCGGCGCATCGCGCAGGCGATCCGCGACCGCCGCGCGCGCCGGTTCAGGGCCGACCGGCGGGGGGCGCGGCTGGATTTGCGCCGCACGCTGCGGGCCTCGGTCGCGACGGGGGGCGAGCCGCTGCGGCTGTTCCGCCGCACCCGGCCCGACCGGCCCGCCAATGTCGTTGCGCTGTGCGACGTTTCGGGCTCGATGACGGTTTATGCCCGCGTTTTCCTGTCCTTTCTCAAGGGGCTGATCGGGGCGGACCTGACGGCGGATGGCTATCTGTTCCACACAAGGCTGGTGCGGATCACCGACGCGCTGCGCGATCCAGACCCGTTGCGCGCGGTCAACCGGCTGAGCCTGATGGCGCAGGGCTTTGGCGGGGGGACGCGGATCGGGGGGGCGCTGGCGGCGTTCAACCGGGGCCATGCCAAGGCGCGGGTCAACGGGCGGTCGGTGGTGATCGTGCTGTCGGACGGCTATGACACCGACCCGCCGGGGATGATCGGCGCGGAACTCGCGCGGCTGAGGAAGCGCGGCTGCCGGATCGTCTGGCTGAACCCGCTGCTGGGCTGGCGGGACTACGCACCCGTCGCGCGCGGGATGGCGGCCGCCCTGCCCCATCTGGACCATTTCGCGGCGGCCAACACGCTTGCGGCGCTGGCCGCGCTGGAACCGGAGCTTGCGCGGCTATGAAACCGATGAGACAGGACGACATCCTCGACCGCATCGCGGAACTGAAACGCGCAGGGACCGCCTTTGCGGTGGCGACCGTGGTGCGCACGGTGCGCGCCACCGCGGCCAAGGCGGGCGCCAAGGCGGTGATCCTGCCCGATGGCACGGTGCTGGCGGGCTGGATCGGCGGGGGCTGCGCGCGGGGCGCGGTGATCCGGGCCGCCCGCGAGGCGCTGGCGGACGGCGCGCCGCGGCTGATCTCGGTCCAGCCCGAGGCGGCGCTGGCGGAAGGCGGGCTGAGCCCGGGAGAGACGCGCGACGGCATCCGCTTTGCCCGCAACATGTGCCCGAGCCGGGGCATGATGGACATTTTCGTGGAGGCCGTGATGCCCGCCCCCGAATGCGTGATCTGCGGCGCCGCGCCGGTGGCGGTCGCGCTGGCCGATCTGGCGCCGCGCATGGGTTTTTCGGTCACCGCCTGCGCGCCCGCCGAGGAACAGGCCGCCTTTGCCGCGCCGGACCGGCGGATCGAGGGCTATGCGCTGGAGGTGGCCCCCACTGGCGCGCGCTATGTCGTCGTGGCGACGCAGGGCAAGGGGGACGAGGCGGCGCTGCGCGCGGCGCTGTCGGTGCCGTCGGCCTATCTGGCCTTTGTCGGCAGCCGGGCCAAGACCGCGGCGCTGCGCGACAGGCTGACCGCGGCGGGGGTGGCGCCGGAGGCGTTCGCGAACCTGCGCGCGCCCGCGGGGCTGGATCTGGGCGCGATCACGCCAGAGGAAATCGCGCTGTCGATCCTGGCCGAGATGGTGGCCCTGCGCCGGGCGGGCCAGCGCGGGGGCTGAGCGGGGGTCAGGCGGTTTCGGCCAGACCGCCGATCAGGCAGAGATGCTGCACGATCTCGTCCACGCCCTGGCCATGGCGCAGCGCGGCGAAGATGAACCGGCCCTGCCCGCGCATCCGCCGCGCATCCCGCTCCATCACCGCAAGATCGGCGCCGACATGGGGGGCGAGGTCGGTCTTGTTGATGATGAGCAGATCGGATTTCGTGATCGCGGGCCCGCCCTTGCGCGGGATTTCCTCGCCAGCGGCGACGTCGATCACATAGACGGTGAGATCGGCCAGTTCCGGGCTGAAGGTGGCCGACAGGTTGTCGCCGCCCGACTCGATCAGGACCACCTCAAGATCGGGGAAGCGGGCGGTCAGATCCGCGATGGCGGCGAGGTTGATCGAGGCATCCTCGCGGATCGCGGTATGCGGGCAGCCGCCGGTTTCCACGCCCCTGATGCGTTCGGCGGGCAGCACCTGCATGCGCGTCAGCGCCTCGGCATCCTCTTGCGTGTAGATGTCGTTGGTCACGACCGCGACCGAAAAGCGGGGGGCCAGCGCGCGGGCCAGCGCCGCGGTCAGCGTGGTCTTGCCGGCGCCCACGGGGCCGCCGATGCCGATGCGCAAGGGTCCGTTGGGGGAAGTCATGTGCGAAACAGCCTCGAATACTGGGTTTCGTGGTTCATGGATGCGATGTCGGCCAGAAAGGCGGTGCTGGCAAGATCGTCGAGCGTCAGGGCGGTCGCCGCCTCGGCCACCTCGGCGCAAAGCGGCGTCAGGGCGGTCAGCACGGTCTGGCCCTCGGTCTGGCCGATGGGGATCAGCCGGATCCCGGCCGAGACGAGGTTCGAGGTGAAGGCGTGCAGATACATCCGCGCGGTCAGCACCAGCGGCAGGTCATGCAGCCGCGCGGCGCGGCCCAGCGCCACGGGGTAGGTGTAACCGGGCAGATCGGCGGGCCATATGGCGGCCGTGATCTGGGCGAAGGCGGCCCCCTGCGCCGTGGTTTCCACAAGCCGTTCGGCCGAGGGCTGGAAGGCGCGGGCAGTCGCGTCGATCATCGCCAGCGCGGCGGCATCGGGGGCGTTGTGGGCGGCGGCCAGCAGGATCGAATCGGTCCGCCCGGCGCCGTGGTCCAGCAGGTCGGCGAGCCAGTCGCGCAAGCTGGCGGCATCCGTGACCGCACCCGACTGGACCGCCCATTCCAGCCCGTGGGAATAGGCGAAGGCCCCCACCGGATAGGCGGGGGAAAGCCATTGCACCAGTTTCAGGATCTGGGCGTCAGTGGCCATGGCCGTGGTCATGCCCGTGGTGGTGGCCATGGTCATGCGGGTGGTCGTGATGGTGGTCATGGTCGTGACCGTGGTGGTGGAGCCCGTGGTCATGAGAATGGTCATGCCCGTGGCTGTGGGCATGGGTCCGGCCATGACCATAGGCGCCGCCTTCGGGCAGGAAGGGTTCCTCGATCTCGATGATCTCGGCGCCGAGGCGTTCCAGCATGTCGCGGATGACATGGTCGCGCTGGATCACCAGACGGCCGGGGTCGATCTGGCAGGGGGTGTGGCGGTTGCCGACATGCCAGGCGATGCGCACCAGGTCCGGGCCGGTCACTTCGTAGAGCGGTTCGTCGGCGGCGCGGATCTTGACCGTCAGCCCGTCATCCAGCACCAGAACGTCGCCCTCGTTCAGCGACGTGGTCTTTGCCAGATCGACAAGGAAGGCCAGCCCGCCATCGCTGACCAGCCGCTTGCGGCGCAGGAAGCGCGCATCATAGCCGAGCGTCACGCAATCGTCCGCGCGCCCGTCCACGTTCAGGCGCAACTCGCGGGCCACGGGCAGCGCGCTCATGCCCGGACTCCGGCCCGAATGGGGCTCAGGAAAAGATGTCGCGGAAGACGTAGTCGGGAATCCCCTCGCGCGTGATGCCGAGCCTGGCAAGCTGGGCGTCGGTGCAGGCGTTGAGATTGTGGATCTCGCGCATCCGCGCGCGGCGCAGGGTATAGGCGTTGAAGCCCTGCCCCAGCCCCGCGAAGAACAGGTCCAGCCGTTCGGACATGCCCGCGGGCACATATTTCACCGTCATGAAAGGCGTCGCCATCGGAAACCTCATCGTATGTCACAAGAAGTTTCCCCCCTTGATGGTCAACATAGGGTTCACGGGGCGCCCTGCCCAATGCCGACTGGACATTCCCGCCACCCGCATGCTGCATTGCAGCAAATTTGTGCATCTGTTCCATTTTTCCCTCAGAACAGGAAGTATCGCTGCGCCATCGGCAGCACCTCGGCGGGCTGGCAGGTCAGCAGCTCGCCATCGGCGCGCACCTCGTAGGTTTCGGGGTTCACCTCGATCTGCGGGGTGGCGTCGTTCAGGATCAGGTCGCGCTTGCCGATGGTGCGGGTGTTCCGGACCGCGAGCGTCTGCTTGGCCAGACCCAGTTTCCCACGAATGCCCTCGGCCTGGGCGGCCTCGGACACGAAGATGACGGCGGAATTTTCCAGCGACCGGCCATAGGCGCCGAACATGGGCCGGGTATAGACCGGCTGCGGCGTCGGGATCGAGGCGTTGGGATCGCCCATCTGGGCGCAGGCGATGGTGCCGCCGATCAGCACCATTTCCGGTTTCACCCCGAAGAAGGCCGGGTGCCACAGCACCAGATCGGCGCGCTTGCCCACCTCGATCGAGCCGATCTCATGCGCGATGCCATGCGCGATGGCGGGGTTGATCGTGTATTTCGCGACATAGCGGCGGACGCGGAAATTGTCGTTCTCGCCGGTTTCCTCGGCCAGTCGGCCGCGCTGGAGCTTCATCTTGTGGGCGGTCTGCCATGTGCGGATGATGACCTCGCCCACCCGACCCATCGCCTGGCTGTCGGATGCGATGATCGAAAACGCGCCCATGTCGTGCAGGATGTCCTCGGCCGCGATGGTCTCGCGCCGGATGCGGCTTTCGGCGAAGGCCACATCCTCGGGGATCGACTTGTCGAGATGGTGGCAGACCATGAGCATGTCGAGATGCTCTTCCAGCGTGTTCACGGTGAAGGGCCGCGTCGGGTTCGTGGAGGAGGGCAGCACGAACTCCTCGCCGCAGATGCGGATGATGTCGGGCGCGTGACCGCCCCCTGCCCCTTCGGTGTGGAAGGCGTGGATCGTGCGGCCCTTCATCGCCGCGACGGTATGCTCCACGAAGCCGCTTTCGTTCAGCGTGTCGGTATGGATCATCACCTGTACGTCCATGTCGTCGGCCACGGACAGGCAGCAGTCGATGGCGGCCGGCGTCGTGCCCCAATCCTCGTGCAGCTTCAGCGCGCAGGCGCCCGCCTTGACCTGTTCGACCAGCGCGCCCGGCAGCGAGGCGTTGCCCTTGCCCGCGAAGGCCAGGTTCATCGGGAAGGCATCGGCGGCCTGCAACATCCGCCCGATATGCCACGGCCCCGGCGTGCAGGTGGTGGCCAGCGTGCCATGCGCGGGGCCGGTGCCGCCGCCCAGCATGGTCGTCAGGCCCGAATGCAGCGCATCCTCGATCTGCTGGGGGCAGATGTAGTGGATATGGCTGTCGAAGCCGCCCGCCGTGAGGATTTTCCCCTCGCCTGCAATCGCCTCGGTGCCGGGGCCGACGATGATGTCGACGCCGGGCTGGGTGTCGGGGTTGCCCGCCTTGCCGATTTTCGCGATGCGCCCGTCCTTCAGCCCGACATCGGCCTTGTAGATGCCGGTATGGTCCAGGATCAGCGCGTTGGTGATGACGGTATCGACCGCGCCCTCGGCCCGGGTGGCCTGGGACTGGCCCATGCCGTCGCGGATCACCTTGCCGCCGCCGAACTTGACCTCTTCGCCATAGGTGGTCAGGTCGCGTTCCACCTCGATGATGAGGTCGGTATCGGCAAGGCGCAGCCGGTCGCCGGTGGTGGGGCCGAACATCGCGGCGTAATCGGCGCGGGCGATTTCTCTGGGCATCTAGGGTCTCCCGAGCGGGTTTTTCGGCCCGCGCCTGGCGAGCCGCGTGACATTGGATCGGGTGCGGCGGCGGATCGGGCGCACCATCTCTGCGGCGATCCCGGCAGGCGAGGCCCCGCGCGCGGCCGCCTGCCCGCCCTGCATCGCGGCGCGGGTGAAGGCCGCGGCCTTCTCGGTGAACATGCGCGTGGTCTCCTGCGGCGTGGTCGCCCAGAGCCCACCCATGCCCAGCATGCGCATCGCGATGACCATCTGCGCCTCTTGCGCCATCAGCGCCATCTGCCAGCCGACGCGCCAGAACTCTATCATCGCGCCGGGCGTGGCGCTGACCCGGAAGGCAAAGGGGATCATCGGCGCAACTCCGGGTCAGGCGGGCAAGGGTCGGTCATTCGCCGCCCCCCTCGGGTCCGCCGGGTTCGACGGGCAGGCGGGGCGGGGGCGCGGGCTGGCGACGGGCCCGGCTGCGCGACGGGTCCGCGCCGGTTGCGGGCTTGCGCGGGGATGCGGCGGCGCGGGGACGGGCGGGCTTGGCCTTGGCCGGGGCGGCGGGCGTGATCCTTGCCACGGCGGCCGGGGGCGCGGATGTCTCGGCCGGGGGCGGGGCCGGCGGATCGGCGCGCGCCTCGGCCTCGGCGCCGCCGGCTTCGAGGTCGATATCGGTGGGCGCGTCGCCCTCGCCCAGCGCCCCGTCGGCGGTCAGCGGGTCGATGCCGCGCGCACGCAGCAGCATGAACCAGGGGTTGGTCCGGATCAGGATGTCGGTCATCATCCGGAACGCCTGAAACTGCTGTTCCACCATCCAGTTGGAGAGCAGGAACGGGTTCGCCGCCATCTGGAAGGGGCTGGGCCGGGTCGGGTTGCATGTCATGGCATGTCCTCCTTGGGTCGGGACGGATCAGAGATCGCCCATGACCTGCCCGTTGAAGCCGAAGACCCTGCGGGCCCCGGCGATGGGGATCAGCGCGACCTCGCGTTTCTGCCCGGGCTCGAAGCGGACGGCGGTGCCCGCGGCGATGTCCAGCCGCCTGCCGCGCGCCGCCGCCCGGTCGAAATCGAGCGCCGGGTTCGTCTCGGCGAAATGGTAATGGCTGCCGACCTGCACCGGGCGGTCGCCGGTATTCGCCACCATCAAGGTGATGGCCTCGCGGTCGGCGTTCAAGGTCAGGGTGCCGGTCGCGGGGAAAAGCTCTCCGGGGATCATGGGGATTTCCTCAGCCTGCAAGGACCAGAACCGCCCCGGCCCCGGCGACAAGGGCGCCGGAGGCGCGGGCGAGGATCGCGCCGCCGAACCGGGCCATCGCCCAGCCCGCCAGAACGCCCGCCCCGTGCAGGAGCGCGGTGGCCAGCGCGAAGCCGCCCAGATAGGCCAGCGCAGTCGCCCCGCCCATTTCCGCGCCATGGGCGTGGCCGTGGAACAGCGCAAGCGCGCCGACCACCGCCGCGCCTGCGGCGAGCGGCAGCCGGACGGCAAGAGCAACCAGCACGCCCAGCACCAGCACGGAGGCCAGGATCATCGGCTCGACCATCGGCAGCGGCAGACCCACCAGCGCCAGCGCAAATCCCAGCGTCATCGCGCCGACGAACGCGGCGGGCAGCGCCACGAGCGCGCGCCCGCCCAGCGTCACCGCCCAGAGGCCGACGGCCACCATGGCAAGGATGTGGTCGAGCCCGAAGACCGGATGGGTGAAGCCCGCCGCGAAGGATCCATGCGCGACCGGGTCGAGATGGGCCAGCGCGGGGCTGGCGGCCAGCAGCGCGGGCGCGAGGGCGAGGGCAAGGCGTTTCATGGGCGGACCTCCTGGAATGGCAAGACGGATCGGGACCGGCGCCGGGCCGGACGGGGATGCGGGCGGGGTCATAGGGCCTCCTTGCGCAGCTCGCGCCGGGCCTGAAGCGCCGAGGCGGGCGCCACCAGCAGCATGATCTTCCACGCGTTGAAGCCGCGGGCGAAGGCGGTTTCGGCCTCCTCGACGCCGAGCAGGTCGAACCCCTGCGCGCCCAGCCAGACCGCCCCCGCCCCCAGCAGCAGCGCCGCGAGGATCGCCACGGGCACGGCCAGCCGCCCCGGCAGGCGCCGGACCAGAAGCTGGGGCACGACCCAGCCGATCAGCATGGAGGACAGGATGAAGGCGACAAGGACCATGGGGCTAGCGGATCGGGTTGTGGACGGTGACGAGTTTCGTGCCGTCGGGGAAGGTGGCCTCGACCTGGACCTCGTGGATCATCTCGGGCACGCCGTCCATGCATTGCGCGCGGGTGATGACCTGCGCGCCCGCCTCCATCATGTCGGCGACGGAGCGGCCGTCGCGGGCGCCCTCGACCACGGCATCGGTGATCAGCGCGATCGCCTCGGGATGGTTCAGCTTGACGCCGCGGGCCAGCCGCTTGCGGGCCACCTCGGCGGCCATGGCGATCAGAAGCTTGTCCTTCTCGCGGGGGGTCAGTTGCATGTCAGGTCATCCATGATCTTGGCAGCGCATCGTCGGTCAGGTGCCCGAGCACCGGCACCAGCACCCGGCGCAGGGCGAAACTGTCGGGGGCCAGCAGGCGCAGGGCCAGCAGGTCGGCGCCGATCAGGCTAACCCCGCCGGTGGCGGGCATCAAGGCGCGCAGGGGCGCCAGATGCGCCTCGGCCTCGGGGGCGACAAGGATCAGGCTGGCCATTGCCCCCGCGCCGCCCGCCACGGCGGGCCGGGCCAGATGGTCGGCCAGATCGCCCTCGAAGCGCAGGGCGTCGAGATAAAGGGGCACGCCCGCGCGGCGGATCTCGATCCGGTCGCGGAACGAGACGGCGCGCAGCACCTCGCCCATCGCGGCGCGGCCGAAGACCAGCGGTTCGACCAGCAGAAGCCGGGCGCCGGGGGCCAGGTCGGCCACCAGCCGCCGGTCAAGCGCCGCGCTGTCGAACAGGATCGTCTCCTGCGGCAGCCAGTCCAGCCGGGCGCCCGCGGCAACGTTCAGCCGGTTGGTCACGCGGCCGCGTTCGCCGGGCTGGGCGCGATAGGCGCGTTCGGCGGCCTGTGTCGTCACCCGCAGATGGCTGCCCGGCTGCGCCTGAAGATCGGCCTCGAAGCGGTCGCCGCCGGTGATCCCGCCCGCGGTGTTCACGAGGATCGCATCCAGCGCGCCATCCCGCGGGCGCGGGAACAGCGCCTTGAACGCCCCGCTCTGGCGCAGCCCTGCGATGGCCGTGCCATGCAAGCCGGGCTTGGCCGAGAGCCGGACAAGGCCCTGCGCCCGCGGCTGCGCGCAGGCCGTCATCGCCGCCCTTTCCGTCGCAAGACAGGTAATCTGATTGCCCCCCGGACCGCCTTCACCTTGGCTTCTTGTTCCGCAGATCGCGGCGGACTGCACAGGTTTTCGCCGGAAACGAAGCGGGAAGCGCAGCTTTTCGCCGTACTATTGTGCGCTTTTGGGGATTTTTGTTCGTTTGTTGTGCAAATATCCCGACGAAGCCGGAAATCGGATCGCCGCCACGTCCCTTGCGATTGCGCGCCTGCCGCAGCGCAGAAAAGCCTTGGGGCGCCCGTCACGACGTCATCCGTGGATCGGGGGGGGTGTGCGGCGACCTCGCGAACCGGGACATCGGCGGGGTCGGCGCACGGGTGCAATGAAAAAGCTGCGGGGCCTGGGGAGGGTGTTGCGCGCCATGCGCGCAGGCCAGCCGCAAACGCCCCGCGCGGAGGGAATCCATGAAGAAGATCAAGACGTTTCTTGCCGGTGCCGTCGCCTTTTCGGCGCTGAGCCTGCCGGCCTGGGCACAGGACACGATCAAGGTGGGCGTGCTGCATTCGCTGTCGGGCACGATGGCGATTTCCGAGACCACGCTGAAGGACACCATGCTGATGCTCATCGACGAGCAGAACAAGAAGGGCGGCGTGCTGGGCAAGCAGCTTGAGGCGGTCGTGGTCGATCCGGCCTCGGACTGGCCGCTTTTCGCGGAGAAGGCGCGCGAATTGCTGACCGTGTCGAATGTGGACGTGATGTTCGGCTGCTGGACGTCGGTCAGCCGCAAGTCGGTCCTGCCGGTGATCGAGGAACTGAACGGGCTGCTGTTCTACCCGGTGCAGTATGAGGGCGAGGAAAGCTCGAAAAACGTGTTCTACACCGGCGCCGCGCCGAACCAGCAGGCGATCCCGGCGACCGACTATTTCCTCGAGGAACTGGGCGTCGAGAAATTCGCCCTGCTCGGCACCGACTATGTCTATCCGCGCACGACGAACAACATCCTGGAATCCTATCTGAAATCCAAGGGCATCGCCGAGTCGGACATCTTCGTGAACTACACCCCCTTCGGCCATTCCGACTGGTCCAAGATCGTCTCGGACGTGATCGCGCTGGGCGCGGACGGCAAGAAGGTGGGCGTGATCTCGACGATCAATGGCGACGCCAATATCGGCTTCTACAAGGAACTGGCGGCCAAGGGCGTTTCGGCCGACGACATTCCGGTGGTCGCCTTCTCGGTGGGCGAGGAGGAGCTTTCGGGCCTCGACACCTCGAACCTGGTGGGGCATCTGGCGGCCTGGAACTACTTCATGTCCGCCGACACGTCCGAGAACGCCACCTTCATCGAAGCCTGGCATGCCTTCATCGGCGACACCAACCGCGTGACCAATGACCCGATGGAAGCCCATTACATCGGCTTCAACATGTGGGTGAACGCGGTCGAACAGGCCGGGACCACCGATGTCGATGCCGTGCGCGAGGCGATGTGGGGACAGGAATTCCCCAACCTGACGGGCGGCATGGCCGTGATGGGCACCAACCATCACCTGTCCAAACCCGTGCTGATCGGCGAGATCCTGGCCGACGGGCAGTTCGACATCATCAGCCAGACCGAAGAGGTGCCGGGCGATGCCTGGACCGATTTCCTGCCGGAATCGGCGGTGCTGACCTCGGACTGGAAGGACCTGGGCTGCGGCATGTACAACACCGAGACCCAGTCCTGCGTGCAGATCAAGTCGAACTATTGACGTGACCGGGGGGCGGGATGCCGCCCCCCTTTCCCGACAGGCTGACCGCCATGCGCATCCTTCTTGCCGCCCTCACCTTCCTGTGTCTCGTCGCCACCGCCGGGGCACAGGACATCGCCGCCGATGGCCCGGCTGCCACGCCCTTGCAGAGCCTGCTGCAAGAGCATCGCGCGGCCATCGAGCAGGGCGCGCGCCGCGGCATCGGCCCGGCGATCGAGGCGCTGCGTGACAGCGGCCTGCCCGAAGCGCGTCTGATCCTCGAGAAATGGCAGGCGCGCGAGCTGTGGCTGCGCAAGGCGGACGGTCTGTTCTTCCTGGCCGAGCCGGCCGAGGGCGGCTATCGCCTGACCGACCCGGCCACCGGCGAAGCGGCGGGCAGCGCCACCCGCGACGAGGTGATCCAGATCCGGCCCAATAGCGGCATCCGCGCCGTGCTGGCGGGCGCGCTGGTGCAGTTCCAGCTGACCGACCCGAATCCGGCCGTGCGCGCAGCGGCGCTGGACGCCATCGCGCGGCGGTCCGAGGCCGGGCATCTGGACGCCCTGCGCGCGGTGCTGGAGGACGAGCCCGACCCGCGGCTGAAGGCGCGCAAGGCGCGTCTGGAGCGGCTGCTGACGATTTCCTTCGACCCGGACCCGGATGCACGGATCGCCGCCATCGAAGGCTTTGCGGGCGATATCGGCGTCGATGTGCGCGCCGCGCTGAACCCGCTGGTCGCGACCACCCGTGCGGTAGCGCCGGGCGAACCGCCCGCGGGCGAGAACATCGCGCGCCGCCTGAGCCCCGGCAGCGAGGCGCTGCCGCGCGAGGCGGCCTATGCCATTCTGGTCGAGGCCGGGCTGGCCCCGCCCCGGATCGGCCGGCCCGGGATCCGCGCGGCCCTTGCCGCCCATGTCGAAGGCGGCCGGGTGGGCGGCGTGCCGGTGGCCGAGCTGAACAGCGATGCCGCGCGCGAGCGGGCCTATGCCGGGCTGGCCGCGGCGGGGCTGGTGCCCGCCCATGTCACCGAGGCCGGGATCGACGCGGCCCTTGCCGCGCACAGCTTCTACGATCGCTATGCCGAAGCCGATCCGCGCGTGACCGAGGCCGCAAGCGCGGCGCTTTCCGCCATCGCGCTGATGGTCGGGGGCAACCAGATGGCCGATCTGGCGCTGGACGCGCTGTCGCTGGCCTCGATCTATTTCCTGGCGGCCATCGGGCTGGCGATCACCTTCGGCGTGATGCGCGTCATCAACATGGCCCATGGCGAGTTCATCATGATGGGCGCCTATACCGGCTATGTCGTCCAGCAATTCATCCCCGACTACACGATCTCGATCCTTGTCGCGCTGCCGCTGGCCTTTGCCATCACCTTCGGCGCGGGCGTGGCGATGGAACGGCTGGTGATCCGCTGGCTCTACAACCGGCCGCTGGAAACGCTGCTGGCGACCTTCGGCATTTCCATCGCGTTGCAGCAACTGGCGAAGAACATCTTCGGCACGCAGGCCCGCCCGCTGACCTCGCCCGCCTGGCTGGACGGGTCGCTGGTCATCAACGATGTCGTCTCGATCAGCTATATCCGCATCGCGATCTTCGTCCTTGCGCTGATGTTCCTCGGCCTGTTCCTGTTCATCATGCGCCGCACCCGTCTAGGGCTGGAGGTGCGCGCGGTCACGCAGAACCCGCGCATGGCGGCGTCCATGGGGATCAATCCCGACCGGATCAACATGCTGACCTTCGGGCTGGGCTCGGGCATCGCGGGTGTGGCGGGCGTGGCCATCGGGCTCTATGCCAAGGTAACGTCCGAACTCGGCCAGGACTACATCGTGCAAAGCTTCATGACGGTGGTCGTGGGCGGCGTCGGCAATATCTGGGGCACGCTGCTGGGCGCCACGCTGATCGGCTTCCTGCAAAAGGGGATCGAGTGGTTCAACCCCTCCAACACGCTGGCCGCGCAGACCTACATGATCCTGTTCATCATCCTGTTCATCCAGTTCCGGCCGCGGGGGATCATCGCCCTGAAGGGCCGCGCCGCGGGGGATTGAGGAAATGCCCGTGCCTTCTTCTTGGTCCAAATACCCAGATCCTGCCCGTGCAAGGGGAGCCGCCGCATGAGACAGAGCTTTGTCGCGAAGAACCCCTCGGTGCTGGTCTTCCTCGCCTGCCTGGGGCTGTTCACGCTGGGCGTTTCGGTTCTGAGCGAAGGCATGGGGATCGGGCTGATCTCGACCAGTTTCGTCAAGACGCTGGGCAAGACGCTGTGCCTGTGCCTTGTCGCCATCGCGATGGATCTGGTCTGGGGCTATGCGGGCATCCTGTCGCTGGGCCATTTCGCCTTTTTCGGGCTGGGCGGCTACATGATCGGCATGTGGCTGATGTATGCACGCACCGAGGGCATCGTCGCGGCCTCGCTTTCCAATGCCGAGATCCCGCCGACCCCCGACGAGCTGCGCAGCGCCATCGCCAACCAGATCTTCGGCGTCGTGGGCAGTTCCGACTTTCCGGCGATCTGGGTCTTTGCCCATTCGCTGCCGCTGCAAATGGCGCTGGTGGTGCTGGTGCCGGGACTGCTGGCGCTGGTCTTCGGCTGGCTCGCGTTCCGCTCGCGCGTGACGGGGGTTTACCTTTCGATCCTGACACAGGCGATGACGCTGGCACTGGCGCTGTACCTGTTCCAGAACGACAGCGGCCTGCGCGGCAATAACGGGCTGTCGGGGCTGCAGAACATCCCCGGCGCCGAGGGCGTGCCGCAATCGGTGATCTCGGTCTGGTTTCTCTGGGCCTCGGCCGCCGCATTGGGGCTGGGCTATGTGATCGCGGCCTTCGTCGTGTCGGGCAAGTTCGGCAGCGTGATCCGCGGCATCCGCGATGACGAGGCGCGGGTGCGGTTCCTGGGCTATTCGGTCGAGGGCTACAAGCTGTTCGTCTTTACCCTGACGGCCGTGATCGCGGGGATTGCAGGCGCGCTTTACTATCCGCAGGCGGGCATCATCAATCCCAAGGAAATCGCGCCCATCGCCTCGATCTACCTGGCGGTCTGGGTGGCGATCGGCGGGCGCGGGCGACTTTACGGGGCGGTGATCGGGGCGGCGCTGGTGTCGCTTCTGTCCACATGGTTCACCGGCGGGCGGGTACCCGATCTGCCGCTGGGCTTCTACACGATCAGCTGGGTGGATTGGTGGCAGGTGCTGCTGGGGCTGAGTTTCGTGCTGGTCACGCTGTTCGCGCCAAAGGGGATCGGCGGGCTGTTCGATCTGGTCGCGGGACGCCGCGCGCCCGACCGCCATGGCGCCGACCTGGGCCCCGATCCCGGCGCCCTGCGCGAGAAGGAGGCCGAGCGATGAGCACGCTTCTGGAAGTCTCGGGCGTCTCGGTCAGTTTCGACGGGTTCAAGGCGATCAACAACCTGTCCTTCGAGATCGGCCCGGCCGAGCTGCGCGCGATCATCGGGCCGAACGGGGCGGGCAAGACGACCTTCATGGATATCGTCACCGGAAAGACCCGGCCCGACGAGGGCGATGTGCTGTGGGGCGAGATGAGCCGGTCGCTGCTGAAGATGAACGAAAGCCAGATCGCGCAGGCGGGCATCGGGCGCAAGTTCCAGCGCCCCACCGTGTTCGAGGACCAGTCGGTCTTCGACAACCTGCTGATGGCGCTGAAGAAGGACCGCGCGCCGTGGAAGGTGCTGTTCTACCGCGAGACGGCGGAAGACCGGGCGCGGGTGGGCGAACTGGCCGAGGAGATCGGGCTGGCCGACCAGATCGGGCGCAAGGCGGGCGAGTTGAGCCACGGCCAGAAGCAATGGCTGGAAATCGGCATGCTGCTGGCGCAGGAGCCGCGGCTGTTGCTGGTCGACGAACCCGCCGCGGGCATGACGCTGGCCGAGCGCGAGCATACCACCGACCTGTTGAAACAGGCGGCCAGGACGCGCGCGGTGATCGTGGTGGAACATGACATGGAATTCGTCCGGCGGCTGGATTGCCGGGTGACGGTGCTGCACGAGGGCTCGGTTCTGGCCGAGGGGAGCCTGGATTTCGTGACGAAGAACCAGCAGGTGATCGATGTCTATCTGGGGCGCTGAGAAATGTTGAAAACCCAAGGGCTGACCCTGCATTACGGCGGCTCGCAGATCCTGTACGGGATCGACCTGGAGGCGCGGGCGGGCGAGGTGACCTGTGTCATGGGCACCAATGGCGTGGGCAAGACCAGCCTGCTCAAGGCGATCTCGGGGACGCATCTGCGCTCGGCCGGGACGATGGAACTGGACGGCAAGCCGGTGGGCCGGGTGACGGCGCAGGCGATGGCGCATCTGGGCGTGGGCTATGTGCCGCAGGGGCGGATGATCTTTCCCCTGCTGACCGTGCGCGAGAACCTGGAAACCGGCTTTGCCTGCCTGCCGCGGGCCGAACGTTTCGTGCCGGACGAGATCTATGAACTGTTCCCGGTGCTCAAGGACATGGCGCACCGGCGCGGCGGCGATCTGTCGGGCGGGCAACAGCAACAGCTTGCCATCGCGCGGGCGATGATCACCAAGCCCAAGCTGCTGTTGCTGGACGAGCCGACCGAGGGCATCCAGCCCAACATCATCCAGCAGATCGGCCGGGTGATCGAATATCTGCGCGATCAGGGCCGCATGGCGATCGTGCTGGTCGAACAGTATTTCGAGTTCGCCTATGGGCTGGCCGACCGCTTCTATGTGATGGAACGCGGCGCCGTGACCGTCGCGGGCAGCAAGGCAGAATTGCCGAAGGAACGGCTGGTGGCGGCGGTCTCGGTCTGAGGCCCGCCGCCAGCGGGATCAGGTGCGGAAGATGCGGTAGATCGCCGGGATCACCAGCACCGTCAGCGCGGTGGAGGAGGCCAGACCGAACAGAAGCGACAGCGCCAGCCCCTGGAAGATCGGATCGGCCAGGATCACCGTCGCGCCGATCATCGCGGCCAGCGCGGTCAGAAGGATCGGCTTGAACCGCGTGGCGCCCGCCTCGACCAGCGTCTCGACCGTGACCGGGCCGCCGGAATGGCGGATGAAATCGACCAGCAGGATCGAGTTGCGCACGATGATGCCCGCAAGCGCGATGAAGCCGATCATCGAGGTCGCGGTGAAGGGCGCCGAGAACAGCCAGTGCCCGAGCATGATCCCGAGAAAGGTCAGGGGCACCGGCGTCAGCACCACCAGCGGCAGCTTGAACGAGCCGAACTGCGCCACGACAAGGATGTAGATCCCCACCAGCGCCACGCCGAAGGCGGCGCCCATGTCGCGGAAGGTGACATAGGTCACTTCCCATTCGCCATCCCACAGCAGGACGGTGTCGTCCTCGGACAGGGGCTGGCCGTAAAGGCTGATCGCGGGTTTCGGCAGATCGCCCCAGTCGATTTCGTCCAGCCGTTGCTGCACCGCGAGCATGCCGTAAAGCGGCGCCTCGAATTCGCCCGCAAGCTCTGCGGTGACCATCTCGGCATAGCGGCCATTATGGCGGAAGATCGGGTGCGAGGCGCGTTCCTCGGACAGTCGCACCACATCGCCCAGTTCCACCACGCCCCGCCCGCCGGGCAGCGCGTTGGCGGGCACGGGCGTGGCCAGCGCGCGTTCGTCCATCACCCGGCCCGCCCGGTCGCGGCCGACCACGATGGGGATCGGCACCCGCCCCTCGCCGCGATGGGAATAGCCCACCACCCTGTCGCCATGCAGCAGGCGCAGGGTTTCCAGCGCGTCGGCCTCCTGCACGTTGAAGAAGGCCAGATCGGCGGGGTCGAGCTCGGCCCGGATGCGGCGCGGCGGGGTGCCGAAACTGTCATCGACATCGACGATGAAGGGGATTTCCTCGAATACCTCGCGCACCTTGGTCGCGACCGCCCGGCGGGTTTCGCCGTCGGGGCCGTAGATCTCGGCCAGAAGCGTCGCGATCACCGGGGGGCCGGGGGGCGGTTCGACCACCTTGAGGACCGTGCCCCCGGGCAGGTCGAGTGCCGCAAGCCGGGTGCGCAGATCCAGCGCGATCTCGTGGCTGGTGCGGTCGCGGTCGTCCTTGCCCGTCAGGTTCAGCTGCACATCGCCCAGATGCGGGCTTTGGCGCAGGAAGTAGTGGCGCACCAGCCCGTTGAAGTTGAAGGGCTGCGCGGTGCCCGCATAGGTCTGCACGCTCAGCGTTTCGGGCATGTCCAGCGCCACTTGGGCCACGGCCTGCGCCACGGCATCCGTTGCCTCGACAGACGCCCCCTCGGGCAGGTCGATCACCACGGCGAGTTCCGACTTGTTGTCGAAGGGCAGCAGCTTGACGGTGACATCCTTGGTGTAAAGCGCGCCCATCGAGCCGAAGGAGACCACCGCCACCGCCAGCAGGAAGGCGAGGGAGATCCATTTGCGCGCAAGGATCGGGCGGACGGTGGCGGCGTAAAGCCGACCCAGACGGCCGCCGGGATGGCCATGGCCGCCATGGGCGTGGATCGGCGCGCGGCCCGCGACCTTCATCATCAGCCAGGGCGTGATCATCACCGCCACGAAGAAGGAGAAGATCATCGCCGCCGAGGCCACCGCCGGGATCGGGCTCATGTAGGGGCCCATCAGCCCCGAGACGAACAGCATCGGCAGCAGGGCGGCAACAACGGTCAGCGTGGCGATGATGGTGGGGTTGCCGACCTCGGCCACGCCGTCGATGGCGCGTTGCAACCGGCTGCGGCCATCGTCGCGCATCGCCCAGTGGCGCGCGATGTTCTCGATCACCACGATGGCGTCATCGACCAGGATGCCGATGGAGAAGATCAGCGCGAAGAGCGACACGCGGTTCAGCGTGTAGCCCATGAAATAGGCCGCAAAGAGCGTGAGAAGGATCGTCACCGGAATGACGATGGCCACCACGATCGCCTCGCGCCAGCCGATGGCCAGAAGCGTCAGCAGGATGATCGACATCGTCGCGATGAACAGCTTGGCCAGCAGCGTGTTGGCCTTGTCCTGCGCGGTCGCGCCATAGTCGCGGGTGATCTCGACCGCGACCGAGTCGGGGATCAGCCCGCCCTCCATCTGCTGCACGCGCCCAAGGATCGCCTCGGCCACGACCACGGCATTGGCGCCTGCGCGCTTGGCCAGCGCCAGCGTTACCGCCGGGCGGCGGGTGATCTCGCCGCTCGCGTCCCGGCTGAGCGTGGCGACGTGTTGCTCGTCCAGATCCTGGGCAAGGCCGATGGCCGCCACGTCGCGGACATAGACGGTGCGCCCGTCGCGGGCGGTCAGTTCCAGATTGCCGATTTCCTCGGGCGTGGACAGCGTGCGGCCGATCACGAGGCCAAGCTGGTCGCCGCCCGCGCGCACCATCCCTGCGGGGGCTGCGGCATTGGCGCCCTGCACCTTGGCGGCAAGCTGTTGCAGCGTGATGCCGTAAAGCGCCAGTTTCTCGGGGTCGGGCGCGACGCGCAACGCCTCGTCGGTGGCGCCGACCAGATAGGTCAGGCCGACATCCGTGACCTTGGCCAGTTCGACCTCGACCTCGCGGGCGATGCGGGTCAGGTCGGCCGGGGTGATCGCGTCCTGACCGGCAACGGGGGCGAAGGTCAGCGAGACGATGGCCACATCGTTGATGCCGCGGCCCACCACCATCGGTTCGGGGATGCCGACCGGGATGCGGTCGAGATTGGCGAGGATCTTGTCGCGCACCCGCAGGATCGCGGTGTC
Source organism: Rhodovulum tesquicola (assembly GCF_024128855.1). Taxonomy (GTDB): domain Bacteria; phylum Pseudomonadota; class Alphaproteobacteria; order Rhodobacterales; family Rhodobacteraceae; genus Rhodovulum; species Rhodovulum tesquicola. Next base: position 88,099 of record NZ_JAMYDV010000006.1, read on the forward strand.
CTGGCTGAGGCCCACCTCGAAGCGGGCGGTCAGCATCACCTGGTCGTCGCGAGTTTCGGAATAGACATGCTCGACCTCGTCTATGCCCTTGACGATGGTCTCAAGCGGTTCGGTCACCAGCTTGACGGCATCGGCGGCCTTCAACCCGTCGGCGCGGACATGGATGTCCACCAGCGGGACCGAGATCTGCGGCTCTTCCTCGCGCGGCAGGCTCATCAGGGCGATCAGCCCCACGGCCAGCGCCGCCAGCAGCAGAAGCGGCGTCAGCGGCGAGGAGATGAAGCCACGCGTCAACTGGCCCGCGATGCCCAGTTTCGGGCCGCGGGGCGCGTCGGGGGATTTCGGCGCGTCAGTCATGGCCGGTCACCACGGTCTCGCCGGGGACAAGCCCGCTCAGGATTTCGCGCCATTCGGCGCCGTCATGGGTGACGATCTCGCCCGGCACGACGGCCCGGCGCACCGGCCCTGCCCCCGCCTGCCCTGCCACGGTCACGAAATCCAGCCCGCCCGCCCGGCTGACCGCCCCGGGCGGCACCAGAAGCGCGGCGCGCGTGCCCACGGGCAGGCGCACCGGCACGCGGCGGCCGACGAAGCGGCCATCCAGCCCCTCGACCTCGACATCCGCGATCACGCGGCCGCCCTCGATCTGGGGATAGATCTTGGCCAGCCGCCCGGTCTGTCCGTCCAGCCCCACGCCCGCGCCCAGCGCGATCGCGTCGCCCTCGGCCAGCGCGGTGGCGTGGCGTTCGGGCACGGCAAGCCGCAGGAAGACGCCGCCGCCGCCGATCGCGGCCACCGTCTCGCCCGGCGTCATCACCGACCCCAAGGACTGCGGCACCGCCAGAACCACGCCCGCATCGGGCGAGAGCACCGCACCTTCGGCCACCTGCTGCTCGATCACCCGGCGTTCGGCCTCGGCGGTGCCGATCTGGCCCTGAAGGATGTCGACCTGGGTGCGCAACTGGTCCAGCCGCTGCTGGGTGATGACGCCCCGCTCGCGCAGCGCCTCGCCCCGGTCCAGATCGGTCGTGGCGGTCTGAAGCTGGGTTCGCAGCGCGGTCAGTTGCGCGTCGATGGCGCGCAGCTGGAATGTCAGCTTGTCATCCTCGACCCGCGCGATTTCCTGGCCCGCCTCGACCCGGTCGCCCTCGGTCACCTTGAGTTCGACCAGCGTGCCGCCGATCCGCGCGCGGGCGGGCACCCGGTCGCGGGTCTCGACCTGGCCATGGACGGCCTTCCATTCGGTGATCTCGACCGGCTCAAGCACCAGTTCGCGCGCCGCGACCGGCAGGGCCATCCCGAGCGCGAGCATGAAAAACAGGGCCTTCTTCATCTGGTCCGTCCTTTCCGGGCCTTGCGGTCGTCCGCTGCGGGCCGCCATCCCGTTCATAGGCTTGGTCCGGCAGCGCAGGCTACCGGAAACCCGCATGCGATCATCACATGCAATTTCTTGAATATATGGACCATCGGATTTCCCGATGCAAGAGGGATGCGCGCGCGCAGCGGCCAGCGCCATTCGGGAAAGACCGCCCATCGGTCCCGAACGTCTTGCCCGGTCCCGCGCGTCCGCCTATGCTGCGCCAACGGGGCGAGGTGGCCAGGGTGGTTCGGTCTCGCGCCCCATATTATGTTCAGTTATAGTTGGGCGGGCGGCTGTCGCTCGCCCCAGGGGTAAAGAGATGCCTATGACTCAGCCGATCGCCGCCGAGGAGACGCGCGACGCGACATCGGGGCCTGAGGCCGATCCCGATGGTCTGACGGAATTCGCGCTGGAAACGCTGTTGTCCAGCCCCGATGGCTGGCGCAGCTTCGCCCGCGAGGCGGCCGGGCGCTGGCCCGCGACACCGCCGCTGGCGATCGTCTTCGCGCTGGTCAATGCCTCGGCACAGGTCGAGGCGATCTTTTCCGAGGGTAGCCCCGCACGCACCGCCGCGCAGCATGGATTTCGTGTCGCCGGTCTGATATCCGCCGATCTTTACGCGATGGAAACCCTGGGCCTGAAGCGGGCGCGGGCTGCGGATCTGGTGGCCTATTGGCGCGCCCATGACGATTATTTCCTGACGCTCTGAGGCGCCCCGCCCCGCTTGCCAAGCCGGGTGCCCCCATGCGACCAAGGGCGGAACGCCCGCGACAGGTGCCCGCCGCCGTGCCCCCAGACGCCCCCCGAACCGAAACACCGCCCCACGCCGCGCTGCCGCTTGTCAGCCATGCGCGCAATCCGGGCCTGCCGCTGGACATGGACTGGCTGCGGACGGCCCGGGTCAACCGCCCTGCGGCCGAGCGGCGCTGCGCCAGCCTGACCGCGTGTCGGCCGGTGACGGGCGTGCATCGGGTGGCGTGGCTGCTGCGGGCGGTCGGCCTGATCGACCTGACCACGCTGTCGGGCGATGACACGCCCGGCCGGGTGCATCGGCTCTGTGCCAAGGCCCGCCAGCCGGTGCGCGCCGATCTGCTGGACGCGCTGGAGGTGGACGGGCTGAGCACCGCGGCGGTCTGCGTCTATCACGAGATGATCGCGCCCGCGCTGGCCGCGCTGCGGGGCTCGGGCATTCCGGTGGCGGCGGTGTCCACGGGGTTTCCCGCGGGGCTGTCGCCGATGGCCACCCGGCTGGCCGAGATCGAGGCATCGGTCGCGGCGGGGGCCGCGGAAATCGACATCGTGATTTCGCGCCGCCATGTGCTGCTGGGCGACTGGGCCGCGCTTTACGACGAGGTGGCCGCCTTTCGCGCGGCCTGCGGCCCGGCGCATCTGAAGACGATCCTTGCCACGGGCGAGTTGGGAACATTGACGAATGTCGCGCGCGCAAGCCTTGTGTGCATGATGGCAGGGGCGGATTTCATCAAGACCTCGACCGGCAAGGAGCCGGTGAACGCCACCCTGCCCGTCGGCCTGACCATGCTGCGCGCGATCCGCGCCTATCACGCGGCCACCGGCCAGCGGGTCGGGTTCAAGCCCGCGGGGGGGATTTCCACGGCGAAGGAGGCGCTTGTCTGGCTCGCGCTCATCAAGAAGGAACTGGGGGATCGCTGGCTGTCGCCCGACCTGTTCCGCTTTGGCGCCTCGTCGCTTCTGGGCGATATCGAGCGGCAGATCGAACAGCATGTCACCGGCGCCCCTTCGGCCGCGTGGCGGCATCCGATGGGGTGACGGGATGAGCGTTTCCGAGCTGATGCAGACTATGGACTATGGCCCCGCCCCCGAAAGCCCGGCCGAGGCGCTGGACTGGCTGGCGGGGCACGGGAACCGGTTCGGGCTGTTCATCGCGGGCCGGTTCACCGAGCCGCGCGCGGGGGTCGAGGCGCGGAACCCCGCCACGGGCGAGGGGCTGGCGATGCTGACCGCCGCGACGCCCGGAGAGGTGGAGGACGCCGTGGCCGCCGCGCGTCAGGCGCAGCCGAAATGGGCCGGTCTGGGCGGGGCGGGGCGGGCGCGGCATCTGCGCGCGCTGGCCCGGCTGATCCGCCAGCGCGCCCGCCTGATCGCGGTGCTGGAGACGCTGGACAGCGGCCAGCCGATCCGCGAAAGCCGCGAGATGGGCGTGGCGCTGGCCGAGCGGCTGTTCCATCACCATGCGGGGCTGGCGCAGCTTCTGGAGCAGGATTTGCCCGGCGAGGTGCCGCTGGGCGTCTGCGGCCTGATCCTGCCCTCGACCCTGCCCTTCGTGATGCTGGCCTCGATGGCCGCGCCCGCGCTTGCGGCGGGGAACACGATTGTTCTGAAACCGGCCGAACGGACCTCGCTGGGCGCGCTGCTGTTTGCGGACCTTGCGCGCGTGGCGGGGCTGCCCAGGGGGGTCGTCAATGTCGTGACCGGCGGCGCGGCGGTGGGCGAGGCGATGGTGGCCCATCCCGGGATCGACGGGGTCGGGTTTGCCGGGTCGGCCGGGGTCGGGCGGGCGATCAGGGCGGCGACGGCGGGCAGCGGCAAGGCGCTGGGGCTGCATCTGTCGGCCAAGCCGCCGGTGATCGTCTTCGAGGATGCCGATCTGGATGCAGCGGTCGAAGGCGCGGTCGAGGCGATGTGCAGCCGTGGTCCGGCGGGCGGTGCGGGGGCGCGGCTGATCCTTCAGGAGGGGATCGCGGGGGATTTCCTTGCGCGGCTGAAGGCGCGGATGGCGGGGCTGCGGCTGGGCGGTCCGCTGGACAAGTGCACCGATATCGGCGCGCTGATCGACGAAGGCCAGCGCGACCATGTGGCCGCGCTGGTGGCCGAGGGCGCGGCGGAGGGCGATCTTTTCCAGCCCGATGGCGCGTTGCCCGAACGGGGGGCGTTCCATCCGCCGACGCTGGTCTCGGGGCTGGCCCCGGCCTCGCGGCTGATGCAGGCGGAGGTTTTCGGCCCCGTGCTGGTCTCGACCACCTTCCGCACGCCGACCGAAGCGGTGCAGATGGCCAATGACGCCCGCCATGGGCAGGTGGCGAGCGTCTGGTCCGAGACCATCACCCTGGCGCTGGACGTGGCGGCGGGGCTGGCGGCGGGGGTCGTCCGGGTGAACGGGGCGAACCTGGTCGATGCGGCCGGAGTCGGCGGCCTGGACGGGCTGACCGCGTATCTGCGGCCCGAGGGACGGGGAAAGCGGCTGAAACCGCCCGCCCCGCCCCGGCAAGGCGATCCGCTGGCGCGGGCCGAAAGGCTGTGGATCGGGGGCAGGCGGGTGCCGCCAAGTGGTGGGCAGGCGCGCGCGATCCATGGGCCGCGCGGGCAGGTGATCGGCCATGTGGGGCTGGCCACGCGCGAGGATGTCCATGCCGCGGTGGCGGCGGCGCGCAAGGCACAACCGGGATGGGCGACGCAGGGCGCGCAGGCCCGTGCGCAGGTGCTATGCACCATCGCCGAGGCCCTGTCGGCGCGGGCGGGCGAGGTTGCGGACCTGCTGCGGACGATGACCGGGGGACCCGGCGCAAAGGCCGAGGTGGCGCAAAGTGTCGAACGGCTGTTCACATGGGCCGGGCGCGCCGGGACGCAGGCGGGCGAGATCAGGCCGGGGCCGACCCGCGGCACGGCGCTGGCGATGGCGGTGCCCCTGGGCGTGATCGGCGCGCTTTGCCCGGACGAGGCGCCGCTTCTGGGCCTTGTCTCGGTGCTGGCGCCCGCCATCGCGATGGGCAATGCCTGCGTGCTGGTCCCCTCGGAGCCCTGCCCGCTGGCGGCGGCGGCGTTCTGCGAGGTGCTGGAGGCATCGGACCTGCCGGGGGGTGTGGTGAACCTGCTCACCGGGGCGCATGCCGCGCTGGCCGAACCGCTGGCCGCGCATATGGATGTCGATGCGGTCTGGTCGTTTTCATCCGCGGACCTGTCCGCCGGGATCGAGCGCGCGGCGGCGGGCGACCTGAAACGGAGCTGGGTCAATCACGGACGCGCCCGCGACTGGTGGGGCGCGGAGGGCGAGGACCGCGCGTTCCTGCGCGCGGCCACCGATGTCAGGACGATCCTGATCCCGTGGGGGGCCTGAGCGCTACCGCCCGCCCCCGCCGAACAGACGGCGCAGGACCGCCCCGGCGCGGCTGTCCGGGTCGTCGATCAGCGGTTCGATCCGGTTCTCCTTGAACCGGGCGAACAAGGTCCAGACCCACGCCGCGAAGACCGCGAGGCTGAACAGGACGGCGATGTTGAACCACGGGATGATGAACTCGTCCGGGCCCTCGGCGGGGCGCACGGCGACCGCGTTGGGGTAGATCGAGAGATATTCGTTGCGCCAGCCGTAATGGGTGACCACCACCCATTGCGGGTTTTCCTTGGTCGAGATCAGATCCCGCGCCATGGCCTGAAGATTCGAGGTGTTGACCTTGAAATAGGGCGGCCAGCCCCAGCCGGTATCCTCGTTGCGATAGACCATCGGCTTGTCGTTGGGGCGGAAGGTCTCGATGAAATGCACGTCGCGATTGGCGACGCCGCCCGCCGTGCCGGGCGCCGAGCCCGACCAGAAGATCGAGTTGTCGCCGAAGTCGATCCGGCGCACCTCGGTATTGGTGATGCGCACGATGTCGTGCTGGGGCAGCGTGTAGTGCAGGAAGGAGAAGACCAGCGCGGCGATCACCGCAAGGAAGGTCCATTTGACGTAAACCATCGCAGCCTCACGTATAATTGACGATGTAGACGATCGTGCCGACCACGATCATCGGAATGATGTAGACCCCGAGGATCAGCCTGCGCCGCAGCGAGCGGTCATAGAGGGCAAGCCCCTTGCGGACGAAGGCGTCGCGGTCGCCCGTGCCGATCTTCTCGTCCCAGTGGCGCCGCAGCTTCTGGCGGCGCATGGCGCGGGAATAGAGCGAGACGGAAACATAGACCACCGTCAGGACGACGAACCCCATCAGGAGGAAGCGCAGCAGGGCGATCATCTCGGCCCCCCTCGGCCGCAGGATAACGGGTCAGCCTCTTGCGTTCCGATATAGGCGCATCGGATGCGTTTTGCACCCTGCCGCAACGCCGCGGCGCGATTGCTGTGGCGTTCGGCGCGCGCTAGGCTCTGGCGATGGACGAGGACGGATGGCAGAGGCTGGAGGCGGCGATTGCCGCGCGGCGCGACGATCTGGTGGCGCTGACGCAGGCATTGGTCCGCATCCCCACGCTGAACCCGCCGGGGCGGAACTATCGCGAGATCTGCGAGTTGCTTGCCGCCCGGCTGGCGGAAAAAGGCTTTGGCGTCGAGATGATCCGCGCCACGGGCGCACCGGCCGACAGCGACGCGCATCCGCGCTGGAACCTGATCGCCCGGCATGAGGGCGCGGAACCGGGGGAATGCGTGCATTTCAACGGCCATCACGATGTCGTCGAGGTCGGCCATGGCTGGAGCGTCGATCCCTTTGGCGGCGAGGTTCGGGATGGCCGCGTCTATGGCCGGGGCGCCTGCGACATGAAGGGGGGCATCGCCGCCGCCGTGATCGCCGCCGAAGCCTTTGTCGAGACCTGCCCGGATTATCGCGGCGCGGTCGAGATCAGCGCCACGGCGGACGAGGAATCGGGCGGCTATGGCGGTGTCGCGTGGCTCGCCGAACGCGGCTGGTTCGACCCCGACCGGGTGCAGCATGTCATCATCCCCGAACCGCTGAACAAGGACCGCATCTGCCTGGGCCATCGCGGCGTCTGGTGGGCCGAGATCGAGACGCAGGGGCGCATCGCCCATGGCTCGATGCCCTTCCTCGGCGATTGTGCGGTGCGCCACATGGGCGCGGTGATCGCCGAGATGGAGGAGACGCTGTTCCCGCTGCTCGCGGGCCGGCAGACCGCGATGCCGGTGGTGCCCGAAGGGGCGCGGTCCTCGACGCTGAACATCAACGCGATCCATGGCGGCGAGCCGGAACAGGCGGCCGATTACACCGGCCTGCCCGCGCCCTGCGTGCCCGACCGCTGCCGCATCGTGATCGACCGGCGCGTGCTGATCGAGGAGGACATCGCCGAGGTCAAGGCCGAGATCGCCGCGCTGATGGAGCGGGTCAAGGCCCGCCGGCCGGGCTTTGCCTACGAGATCCGCGAGTTGTTCGAGGTGGCGCCGACCATGGCCCCGCGCGATGCCCCGGTGGTGACGACCGTGGCGCAGGCGATCACGCATGTCCTGGGCCGGGCGCCCGATTTCGTCGTCTCGCCCGGCACCTATGACCAGAAGCATATCGACCGGATCGGGCGGCTGAAGAACTGCATCGCCTATGGGCCGGGGATCCTGGACCTGGCGCATCAGCCCGACGAATGGGTGGGCATCGACGACATGCTGGACAGCGCGCGGGTGATGGCGCGGACGCTGGGGATGCTGCTGCTGCGGTGACGGACCGGCGGCGGGTCGCAAGGGGGGCGCTGCCCCCCGTCCTTGCGGACTCCCCCCGGGATATTTCCGGCCAGAAGAAGAAGGGGGCGCGGGGTCAGTGGGCCGGGGCGTTGACCGGGTCGAGCAATGTGCGCCCGCCATCGACCGTCAGGATCTGGCCGGTGATGAACTGCGCGCCGTCGGAGGCAAGGAACTGCACCGTCTCGGCCAGTTCGGCGGGCTTGGCGATACGGCCGAGCGGGGTGTGGACGCGGATGTCGTCGCGGTATTCGGCGTGATCCTTGAGCACACCTTGCAGGCTGGCCGAGAGCACCGAGCCGAAGGCCACCGCGTTCACCCGGATCCGGTGCGGCGCGAGCGCCACCGCCATCGAGCGCGTAAGCTGGTCCAGCGCGGCGCAGCTGACCGAATAGCCCATCAGGTCGGGATGGGTGCGCCGGGCCGCGATAGAGGAGAGGTTCACGATCGCCCCCGCGCAGCCGTCTTCCAGCCCGTCCTCCTCGGCCTGGCGGATCATCCGGCGGGCGACGCATTGGCTGAGGCGCAGGCCGGTCATCAGGTTCTGCTGCAACAGCGTCTCGACCGCGTCCTGATCGGGGTCGAGCGGGTCCGAGGAGATCATCTGGCGGCTGGCATTCACAAGGATGTCGATCCGGTCGAAGGCGTCGATGGTCGCCGAGAGCAGGTTGGCGACCGTCAGCCTTTCGCGCAGGTCGCCCGCGAAATAGCGCATGTTGCCTTCGGCTTCGGTCTGCTTGCCGCATTCGTCGGTCAGGCGGTCCTCGTCGATATCGGCGAACATCACGTTGGCGCCGCGATCCACGAAGTGGCGTGCGATGGCGAGGCCCACGCCATTGGCTGCGCCGGTCACGATGGCGGTCTTGCCGGAGATGGAGAAGGACATGCGGTGGAACTCCTGATTCGGATACCCAAGCTAGGCGATTTCACCGCCCCCCGCGAGCGGCGCGCCTTGGCCTGTGCCCATGCAGGACCTTGAAGCCCGCATCGCCGCCGATCTCGTGGGTCTCGACGAAGAGCGCGGCAAGGTCGCGTTCATAGGGCAGATGGCGGTTGGCGACGACGAAGACCTGCCCGTGCGGCGCGAGCAGGCGGGCGGCGGCGGCCAGGAAGGCGCGGCCGAGGCCCGGATCGGCGGCGCGCGAGGCATGGAAGGGCGGGTTGGCCAGCACGATGTCGAAGGGCGCATCGGGGGCGAAGGCGGTGGCGTCGGCCCAGTGGAAGCGGGCGCGCGGGTCGGGGACATTGGCGCGCGCGCAGGACAGGGCGGCGTGGTCGGCCTCGATCAGGTGCATCTCGGCGATCTCGGGATGGGCCGGGAGCGCCTCGCCCGCCAGGTATCCCCAGCCTGCACCCAGATCGGCCACGCGCCCCTTGAGCTTGGCGGGAAGGGCGGCGAGCAGCAGCGCCGAGCCCCGGTCCACCCCGTCCGCCGAGAAGACGCCCGGCGCGGTGCGGTAGCGGCCTTCGATCAACGCCCCCTCGCCCGGGCGCCACGCGGCGAAGGCGGCCGGATCCGCGGTCAGCGCGAAGCATTTGCCATGGGCCTTGGCGAAGGGTGCCGTGACATCCGCCCCCTGCCCCTTGATCGCCCTGAACAGGCTGTCGACCCCGTCGGTCCTGTCGCCATCCACGATCACCGGCCCGCCGCCGGTCAGGGCCAGCGCCTCGGCGATCCAGGCGCGGCCCAGCGCCTTGGCGCGCGGCACCACGACCATGGCGGCGGCGAAATCGCCCGTGGGGGACACGACCACGTCCCAGCCGCGCCGCACCCAGGCATCGTGATCGGGGGCGAAGCCCTGCACGATCTGCACCCGGTCCTTCGGCAGCGCCGAGAGATCCGCGGCCGCCGAGGGGCCGAAGACCACAATGCGGCCGGTATCGGGCAAGGCGACCGCGCCGCTATGCAGCGCAAGGGTCAGGCGGGCATCGGACATGAGGTGCTTTCCGGAATGCGGGCGCGCGGCCCTATTCCTTTTCCATGGTGCATTGCAGCGGGTGCTGGTGGCGGCGGGCGAAATCCATCACCTGCGCGACCTTGGTCTCGGCCACCTCGAAGCTGAAGACGCCCACCACCGCGACGCCCTTCTTGTGCACGACCAGCATCAGTTCGAAAGCCTGCGCATGGGTCATGCCGAAGAAGCGTTCCAGGACATGCACGACGAATTCCATCGGGGTATAGTCGTCGTTCAGCAGCAGCACCTTGTAGAGCGGCGGGCGCTGGGTCTTGGGGCGCGTCTTGGTGATGACCCCGGTCTCGCCTTCGGGGGCGTCGCCCTTGTCGGCCATCATGCGAGGGTCGGTGGTCACGGCGGCCCGTCTCCGGCAAATCGGGTGGTGTTCGGCTTGGGCCTCTTTATATATGCGGGCCGGCCCGTCTGAAAAGGGTCGAGCATGGGGGCGGGCGCGGGATGTCCAGGGCGATCACGACAATCGGGTTCGATGCCGACGACACGCTCTGGCAGAACGAGCGGTTCTTCCGCATGACGCAGGAGCGATTCGCCGCCTTGCTGGCGGATTACACCGAGGCCGACCGGCTGATGGAGCGGCTGCTGGCGGCCGAGATGCGCAACCTTGGCCATTACGGATTCGGCATCAAGGGCTTCGTTCTGTCGATGATCGAGACCGCGATCGAGGTGACCGAGGACCGGGTGCCTGCCAGCGTAATCCGCGAATTGCTGGCGGCGGGGCAGGAGATGCTGCGCCATCCGATCGAGCTGATGCCCGAGGCGCGGGAGGCGGTCGAGGCATTGGCGGCAGATTATCGCATACTATTGATAACAAAGGGAGATCTGCTGGACCAGGAGCGCAAGCTGGCGCAGTCGGGGCTGGGCGATCTGTTCGACGGAGTCGAGATCGTGTCGGACAAGACCGCGCCGCGTTACGGGACGATCTTTGCCCGCCATGGCGACGGGGCAAGCCGCGCGGCGATGGTGGGCAACTCGCTGCGCTCGGACGTGATTCCCGCGATCGAGGCGGGCGCCTGGGGCGTGTTCGTGCCGCATGAGCTGACCTGGGAGCTGGAACATGCCGAACCGCCACGGGGCCATGCCCGTTTTGCCGAATTGCAACATCTGGGCGAATTGCCTGCCCTGATCGCGGCGCTTGGCTGAGGCCGAGAGGCAGGGATTGTTGCCTGCGGGTCGGCCGACGCGATATCTCGATCAACCTTTGTTAAACCCGCAAACTCCCCAGAAACGGGGTGTTTTCCGGTGTCGAAGGCTGTGCTAGGCTTCGCAGAGAAACGATCGCCCACCGAAAAAATCCGGGCGACGCGAGGCAGTGAAAAGGCAGCAGCCGTGCAACGTTCGGGGCAGTACGTCCGGCGCATATTTGTCATATCATTCATCGCGGTCGCGATGGCATTCATGACATCCGGGGCGCGCGCCGCGCCCTACGCGGCCATGGTGATCGACGCGCGGTCGGGCGAGGTTCTGCATGCACAGAACGCGGATACCCGGTTGCATCCGGCCTCGCTGACCAAGATGATGACGCTTTATATCGTCTTCGAGGCGGTGCAGAACGGCGAGATCGGCCTGGACGATTACGTCACCATCTCGCGCAAGGCCGCGGCAGAGCCGCCCTCGAAGCTGGGGCTGAAACCGGGCCAGAGGATCCAGTTGCGCTATCTGGTCCGCGCGGCCGCCATCAAGTCGGCCAATGATGCGGCCACCGCCCTGGCCGAGGCGATAGAGGGGTCCGAGGCGGCCTTTGCCCGGCGGATGAACCGCACCGCCAAGGCGATGGGCATGAGCCGCACCACGTTCCGCAATGCCCACGGCCTGACGCAGGAGGGGCACCTGTCCACGGCGCGGGACATGACGACGCTGGGGCGCAACCTGTTCTATCACTACCCGCAATATTACAACCTGTTCTCGCGCGAGAGCACGCATGCGGGGATCGCAACGGTGTCGAATACCAATCGCCGTCTTCTGGCCAGCTATCGCGGCGCCGACGGGATCAAGACCGGCTATACCCGCGCGGCGGGGTTCAACCTGGTGGCCTCGGCCGACCGGGGCGGCAAGCGGATCATCGCGACGGTGTTCGGCGGCGCCTCTCCGGCAAGCCGCAATGCCAAGGTGGCCGAACTGCTGGACCTCGGGTTCCGGAACGCGCCGAATCGCGTTGCGCAGCGCACGCCGGCGCGGCCCGCCCATGCCGGCAAGATCGGGCCGGGAGGGAACGAGGGCGGCACGGCTCTCGCCTCGATGCGGCTGACGTCATCGCCGCGCCCGTTGCACCGTCCGAGCGTGCAGCCGAACGTGCAACCGCCTGCGGAGGTGATCGCCGCGGTCGTCGAGAGCGTCGAAAGCGTGCTGGAGGCGGCACAGGCCGAACTGGCGGTTGCGGCGGCCGAGGCCGCGCCCGCGCCGAGCCCGGTGCCGACCATCGCACCTCGCGCCCGGCCCGAGGCGATCATGCTGGCCGCAACCGCAGCCACCACGCCCCCGCCGGAGCCGAGGCCCGCCGCCGCCGACCCTGTCGGGCAGGAGGTCGTCACCCGGCTGTCGTCGTCGGGCGGGCGGATGTGGGGCATCAATGTCGGACGCTACGGGTCGCGCAACCAGGCCGAACGGATCCTGCTGAGAACCGCATTGCAGGAAATTGGCGCGCTCGATTCCGCGCTGCGCAAGGTGGTGCAGAGCAACCGGGGTTTCGAGGCGAATTTCGTGGGCATGACCGAGGAAGAGGCCGCGATGGCCTGCCGCCGTTTGCAGGCCCAGGGGTCGGAATGCAACCCGATCGGCCCGCAATCCTGACCCGCCGGGCGATCCCCTACCCGCCTGCAACGCATGACTTGCATCACGACGCCGAGCCTGTGGTCACGCCGAAGGCCCGGGCGAGCTGATCCATTCCGGCTCGCCTGCGGGCGTCGGGCCGCTGGTGGCGGGCAATGTCTGCACGGTCGGGATCGACGGGATCGGCGCGGTTTGGGCCCGCATCGACTGACTCTCAGGGCCTGGGCTGGTCGTCCCAGTCATCGTTGAGGATGCGCCGCGAGTCGCCTTCGGGGTCTTCGTATTGGCGATGTTTCAGCGCCCAGAAAAAGGCCGCGAGCCCCAGACCGCCCAGGAACAGCGCGATCGGGATGAGGAAGGCAAGAACCTCCATCGCGCCTACCTCAGCCGCAAGGCGTTCAGCGACACGGAGACGGAACTGAGCGACATCGCCAGCGCCGCCCAGAGCGGGGTGCACAGGCCAAGGAGCGCGACCGGCACGAAGACCGCATTGTAAAGGCCCGATTGCCAGAAATTCTGGCGGATACGGCGGGTCGAGACCCTGGCCATGCGCACCGCATCGGCAATCGGGGCGATGTCGCGGCCCAGCAGCACCATGTCGGAGGCCGCCCGCGCCGCATCCAGCGCCGAGGCCGGCGAGATCGAGACATGCGCGGCCGACAGAGCCACGGTGTCATTCAGCCCGTCGCCCACCATCAGCACGCGATGGCCCTGATCCTGCAACGCGGCGATCCTGGCGGCCTTTTCCTCGGGCAGCGCACCGGCCTGCCAGTTCTCGATCCCCAGCCTGCGCGCCATGGCCTCGACCGCGGCCGTGACATCGCCCGAGATCAGCCAGACCGCCTTGCCCTGTGCCCGCAGCGCCTGCACGACCTCTTCGGCACCGGGGCGCAGCGCATCGGCGAAGATGAAGCTGCGGGTTTCCTCGCCGAGCGACAGATAGGCGCCGGTGGTCGCGGCATGGGTGGCGCCGACCCAGCCCGCGCGGCCCAGCTTGACCGGCCGGCCCTGCCATGTCCCCTGCACCCCGTAGCCCGGCGCCTCGCGCAGATCGGAGATCTCGGCGGGACGCACCCCGCGCGCCTGTAACGCCTCGGCCAGGGCGCGCGCCAGCGGGTGCGAGGACGCCCCGGCCAGCGCGAGCGCGACGCCCAGCGCCTGTTCGGGATGGGCGTCGAGATTGTCGGGAACCGGCGCGCCCATGGTCAGCGTGCCGGTCTTGTCGAAGACGACGGTATCGACCTCGGCCAGCCGCTCCAGCGCGGTGCCGTCCTTGATAAGCAGCCCCTTGCGGAACAGCCGACCGCTGGCCGCGGTCACCACGGCCGGAACCGCAAGGCCCAGCGCGCAGGGGCAGGTGATGATGAGCGTGGCGATGGCGACATTGACCGAAAGCCGCAGATCGCCGCCCGAGATCCACATCCAGACGAAGAAGGCCCCCAGCGACAGGAGCGGGATCGTCGGCGCATAGGCGCGCGCGGCGCGGTCGGCCAGCGTGGTGTAGCGGGTGCGGGCCGATTCCGCCGCGGCCACCAGATCGGCCATGCGATGCAGCGAGCTGTCGCGCCCCGCCGCCGTCACCCGCACGGTCAGCGGCCCGGTCAGGTTGACCTCGCCCGCGCTGAGCTGCGCGCCTTCGGTGGTCACCACCGGCAGCGTCTCGCCGGTCAGGAGCGAGCGGTCCACCTCGGACCGGCCTGCGGTCACGACGCCGTCCACCGGCACCCGGCCGCCGGGGCGGACCAGCACCAGATCGCCCACTGACAGCTGGGACACCGGGACCGTCTGCTCGGCGCCATCGCTCAGCCGGATCGCGCGGGGCACTTCCAAGGCGGCCAGTTCCTGTGCCGCGGACCGGGCCAGCGCGCGGGCGCGGTGGTCCAGATAGCGGCCGATCAGCAGGAAGAAGGTCAGCATCAGCACCGCCTCGAAATAGGCGTGCTCCCCCGATTTCAGCGTTTCGTAAAGCGAGATCGCGACCGTCAGCACCAGCGCCAGCGCGATCGGGCCATCCATGTTCAGCCGCCCCGCCCGGAGCGCGCCCAGCGCCGAGCGGAAGAAGGGCTGCCCGGCAAAGGCCACGGTGGGGATCGCGATCAGGGCCGAGATCAGGTGGAACATGTCGCGCGTGGCGTCCGACGCCCCGGCCCAGACCGCCACCGACAGGATCATGATGTTCATCATCGCGAACCCGGCGACGCCGACGCGCATCAGCAGGTCGCGGCCCTGCCGGTCGGTCTCGGTCATCGACAGCACGCCCGGGTCAAGCTCGTGCGCCTCGTAGCCCGCGCGGCGCAGCCGCTCGATAAGCGCGGCGGCGGTGACCTCGGGTTCGGCATCGACGCTGACGCGTTTCAGCGTCAGGTTCACCCGCGCCGAGCGCACGCCCTGGGCCTGCGACAGTGCACGTTCGACCGCGCCGATACAGCCGGCGCAGTGGATGGTCGGCAGCGACAGCAGCAGGCGCGCGCCCTTGGGCATCGCCGCCGCCTCGGCCGCTGCGGGGGCGGCGGCGCAGGCTGGACAGGCCGAGGGGGTCTGACGCAGCGCGGCCTCCATGACCTAGCCCCGGACGTAAAGCTGCAACCGCTGACGGAACAGCGTGCCATCCGCGGCGCGCGCCTCGAGACGCACGGTCCAGTAGCCGGGGCCCAGGTCCATCGGTGCCGCGAAGGCGCCGTTGTAATAGGCCAGCTCGGGCGCGCGGTCGTCGCGGTTGCTGGTCGCCCGGCCGATCGTCACCGCAACCTCGGGGGCACGCACGGGCAGCCCGTCGGCATCGGTGAAACGCAGCAGGAACAGCCCGGCCGCGCCATCGTAATCGGCCGCCACGCTCCAGCCCAGCGCCTGTTGCGCCTCGCGCATCTCGTCGAAATGCTGGCTGGCGACATAGGAGTTCTGGACCTCGAGGCCGGGGAAGGTGCTGACCGCCTTGAAGGCGAGCAGCAGGTTCACGCCGATCACCACCGTGAAAAAGGACACAATGATGATCAGGACCTTGCGGCCGGTCAGTTCCCTTGTGCTCATGGCAGTGTCTTTCCGTTGAAGATGGTGTCGTTGAAGGCCCGCTCGGCGGCGGCGAGGTCTTCCAGCCACAGCCGCATGGGCGTGCTCTGGGCGGTCGCCGGGGCGCTGCCCGGGGGGGCGATGACATAGACGCGCTTGAGCTCGGTCGCGTCCGGCGCAACGGTGAACACGCCATCCTCGGCGCCCTCGATCTCGATCCTGAACTTGTCGCCCGGCGTGACGGAGATCGAGAAGGCGCGCGCCTCGCCCTGCATGTTGCGCACCCGCACCTCGTAGGCGTTGCGGATCGAGCCGTCGGACAGCGTCACGAAGGTCGGGTTGCGGATCGGCGCCACCGTCAGGTCGATATCCGAGCGCACGAACAGCGCGACCATCAGGCCCACGCCGACCGCCGACCAGAGTGCGGTGTAAAGGATCGTCCGGGTGCGGAAGACATGGGTCCAGATCGAGCGGGGCTTTTCGCCCGCCCGTTCGCGCGTCTCGTCCGACAGGGCCATGTAGTCGACCAGCCCGCGCGGCTTGCCGATCTTATCCATCACCTCGTCGCAGGCGTCGATGCACAGCCCGCAGGTGATGCAGGCCAGTTGCTGGCCGTCGCGGATGTCGATGCCCATGGGACAGACATTCACACAGGCATAGCAGTCGATGCAATCGCCCAGCACCTCGGCGCCCTCGGCCTTGCGATGCTTGCCGCGCGGCTCGCCCCGCCAGTCGCGATAGCCGATGGTGATCGTGTCCTCGTCCATCATCGCGGCCTGGATCCGCGGCCAGGGGCACATGTAGATGCAGACCTGTTCGCGCATGAAGCCGCCCAGGATCAGCGTGGTCAGCGTCAGCACGAGGATGGTGGAATAGGCGATCGGGTGGGCCTGAAGCGTGATCAGGTTCCACAAGAGCGTCGGCGCGTCGGCGAAGTAGAACACCCAGGCGCCGCCCGTCGCCACCGAGATCAGCAGCCAGAGCGTCCATTTGGACAGCCGCAGGCGCGTCTTGTGCAGATCCCACTTGGCGTTCCACAGCCGCGCGCGCTTGTTGCGGTCGCCCTCGATCCAGCGCTCGGTCAGGATGAACAGGTCGGTCCAGACCGTCTGCGGGCAGAAATAGCCGCACCACACCCGGCCCAGTGCCGAGGTGAACAGGAACAGCCCCAGCCCCGCCATGATCAGCAGGCCCGCGACGAAATAGAATTCGTGCGGCCAGATCTCGATCCAGAAGAAGAAGAAGCGCCGGTTGGCAAGGTCGATCAGCACCGCCTGGTCGGGCATGTTCGGCCCCCGGTCCCAGCGGATCCAGGGCAGCAGGTAGTAGATGCCGAGGCAGATGGCGAGAAGCCACCATCTGAGGGTGCGGAACCTGCCCGAGACGCGGCGCGGGAAGATCGGTTCGCGGGCGACGTAAAGGCGTTCGGGGGGCTGTTCTGTCGAGCTCACGGGCTCACTCCGTTCGGGCTGCAGGCCCGGCCGGCCGTTCGCGGCGCGCCACTGGACCCTGCATCTGTTCTAACTAGACCTTGCGCCGGGCGATTGAAAGCACCCGCCCGTTCACATTCTGGGCCGCGGCCGGACCGAATCAGCGGACGCCTCGCCTGAGAACTGGAAAAGTTCCAAATCTGTGCGCAGGCGAACAGCCGTATCTCACCTGGCGCGCTGGACGGGTTCGGGGGGATGGGCGAGGATGAACACCGGCCCCCGTGGAAACGCGCGAACAGGATGGGGGCCGGTGCCATCGACCGGGGGCCTTGCGGCCCCCGGAAGACTTTGATCTCACTCGCCCCCGCCAAGCTGATGGACATAGGTCGCAACCGCACGCCGGTCGGCCTCGCTCAGGCGTTCCTGGTGGCTCGGCATGACGCCGAAGCGCGCGTAGAACACCGTTTCGGTCAGCGTCTCGACACTTCCGCCATAAAGCCAGATCGCGTCCGTCAGATTGGGCGCGCCCTGATAGCGGTCTCCGGTTCCATCATCCATGTGGCACGAGGCACAGTTGTATAGAAACACCTCTTCGCCATCGCTTGCCAATGCGGCATCATGTTCCTGGCCGGATATTTTTCGGACGTAATGCACGACCTGCCCGATTTCCTCGTCGGTCAGCAACTCGTCCACGCCGAAGGCCGGCATCTGGGACCAGCGCGCATCCGGATCGTCCTCGTTGCGGATGCCGTGGGTGACGGTGGTATAGATGTCCTCGAGCGCGCCACCCCAGAGCCAGTCATCGTCCAGAAGGCTGGGATAGCCCGCCGCCTGCACGCCCGCCGCACCCGAGCCGTGGCATTGCGCGCAGAAGGTCCGGAACACCGCCGCCCCGCCCTGAACGGCGTAGTTGTAGAGGTCGGGATCGGCGCGGATCACCTCGGGGTCCAGTTCCACCTCGATCAGACGCGCCACCAGATCGGCATTCGCCCCCTGGAACCGCTCGATCTCGCGCGCCACCTCGGCCCGGGTCGAATAGCCCAGAAGGCCCGGCGTCGCCCCCGATTTCAGCGGGATGGCCGGGTAAAGGACCGCGTAGATCAGTGCGAAGGCGATGCAGGCGTAGAAGGACCAGAGCCACCAGCGCGGCAGGGGATTGTTCAACTCCTCGATGCCGTCCCAGCTATGGCCGGTGGTGCCGACCACGTCTTCGGGCAGGGGTTTCTTGTCGCTCGTGCTCATGTCCGCGCCTCCTTGTGGCGGGCGGCCTCATCCGCGTCATCGGACGGGGCGGGTTCGTTGTCATGCCGGAACGGGATGTCGGCGCTGTCGCGATGCACCCGCGCGCTGCCCGGGCGCAAAGCCCAGAAGATCACGCCGATGAAGAACAGCGTCAGGAACAAGAGCATCCAGCTGTCCGCGAAGGCGCGCATGGCGGTATAGGTTTCCATTGCGCCCCCCCCCTACCGGCTTGCATGCGGCTCGAAGGTCGAGAAATCGACCAGCGTGCCCAGCATCTGCAGATAGGCGACCAGCGCATCCATTTCCGAGATGCCTGGCCTGCCGTCGAAATTGCGCACCTGCGCACCGGGATAGCGTTCCAGCAGCGCATCGGCGCCATCCGAGAACGGGTCGATCTGGGCGTTGAAATCCGCCACCGCGTTCTCGATCATCTCGTCGGTATAGGGCACGCCGACCATGCGGTGAACGCGCAGCTTGTCCGCGATCCCCTGCGGGTCGATCATCCGGTTCTCGAGGAAGCCGTATTTGGGCATGATCGATTCCGGCACCACAGATTGCGGGTCGCGCAGGTGCTGGACATGCCAGTCGTCCGAGTAGCGCCCGCCGACGCGGGCGAGGTCGGGCCCGGTCCGCTTGGACCCCCACTGGAACGGGTGGTCATACATCGACTCCGCCGCCAACGAGTAGTGACCGTAGCGTTCGACCTCGTCGCGCATCGGGCGGATCATCTGGCTGTGGCAGACATAGCAGCCCTCGCGGACATAGATGTCGCGCCCTTCCAGCTCCATCGGCGAGTAGGGGCGCACGCCCTCCACCTCCTCGATCGTGTTCTCGAGGTAGAAGAGCGGCGCGATCTCCACCAGACCGCCGACGGTCACCACCAGGAAGCTGAACACCAGAAGCAGCGAGGCGTTCTTCTCAAGGATCTTGTGCTTTTCGAGAATGGCCATGGCTTGTGCTCCTTATTCCGCGGGGGCCGCGACGCGCGCGGGCTGACGGGCCGGCGCGGAGGTGGCGGTCTTCCAGATGTTGAAGCACATGATCAGGCCGCCGAGGACATAGAGCCCCCCGCCGATGGCACGGACCACATACATCGGGAACTTGGCGCTGACGGTGTCGGCAAAGCTGTTGACCAGGAAGCCCTGGGCATCGACCTCACGCCACATCAGCCCTTCCATGATGCCCGACACCCACATCGAGGCGGCGTAGAGCACGATCCCGATGGTCGCGAGCCAGAAGTGCCAGGAGACCAGCGCGGTCGAGTAGAGCCGCTCCTTGCCCCAGAGCCGCGGCGCGAGGAAGTAGAGCGCGCCGAAGGTGATCATGCCGTTCCAGCCCAGAGCGCCGGAATGGACGTGGCCGATGGTCCAGTCGGTGTAGTGCGACAGCGAGTTGACCGCCTTGATGGACATCATCGGTCCCTCGAAGGTGGACATGCCGTAGAAGCCCACGGCCACCACCATCATCCGGATCACCGGGTCGGTGCGCAGCTTGTCCCAGGCCCCCGACAGCGTCATCAGGCCGTTGATCATGCCGCCCCAGGAGGGCATCCACAGCATGATCGAGAACACCATGCCCAGCGTCGAGGCCCAGTCGGGCAGCGCGGTATAGTGCAGGTGGTGCGGACCCGCCCAGATATAGAGGAAGATCAGCGCCCAGAAGTGGATGATCGACAGCTTGTAGCTGTAGACCGGGCGCTCGGCCTGCTTGGGCACGAAATAGTACATCATGCCCAGGAAACCCGCGGTCAGGAAGAAGCCCACCGCATTGTGGCCATACCACCACTGGATCATCGCGTCCTGCACGCCGGCGAAGACCTGAACCGATTTCGACCCGAAGAGCGACACCGGCACGCTGAGGTTGTTGACGATGTGCAGCATCGCCACGGTCACGATGAAGGACAGGTAGAACCAGTTCGCCACGTAGATGTGGGGTTCCTTGCGGCGGAAGATCGTGCCCAGGAAGATCGCCAGGTAGACCACCCAGACGATGGTCAGCCACCAGTCCACGTACCATTCCGGCTCGGCATATTCCTTGGACTGGGTCGCGCCCAGGACGTAGCCCGTCGCCGCGAGGATGATGAAAAGCTGGTAGCCCCAGAACACGAACCAGGCGGCATTGCCGCCCCAGAGCCGCGCGGCGCTGGTGCGCTGCACCACGTAGAACGATGTGGCGATCAGGGCGTTGCCGCCGAAGGCGAAGATCACCGCCGAGGTGTGAAGGGGCCGCAGCCGACCGAAGTTCAGGTGGCCCTGCGCCCATTCGAAATTGAGCCAGGGAAAGGCAAGCTGACTGGCGATGAAGGTTCCCGCGGCAAAGCCGACCACCCCCCAGAATGCTGTCGCGATGACACCCGCGCGGACGACATCGTCCATATATCCCGTTTCCGGCACCGGTTTCGGGTCGCCGGTGCGCCGCACCGTCCACAGAAAAAGCCCCGCCGCGACCAGCATCACGATCACCGCGTGCACCTGATATGCGAAGTCGCGCGCATAGCTCGCCGCGATCGCGGCACAAACCGCGATGACGCCATAGACGGCGATCTTAACGTAGTCCCACATTGGAAGTCCCTTCGTCTCATCCGGCCGATTCCCGGCGGCCGACTCCCTCACTATACCGTGACGTATCCCGTTGTATGCAAAAATATGCATTGATCCATGTCAAGGCATCTTCGAACGGTTCCAAAGTCTGGTTGATCCTTGTCAAAGCCCGGCCGCCGACCTCGGCGCTAGAGTCGCGGGCAACGTCAGGGTCGACGCGAAGGAGCAGTTCAGGTGGGTTACAAGACCATTCTCACGATCATCACGGATACCGACATCGCCCATTCGGCGCTCGAGCCCGCCATCACGCTTGCGAACCGGGAGGATGCCCATCTCGACATTCTCTGCCTGGGCGTGGACCGCACCCAGACGGGCTATTACTACGCCGGTACGAACGCCTTCATCCAGCAGGAGACGCTGCACAAGGCGCAGGAGGATTCTGCCGCGATCGAGGCCGCCGTCAAGGACCGGCTGGGCCGCGAGGGGATTGTCTGGGCCACCGAGGCTGCGGTCGCGCAGATCGCTGGGTTGAGCCATCTTGTCGCGCAGCGCGCGCGCTTTTCCGACCTGGTCGTGATGCCCCGCCCCTATGGAGAACGGCGCGGCATCGAGGACGAGGCGGCGACCGAGGCGGTGCTGTTCGACGGCCATGCGCCCCTTCTGATCATGCCCGAGGACGCGGATGCCGGGGTGATCGGGCAGAAGATCGTGATCGCATGGAACCAGAGCCACGAGGCGATGGCCGCGATCAAGCAGGCGATGCCGCTGATGAAGCATGCGGAGCTGGTGAACATCGCCATCGTCGATCCGCCGAGGCACGGCTCGGATCGGTCGGACCCGGGCGGGGCGCTGTCGCAGATGCTGTCGCGCCATGGGGTGAAGGCCGAAATCTCGGTGCTGGCCAGAACCATGCCGCGGATTTCGGACGTGCTCCAGCGCCACACCCAGGACATCGCGGCCGACATGATGGTCATGGGAGCCTATGGCCATTCCCGCTTCCGCGAGGCGATCCTGGGCGGCGCCACCAGAGACATGCTTGAGCGAACCGGAGTGCCGATCCTGATGGCGCATTGACGCGGCGCGGGCGGCGCGGGGCCAGGCGGCCCCCGCCCGCCTCAGGGCAACATGCCGCCGTCGCTGTCGTCGCCCGTCTCGCCGAGCAGACGGTCGAAATCGGGAATGGTCACGTGACGCTTGCCTTCCAGAACGATCACCCCGTCGCGCTTGAGCGCCGACATCTGCCGGCTGACGGTTTCCAGCGTCAGCCCAAGATAATCGGCCATCGCCTCGCGCGTCAGCGGCAGGTCGAACACGATCCGGCCGCGCGGGTTGGACAGTTTCAGCGTCGCGTCGCGCCGGGCGATGATCGCCAGCAGGCTCGCGATCTTCTCGCGCGCGGTCTTGCGGCCCAGCAGCAGCATCCATTCGCGCGCCGCGTCCAGTTCGTCCAGCGTCATCTCCAGCAGGCGCTGCCCGATATGGGGCGTGCGGATCATCAGCTCTTCGAAGGGTTTCTTGCGGAAGCAGCACATGGTCAGCGCCGTCGTCGCCACCACGTCATAGGCGGCCGTCTCGCGGCCCGGGCGGCCCACGAAATCCGAGGGCAGCAGCAGGCCCACCATCTGGGTGCGCCCGTCCTCCATCGTCTGGCTGAGCGTCGCGATGCCCTCGATCACCGAGGCGACGAAATCCATCCGGTCGCCCGACCAGATGACGGTCTGCCCGGCATCGTAGGTCCGGTAGTACTTGATCGCCTCGAGCTGATCCAGTTCGTCGGTCTCGCAGCGGGCACAGACGGCCCGGTGCCGGATCGGGCAATCCGCGCATTCCGTCTGCGCGAGGTGGGGGTCGGTCACGGCCATTCCGTTTCCAATTTTGACTTCGATCAAGGAGCGAACGCTTGGGTGAAAATAACGCTAGTGCAATGAGCACCGAATCGCAACTCACGCGTCTCGGTCTATTCGATGCGAAAGTGCCCCGCTACACCAGTTACCCGACGGCGCCGCACTTCAACGCATCGGTAGACGACGGAGACTTCGCCGGCTGGATCGACCAGATCGAGCCCGGTTCGCAGATTTCCCTGTATATCCATGTGCCGTTCTGCCGGCGGTTGTGCTGGTTCTGCGCCTGCCGGACGCAGGGCACGCGGTCCGACTCGCCGGTGCGCGCCTATCTCGAGACGCTCAAGGCCGAGGTCGAGATGCTGGGCCGGCGCCTGCCCTCGGGGGTGACGCTGTCGCGGCTGCACTGGGGCGGGGGCACGCCGACGCTTCTGGCGCCGGACATGATGAAGGAGTTGACCGAGGTCATCTTCAGGGCCGCGCCGATGCACGAAACCGGCGAGTTCTCGGTCGAGATCGACCCCAACGAGATCGACGAGGCGCGTCTGGACGTGCTGGCCGCGGCGGGGATGAACCGCGCCTCGATCGGGATCCAGGATTTCGACCCGCAGATCCAGTCGGTGATCGGGCGCATCCAGAGCTATGACGTGACCCGCGACGCGGTGGACATGATCCGCGCCCGCGGCATCCCCAGCCTGAACGCCGACATCCTCTATGGCCTGCCGCACCAGTCGAACGAGCGGATCGCCGAATCGGTGCAGAAGCTGATGTCGCTCTCGCCCGACCGGGTGGCGCTTTACGGCTATGCCCATGTGCCGTGGATGGCGCGTCGCCAGTCGATGATCCCGGCCGAGGCGCTGCCCACGCCCGAGGCGCGGCTGAAGCTTTACGAGACCGCGAAGGAACTGTTCCTGTGGGACGGCTATCGCGAGATCGGCATCGACCACTTCTCGCGGCCCGAGGACGGGCTGGCCCGCGCGCTGGATGCCGGTCGGCTGCGGCGGAACTTCCAGGGCTATACCGACGACACCGCGCCCGCGCTCATCGGGCTGGGGGCGTCCTCGATCTCGAAGTTTCCGCAGGGCTTCGCGCAGAACCTGTCGGGCACGTCGGACTATACCGCGCGCATCCGCGACGGGCGCTTTGCCACCGGGCGGGGCCATGTCTTCACGCCCGAGGACAACATGCGCTCGCGCCTGATCGAGCAGCTGATGTGCGAGTTCCGCATCTCGACCGCCGAGATCACCGAGACCTTCGGCATCTCGAAATCGGAACTGAACCGCATGTTCGGCGAGGTCGTCGACCAGTTCGCGGGTTTCGTGGACCTGACCAATGACGGGCTGGTGATCCCCGAGCATGGCAAGCCGCTGACCCGGATGATCGCCCGCGCCTTCGACGCCTACGACCTGTCGAAGGCGGGTCACAGTTCGGCGATCTGACCGAGACGGCCGGTCCGCGCTCTGCGTGGCCCGGACCTGCGGCGGGGAAATTACGCCCCGCCTGACGCCCGCAGCATCCCCCGCCGCGGGCGTTTTCCTTTTGCGCGTTCTATTGGGCGGCGGCCACCGGCACGCCAAAGGCGGCCTGCATCAGCGTGCGGGTATAGCCGCTTTGCGGCGCCTCGAAGATCGCGCGGGCCTCACCCGCCTCGACGATGTCGCCCTGCTTCATCACGATGACCTTGTGGCTGAGCGCGCGGACCACGCGCAGATCGTGGCTGATGAACAGATAGGCCAGGTCGTTGCGGCGTTGCAGCTCGCGCAGCAGGTCCACGATCTGAACCTGCACCGTCATGTCCAGCGCCGAGGTCGGTTCGTCCAGCACCAGCAGGCGCGGGCGCAGGATCATGGCCCGCGCGATCGCGATGCGCTGGCGCTGCCCGCCGGAAAACTCGTGCGGGTAGCGGTGCATCATCGCGGGGTCCAGCCCCACCTCGGTCAGGATCTGCGCCACTTCCTCGCGCGCGGACCGGCCCGAGCGGGCGCCATGCACGCCAAGCCCCTCGGCGACGATCTGCTCGACGGTCATGCGCGGGCTGAGGCTGCCGAACGGGTCCTGGAACACGATCTGCATGTCGCGGCGAAGCGGGCGCATCTGGCGCGATTTCAGCCCGTCGATGCCGCTGCCCTGAAAGACGATCCGCCCCTCGGACGAGATCAGCCGCATGATCGCCAGCGCCAGCGTGGTCTTGCCGGAACCGGATTCGCCCACGATGCCCAGCGTCTCGCCCGCGCGCACGGAAATGTCGGCCGCGTTCACCGCCTTGACATGGCCGACGGTGCGGCGCAGGAACCCGCGCTGGACGGGGAACCAGACCTTCAACGCCTCGGTGCGCATCACTTCCGGCGCGTCGGGCTTGACCGGATCGGGGCCGCCCACTGCCTCGGCAGCCAGAAGCTTGCGGGTATAGGGGTGCTGCGGCGCGGTGAAGATGCTTTCGGTCGGGCCGGTCTCGACGATCTCGCCATCCTTCATCACGCAGACCCGGTCGGCGATGCGGCGGACCACGCCCAGATCATGGGTGATGAACAGAAGGCTCAGCCCCTCGGCGCGTTTCAACTCGGCCAGCAGTTCGAGGATCTGCGCCTCGATGGTCACATCCAGCGCGGTGGTGGGTTCGTCCGCGATCAGCAATTCCGGCCCGTTGGCCAGTGCCATGGCGATCATCACCCGCTGGCGCTGTCCGCCCGACAACTGGTGCGGATAGTCCTTGAGGCGGGATTCAGGGTCGCGGATGCCGACCTTGTGCAACAGTTCCAGCACCCGGGCCCGCGCGGGCGCGCCGGTCAGGCCCTGATGCAGCGCAAGGCTTTCGGTCAGCTGCTTTTCCAGCGTGTGCAGCGGGTTGAGCGAGGTCATCGGCTCCTGGAAGATGAAGCTGATATCGTTGCCCCGCACCGCGCGCAGCCGCGCCTCGGACGCGCCGATCAGTTCCTCGCCGCCATAGGTGATCGAGCCCGTGGCCGTCGCGCTGCCGGGCAGCAGCGCCACGGTCGAAAGCGCCGTAACCGACTTGCCCGACCCGGATTCGCCCACGATGGCCACGGTCTCGCCCCGGCCCACCTCGAAGCTGACGCCGCGCACGGCGGCGATGTCGCGCCCGTCCTGCCGGAAGCTGACCGACAGGTTCCGCACCTTGAGGACCGCGCTCATCGAAAGGTCTTTCTGGGGTCGAAGGCATCGCGCACGCCTTCGAAGATGAACACCAGAAGCGACAGCATGATCGCGAAGGTGAAGAACGCGGTGAAGCCCAGCCAGGGCGCCTGGAGGTTCTGTTTCGCCTGAAGCGTCAATTCCCCGAGCGAGGGCGCCGAGGAGGGCAGCCCGAAGCCCAGAAAATCGAGCGAGGCGAGCGTGCCGATGGTCGCGGTAATCAGGAAGGGCAGAAGCGTCAGGGTCGCCACCATGGCATTCGGCAGCATGTGGCGGAACATGATCGTGGCGTTCGACACGCCCAGCGCGCGGGCCGCGCGGACATATTCGAAGTTGCGCGCCCGAAGGAATTCGGCCCGCACCACGCCGACCAGCGCGGGCCAGCCGAACAGCGCGGTCAGGAAGACCAGCAGCCAGAAACTGCGCCCCAGCACCGCGAACAGGATGATGATGATGTAAAGCTGGGGCGTCGAGGTCCAGATCTCGATCACCCGCTGAAAGATCAGGTCGGTGATCCCGCCGAAGAACCCCTGCACCGCGCCCGCCACGATCCCGATCACCGAGGCGATGCTGGTCACGATCAGCGTGAAGAAGATCGACAGCCGGAAGCCGTAGATCACCCGCGCCACCACGTCGCGCGCGGTGTCGTCGGTGCCCAGCCAGTGATCCGCGCTGGGCGGAGCCGGTGCGGTGCCCGAAATGTCCGAAATGGTGTTGTAGCTGTAGGGGATCAGCGGCCAGATGATGCGGCCCTGCGCGATGTCCTGCCCGTCGATCACGCCGGTCCTTGCCTCGGCGATCAGGTCCTCGGGCGCGTCCCAGCACTCCTCCAGCCCGCCGGTCAGGATCAGGCATTGCACCTCGATGTCGCGATAGACGGCTTCGGTGCGCAGGTCGCCGCCAAAGGCGGTTTCGGGGTAGAAGCGGTAGATCGGAAAGAAGTTCTCGCCCTGGTAGCGGACATAGATCGGCTTGTCGTTGGCGATGACCTCGGCGAACAGCGACAGGCCGAACAGGATGGCGAACAGGATCAGCGACCAATAGGCCCGGCGGTTGCGCTTGAAATTCCGCCAGCGGCGCTGGTTCAGGGGGGAGAGCGCGAACATCTCAGGTCTCCCGGCTTTCGAAGTCGATCCGCGGATCGACCAGCACATAGGTCAGGTCCGAGATCAGCCCCACCAGCAGCCCGATCAGCCCGAAGACATAGAGCGTGGCGAAGATCACCGGGTAATCCCGCGCCACCGCCGCCTCGAAGCCCAGCCGGCCAAGGCCGTCGAGCGAGAAGATCGTCTCGATGATGATCGAGGCGCCGAAGAACACGCCGATGAACATCGCCGGGAAGCCCGCGATCACGATCAGCATCGCGTTGCGGAAGACATGGCCGTAAAGGATGCGGGATTCGGTCAGCCCCTTGGCCTTGGCGGTGATGACATATTGCTTCCGGATCTCGTCGAGGAACGAGTTCTTGGTCAGCAGCGTCAGCGTCGCGAAGCTGGAAATCGTCGTGGCCAGCACCGGCAGGGTGATGTGCCAGAAATAGTCGCCGATCTTGCCCAGCAGGCTGAGCTCGTCGAAATTGTCCGAGGTCAGCCCCCTGAGCGGGAACCACTGGAAATAGGACCCGCCCGCGAACAGCACCAGCAGAAGCACCGCGAACAGGAAGCCCGGGACCGCATAGGCGATGATGATCGCGCCGCTGGTCCAGGTGTCGAACGGGGTGCCGTCGCGCACCGCCTTGCGGATGCCCAGCGGAATCGAGACCAGATAGGCGATCAGCGTGGACCACAGCCCCAGCGTGATCGAGACCGGCATCTTTTCCAGCACCAGATCGACCACCGCGACCGAGCGGAAATAGCTCTGGCCGAAATCGAAGCGGATATAGTTCCATATCATCGTCAGGAACCGTTCCAGCGGCGGCTTGTCGAAGCCGAATTCGCGTTCCAGTTCCGCGATGAACTCGGGCGGCAGGCCGCGCGCGCCCACATAGCGGTCATCGCCAAAGCCCTGCGCCCGTTCGCCCACATCGCCGCCGCCCGCGATGCCCTGGAAGACGTCGCCCTGCCCCTCCATCTGGGCAATGATCTGTTCGATCGGGCCGCCGGGCACGAACTGGGTCAGGGTGAAGTTGATGATCATGATGCCCAACAGCGTCGGGACGATCAGCAACAATCGCCGCAGGATATAGGCGCCCATGGGCTGCTCTGCCTCGTTATCTCAGCACACCGGCGGCACGCAGCGCCGCGGCCTTTTCGGCGTTATACCACCAGAAATCGAGATTGCCCAAGCTGTAGGGCGGCAGCGGGTCGGGATACTCGTACATGTCGAAATAGGCGACCGTGTGGGTGTTCTTGAACCATTGCGGCACCCAGAACCGTTCGGCACGCAGCACCCGGTCCAGCGCCTTGACGGCAGTCTCGACCTGGGCATCGTCGTCGGCGGCCAGGACATGCTCGATCAGGCGGTCCACGGCCTCGCTTTTCAGGCCCATCATGTTGAAGACGGACGTGTCCGCGGTTTCCGAGCCGAAATACTGCTTGAGTCCCGAACCGGGGATGTAGTCCATCGGGAATTGCGCGGTGACCACGTCGAAATCGTAGCTGCGTTCGCGGTTTGTCGCCTGCGCGTTGTCCACGCGGGTATGGACCGCATCCACGCCCGCGCGGCGCAGGTTCTCCACATAGGGGTTGATGACCCGGTCGAAGGTCTGGCTGTCGTTCAGGAATTCGACCCGTAGCGTGCGCCCGTCCTTGCGCCGCAATCCGTCGGCGCCAACCTCCCAGCCCGCGTCGTCCAGCAATTCCGAAGCCCGGCGCAGGTTGGCCCGGTCAAGCTGGCGCGCGCCGGATGTGGGGGCCATCGCCGCCGCGTCGGTCAGGATCGTATCGGGCAGAAGGCCCTCGGCCACCAGCGGCTCCAGCAGTGCGCGTTCGCCCTCGCCCGGCACCCCTTCGGCGGCCAGGTGGCTGTTTTCCCAGAACGAGTTGACCCGCGCGTAAAGCCCGTAGAACAGCGTTTCGTTCGACCATTCGAAGTTGAACATCAGCCCGATCGCCTCGCGCACACGGGGGTCCTGGAATTGCGGGCGGCGCAGGTTGAAGACGAAGCTCTGCCCGGTCGCGATGGTGCCGTCGGGCAGTTCGGCCTTGAGCACACCGCCATTGCGCACGGCGGGGAAATCGTAGCCGGTGGCCCAGATCTTGGACGACGCCTCGTTGCGGAAGGTGTAGCTGCCGCCCTTGAACCCCTCGAAGGCGGCGTTGTAGTCGGCGTAATATTCGATGCGGATGCGGTCGAAATTCTGTCGTCCACGGTTGACCGGCAGATCGGCGCCCCAGTAATCGGGGTTGCGCTGGTAGACGACGGTCTGGCCGACATCCATCCGGCCCAGCACATAGGGCCCGGACCCCAGCAGCGGCTCAAGGCTCGATTCCTCGAAGTCGCGGTTGCTGGCGATGTAATGCGCCTTGGAAAAGACGGGCAGCCCGCCCACCAGTTGCGGCAGGTCGCGGGTGGGCACGCCCTCGGCAAAGGTGAACCTGACCCGTCCATCCTCCAGCACCTCGGCGCGGTCGACCTGGCGCGAAAGCTGGACACGGAAGCTGGGCAGGCCCTTGTCGCGGAACAGCTCGAAGGAATGGACGACATCCTCGGCCGTGACCGGCGAGCCATCGGAGAACCGCGCCTCGGGGCGCAGCTTGAAGATCGCCCAGGACCGATCCTCGGGATACTCGATGGTTTCGGCCAGCAGGCCATAGACCGTGCCGATCTCGTCGGCAGTGCCGGTCATCAGCGATTCGAAGAACACGCTCGCCAGGCCCGCGGACCGGCCCTTGGTGGTGTAGGGATGCATCGAGTCGAACGAACCGAAGGCCCAGACCGAGATCTCGCCGCCCTTGGGCGCGTCGGGGTTGACGTAATCGAGATGGGGGAAATCGGCCGGGTATTTCGGCTCGCCGAAGGTCGAGATGGCGTGCGAGACGATCACCTTCTGCTCGGCCAGCGCCTGCTGCGCCCCAAGCGCCAGCACCAGCGCAAGCCCCCATGCGGTCAGCCAGAGCCGAAGCGGAACCGCGCGGGCAAGGGCCGTGGCACGGGCGGGGCGGGGCGTGGGCATCGGCGAATTCCTCCTCGGTGGACCCCTCGTGTCGCAGACACGATCCAGGGTGCGCGTCGCGCTAGGCTAAGGGGCGGCTTGCCGGCTATTCAAGTTGAGATTGCGTGATGGGGGCGCGAGCCGGGCTCAGAACCCCTTGCGTGCCCTCAAGGCGGCGCTGATCGTGCCGTCATCGAGATAATCAAGCTGGCCCCCGATCGGCACGCCCTGGGCGAGCGAGGTGATGGCAACCCCCGTCCCGGTGAGTTCCTCGGCGATGTAATGGGCGGTGGTCTGGCCATCGACCGTGGCATTCAGCGCAAGGATGACCTCGGAAATCCCCTCGTCCCGCACCCGGGCCACCAGATCGGGGATGCGCAGATCTGCGGGGCCGACCGCATCCAGCGCCGAAAGCGTGCCGCCCAGAACGTGATAGCGGCCCTTGAACGCGCCCCCCCGCTCCATCGCCCAGAGGTCGGCCACGTCCTCGACCACGCAGATCTCGCCATTGGCGCGGCGGTCATCGGCACAGATCTCGCACAGGTCGGCGGTGGTGACGTTGCCGCAGCGGGGACATTCGCGCACCGTCTCGGCCACCCGGCGCAGCGCCTCGGCCAGCGGCGCCAGCAGGACCGCGCGCTTGCGGATCAGGTGCAGCACAGCGCGCCGGGCCGACCGGGGGCCAAGTCCCGGCAGCCGCGCCATCATGTCGATCAGCGTCTCGATCTCGCGCGGAGAGTTCATTTCCATGCCATCGGGAAAAGATCGCGGTATGCCCACCAAAAAGCCGCAGGATCGGTTTGCCGCTCTAACGCGGTAAGGATATCGCGGCGTACATACTTAGCGTGGGGAAGATGCCCATTGAAGAACGTAACAATGCTCACCACAAAGAACGGAAGACCAAATCCGCCCACCACGAACATGATTTCGGCAGCCGGACCAGTGGAAGCGCCTCCGATCCATCCGAACAGCATGGTGATCCCCAAGAACCCACCGATCTGCGTGAGATAGGCTCTACGAGCCTCGGAGATCACATACTCTACCGCTTCTTCGGTTAGAGGCAGTTTCGCTGCATCTGAATAGCCGAAGAAAACCATGGATCAGATCGGCAGACCCATCCCCGCGGGCAGGCCCAGTTCCTCGGACAGCTTGCGTGTCTCTTCCTGGGTCTTCGCCGTCGCCTTTTCCTGCGCGTCCTTGATCGCGGCGAGGATCAGGTCTTCGACGACTTCCTTTTCCTCGGCATTGAAGATCGAGGGGTCGATGTCCAGCGCGGTCAGCGTGCCCTTGGCGGTCGCGGTGGCCTTGACCAGCCCCGCCCCGCTTTCGCCCACCACGATGGTCGTGGACAGCGTTTCCTGAAGCGCCACCATCTTGGTCTGCATTTCCTGCGCGGCCTTCATCATCTTGGCCATGTCGCCAAGGCCGCCCAATCCTTTCAGCATCGCGTGTCTCCTTTGCTCAGTCGTCCTCGAAGGGGTCCCACTCGTCCTCGACCTCGGGCAGCGCCTCCAGGGCGGCATCCGGCGCCGGGGCTTCGGGGGTCCTTATGTCGATGATCTCGGCCTCTGGGAAGGCGGCAAAAACGGCCTGCACCAGCGGATGTTCGCGGGCGGCCGCGGTCAGCCGGTCCTCTTCCGCTGCGCGCGTCTCGGCAAGGGTGGGAGCACCGCCCGAGGCGACGACCGACACGCCCCAGCGCGCCCCGGTCAGCGCCTGCAACCGCTGGCCAAGCCGCGCGGCCAGATCGCGCGGCGCATCGGCCGTCGGCTCGAACTCGATCCGGCCGGGGGCATAGCTGACAAGCCGCAGGCAGGATTCCACCTCGAACAGAAGCTTCATGTCGCGGCTGGCGCGGATCAGTTCGACCACCTGCGCGAAAGAGCCATAGGCGGCCAGCGTCGGTTCGGGGGACTGGGCCAGCGCCGTGGCGGCCCCGCCGCCGCCGGGTGCCGGACGTGGCATGGCGACCGCCTGCGCGCGCGCGCCCTGCCCCGCCCCGCCGGGCATGGGTCCGCCCGTAGGCGCGGGTCCCGTGGGCGGCGTCTCGCGCAGCTGGCGGACCAGGTCCTCGGGCGTGGGCAGGGTCGAGACATGGGTCAGCCGGATCACCGCCATCTCGGCCGCCATCATCGCGTTCGGCGCCTGCGCGACCTCCTCGAGCGCCTTGAGCAGCATCTGCCACATCCGCGCCAGCACGCGCATCGACAGCCGCTCGGCCATGGCGCGGCCGCGGGCGCGCTCGTCTGGGCCCACGGTGGGGTCGTCGGCGCCTTCGGGGGTGATCTTGACGACGCTCAGCCAATGCGTGATCTCGGCCAGATCGCGCAGAACCGCCATCGGATCGGCCCCGTCGGCATATTGCGCCGACAGTTCGGCCAGCGCGCCCGCCGCATCGCCCGACACGATCAGATCGAACAGGTCCAGCACCCGGCCGCGATCGGCCAGCCCCAGCATGGCGCGCACCTGTTCGGCCGTCGTTTCACCCGCACCATGCGAGATCGCCTGATCCAGAAGGCTCATCGCGTCGCGCACCGACCCTTCGGCCGCCCGCGTGATCAGGCCCAGCGCCTCGGCGCTGATCTGCGCGCCTTCCAGTTCCGCGATGCGGCGCAGATGGGCGATCATCACCTCGGGCTCGATCCGGCGCAGGTCGAAGCGCTGGCAGCGCGACAGCACCGTGACCGGCACCTTGCGGATCTCGGTCGTGGCGAAGATGAATTTCACATGGGCGGGCGGTTCCTCCAGCGTCTTCAGCAACGCGTTGAACGCGTTGTTGGACAGCATGTGAACCTCGTCGATGATGTAGATCTTGTAGCGTGCGGAGGCCGCGCGATAGGCCACGCTGTCGATGATCTCGCGGATGTCGCCCACGCCGGTCCGGCTGGCGGCGTCCATCTCGAGAACGTCGACATGGCGGCCTTCGGCGATGGCGACGCAATGCTCGCACAGCCCGCAGGGATCGGTCGTCGGCCCGCCCTGCCCGTCCGGGCCGATGCAGTTCATCCCCTTGGCGATGATCCGCGCGGTCGTGGTCTTGCCGGTGCCGCGGATGCCCGTCATCACGAAAGCCTGCGCGATCCGGTCGGCGGCAAAGGCGTTGCGAAGCGTGCGCACCATGGCATCCTGCCCGATCAGGTCGGCAAAGGTCGCGGGGCGATACTTTCGGGCGAGCACCTGGTAGGCGGTGCCTTGGGTCTCGGCCATGGGTCCTCGTGGATTCGGGGCGCGTGCCAGCCTAGGGGCTGCATGCTGCGGCGTCCAGCGCATCGGGGGGAGAGGTGAGAGGCTGGACAGCGACCCGAACGGGGCTCGTTACGGCTGCTTCCTTCCGGACCTGACCGGGTTGGCGAGGCGCTCGCCCGCGCCAACCTCTCGCCCCGTTACATAGGCGTCACGCGACGGATTCGCAAGGCGCAGCCGCCCCTAGCGGCAGATCACCCCGCAGGCGGCGCGGGCGTCGGCCAGAACGGTGCGCCGGTTGTACCTGAACGGCCAGATGCCGCAGGATCTGTCGGTCAGGTCGCTCTGCTCACGCTCGGCGATCACGCGCGTATAGGTGCAGATGCCGCTATTGCCGACCCGTTTCAGATGGGTTGCGGCGCGTTCCGCGGCGGTGGCCCCCTGGCTTTGCTGCACCTGGACGTTCGGGATCGCGGTCGGCGCAAAGAAGCTTCCGGCCGCGCTGCAACGGTTTTGCGCATTCGCGGTGCTGATCGGCGTGGGACAGGCATTGGCGGCGGCCGCCTCTGCCGCCGCGATGGCGGAATTGCGCGCCGCGGCGAGCGCGGTGTTGATGTTGCAATGCGTTGCGCCGCGCGTGCGTTCGACCGTGCCGCCGGCGATGCCGTCATCGCGGCACCTGCCGATTTCGGTGAGATTGCTCTGCGCCAGACCCTGTCCCGCAGAACAGAAAAGGGCTGCGCCCAGCACGCAGCCCGTAAGCCCTTTTCCGATCATGTCGCGTCCCCCCAATCGCGGCCCCGGCGCGCAGGCACGGGGGCCTTTCCCTGCGGCATTTGACCACGGATCGCGGGAAAATTCCAGCATCGGCGAAAAGGGCAGACGGGGCCGGGTTCAGCCCCCGGCCCGGGCCGTTCGGTGGCTTCAGTCGCGCGCCCGGCGTGCGGCTGCCAGGGCGCCGAGCCCGGTCAGCAGCAAGAGCGCCCCCGCCGGAAGCGGAACGGGCGCGACGACGTTGCTGAACTCGAAAGACCCGCCGCCCATATAGGCCGAGAACCGGACCGCGTCGAAGTCGATGCCCGAGAAGGAGACATGAACGGCGCCCTGCCCCGGTTGCTTGACGATCTCGAAATCGTTGAACGAGAGAAAATCCGCGCCCCAGAAGTCGCCCACGACCGTGTCGCCCAGCAGGAACTCGACATGATTATCCTGGTCGGGCGAACCCCAGAGCATCGACAGGACGGAGCGCGTCGAGCCGAAGGTCAGCACGGCCTCGTTCCGCGCGCCCTCGGAACCATCGGTGGGCGCGAAAACCGTCCAGAACGGCGTCGTCTCCCAGCCGAGCGGGCCCAGATCGGCGACGTCCTTGCCGGAATAGGTGGCCTCGACCTCGTAGACACCGCCATAGAAGGGCGAGCAGGCGAAGCGGCAGGGATCAAGATCGCGGTCGGGGCCATTGTCGATGCCGAACTCCGCAGTCGGAAGTTCCGTGATCGCGGTTCCGGCCTGCCAGGCCGCGCCCGAGGGCAGGTCGGTGCTGCGGGTCATGTCGACCTCGCCCAAGGCCGCAGTTCCGATGCCGGAAACCGTTACGTCAACCCCGCGGATGGCAATCGTGGACGCCTCGGCCAGCGTCGCGCAGCTCAATGCCGCCAGAACCACGGGGATCGAAAGGGAATTCATCACGGGCGCCTCCGCATGCCGTATTGTCGCCATAAAAATTGTGACCCCTGCGGTAACACAGGGGCAGAACCGTGGCAATTTTCATTTCGGTGCAATTATTTCCGATCCGGGGCTGTTGTATTTCCAATACGCGAACACCCCCTTGCCGCCAGCAAACTCGCCTAAAGGGCGAGACGAAAACGGATGAAGCCGCCCGGTGCATCGCCTGCGGGTTCGAGTCTCAACGCGGTCATCTGGTCCAGATAGCGCATCGCCCGCGGGCCGGTGTCGAACAACACGGTCGTGCCGGGCAAGGGCGCGAGGCGCCAGTTGTTGTCGGCCGTCGGGTCGATGGTGCCCTGTTCGGCGATATAGCGCACCAGAACGTCGCGGTTGGTGTCCGGCGCCTCGAGGATGATGGTGTCGCCCCTGGCCCCCGGAAACTCGCCACCCCCGCCCGCGCGATAGCTGTTGGTCGCGATCACGAATTCCATGTCGTCGGTCACCGGACGCCCCTGCCAGGCAAGGTCCAGGATCCGCCAGGAATCGGGGGCGATCAGCTTGCCCTTGGCATCGAAACGCGGGGGCTGGCTGAGGTCGATCTGGTAGGTGACCCCGTCGATCACGTCGAAATGGTAGCTGGGGAAATCCGGGTTCAGCAGCATCTGGTTCCGTCCGCCCGGCTCGATCCGGTTGAACAGGCCCGCCGAGCGTTCCAGCCATCCGCGCAGATCGGCCCCGCTGATCCGCACCGCGCGCAGCCTGTTCGGGAACAGGTAGAGATCGGCCACATGCTTGATCGCGATCTCGCCCGCGGGGACGTCGGTATAGTGGTCCGGCCCCGCGCGACCGCCCGCCTTGAGCGGGGCCGCGGCCGACAGCAGCGGAACCCCCTCGTGCGGGGTGCCCTTCAGCATCTCGGCGACGTACCACATCTGCGCATTCGCGACGAGCTGCACCGAGGGATCGTCGGCCACCAGCGCGAAATAGCTGAACAGCGGCGCCGAGGTCCATCCCACCGCGCGACGGATGTAGCGCAAGGTGGCGCGGTGCTCCGTGGCGACGGCATCGAGCACGTTGCGCTCGCTTTCGACCAGCGGCGTCACCGTGCGATCGTCGTTGCGGCGCGAGATCGGGCGCAGCGTGCTTTCATGCCCGACAATCCGCCACCCGCCGTCGGCCCATTCCAGCAACAGGTCGATCACGCCCAGATGCGAGCCCCAGAACCCGCCCATCACCGCGGGCTTGCCATGGATCGTGCCCTTGTCGGCGTCCACGCCCGCGATCGTCTCGAAGCCGGGGCCGGGAAACAGCAGATGCTGATGGCCGGCCATGACCACGTCCAGACCCTCGACCGCGGCAAGCGGCACGGCCGCATTTTCCTGACCCGCGACATGGCCCGGCTCGCCGATGCCCGAATGGTTCAGCGCGATCACGATATCCGCGCCCTCGGCCTTCATCACCGGCACCCAGGCGCGGGCCGTCTCGACGATGTCGCGCACGACCACCTTGCCCTCCAGGTGGCGGCGGTCCCAGGTCATCACCTGGGGCGGGGTGAAGCCGATCACGCCCACGCGGATCGGATGCGCCATGCCCGCCCCGTCTGTCAGCATCCGTTCGAGCACGACAAAGGGCGCCACCAGCGTCGCGTCCTCGGTCGGCCGCGCGCCGAGCGAGCGCACGATATTGGCCGAGATCACCGGGAACTCGGCCCCCGCGATCGAGCGCATGGCGAAATCGAGCCCGTAGTTGAATTCGTGGTTGCCCAGTGTCGAGGCGTCGAAGCCGACCGCGTTCATCGCCTGGATGATCGGGTGCATGTCGCCGTCCTGCATGCCCCGTTCATAGGCGATGTAATCGCCCATCGGGTTGCCCTGCAGGAAATCGCCATTGTCGAACAGCATCGAATTCGTCGCCTCGGCGCGGATACCCGCGATATGGGCGGCGGTGCGCGCCAGGCCCACCGTGTCGACAGGCCGATCGGTATAGTAGTCGTAGGGATAGATATGGACGTGCAGATCCGTCGTCCCCATCAGGCGCAGATGGGCCTGCCGGGCCGTTGCCCGTCTGGAGAAGGAATGCGGCGCGCTCAACGTCTCTTCCCGCAGCGACGCCGGCCTGGATGGCCCGGCAGTTGAGGTTGTTTCCCGACCGTCCGACACGGGACGTCCCCGACGTGATCCGCCGACGAAGGACCGTTACGTCTTGTCGCCATCTGACACCACCTCCTTGGGGAGTTCAAGGGGTGGTCATACTATCGTATAGGGCGAGCACCCTTTCCTTGCCGGATCGGGCATGGCAAGCCGGGCGAAGGCCGGAACCGGGAGGCGGGAGATGCGTCTGGCAGAGCAGGTGACATTCGGGGGCGGCGGTCTGGACCGCGCCGCGGCACTGCGCATGGACGCCGCCGCGCTGGCCGGGCTGCGCGCCGCCCCGCAGGCGCGCGCATTGCCGCTGTGGCAGGGCAAGCCGCTGGTCGGCCCGGACGGTCTGGGCTGGATCGCGCCGGATCATCCGGTCCTTGGCGCGACGGGCGGAGAGACCGTCTTCCTGGGCCTGGCCGGGGGCGCCGCGCGCCTTGCGGTGGACCTGTCGGACTGGGTGCCGGCCGAGATGCCCGACACGCTGGGCGCGTTTCTCGACCCTTCGGAACAGCGCCATCCCGGCCTGCCCGAGACCCATGCCTTTACCGAGCTGCGGCGCGTGATGACCGGGCTGACGCCGCTTGATGCGGAACTGGCCGCCACGGCGCGGGCGGTGCTGGGCTGGCATGCCACGCACAGGTTCTGCGCCCGCTGCGGAGCCCAGAGCCGCGTCGTCCAGGCCGGCTGGCAGCGCGCCTGCCCGGCCTGCGGCGGCACCCATTTCCCGCGCACCGATCCCGTGGTCATCATGCTGATAACCCATGGCAATTCCGTGCTTCTGGGGCGCGGGCCGGGCTGGCCCGAGGGCATGTTCTCGCTGCTGGCCGGGTTCGTCGAGCCGGGCGAGACCGTCGAGGCCGCGGTGCGCCGCGAGGTGGCCGAGGAGGCCGGGATCGCGGTGGCCGAGGTCGGTTACCTGGCCAGCCAGCCCTGGCCCTTCCCCGCCTCGCTGATGATCGGCTGCCATGGCCGCGCCACCACCCGCGAGATCACGCTCGATCCCGTGGAACTGGAGGCGGCGCGCTGGGTCAGCCGCGAGGAATTGCTGGCATCCCTGGCGGGCGAGCGCGAGGACATCCTGCCCGCGCGCAAGGGCGCCATCGCGCATCACATCCTGCGATTGTGGCTTGCAGACCGGCTGGATTGACGCGACAACGAAACGGGGCTCCGGAGGTGCCATGAAGTTCTCGACGCGTGAGGATATCGGTCTTCCCATCGAGGAAGTCTTTGCCGTCATCACGGATTTCGAGCGGCTGGAACGGGCCGCGCTGCGCCGCGGCGCCGAGATCACGCGGCTGGACACGCTGGCGGCGCCGGGGCCGGGCATGACATGGGCGGGGCAGTTCACCTTTCGCGGCGCGCCCCGGTCGGTGCGCTCGGAACTGACCGGGTTCCTGCCGCCCGAGACCCTGGTCGTCCAGACCACCGTCAGCGGCCTGTCCAGCATCGGCACCGTCGATCTGGTTCGCCTGGCACCGGCTCAGACCCGCCTTGCGGTCGCCATCGACCTGCATCCCCAGACTATACAGGCACGGCTGCTGCTTCAGACGATACGGCTGGCCAAGACGCGCATGACAGAGCGGTTCAAGACTGGCATCGCGCGGCTCGCCCGCGACATCGAGGCGGGCCGCTTCCACCAGCTCTGACCCGCCCGCCGTCGCCCTAGTGGCGCTTGCGGTCCGCCGGGTAGACGCCGAGGATTTCCAGCTTGGTGGTGAAATAGTCCAGTTCCTCGAGCGCCAGCCTGACATTCGGATCCTCGGGATGGCCCTCGATATCGGCATAGAACTGGGTCGCGGTGAACGAGCCGTCGACCATGTAGCTTTCCAGCTTGGTCATGTTCACCCCGTTGGTGGCAAAGCCCCCCATCGCCTTGTAGAGCGCGGCCGGGATGTTGCGGACCTGGAAGACGAAGGTCGTCATCATCCCCAGATCGCCGCGCCGCGACCGGTCGGGCTCGCGCGCCATCAGCAGGAAGCGGGTGGTGTTCTTGTCGTGATCCTCGATATGGCGGGCGAGGATGTCCAGCCCGTAGATCTCGGCCGCCAGATCGCCGGCAAGGGCCGCCAGCGTGCGGTCCCCGGTCTGGGCGACATGCCGCGCGGAGCCGGCCGTATCCGCCGCGGTCACCCGGTGGATGCCATGGGCGCGCAGGAAGTCGCGACACTGGCCCAGAAGGACCGTGTGGCTCATCGC
The DNA here is from genome assembly GCF_024128855.1 of Rhodovulum tesquicola. GTDB lineage: Bacteria > Pseudomonadota > Alphaproteobacteria > Rhodobacterales > Rhodobacteraceae > Rhodovulum > Rhodovulum tesquicola. Next base: position 127,109 of record NZ_JAMYDV010000006.1, read on the forward strand.
GTGGGTGATCCCGTCCAGCCGCGCGCCGGGCACGCCCAGAAGGTTGATATGCACCCGCACGAAGGCCTCGTCGACGATATGCAGCCCGGAATCGGGCAGGAGCTGGTGAATGTCGGCCACCCGCCCGTAGGTCGAGTTCTCGACCGGCAGCATCGCCAGATCCGCCGTGCCGCTTCGGGCCGCGTCGATCACGTCCTCGAAGGTGCGGCAGGGCACGGCCTCCATCTCGGGGCGGGCGTCATGGCAGGCCTGGTGCGAATAGGCGCCGGGCTCTCCCTGAAAGGCGATGCGTCGGGTCATGCGGCGGCCGCTCCTCGTTCGGTTCCGGGGGGTGTTCCGAGGGTTGATAAACCTTGCAATACGCAAGTTGAAGCGCTTAGGAAGGGATCGGGAAAAACGGGAAAATCGCGATGTTGGCCTTGATTGGCGTGCTGAAATCCGTGGCCGCACTGTGCCTTGCGCTGGCTATCTTCTATGTGATGAACCTGGCTGCGGGCGCGCTTTACACCCAACGGGGCCTCGAACAGCCCGCCTATGTCATCCTTGCCGACGACGCCCCCGCCGAGGCCGCTGCCGAAGCGCCCAGCTTCGAAGAGTTGCTGGCCAATGCCAGTGCCGCCAGTGGCGAGCGCCTGTTCCGCGAATGCCAGGCCTGCCACCGGGTCGAGGAAGGCGTTCACGGCGTCGGCCCCTCGCTTTACGGGGTCGTGGGCCGCGATGTGGCCAGTTTCGACGATTTCCGCTATTCCGCCGCGTTCTCGGCGATCGAGGGCGTCTGGACGCCGGAGCGGATCGACGCCCTGATCACCAATCCCCAGGGCTTTGCCCGCGGGACCGCGATGACCTATGCCGGGATGCGCCGGGCCAGCGACCGGGCGGATGTCATCGCCTATCTGCAAAGCCTCGGCATGTAGACCCCCGCGGAAGGCGGCGGGCGCTCAGCGCCCGTGCCCCTGGTCGGTCTCGTCGTCATCCTCGTCGTCGCTGTCGGGCAGGTTGAAGAAGCTGTCCGCGTCGGGCAGGTCCTTGTCCTCGTCCTCGTCGTCATGGCGTGTCAGCGAGAAGGTTTCCAGACCCGAGATCGCCGTGGGCAGGCGCGGCTCGGGTGCCATGTCGAGCGACTGCTCGGTCGAGACCAGCTTGCGCCGCTCGTCATCCGACATCAGCCCGCCTTCGGCGGACTTTTTCCTCGCCGCCTTGTGCACGGCGGCGTCCAGTTCGCTCTGCCGACACAGCCCCAGCGCCACCGGGTCGATCGGCTGGATGTTCGAGATGTTCCAGTGCGTGCGCTCGCGAATCGTCTGGATCGTCGGCTTGGTGGTGCCGACCAGCTTGGCGATCTGGCTGTCGGCCAGTTCGGGATGGAACTTGACCAGCCACAGGATCGCCGCCGGGCGGTCCTGCCGCTTGGACAGCGGCGTATAGCGCGGACCGCGGCGCTTTTCCTCGCCGACCGCGGCGGGGTTGAACTTGAGCCGCAGCTTGTAGAGCGGATCCTTCTCGCCCTTCTCGATCTCGACGGGGTCGAGCTGGTTGTTGGCGATCGGGTCAAATCCCTTGACGCCTGCGGCCACGTCGCCATCGGCAATCCCCTGAACCTCAAGCTCGTGCATGCCGCAGAAATCGGCGATCTGCTTGAATGTCAGCGTCGTGTTGTCTACCAGCCAGACAGCGGTGGCTTTTGCCATGATCGGCTTGTTCATGGGTTCAACTCCTCTCGAACAAACAACGGGCTCCCCAGCCGGGAAAACGGCTGCGCCGCTCTGGCGCCGATCCTCGTTTTCGGGGAGGTTGGGCGACTGTATAGTAGGCTGCGGGCCGGGAGAAAAGAGAAAATGCGCTGGCTTGTCCTGCTGATCCTGGCCGCAACCGTGACCCGCGCCGCGGGAGAGCAACCCGGAAAGTTCGACTATTACGTGTTGTCGCTGAGCTGGTCGCCGACATGGTGCGCGCTGGAAGGCGATGCGCGCGGCAGCCCGCAATGCGAGGCGGGGACGGACAGGGGATGGGTGCTGCACGGGCTCTGGCCGCAATATGAACGGGGCTGGCCGAGCTATTGCCCCTCGACCGAGCGCGGGCCGAGCCGCGCCCAGACCCGCGCGATGACCGATATCATGGGCAGCGCGGGGCTTGCCTGGCACCAGTGGAACAAGCATGGGCGCTGCACGGGACTGACACCCGGCGACTATTTCGACCTGTCCCGGCGGGCCTACATGTCGGTGAGCCTGCCCGAGGCGTTCCGCAAGCTGCCGGAGAATGTGCGCCTGCCCGCCGGCGTGGTCGAGGAGAGCTTTCTTCAGGCCAATCCGGCATGGCGGCCCGACATGCTGACGATCACCTGCAAGGAGGGCCGCATCCAGGAGGCGCGGCTTTGCCTGACGCGCGCCCTGAAGCCCCGGCTATGCGGCGCCGACGTGGTCGAGGATTGCAACCTGCGCGATGCGCTGATGGACCGGGTCCGGTAGACTGCGGCGGACATCGTCGGCCCCGCCCGGACCGGGGCGGGGCCTTCCGTCTGCCCTCACCTGTCCCGGCGCGCCTTCCCCCAAAGACGCCGGGTCCGGTATCGGGTGACGGATTCGCGGCGGCGGCAGGACATCTCCTGCCGCCGGTCAGGCGCTGCGGCGCGCGCCCACCGCCCCCATCAGCCCCAGCCCGGCCAGCAGCAGCATCACCGAGGCCGGCAGCGGCACCGGCGCGACCGTCACCAGGTTCTGGCTGGGCACGGGGCTCGCCTCGGACCGCAGGAAACTAAGCTGGTAGCCGCCCCCCCGCGCGTCGAGATCGAGAAACCCCTGCGCCGCGATGCGGACATTTTCGGGCGTCTGGTCGCGCAACGAGAACCGGCCCGCGCCAAGGCCGACATCGCCGCCGTCATAGATCAGTTCCCAGATCGCTAGCTGGAAGGCGGCCGAACTGACCGCATCCACCACCGCGTGGTAATGCTGGGTGAACAGCCGGTCGAGATTGGCCACGACCCCGGCGTCGAACAGGCCCGGATCGGGGGCGTAGGGCGTGGCGCTCTGGATCAGGACATGGGCGATGTCCACGCACCAGGCGGCGATCTGGTCTTCCGTGCCGAGGACATCGAAGGTGAACTCTCCGGCGTGCGCGCCCATCGACACGCCGTCGAAGCGGAAATAGGTATTCACCCCGCCCTTCTTCTGCCCGATATAGTCCAGTTCGATCGTCGCCGCAGGCGCTGCGGCCAGCGATCCGACAAGGGCCAGACAGGCCAGACCGGGAACGCTCATCTTCATCACCACCGAACCCCTTACCACACCGGCCGCACATCGCGGCCCCAGCGATCAGGGTAGTTCCGTGGCGGCAATATGGCCAGAAGCAGGCAGGAAACAGTCCGTTTCGCCGTCCTGCACGGGTCAGGCGACCTTCAGCACGATCTTTCCGACATGGGCGCTGGATTCCATGCGGGCATGGGCGGCGGCGGCCTCTTCCAGCGGGAATTCGCTGTCCATCACGGGCCGGACACGGCCCGCGGCGATCAGCGGCCAGACCTTGTCGCGCAACTCGTCGGCGATCCGTGCCTTGGCCAGATCGGATTGCGGGCGCAGGGTGGAACCCGTGATCGTCAGCCGCCGCATCATCACCTGGGCGAAGTTCAACTCGACCTTCGCCCCCTTGAGGAACGCTATCTGCACCAGCCGCCCGTCATCGGCCAAGGCCTTGACGTTCTTCGGCAGGTAGTCGCCCCCCACCATGTCGAGGATCAGGTCGGCGCCGCCCTCGGCGCGCAGGACCTCGGCGAAATCCTCCTCGCGGTAGTTGATCGCGCGCTCGGCGCCCAGCGCCACACAGACCGCGCATTTCTCGGCGCTTCCGGCGGTCGTGAAGACCCGCGCGCCGAAGACATGCGCCAACTGGATCGCGGTTGTCCCGATGCCCGACGACCCGCCATGGACCAGGAACCGTTCGCCCGCCTTGAGCCCGCCGCGCATGAAGACATTGGACCAGACGGTGAAGAAGGTTTCGGGCAGGCAGGCGGCCTGTTCCAGGTCCAGCCCCTCGGGCACGGGCAGGGCATGGGCGGCGGGGGTGACGACGTATTCCGCATAGCCCCCGCCCGGCAGCAGCGCGCAGACCCGATCGCCCACCGCGACACCCGCGACATCCGGGCCGATGGCCACCACCTCGCCCGCCCCTTCCAGACCGGGCAGGTCGGATGCCCAGGGCGGCGGCGCGTAAAGCCCCGCGCGTTGCAGCGCATCGGGCCGGTTGACGCCCGCATAGGCCAGCCGGATCAGGATCTCGCCCGCGCCGGGCACCGGCACCGGGCGGTCGGTCAGGCGCAGGACCTCGGGGCCGCCGGGTTCGGAAATCTCGACGGCGCGCATCGTGGCGGGAAGGGTCATGTTTACTCCGTGCGCGGCGACAGCCAGCCCGGCATGCGATGGCGCGGCCGGGCATGGGGGGGCCTGATCTGGCGGGCGATGAAATCGGGACCGATCAGGAAGGGCTTGAGCAGCGGGTTCTTGCGCGCCTGCGCCTTGGCCTTCTCGACCTGCATCACATTGCCGATGCGGCGGTCGAGAAATTCCCAGGTCGCCTGTTCTCCGGGCGTCTCGTCCCCCAGCCAGTAAAGCACGGTCGACCCGTAGACCGCGGCGAGCGAGGCGCGTTTCGTGTACCAGTTGACATCGTCCGAGACATCGCCCAGCGCCGTCCAGATCCGGTCGGCGGTGCCCCAGACCAGCCGCGAGCCTTCGGCGGCATGTTGCGGCAGGGCAAACAGCGTGGCGCCGCGGCGCACCAGTTCCTTGTCCTCGGCCGCCTCGATCCGGTAGCGGATCGCCAGCCCCACCTTGTCGCGGATACGCATCTCGGTCAGGTCGGTGCGGTGAAGATGCTGCACCATCAGGTCGTCGCCGCGCCGGTGGAACGCCGCGGCCAGATCGACGGCACCCCGCGGACAGGCGGCGCGGGCCATCTGCGGCTCGATTCCGGCATCCGAGATGGCGGCGCGAAAGGCGGCCTCGCTCCAGCCGTCGAAGGGCACATGCATCAGCGCCGCATCGAGAAGCTGATCCCTGATCTGTTCCATGCCGGTCGGCGTGTCGGTCATCGCTTGGCCTCCATGTTGCCGGGGCGGTCTATAGACAAGTTAGCGGTGCTTTGCTATAGGACCACCTCCTGCTGACGAAGGCAACTCTAACAAGGAAGGTGGTGACAACCACATGCAGGTAAGCGTTCGCGACAACAATGTCGATCAGGCACTTCGTGCGCTGAAGAAGAAGCTTCAGCGCGAGGGCGTGTTCCGGGAAATGAAGCTCAAGCAGCATTTCGAGAAACCGTCCGAGAAGAAGGCGCGCGAGAAGGCCGAGGCCATCCGCCGTGCCCGGAAGCTGGCGCGCAAGAAAGCCCAGCGCGAAGGGCTTCTGTAAGTCCCGACGACATGCGAACGGGGGCTTCGGCCCCGGTACGACGACCCCCGAGGCTCCGGCCCGGGGGTTTTTCGTTTCCGGGATTCCGGGCTGCGGCGGAAATCGGAATTCCATCGGACTTTCATCGGACCTTTTGTCAGACCCTTCGCCGGTCACGCGGCGGGGTCGAGCCGGGCAACGCCCCGGCCCAGGCCCCGGGTTCAGTCCTTGCCGCCCTGCCCGTAGCCCGCGCTGAACTGCGCGACCGCCTCGGCCAGTTGCGCATCCGACAGAAGCGGCGGATCGCCCAGTTGCAGCGCGCCGTGATACTGGCGGGCCAGCGCCTCGACCTCGATGGCGAGCCACATGGCGCGGTCCAGCGTCGCCTCGGCCGCGATCATGCCGTGATGGGCCATCAGGCAGGCCTTGCGCCCCTCCATCGCCTCGATCACGGCATCCGACAGCGCCTGCGTGCCGAAGGTTTCATAGCGCGCGCAGCGGATGGTGCCGCCGCCTGCCGCGGCGATCATGTAATGCACCGCGGGGATCTCCCTGTGCATGATCGCCAGCGTCGTGCAGTAGGGCGCATGCGCATGGACCACGGCGCCCAGATCGGGGCGGCGGGCCAGGATGTCGCGGTGAAAGCGCCATTCGGACGAGGGCTTGCGGTCCCCATGCGCCGTGCCGTCCATGTCGAGAAAGACGATATCCTCGGGCGTCATGTCCTCGTAGGGGATGGAACTGGGCGTGATGAGCAGCCCGTCATGGTGGCGCAGGCTGATATTGCCGGAACTGCCCTGGTTCAGCCCGACCGCGTTCATCCTGAGGCACGCGGCGACGATCGCCTTGCGCTTGTCCTTGTCCTTGCCCATCGCAGCCCCCATCCGGTTTGCCCCCCCCTATAGCGGCAGGGAGGTGGTCTTGAACACTGTCCTGAGCGCAAACGACGACTGCATCCGCGCCACGCCGGGCAGGCGGGTCAGGTGCTGGCGGTGGATGCGGGCGAAATCCTCGCTGTCCTCGGCGACGACCTTGAGCAGGTAATCCGCGCTGCCCGCCATCAGGTGGCATTCCAGCACGTCGGGCACCCGGCCGACGGCCTTTTCGAACGCCTCCAGCACCTCGTCGGCCTGACCCGAAAGCGTGATCTCGACAAAGACGGTGGTGGGGCGGTCGACCTTGCGCGGGTCCAGAAGGGCAACGTAATCGCGGATGAAGCCGTCGCGTTCCAGCCGGGCGACGCGGCGGTGACAGGCCGAGGGCGAGAGGTTCACCCGCTCGCTCAACTCGGCATTCGAGATGCGGCCCTCTTTCTGAAGCACCCGCAAGAGGCGCCGGTCGGTGTCGTCAAGCTGCATGCGCGTGAAAGATCCTTCGCGGTTTGCGGGCAATCTTGCACGGTTCTGCCGCGAAATCACGCGGGAAAGGGGGTGGATTTCGATGCATTCCCCCGCTGGCTGCGGCATTCTGGGCGCGGCAAGAGGGAGGACAGGCCATGCGTATCGGATGCCCGAGGGAGATCAAGCCGCAGGAATACCGCGTCGGGCTGACGCCCCATGCCGCGCGCGAGGCGGTGGCCCATGGCCATGAGGTGCTGGTGGAACAGGGCGCGGGGCTGGGCGCAGGCTTTGCGGATGCCGATTACAGGGCGGCCGGGGCGATGCTGGCGGAGACGGCCGAAGAGGTCTTTGCCCGCGCCGATCTGGTCGTGAAGGTCAAGGAACCGCAGGCGGGCGAACGCAGGCTGCTGCGCGCGGGGCAGGTTCTGTTCACCTATCTGCATCTTGCCCCCGATCCCGACCAGACCCGCGACCTGCTGGACAGCGGGGTGACCGCCATCGCCTATGAAACGGTGACCGATGCGGGCGGCGGGCTGCCGCTTCTGGCGCCGATGTCCGAGGTGGCGGGGCGGCTCGCGCCGCAGGTCGGCGCCTGGGCGCTGCAAAAGGCCAATGGCGGGCGCGGCGTGCTGATGGGCGGCGTGCCGGGGGTGGGTCCGGCCGAAGTGGTGGTGATCGGCGGCGGCGTGGTCGGAACCCATGCAGCAAGGATCGCGGCCGGGATGGGGGCCGAGGTGACGGTGCTGGACCGGTCGCTGGCGCGGCTGCGCTATCTCGACGATGCCTTCGGGCCGCTGATGCGCACGCGCTATTCCTCGGGCGGGGCGCTGGGGGAATTGCTGGAACGGGCCGACATGGTGGTGGGCGCGGTGCTGATCCCCGGCGCCGCGGCGCCGAAGCTGGTGTCCCGCGCCGATCTGGCCCGGATGAAACCCGGCGCGGTGCTGGTCGATGTGGCGATCGACCAGGGCGGCTGTTTCGAAACCTCGCACGCCACGACGCATCAGGCGCCGATCTACGAGGTGGACGGGGTCGTGCATTACTGCGTGGCCAACATGCCCGGCGCGGTGCCGCGCAGTTCGACCCTGGCGCTGGGCAATGCGACGATGCCCTTCCTGCTGGCGCTGGCGGACAAGGGCTGGCGGCGGGCCTGCGAGGAGGATCCGCACCTGCTGGCCGGGCTGAACGCCCATGCGGGGCATCTGACCTGCTATGGCGCGGGCAAGGCGCAGGGCATCGACGTGCTGTCGCCGCATCTGGCGCTGCGGCTCTGAGGCGGGGCCCCCGGACGGTGCCGGGCGCCCCGGCCGGGCTCAGCCGCGCGCCTTCAGCGCGTCGCGGATCTCGATCAGCAGCTCTTCCTGGCTGGGGCCGGGCGGCGGCGCGGCGGCGTTCTCGGCCTTGATCGCCATCTCCTTGACCCGGTTCACGCCCTTGACCAGCAGGAAGACGACCCAGGCGATGATCAGGAAATTGATCAGCGCGGTGATGAACTTGCCATAGGCGAAGACGCCCGCATTGTCGCCCTCGCCGACCCTGAGGGCGAGCCCCGAGAAATCGACGCCGCCGATGAACAGCCCGATGATCGGGTTGATCATGTCCTCGACCAGCGAGGTGACGATGGCGGTGAATGCCGCCCCGATGATGATGCCCACGGCCATGTCCATGACATTGCCCCGGGCGATGAAATCACGAAATTCCTTCAGCATGTGTGCTCCACCGGAAATGGTACATCCGTCCCTCTGCCGTCCTTTGCGCGACAGATGGAAAAGCGTAACACGCGCCCCGCCCGGCCCTGTTGCAATTTTTGCCCCGGACCCCGACAAGACCGGGGAATGACCGCGCCGGAGGACCCGATGACGACGCTTGCCGATTTTCCCGTGACCAAACGCTGGCCGCCCCGCGATCCGCGGGCGATCCAGCTTTATTCCTACCCCACGCCGAACGGGGTCAAGGTGTCGATCATGCTCGAGGAAACCGGCCTGCCCTATGACGCGCACCGGGTCGACATCAATGCGGGCGAGCAGATGACCGGGGCCTTCCTGTCGCTCAACCCCAACAACAAGATCCCCGCGATCATCGACCCCGAGGGGCCGGACGGCGCGCCCATGGCGCTGTTCGAAAGCGGGGCGATCCTGATCTACCTGGCCGAGAAGACCGGACAGTTCCTGCCGACCGCCCCGCGCGCCCGCCACGAGGTGCTGCAATGGCTGATGTTCCAGATGGGCGGCGTCGGGCCGATGTTCGGGCAGATGGGGTTCTTCGTCAGGTTCAAGGGCTCCGAGATCGAGGATCCGCGCCCGCGCGAGCGCTATGTGGCGGAAAGCCGGCGGCTGCTGACGGTGCTGGACAGGCGGATGGAGGGGCGCGCCTGGATCTGCGGCGACTATTCCATCGCCGATATCGCCCTCCTGCCCTGGCTGCGCAACCTGCTGGTCGGCTATGAGGCGGGCGACCTGGTCGGCTGGACCGACTTCGCCAACCTGCACGCCTGGCTCGACCGCTTCCTAGCCCGCCCGGCGGTGCAGCGCGGGCTGGTCCAGCCGCCGCGGGCGTGACGCATCCCCCCTGCCCCGACCGGCGGCGCTGCGGCACCCGCAGGATCTGGGTATTTTCACCAAGAAGAAGACCGAAGGCCCTTTTCTCCTTCTTCTGGCCGGAAATATCCCGGGGGGAGTCCGCAAGGACGGGGGGCAGCGCCCCCCTGCCCCGGCCTCAGCCCGGCAAGATGCCGGTCAGGACGTAGCGCAGGATCTGCACGACCTGTTCGGGATGCTCGGCCACTGCCAGGGCGGCGGCGTCCACCTCCTTGAGCGCGTGGGCGTGTTCGGGGCCGTGCAGCACGATCAGCGACTTGCCGAGCGCCGCGGCAAAGCCCGCATCGAAGGCAGCGTTCCACTGCCTGTATTGCTCGCCGAAGCGGACCACCACGATATCGGCATCCGCGATCCCCTTTCGGGTGCGGATCGCGTTGAGCCTGGCGCCCTTGTGGTCGTGCCAGACCTTCTTGTCCTCCGGCCCCAGGATCGCCACGCCGCAATCGTCGCTGGCGGCGTGATCGGTCACCGGGGCGTCGAAGACCACGTCCAGACCCGTCGCGCCCGCGACGATCCGCTCGCGCCAGTCGGTGTGGATTTCGCCCGAAAGATACACCCTCAACGTCATCCCTGCCCTCCTATCGCTGGTCCTCGGCCGCCCAGGCGGCGCGCAGCATCTGCACGACATCGTCATCCTCGACCTGGTCGAACTGCCTGTAATGGAAACCGACGGCGCGGAAGTCGCGCGGCGCCTCGAGGAAGAACAGCCGGTCGGTCATGCCGCGCATCTGCCAGATCGTTTCCTGCGGGCCGACGGGCACGGCAAGCCAGGTCTCGATCGGGCCGCGCTTGCGCAGCGCCTGCAGCACGGCGCGCATGGTCGCGCCGGTGGCGATGCCGTCATCGACCACGATCGCCGTGCGGCCGGCGATCTTCTGCGGCGGGCGGTCGCCCAGATAGAGCGCGCGGCGGGCGGCGATCTCGGCCAGCTTGCGCTCGACCTCGGGGGCGAAATCGGCGGGGGTGAGGCCGGTCATGGCCAGAACGTCGCTGTTGAACACCACCTCGCGGGCATTGCCGTCCACGACCGCGCCCGCGGCCAGTTCGGGATTGCCCGGCATGCCGATCTTGCGCACGAAGGCCAGGTCCAGCGGCGCGCCCAGCGCCCGGGCGATCGGCAGCGCGACCGGCACCCCGCCGCGCGGCAGGGCCAGCACCAGCGGGTTTTCGGGCGCGGCCTCGGCGAGTTTCTCGGCCAGGCGGTGCCCGGCCTCGGTGCGGTTCTCGAACATCGCGCGTGTCCCCCTGCCCTGTCGGTCTAGCCCCGCAGCGTGCCGCCGGTCGCCTTTTCGACCTTCTCGACGATCCTGCGGCTGACCGCCTCGATCTCGTCCTCGGTCAGCGTGCGGTCCACCGGTTGCAGCCGCACGGTGATGGCGAGCGATTTCCGGCCCGCGCCGAGGCTGCCGCCGATGAATTCGTCGAAGACGCGGACCTCCTCGATCAGGGCCTTGTCGGCGCCCGCGGCGGCGTTGACCACGTTCAGCGCCTCGACCCGGGCATCCAGCACGAAGGCGAAATCGCGTTCCACCGCCTGGAAGTCGGACACGCCCAGCGCGTCGCGCGTGGCGCCCGTCTTGCGCGGGAAGGGCGGTTCCTCAAGCCAGATCGCGAAGGCCATGGCCGGGCCCTTGACGTCCATCGCGCGCAGGACCCTGGGGTGCAGCTCGCCATAGACGGCCAGCACCTTCTTCGGGCCGAGGCAGATCATGCCATGCCGTCCCGGGTGCCACCAGCCCGGGGCGCCGCGCAGGATCTGCGCGCGGGCGGGCGCGCCGATGGCGGCCAGCACGGCCTCGCAATCGGCCTTGGCGTCGTAGATGTCGACCGGGCGGCGCGAGCCATGGGGGTCGCGCGGTCCGGCCTGGCCGACCAGCAGGCCGGTGGCCAGCAGGTGCTGGTCGCCCGGTTCGGCGCCGTGAAATGCGGGGCCGATCTCGAACAGCGCCAGATCGGCGAAGCCGCGGGCCTGGTTGCGGGCGGCGGCCTGCAACAGGCCGGGCAGCAGCGCGGGGCGCATATGGCTCATCTCGCTGGAGATCGGGTTCTCCAGCGCGGTGGCGTCATCGCCGCCGCCGAACAGCGCGGCCGAGGCCTGGTCGATGAAGGAATAGGTGACGCATTCGTTGTAGCCGAGCGCGGCACAGCTGCGCCGGGCGGCGGCTTCGCGTTTCTGCAGCGGCGTCAGGATGCCGCTGGGCACGCCGAGATGGCTGCGCGGCAGCGGCTTGCCCACCAGTTTCGTCAGCGAGGCGACGCGGGCGACTTCCTCGACCAGATCGGCCTCGCCCAGCACGTCGGGCCGCCAGGAGGGGACATGGGCCATGTCGCCCGCGAGCCGGAAGCCCAGCGCGCTCAGCGTGGCGCGCTGGTCCTCGGCCGGGATGTCCATGCCGACGAGGCGGGCCACGCGGTCGGTGTCCAGCCGATAGGCGCGGGCGGTGTCGGGGGCGGCGCCATCGGCCACCACCTCGGACGGCTCGCCGCCGCAAAGCTCAAGGATCATCCGGGTCGCGGCTTCGAGCCCGGGCAGGGTATGGGCCGGGTCCACGCCGCGTTCGAAACGGTAGCGGGCATCCGAATTGATGCGCAGCGCGCGGCCGGTGGCGGCGATGGTGATCGGGTCCCACCAGGCGCTTTCGAGGAAGACGTTCACCGTGGCCTCGGTCACGCCGGTATGGTCCCCGCCCATCACGCCCGCGATGCTTTCGGGGCCGGTCTCGTCGGAAATGACCATCATGCCGGGGGCGAAGACATAGTCCCTGTCGTCCAGCGCGGTCAGCGTCTCGCCACCCGCGGCCGGGTGGATGCGCAACCCGCCCCTGACGATATCGGCGTCGAAGACGTGCAACGGGCGGTTCTGGTCATAGGTGAAGAAGTTCGTGATATCGACCAGCGCCGAGATCGGGCGCAGGCCGATCGCCTTGAGCCGGTCCTGAAGCCATTGCGGGCTGGGGCCGTTCGTCACGCCGCGGATCAGGCGGCCGGTGAAATGCGGGCAGCCCTTGTCGCGGAGCGCGGGGTCGATGGTGACGGGGATCGGGCAGGGGAAGGTGCCCGGGACGGGGTCGACGGCCAGCGGTTTCAGCCGCCCGATGCCGCGGGCGGCAAGGTCGCGGGCGATGCCGTGGACGCCCAGCGCGTCGGGGCGGTTGGGGGTGATGGCGATCTCGATCACCGGATCGACGCGGGCGGGGTCGTTTGCCGCCAGCCAGTCGGTGAATTTCTGGCCGACCTCGCCCGAGGGCAGTTCGATGATGCCGTCATGTTCCTCGGACAGTTCCATCTCGCGTTCGGAACACATCATGCCGTGGCTTTCGACGCCGCGGATCCTGCCGACCTGGATGATCGTGTCGATGCCGGGAATGTAGGTGCCGGGATGGGCCACGACGACGGTGATGCCCTCGCGGGCATTGGGGGCGCCGCAGATGATCTGGGTCTCGCCCTGCCCGGTCGCGACCTGGCAGACGCGCAGGCGGTCGGCATCGGGGTGCTTCTCGGCCTTGAGCACCTTGCCGATGGTGAATTCCTCGAGCTTGACGGCCGGGTTCTCGACCCCTTCGACCTCGAGGCCGAGATCGGTCAGCGCGTGGAGGATGTCGTCGAGGGACGCCTCGGTCTCGAGGTGGTCCTTGAGCCAGGAGAGGGTGAATTTCATCGCTTTGGGGCCTGTCCAGGGTCGCCGGTTGGGCCTGTCTCTAGCCCAAAGGCCGGGGCGGGGAAAGGGGCTGGGCGCGCGGGGGTCAGGCGGTCGCCACCGCCGGCAGCGCGGGGGGCAGTTCGGGGCCGGCCTCGACCGCGGTGCGGGCATTGGCGACGAGGTGATCCATGAACGCCTCGGCCGCGACCGAAAGGTGCTTGCCGCGCGGATAGGCGACCTGCCATTGCCGCATCAGCGGGAAACCGGCAAGGTCCAGCACCTTGAGCACGCCGGTCTGCCCCTCCAGCGCGAGGGTGTCGCGCGACAGCATGGCAAGCCCCAGCCCGCCGATGACCGCCTGCTTGATCGCCTCGTTGCTGCCCAGTTCCATCCGCATCGGCAGCGTCAGCCCGCGCGCGCGGAAGAAGCGTTCGGCGGCAAGCCTTGTGCCCGAGCCCGGTTCGCGCAGGATGAAGGTTTCCAGCGCCACCCGTTCGGGGGCGATGTTGCGCTCGGCGACCAGCGGGTGATCGTAGCGGGCGACCGCGACGATGGGGTTGTCGGCAATCGCGGTGGCGATCACGTCCAGCCCGTCGGGCACGGAGCCCAGAACGCAGAGATCGTCCTCGCTGGCGGCGAGCCGTTCCAGCATGGCCTGGCGGTTGGTGACGGTCAGCGCGACCTCGATGCCGGGATTGCGGGTGCAGAAATCGCCCAGCAGCCGGGGCATGAAATATTGCGCGGTGGACACGATCGCGAGGCGCAGCCGCCCCTCGCGCAGACCGCGCATGTCGGCCAGCCGCATCTTCATCCGTTCCATCCCTTCGAGCGTCTCGCGCGCGCCCTCCAGCACGACGCGGCCCGCATCGGTCAGGAACATCCGCTTGCCCACCCGGTCGAGCAATACCATGCCAAGCCGGTCCTCCAGCTGGCGGACCTGGGCGAAGACGGCGGGCTGGGTCAGGTTCAGCTCCTCCGCGGCGCGGGTATAGCTTTCATGCCGGGCGACGGCCTGGAAGACGCGGAACTGGCGGATGGTGACGGGCATGGATCATAAGCTTTCGTCTATTATGGAAATAAGAACTATTCATTTTTCCATAGTGACACAAGCAGCCATAGTGCCCTCGACCCGACTCGGATCGGGGGGAGACGGATCATTCGCGGAGGAGGCACCATGTCTGCCAAGAAATACGATGCCGGTGTGAAGGACTACCGGTCCACCTATTGGGAACCCGATTACAAGGTGAAGGACAGCGACGTTCTGGCCGTGTTCAAGGTGATCCCGCAGCCCGGCGTGGACCGCGAGGAAGCCGCCGCGGCGGTCGCGGCCGAAAGCAGCACGGGGACCTGGACGACGGTCTGGACCGACCTTCTGACCGATCTGGACTATTACAAGGGCCGCGCCTACGCGATCGAGGACGTGCCCGGCAGCGATGACGCCTTCTATGCCTTCATCGCCTATCCGATGGACCTGTTCGAGGAAGGCTCGGTCGTCAACGTCTTCACCTCGATCGTGGGCAACGTGTTCGGCTTCAAGGCGGTGCGCTCGCTGCGCCTGGAAGACGTGCGCTTCCCGCTGTGGTTCGTGATGACCTGCTTCGGCCCGCCCCACGGCATCCAGGTCGAGCGCGACAAGCTGGACAAGTATGGCCGCCCGATGCTGGGCTGCACGATCAAGCCGAAACTGGGCCTGTCAGCCAAGAATTACGGCCGGGCCGTCTATGAATGCCTGCGCGGCGGTCTGGACTTCACCAAGGATGACGAGAACGTCAACAGCCAGCCCTTCATGCGCTGGCGCGACCGCTTCGATTTCTGCCAGGAAGCCATCGAGAAGGCCGAGATCGAGACCGGCGAGCGCAAGGGTCACTACATGAACGTGACCGCGCCGACCATGGAAGAGGTCTACAAGCGCGCCGAATACGCCAAGGAGATCGGCACGCCGATCATCATGTCGGACTACCTGACGCTGGGCTGGGCGGCGCATAACTCGCTGTCGAAATGGTGCCGGGACAACGGGCTGCTGCTGCACGTCCACCGCGCCATGCATGCGGTGATGGACCGCAACCCCAACCACGGCATCAACTTCCGCGTCCTGACGAAACTGCTGCGCCTGCTGGGCGGCGACCACCTGCATTCGGGCACGGTCGTCGGCAAGCTGGAAGGCGACCGCGAGGCGACGCTGGGCTGGATCGACCTGATGCGCGACCGCTACATCAAGGAAGACCGCTCGCGCGGGATCTTCTTCGATCAGGACTGGGGCGGGATGCCGGGGCTGTTCCCGGTGGCCTCGGGCGGGATCCATGTCTGGCACATGCCGGCGCTGGTCTCGATCTTCGGCAACGACTCGGTGCTGCAATTCGGCGGCGGCACGCTGGGCCACCCCTGGGGCAACGCGGCCGGGGCCGCGGCCAACCGCGTGGCGCTGGAAGCCTGCGTGCAGGCCCGCAACGAGGGCCGCGAGATCGAGAAGGAAGGCAAGGACATCCTGATCGCCGCCGCCCAGCACAGCCCCGAACTGAAGATCGCCATGGAGACGTGGAAAGAGATCAAGTTCGAGTTCGACACCGTGGACAAGCTGGACACCCAGCACCGCTGATCGCCCGAAGGGAGAGAGAGAATGAGCAAGGTTCAGGACTACAATTCGCGGCTGTCGGATCCCGCAAGCCGCAAGATGGGCACCTTTTCCTACCTGCCGCCGATGGATGACGCACAGATCCGCAAGCAGGTGGAATGGATCGTGAAGCATGGCTGGAACCCGGCCATCGAGCACACCGAGCCGGAATACGCGATGTCGAATTTCTGGTACATGTGGAAGCTGCCGATGTTCGGGGAAACCGATGTCGACGTGATCCTGGCCGAACTGAAGGCCTGCCACGAGGCGAACCCGGACAACCATGTCCGCCTGATCGGCTACAACAATTTCAGCCAGAGCCAGGGCGCCAACATGGTGGTCTATCGCGGCACGCCGGTCTGATGCACCCTTGCCCGCCGCGTGACCTGCGCGGCGGGCATCCCCCTGGGAGGCGAGTATGAAGGACATGATCGAACAGTACCGCGTGACGGCCGAACCCTATTACCGGCCCGTCGCAAACGAGGTCGAGATGTTCGAGGCGGCCTATGCCGCCAAGATGCCGGTGATGCTGAAGGGCCCCACGGGCTGCGGCAAGACCCGCTTTGTCGAGCACATGGCCTGGAAGCTGGGCAAGCCGCTGGTCACCGTCGCCTGCAACGAGGACATGACCGCCTCGGACATCGTGGGCCGGTTCCTGCTGGATGCCGATGGCACGCGCTGGCAGGACGGACCGCTGACCTTTGCCGCGCGGCACGGGGCGATCTGTTACCTGGACGAAATCGTCGAGGCGCGCCAGGACACGACCGTCGTGATCCACCCGCTGACCGACAACCGCCGCGTCCTTCCCCTTGAGAAGAAAGGGGAATTGCTGCGCGCGCATCCGGATTTCCACCTCGTCATCAGCTACAACCCGGGCTACCAGAGCCTGATGAAGGACCTGAAACAGTCCACCAAGCAACGCTTCGGCGCGCTGGATTTCAACTATCCCGCCCACGGGGTCGAGGTCGAGATCGTCGCCCATGAATCGGGTATCGAGGCGAAGGACGCCGACAAGCTGGTGTCGATCGCGGAACGCGCGCGCAACCTCAAGGGGCACGGGCTGGACGAAGGGATTTCCACGCGCATGCTGATCCATGCCGCCAGCCTGATGGCGCAGGGCATCCCGGCGGTGGCCGCCTGCCAGATGGCGCTGGTCCGCCCCATCACCGACGACCCCGACATGCGCGACGCGCTGGACGCGGCCGTCTCGACCTATTTCTAGGCCATGGCCACGCTCGCCGATTTCGCCGAGCTGACCGCCGAGCTGGACGAGGCCCAGCGCGCGATCCTCGACCAGTGCTGGCCCGACGCGATCCGGGTGCTGTCGCCGCGGGGGCTGGACAACTGGCTGAAGGGAGCGGTGGCGCTGGGCCATATGGGGCGCGGCGATCATATCGTGCGCACCTGGATCGAGGTGGTCCCCACGCTCGCCCGCGATCTGGGCGAGGACATCATCCCCGATTTCGCCCAGACCCTGCTGGGCTTTGCCTCGCGCACCTCCGGCGCGGTGATCGAGCGGGTGATCGCGACCGCGCCCGTCGCCTCGCGCCGGTTGTCGGACCCGGATCTGTTCCGCGCCTATCTGCAATTGCTGAACCAGTTGCTTGCCCAGGCGCCGCGCGGGTTGCGCCCGATGCTGGAGCATCTGGAGGATTTGCTGGATGTGCTGACCCTTGGCGGGTTGCGCCGCTGGGCGAATTGGGGCGCGCAGGCGCATCGCACGAATTTCGAGGAGCTGACGCGCTATTTCGGCCTTGAAAGCGCGGAATCGCAGGCCGTGCTGCAAAAGGAACGCAAGGGCACGCTGTTCGTCGATATCCACCGCCGGATCGGGATGTATCTGCGCGCACTCTGGGGCCGGGATTTCCTGATGCGCCCCACCGCGGGCGATTTCGAAAGCCGCGAGGGCGCGCGCCCCTTCATCGCGGACTGGTTCCTGCACCTGCCGGATGCCTATGACGACTGGAACGGAGTTGCGGGGCTCGACCTCTACCGCGCCGCGGCCGCGCATGCCGCGGCCCATGTGGTTGCGACAACGGCCGCGATCCAGGGCGACGGGCTGAACGCGCTGCAACAGGCCTGTATCGGGCTGATCGAGGATGCGCGGGTGGAAATGCTGGCCATCGCGCGCTTTCCGCGCCTGCGCGACCTGTGGCGGCGGTTCCACGTCCCCACGGATGACGGGTCGATGGGCGCGCAGTTCGACCGGATCGCGCTGGCGCTGCTGGACCCGGACTGGGCGACCGAGGATCCGGTGGCGGCCTGGGCGCGGGACGCGTTTGCGGCGGCCGACCTGTCGGATGCGCGGATCTCGCGCGATCTGGGGCTGGAACTTGCCCATCGGCTGCGCGAGCGGCCCTATTCGGCCTGGCGCGACGTGCAGGGCGCCCCCTATCGCGACGACAACCGCTATATCTGGGAATTCGAGGAGATCGACTGGGACAAGGGGCCGGGCGAGGCCCCGGAACAGGTCCGCAAATATGTCTCGCTGATGGAGATGGTGAACGAGGTCGAGGTCGAGACCGCGGGCGAGGATGCGCAGGAGATCTGGGTCGCCGAGAACGAACTGTTCGACGATGACGGCCTGTCCTTCAACGAGAAGGAAGGCAAGGAGCCCGTCGCGGCGCCGGTCTTCTATGACGAGTTCGACTACCAGATCCAGATGAACCGCCCGGCCTGGGCGACCGTGCTGGAAAAGCGCCCGCGGCTGGGCGACCCGGCGGAGATCGACGCGATCCTGACCGAGAACCGCAAGCTGACCCAGCGGATGCGGCATCTGCTGGACGCGATGCAGCCGCAGGGCGTGCAGCGCATCCGCAAGCTGGAGGATGGCGACGAGATCGACATCAATGCCGCGCTGACGGCGATGATCGACATCCGCATGGGCCGCCAGCCCGACCCGCGGGTGATGATGCGCTCGGTGCGGAAGGTGCGCGATATCGCGGTGATGACGCTGCTGGACCTGTCGGAATCGACCAATGATCCGGTGGCGGGGCAGGATCAGACCGTGCTGGACCTGACCCGGTCCGCGACCGTGCTGCTGGCCGAGGCCATTCACAAGGTGGGCGATGCCTTTGCGCTGCACGGGTTCTGTTCGGACGGGCGGCACAATGTCTTTTACCAGCGCTACAAGGATTTCGATCAGCCCTGGGGCGAGATGCCCAAGGCGCGGCTGGCGGGGATGCGGGGGCAGTTGTCGACCCGCATGGGCGCCGCGATCCGCCATGCGGGCGCGCATCTGAACCGGGTGGCGGCCAACAAGAAGCTGATGCTGGTCATCACCGACGGGGCGCCGGCCGATATCGACGCGCGCGATCCGCAATATCTGCGCCAGGACGCCCGCGCCGCGGTGCAGGAGGTGGCGCGGATGGGCGTGATCCCGTTCTGCCTGACGCTCGATCCGCGCGCGGACCAGTATGTGGCGCAGATCTTCGGGCAGCGGAACTATCTGGTGCTTGAGAATGTCGAGCGCCTGCCCGAGCGGCTGCCGATGCTTTACGCCGGTCTGACAAGATAAACCCCGCCCCGGCGCATGGCCGGGACGGGGCGTGTGTCCGGGTCGTCCCGGCCGCGTGGGCCGGGAGCGCGTTATTGCGCCAGCGTGGCGAGATAGGCGTAGACGTCGTAGGATTCCTGCTCGCGACGGACCTGGTGGGTCATCGAGCCGCGCGCGCGGGGGTCGTTGAGATATTCGCGCAGGAACGCGGTCGGGTTGGCCGCATAGATCACGAACTGGTCCTCGGTCCAGACGAGGCCCGCCTCGCCCGCCGCCGTCATCGAGGGCGAGTACTTGAAGCCCTCGACTGACCCGGCGTGACGGCCCGCGACGCCGTAGAGGTTCGGGCCAACCGCAAGGCCCCGGCCCGCCAGCATCTCGCCCGCAGGGTTGGTGACGGTGTGGCAGGTGGTGCACTGACGGAACGCCGCCTCGCCCGCGGCCGGGTCGCCGCTGAAGGCCACGGTCATCGCCGCGGGGGCTTCGTCGGCGGCTTCCTCGGTGGCTTCCTCGGCGGGCGCCTCTTCCGTGGCTTCTTCCGCGGCGTCCTCGGCGGGCGCCTCTTCCGCGACTTCCTCGGTCACTTCTTCGGCGGCTTCCTCGGCCGGGGCTTCTTCCGCGGCTTCCTCGGTCGCCTCTTCGGCGGGGGCTTCTTCCGCGGCGGCTTCCTCGGCGGATTCCTCGGCCGGGGCTTCTTCCGCGGCTTCCTCGGTCACCTCTTCGGCGGGCGCTTCCTCGGCGGCCTCTTCGGCCGGCGCCTCTTCGGCGGCCTCTTCAGTCACCTCTTCCGCCGCCGCTTCTTCCGCGGGGGCCTCTTCCGCTGCTTCCTCGGCGGCTTCTTCGGTGGCGTCCTCGGCGGGCGCTTCCTCGGCGGCCGCTTCGGTGACGTCCTCGGTCACCGCTTCCTCGGCGGCCTCTTCCACGGCCTCATCGGCCTGGGCCGCGACGATCGCGGCGGACTGGCCGGCCAGGGCGGCGGCGCGGGCGGCGAGGTCGGCATATTCGGCGGCAAGCGCCGAGGCCTGGTCGGCGAGCGTCTGCGCGGTGGCGACGGCTTGCGGCGTGTCGACCGCGGGGGCCTCGACGGCGGTATCCTCGGCGACCGCTTCGCCGGCAGCCTCTTCGGCAACCTCTTCCTCGGCCGCGGCGTCTTCGGCGGCGTCCTCGGTGGCCTCTTCGGCGGCGGCCTCTTCGGCGACGTCTTCGGCCGCGGCGTCTTCGGCGGCGTCCTCGGTGGCCTCTTCGGCGGCGGCCTCTTCGGCGACGTCTTCGGCCGCGGCCTCTTCGGTGGCCTCTTCCTCGGTGGCCTCTTCGGCGGCGGCTTCTTCGGCGACGTCCTCGACAGCCTCTTCGGCGGCGTCTTCCTCGGCCACGGCCTCTTCGGCCACGGCTTCTTCGGCGACCGTTTCCTCGGCCGCGACCTCGGCGGCGGGGGCCGGTTCGGGTTTCGGCGCGGAGCTGTAGTTCACGGCATAGAACGCCAGACCGATCGCCGGAGCGGCAACGATCAGCCGGATCAGGTTTTGAGTATTATTGGCCATCTTCCATCCTTTTTCTGTCCGCTGCCCCGGCGTGACGCATATGCCCCGTGGCAGGACATCCTCCTGAGGGTTCCGGCGGGAGCCCCAGTTACCTCCCGCGCCCGGCCATGAAGCATCCGCGCGCCCGAGGGATCGAGGCCCCTTCGGAACGACGCAGGCGCCGCCGACCACGCGGGACAATAGCGCGCCCGAACGGCGATGACATCCGGAGTCGGCCCCCCTGCGACGCTGATACGCGGCCCCGGGACGATGCGGGGGGTTGAATCCGCTTCCCGCGGGGGCGCTGGGCTGCCCGCGGGGCATTCCCCGCGGGAAAGCCGTCCGGATGAACGGCTTGGCCCGAATCGCCCGGGTGGCCGGGACGCTGCCGACCGCCCTGTTCGACGCGCAGGCTCAGGCGGCGTCGCGATGTTCGGGCTTGCGGGCCGCGGCATCGTCCATGTCGGCGTCGGGCAGCCCCTCGCGCGAGAGCAGCACCGCGACCGGGCGCAGCCAGGCGATCTGCGAGCAGACGATCATCACCGAGACCATGATCGGCACGGCAAGGAACATGCCCGGCACGCCCCAGACCGCCGCCCAGAAGGCGAGCGAGGCGATGATCCCGAAGGAGGACAGCCGCAGCGTCTTGCCCAGAAGCAGCGGGTCGAGAACCTGCCCGACCACGAATTGCAGGATCCCCACGATGGCCAGCACGGCAAGCCCGGTCACGTTGTCCCCGGTCTGCACATAGGCCACCAGCGCGGTGGCCAGCGTGGCCACGATCGAGCCGATATTCGGGATGAAGTTCAGCACGAAGGTCAGCACGCCCATGGCCAGCGCCAGTTCCAGACCGAACAGGCGCATCACGGCATAGACCATCGCACCGGTCACCAGGCTGACCAGCGTCTTGACCACGAGGTAGCGGTTCACGCGATGCATGATCGAGCCGATGATCCGCTCGACCCGCGCGGCACGCTCGGCATCGCCCATCAGGCTGTTGAGCTTGGTCGAGAACCACAGCCGTTCGAGAAACAGGAAGCCCACGAACAGCGTCACCAGCACCGCGCCCGAGGCGATGTTGCCCGCCTGCCCGGCCATGGTCGTCAGCCAGGATCCGAGCCGGACGCCGCGCAGCCAGTTCAGCACGGCCTGTTCCACGTCCTCGCCCATCCAGCCGAACATCTCGGCCACCGCACGCTGGCCCGGTTCGGCATATTGCATGATGGTGGTGACCACGGTGTTCGCCTGGGTCAGGATGATCGCCGAGAGCGAGATCAGCACCGTCGCGATCAGCAGCACCGCCAGCAGCGAGGCCAGCCATTCGGAGAACCTTGCCTCGCCGAAGCGCAGCCGCTTCATGTAGCCGATCGCGTCCGATGTCAGCGAGAACAGCATGATGGCGATGGCCAGAGAGATCAGCAGGAACTTGGCCTGCACCAGCAGGAACAGCACCACCGCGAAGGCGATGATGCCCAGGAACCAGACCTGAAGCCGCCGCAGGTCGTGTCTGGGCAACCCCGATTGCGGGGGCGGTTGCAGGTCGGGGTCGAAAGGAGCTTTCATTGCGCGCGATCCGTTGCGCCGCAGCGGGCGGCCAGGGCTGTCCCCCAAACCTAGGGAAGGGCAGCCCGCGGAGCAAGTCATGGCCCCACCCGCACAGGGAAACCGGCGCCCGCGGGCGCCGGTCTGTCGTCTTTCGGGCGCCTCAGCCCCGGGCGCGCAGCCGCAGCGCGCCGAAGCCCGCAAGCCCGGCCAGCAGCAGCGGCAGGCCCGCCGGCAGCGGCACCGGGGCAGGCGCCAGGGCGGCGGCGAATTCGGCGGTGCTCAGGCGGCTGCCATCGGCGAAGAGCCAGTCCTGCCAGTTGCGGAAGCCGCCCGACAGCTCGCCCTGCCCGGTCATCAGCCGCAGCATGTAGGTGTCGTCATCGACCGCCTCGAAGCCCAGAACATCCGTCAGCATGTAGGACATGAGGCTGACGGTATTCTCGCCCGCGCCGCCGTCGAACAGCCCCGCGATCAGCAGGTCGGAGGTCAGCGCGCCGATGCCGAGCAGGTCGTCGCCCGCGCCGAACAGGACATCGCCGTCAAGACGGCTGTCGCCGAACAGGGTCAGCTGGCTGTCGCCCTGCGTCGGGGCAAGGCCGATGGCGATGCCGCCGCGCCCGACCATCGTGCCGGAATTGACGATCTCGACCGATTGGCGCGCCTGGCTGACATGGTCGTCGGGCAGGGTCGGGTCATAGGCGGCCGAGATTGCGCGCGGCCCTTCCATGTAGCCCTCGTTGACGATCCGGACGGATCCGGCGGGGCGCACGGGGTCGCGGCTGTTGTCGAATTCGCCGTCGAGGTCGATGGCGGCCTTGTTGGGGTCGTCATCGGGACCAACCGACAGCAGGACACCGCCAAGGGCGTTGTAGACCTCGCCCTCGTCCATGTCGATCGCGTCGTCGGTGCCGACGATGCGGCCGTAATTCTCGGCCCGGCCCGAGGCGAACTGCACGCCGTCCTCATCGGCCTCGGTCTCGTCGATCTGGATCAGGCCGCGATTGATCAGGGTGAAATCGTCGCGCGCCTCGACCACCTCTTCGCCGCCGTAAAGCTCGCCATTGTTGGTGACGCTCGAGCCCTGGCCGCGGATCTGAAGCGCCCGGCCGTCGGTCGAACGGATCACGCCATCATTGATGACGGTCGTGCCCGGATAATCCTCGCCGCCGCGCACCGCCTGGCGGCGGGCCTCGATCAGCGCCCCCTCGGCATTGAT
The DNA here is from genome assembly GCF_024128855.1 of Rhodovulum tesquicola. Classification (GTDB taxonomy): domain Bacteria; phylum Pseudomonadota; class Alphaproteobacteria; order Rhodobacterales; family Rhodobacteraceae; genus Rhodovulum; species Rhodovulum tesquicola. The sequence goes on from NZ_JAMYDV010000006.1 coordinate 150,452, forward strand.
CACGGTCAGCCCGCCATCGCCGCCCCGGCTGTGGATGCCCCGGTCGCCGCCCGAGATCGTGCCATTGTTGATATAGGTCTGGTTCGTGCCGCGCACCTCGATCGCGTTGTTCGCGTTGTCGTTGGCGGTATTCGGGTTCTCGATCAGCCCGTCATTGGTCAGCGTGATGTCGTCGCCGTCAAAGCGGAAGGCGGGCGTCGTCTTGCCGGTCGAGGACACGGTCGCGCCGCTTTCGACACGGATGGTCAGGCCGTCCTCATCCCAGCGCTGGTCGGTCGAGGTGGTGCCGTCCGCGCAGGTCAGCGTCAGGGCCGACAGCGTGCAGGCCTGGGCCGCGGGCGTCAGCGCGACAAGTCCGAGCGTGGCGGTGGTCAGAAGCAGAATTCGGGTCATGTCAGGTCCTTCGAATTGTAAATGCCTGCGGGCTATCGTCCGCGTGTAACAGCAATTTGAAGGGCAGGTGACAAACCGGGCCGGGGCAGGGATGTCAGAACAGGATCACGTTGCGCCGTGCCGCGCCGGTTTTCGTGTCGGCGATGGCCGCGTTGATCTGGTCAAGCCGCCAGCGCCCCGAGATCAGCTCGTCCAGCCGGATCCGGCCCTGGCGGTAAAGATCCACGATCCACGGGATGTCGCGGGCCAGCACCGTGTCGCCCATCATCGAGCCGCGCAGTTCCTGCCCCAGAAGGGCAATCGACATCGGTTCATAGCGCGCCGTCTGGCCGGAATGGGGCATGCCCACCATCACCAGCCGCCCGCCCGGGGCAAGGTAGCGCGGCGCGCTGTCATAGGCCGCGGGGCTGCCGACCGCGACCAGCACCGCATCGGCGGCACGGCCCGCGATCTGGCGGGCCGCGCGCCAGGGCTTGTCCCCGGTGGCCAGAACGCCGTCGGTCGCGCCGAATTCCCGCGCGGCCTCGAGCTTGTCCGCGCGCATGTCGATGGCGATGATCCGGGCGGCGCCCGCCAGCCGCGCGCCCTGGATCGCGTTCAGCCCCACGCCGCCCGCGCCGATCACCACCACGGTTTCGCCGGGCCGGATCCGCGCGGTGTTGACCGCCGCGCCCAGCCCCGTGATGACCCCGCAGGAGATCAGGCTGGCCGCATCCAGCGCCATGTCGGCCGGGATCGGGGCAAGCTGGCTGTGATGGACCACCACCGCCTCGGCAAAGGCGCCGGTATCCAGCCCCTGATGCACGGGTTCGCCCGCAGCGGTGAAGAGCGGCGTGTCGCCATCGCCCGGTTTCGTGCGGCAGATCGTCGGGTGCCCCCCGGCGCAGGTGGGGCAGCGGCCGCAGGCGCGGATCAGCGTGACCAGCACCCTGTCGCCCGGCGCAAACCCCGTGACCCCCGGCCCGATGGCGGCGACATGGCCCGCGGCCTCGTGCCCGTAGACGGCGGGCAGGCTCTGGTTCCAGGCCCCCTCGGCCATCGAGATGTCGGAATGGCAGATCGCGACCGCGCCCAGCGTGACCTCGACCTCGCCCGGCCCCGGCGGGCGCAGGTGCAGGGTCTCGATGGTCAGGGGGGCGCCGAAGGCGCGGCAGATGGCGGCTTTGATCGGGCGCATGGGCATCTCCCTGGGGCTCAGGCCGGGGCGCGGCTATCGCGTCGCGCGACGAAGACAAGGGCGCAGGCGATCATCAGGCCGGCCGCCAGCAGGAACGGCGCGCCGGGCAGGATCAGGGGCGCGCCCTCGCGGGTGAAGGCGGCGAAGATCTGCGTCATCGCGATGGGCGAGAGGATCATCGCGACCGAGCGGGTCGAGGAAATCGCCCCCTGCAATTCGCCCTGCTGGTTGTCCTGCGCGGCCCTGGACATCAGCCCCAGGATCGCGGGCGTGACCACCGCCCCCAGCGCCAGAAGCGGCGTCATCAGAAGGATCGCGGTCGAATTGTCGACAAGGCCGATGATGAGGAAGGCCAGGAAATTGTAGGACAGCCCGTACCAGACGGTGCCGCGTTCGCCCAGCACCCGCAGGATCACCCGGATCAGCCCGCCCTGCACCGCGGCGATGCCGATGCCGAACATCGCCAGCGAAATGCCGATCGTGCCGGTCGACCAGCCAAAGCGATACTGGGTGAAATAGGCCCAGATCGCGGGATAGATGAACATCGCGCATTCATAGAGGAAGAACAGCGTCAGCAGCGGCCGCACCCCGGGCAGCCGCCCCATCTCGCGGAAGGCGCCCAGCGGGTTCGCGCGGCGCCAGTCGAACGGGCGGCGGATGCGGTCGGTCACGGTCTCGGGCAGCACGAAATACCCGAAGATCAGGTTGGCCGTGGCCAGCCCGGCGGCGGCCCAGAACGGCGCGCGGGGGCCAAGCTCGCCCAGGAAACCGCCGATCAGCGGGCCGAGGACGAAGCCGATGCCGAAGGTCGCGCCCACCAGCCCGAAGCGCGCGGCCTTGCGTTCGGGGGGCGAGATATCGGCGATGAAGGCGCCCGCGGTCGCCTGCGTGGCGGCGGTGATCCCGCCCACGATGCGGGCCGCGAACAACAGCCAGATCGAGCCCGCCAGCGCCATCACCACATAATCCAGCGCCATCGTGGCGAGCGAGATCAGCAGGACCGGCCGCCGCCCGTAGCGATCCGACAGGTTGCCGACCAGCGGGCCGCACAGGAACTGCATCACCGCGAACGAGGTGGCGAGGATGCCGCCCCAGATCGCGGCATCCGACAGGCCCACGCCCTCGATATCGCGGATCAGGTCGGGCATCACCGGCAGGATCAGCCCGATCCCGATGGCATCGAGGATCAGCGTGACCAGGATGAAGATGATCGGCAGGCGGGTCTTGGGCTGGCTCATGGGGCGCGCGTCCGGGCGTTGGATGACAAAGGCTTAGCCGTGAGGGCGCGCGCGGCAAAGCGTTTTGCGCGGGTCTCAGCCGGGCCGAAGCCCCAGGATCGCGCGTGCCTCGGCCCAGGTGGCGACGGGGCGGTGGTATTTCTCGCAAAGCTCGACCGCCCGGCGCACCAGCGCGGCATTCGAGGGGGCAAGCCGGTCGCGGTCCAGCCGCACATTGTCCTCGAGCCCCGTGCGGGTATGGCCGCCCGCGGCGATGGACCATTCATTCACCTCGATCTGGTGCCGCCCGATCCCCGCGCCGCACCATTCGGCATCGGGGGCGATCCGCTTCAGCGTCTCGATGTAGAAATCGAAACCGGGCCTGTCGGCGGGCATCGCGTTCTTCACCCCCATCACGAACTGGACGTAAAGCGGTCTGGCCAGCCGCCCGTCCCCGGTCATCTTCACGGCCTGGAAGATATGGGACAGGTCGAACGCCTCGATTTCCGGCTTCACATCGTATTTGTGCATTTCCGAGGCCAGGAAATCGATCAAATCGGGCGGATTCTCGTAGACCCGTGTTGGAAAATTGTTGGAGCCGACCGCCAACGAGGCCATGTCGGGGCGCAGCGGCAGCATCCCGGCGCGCGCCGCGCCCGCGCCGGAGCGGCCGCCGGTGGACAATTGCACGATCATGCCGGGGCAATGCTTGTGGATGCCCTCCATCAGGCGGGCGAAGCGCTCGGGGTCCGAGGTCGGCGTCTGGTCGTCGTTGCGGACATGGCAATGCGCGATGGCCGCGCCCGCCTCGAAGCTTTCGTGGGTGCTTTCGACCTGTTCGGCGACGGTGATGGGAACCGCCGGGTTGTCCTCCTTGCGGGGGACGGATCCGGTGATGGCGACGCAGATGATGCAGGGTTTGGTCATGTCGTTTCGGCAATCCGGTTCAGAATGTCGGCCAGTCTGTCGGGCTGGGCGAAGAAGGGCGAGTGGCCGCACTCCATGTCATGGAGATGGGCGATTGGCCAGTCCCGGGTCATGTCGCGCTGGGCCTCGGGCGGGATGATGCGGTCGGCGGTGCAGCGGATGTAATGGCGCGCCAGACCGGGCGGCAGGGCGGCGGCCGGTTCGGTGCCGGGTGCGGTCGGCTGCGGGGTCAGGCGGGCGCGGGCATAATCCGCGGTGCCGGGCGGGCAGTCATGGTAGAAATAGGTGTCCAGCGTCTCGTCGCGGAAGGTCGAGGTCTTGCGGTCGGGGCTCAGCCGTATCGCCGCCATCAGGTTCGCGCAGCCATGGCGCGCCCTCAGATCGCGCGCGGACTCGCCCTCCCGCGGCGCCCATGCAGCCAGGTAGACAAGGGCCGCGACCCGCTCGGGCGCGGCGGCGGCCGCTGCGGTGATCGTGATGCCGCCCAGCGAATGGCCGACGAGTATCGTCGGGCCATCAATCGCCGCCAGCACCGCGTCGCGACAGGCGGCGAGCGTCACGGACTCGGGCGGCGTCGGGTCCGACCCCGCCGACGGCAGGTCGAGCGCGCGTGCCCCGTGGCCCGCCGCCTGAAGCCGGGGCAGGATGTCACGCCAGCACCAGGCGCCGTGGTTCGAGCCGTGGACAAGCAGGAATTCTGCCATGATCAAGCCCAATAAGGGGTGTTTGACCCGTCGAAATGTTGGAAAAGTGAAAGTCTGGCGCAGGGCTGCGCGGCATCGGATCGGTCAGACATGGCCTGTCTCCTTGAGGAATGCGGTCAGGATCTCGGCATAGTCGCCGGGTTTCTCGATACAGGGCAGATGGCCCGCGCCGCGGATCAGCTGGAACCGCGAGCCCTTGATCAGGGCCGCCGTCTCGCGCACCAGATCGGGCGGGGTCGAGCCGTCCGCGCTGCCCGCGATGGCGAGGGTCGGCAGGCTCAGCCCCGAGGTCGGCGTGTAGAAATCCGTGCCCGAGATCGCCGCGCAGCAGCCCAGATAGCCCTCGACCGGCTGGCGTGTCAGCATGTGGCGCCAGAGCGCGCAATCGGGGCTTTCGCGGTAGGGGCGCGCGAACCAGCGCTCCATCGTGGCATCTGCCAGTGCCGCGATCCCGCCCGCGCGGATGGCCGCCATGCGCTCGGCCCAGATCGCGGGGGTGCCGATTTTGGCCGCGCTGTTCGACAGCACCAGCGCGCGCACCTGATCCAGCCGCTTGACCGCCAGCCCCTGCGCCACCATCCCGCCGATCGAGAGGCCGACGAAGACGCAGTCGGTCACGCCGAGAAAATCCAGCAGCCGCTCGGCATCGCGCACCAGCGCGCCCATGGAATAAGGCCCCGGCGGGCAGGCGGACAGCCCGTGCCCGCGCATGTCGTAGCGGATCGCGCGCAGGCCCGCGGGCAGCAGCGCCACCACCTCGTCCCAGATGCGCAGATCGGTGCCCAGCGCATTCGCGAAGACCACCGGCGCGCCGTCCGGGTCGCCATCCTCGCGGAAATGCAGGGCCACGTCGCCCAGATCGGCAATCCGCATCGGCACCTCCTGTCCTGTCCGGCCGCGGCGCAGCATGGCCCGCGCGCCGGGGGGCGTCAATCAGACCAGCCGGACATGCGCCATGATCTGGCCGTGATCCGAGGCGCGGATATTGCCCGGCGCCTCGGGATGGGTGCCGTCGGTGATGTGGTCGTTATAGACGCCGAAATGGGTCATCTCGCCGATGCGGCCGGGCCAGTCGGGGTGGAAATGGCGTGACAGGAGGATCGCATCGAAGGATTCGAAGACGCCGCCGAAGGCGTTGGTATAGGCCGTGTCGCGCAGGGATTTGCGGATGAAGAGCCGCTCGGCCGAATGCAGTCGGACCCGTTCGACGGCTTCGGTAATCGCGGCCGCCTCGGCCTCGGAATAATGGTCGTCCGCCGATTTCGCGTCGTGGCGGCGCAGCCAGGTGTAATCGGTAAAGGGCCGTTCGCCCGCGATGATCTGTTGCGTGGCCGATTGCGGGGTGGCGTTCAGATCGCCCAGCACCGCCACGGGGTTGCCGGCCTCAAGCTCGTCGACCACCAGCTTGCGCAGCACCCAGGCCTCGGCCATCCGGCGCAGCGAGGCGCGCAGGAGGCCCAGCGCCCGGCCCGGGGCGTCGTAATGCGACAGGTCCACCTCGGGCGAGAAGCGCGCGCCCCTGGGGCGGACGAATTCGCCCATGCGCGATCTGAGATGCAGGTTGAAGACGGTCAGCACATGGCCGCCGACGGGCACGCGCACCTTCAGGATCGGGCGCGTCAGCCGGTTCAGGACATACTGGCCCGCATCGCCGCCGCCCAGATGGTTGAACGGGATCTCCAGCGGCGGGTCGAGCCGCTGGATCGAGACCGGCTGCCCGGCAAAGCCGAAGCGCGACAGGATCGCCAGCCCCGGCCGCCGCTCGCCCGGGCCGGAATCGGCGAGGTTGGGGGCAACGGCCAGATCGGCCTCGGCATACGGGCGGCGGTGGGGGGCGCGTGCATCGGCCTCGGCGATCACCTCGCGCAGGGCCTCGGGGTCGATGATTTCCTGGAACGCCAGAATGTCGGAATCCATGCGGTTCACCTGATCCGCCATCCAGTCCCGCTTGGCGGCGTAATCCTCTGGGGAATAACGCTCGAACCGCTGGTATTCCTGATCCGGCCCGATCAGGTTCTGGGCGTTGAATGTTGCGATTCTGAAAGTCGTCATTGCATCTCTCCGCTTTGGCGAAGCGCCATCCGGAAGGTTTCCGCCGCCACATTGCCGCCCGATCCGATCACGATCACCGCGTCGCCTGTCACCGCGTCGGGATGGAACAATGAGGCGGCCAGTGCCACCGCGCCGCCGGGTTCGAGCACGATCTTCAGATGGTCGAAGGCGGCGGCCATGGCGCGCAGGGCCTCGTCCTCGGTCACGACAAGACCGGGGCCGCAGAGCCGCGCCATGATCGGGAAGGTGATCCGCCCCGGGCTGGGCGTCAGGATCGCGTCGCAAAGCGCGCCCGCGCGGGCGTCGTTCGCAACGATCCAGCTCGAGGCCAGGGACCGGGCGGTGTCGTCGAAGCCCTCTGGCTCCACGGGGCGCACCCGCAGCCCCGGCGCGCGCGCCGCGAGCGCCAGCGCGACGCCCGCGGTCAGCCCGCCGCCGCCGCAGGGGATCAGCACATCGGCCTGCGTCACGCCTGCCGCGGCGGCCTGCGCGGCCAGTTCCAGCCCGGCCGTGCCCTGCCCCGCGATCACCTGCGGATCGTCGAAGGGCCGGATCAGCGTCAGCCCCCGCGCGTCCGCGATCCCGGCCGCAAGCGCCTCGCGGTCTTCGGTGGCGCGGTCATGCAGCACCACCTCGGCGCCCAGCGCGCGGGTGTTCGCGATCTTGGGCGCGGGCGCGTCGGCGGGCATCACGATCACCGCGGGCAGTCCGAACGCGGCCGCGGCGCGGGCCACGCCCTGCGCATGGTTGCCCGAGGACAGGGCGATCACGCCGCGCGCCCCCGCATCCAGCGCCGAGACCGCCGCCCAGCCGCCGCGCGCCTTGAAGCTGCCGGCATGTTGCAGGCATTCGGCCTTGAGCAGCACGCGGCGGCCTGCGATCCGGTCCAGCCCGGGCGCGGACAGCAGCGGCGTTTCGCGCACATGGCCCGCAAGGCGCGTCGCCGCGGCCTCGATCATCGCGATGTTCACGCCACGGCCTTCAGGAAGGCGCGGATCGCGGCGAGGCTTTCGGGTTCGTCGAGGAAGGGCACATGGCCGCGATCCGCCACCTCGGCAAAGATCATGTCGGGGCGGCGGCGGCGCATCTCGGCCGCGGTCTCGGCGGACAGGATGTCGGAATTGGCCCCCCGGATCAGCGCGACCGGCAGGCCCGCGAGCGCATCGAACATCGGCCACAGATCGGGCAAGGCGTCGGTTGCGGATGCTTCGGACACCGCGTTGCGCAGCCGCGGGTCGTAACGCAGCGCGAGTCCATCGGGCGCCTCGTCCCAGACCCGCCTGGCATATTCGCGCCAGGTCGCGCGCGAAACGCCGGGAAACCGGTCCTGCATCGCCGCCTCAAGCCGCTCTGCGGCCGCGTCGAAATCGGCAAGGCCGGGGCGTTTGCCGAGATGGCCCATGATATAGGCCAGCCCCCGGGGATCGACCAGCGGGCCGATATCGTTGAGACAGACGCCCAGCAGCCGGTCGCGATGGCCCATCGCCAGCACCATCGCGATCAGCCCGCCGCGCGAGGTGCCCAGGATCGCGGCCTTTTCAAGCCCGAGATGGTCGAGCAGTGCCAGCGCGTCCCGGCCCTCCCGGATCAGGTTGTAATTCATGAAGTCGGGATCATGGCCGGACCGGCCGCGCCCGCGCATGTCGAGGCGGATCACCCGGGCGCTGTCGGCGAAATGGTCCAGAACCGGCTCGAAATCGTCCATGTTGCGCGTCAGGCCCGCAAGGCACAGCAGCGGGGTGCCCGCGCCCTGGTCGTCATAGGCCAGCATCAGCCCGTCATCGGCGGCGAAATGCTGCATCATGCGCCCTTTGCCAATGCCGGGATGCCGGTCAGGTCAGGCAGGACATGGGCCGGTCGCCAGGGCATCCGGTCGACCGGGGCGCCCGTGCGGTTGACCCAGGCGGTCACGAAGCCGTAACCGGCACCGGCCGCGGCATCCCAGCCGTTGGACGAGACGAAGAGCACCTGGTCCGGGGCCGTGCCGAACCGCCGGCCGACAAGGTCATAGACGGACGGGTGCGGCTTGAAGATGCCGACGCTCTCGACCGAGAGCACGTCGTCGAGCAGCGCACCGATCCCGGCCGAGGCCACGGCATTGGCCAGCATGCCGGGCGCGCCGTTCGACAGGATGGCGGTGGCCTTGCCCGCCTGTTTCAGCGCGCTCAGCATGGCGGACACCTCGGGATAGGGCGACAGCGCGCGGTAGAGGTCGAGCAGGCGGGCGCGCAGCCTTGCATCGCCCTGCAGGCCGTGGGCCTCCATCGCCCAGTCCAGCCCGTCCTGCGTGACCTGCCAGAAATCGGCATGCGCCCCGGTGATGGCGCGCAGCCAGGTGTATTCGAGCTGCTTGCGCCGCCAGTCCTCGGCCAGCCGCACCCAGAGACCGGCGAGTCGTTCGCAGCCCGGCGCGCTGGCCGCTTCGCGCGCGGCGGCGGTCACGTCGAACAACGTGCCATAGGCATCGAAGATGCAGGTGGTGATGGCCATGGGGTCCTCCTCGGGGGCGAGACTGGCACAGAGCCGGGCGGGGGAAAAGGGTGCGGACGCGCCGCAGCGGGATGTCACGGGAATCGGGTAGGATGCTGCCACAGGAAGGAGACCGCGATGTCACAAGATCACGGCAAGGTCTGGTGGACCGAACTGATGACCCGCGACGTGCCCGGCGCACTGGCCTATTACAAGGCCGTCTGCAGCTGGTATTTCGAGCCGATGCCGATGGGTGCGGGCGTCTACCAGGTGGGCTTTCGCGCCGGGCAGCCGGTCGTGGGGGTCATGGATCTGGGCGATCTGCCCGGCATGGAGGACGTGCCGCCGCACTGGTTCAGCTATTTCGCGGTCTCCGACCTGCCCCGCGCGCTGGAGCAGACCCGCGCCCAGGGCGGCGGCGTGATCCGCGAGCCCTTTCGGATCGAGGGCGTGGGACAGATCGCCATCCTGCGCGATCCGACCGGCGCGGCGCTGGGATTGATGACGCCCGCGCGCATGGGCTGAGGCATCGCGGCGCTTTACATCGGGGAGGCGTCCCTTCAGGTTCGGGTCACGACCCGAGCACCCGTGCCGATCGCGCGGCCTCGGCAAACCCGTTCCCCCGACAGACAAGCGAAGGAGAGACCCATGACCGAGGTCAAACCGGGCGACAAGGTCCGCATCCATTACACCGGCACGCTGGCCGACGGCACCACCTTCGACTCGTCCGAAGGCCGCGACCCGCTGGAATTCACCGTGGGGTCGGGCGAGATCATTCCCGGGCTGGACACCGCGCTGCCGGGCATGCGCGCGGGGGACAGCAAGACGGTCGAGGTGCCCTGCGCCGAAGCCTATGGCGAACGCAATCCCGGTGCGCGCCAGGCGATCCCGCGCGCCCAGGTGCCCGCGGAAATCCCGCTGGAGATCGGCACCCGGCTGCAATTGCAGACGCCCGATGGACAGGTCGTGGCGGTGACCGTCGCCGAGGTGAGCGACGAGGCGGTGGTGCTTGACGCCAATCACCCGCTGGCGGGCGAGGATCTGACCTTCGAGATCGAGCTGGTCTCGATCGGCTGACCGGCCGCGGGGCTTGGCGCGCGGGACCCTTCGTGGTCAACTCGGCCGCAGGAGGCGCGCGCCATGTCCCAGACCGTCGATACCCTGCTGGCCCGGATCCGCGAATTGCAGCAGGGCCTTCAGGATGACCTGGAGGAGAAGCGGGCAGAGTTCCGTTACCGCCTGGTGTCCGGGCGTGCCCGCTTCGAGGAGGAGGTGCTGGCCCGCCACCGGGCGCTGCGGGTCAGCCTGCTGGCCTTTCTGGCCAGCCCGCGGCCGCTGTTCATCCTGACCGCGCCGGTGAGCTATGCGCTGATCCTGCCGGTCGTGCTGCTGGACCTGTTCGTGGCGATCTATCAGGCGATCTGTTTCCCGGTCTATGGCATCGACAAGGTGCGCCGGGGCGATCATGTGGTGATCGACCGCCATCAGCTGGCCTATCTGAACGGGTTGCAGAAGCTGAACTGCATCTATTGCGGCTATGCCAACGGGGTGCTGGCCCTGGCCCGGGAGGTCGCAGCGCGGACCGAGCAATACTGGTGCCCGATCAAGCATGCCCGCCGGGTCGGCGATCCGCACGCGCTCTACGGCAATTTCAACGATTTCGGCGATGCCGAGGGGTTCCGGGCGCGGCAATCCGCGCTGAGGTCGGATCTGCGGCGGATCCGGGGGCGGTAGCGGGCGCGGAAAACGCGGGCCTTGCCGTCCGGATCCCTGGCCGTGGCGTTTGCGCCATGGGGCCGCAGGCCGACATCGCGCGGCGCCCTTGGCGGCGGCGGGCTCTTGCCTGCAAGCGACGCTTCATCTAGCGTCCGCGTCATCCATCCCGGGAGAATCCGGCCCCCGTGGCCGGTGCCGAAGGAGCAACCGCCCCGGTAAACTCTCAGGCGCAAGGACCGCGGATGGGCACGGAAACTCTGGAGAGAGGCACGGGGGGTCGGCCCGGTGTCCGCCGAAGGGATAGCGATCTCAGGCGAAGGGACAGAGGGGGCATCGCAACGGACATCCCGCGGGGATGGCCGCAATCGGTGTCGGGATGCGTGCTGCATCCGGCGGAAAGGGGCGACATGTCGGAACTGAGGCGCACCGCGCTTTACGGTCTTCATCTGGAACTGGGCGCGAAGATGGTGCCCTTCGCGGGCTACGAGATGCCCGTGCAATACGCCCCCGGCGTGCTGAAGGAGCATCTGCATTGCCGCGCCGCGGCGGGGCTGTTCGATGTGGGCCATATGGGCCAGGTGATCCTGCGCGCGCCCTCGGGTCAGGCGGCGGATGCCGCGGCTGCGCTGGAACGGCTGGTGCCGGTCGATCTGCTGGGGCTTGCGCCGGGGCGGCAGCGCTATGCGATGTTCACCGATGCGGCGGGCGGGATTCTGGACGACCTGATGGTGGCCAATCGCGGGGATCATCTGTTTCTTGTCGTGAATGCCGCCTGCAAGGGGGCCGATCTCGCCCATCTGCGGGCGCATCTGGCCGGGGATTGTGCGGTCGAGGAGGTGGCCGACCGCGGCCTGCTGGCGCTTCAGGGGCCTGCGGCCGCGTCGGTGATGGACGGGGTCGCCCCGGGGGCCGCGGCGATGCGCTTCATGGATGTGGCCACGCTGGACAGCGCGTTCGGCCCGCTCTGGCTGTCGCGGTCGGGCTATACCGGCGAGGACGGGTTCGAGATTTCGGTCGAGGGGGCGCAATGCGAGGCGCTGGCGCATGCGCTGCTGGCCCATGAGGCGGTCCAGCCCATCGGCCTTGGTGCGCGCGACAGCCTGCGGCTGGAGGCGGGGCTGTGCCTTTACGGCCATGATATCGACAGCACGACCTCGCCCGTCGAGGCGGGGCTGTCCTGGGCGATCCAGACGGCGCGGCGGGCAGGCGGGGCGCGCGAAGGCGGCTTTCCGGGTGCGGGCCGCATCCTGCGGGAACTGGCCGACGGCCCCGCGCGGCAGCGCATAGGCCTGCGCCCGCAAACCCGCGCGCCGATGCGCGAGGGCACGCCGCTTTTCGCGACCGAAGACGCCGCCGATCCGGTCGGCATCGTCACATCGGGCGGTTTCGGCCCGTCGATCGAGGCGCCGCTGGCGATGGGCTATCTGCCCGTTGATCTTGGCCAAAAAGGGCGCACAGTCTGGGGCGAGGTGCGCGGCAGGCGGATGGCTGCCGATGTCGTCGCCCTGCCGTTCAGAGACCCGAACTACAAGCGTTGAGGATCCCCCATGTATTACACCGAAGAACATGAATGGCTGCGCGTCGAGGACGATCTGGTCGTCGTCGGCATCACCGAGCATGCCGCCGAGCAACTGGGCGACATCGTCTTTGTCGACCTGCCCGACGAGGGCAAGACCGTGTCCAAGGATGACGAGGTCGTGGTGATCGAGAGCGTCAAGGCGGCGTCCGACATCCTGGCGCCGCTGGATGGCGAGATCGTCGAGGTGAACATCGCGCTTTCCGACAATCCCGGCCTCGTCAATGACGATCCGCTGGGCGAGGCGTGGTTCTTCAAGATGAAGGTCGAGGATCTGTCGGCACTCGACGATCTGATGGACGAAGCCGCCTACAAGAAATTCATCGGCTGACGGAACGCCCCATGCCCTATTCCCCCAGCACCTACCTGCCCTACGATTTCGCAAACCGCCGCCATATCGGCCCCTCGCCCGAGGAAATGGTCGAGATGCTGAAGGTGCTGGGGCTGTCCACGCTCGAAGGGCTGATCGACGAGACCGTGCCCGCCAGCATCCGCCAGGCCGAGCCGCTGGACTTCGGCAAGCCGAAATCCGAACGCGAGATGCTGTGGTTCATGCGCCAGATCGCCAAGAAGAACCGCCCCTTCACCACGCTGATCGGACAGGGCTATTACGGCACGGTCACGCCGCCCGCGATCCAGCGCAACATCCTGGAAAACCCCGCCTGGTATACCGCCTACACCCCCTATCAGCCGGAAATCAGCCAGGGCCGGCTGGAGGCTCTGCTGAACTACCAGACCATGGTCTGCGACCTGACGGGGCTGGAGGTGGCCAATGCCTCGCTGCTGGACGAGGCGACGGCCTGTGCCGAGGCGATGACCATGGCCCAGCGCGTGGCGACGTCGAAGGCAGGGGCGGTCTTCGTGGACGAGAACTGCCACCCGCAGAACATCGCGGTGATCCGCACCCGCGCCGAACCGCTGGGGATCGAGGTGATCGTGGGCGATCCCTTTGCCGATCTGGATCCGGCCCGGGTCTTTGCTGGCCTCTTCCAGTATCCCGGCACCCATGGCCATCTGCACGACTTCACCGGCCCCATCGCGGCGCTGCATGACGCGGGCGCGCTGGGCATCGTCGTGGCCGATCCGATGGCGCTGGTGATCCTCAAGGAACCGGGCGCGATGGGGGCCGATATCGCCGTGGGCTCCACCCAGCGTTTCGGCGTGCCGATGGGGTTCGGCGGCCCGCATGCCGCCTACATGGCCTGCCGCGAGGCCTACAAGCGCGCCATGCCGGGCCGGATCGTCGGCGTGTCGGTCGACGCCCACGGGCGCAAGGCCTATCGGCTGGCGTTGCAGACGCGCGAACAGCATATCCGCCGCGAAAAGGCCACCTCGAACGTCTGCACCGCGCAGGCGCTGCTGGCGGTGATCGCGGGGTTCTACGCGGTCTTTCACGGGCCGAAGGGGCTGCGCGCCATCGCCCAGCGCATACACCGCAAGGCGGTGCGCACCGCGCGCGGGCTGGAAGAGGCGGGGTTCAGGGTCGAGCCGCAGGACTTCTTCGACACCTTCACGGTCGAGGTCGGCCCGATGCAGGGCGTGATCCTCAAGGCCGCGCAGGCCGAGCGGATCAACCTGCGCAAGGTGGGCGAGACCAAGCTGGGGATTTCGCTGGACGAGACCACCCGCCCCGCGTCGATCGAGGCGCTGTGGCGCGCCTTCGGCATCACCCGCAAGGACGAGGGCGGCGACGGGCAATACCGCTTTCCCGACGCGATGCTGCGCACATCCGACTACCTGACCCACCCGGTCTTCCAGATGAACCGGGCCGAGACGGAAATGATGCGCTACATGCGCCGTCTGGCCGACCGCGACCTGGCGCTGGACCGGGCGATGATCCCGCTCGGGTCCTGCACGATGAAGCTGAACGCCGCGGTCGAGATGATGCCGATCACCTGGCCGGAATTCGCCAACATCCACCCGCTGGCGCCGGCGGAACAGGTTAAGGGCTATGCCGAGATGCTGGCCGATCTGGCCGACAAACTGTGTCTCATCACCGGCTATGACGCGATGTCGATGCAGCCCAATTCGGGCGCGCAGGGCGAATATGCGGGGCTGCTGACGATTGCCGCCTATCACCGGGCGAACGGACAGGGGCACCGCAATGTCTGCCTGATCCCCACCTCGGCGCATGGCACCAACCCCGCCTCGGCCCATATGGCGGGGATGAAGGTGGTGGCGGTCAAGGCGACCGGGACCGGCGATATCGACCTGGCCGATTTCCGCGCCAAGGCCGAGGCGGCGGGCGACAACCTGGCGGCCTGCATGATCACCTATCCCTCGACCCATGGCGTGTTCGAGGAAACCGTGCGCGAGGTCTGCGAGATCACCCACCGCTTCGGCGGGCAGGTCTATCTGGACGGCGCGAACCTGAACGCGCTGGTGGGGCTGGTCAAACCCGGCGAGATCGGGGCGGATGTCAGCCACCTGAACCTGCACAAGACCTTCTGCATCCCCCATGGCGGCGGGGGCCCCGGCATGGGCCCGATCGGGGTCAAGGCGCATCTTGCCCCCCACCTGCCGGGCGATCCGATGACGGGCGGGCCGGGGGCGGTGTCGGGCGCGATGCACGGCTCGGCCTCGATCCTGCCGATCAGCTATGCCTATATCCTGCTGATGGGCGGCGCGGGGCTGACCCAGGCCACCAAACTCGCGATCCTGAACGCCAATTACATCGCGAAACGGCTGGAGGGTGCCTATGACGTGCTCTTCAAGGGGCGGAACGGGCGGGTCGCGCATGAATGCATCATCGACACCCGCCCCTTCGCCGACAGCGCGGGGGTCACGGTGGACGACATCGCGAAGCGGCTGGTCGATTGCGGTTTTCACGCGCCGACGATGAGCTGGCCGGTCGCGGGCACGCTGATGATCGAGCCCACCGAAAGCGAGACCAAGGCCGAGCTTGACCGCTTCATCACCGCGATGCTGGCGATCCGCGAGGAGATCCGCGCGATCGAGGAGGGCCGCGCCGACCGCGAGAACAACCCGCTGAAACGCGCCCCCCACACGGTCGAGGACCTGGTGAACGACTGGGACCGGCCCTATACCCGCGAACAGGCCTGCTTTCCGCCCGGCGCCTTCCGGGTCGACAAGTACTGGCCGCCGGTCAACCGGGTGGACAACGTCTTTGGCGACCGCCACCTCGTCTGCACCTGCCCGGCGGTCGAGGATCTGGCCGAAGCCGCGGAATAGTCCACGCGGATGGCGGGGCCGCCCGGATGTCCTGTTGGCCTAACCGGACATCCGGGCGCCTTGCCCTTCTCGCTCGGGGGCTTAGCCCGGCGCCGCCGCTCCGCTGCGGTGCCGATCCCGCTGATCGGCCAGCGCCTTCAGCCCGGCCTTGTCGTCGTCAAGCACAAGTGCGCGTTCGGCCTGGGCCAGCGCGCGCGCCGTCATCCGCTCGGCGGCATGGGCAAGCCCCGCGTCCCCGCCCGTGCGCAGCGTGTTCAGCGCCTTGACCAGACGCCGCATCACCTCGACCATGCCCGCCCCGTCGCGCGCGATGGCGTCGAAGGCATCCCCCACCAGGTCGTCGGCGTTGACCGTCGGGGCGAAAAGATTGGGATAGCGCACCTCGTCGTTGACCGGATCACATTCAGCAAGCAGCCGTTCCAGCCGGGCGATCACGTCGATCGCAGTCCCGGGATCGTTCAGCCCCGGCGACAGCGCGCGCGAGGCGATCTCGGACAGCACCACCAGCGCAAAGCGCGCATCCTGGTCAAAGCTGCGGACAGCGTCGATTTCGAAGGCGGGCTGGAACGCCGCCGGCGGCGCGCTTCCGGCGGGGTGCAGCCAGGCCAGCGGGGCGCCCGCGACGAGAAACTCGCCCGGCGTGGCGGCAAGGTAGATCTCGGCCTCCGCTTCGGCGGCCCGCGCCGACAGCCCCGCCATGTCGACGAATTGCACATGGCCGCCCCGCGGGGCCAGGATCGGCTCGGCGCCCGCGGGGATCGACGCGGTGCCGGGCAGGGGGCGCGCCCCGAGGCTGGGGGCCGCGCGGTATTTTCGCAGCGTGGCGCGGGCGCGGGTTTCGACCTGGGCGATGGTCTCGTCCATGCTGCCCAGCCGCGACAGGTGATCGATCCATCGCAGGATCGCCAGAACCACAAGCGCCACCACCAGCACCGTGAACAGGAAGACGACGACCGGGGCGGAACCGGCGTGGAACCCCGCCCGGAACAGGATGATCGAGACCAGCGCAAAGACGAAGGCGCCGAGGAAGGTCGCCAGCACCGTCTGCGTCGTCGTGTCCTCAAGCAGCAGGCGGTGCGAGCGTGGCGTCACCTGGCTGGACGCCGCGTGATGGGCCGAGACCATCACCGACAGCGAGAAGGTGGTGACCGCCAGCATCGACGAGGCCAGCACGTTCAGGATCGGCATCACCGCATCCTCGCCGATCCGATCGGCAAGCGCCCGCGGTATGACCGGATCGACAACCGCCGCGGTCACCGCCGCAACGATGCCCAGCAGCGCGATCAGGGTCGTCCGGACCCAGAGCTTGCGCGACAGGTTGATAAGCTGCCAGAGCCGTCTTGATAACATGAGGGACTCCTCGGAACCTGCGTCGAGCCTAGCAGGTCAGGCGCCCCGGTCCAGCCGCCGCGCGGGGTGGAGGTCGTCAGCCGAAAAGGCGATTCCGCGCTCGGCCAGCCATGCGGCGAAATGCCGGGTCTTGGCCTCGAGCGAGCAGGTGCCGGTCAGGCAGACCGGATCTGCGGCATAGGTCGTGCGCAGGCCCATCTGCTGCGCCGGGTCCAGCGCGGACCAAGGGGTCAGGTGATCGGCCGTCGAGTCATCCATGATACGAGTTTGACCTTGAAAGTGGCCGGGTTCAACGCGATATATTCAAGAACGCGAATATTTCTGGAGGGCGATCCATGGGCGCCGGAGTAAAACTGACCTGCACGGATTGCGGCACGGTGAACCGCGTGCCCGCCGACAAGCTGGGCGCGGGACCGAAATGCGGAACCTGCGGGGCCCGGCTCGTGCCCGGCAAACCCGCCGAAATCGACTTCCAGACCCTCCAGAAATGCGTCAGGGGCGACGACCTGCCCCTGCTGGTGGATTTCTGGGCGGCCTGGTGCGGGCCCTGCCGGATGATGGGTCCGCAATTCGCCCAGGCCGCGCAGATGATGGCGCCGGGTGTCCGCTTTGCCAAGGTCGACACCCAGTCGAATCCCGATGCCACGGTGCGCTACGACATCCGCGGCATTCCGCTGCTGATCCTGTGAGGTGGTCCCCGTTTTCTGGACAGATTTGCGGCGTTGCTAAGCTTGCCTGTTGATCATGCCGCCGCCTTCAGGTCTTGGCCCTGATGGGCCTCAACCGGTGTCCTTCCGCCAAGCGCCGAATGGGGGCGCAGGGTGTTGTAAA
>NZ_JAMYDV010000007.1 GCF_024128855.1 Rhodovulum tesquicola
TCTCGACGGCATAGAGTTCGGCGATCCGACGCAGGCCCTCGGCGGCGATCTCGGACCCGTCGCGGTCGAAGACCTCTTTCAGCTTGCGCCGCGCATGGGCCCAGCAATGCGCCACGGTGATCGGATCACCCCGAAAACACTGGTCTGCTGGAAAGGAGACTTCAAATGAGCCTGGATTTCGACCGCCGTTTCCCCCGCTTCCAGATCGGTCGCGAGGACCGCGTGACGATCGACGGTCAGGCGTTCCGTCTCGGTTACATGATGCAAGACGCCTATGCCCTGGTCCCTGCCGAGGGCGAGGGTGCGGCCCAGGTTTTCGAATTCGGGCATCTGAACCGGCTCAACGCCGCCGGCAAGGTCCGGCACGAGATCGAGCATTTCCTGCCGAAAGAGCTTCGCACCCGGCGCCAGCCCAGCGGTGGAACAGGGTCCTCGCTGGCCACGCTGACACCCGGGCAGCGCGCGCGGATCGACCAGCGGTACGCCTTGGTCGAAGCGTTCAACGAGGTCCGCGCCGAGGGCGTGATGCAGATGACCGACGCCTCCATCGAGGCGCATATGGACGAGATCTGCCGGCGTGCATCCGCGTATCTGCCTGGACACCGAGGACCTGTGCTATTCCCTGGTGCGCTGGATCGTCGACGTCTATCACAACACGCCGCACGAGGGGCTCGCCGTCCTCTGCGGCTGCGGACACAACATCCGCAAGATCCTTGCCCATCTGAGGAAGCTTCTTGCCGCCGTCATTACCCTCGTTCTGGCGGCGATCCGGCAGGAGAGATTTCAGCGGCACAGCCTCGCGGCCGTCTGATCGCGTTGTTCAGGCTGAACGAACTCATTCGCCGCGATTCCGGCATCAAGCAACCGTGCGGCGCATCGTCGCTTGATGCCGGCTGAAGCGTCGCTTCGTGCATGATCCGTTGCTTGTTATTCATCTCCCAGGAGGTGCAGCATGGCAGATGAAGAGGACAAGAAGCCCAAGGTAACAAAGCGGCGCCGGGGCAATACCTTGGAAAATTGGGAAATTGCTATCGTGAAAGCCATGATCAGACGTGGTGGTCTCTTCACGAACGACCAAGATATCCTCGCCTATTTCACGCGCCCTACGCGATCGGTGAACCATAGGTGTCCCATCCCGGACGGCCAACCCCTGATCGCGAAATGGGGCGAGAACCTTGCCGCAGCGCGGTTTCGCGATTTCGCGCTGATCGCGGGCGCGGCGCATGGTATTCGGATTGACGACGTCGCGCAGATTGCCGAGGTCGAAGCAGCCTTCGCGGCCTTGTCGCCAGACCCGGTCTCGCCATTCGAAACGCCGGAAGAACTCACGAAGTTCGAGGCCGATGGCTGCGCGACCTGCCACGTCACCCGCACCTACGAGGTCGACGGCGTGACCTACATGCCGCTCAGCGATTTCCTGCTGCACGATCTCGGCGACGGCGAAAAACGGACGGCACCGCTATGGGGCTGTCGGGATTGCATCTCCGGCAACCCGCACGCGGACGGCGCGTTGGTGGCCCCGGCCCGGAGCCGCTGATCGCTTCAACATTCACGAATGGCCGGTTTGAGGGCCGCCTGCGAAGGCGGCCCGTCGCCTTCATATCTCAACGCTCTCCGAGATCGCTAGAGCATCTTCCAGCTCGACGCCGAGGTATCGGACGGTGCTGTCCATCTTGGTGTGCCCGAGCAACAACTGCGCGGCTCTCAGGTTGCCCGTCTTCCGGTAGATCTGGGCGACCTTGGTGCGGCGCATCGAATGCGTGCCGTAGGAGGTCGGGTCCAGGCCGATGGATTGAACCCATTCCCGGACGAGGCGGGCGTATTGCCGGGTCGAGATGTGGAGGCGATCGTGGAACCGCCCCGGCCAGAGGTATTCCGAGCCGACCATCAGGGGCTCCTTCATCCAACGCTCCAGTGAGTTGCGCGTGCCCTCGGTGATCTCGAACCTGACCGGTCGCCGGGTCTTGTTCTGGATGATCGAGGCGCATTCCTTGACCCGGCCGGCCGAGTAGACATCCGCGACCTTGAGTTTCACGAGATCGCAGCCCCGGAGTTTGCTGTCTATGGCGAGGTTGAAGAGCGCGAGGTCGCGGTGGTTCCCGGCGATCTCGAGGCGGACGCGGATGGCCCAGACGTGTTTCGGCATCAGCGGACGTTTCTGACCGACGACGCGGCCCTTGTTCCAGGCGGGGCGGCAAGCGCGAATGGCAGGCAGGTTGGCAGTGGGCATGGCAATTCCTCCCATCCACCACGCCCTGCCACGGCACCAACCCGACGTTGGTGATTCATGATAGCGCGGGGGACCGGCGAAGCGGCGCGGCCAACCGCGGGGCCCATGTCGATGGACGCCGCGCCTCGTCCGAACGGGCGGAATGCGCAGGAAGCGACCGCTACAAATTCGTCAAACGTAAACCGGTGCAACCCCCGCTCTTCAGATTCGATGCGGCGATGCCGCGTGTGAACGGACATTCGTGAATGCGAAACTGGCCTGTGGTTTGTTGGAAAGAAGCGGCGCGGTGCTTCCAGCTTCGACCGATCGCGACCAACACGGCTACATATTGCGAGTTACCACCGCAGCAGAAGGCCCTTAACGCACACCAGCACTTAGCAACACGCCAGATTGCAGGCGACGACATACGCGAATGCTGCGATGTTTAAGTGGAAAAGAGTCCACGGGCTCGACCTATTACGAGAACGCCTCTCGCGCTCTGAGCCTGATGCAAATGGCAATGCCATGGGTGTCGCTTCGCTCGACCATGACGCGAGCGACGGCGGGGTGGAACGACCCGCCGCCGCGGCTTTTTACGCTCCGTTGTTCCAGGTCTCGTGCATGACCAGCGAGTCGAGTGGCAGGCGCTGGCGCCAGCCCTTGAGGGCAAGCTCGGGGGCGGCGTAGAACGCGTCGACGAAACCCACGCACAGGTAGGCCACGATCGCCACGTGGTCGGGCAACGCCAGGATCGCGCGCAGGTCGGGTTCGTTGTAGATGCTGACCCAGCCCACACCGACACCCTCGGCGCGCGCGGCAAGCCACAGGTTCTGCACCGCGCAGACCGAGGAATATAGGTCCATCTCGGGGTTGTGGGTGCGGCCCAGGACCACCGGCCCGCAGCGGTCGCGGTCGCAGGTCACCACGATATTCAGCGGCGCCTTCAGGATGCCTTCCAGCTTGAGCGCGCGATAGGTGCTGCGGGTGTCCTCGGGGAACATCGCCTCGGCCTCGGCATTGGCGATCTGGAAGGCGCGGTGCACCGCGCGGCGACGCTCGATATCGCGGACCAGGATGAAGTTCCAGGGCTGCATGAACCCAACCGAAGGCGCGTGATGGGCCGCGTCCAGAATGCGCCAGAGAACGTCGTCGGGGATCGGAGCGGAGCGGAACTCGTCGCGGACGTCTCGGCGGCTGCGGATCAAATCGTGGATCGTGTCCCGTTCCTCGGGGGTGAAACGGCGCGCGGGAACGGGCGCCGCAAGGGCGGTGTCGGGCATTCTGGCCCTCCTGGTTTGACAGCGCCGCCTCGGGTTCCACGCGGGGCGGCCATCTTGCCGGGCCGGTCTTCTGGCTTCGGGTCGTCTGCCGGCAGGCGCCTTCCCGGATCGCTCCAGTGGCGTCGTGCCTGCGGCATCCCCGTCACAGCGGCGGGCCCGCGCCGGTTTCTCACCGGCTTCCCGATTCTCCCCGGCATCGCGGGGCACCCGGCGGGCGCGGCATATACCGCGCCATGGGCGGCAGGCAAGCCCGCGCATGCCCCCCGCGGCGCGGTTTCATCCGCGTTGACCGCCGCCGGGCGCCCGGGCTATGCCGGTAGCGATGGTTCCCGTGATCGACGTGTCACGGGTGAAAAGGGAACGCGGTGCGCCGATCTTCGGCAAATCCGCGACTGCCCCCGCAACTGTAGGCGGCGAGCGTGTTCCGAAATGTCCACTGGGCCCCGTGGCCCGGGAAGGATCGGGGGGCGCAGCGACCCGCAAGTCAGGAGACCTGCCATCGTCACGACCTGTTCAACCCGGGCGGGGTGCCCCGGCAAGGAGACCGCGATGACAAACCGTTTTTCGAAACCCCGTGCGATTCCCGAGCCCTTGGCATCCTGTGGCGGCGCCGGGCGGGCGATGATGCTTGAGATGGTGCTGATCCAGATGCAGGCCCGCGGCGAAAGCGCCGAACGGGCGCGCGAGATCGGGCAGCTTGCCTTCATGCAATGGCTGGGCGCGCTGCCGGGCGGATGTGACTATGCCGCCGCGGCGCGGGCGGCGCTGACGCGTATCGCGACAAGCCCTGCCCCCGGACCCGCGCTGGCCACCTTCCGCGCCCTTCTGGCCGCGTCCCTGGATGCACCGGCCCGGCCGCTCGACCTTCGCCTGCCATCGCCCTGTCGGCGCGGCGGGACCCGCGCGCGCCGTTTGTCGCTTTGAGGATTGCACGCTTCGGTGGGAGGGGCGCGGGCGCGCCGCCGCGCCTCGACGGCGTCGCGCGCACCGGTCGTGTGTCCGGCCTGGCGCATGGTCCCCGCGTGAGGGCCGGTGTTCTGGTCGTCGGTAGCGGGTTCGCCGGGCTTTGCGCCGCGATCGAGGCGCGGCTGGCTTGGGCATCGGTCACCCTGATCGATGCCGCACCGTTCCACCTGCGCGGCGGCAATGCCCGCCATTCCCGAAATATCCGGCTTGCCCACGATGCCGAGACGCCCTGGCAGCGCGCGTGCTATCCGGTCGAGGACCTTCTGGGAGACCTGACGAGGATCGGCGCGCCCGATCCCGAGCTTGCGGCGGCCCTTGCAAACGGCTCGGCCGATCTCGGGGAATGG
Source organism: Rhodovulum tesquicola (assembly GCF_024128855.1). Lineage (GTDB taxonomy): Bacteria > Pseudomonadota > Alphaproteobacteria > Rhodobacterales > Rhodobacteraceae > Rhodovulum > Rhodovulum tesquicola. The sequence continues at coordinate 4,803 of NZ_JAMYDV010000007.1, forward strand.
CTCGCCGCGCAGGGCGTCGCGTTCGAGCCCTGGGCGGACGGCAACCTGCCCTGGTCGCTACGCACCGCGTTTTTCCGGGGGGGCGGGCAGGCATTGGTGAACGCGCTTTGCCGCCGGGCCGAGAGGCTTGGGGTCGAGATGCGGTATGGCTGGCGGGTCGGGGCGCTTGATCCCGCGGCGCTTCGACCCGAGGCAGGCAAGCCCTTGCGCATCGACGTCGAGACGCCGGAGGGCGCCATGACGATCGAGGCCGCGGCGGTGGTCCTGGCCTGTGGCGGCTACGGGGCCGACCGCGAGCGGTTGGCCACGCATGTGGGGCCAGCCGCCCAGAGTTTCGCCAACCGGGGAACGCCCTTCCAGCGGGGCGAGACGCTGCTCTGGCTGATAGAGAACGGGGCCGCGCCCGCGGGCCGGCCGGGCGACGGGCACATGGTCGCGGTGGATGCCCGCGCGCCCCTTGACGATGCCGGGATCGTCAGTCGTGTGGACGGGATGCATCTGGGCATCGTCGTGGATGCCGCTGGGCGGCGGTTCACCGACGAGGGGGCCGAGGCGGGTTCCGCACGCTATTCCCATTGGGGCCATGTGCTCGCCTTGCGGGATGACCCCCGCGCCTGGCTGGTGCTGGGGGCGGACGGGGTGCGTGCCCTGCCGCCGATGCTCTATCCACCGATCACCGCAGAGGCCCCGGAGATGCTGGCCCGCCTCTGCGGCATCGACACGGCGGGGCTGCGCGAGTCCTTGACCGAACTCGAGTGTCATCTTGCGGGCGGTCCGCGGCCCGACGTGCCCCGCACGCGGTCGGACGCGGCCCCCCTTCTTCTGGCGCCGCCCTTTGCGGCGATCCCCCTGCATCCGGGCCTCGGTTTCACACGGCATGGCGTTTCGGTGGATGCCGCGGCACGAGTGCACCTTGCGGGAGGCGGCGTGTCTCCGCGCCTTTTTGCGGCCGGGGCAACGATGTTCGGCGCTGTCTTGGGCGAGGGTTATCTTTCCGGTCTCGCGCTGACCATCGGCGGCGTCTTCGGCCGCATCTCGGGACGCGAGGCGGCGCAAATCGCGGGCTCGGCCCATTCCGAGTTCCGCGTTACCGCGTGCTCTTGCCAGATCCCGCCATCTGCGCCCGCCTCAGTTCCCGCTACCGACCCGGTCGCCGAAGCGCGCCGGGCGCTCAACATCTGCAATACCTGCGGTTTCTGCACCGGGCTCTGCGACGTCTTTCCCGCGGCGCAACTGCGCGCGGCCCTGACGGCCGGGGACCTTCGCCACCTTGCGCATCTCTGCCACGACTGCCGGTCTTGCCATGACGATTGTCAGTATGCACCGCCGCATGATTTCGCGGTGAACCTGCCCGTGGCGCTGGCCGAGATGCGGGCCGAGGAATACCGGGCCGGGTTGCTGCCGCGCGGTTCTGTCACGGCCTGGCTTGCGGTGGTCTATGCACTCTGCCTCGTCGGCCTGCCGCTTGCGGCGCTCCTGCTGGTCCCGCCGCAGGCGCTTTTCTCGGCCCGTGGGGGGGAGGGCAGTTTCTATGCCGTGATCCCGCATGGTGTGATGGCGGCCGGTGCTGGGCTTGCCTTCGGCGCGGTAGGCCTGATCCTGACCCTCCGCATCTGGCTTTTCTGGCGGGCGGGGCGTGGACCGGACACGCACCATTCGCCGCGCACCGTGGCAAGGGCGCTGTCGGACGTCCTGACCCTGGGCAACCTCGGTGGCGGCAAGGGGCCGGGTTGCGAGACGCGCGAGGGCCCCGTGGGTCCGACCCGCCGTTGGGCGCATCACCTCGTGGCCTACGGACTCGGCCTCACCTTTCTGGCGACCATTGCCGGGGCGGCGAAACACCATTTCTTCGATCAGATCGCCCCCTATCCGGTGCTCAGCCTGCCGGTGGTGCTTGGGTCCGTTGGCGGCATGGCCATGCTGGCGGGTCTTGCCGGTCTCGAGGCGCGACGGCTGCGGGCCGACCGGCGCCCCGCGGCGCGGCGCGTGGAAACCGCCGACCGGTTCACGCGTGCCAGCCTTGCAATCGTCGCGGCCAACGGGCTGGCGCTGCTTGCGCTGCGGGACACGGCGGCGATGGGCCTTTTGCTGGCGCTGCATCTGGGCAGCGTGCTGGGCCTCGTCCTGACCCTGCCCTTCGGCAAGCTGTCGCACGGCGCCTATCGCGCGGCCGCCCTGCTGCGCCATGCCGGGGAACGCGCCGCACGGGCCGCCACGCGAGAGTGATCCTCTCGCTTGACAACCCGACTGTCTCGGGGGCATGACACCCGTGCTGGTGCCTGCCTTCGGGTGGGTGAAAAGGGAATGCGATAAGGGCCGCAAGGTTCGAAGCGCAGCCGCCCCCGCGACCGTGACCGGAGAGGCTGCCCCACCGCCACTGGCCGACAAGGCCGGGAAGGCAGGGCAACCGCCAGACCGAAAGGTCTGACATCCGCAAGCCGGGAGACCTGCCAGCGCAAGACGACGTAACCGGACGGGGTGTTCCGGTGTCGGGTCCGGCTTCGGCTCTACCCGCCATCTGCCCTTGTCCCCTGAGCTATGGGGTCAAACATGTTGCTTCTTTCCAATCACCTCCGCGGTCCGGCACCCGGATGAGCGGCGCGCCCGAGGGCGCGGTTGAAATTCTGGTTTGCGTGAAATGCCGTCAGGGTCAGCCTGTCGGCGATGGTGACGTGCTGCCCGGTGCGCGGCTGCACGACGCGCTGGCCGACCAGAACCTGCCCGCCGACATCCGCCTGACGCCGGTCGAGTGCCTGTCGAATTGCACGGCGGGCTGCACCGTCGCGCTGCGCGGTCCCGGCCGCTGGACCTATGTCTACGGCAATCTCGACGCCGGCCTTGCGCCCGTCCTGGCCGAGGGCGCCGTGAAATACCGCGATGCGCCGGACGGGCTGGTGCCCTGGCGCACGCGCGCCGAGCATTTCCGCAAGAACTGCATTGCCCGCATCCCCCCCTTGGAGTCTTCCGAATGACCGATTTCGCCAAGCTGCCCGTCACCGTGATCACCGGCTTTCTCGGCTCGGGCAAGACGACCCTGATCCGCCATCTGATGCAGAACGTGGGCGGCACGCGCCTTGCCGTCGTCGTCAACGAGTTCGGCGATGTCGGCGTCGATGGCGAGATCCTGAAATCCTGTGCCATCCCCGATTGCCCGGCCGAGAACGTCGTCGAACTGGCCAATGGCTGCATCTGCTGCACCGTGGCCGACGATTTCATCCCGACGATCGAGGCGCTTATGGCGCTGGACCCGCGCCCCGATCACATCCTGATCGAGACCTCGGGCCTGGCGCTGCCCAAGCCCCTGCTCAAGGCGTTCGACTGGCCCGACATCCGCTCGCGGATCACGGTGGACGGGGTGATCGCGGTCGCCGATGCCGAGGCCGTGGCCGCCGGCCGGTTCGCGCCGAACCTGGCCGCCATCGACGCCCAGCGGGCCGCCGATGACAGCATCGACCACGAAACGCCGCTGTCCGAGGTGTTCGAGGACCAGATTTCGTGCGCCGATATCGTGCTGCTGACCAAGCCCGATCTGGCGGGCCCCGAGGGCGTGGCCACCGCGCGTGCCGTGATCGAGGCCGAGGCGCCGCGCCGCCTGCCGATCGTCGAGGTGGCCGAAGGCGTCGTGGACCCGCGCGTGATCCTGGGGCTGGGGGCCGGGGCCGAGGACGACCTGGACGCGCGCCCCAGCCATCACGACAGCGCGGCCGACCATGACCACGACGATTTCGAAAGCATCGTGGTCGACCTGCCGGAACAGGCCGACCCGGCGATCCTGGCCGGCCGTATCGAGGCGCTTGCGCGGAAACAGAACATCCTGCGCGTGAAGGGCCACGCGGCCGTTCAGGGCAAGCCGATGCGCCTGCTGGTGCAGGCCGTGGGCGCGCGGGTGCGCCACCAGTACGACCGGCCCTGGGGCGTGGGCGAGGCGCGCAGTACGCGCCTGGTGGTGATCGCCGAGCATGACGATATCGACGAAGGCGCGATCCGCGCCGCGCTGGCGGGCTGAACCGCCATGCACGTCGTGTTCCGCGAAAGCCACGGTCTGGAAGAGACCGAGACACCGACGGATCTGGGGCAGGACCCGGCAGATCTGGTGGTGCTCTCGTTCTCGGACAGCGATCTGGGGGCCTTCGCGGCGGGCTGGCACCGGGGCGGCGGGGCCGAGGGACGGATGCCGACGCTGCGGCTGGCGAACCTCGCGGCGCTCAAGCATCCGCTGTCGGTGGATACCTATGTCGAACGCACGTTGGAGGGCGCCAAGGGCATCCTGATCCGGCTGATCGGCGGGCGCGCCTATTGGGACTACGGCTTGCAACAGGTGCAGGCGCTGGCGCAGGCCAGGGGTATCGCGCTGGCCGTGCTGCCTGCGGACGGACGGCCCGATCCGCGTCTCGACGAGGTCTCGACCCTGCCGGTGTCCACGCTGCGGCGGCTTTCGCAGCTGTGCGATGCAGGCGGCGCGGTGGCCGCGCAGGCGGCGCTGGCGCAGATGGCGCTGGCCGCGGGGCTGTATGCCGCGCCGGTGATGGGGGCCAAGGCGGTGCCGCAAGTCGGCGCCTGGACCCCCGAGCAGGGCGTGTGCTGCCCGCTGGTGGACCTTGGGCCGGACAGTGACCGCCCGCGCGTCGTGCTGACCTTCTACCGCGCCTATGTGACGGCGGCCGATCTGGACCCAATCGCGGCGCTATACGACGCCTTCCGGTCGCGCGGTTGCGATGTCACGGCGCTCTTCGTGCCCTCTCTCAAGGCGCCCGAGGCCGCGCGTTGGCTGGCCCGCCAGATCGGCCACCTGCGCCCCTCGGCGATCGTCAACGCCACGGCCTTTTCGGGCAAGGGCGAGGACGGCGCCTCGCCGCTGGATGCGGGCGGCGTTCCGGTGTTCCAGGTCGCGCTGGCGACCTCGACCGAACGGGCGTGGAATGAGGCCGAGCGCGGGCTTTCGCCCGCCGATCTGGCCATGCATGTCGTGCTGCCCGAGGTAGACGGCCGCATCTTCGCCGGTGTCGCGTCCTTCAAGGAACCGGCCCCGCGCGACCCGCATCTGCAATTCTCCCGCCACGCCCATAGCGCGCATCCCGACCGGATCGCCGCGATCGCCGACCGGGTGCTGGCGTGGGTGGGACTTGCCCGGCGTCCCGCCGCCGAAAAGCGCCCCGCCATCGTGCTGTCCACCTACCCGGGCAAAACTTGGCAAATGGCCCATGCGGTCGGGCTCGATGCGCTGGCCTCGGCCGAGGCGGTGCTGGACGACCTTGGCACCGAGGGCGTTCCCATCGCACCCGGTCCGCCCCTGTGCGATGCGCTGGCGCAGGAGACGCAGGCCTGGCCGCTCGACGCCTATCGCGCGGCACTCGCCCGCCTGCCCGAAACCCTGCGGACGGCGCTGGACGCGGCCTGGGGCCCGCCCGAGGCCGACCCTGCCGTACGGGACGGCGCCTTTCAGTTCGCCGCCACCCGGCGCGGTACGGCGCTGGTGGCTTTGCAACCCGAGCGCGGTGATCCGGCGACACGCGACGAAGACTACCACGATGTCCACCGCGCCCCGCGCCACGCCTACGTCGCCTTCTATCTCTGGCTGCGCGAGGCCATACGCTGCGACGCGGTGATCCACATGGGGGCGCATGGCACGCTGGAATGGCTGCCGGGCAAGGCGGTGGCGCTGTCGGCGGCTTGCTGGCCCGAGGCGCTGATCGCGACGCTGCCGGTGATCTATCCCTTCATCGTCAACGACCCCGGCGAGGCCGCACAGGCCAAGCGCCGGATCGCCGCCGTCACCATCGGGCATATCCCGCCGACCTTGCGGAAAAGCGGCACGCCAGACCGCTTTGCCCGCCTCGAAGCGCTGCTCGACGAGTTCTCGAACGCCGATGGGCTGGACCCCAAGCGTCGGGCGCGCCTGCAAAAGGAAATCCGGACCGAGGCGCAGGCGTTGGGCGTCGAAGAGGATCTGGGCCTGGAGGCCGCCGCCTGCCCGGCCGAGGCGATCACCCGGATCGACCGGTTCGTCTGCGACGTGAAGGATAGCCAGTTCGGCGACGGGCTGCATGTCTTCGGCCGCGCCCCGGCTACGCCCGGCGGCTTTGACACCGGCCCTTCCATCGCCGCGGAACGAATGGCGCTGCTGACGGCCTTCGCGGGCGGACAGATCGCGCCGGGCCCGTCCGGGTCGCCTTATCGCGGGCGGCGCGATGTCCTACCCACCGGCCGCAACCTTTTCACCACCGATCCACGCGCGGTGCCGACGCGGTCGGCCCATGCGCAGGGCGTGAAACTCGCCGAGGACCTCGTGCGACGCCACCTGCAGGACCACGGCGATTGGCCGCGCGGGCTGGTCATCGACCTGTGGGGCTCGGCCACGATGCGCACCGCGGGCGAGGATTTCGCCATGGCGCTGCACCTGCTGGGCGTGACACCCGTCTGGGACGAAGGCTCCGAAAGAGTGTCCGGCGTCGAGGTGCTTCCCATCGCCATGCTCGACCGGCCGCGGCTTGACGTGACGCTGCGGGTTTCGGGCCTGTTCCGCGATGTCTTTCCCACGCTCTCGGCGTTGTTCCAACAGGCGATACGGGTGCTCGGCGCGCGCGACGAGGCGCCCGACTGGAACCCCTATGCCGGCCGTGATGTCGGCGCGCGCGTCTATGGGCCCGCGCCGGGCAGTTACGGGCTGGGCATGGGGCTTGCGGTCGAGGAGTATACCGACGAGGCCCGACGCGCCGCGGGCGAGGCCTGGCTCGCGGCCAGCGCCTGGGCGCTGGATGGCGCGGAGAGCCGCCGCGACGAGGCAGGTCTGAAAGCTCGCGTCGAGCGGGCGGATGGGTTCGTGCACGCCCAAGACCTGCCCGAAACCGATATCCTGCTGGCCGCCGATTATGCCGCGCACGAGGCGGGCTTTGCCGCGGCGCAGGCTGTCACGGGCGGTAAGGCCGCGCTGTACCACTTGGACAATACCGACCCTGATCGTCCCCGCACCCGGACCCTGTCCGAAGAGGTCGCCCGCGTGGTGCGCGCCCGCGCCGCCAACCCGGCGTGGCTGGCGGGGATGCGCCGCCACGGCTTTCGCGGCGCCGCCGAGATCGCGGCCACGCTCGACCACCTCGCGGCCTTTGCCCTCCTCGCGGGCGTCGTGCCGCCGCATCTTTTCGACCTCTACTACCAGGCGACGCTTGGCGACGACGACCTGACCGCCTTCATGGCAGAGGCCAACCCCCAGGCGCTTGCGGCGATGCGTGAGCGGTTCGCGGCGCTCGATCGCGCGGGGCTTTGGCACACGCGCCGCAATTCCATCGCCGCCGCCCTGCATCCGGAGACCAACGATGCCTTATGATTATGAAACCGACGGGGCCGCGATCTACGGCCAGTCCTTCGCGATAATCCGCGCCGAAACCAACCTGGCGCGCTTCGACGCCGAGGAAGAACCCGTCGCGGTGCGGATGATCCATGCCGCGGGCATGGTGGGCCTCGCCCCGCATATCCGGTTTTCGCCGGGGTTCGTGGCGGCGGCCCGGGCCGCGCTGGAGGGCGGCGCGCCAATCCTGTGCGACGCGCGCATGGTGTCCGAGGGCGTGACCCGCGCGCGCCTGCCCTCCGATAACGAAGTGATTTGCACCTTGCAGGCGGAAGGCATCGCCGAGCGCGCCGCGGCGATGGGCAACACGCGCTCGGCCGCTGCGCTGGAGCTCTGGCGGCCGCACCTTGCGGGCGCGCTGGTCGCCATCGGCAACGCGCCGACCGCGCTCTTTCATCTTCTGAATATGCTGGAGGATCCTTCCTGCCCGCGTCCCGCCGCGATCATCGGCTGCCCGGTCGGCTTCGTCGGCGCGGCGGAGTCGAAAGAGGCGCTTTGGCAGGCACAGCCCGTGCCCTGCGCCATTGTCGAGGGCCGGCTGGGCGGCAGCGCGATCACGGTCGCCGCCATCAACGCCATCGCGAGCCGCGCGGAATGAGGGTGGGCACCGTTTATGGCCTGGGCCTCGGCCCGGGTGCTGCCGACCTTATGAGTGTTCGCGCCGACCGCCTGCTGCGTGGCGCGACCCATGTCGCCTATTTCCGCAAGGCCGGCTGCGAGGGGCAGGCGCGCGCCATCGTCGAGGGGCTGATCCCCGCGGGCGCGACCGAGCATCCGATGGAATACCCGGTCACGACCGAGATTCCCTTCAGCGATCCCCGCTATAACGAGGTGCTTGCCGCCTTCTATGCCGAGAGTTGTGCCCGTCTGCGCACGCTGGCCGAGGCAGGCGAAGATGTCGTCGTGCTCTGCGAGGGCGATCCGTTCTTCTACGGCTCGTTCATGCATCTCTACACGCGGCTGACGGGCGTCGTGCCGGTTGAGGTCGTGCCGGGCATCACCGGCATGTCGGCCGCCTGGACGGCGACGGGCGCGCCGATCACCTGGGGGGACGACATCCTGACCGTGTTGCCCGGAACCCTGCCGGAGGATGCACTGGTGAGGGGAATCGCGGGTGCGGATGCCGTGGTGGTGATGAAGATGGGCCGCCACCTGCCCAAGCTGCGCCGCGCGCTGGCGCGGGCGGGCCGCGCCGGGGAGGCCTGGCTGGTCGAATGCGCCGCGATGCCTGGGCAGAAGGTGACGCGGCTAGATGACTACCCGGGCGAGACCGCACCCTACTTCTCCATCGCGCTGGTCCACGGCCATGGACGGCGGCCATGAGCGGGTGGCTGGTGATTGCCGGGTTGGGGCCAGGATCAGAGACGCTGGTGACACCCGAGGTCACGGCGGCGCTGGCAGAGGCGACCGACGTTGTGGGCTACATCCCCTATGTCGCACGGGTGGCCCCGCGCGAGGGCCTCACGCTGCACGCCTCGGACAACCGGGTGGAACTGGATCGCGCGCGCCACGCGCTGCAGATGGCGGCGGCGGGGCGGCGCGTGGTGGTGGTGTCCTCGGGCGATCCGGGAGTCTTTGCCATGGCCGCGGCGGTGTTCGAGGCGGTCGAGAGTGGACCCGCGGACTGGCGCGAACTCGACATCCGCGTGCTGCCCGGTATCACCGCGATGCTGGCCGCCGCGGCGCGGGCGGGGGCTCCCTTGGGGCACGATTTCTGTGCGATCAACCTGTCCGACAACCTCAAGCCCTGGGCGCTGATCGAGAAACGCCTGCGCTTGGCGGCCGAGGCCGATTTCGCCATGGCCTTCTATAACCCTCGCTCGAAGGCCCGGCCCGAGGGCTTTGCCCGCGCGCTTGGCATGCTGCGCGACGTCTGCGGCGATGATCGGCCCGTGATCTTCGCCCGAGCAGTCTCGACGCCCGAGCAGGCGATCCGCGTCGTGCCGCTGACCGAAGCCACCCCCGATATGGCCGACATGCGCACGGTCGTTCTGGTCGGCTCGTCCCTGACCCGGATCATCGCGCGCAACGGTGTGCCCATCGTCTATACACCGAGGTCCGCGCCGGAATGAGTCAGCCAGTCAAGAACCTGATCGGGGGTCGAAACCTCATGTCGTTCGAGCAGCGTCGGCCGGTCGATCATCAGGACCGGCAGGCCCAGCGCGCGCGCCGCGTCGATCTTGGCCCGCGCCCCGGTGCCACCCGCGTTCTTCGACACCGCGAGGTCGATCCGGTGCTGCCACATCAGCGCGCGGTCGCCGGCCTCGGTAAAGGGGCCGCGCGACACGAGGGTGTGGTGGTCCGGCAAGGGGATCGCCCTGGCCGGCGGATCGACCAGGCGCAGCAGGTAGAAATGCTGCGGCTGGGCGGCGAAGGCATCAAGATGCATCCGCCCAACGGCCAGCATCACGCGCCGGGGCGGCCCCGCCAGCGCGGCGACCGCGCCCGCTATGTCGGGCACGCGGCGCCAGTCGTCGCCGGGCTGGGGCGTCCAGGGTGGCCGGGTCAGCGCGACCAGCGGCACGCCGGTGGTCGCGCAGGCGGCGACGGCATTTCGGCTCATCTGCGCAGCGAAGGGATGGGTTGCGTCGACCAGATGGGTGATGCGCTGCGCCGTCAGGAAGTCCGCCAGTCCGTCGATACCGCCAAAGCCGCCGATCCGCACCGGAATCGGCTGCGGCTTGGGGCGCTCCACCCGGCCGGCGAAGGACAGGGTCGCGTCGATGCTCCGGGCCGCAATCTTGGCCGCCAGCGCGGTCGCCTCGGTCGTCCCGCCGAGGATCAGGAGGTTGGGGCGCATGGCTGAGGCTCCGTGGCTGACGATCGTGGGGTTGGGCGAAGATGGCCCGGACGGGCTGCCGCCTGCAAGCCGTGCCGCGCTGGAAGCCGCCGAAATCGTCATGGGGCCAACGCGGCATCTGGGCCTGCTGCCAGATCTGGCGGCCGAACGCGTCGAATGGCCGGTGCCCTTCGCCGACGGTCTCGAAAAGTTGCGCGCCCTGCGCGGTCGCCCCGTCGTGGTACTGGCCTCGGGCGATCCGTTCTGGTTCGGCGCGGGCAGCGTGATCGCGCGGGACTTCGCGCCCGGCGAATGGCGCGCCTTCCCGGCCCCCTCGGTTTTCTCGCTTGCCGCGGCGCACCTTGGCTGGCGGCTGGAAAGGACGCCCTGCCTTGGCCTTCATGCCACGCCCTTCGGGCAGTTGCGTCCCCATCTGGCGCCTGGCGCGCGGGCGCTGGTGCTGCTGCGTGACGGGTCCGCGGTGCGCGATCTTGTGGCCTGGCTGACCGGGCTGGACTTTGGCGAAACCGGGATCTGGGTGATGGAGGCGCTGGGCGGGCCGCGCGAACGGGTTCGAAACGCCAAGGCCGCGGAGTACGACCTGACCGATGTGGCGCACCCGGTTTGCGTCGGGCTGAAGGTCGCCGGGACGGGCGCCCCGATCCCCGCCTGCGGCGGTTGGCCCGACGACCTGTTCGACCATGACGGGCAGATCACCAAGCGGCCGGTCCGCGCGCTGACGCTCTCCGCGCTTGCGCCCCGGCCGGGTGAACACCTGTGGGATATCGGCGCGGGGTCGGGCTCGATCTCGATCGAATGGCTGGCCTGCCACCCGTCGATGCACGCGACTGCCGTCGAAGCGGATCCCGCCCGCGCCGACCGCATCCGCACGAATGCCGCAGCGCTGGGGGTGGACCGGCTGCGCGTGGTCGAGGGCCGTGCGCCCGAGGTGCTGGACGGTCTTGACCCGCCGCAGGCCGTGTTCATCGGCGGTGGGCTGTCCGAGGTGCTGTTGTCGGACCTATGGGCGCGGCTCGGGTCCGGTACACGTGTCGTGGCAAACGCGGTGACGCTCGAGTCCGAGGCGCTGCTGGCCGCGTGGCAGGCCGCGCAGGGCGGCAGCCTGCTGCGCGTGGAACTGGCCGAGGCACAGCCGCTGGGCACAAGGCGCGGCTGGCGTACTGCCTATCCGGTGGTGCAGTGGAGCGCCGTGCGATGAGGGTGGCGGGGTTCGGCTTCCGCAAGGGCGCGTCCCTTGAAAGCCTGTCCGAAGCGCTGGCGCGGGCCGGCGGTAGCGGTGGTTTGACCGCCCTCGCCGCCCCAAGGGACAAGGCCGGTGCGCCCTGCCTCGCCGATTTGGCGGCGCGGCTGGGCCTACCGGTCCGGGCGGTCTCGTCCAGCGACCTCGCCGCCCCGGCCACCCTGACCGAGGCGCCCCGGGTGCGCGTCCTGCACGGCACAGGCTCGGTCGCCGAGGCCGCCGCGCTTGCCGCCGCCGGACCCTCCGCGCACCTCACAGGCCCGCGCGCCGTTTCAACCGACCGAATGGCCACCTGCGCCATCGCAACCGGAGACACGACATGACCGTCCATTTCATCGGCGCGGGCCCCGGCGCCCCCGACCTGCTGACCCTGCGCGGACGCGACCTGATCGCGGCCTGTCCGGTCTGCCTCTATGCCGGGTCGCTGGTGCCACAGGCGATCCTGGCCCACTGCCCGCCCGGTGCGCGGATCGTGAACACCGCACCGCTGGATCTTGACGCGATCACCGCCGAATGCCGGGCGGCCAATGCCGCGGGAAAGGACGTCGCGCGGCTCCATTCCGGGGATCTGTCGGTCTGGTCGGCGATGGGCGAGCAGATCCGGCGGCTGAAGGCCGAGGGGATTCCGGTCAGTGTGACCCCCGGCGTTCCCTCTTTCGCTGCGGCGGCGGCGGCGCTGGGGGCCGAGCTGACCCTGCCGGGCCTTGCGCAATCGGTGGTCCTGACCCGCACGCCGGGCCGGGCCTCGACGATGCCCGAGGGCGAGAGCCTGGCCAATTTCGCCGCCACCGGCGCGACGCTTGCCATTCACCTGTCGATCCACAACCTCTCCCGCGTGGTGGCCGATCTGACGCCCCATTACGGCGGCGAGTGCCCCGTTGCGGTGGTGTTCCGCGCCAGCTGGCCGGACCAGAGCATTACCCGCGCGACGCTTGACACAGTCGAGGCCGCGCTGCCCGAGGGGATCGAACGCACGGCGCTGATCCTTGTCGGCCCGGCGTTGGGGGCCGAGGGCTTCGCCGAAAGCTGCCTATATGCGCCCGACTACGACCGCCGCTTTCGGCCGCAACGGGCCGAAGGGGGGCACCATGGCGGCTAATCCTCCGGGCCTCGTCATCGCCGCCCCGGCCTCGGGATCGGGCAAGACGACCGTGACGCTGGGCATCTTGCGCGCGCTTCGTGAAGAGGGGCTGACGGTGCAGCCCTTCAAGAACGGACCGGACTATATCGATCCGGCGTTCCACCGCATCGCGGCGGGGTGCGAGTCCTACAATCTGGACATGTGGGCGATGGGCGAGGACTTGCTCGGGGCCATCGCATCCCGGGCGCAGGGGGCGGACCTGATCCTGTCGGAAGGGTCGATGGGACTTTTTGACGGGACCTCGGCGCAGGGCGTCTCGGGGCGCGGGTCGAGCGCCGAGATCGCGCGCGCCTTCGGCTGGCCGGTGGTGCTGGTGCTGGATGTCGGCGGGCAGGCGCAATCGGCGGCGGCCACGGCACTGGGATTCGCACACCACCCCGACGCGCCGCCCTTGGCGGGCGTGATCCTGAACCGGGTGGCAGGCGCGCGGCACGAGGTGATGATCCGCGAAGAGATGGCGCGGCTGGGCATACCCGTGTTCGGCGCGCTGCCCCGGCGCAGCGACCTCGAATTGCCCGAGCGGCATCTGGGCCTCGTGCAGGCCGAGGAGTACGGCGACATCGACGCGGTGATCGGCCGTCTGGGGGCGTTCCTGCGGGACCATGCCGACCTTGCCGCGCTGCGTGACGCGGCGCGTGCCGGTTCGAACCGGCCGCCCGGCCGCTGGCCGAACCCGCCCGCCCAACGAATCGCGCTGGCCCGGGATGCGGCGTTCTCCTTCACTTATCCGCATCTGCTGGAGGGTTGGCGGCGGGCCGGGACGGAGGTTCTGCCGTTCTCGCCGCTGGCCGATGAGGCGCCCCCGGAGGCCGATCTGGTCTGGCTGCCGGGCGGTTATCCCGAACTGCATGCCGGCCGGCTCGCCGCCGCGGGCACCTTCCTCGACGGGTTGCGGCGCCATGCCGAAAGCCGGCCCGTGCATGGCGAATGCGGCGGCTACATGGTGCTGGGCGCGGGTTTGGTCGATGCGGACGGAGAGCGGCACGCAATGGCGGGGCTCTTGGGCCTCGTGACCAGCTATGCGCGGCGGCGCCTGCATCTGGGCTATCGCCGCGCAGTGCTGGAAACCGCCATGCCGGGCCACGGGGCAGGCGCGATGCTCTACGGGCACGAGTTCCACTATTCGACGATCTTGGAGCAGCCCGATGCGCCGCTCGCCCGCGTTACCGATGCGGGCGGCAATCCCGTGCCCGAAACCGGGTCGGTGCGGGGGCATGTCACCGGCAGTTTCTTTCACCTCATCACGGAGGGTGCGGCGTGAGCGGCTTCGTCAGTTTCGTCAGTTCCGGCCCGGGCGATCCCGAACTCCTGACCCTGAAGGCGGTCGACCGGCTGAAGCACGCCGACGCGGTGCTGTTCGACGATCTGTCCTCGGGGCCGATCCTGTCACATACACGGGCCGGCGCCGATCTGGTGGGTGTGGGCAAGCGCGCCGGGCGCGCCTCGCCGAAACAGGATCATGTCAGCCGGTTGCTGGTGGATTACGCGGCCACCGGCGCCCGGGTGGTGCGGCTGAAATCGGGCGATGCCGGGTTGTTCGGGCGGCTGGAGGAAGAGATCACGGCGCTGCGCGCGGCGGGCATCGGGTATGAAATCGTGCCCGGCGTGACCTCCGCCTGCGCCGCCGCAGCGGCGGCGGGTATTCCCCTGACGCGGCGGCTGACCGCACGGCGGGTGCAGTTCGTCACCGGCCATGACGTGACCGGTCACCTGCCCGACGATATCGACCTGGATGCGCTGGCCGATCCCCATGCCACCACCGTCGTCTACATGGGGCGGCGGACCTTCCCGGCGCTTGCCGGGGCGCTGGTCGCGCGGGGGTTGCCGAGGGAGACGCCCGCGCTGCTGGCCGAGGGTGTCACGACCGAGGCGCAGTGCCTGACGCTCGGCACCGTCGGGGGGCTGGCGGAAGCGCTGGCCGAGGCGACCTCGCCCGCGCCCGCGCTGATCCTCTACGGCCCGCTTGCCGAAGAGGCCGCCGATGCGTGAACTGGTCCTGATCGGCATCGGCACCGGCAATCCCGACCACCTGACCCTGCAAGGGGCGGAGGCGATCCGGTCGGCCGACCTGATCCTCGTGCCGCGCAAGGGCGCGGACAAGGCCGACCTCGCGGACCTCCGGCGCGATATCTGCGCCCGGGTGCTGGGCGGCGACGACGCCCGGATCGTGGAATTCGACCTGCCGAAACGCGACGCCGGGGGCGATTACCTGGAGGGCGTGGAGGCCTGGCACGACGCCATCGCATGTGCCTGGGTCGCGGCGGCGGGGCGGGAGGCGCAGCGGGTGGCCCTGCTGGTCTGGGGTGACCCCGCGCTTTACGACAGCTCGCTTCGGATCGCCGCCCGGCTAAGCCCGCCGCCGCGGATCACGGTCGTGCCCGGCATCACGGCTTTGCAGGCGCTTTGCGCCGCCCATGCCATTCCGCTGAACGAAATCGGCGCGCCGTTCCTTGTCACCACGGGGCGGCGGCTGCGGGAAGAGGGTTGGCCTGATTGCGCCGACACGCTGGTGGTGATGCTGGATGGCGGCTGCGCGTTCCAGGCGCTCGACCCTGCGGGCGTCACGATCTGGTGGGGCGCCTATCTGGGGATGGCTGAGGAAGCCACGGTGTCGGGGCCGCTGTCCGAGGCCGGCCCCCGCATCGTCGAGACGCGCGCCGCGGCACGGGCGCGGCATGGCTGGATCATGGATATCTATCTGCTGCGCCGGGCATCGGGGGGCTGACCGCCCGGCCCGGTGGCTCTCATGGCGCCGGGTCGGGGGCCAGCACGCCATCGGCGAGCCGCAGGCTTTCCGACGCGATCTTCGCGCGGAACCGGGCGTCGTGGCTGACCAGAACCATGGGCTGCGGCAGGGATTGCAGGATCTCGACAAGCCGCGCCTCGTTCGCCTCGTCCAGCGCGTTGGTCGGCTCGTCCAGCAGCAGCACCTTGGGTTCCATCGCAAGCACGGTCGCCAGCGTGACCAACCGCTTTTCCCCGCCCGACAGCTTGTAGGTGATCCGGTCGCGCAGATGCATCAGGTCGAGCCTGTCCAGCGTCCGGTCGACGATCGCGACGGCCTCGGCGCGGGTCTTGCCAAGGTTCAGCGGGCCGAAGGCGATATCCTCGGCGACGGTCGGGCAGAACAGCTGATCGTCGGGGTCCTGGAACACCAGCCCGGCGCGGCGGCGGACTTCGTGAAACTCCGCCTCTGTGCGGCGCGGCTTGCCGAACGCCACGACCCGCCCCGCATCCGGCCGCAAGAGCCCGACCATGATCCGCAGAAGGGTCGACTTGCCCGCGCCGTTGGACCCGGTGATCGCCAGCCGCTGCCCCTCGTGCAGGGCAAGGCTGGCGCCCCTCAGCACGGGCGGATGGCCGGGATAGCCGAACCGGATGTCGGCCAGCTCAAACAGCGGCATGGGCGATTTCGGCTGCGGAAAGCGCCAGCAGCGCTGCGCCCAACCCCGCCGCGAAGAGGACATCAGAGCGCCCGTAGGCGAGCGTTTCCAGCAGCGGGATGCGCCCCGCGAAGCCTCGGCATTTCATCGCGCCCAGCACGCGCTCGGACCGTTCGATCGCGCGGACCAGCATCATGCCCACCAGATAGCCAAAGCTGCGATAGCTGTGCCAGTTGGTGGCCGGGCGGAAGCCGCGCATCTTCATCGCCTGGCGCAGGCGCAGGTATTCGGCGCGCAGCACGTCGATATAGCGGATCGTGAACATCAACAGATGCACCAGCGTGTCGGGCACACGCAGGCGCGAGAGCGCATGGCCCAGCGTCACCGGCTCCATCGTTCCGACCAGCGACAAGAGCGCCAGGACCACGGCATTCGCGGTCAGCAGGATCTCGACGGCAAGGGCCAGGCCCTGCCAGCTGGCGGCGAAGCCCCACAGGGTGAAGATCGCGTCGCCGGGCACGGAAAACGGCAGGAGCGCCAGCAGGAAGATAATGAAACTGTCCATCGCCGCCATCCGGCGGAGCGTCGGTGCGACCGGCACGCGCGAGAGCCACATCAGACCGGCGGCCAGCAACAGGGCCGCGACGAGGACCGGCATCCAGCTGCAGGCGACGGTGACCATGGCAAAGGCGCAGGCGCCGAGGATGCGGGCACGTGGGTCTAGCCGTGCCAGAGCGCCGCCGTGTCCGGCCCCCGTGTCGTTCAGGGTCTGCCGCTCTGCGGTCAGGATGTGGCCCATGCGGTCAGCCCGCCAGCCTGCGGCGCGCGGCGAAGTAGAAGCCGAGGCCGAACAGACCCGCGATATAGCCGATGCCGCCGAGGACGGTCTGGATGTCGTGATGTTCCCTGTAGGCGGCCACCTCGCGGCGCAGCGGGCGCATCTCGTCGCGCATGATCGCGGCGATTGCGGCCCTGTCCGCGTCGGACAGCCCGGCGAGCGGCGCCGTGGCGGCGGGCTCTGTAGGGGCAGGCGCGGCGCCCGTCGCGGGATTCCCGAGGATCGCGGCGACCTCTTCGGCGGCCATCTCGAACTCCGCGACATGGCCGGCGCCCAGGTCGGCGCGGAAGATGTGACGCACGGGCTGCGTGGGGACATAGGTGAAGAACCCGTCCGCATCGGTCATGGCTTCGCCCAGCTTGGTGCCCGCACCGTCGAACACCTCGACCAGAAGGTTTGCCGCCATGTCACCGCTCGAAAAGCCGACCTCGCCCTCGATCGCGTCGCCGCTGGGAAAGGCCGAGGCGATCACCTTGTGGGCGGCGGCGGGCAGTGGCGCAAGTGTAAGACAAAGGATGATGGACAACGCGCGGATCATGACGGGGCTCCTTTCATCGCGTCGAAAAGGTCGGGCTTGACCTGGGCGGCGAGGTAGATGGCGGCGGCGGACAGGAGGCCTTCGATCACCATCACCGGGATATGGGCGAAGAAGACCAGCTTGGCCGCCGGAATGAACGCATCGCCCGACAGCATCAGCGACAGCCCCACGAGGGCGGTGGTCAGGGCGATGGCCAAGGCCCCGCCGAAGCCCGCCCAGATCGCCGCGACAAGTGGCGTTCCGCGCGTCACGCCGCGGCGGCAGACGTAGTAGACGATGACCGCCGGCAGCGCGATGTTCACGGTATTCACCCCCAGCACCGTCAGCCCGCCGAAGCCGAAGAACACCGCCTGAAGCAAGAGCCCGACGAACAGCGCCGGGAAGGCGGCCCAGCCGAGGATCAGCCCGGCCAGACCGTTCATGATGAGATGCACCGAGGACGGGCCGATCGGCACATGGATCAGCGAGGCCACGAAGAAGCTCGCCGAAAGCACGCCCGCGGCCGGGATCTTTTCCAGCGGCAGGCGGCGCAGCCCCAGCGCGATGCCGCCCGCGGCCAGCGCCGCCCCGCCGATCACGACCTCGTTCGCGAGCGCCCCGTCCACGATGTGCATGGAACCCGCCTCCTACTCGACGTCGTAGGCGCGGATCCAGATCACCGCGTCCTGGGACAGCTCCTTGCCGTCGTGTTCGGTGTCGGGACCGACGCCGAGCGCGGCGAAGCCCCAATAGCCGGCCTTGGGCACGCCGAAGGTGAAATAGCCGTTCGCGTCCGAGATCGCGACGACCGCGCCGCCCGGCATCGGGCGGGCGGTGGCCTCTTTCGGGCTGCCCGTCGCCATGTCGGGTTCGGCCGCCATGTATTCGATCTCGATCTCGGCGCCCGCGACGGGTTCGCCGTTCGACATCACCCGGCCGGTGAAGGTCGAGCCCGCGAGCACGTTGTAGGGCTTCACCATCGGCACGATCTCGGTCTTCAGACCCTGCGGCTCGGTCCAGTCGGTGGGCAGCGTGTTGCGGTTGAGATAGGCCTTGGTGATCTGCTGGATGTAGATGTCCTCGGACTGCTCGTAATAGGGCGCCGGGACCGTGACGAGGACGTAGTCGCCCGAGCGCTTCACCGGCACGCTGCCGTCCCAGGCGACGGCCTCGTTGCCCCTGCCCGTGAAGCTGGTCTGGGTCAGCGTGTCCTTCAGGTCGATCTTCTCGCCGCGATGGATCGCATAGAATTCCAGCGGTTCGCCCATGTCCATGACATGACCGTTCTCGAACGGGTGCCAGAAGATCAGCTTGACCGGCACGTCGCCGGGCCGGTCGATCATCGTTTCCTCGGTATAGGACAGCTGGAAATGGGCCGAGGCCAGGCCGGGCACCAGCGTCAGGGCCAGCGCCGCGGTCATCAGGTTGCCGTGGAAAATCAAGGGTCGTCTCCTTTCAGCGGTGGCGGCACGATTGCCGCGGTCGGAAAGGACGAACGGGGACAGAAGGCTCGAACAGGCCAGGACGCGGCCGATCCGGGCCAGACGCGCACCCCGGCGTCCGGTGGAAACCGCCCCGGCGAACCGGGTGGCGGGTGAGCGGCAGGTCTCCTGGCTCGCGGGTCTTCGCTTGGCTGGCCTTCCCGGGGGATCCCAGTGGCGTCAGTCAGCCTCGCTCTCCGCTTACAGTTGCGGGGGCAGCCGCGGAATTGTGCCTCTCGGCACGCACCGCGTTCCCTTTTCATCCCCGGCCGCCTTGGCGCCCGGGAAAACCGTTCACGCCCCTGTCATGTCAAACGGACAGCTGCGGTGTCAATCGGGAAATGCGCGACAGGTTTGACCTGGGGGCCGCGCTGCCTAAGCTGGCCGGGAGCCGCTGAAGAAAGGGACAGGCCATGGCCGAGACCGATGCCCCCACCGACGAGAACGCCCGCCACGCCGCCAAGATGGCCAGACGGAAGGAGGCGAAGGACCGGGCGCTGGCCGAGAAGACCGCCGAAAAAGGACTGATCATCGTCCATACCGGCGCGGGCAAGGGCAAATCCTCGGCCGGGTTCGGCATGATCCTGCGCTGCATCGCCCATCACATGCCCTGCGCCGTGGTGCAGTTCGTCAAGGGCGCCTGGGACACCGGCGAACGGCGGCTTCTGACCGAACGGTTCGCGGATCTGTGCCAGTTCCACGCCATGGGCGAGGGCTTCACCTGGGAAACCCAGGATCGCACCCGCGACATCGCCGCCGCCGAAAACGGGTGGCGCAAGGCCCGGGACCTGATCCGCGACCCCGGGATCCGCATGGTCCTCTTGGACGAGATCAACATCGCGCTGCGCTATGGCTATCTGGATGCGGACGAGGTGGTCGCGTTCCTTCAGGCCGAAAAGCCGCCGATGACCCATGTGGTTCTGACCGGCCGCAATGCCCCCGGGGCGCTGATCGAGGCCGCCGACCTGGTGACCGAGATGACGCTGGTCAAGCACCCGTTCCGCGCCGGCATAAAGGGCCAGCCCGGCGTGGAATTCTGATCCGCGGCTTGACAACCCGTGCGGGGCGGGCGCATCACCCGGCGCCGAAAAGACGTGCGAGCTCCCATGACCTTCGACCTGCCCCCCGACGACGCCCCGCCGCCGATGCCCGTGATCGACGTGCCGATGCTGGACCCCGCGCCGCCGCGCCGGGGTCGATCGCTGATGATCCAGGGCACCAGTTCGGACGTGGGCAAGAGCCTGTTGGTGGCGGGGCTGGCCCGCGCCTATGCGCGTCGTGGCCTGAAGGTCGCGCCGTTCAAGGCGCAGAACATGTCGAACAACGCCGCCGTGACGGTGGACAGCGACCTGCCCCCCGGCCCGGGTGGCGACACCCCGCGGGGCGAGATCGGCCGCGCGCAGGCGCTGCAGGCGCGAGCGGCGGGCCTGCGGCCATCGATCCACATGAACCCGGTCCTTCTGAAGCCGCAGGCGATGGTGGGCTCGCAGGTCGTGCTGCGCGGGCGGGCCTTGGGCAACTGGCCCGCGCGGCATTATCACAACCTCAAGCCGCTGCTGTTACCCGCGGTGATCGATAGCTACCGTCGGGTCGCGGCCGAGGCCGACCTGGTGCTGGTCGAGGGGGCGGGTGCGGGCACCGAGACCTGGCTGCGGCACTGCGACATCACCAACATGCGCCTGGCCGAAGAGGCCGACCTGCCGGTGGTCCTGCTGACCGACAATGACCGGGGCGGCGCGATGGCGGCCGTGGTCGGGTCGTGGCTCTTGCACACGGAGGATGAGCGCGCACGGATCAAGGGCTTTCTGGTCAACAAGTTCCGCGGCTACTTCTTCCTCTACGAACCCGCCTGCCGGACGATCACCGAAACCACCGGCTGGCCGCTCCTGGGCGTGGCGCGATGGTTCGACCTGGCCGCTCACCTGCCCGCCGAGGACGCGCTGGCGCTGGAGCGGCCGCAGGCCCCCGGCGGGGCGGGCTTGGTGATCGCCGTGCCGCAGATCGCGCGCGCCGCGAACTTCGACGATCTTGATCCGCTGTCCTCGGAATCCGGCGTCGACCTGCGCTGGATCAGGCCCGGCCAGCCGATCCCGGCCGAGGCGGATGTCGTGCTGTTGACCGGCTCCCAGACAACGATCCCGGCGCTCGACTCGCTGCGCGCGCAAGGGTGGGATGTCGACGTCCTGGCCCATGTCCGCCGGGGTGGCCGGGTGGTCGGCATCTGCGCGGGGTTCCAGATGCTGGGCCGCGTGGTGCGCGACCCGGACGGCATCGAGGGACCGCCGGGCGAGACGCCGGGCCTCGGCCTTCTGGACATCGAGACGACGATGACGCGCGACAAGCGGCTGGTCGAGATCGACGCCGACGATGCCCTCAGCGGGGCCCGCGTCACCGGCTATGAGATGCATATGGGCCGGACCGAGGGCGCGGGGCTCGACCGGCCCTGGCTGCGGCTGAACGGGGTGGCCGAGGGTGCGGTGTCCGCCGATGGCCGGGTGATGGGCGCCTAGCCCAACCGCCGCAGGCCAGACCGCGCTCGGGTTATGTGACGACCCCGCGCGCTCTGGCCTGCTCATCACCCGGGTGGGCCACTTTTACTTCGGCCAAGTGGGCCAGTTTTGGACCGGCGTTGACATGCCCGATGCGGCCAGACAATTTTTGGCGGAAAAGGGCAGGCAAGCAACGGAGGCTCTATCGGCGGCTTGGCGAGCGCTAACAACTTCAACCGCCTGAAAATGCTGCGCCATGAACGAATGGCCGGTCTGGTGAGGCTGCACCGCAGCAAAGGCATCTGGGATGAACGTCCGCTTTGGGCCGCATGCGGACGGAAGGGTCGTCACCAGATGCGCCCATGGCGCAGCCCTTGCCGTGGCCTCCTCGGCAAGGGCGGTATTGGCGATCACCAGAATGTTCGGGTATTTCTCGAAATGCTCGGTCACTCCACGCCTCAGTCCGCGCGATAAGATTCCTGCGGCGGCTCGGCGCCTGTGTTCGCGGCGTCTCGACGCGCTCGGTCGATGATCTGGTCAAGGCCATGGGCGCGGGCGGCATGTCCAAGAGCCGGGTCAGCCGGCTGTGTGCCGAGATCGATGAGCGGGTGAATGCCTTCCTGATCCGACCGCTGGAGGGTGCGTGGCCCTATCTCTGGCTCGATGCCACCGACCTCAAGGTCCGTGAGAGCGGTCGGATCGTCAGCCGTGCCGTGATAGTGGCCGTGGCAGTGAACGAGGACGGCAAGCGCGAAGTTCTGGGCGTCGCCACCGGCCCCTCCGAGGCCGAGACGTTCTGGACCGAGTTCCTGCGCAGCCTCGCCGACCGTGGTCTGCGCGGCGTGAAGCTGGTGATCGCTGACGATCACAAGGGCCTCCGCGCTGCGGCGCGCCGGGTCTTCAATGCGACCCACCAGAGGTGCCGCGTTCACTGGATGCGAAACGCGCTGGCCCATGCGCCGGCCAAGCAACGCTCCGCGGTGGCGGCGATGCTGAAGACGATCTTTGCTCAGGAGACCAAGGCCGACGCCGAGGCCCAATGGGAGACCGTCGCCAATGCACTGCGCGAGAAGGTCGAAAAGCTCGGCATCTTCATGGACGCCTCCCGCGACGACGTCCTCGCCTACATGGACTTCCCGCGAACACTGGGCCCAGATCGCGTCCACGACCCCACTCGACAGGGTGAACCGCGAGATCAAGCGGCGGGCCGACGTAATCGGCATCGTTCCGAATGACGAGGCCATTATCGTTCAACGGGCTTACGCCGCGCCACTGGCGCGACGGTCCCGTCTCACCGTCGGCGCGCTGATGCTCGAGACCAACGACGAATGCGCGGTCACAAGGCGCTACATGAGCCTTGAAACGCTCGTCCGCGTCACCGACAATCCCACCGTCAGGTTGCCCGCCGTGGCAACCTGATCAAGCCCTGACCTCTCCGAGGGCCGGCGCTCCTACACCATCCAGCGCGACACTGCCGACATGGAAAACACGGATATGCCAATTTATGCCCACAGCGTACCGGGCCGGCCTGTCTCGGAATGGGAGAACCTGAGAGACCATTCAGAGGCAGTGGCCTGGCGTGCAGCTTTATTCGCTGAACCTTTTGGTGGGAGAGAGGCGGCGTCGGCGCTGGGTTGGGCGCATGACCTGGGCAAGATGAAGCCCCGCTTCCAGGCCAAGCTTCTGGGCGAGTGGAACACCGAGCCTCATAGCGCCGAAGGGGCCAGACTGCTGTTGTCCCGGCACGGAAAGCTTGGCCCGTTGCTGGCGGCCTGTGTGGCGGGGCATCATTCGGGGCTTCCTGATCTCGATGACCTGACCCGGCGACTGGCCACATTGCCCGATCCGGCGCTGCCTGATTGGATGCCCGCACCAACGGCATTGGCGCCCTTTGGGCCGCTTTCCAGTGGCGCCATCACGCATTTCTCGATCCAGTTCGCCGTGCGCATGCTGTTCTCTTGCCTGGTCGATGCCGACGAACTGGAAACTGCCGCCTTTTACGACGGTATTAAGGGTCGCCCGGTGTCACGCGCCCCCGAGACCCTGACCCAGGCTCACCGAAGGGCGTATGATGCCCATATCGCGCGATTTGGTGCGACCCAAGGCCGGGTCAACGCCTTGCGCGCCGAGATCCTGAGACATGCGCGGGCGCAAGCCGCGAACGAGCCCGGCCTTTTTACCCTCACTGTGCCCACGGGCGGAGGCAAGACGCTGACCTCGCTAGGCTTTGCGCTGGACCACGCGCTGGCGCATGGGCTTGAACGGGTGATCCATGTCATCCCCTATACCTCGATCGTCGAACAGACGGCGGATGTCTTCGGCACTGCCCTGGGGCCTGATCAGGTCGTCGAGCATCATTCCAGCTTTGACTGGGATGCGGTGGATGATGACGAGGATATCAGGCGCCTACGTCGCGTGACGCGTAATTGGGATGCCCCGGTCATCGTCACCACGGCAGTACAGTTCCTTGAAAGCCTGTTCGCCGCGCGCAAGCGGCGCTGCGCCAAGCTGCACAACCTTGCTCGGGCCGTGATCGTCATTGACGAAGCCCAGACCATGCCGCGCAGGCTGCTGCGCCCCTGTTTGGCCGCGCTTACCGAACTGACGCGGCATTATGGCGCGACGGTGGTGCTTTCGACCGCCACGCAGCCGGTGCTGACCCGGAAGGCGGGGCTGGACGTGCCCGAGGCGCTGGAAGACCCGCGCGAACTGGCGCCCGATCCCCCGCGCCTTTATGCGGAACTGCGCCGGGCCAGGGTCATCGATATCGGCCCACAGGACGACACGGCGCTGTCCGACCGCATTGCCCGCGCGCCGCAGGTTTTGGCCATCGTCAACAACCGCCGCCATGCGCGCAGGCTGTTCGACATGGTGGCTGGTTTACCCGGCGCCCGCCATCTGAGCACGACTATGACGTCTCAGCACCGCAGGCAGGTTCTGGCCGAGATCCGCGACCGACTGGTCGCGGGGCTGCCCGTGCGGCTGATCTCGACCTCGCTGGTCGAGGCCGGGGTGGATGTGGATTTCCCGCTGGTCCTGCGCGCTGCTGCCGGGATTGATTCCATCGCCCAGGCAGCCGGCCGCTGCAACCGTGAGGGGCGGCTGGACGGCATGGGCGAGGTTATCGTCTTTACCCCGTCGTCCGAGGGTTCCGCCCCGCCTGAAGAGGTCAAGCAGATGGCCGAGATCGGTGTGAAGATCCTTGCAGCGCACAAGGACGACCCGCTGTCGGAACAGGCCGTCGCGGATTATTTCCGCGCACTTCTGTGGTCACAGGGGATCGAGGCGCTGGATGCCGCACGGGTCGGCCCTGAGTGCAAGTCGGGCATCCTTCGGGAGATTGCCGAGTCAGGCAGCGCGCTTGCCTTTCGCTTCGAACAGATCGCCCAGGCGTTCCGCATGATCGACGACACGCAGTCCCCGGTCATCGTGCGCGGCGGGCGCTGGGGGATTTCCGACGATCTGCTGCGTGACCTCACCCATGCCACGGGCACCGGCGGCATCGCCCGCGCCTTGCAGCCCTTTGTTGTCAACCTGCCCCACCACATCCGCCGCGAGTTGGAAACCAGCCGTGCCGCGAGCCTGTGGCGCGAGGATCTGTTCGGGCGCGAGTTCCTGCTGCTGGATCATGCGGGGCTTTATGATGACCGGGCCGGGATGCGGATGGATCGGTTCGATGAGGGCGACTTCTTCGCCTGACCCCGGCAGCTTGGCGGACCGAGTACCATGAGTGCTTTTACCGTGAAGTGTCCAACGATGGAGACGAGCATGAGATGGGACCCGAGGGAAGTGCGTGAATGGCTTCGAATGGTACCCGTTCTCATTGATGTCTTGGTCAGGCTGTCCAGATGGTTCTAGTCGCCGGGATCGGCGTGGATTGAAGCACGGTGAAAGTTCAGAGAGCAATTGGATGGCGGGAAGTTTGTATTGACTTCCCCGCCATGCCCCCCTCATTATTTTTAGCGCCGTCTTTGTCGGTGGATTTGAGTACGATATGACCTACGGCATTAAGCTTCATGTCTGGGGCGATTACGCCTGCTTTACCCGTCCCGAAATGAAGGTCGAGCGCGTTTCCTATGACGTAATGACACCTTCGGCTGCGCGGGGTATTCTGGAAGCGATCCACTGGAAGCCGGCTGTGCGCTGGGTCATCGACCGCATCCATGTCCTGAAACCGATCCGTTTCGACAGCATCCGCCGTAATGAGGTGGGCGCCAAGGTCTCGGACCGCAATGCCCGGATTGCTCAGAAGTCCGGCGATCTCTCGGGGCTTGGGCTCGATGTCACTGCCGAGCGGCAGCAGCGCGCCATGCTGGCCCTGCGCGATGTGTCCTATGGGATCGAGGCGCATTTCGAGATGACGCCCAAGGCTGGGCCCGAGGATAATCCGGGCAAGCATCGCGAGATGTTTCTGCGCCGCGCCGCCAAGGGCCAGTGCTTTCACCGCCCCTGTCTGGGCGTGCGCGAGTTTGCTGCCGACTTCGAACCCGTCGAGATCTTCCCCGAAACCACGCTGCCCCCCGAGGCCCGCAATCGCGACCTGGGCTGGATGCTTTATGACATTGATTACGCCAATGGCCGAAGCTCCGCGTTTTTTCATGCGATCATGGAAGACGGAATCATCGACGTCGCCAATGCGGCCCGCAAGGGACTTATGTCATGACCATCCTGGCGGAACTCGCCGCGCTTTACGCCCGCATGCCCGACCTGCCTCGCCCCGGCTTTTCGCGTGAGGCGATCGGTGGCGAGGTGGTTCTGGCGCCGGACGGCTCGGTGGTGGAGATGAACCTGCTGGCAGCGCCGGATGAAAAGGGCAAGCTGCGGCCACGGGCCATGGCGGTTCCCGCTGCGGTCAAGCGGACGGCAGGGATAAAGCCGAACCTGTTTTGGGATAAGTCGGCCTATGTGCTGGGCGTGGTCGCCGTGATGGATGCTGACGGCAAGCCGCAGCCCGGGCAAGCAAGCCGCACCACCCAGGAGCACGCGGCTTTCATCTCTGCGCATCTGGATCTGCTTGCGGGCGCCTCCGCGCCGGGACTGGTCGCGCTGCGCGCCTTTCTCGAACGCTGGCAATGCGAAGACTTTGCCGCCGGCGGTTTCCCCCCTGATCTGCTGGATGCCAATCTGGTGTTCCGTCTTTCAAACGAGCGCCGCTTCATTCACCAACTGCCCGAGGTTTCCGCGCTGCTTGGCGCCGCGGCAGAGGGCGGCGAGATCTGCCTTGTCACCGGCCAGACCGCCCCCGTCGCCCGCCTGCACCCGTCGATCAAGGGCGTGATGGGCGCGCAAAGCTCGGGCGCCTCGCTGGTTTCGTTCAACGAACTTGCCTATGAGTCGCATGGCAAGAAACAGGGCGACAACGCCCCGGTGTCCGAGGCCGCGAGTTTCGCCTATGGCACCGCGCTTAACGCCTTGCTGGAGCGTGGTTCTGGCCAGAACCTGCGCATCGGCGATGCGACCGTGGTGTTCTGGGTCGAAGCGAAAACGCCCGAAGAGACCATCTCGGCCACCGGCCTGTTCGGCTCCGTGCTGGCGCCCGACCCGGAAGACTCCGACACCGCCCGCAACAAGCTGGCCGCGGAACTCACCGCCATTGCCCGGGGCCGCTGGCAGGAAGCCCCTGACTACGACCCCGAAACCAAGGTCTTCGTGCTGGGCCTTGCCCCCAACGCCGCCCGGCTGTCGGTGCGGTTCTGGCATCCGGGCCGGTTGCAGGATCTGGCCGGGCGCATCGCCACCTTCTGGGACGAGCTGCGCATCCAGCCGTCGCCCTGGCGCGGTCGGGACGGCACGGAACACCCGCCCGCCGCCTGGCGCCTGCTGTACGAGGTCGCAGCGATGGGCGAAGCCCGGAATATCCCGCCCCTGCTGGGCGGCGCCTTGATGCGCGCAATACTGACCGGGTCCGATTATCCGCGAACCCTGCTGACCGGCGTGATCGGCCGACTGCGGGTCGAAGGCACACCGCCTGATCGCTTTTCCGACGGCCGGCGCGCCGCCATCATCCGCGCCGTTCTGGTGCGCAATACCAAGTGCGAGGTTCCAATGGCCCTGGACGAGACAAACGATGACCCGGCCTATGTGCTGGGCCGCCTGTTCGGCGCTTTCACCTATGCCGAGCGCAGCTATGCTGACCGCGGCGCCACGATCCGCGACAAATACATGGGCGGTGCCTCGGCCACGCCTGCGCGCATCTTTCCGGTGTTGATGAAGGGATACGAACATAACCGCGCGGGTCTGGTCAAGGCCGGCGGCCAGAAGGCCGGCGCCGGCGTCAAGGCCGAAAAGGCCGTCGCGGCGATCTTGGCCAAGCTGCCCGGGGGTGGCGAGTTGCCCGCCTCGTTGCCGCTTGAGGATCAGGGGCGCTTTTTCGTCGGGTTCTATCACCAGTTGTCGGCCTTCTACGCCAAGGCCGAGGATGCCGTGATTGACGACGCCGCAGACATCGAAGGGACCGAGTAATGACCGCCGTCACCAACCGCTATGATTTCATCCTGTTCTTCGATGTCGAGAACGGCAATCCCAATGGTGACCCCGACGCCGGCAACCTGCCGCGCATGGACCCGGAAACCTCGCAAGGGCTGGTCACCGATGTCTCGCTCAAGCGCAAGCTGCGTAATTATGTTGCCGAGGCGAAGGGCAGCGAGCCGGGATACGCCATCTACATGCAGGACGGCGCGGTGCTGAACCGGCAGCACGCCCTGGCCTATGAGGCCGAGGGGCTGAAATCCGAGGCCAAGAAGAAGCCCAAGAAGGTCGAGGATGCAGAGCGCATCACCGCCTGGATGTGCGCCAATTTCTGGGACATCCGCACATTCGGCGCGGTGATGACCACCGAAGTTAACGCCGGTCAGGTACGCGGCCCGGTGCAGCTGACCTTCGCGCGCTCGGTCGAGCCGATCATGCCCTTGGAGGTGTCGATCACCCGCTCCTCGGTCACCAATGAAAAGGACGTGGACAAGGAACGAACCATGGGCCGCAAGCATATGGTGCCCTATGGGCTTTATCGTGCGCATGGCTTCGTCAACGCCAATCTGGCGAACCGCACCGGGTTTTCCGAGGGCGATCTTGCGCTGCTGTGGGCTGGGTTCCGCGACATGTTCGAACATGACCGCTCGGCCTCGCGCGGGATGATGGCTACCCGCCGCCTGATCGCATTTCGCCATGACAGCGCGCTGGGTAACGCGCAGGCACACAAGCTGTTCGACCGGGTGAGCGTGCACCGCGCGCATAGCGGCGAGACCCTGCCCATCGGCGACGAACGCAGCCACAATTGGCCGGTCGCCCGGGCCTTCAGCGATTATGCGATCCGGCTGGACGACACGAACCTGCCCGAAGGGATCAGCATAGTTGAGCCTTTCTGACGCGGACGAGTCCCTGCCCCTGTCGGCGCTTCAGCATTGGTTGTTTTGCCCGCGCCAATGTGCCCTGATCCATGTGGAAAGGACTTGGTCCGAGAACCTCTTCACCGCCGAAGGCCGGATCCTGCATGAACGCGCCGATGAGGGCAGTCCCGAAAGCCGCGACCGCATCCGCGTTTTGCGCGCAGTGCAGATCGCCTCGGCCCGGCACAGATTGCACGGCGTGGCCGATGTGGTCGAACTGCGCGACGGCGTGCCCTATCCGGTAGAATACAAGCGCGGCCGCCCCAAGGCCCATCGTGCCGACGAGGTCCAGCTTTGCGCCCAAGGCCTGTGCCTGGAAGAGATGACCGGTCACCCCGTACCCGAGGGCGCGCTGTTTTACGGCGCTTCCCGGCGCCGCAAGATAGTGCCCCTTGATGCCACGTTGCGCGCTCTCACACTGAGGGTCGCAGATGAGGTCCGCACCGCCATAGCGACCGGCACGCTGCCCCCGCCAGTGTTTGAAGCCCGGCGCTGCGGCTCCTGCTCGATGCGCGATCTCTGCCGCCCAGCCACCCGCCGCGAGCTGGGTCGGAACTGGATGATCAACCGGATCGTCCGCGCGGGAGTGCCGGAATGAAGAAACTGCTGAACACACTTTATGTAACCAGCGAAGGCGCCTATCTGCGCAAGGATGGCGAGACCGTCGCGGTCGAGATCGACGGCGCCACCCGCGCCCGCGCCCCTGCGCATCTGCTGGGGCAGATCGTCTGCTTTGGCCAGGTCGCCGTCTCGCCTGCCCTGATGGGCTTTGCCGCCGAGGCCGGGATCACCATTTCCTTTCTGGGTTATTCGGGCAAGTTGCTTGCCCGGGTCGAAGGGCCGCAGACTGGCAACGTCCTGCTTCGCCGCGCCCAGCACGAGGCGACTAAGGCCGAGGCTGCCTTACCCGTGGCACAGGCCGTCGTAGCGGCCAAGATCGCCAACCAGCGGGCCGTCCTGCGTCGGCATTTGCGCGACTACCCCGATTCCGCTGGCAGTGTGCAGGTCGAGACCAGCCAGCGCCGCCTTGCGGATGCCGCCCGCCACGCCCTGAGCGCGCCCGATCTTGACACCCTCCGTGGGCAAGAGGGTGAGGCGGGGCAAGCCTATTGGGCGGCCTTTGCCCATCTCATCCGCAATCCCGATCCCGCCTTCGCCTTCGTCGGCCGCAATCGCCGCCCGCCCCGTGATGCCGTCAACGCCATCTTGTCGTTTCTCTATGTGCTGGCTGCGCTAGATGCCCGCGCCGCATGCGAAAGCCATGGGCTGGACCCCCAGATGGGTTTTCTGCATCGCGACCGGCCGGGCCGCATGTCGCTGGCGCTGGATCTTATGGAGGAACTGCGCGCGCCGCTGGCCGACCGAGTTTGCCTCAGCCTGATCAACCGCAGGCAGCTTGGCCCGTCTGATTTCCGAGCCGAGGAAACCGGCGCCGTGCTGCTGAACGATACGGGCCGCGAAAAGATCCTGAAAGCCTATCAGGAGCGCAAGCGCACCGAGCTGTCTCACGCCTGGCTGGGCGAGCGCATCATGCTTGGTCTGGTGCCGCAGATTCAGGCGCAACTGCTCGCCCGGCATCTGCGAGGCGACATCGACATTTATCCCGCATGGATCTGGAGCTGACTGCATGATGGTTCTGGTGACGTATGATGTGCGCACCGACAGCAGCGCGGGTCGCCGCCGCTTGCGCCGCGTGGCCCGCGCATGCGAGGATTGGGGGCAGCGCGTCCAGTTTTCGGTTTTCGAATGCGACCTCGACCCCGCGCAATGGACCGCCCTGCGCGCCCGGCTGATCGACATCATCGACCCCGAGACAGATTCGCTGAGGTTCTACATGCTGGGCAAGGAATGGCGCCGCCGGGTCGAGCATGTCGGCGCAAAGCCTGCAACGGACATGGACGGCCTGCTAATCATTTGATCCGCGAACCCCAAGCTCCCGCCCGCCCCCGCATGGGTTCGCAGCCCTGTTTTTCCTAGAACTTCGATACAAAAGGCACGATCTTCCAAGCTCGCGTCCGGCACCGAAAAAAGGTTCGCAACCTATCATATTTTTCAAATGCTCTTTCAAACTGTTAATCAAACTGGGTCGCCCCCCTCGCGGGGGCGTGGATCGAAACAAGACCGCCGGGCACTGGATCAAACGGACGCGCCGTCGCCCCCCTCGCGGGGGCGTGGATCGAAACACCTCCGCCTCGGCGGTGACGATTGCGGCGGCCCGTCGCCCCCCTCGCGGGGGCGTGGATCGAAACCGGTTCAAGGTGCGCGATGACGACGTGCCGGGCCGTCGCCCCCCTCGCGGGGGCGTGGATCGAAACCCGTCGATGATCACGTTCTTGTCGAGGGCAATCGTCGCCCCCCTCGCGGGGGCGTGGATCGAAACTGGAGGCCGCATCCATCACGGTGGACGGCGCGGGTCGCCCCCCTCGCGGGGGCGTGGATCGAAACCGGCCGATCCGGCGCGCGCGGCCGGACGAGGCGTGTCGCCCCCCTCGCGGGGGCGTGGATCGAAACACGGCCAGCGGCACATGGTCGAGGCCCGCCGGGTGTCGCCCCCCTCGCGGGGGCGTGGATCGAAACTTCTGCCTCCAGATCAAATTCTGCCGGGTCGATTGTCGCCCCCCTCGCGGGGGCGTGGATCGAAACCTTGGCCTTGTAGGCCGCCAGGAATGGCCGCCAGGTCGCCCCCCTCGCGGGGGCGTGGATCGAAACCCCGCGAGAGTGACGAGGTGATCCTGCGCCGCCTGTCGCCCCCCTCGCGGGGGCGTGGATCGAAACAACGTTCCCGAGTTCGATCCCGAAACCCTGACCAGTCGCCCCCCTCGCGGGGGCGTGGATCGAAACAGAACCTTGGCCTCACGGCCAGCGCGGCAGAGCTGTCGCCCCCCTCGCGGGGGCGTGGATCGAAACCGGCTGGCTCCGCGTGCGTCTCTGTGGCTCGGTCGTCGCCCCCCTCGCGGGGGCGTGGATCGAAACCTCCGCGACATCTGGCGCGGCCGGTCAACCTCGGGTCAGGCGCCGCTCATGACCAGTACTGTGGCGAGGCTTGGCCTGGGCAGAAGAACGCCGAAGAAAGTTTCAATTCCGATCAGTGGCTTGCCGGATAATTACGATTAACGCCCGGAGAATCTTTCTGGTGCAAGGGAGCAGAAACAACATCCTGCCTGGCCGCGTGATGGCGCGGTTCGCGACAAAAAGTACAGCAAAGACCGGCCCGGCCACGAAGATACGATGCCAGGTCCCGGTCAAGAAGGACGGAGACCAAGTTCCATGGGTAAGAAGACCGCCCCCCTCGGTCGCATGCCGCATGCCATCGGCGCGCCGCGTCATGGCCACCGCCGGTTCTCGCGCGAGACCGAGAATTTCTTTCGGGCGAAAGAGAACGGCCAATATCCTCTGCACAACAGGCTGTCGCGCGCCGCGAGCCGAGCGGACAGGCGGCGGTACCGCCGCGCGACGCCGAGGGCGCTGTAAGAACGGCTGAACCAGACAGGACCCCCACACCACTCTTCCCGCGAGGCGGGACCTTCGATCCGGCCCCGCCTCGGCCCAGACCCTGAACCGGACGCCCCCAGTCCGATGGACCGCCGCATCCTGCCGGTGCGGTGAATGGCGTCCCTGTACCTGAAGAAAAGTCCCATGCTTGATTTCCATAGCAGTCTGACGCTGCCTGCCCCGTCCCGGGCCGACCGCGATGTCGCCAATGCCTCGAAGGGGCACTGCACGGCTTTCGCGGTGCTCGGAGAAGGCGCCGGGATCCGCGTCAAGGCCGAGTCCCACCTCGAGCTCTGTCACCTGTTGCTTCTGAATGCCCGCGAGGAGGTCGTCGATCTCCGCGAGCAGGTCCGCTTCCGGTACCGCAGCATCGAGCATATTTTCGACATCGTCGCGACCCTGGCGACGGGCAAGACCATCGCCTTCACGGTCAAACCCGAGATCCGCCTGGTGTCCGGGCGGTTTCTCGAAAAGATGGGGCTGGTCACCTGGCATGCGCGCAAGCAGGATTTCGTCGACGAGGTCAGGCTCCTGACCGAGGCCGATATCGACCCGGTCGACCTTCACAACGCGAAGATCCTGGCCGCGGTCAGGCGGCCCGATCCGGATGCGGAACACGTCGCCCGCGCCGTCGCATCCGGCCTTGTCGGGGGCCGCTCCTTGCAAGATCTCACCGTGGCCACCGGCCTGCACGCCCGCGGCTACCGCGCGCTTCTGCGCCTGGTGCGCGCCGGCGTGCTTCGCACCGTCCGGCATGAACCCATCACCCCGAAAACACTGGTCTGCTGGAAAGGAGACTCCAAATGAGCCTGGATTTCGACCGCCGTTTCCCCCGCTTCCAGATCGGTCGCGAGGACCGCGTGACGATCGACGGTCAGGCGTTCCGTCTCGGTTACATGATGCAAGATGCCTATGCCCTGGTCCCTGCCGAGGGCGAGGGTGCGGCCCAGGTTTTCGAATTCGGGCATCTGAACCGGCTCAATGCCGCCGGCAAGGTCCGGCACGAGATCGAGTATTTCCTGCCGAAAGAGCTGCGCACCCGGCGCCAGCCCAGCGGTGGAACAGGGTCCTCGCTGGCCACGCTGACACCCAAGCAACGCGCGCGGATCGACCAGCGGCACGCCTTGGTCGAAGCGTTCAACGAGGTCCGGGCCGAGGGCGTGATGCAGATGACCGACGCCTCCATCGAGGCGCATATGGACGATATCTGCCGGCGTGCGTCCGCGTATCTGGCCGACCAGGTCGACCCGGAGCTTGAATGGCGCAAGCAGCAAGCCGCAGCGGGCAAGGGGCGGAAGCCCAAAGGTGGTGGAACCCTTCAGACGGTTGCTCCCGTACATCCGACCACGCTGCGGCGCTGGGTGGCCCGCGTCGCAAAATCCGGCAAGGCGGGGCTGATCGATCGGTTTTCGAATCGTGGCAACCGGACGAGCTATTTCACTGCCGAAGAAAACGCCCTGCTCGGGAAGACCGTTCGGGAAAGCTACTTGACACTCAACCGACCGCCGATGTCGAAGACCGTGACCGACGTCGAGCGCGCGTTTAGGAAGGAGAATGCCGACCGCTTGGCCGATGGGCGGCCGAAGCTCCGCGTGCCCAGCCGCGAGGCCGTGCGCCAGTGCATCAAGTCGTTCAGCCGCTTCGAGGTGCTCGTGTGTCGCTACGGCGAACAGGAGGCGATGAAAAGACTTCGGCCGGTCGGGCGTGGGCTCGAGGTCTCCCGCCCGTTCGAACGGGTCGAGATCGACGAGTGGAAGATCGATCTCGTGACGATCATGGCCAAGGCGGGAATAGACCAGTATTTCACCGAGGAAGATCTCAAGGATCTCGGCCTCGATGACGGGAAAGGCCGCTGGTGGCTGGTGGCCGCGATCGATTGCCGGACCAAGCTCATCGTGGGCATGACGCTGACGCGGAATCCCAAGACCAGCGCCGCCGCCCAGTGCCTGCGCATGGTGGTCAGCGACAAGGGCCGGTTTGCGAACGCCGCGGGTGCAAAGGTCGCGTGGAACCAGTTCGCGACGCCGGAACTGCTGGTGTCCGACAACGGCGCGGCGTTCAAATCGACCGCATTCACCGACGCCTGCGCGACGCTCGATATCACGCTGGAACGGACGATCGCGGGTCTTCCCGGCATGCGTGGACATATCGAAAGGGTGTTCCAGACGGCGGCCACGCGGCTCCTGCCGATGCTGAACGGTCGTACCTTCGGCGATGTCGCCACGCGGGGGGATCACCCGGCCGAAGCGCACGCCTGCCTGGACACCGAGGACCTGTGCTATGCTCTGGTGCGCTGGATCGTCGACGTCTATCACAACACGCCGCACGAGGGGCTCGGCCTCCGCACGCCGCTCCAGCAGTGGGAAAGCGATCTGAGGGATGGCAACTTCCCGCTCCGGGCTGCGCCGGAGATGCGCACGAAGCGCTGTGCCTTCGGTCTCCGTCTGAACCGGCGCCTCACCCGCGAAGGGGTTCGGGTGCTCGGGGTCCGTTACCATCACGAGGCGCTCGCCGCCACGGTCATCGAGGGTGGCCACAAGACCGTCGAGCTTCGCTGGGATCCGGAGGATCTCGGCGCCGTCGAGGTCGTGATCGATGGGCAGGCGCACGAGGCCCGCGCCGTTCATGCCGGGTTCGACGGGGTGGATGCCCATACGTGGGTCGCGGCGCGGCGGGCGCTGCGGACGAAATCGGCCTCCCGCAAGGCCTGGGAAGAAGAGGTCGTGTTCCGCGCGCTCGATGACATCGAGGCGTTGAACACGCGCAAGCAACTGCAGTATGGCCTGGTCGACAAGCCGATCACCGCCGAGCGCCTCAAGCATCTCGAGGAAAGCCTCTTCGCAGGGTTCCATATCACCGGCAACACCCCCAAGACCCGCACGCCGGTCGATGGCGTTGGCCGGGTGATCGAACCCCGCGCCCCGGAAGAGGAGCCGCAGGCGGCGATCTCGCAGACACCGGCCGCACCGCGTCCCGCACGGCCGCGGAGCTCCAATTCCTGGACGATCCGCAAGCCCGGAAGCGCCGACTAGGGCCAGGGGGCGGGATACTCCCGCCCAGGATGTCCGGAGACGTTCCGGCAGGCATATGAACCCCGTTCGATCCGGCCCCATCAAGGGGCCGGATTTTTTTTGATCAGAAGCGTCGCCAGCGACGGGTTTCGCTGTGTTGATCAGGTCCCCTTACCGCGAAAGACACGACCCGCCTGGGCAAGGCGCGTTCGGATTCCTAGCAGCATCGTCATCCGCTCATGCGCACCCTCCGGAGCCCACGGATCAAGACAATAGACATCACGACCAGGCTGAAGCTCCACGCGATGTCCCAATCGTTCCAGCAAGCCTTTGGCTTCTGCCCGGATTGCCCTTCGTCTCAGCGTATCATGATCAACACCATAGACCACCAGAAAGGCGAAATTCGGCGGCCCGTAGTGGCACTGAGCGCAAAACCCCAGGTCGAGATCCGGATGCCGCGCTTGCATCTCCACTTGCACAAGGGACAGGTCCTCGACGCGCGTGTCCTGCGCGGTGGCATTTCGATCGTTTGGGGAAGTATGGTCGTTCATCGTCACACCTTGGCGATTTCTATGGAAGCAAACGGCGGCCAATCAGGCTGAGCCGCCGTACTGACGGCGGTTCTCGGCTGGCGGGCGGTAAAGAGGTCCGGCATGGGATCACCGCTCCGGCGGTGGCGTCTTCGGGCCTTGCCCGAAAGAGCCCGCATCCGTTCCGGATCTCGATGAACGACACCGCACCACGAGAACGAGGGGCCGCCGGCCTGCCGCACGGGCTGGAAACAGGGCCCGATGAAGCTCGGAGAATTCTAACCCCAGCCGGCCTGCCGCAAGTGTCACGGGCCTGGAGGGTATGCTCACCGACCTTCGCCTTGAACGAAAGGGAGGGCGGCCGCGGTCATGCCGCGGCCGCCGGTGTCAGGTGGGTTGCAGGCGGTCGAACACCTGCTGGGCGTCGATCAGAGCATGTGCATGCAGGATCTTTTCGGCCGGGCCAGACAAGCGATCCAGAACCTTCGCCAGCGCAAGGCCCCGGTCTGTCCGCGAGCGTACAAGCCGGTCGTCGAAGAGCGGTTCGTCGCCGATGGCGCCAACCTCGACCGTGGCGATACGCCACTCCGTCTCGCGCTCGAGGTTCGAGGCCAGATCATCGAGGAGGCTCTCGAGATCCTGGCGGAGCCGTTTGGTGAAGACGTCGCCCTCCAGGAACGCCGCCCTGCAATCGTGCACCATGCGATGCCGGTGGCGGGGCAGCAGGTCCAGCAGGTCGTCGAAGACCCTCCAGGATTGCCGCGCCTCTCGGATCGCGGTGGCGATATGGATTTCCGGGCCCGGGACCGGGGTATTCGGGTGGAACATGATGTGGTCCTCTTCTTGTGCTGCAGCGATCCGTGCTGCGTCAAATCGGACCCGGAAGGTGTGGTGGGATGTCGGTCTCTCTGGGGGCGCGGTCTCCTTTTCCCGGGGGCTTCGGAAGGAAAGCCCCGGGAAAAGGAGGCCAGAACGCCCACGAGGGACCCGAAAGCGGACCCCTCAGCCAGGCTTCGCGCAACCCTTTTTTATTTCCGGCACTTAGCAGCCCATGGGCGCGAAAGCCCCTGAAAATGGGCGCCGAAATCGCCAAAATGGGCTTTAATTGCCCCACCAGACAGTAGTCCTGACTCTAGCGTCAGCTGCATTTCGAGTGGCCGCAATTCATGCAGGTCATGCAGCCTTCGACCATGCGCATCTCGTAGGCGCCGCAGGCCGGGCAGGCCGGGCCGCGCGGGGCCTCGCCCACCGCCAGGGCCTGGGCCCGGGGATCGGTCTTCAGCCCCGCCCCCTCGGCCTCGATGAACCCGATAGAGATGAGGTGCCGCTCGATCACCCCGCCGATGGCGGCGAGAATCGAGGGGATGTACTTGCCCTGCATCCAGGCCCCGCCGCGCGGGTCGAACACCGCCTTCAGTTCCTCCACCACGAAACTCACGTCGCCGCCGCGCCGGAAAACCGCCGAGATCATCCGCGTCAGCGCCACCGTCCAGGCGAAATGCTCCATGTTCTTGGAATTGATGAACACC
The DNA here is from genome assembly GCF_024128855.1 of Rhodovulum tesquicola. Classification (GTDB taxonomy): domain Bacteria; phylum Pseudomonadota; class Alphaproteobacteria; order Rhodobacterales; family Rhodobacteraceae; genus Rhodovulum; species Rhodovulum tesquicola. Next base: position 41,984 of record NZ_JAMYDV010000007.1, read on the forward strand.
TCGAAGGGCCGCCGGCGGCCGCCCATCACGATGTCGTTGATGGTGATGTAGATCGCGTGCTCGCTGTCGGGCCATTTCAGCTTGTAGGTGTTGCCCTCCAGCGCGTGCGGCCGGTCAAGCGGGTCGGACAGGTAGACGACATCCGCCCCGCTTTCGGCTTCGGGCGTCTTGTCCGAGGATTCCGACACCGCCAGCACGCTGCCCGTCACCTCGTTCGGCCGGTAGGTGGTGCAGCCCTTGCAGCCGGTCTCGTAGGCCTGCAGGTAGACGTCCTTGAACGCGTCGAACGAGATGTCCACGGAGCAGTTGATCGTCTTGGAGATCGACGAATCCACCCATTTCTGGGCCGCGGCCTGCATCTTGACATGCTCGGCCGGGGTCAGCGTCTGGGCGTTCACGAAATAGTCGGGCAAAGCGGCCTCGCCGAACTTCTCGCGCCACATCTGCACGGCGTAGTCGACCACCTCCTCCTCGGTGCGCGAACCATCGCGCTGCAGGACCTTCCGGGTATAGCTGTAGGCGAAGACCGGCTCGATGCCCGAGGACACGTTGCCGGCGTAAAGGCTGATCGTGCCGGTCGGTGCGATCGAGGTCAGCAGCGCGTTGCGGATGCCATGTTCGGCGATGGCGGCGCGCACGTCCTCGTCCATGTGGGTCAGGGACCCGCTTTCCAGGTATTTCTCGGCGTCGAACAGGGGGAACGGCCCCTTTTCCTTCGCGAGCTCGACCGACGCCAGGTAGGCGGCGCGGGCGATCCGGTGGAGCCAGCGTTCGGTCTGCCGCGCGGCCTCGTCCGAGCCGTAGCGCAGCCCTACCATCAGGAGCGCGTCGGCCAGCCCGGTGACCCCGAGGCCAATCCGGCGCTTGGCGCACGCCTCCTGCGCCTGCTGGTCGAGGGCAAAGCGCGAGACGTCGACCACGTTGTCCATCATCCGGACCGCGGTCGCCACCAGGTCGTCGAGCGCCGCCTCGTCCAGTTCCGCGATGCTCTCGAACGGGTCGCGCACCAGCCGGGCGAGGTTGATCGAGCCCAGCAGGCAGGCGCCATAGGGCGGCAGGGGCTGCTCGCCGCAGGGATTGGTGGCGGCGATCGTCTCGCAATAGGCGAGGTTGTTCATCGCGTTGATGCGGTCGATGAAGATCACGCCCGGCTCGGCATAATCGTAGGTCGCGCGCATGATCCGGTTCCACAGGTCACGCGTCTCGACCGTGTGATAGACCTTGCCGCCGAAATGCAGTTCCCACGGCTTGTCGTCCTTGACCGCCGCCATGAAGGCATCCGTCACCAGCACGCTGAGATTGAAGTTGCGCAGCCTAGCGGGATCCTGCTTGGCGGTGATGAAGGCCTCGATATCGGGGTGATCGCAGCGCATCGTCGCCATCATCGCGCCGCGGCGCGAACCCGCGGACATGATCGTGCGGCACATCGCGTCCCAGACATCCATGAAGGACAACGGCCCCGAGGCATCCGCCGCCACCCCCAGCACATCGGCGCCGCGCGGCCGGATGGTCGAGAAATCGTAACCGATGCCGCCGCCCTGCTGCATCGTCAGCGCGGCCTCCTTGAGCATGTCGAAGATGCCCGCCATGGAATCGGGGATCGTGCCCATCACGAAGCAGTTGAACAGCGTCACCGACCGCCCGGTGCCCGCGCCCGCCGTGATACGGCCTGCGGGCAGGAAGCGGAAATCCTCGAGCGCGGCATAGAACCGGTCCTCCCAGAGGGTGGGATCCGCCTCGGGCTCGGCCAGCGCGCGGGCGATGCGCCGCCAGGTATCCTCGACCGTCAGATCGACGGGCGCGCCGTCGGCCGCCTTGAGGCGGTATTTCATGTCCCAGATCTGTTCGGCGATGGGGGCGGAGAAGCGGGTCATCTGGGGAATCCTCGGAAAGTCGGCGGGCCTTCCACAATACGGGTCCGCCTTGAACTCCGCAACAATTAGCCTAGGCTTGGCGTTCATCAACAGAATCTGGGGGCAAGATGGCGGCGGCCCATGTCAATCTGGTGAAGCTCTGCGTGGGCGCCGAGCGGGTCGAGGATCTGCTGGAATGGCAGCGAAATCCGCGTGCCCTCGGGCCTGACGGGTTGCCGTGCCATGTCACGCGGATGTGGCCGAAGCGCGCCGACGAGGTGCTGGCGGGCGGCTCGCTTTACTGGGTGTTCAAGGGGGTGATCCTGGCGCGGCAGCGGGTGCTACGGCTGGACCCGGTGACCGGAGCGGACGGGATCGCGCGGTGTGCCATCGTGCTGGACTCACAGGTGATCCGGACCGAGGCCGCGCCACGCCGGCCGTTCCAGGGCTGGCGCTATCTCGACCCGCGCGAGTCGCCGCGCGACCTGTCCGGCGCCCGCGCGCATGAGGACAGCCTGCCGCCCGGGCTGATGGCGGCACTGGCCGAGATCGGGGTGCGCTGAGGGCGCGCGCCTCAGGCGTCAAGCCCCAGACGTGCGGCCAGCGCGCGGAAGCTGTCATGCGCCGCCCCGTCCCAATTCGCCGCGCGCGCCTTGAACAGCGTCGCCTGGCTGCGGTGGATCAGACCGTCGGACAGGATCTTCAGGTGGTTCGCGCGCAGCGTCTCGCCGGTCGAGGTGATGTCGGCGATCGCCTCGGCGGTCAGGTTCTTGACCGTTCCTTCGGTCGCGCCCTGGCTGTCGACCAACTGGTAATCGGCCACGCCCGCCTCGCGCAGGAACTCGCGCACCAGTCGGTGATACTTGGTCGCGATGCGCAGCCGGTGCCCATGCGCCGCCCGGAACGCCGCTGCGGCCGCGTCCAGATCGTCCAGCGTGTCGACATCCGCCCAGCAGCGCGGCACCGCGATCACCAGATCGGCATAACCGAAGCCCATCGGCTCCAGCGCCACGACGCGCGTTTCCCAGTCGGCGATCCGCTCCTGCACCAGATCCGACCCCGTCACGCCCAGATGGATCCGACCCGCGGCCAGTTCGCGCGGGATCTCGCCCGCCGAAAGCAGCACCAGTTCCACCCCCGCGATGCCCTCGACCGCGCCGGAATATTCGCGTTCGGACCCGGTGCGGCGGATGTTCACCCCATGGCCCGCGAACCAGTCGAAGGTCTTGTCCATCAGCCGCCCCTTGGACGGCACGCCCAGCTTCAGCGTCATTGCCCGCCCTCCCGTGTCAGGGCCAGCACCAGTTCGGGCCGGATCACGCCGCCCACCGCAGGCACCGCGCGGCCCTGGCCCAGGATGCGGGTCAGCGCGTCATAGCGACCGCCCGAGGCCACGGGCGGCAGGTCGGGCCGGGTTTCGGCGTAGAAGCCGAAGACGAAGCCGTCGTAATATTCCATCGTGGTGCGGCCATAGCTGGCCTCGAAATCCAGCAGATCGACGTCGATCCCCTGCCCCTCCAGCGCCTCGAGCCGCGCTTCCAGCAGGTCGAGCGCGGGCGCGATGGCGGGCAGGTCCACGGCGATGTCGCGCATATGGGCCAGCGCGTTCGGACAGGTTTCGCGGATCGACAGCATGTCGTCCAGCAACTCGACCTCGGCCGCCGAAATCGGCGGCTCGGCGGCATCCTGCACCAGCGTTTCAAGGCGCGCGGCCACATCCGCGCGCGAGCGCAGGCCGATCTCGGGTCCGGCCGCATCCAGGATCGCCGCGCCCCCCTTCGCCTCGATCTCGGCCAGAAGCCGTTTGCGCGCCTCGGGCACGGGTGCGCGGCCGCCGAACCGGTCCAGCAGCGCGCGGAACCGGCGCGGGCGCCAGACATGGCGACGCAGCGCCGCCTTGCGCTTGGGCGTGGTCGACAGCCCCCCGATGGCGGCCAGCAGAAGCCCGATATCGCCGGTCGCGGCGCGCAGGCCTAGCGGCGACAGCACCTCGGAGAACAGCGCGAACACTTCGGCATCGGCCTCGGCCGGGTTCTCGCCGCCGAACAGCTCGTAGCCCACCTGGATATATTCGTTGGGCCGGTTCGGGTCGCGTTCCTGGCGGCGGAACACCTCGCCGCAATAGGTGTAGCGCGCCGGATCGCCGCCCGCCTGCATGTGCATCTGCACCACCGGCACGGTGAAATCGGGGCGCAGCATCTGTTCGCCCCGCGCCGCATCGGCGGTGACATAGGCGCGCGCGCGGATATCCTCGCCGTAAAGGTCCAGAAGCGTGTCCGCCGGTTGCAGGATCGCGGCCTGCACGGGGTCCGCGCCCGCATTGCGGAAAAAGGCGTGCAGCCGCTCGGCCTGCGCCAGGATCTCGGCCTTGGACGCCATCGCTCAGTCCCCGTTCCGGGCCAGCAGCCGTTTCACCTGTGCCACCAGTTCGGCGCGCGGGGCCTCGAACTGGGCGGGCTGCGACTTCCATTCCTCGAGGCTGGCGCTTTCAGCGATCTTCGCGCCCAGCACCAGATCCTTGATCTGGACGACATCGCGCGCGGCCTCGTCGCCGCCCTGGATGACGGCCACGGGCGAGCCGCGCCTGTCGGCATATTTCAACTGGTTGCCGAAATTCTTCGGGTTGCCCAGATAGACCTCGGCGCGGATGTCGGCAGCGCGCAACTCGCCGACCATCGCCTGGTAATCGGCCATCCGGTCGCGATCCATCACGGTGACGATCACGGGACCCTGCATGGTCTGCCCCGCCCGCCCCTTGGCCCGCAGCGCAGCCAGCAGCCGGTCGACGCCGATGGACACGCCCGTCGCGGGCACCTTCTGCCCGGTAAAGCGTTCCACGAGGCCATCGTAGCGCCCGCCCCCCGCGACCGAACCGAACTGCCGCGGACGGCCCTTTTCGTCGAGGATCTCGAAGGTCAGTTCGGCCTCGAAGACGGGGCCGGTGTAGTAGCCGAGGCCGCGGACCACGGAGGGGTCGATCACGATGCGGTCGGGGCCGTAGCCTTGGGCTTGCAGCAAGCCTACCATCTGCTCCAATTCATCAGCGCCTTCGATGCCGACTTGCGATCCAACGACGGCTTTTCGCAGGTTTGCGATGGTGTCCTTGTTGGTGCTCCCTTTAGCAGTCAAGAAACTCAAGACCACACGTGCGTCGTGCGGATCGAGGCCAACGCCCTCAATGAACGCACCAGACTGATCCTTGCGTCCGGACGTCAGAAGCTCGAACACCCCATCAATGCCGACCTTGTCGAACTTGTCGATAGTCCGCAGCACGTCTTCAGAGGCTAACTTCTCCACATCTTTTCGGATGACCTCAGAGTACGCCGCCTCGACGGTTCCTCGCAGATCGTCGCCTTCCGGGTAGGCCTTGTTAAGCCCGATTACATCCAGAACCCCGTTCAGCACCTTCCGGTTGTTCACCCGCACGATGTAGTCGCCGCGCTCGATCCCCACGGCCTCCAGCGCGTCGGCCAGCATGGCGCAGATCTCGGCATCGGCGGCCACCGTCGCGGCGCCCACCGTATCGGCATCGCATTGATAGAACTGGCGGAACCGGCCCGGCCCCGGCTTCTCGTTGCGCCAGACCGGCCCCATGGCGTAGCGGCGATAGGGGGTGGGCAGGTCGTTGCGGTATTGCGCGGCGACACGGGCCAAGGGTGCTGTCAGGTCATAGCGCAGCGCCAGCCAGTCGCCATCCTCCTCCTGCCAGCCGAAGACACCGGCATTGGGGCGGTCGACATCGGGCAGGTACTTGCCCAGCGCGTCCAGCGTCTCGACCGCCGAGGTTTCCAGCGGATCGAAGCCGTAGCGGTGATAGACCGCGGCGATCCTGTCCAGCATCGCCTTGCGCTCGGTCACGTCCGCGCCGAAATAGTCGCGAAAGCCCTTGGGCGTTTCGGCCCTTGGGCGCCGGGTTTTGGTATCCTTGGCCATGGCTGTCTCGCCCGTCCCTTGCGCTGTCGCGCGGGGTCTAGCGGATGGGGGGCGGCGGGGCAAGGTGGCGCAGGAGGACAGGCATGGCCGAGGGATGGGCACTGGAAGAACGGATCGCGCAACTGATCCGCGAGGTCGAGGACCTGTCCGACGAACTGGCCCGGCGCGGGCGCGAGATCGACCTCTTGCGCCGGCAGGTGGACATGCTGCTGGACCGCGAGGCCGGGCGCGAGTTCGAGGCGGGCGGCACGGTGCCGCTGGCCGACCAGAAACCGCCGCATTGGTGATCGCGTCAGGCGTCGGCCCGTCCGCCTTCGCCATCCTTCACGATGCCATTGGGGGTGCGTGCCTCGCCGCTCTTGCGGGCGGCGCGGATCATCGCCTTGTGCTGGCGCATCCTGTCCGGGTCAGCATAGCCGCGGGGATGGTCGAGATGAACCAGCGGCGCGGTAAACCGCAGATGCCGCCCGCGCACGCCTGCATTGTTCAGCCGCACGCCAAGATGCTTGTCACCGCCGCCATATTTGATCGTCTCGTCATAGCCGTTGATCGCCAGAAGATCGCTGCGCCAGACCGAGGCATTCGCCCCGCACAGCGCCCGGCGGACGGGCGATACCAGGTCGAGGGCCGCCATGACCGGCACCGGGAAGGGGCGCGTCTTGAGCCAGGTCGACAGCTTGCGGATCGCCCGGTTGCGGCGCAGCCAGCCCCGGTCGAAGACCTGCCCGCTTTGCACCATCTCGGGCGTCACGCTTGCCGTGGCTTCGGCGTCCAGCCGGATCAGGCTGCCGGTCGAGAATCGTCCGGGCCGGGTCAGGCGCAGATGTCGGGCCACGAAATCGGGATGGATCATCACGTCGCCGTCGATGAAGACCAACAGCTCGGCGGAGGAACTGGCAATCGCCTTGTTCAGGATCGCGTTCTTCTCGAAGCCCCGATCCTCGTGCCAGAGGTGACGCAGCGCAAGATCCGGATGGCGCGCGGCGAAGGCGTCGATCACCGCCCGGGTTTCGGGGCCGGATCCGTCATCGGCGATGCAGATGCCGTCGGGCATGACCCGCTGCATGGCCACCGATTCCAGGCACAGGGCCAGGGAGCGGGGATTGTTGTAGGTCGAGACGATCAGTTCGGAATGCATGGGCGCGCGGGCTCGGTCGGTTAACGGGGTTCTAGCGCAGGCCCCTGGCCTCGGCCAGCCCGCAGACCGGGTGCGGCCATCAGAATTCCTCGACCAGCGCCACGCCCGGCAGAGATTTCAGCGCACCCTTGACCGCGGGCGTCACCGGATAGGTGCCGCGCAGCCGCAGGCAGCAATCGCGCAGCTGCGTCTCGCCCTCGACCGTCAATTGCAGGTTCAGCACCCGCAGCCGGATCGGCCCGCCCGCCCTGCCCCGTGGCGCTGCGCCCAACTGGTCCAGCAGGCCGCGCACGCATTGCGCCGCCTCGGCGGTCTCGATGGTGATTTCCAGCCCCGCCGCGCCCGCATCGGCAATCGCGGAATCCATAGGCTGAACGCCGCGGATCGTCGGATCGAACTGGCCCTCGCTGAACCGGCCTTCCAGCGTCGCCACCACCTTGTCGGTGGTCTCGAACACCTTGCGCGCGGCGGCAAGATCGGCCTCTTCGCGCGGGAACATGGCGACGCCCGCAAGCTGGCCGGTGGGGTCGGACAGGTCCATGCGGAAATAGCGCGTGCCCTTGGCGCTTTTCATCTCGCGCAGGCCCGAGACCAGCACGCCCACCTTGACGACCGCCCCCCCGCTGCGCTCGGCCGTCTCGCGCGCGGCGGCAAGGCTGAGCACGGACTTGCGCTTCAGCGCCGCCATGTAATCGTCCAGCGGATGGCCCGACAGGTAGAAGCCGACCGCCTTGTGTTCCTCGGCCAGCCGCTCGGCGGGCAGCCAGTCGGCAACCGGGGCCAGCCGCGGCTCGGGCAGGTCGTCGCCCGCCTCGCCGAAAAGCGACACCTGCGCCGAGCCGCGCTGGTCATGGATCGCGGCGGACCAGGCCGACAGCGCATCCAGGCTGTCGAAGACCCGCCGCCGGTTCGGGTCAAGCTGGTCGAAGGCGCCCGCGCGGGCCAGCATCTCCAGCGGCCGCTTGCCGATGCGTTTCAGATCCACCCGCCGGGCAAGATCGAAGATCGTGGCAAAGGGCCGGTCGCCGCGCGCCTCGACGATCAGGCGCATCGCCTCGACACCGACATTCTTGAGCGCACCCAGCGCATAGACCAACCGCCCCCCGCTGACCGAAAAACCCGCCTGCGAGCGGTTCACGCAGGGCGGCACGATGCCGATGCCCAGCCCGCGGCGGACTTCTTCGGCATAGATGCCCAGCTTGTCGGTCAGGTGGATATCGCAATTCATCACCCCGGCCATGAACTCGACCGGGTGATTGGCCTTGAGCCAGGCGGTCTGGTAGCTGACCACCGCATAGGCCGCCGCATGCGACTTGTTGAAGCCGTAATTGGCGAATTTCTCCAGCAGGTCGAAGACCTCGCCCGCCTTCTGCTTGGGCACGCCGTTCGCCACCGCGCCCTCGACGAATTTCGGCCGCTCCTTGGCCATTTCCTCGGCGATCTTCTTGCCCATCGCGCGGCGCAACAGGTCGGCGCCGCCAAGCGAATAGCCCGCCATCACCTGCGCGATCTGCATCACCTGTTCCTGGTAGACGATGATGCCCTGGGTTTCCGCCAGGATGTGGTCGATCGAGGGATGGATCGATTCCAGCGGCCTGAGCCCGTGCTTGACCTCGCAATAGGCGGGGATGTTCTCCATCGGGCCGGGACGATACAGCGCCACCAGCGCGACGATATCCTCGATGCAGGTGGGCTTCATCCGGCGCAGCGCGTCCATCATGCCCGAGCTTTCCACTTGGAACACCGCGACCGTGCGGGCGCTGGCGTAAAGCTCGTAGGTCTTCGGATCGTCCAGCGGGATATGCCCGATATCGTTCTCGGCGCCGGGTTTGGGCTGGTAAAGCGGCGTGCCGTCCGCGCCCTCGTGCAGGGCCCGCCCGCCCGCGCGGATCAGGTCGATTGCGTTCTGGATGACGGTCAGCGTCTTCAGCCCGAGGAAGTCGAACTTGACCAGCCCCGCCGCCTCGACCCATTTCATGTTGAACTGGGTCGCGGGCATGTCGGATCGCGGGTCCTGATAGAGCGGCACCAGCTCGTCCAGCGGCCGGTCGCCGATCACCACCCCCGCGGCATGCGTCGAGGCATTGCGGAGCAACCCCTCGACCTGCTGGCCATAGGTCAGAAGCCGGTCCACCACCTCCTCGACGCGGGCGGCCTCGCGCAGGCGGGGCTCGTCGGCCAGCGCCTTCTCGATGCTCACGGGCTTGACCCCCTCGACCGGGATCAGCTTCGACAGCTTGTCGACCTGGCCATAGGGCATCTGCAAAACGCGGCCCACGTCGCGCACGGCGGCCTTGGACAGAAGCGCGCCGAAGGTGATGATCTGCGCCACCTTCTCGCGGCCATAGCGCTGCTGGACATAGGCGATCACCTCTTCGCGCCGGTCCATGCAGAAGTCGATGTCGAAATCGGGCATCGACACCCGCTCGGGGTTCAGGAAGCGTTCGAACAGCAGGCTGTAGCGCAACGGATCCAGATCGGTGATCGTCAGCGCATAGGCCACAAGGCTGCCCGCGCCCGACCCCCGCCCCGGCCCTACCGGGATGCCGTGATCCTTGGCCCATTTGATGAAATCGGCCACGATCAGGAAATACCCGGGAAAGCCCATCCCCTCGATGATGCCCAGCTCGAACTCCAGCCGCTTCTCGTACTCCTCCAACGGCGCGGCATGAGGGATCACCGCCAGCCGCGCTGCAAGACCCTCCCTGGCCTGGCGGCGCAGTTCCTCGACCTCGTCCTCGGCAAAGCGGGGCAGGATCGGCGCGCGCTTGGCCGCCTTGAAGGCACAGCGGCGCGCGATCTCGACCGTGTTCGCGATCGCCTCGGGCAGGTCGGCGAACAGCGCCGCCATTTCCTCGGGCGACTTGAAATGATGCTGCGGCGTCAGCCGACGGCGCGGCTCGGCCTGATCGACATAGGCCCCATCCGCGATGCACAGGAGCGCGTCATGGGCCTCGAACATCTCGGACTTCGGGAAATGCACGTCATTGGTCGCGACCAGCGGCAGGTCCATCGCATAGGCGATCTCGACATGGCCGCGCTCGGTCGCCGCCTCGGCCTCGGTCAGCCGTCCGCCCGCGCCCGGATGGCGCTGCAACTCGACATAAAGCCGCCCAGGAAAGGCGCGCGCCAGCCGTGCCGCCAGCGCCTCGGCCTTGCCCCGCTGACCGGCCCGCAGGAACCGCCCCAACGGCCCGTCCGGCCCGCCGGTCAGACAGATCAGCCCGGCCGCATGCGCCTCCAGTTCCTCTTGCGTGACCTGCGGCAGCTGCCCCGCCTTGCCCAGGTACAGGCAGGAATTCAGCTTCATCAGGTTGCCATAGCCCGCCTCGTTCTGCGCCAGCAGCACGACCGGCGCAGGCGGGCGCGGCCGTTCGCCGGGGGCAACCGGATCATGGGCAAGGTCGATCTGGCAGCCCAGGATCGGCTGGATGCCCGCGCCCGTCGCCAGAACCGAGAATTCCAGCGCGGCGAACATGTTGTTGGTATCGGTCACGGCCACGGCGGGCATGCCTGCCGCCTTGCACAGGTCGGGCAGCGTCTTCAGCCGCACCGCCCCCTCGAGCAGCGAGTATTCGGTATGCAGTCGAAGATGGATGAATCGCGGCGCAGCCATTGCGCGACCCTAGCCCCCGCACCGCCCGCCGAAAAGCCCGCACCGCATCTTCTTCTGGCCTTAAATATCCCCGCGCGGAGCGCGCGCCCGGCATCGCCGGGCGCCACGCCCAACCCCGGGCAAGCGGGGCGCAAGCCCCGCGCGGTCCCCGGGGCGGGAGCGCCCCCCGCCCGCTCAGACCGCGCCTTCCACCAGCTCGATCCGGTTGCCGAACGGATCGTCGATACAGACCCGGCGCGGCCCCGGCAGGCGGTCATCCCGGCGCAGGTCGAGCCCGGCCCGCTCCAGCCGCTCGGCCAGCGCATCGAGCTTGCGCACCATCAGCGCCGGATGCGCCTTGCGCGCCGGGCGAAAGCCGGGCTCGACGCCCAGCCGGATCCGCAACTCTCCGCGGCGGAACCACAGCTCGTCCGGGGGCGCGCCGGGGCCCTCCTCCTCGTCGAGGCCAAGCAAGTCGCCATAGAACGCGCGCGCCTCGGCCGCGCCGCCCTGGGGCATCGCAAGCTGGACATGGTGCAGGGCGTGGGGGAACATCCGCCTCCTCCTGTGGCCGCCCTGTCAGGCTAGGCCGCGGCGCCGCCGCGGTCAAAGGCCCGTGCGTCGCGCCACCGCAAATGGGCATTTTTCAGGCATTTGCCTGCAAACCGTGCCCGCCCCCGCCTTGCGCGGCCCGAGACCGTTGCAGCCGCGCAGGCGGGCGGTCTAGAAGCGATGGACGGAGAACGGCCGCGGAGAGACCGCCGGGTGAAAGCGCTTCTGACAGTCGAGGGCCTGACCAAGGCCTATCCCGGGGTGGTCGCCAATGATCGCGTCGATTTCGACATCGCCGAGGGCGAGATTCACGCGCTTCTGGGCGAGAACGGCGCGGGCAAGTCCACGCTGGTCAAGATGATCTATGGCCTCGCCCAGCCCGATGCCGGCCGCATGACCCTGCGCGGTCAGCCTTATGCCCCTGCCGGTCCCGGCGCCGCGCGCGCCTCGGGCGTGGCGCTGGTGTTCCAGCATTTCAGCCTGTTCGACGCGCTGAGCGTCGCCGAGAACATCGCGCTGGGGATGGAGACCCCGCCGCCGATGCGTCGGCTCGCCGCCCGCATCCGCGAGGTCAGCGAAACCTACGGCCTGCCGCTGACACCCGACCGGCTGGTGGGCGGCCTGTCCGCGGGCGAACGCCAGCGGGTCGAGATCATCCGCTGCCTGTTGCAGGATCCGCGCCTGCTGATCATGGACGAACCGACCAGCGTGCTGACCCCGCAGGAGGTTGCGATCCTGTTCGCCACGCTGCGGAAACTGGCCGCCGAAGGCACCGCGATCCTCTATATCTCGCACAAGCTCGAGGAAATCCGCTCGCTTTGCGACCGGGCGACGATCCTGCGCCGCGGCCGCGTCGTCGAAAGCTGCAACCCGCGCGAGAAGACCGCCGCGGACCTCGCCGAGATGATGGTGGGGGCGAAACTGACCGCCCCGTCGCGGGCGGGCGGCAATCCGGGCGGCGTCGTGCTGGAGGTGTCGGGGCTGTCCCTGCCATCGGCAAACCCCTTCGGCACGTCCTTGCGCGACGTCTCGTTTTCCGTCCGGGCGGGCGAGATCCTCGGCATCGGCGGGGTGGCGGGCAACGGCCAGGACGAATTGCTGGACGCGCTGTCGGGCGAGGCCGCCGTCGCCGCCGGTGCGGTCCGGCTCCGGGGCCAGCCGATCGGCGCGCTCGGCCCCGGCCCCCGGCGCCGCGTCGCCGTGCTGGCCGCGCCCGAGGAACGGCTGGGCCATGCCGCAGCCCCCGACATGAGCCTGACCGAGAACGCCATGCTGACGGCGGCGATCCGCGAGGGGCTGGCGGCGCGGGGTTTTCTGAAATGGCCCGCCGCGAAGGCCTTTGCCGAGAGGGTCATCGCGGCCTTCGACGTGCGCACCCCCGGCCCCGGCAATGCCGCGCGCTCGCTGTCGGGCGGCAACCTGCAGAAATTCGTGATTGGGCGCGAGGTCTTGCAGCGTCCCGAGGTGCTGGTCGTGAACCAGCCGACCTGGGGCGTGGATGCGTCCGCCGCCGCGGCGATCCGGCAGGCGCTGCTGGATCTGGCCGCATCGGGGACAGCGGTGATCGTCATCAGCCAGGATCTGGACGAGCTGATGGAGATCTCGGACCGCTTCGCCGCGCTGAACGAGGGCCGCCTGTCGCCGCCCCGCCCGGCGCAGGGGCTGACGCTGGAGGAAATCGGGCTGATGCTGGGTGGCGCCCATGACATGGAGGTGGCGCATGTGGCCGAGTGAGGAGCAGCCATGATCCGCCTTGAGAAACGCCCCCAGCCCTCGCGGGCCTGGACCGTGGCAACGCCGCTGCTGGCCGTGGCGCTGACCATGGTGGCGGGCGGGCTGATGTTCGCCCTTCTGGGCAAGGATCCGGTCGTGGCGATCCGCACGATCTTCTGGGATCCGTTGTTTCACGAGCAGTTCGCCAGCTATTCGCGCCCGCAATTGCTGGTCAAGGCGGGGCCGCTGATCCTGATCGCCACGGGTCTGTCGCTGGGCTTTCGCGCGGGCATCTGGAATATCGGGGCCGAGGGGCAATACATCATGGGCGCGCTTGCGGGCGCTGGCGTGGCGCTGGCACTTTACCCGCTGGATGCGTGGTTCCTGTTCCCGCTGATGGTGCTGGCCGGGGCGCTGGGCGGCTGGGCCTGGGCGATGATCCCGGCGATCCTCAAGACGCGGTTCCGGACCAACGAGATCCTCGTCTCGCTGCTGCTGGTCTATGTCGCCGAGCAGGTGCTGGCCTCGATGGCGCTGGGGCTGATGAAGAATCCCGAGGGTGGCGGTTTTCCGGGCAGCCGCAACCTTCAGCACTACCCCGCCGCGGCCAATACCGAACTGATCGCGGGCACCGGGATGCATTGGGGCGTGGCCGCCGCCTTCATCGCGGTGATCGCGGCCTATGTGCTGCTGACCCGGCATATCCTGGGCTTCCAGATCCGGCTGGCGGGCCAGAGCCCGCGCGCCGCGCGCTTTGCGGGCGTCAACCCGAACGCGCTGGTGGTGATCTGCCTTGGCCTGTCGGGGGCGCTTGCGGGGCTTGCGGGGATGTTCGAGGTGGCGGGACCGGCCGGGCGGGTCAATATCGGCTTCAACCAGGGCTATGGCTTCACCGCGATCATCGTGGCCTTCCTGGGGCGCCTGCACCCGGTCGGGATCCTGCTGGCGGGGCTTCTGATGGCGCTGACCTATATCGGCGGCGAGCTTGCACAATTCATGCTCGGCATCCCGTCCGCCGCGATCCAGGCCTTTCAGGGCATGTTGCTGTTCTTCCTTCTGGGGGTCGATGTCTTGTCCAATTACCGCATTCGCCTTGGCCGGCGGAGGATCGCCTGATGGATCTGGGCGCGATCAATCCGGCGGTGCTGGCGGCCTCGCTGATGGTGGCGGCGACGCCGATCCTGCTGGCCGCGATCGGCGAGTTGGTGGTCGAGAAATCCGGCGTGCTGAACCTGGGCGTCGAGGGCATGATGATCACCGGGGCAATTGTCGGCTTTGCCATCGCGGTCGAGACCGGCAACCCGGCGCTGGGTTTTCTGGCGGCGATGGCCGGAGGGGCGGCGCTGTCGCTGGTCTTCGGGATCCTCACGCAGGTGCTGATGTCGAACCAGGTGGCGACGGGGCTTGCGCTGACGCTGTTCGGGCTGGGGTTTTCAGCGCTGATCGGGCAGGGCTATGTCGGCGTCAAGCCGCCCGCCCTGGCGAAGCCGGATCTGGGTCCGCTGGCCGATATTCCGGTGCTGGGCCGTGTCCTGTTCTCGCATGACCTGATCGTCTATCTCGGCCTTGCGCTGGTGGTCGCGGTCTGGGCCTTCCTGCGCTTCACGCGCCCCGGGCTGATCCTGCGTGCGGTGGGCGAGAACCACGATGCCGCGCATGCGCTGGGCTACAAGGTCGTGCGCATCCGGCTGGCCGCCATCGCCTTTGGCGGCGCCTGTGCGGGTCTGGGGGGGGCCTATCTCAGCCTGATGCGCGTGCCGCAATGGACCGAGGGCATGACCGCGGGCGCGGGCTGGATCGCGCTGGCGATCGTGGTCTTCGCCAGTTGGCGGGCAGGACGGGTGCTGCTGGGTGCCTATCTTTTCGGCGGCGTCGCGGTGCTGCAACTGAACCTTCAGGCTGCCGGGCTTGCCGTGCCGGTCGAGCTCTTGTCGGCCTCGCCCTATCTGGTAACGATCCTCGTGCTCGTCATCATCTCGGCCGACCGGGGCCGCGCAGCGCTGAACGCGCCCGCCTCGCTGGGACGGGTTTTCCACGCCTCGAGTTGAGGCGCCGCCAACCGGGGGGCCGATGGCCGCCCGCCACTACGGGAGAGAAAGATCCATGAACCGCAGAACATTGCTTGCCTCTGCCGCCTTCGCTTTGGGCCTTGCCGGGGCCGCCGCGGCCCAGGACCGGGTCAAGGTCGGCTTCGTCTATGTCGGCCCGATCGGCGATGGCGGCTGGACCTATGAACATGACAAGGGGCGCCTGGCCGTCGAGGCGCATTTCGGCGATGCGGTGGAAACGGTCTACCAGGAAAGCGTGCCCGAAGGCGCCGATGCGGAACGGGTGATGACGCAGATGGCGCTGTCGGGCGCTGATCTGATCTTTGCCACCTCGTTCGGGTTCATGGATCCGGTGATCAACGTCGCGCAGAAATTCCCCGATGTGAAGTTCGAGCATGCCACCGGCTACAAGCGCGCGGACAATGTCAGCACCTATTCCGCCCGCTTCTACGAAGGCCGCGCTGTGCAGGGACTGATCGCCGGGCACATGACGGAATCGAACATCATCGGCTATATCGCCTCCTACCCGATCCCCGAGGTCGTCCGCGGCATCAACTCGGCCTTCATCCATGCCAGGAAGGTGAATCCGGACGTCCAGTTCAAGGTGATCTGGGCCTATACATGGTTCGACCCTGCCAAGGAGGCCGACGCGGCAACCGCCCTCATCGAACAGGGGGCGGATGTGATCCTGCAGCACACAGACTCGACCGCGCCGCAGGCCGCAGCCGAGCGGGCGGGCAATGTCTATACCTTCGGGCAGGCCTCCGACATGATCGAATACGCGCCGAAGCCTCGAATCTCCTCGATCATCGACAATTGGGCACCCTATTACATCGAGCGGGTGCAGGCTGTGATCGACGGCACCTGGGAAAGCGTGGACACATGGGACGGCATCGCCCCGGGCATGGTCGGGATCGGCGAGATCACGGAGGCGGTGCCTGCCGAGGTCAAGGCCGAGGCCGAAGCGCTGATCGCGGCGATGGCGAGCGGAGAGTACCATCCCTTTACCGGCCCGCTGAACCGGCAGGACGGCACGCCCTGGCTGGCCGAGGGCGAGGTGGCGGATGATGGCACGCTTCTGGGCATGAACTTCTATGTCGAGGGGCTGACGGGCACGGTTCCGCAATAGGGCGGGCCGGGTCGGGGGCGCTGCCCCCGCCGCCGCTGGCGCGGCGGCTCCCCCGGGATATTTCGGGCCAGAAGAAGACGCGCGGCGGGGCTTTGGCTTTGCCGCGCGCTTGCGTTATGTGGGGGGCATGGACACGGATTTCATCGTGATCGGCGGCGGGATCGCCGGGGTGTCGGTCGGCGCGCGGCTGTCCGAACTGGGGCGCGTGGCGCTGGCCGAGGCCGAGGCGGGGCTGGGTTATCACGCCTCAGGGCGGTCGGCGGCGCTGTTCGACATGTGCCTGGGCGCGCCGCCCATCGTGGCGCTGAACCGGGCGAGCCATGCCGAGCATGCCGCAATGGGCGGCCTGTCCGGGCGCGGCCTGATGGTTGTCGGCCGCGCCGAGGATGCCGCAGCCTTCGCGCGCGATGAGGCGCATATGGCGCTGGAGCGCCTGTCGCCGGAGGAGGCGCGGGCGCGCATGCCGGTGCTGAACCCCGAGACCGTGGCCTTTGCCGGGTTCAACGCCGAGGCCTGGGATCTGGACACCGACCGGCTGATCCAGGCTCAGGCCCGCGAGATCCAGGGCAATGGCGGCACGGTCACCACCGGGGCGCGGGTTACGGCGATTGCGCGGGTTGCGACGGGCTGGCGGGTCGAGACCGCCAAGGGGCCGGTCGAGGGGCGCGTTCTGGTCAATGCCGCGGGCGCCTGGGTGGACGCGGTGGCGCGGATGGCGGGGGTGGCGCCCCTGGGGTTCACTCCCATGCGCCGGTCGATGGCGCGGCTGCCTGCACCGGGGGGCCATGATCTGCGCGGCTGGCCGATGGTGGTGGGCGCGGGCGAGCGGTGGTATTGCAAGCCCGATGCCGGGAAGTTGCTGGTCTCGCCTGCCGAGGAGGATCCGATGGCGCCCCATGACGCCTTTGCCGATGACATGGTGCTGGCCGAAGGTCTGGCGCGCTACGAGGAGATGGTGACAGAACCCGTCACCCGGGTCGAGACGAACTGGGCCGGGCTGCGAACCTTTGCGCCCGACCGGCTATTGGTGATCGGCTTCGATCCGGCCGAGCCCGCGTTTTTCTGGCAGGCGGGTCAGGGCGGCGTCGGGTTCCAGACCGCGCCTGCGGCCAGCCGCCTGGCGGCCGATCAGGTGGCCGGGCGCGCGCCCGGGAT
The DNA here is from genome assembly GCF_024128855.1 of Rhodovulum tesquicola. Classification (GTDB taxonomy): domain Bacteria; phylum Pseudomonadota; class Alphaproteobacteria; order Rhodobacterales; family Rhodobacteraceae; genus Rhodovulum; species Rhodovulum tesquicola. The sequence continues at coordinate 59,100 of NZ_JAMYDV010000007.1, forward strand.
CGGGGCGGAGCTTGCCGCCGCCTTCAGCCCCGGGCGGTTCGCACGATGAGCCGGCGGTTGGACCTGCCCGACAGCGCCTCGATGGCGCGGCCCGGCGCGGATGGGCGGATGCACGCGCCGTCCGCCGCGCGCAATGCCGAGGCGATCTGCGCGGTGATCGCCGCGCGGGGGCCGCAGGCGGGCCGCGCGCTGGAGATCGCCTCCGGCACGGGCGAGCATGCGGCGCGGATCGCGGCGGCGCTGCCCGGGCTGCACTGGCAGCCCACGGAGATCGACCCCGCGCGGCGGGCCAGCATCGACGCCTGGGCCGCCCATGCGGGGCTGGCGAACATCCGGCCCGCCATCGCGCTGGATGCCTGTGCGCCGGGCTGGGGGGCGGAGCAGGCGGGGCAGGACCTGATCTTTGCCAGCAACATCCTGCATCTGATAGGCCATGCCGAGGCCGAGACTCTGGTGCGCGAGGCGGGCGCCGCGCTGGCGCCGGGGGGGGTGCTGATGATCTACGGCCCGTTCCGCCGCGACGACGGGTTCGCCAGCGCGGGGGATGCGGCCTTTCACGCCAGCCTCGTCGCGCAGGATCCGGCCATCGGCTACAAGTCGGTCGCCGAGGTCCTTGGCTGGATGCGGGCGGCGGGCCTGGAGGTCGAAGCGCCCGTCGAGATGCCTGCGAACAACCTGACCCTGATCGCCGCAAGGCCCCCCGCGGTTTGACCCGGGTCAAGGCGGGGCCGCGGGAAACCTGGTGTGAGGGACATGATTTTTGAACCCAAGGAGACAGGCATGGACTGGACTGCGAAACGCGACACGACCAAGGATCAGCTCAAGCGGCTGAACAAGGCGATCCCCGAGGCGACCAAGGCGTTCGGGGCGCTGGGCAAGGCGGTGAAGGAGGGCGGCGAGCTCGATTTCAAGACCAAGGAATTCATTGCGCTGGGAATCGCCATCGGGCTGCGCTGCGAGGCCTGCATCGTGCTTCACATGGAGGCGCTCGTGCGCGTAGGTGCAAGCCGCGAGGAAGTCGGCGACGTGCTGGCCATGGCGATCCAGATGGGCGGTGGGCCGGCGATGATGTATGCGGCCGCGGCCATGGAATGCTATGACCAGTTGATCGAGGAGAAGGCGCAGGCGGCCGAATAGGCCGCCTGTCGGCCTCCCGGCTGGCCCGGCCGGGAGGCTGCACCGTCGCTGTTGCCTGAACCGCGGGTTGGGCATACCCTTTCGCTGTCCGCAGCCCGAAGGGAACCATGCCCATGCCCCGCCTTGTCCCGACCGCCCTGCTTTTCGCTCTGGTCGCCGGGGCGGCGGGGGCGGCCGGTCATTACAGCCTTGAAGGCCGCTTTGTCGCCGGGTGGGACGGAAACGGCGATGGCGTCGTGACGCTGGCCGAGATCATGCGGATCCCGCTCGCGGTGTTCGCCCGGTTCGACCTGGACGGCAACGGCGTTCTGGACCCGCGCGAGACCGCGCGCTTCGACGCCGCAAGACAGGCCGATCTGCGGGCTGTCGGCGGCCGCACCGGCCCCGAGATCGCGCGCCTTGCCGCCGGGCTGAGGCTGAAGCGCAATGACATCGACGGCAATGGCCGGATCAGCCGGGACGAGTTCCGGCTGGGCGGTGCGGACTGGCTGGCGCTGCTGGACCGCAATGGCGACGGGGTGGTCAGCGCGGCCGATTTCGTCCCGCGCTGACCCGTCAGCCATCGGCGCGGATACGCGCGTTCGCGGGATCGTGCGGGCTATCCTCGACGATCTCGGCGGGCCAGAGGCTGTCGAACATGCGGACCTGCAACCGGGTGCCTGGCACCGCCAGATCGGGGCGCACATAGCCCATGCCGATCGACTTGCCGAAGGCCACGGAATACCCGCCCGAGGTCAGCCGCCCGACCCGCGCCGCGCCGTGATACAGCGCCTCGCGGCCCCAGGGGTCGGCATCGTCGGGTCCGTCGATCAGGAGGGTCACGCATTTGCTGCGGATGCCCGTGGCGGCCATCGCCGCCTTGCCGTGGAAGTCCTTGGACAGGTCCACGAAGCGGTCGAGCCCGGCTTCCAGCGGGGTTGCGTCGCGGCCAAGCTCGGTGCCGAAGGCGCGGTAGGATTTTTCCTGCCTCAGCCAGTTCTGCGCCCGCGCGCCGACCGGCGCCATGCCGTGCCTTTCGCCCGCCTCCATCAGCAGATCCCACAGATAGGTCTGCATCTCTATTGGGTGATGCAGCTCCCAGCCAAGCTCGCCGGTATAGGCCACCCGCAGCGCGCGGACCGGGCACATGCCCAGTTCGATATCGCGCGCGGACAGCCACGGGAAACGCCTGTTCGACAGGACCGTGGCGGGGTCGGCATCGCGCACGACATCGTTCAGGATCGCCCGTGCATTCGGCCCCGCCAGCGCGAAGACGCCCCATTGGGTCGAGACGTCGTGAATGTCGATCCAGCCGAAGTCGGCGCGCTTGTCCTCGGCGGCCTTGACCAGGAAATCGTGGTCATAGGCCTGCCACGCCCCGGCGGAGACGAGGTAGTATTCGTGCTCGGACAGCCGCACGATGGTATACTCTGTCCGCACCGTCCCCGCCGAACTCAGCGCGTAGGTCAGGTTGACCCGGCCCACCCTGGACAGGGCGTTGCAGGTGAACCAGTCGAGGAACGCGGTCGCGCCGGGGCCGCGCACCAGATGCTTGGTGAAGGCGGTGGCATCGATCAGCCCGGCGCGTTCGCGGATCGCCTTGGCCTCATAGGCGGCATGGGTCCACCAGCCGCCCCGGCGGAAGCTGCGGGCATCGTGGTCGAATGTCGCGGGCGCGTCCTCGGGGCCGTAATAATTGGGCCGCTCCCAGCCGTTGACCTGCCCGAACTGCGCGCCAAGGCGTTTCTGCCGGTCATAGGCGGGCGAGGTGCGCAGCGGACGGCAGGCGGGCCGTTCCTCGTCGGGATGGTGCAGGATGAAGACATGCTCATACGCCTCTTCGTTCTTGCGGGCGGCGTATTCGGTCGTCATCCAGCCACCGAAGCGGCGGGGGTCGAGCGCGCCCATGTCGATCTCGGCCTCGCCCTCGATCATCAGTTGCGCAAGGTAATGCCCCGCCCCACCGGCCGCGGTGATGCCGAAGCTGAAGCCTTCGGCCAGCCACATGTTGCGCAGGCCCGGCGCGGGGCCGAGCAGCGGGTTGCCATCGGGCGTGTAACAGATCGGGCCGTTGAAATCGTCCTTCAGCCCGACATGCTCGGAGGACGGGATCCGGTGGATCATCGACATGTATTCCGCCTCGATCCGTTCCAGATCCAGCGGGAACAGGTCGGCGCGGAAGCTGTCGGGGCAGCCATATTCGAACCGCGCAGGCGCGCCGCGTTCATAGGGGCCGAGAATCCAGCCGCCGCGCTCCTCGCGTACATACCATTTCGCATCGGCATCGCGCAGGACCGGGTGCTGGGGATTGCCCGCCTCGCGCCAGGCGACCAGCGCGGGGTCGGGCTCGGTCACGATGAACTGATGCTCGACCGGGATCGCGGGCGTCTTGATGCCCAGAAGCCGGGCGGTGCGCTGGGCATGGTTGCCGGTGGCGGTGACGACATGCTCGGCACTGATGACCGCCTGTTCGTCGGTCGCGACAAGGTTCCCGCCCTTCTCGGCCATCCGCGTGACGGTGACCCGCCATTCCGAGCCGGTCCATACATAGCCGTCCACCTGCCACTTGCGCTCGATCACGGCGCCGAACTGGCGCGCGCCCTTGGCCATGGCCTGCGTGACATCGGCGGGGTTGATGTAGCCGTCCGTGGGATGGAACAGCGCGCCCACCAGATCGTCCGTGCGCACCAGCGGCCAGCGCGCCTTGATCTGATCGGGTGTCAGCCATTCATAGGGCACGCCGCAGGTTTCGGCGGTGGTGGCGTAGAGCATGTATTCGTCCATGCGCGCGTCGGTCTGCGCCATGCGCAAATTGCCCACCACGAAGAAACCCGGGTTCAGGCCCGTCTCGGCCTCGAGTCCCTTGTAGAACCGGATCGAGTAGTCGTGGATATGGGTCGTGGCATAGGACATGTTGAAATAGGGCAGAAGGCCCGCCGCATGCCAGGTGCTGCCCGAGGTCAACTCGTCGCGTTCCAGCAGCATCGTGTCCCAGCCCGCCCGGGCCAGATGATAGGCGACCGAGGCACCGACGGCACCGCCGCCGACGACAAGGGCTTTGACATGGGTCGTCATGGGCCGCGACTCCGCTTGCAGCATCCGCATTGCGCCCAGTTACGCAAAATCCCAGACCTGCGGCGAGGTTCATCCGACTTCATGGGGCGCGAAAGCGACGTTGCACCGCAAGGTTCCGCCGAGCGTTCGTCGCGCCGGAGGTCACGACGACGCTCAGGCAAGGGCCGCGGTCAGCCCCCGGGACGCTATCCCTGGCTTTGGATTGGCAACGGGCTCCGACCTGCCGGTGGCAGGAAACAGGAGAACAACAGAACGGGTTCTTTTTTTGAACGGTCAAGGGGTCTTCACGACAGGCGGGGTCTGGACCAGTACGAATCGGATCGGCAGGAGGTCGTCCGAACTGCGATAAGGCAGTTCGAGTGAGCCTTGGGCCTGGATCTGCTGATCCATATTGGCAGGCCACCCCGCAAGTGCCAACCCCGCCTCCAGGCTCGGCGGCACATTCTCGCGCATCAGGAACAGGACCGTCTCGCCACCGAACTGCTGCGACGCATGGCCCAGATAGGGTGCGATACGCCAATCGGGCCGGGCCCGCGCGAGATTTCCGGCGGTGTAGAACTCGGCGACGATGGGCGTTCCGGGCATCGGCGCGATCGTGGCGATCATCTCCGGCAAGGCCGCGAAATCGACATCGCGCCGGGCGCCGGGCTTGAACCGATCAAAGACAAGGCCGGTGAAGACCAGCGCCGCGATCAGGCCCAGCACAATGTAGACGCGCCCGATCGCGCGCATGCTGACCCGCCCGAAGAGCCAGACGAACAGCCCCGGAACCGCGAGGAACGCCATCGGCAGCAACCAGCGGCCGGTGACATGGCCCATTCCGGATGCCCAGACACCGGCGAACATTGCGAGCGCGACAAAGAACGCCGCGCGCAGCAGCAGGGCGACCAAGGGGCGCCCATTCGCCTCGACCTTGTCGCGGCCGCGGCCGCGGCCGAAGACCAGCAGCAGCGCAGCCACAAGCAAGGGCAATGCCAGGATCGTCGCCATCGCCACGGCCAGAAGCGGCACGCCTTCCGGCAGGCCGGACGTGACCGGTGGCAACTCGTCAAGCTGCAACTTGCGCACGGAAGAAAAGGCAAGGTCCGGATTTCGCAGCATCCACGCATAGGGCGCCGCGACGACAGCCGCGGCAAGGGCCGGCACGATCAGGGCGCGGGCGCTGACGATCCGCGCGCGCATCGGCGCAATCGTCAGTCCCGCCGCGAAAAGTCCCAATGGCACCAGCCAGTAATTGTACTTGGCCAGTCCGCCAAGCCCCACCGCGAGACCCAGCGCGATCCAGGCCGCCCAGCCGCCGCTTCGCACCGCCCAGAGGAAGGCCGCCAGCGTCGCCGCCGAGGTGGCAAGCAGCATGTTGGAATGCGTGGTGGCGCGCTGCGCCTCCCAGGCAATGTCGGGAAGCAGAAAAAGCGACAGCGCCCCGAATGCCGCGGCACCTGCGGGCACCCAGAGGCGAAGCCCCAGGAAGACAAGAAGGAAGGACAGGAAAAGCAGGCCGTTCTTGAGAATCGACAGCGCCAGAAGCGACCGTCCGAAAAGTTCGAAAAGCCCGATCTGCAGCCAGTTGTAGAGCGGCAGTTGCGGCCCGTAGCCGAGCCGGAGATCGGGTGTCATCACCATCATCTCGGCCTCGTCCGTCTCGAACGCGCCACCGAGCAGGAGCCTGAGCGCCACATGGGCCGCGAAAAAGCTGCCCAGCGCAAGCAGGAACCACAGCGTCGCCCGCGATGCGCGCTGCAGGCCGTCTTCGGTCATGTCGGTCATGGTCACGCAGCACCTTCACATCATCGACGGCAACACAAGATCGGGCGGGCGGTGGCCGTCGGCGAAGGTCCTGATGTTGATGATGACCTTCTCGCCCATCTCGATCCGCCCCTCGACGGTCGCGGATCCCATATGCGGCAGGAGCACGACGTTCGGCAACTCGCGCAGGCGCGGGTTGATCTCGTGGCCATGCTCGAACACGTCGAGCCCCGCGCCGCCCAGATCGCCCGTGCGCAGCATCCGCGTCAGCGCGTTCTCGTCGATCACCTCGCCGCGCGAGGTGTTCACGATCACCGCATCCTTCTTCATCAGCTTGAGCCGCCGGGCGTTCAGCAGATGAAAGGTCGAGGGCGTGTGCGGGCAGTTGATCGACAGCACGTCGACCCGGCTGACCATCTGGTCGAGGCTGTCCCACCAGGTTGCTTCCAGCTCGTCCTCGATCTCGGGGCGCAGCCGCTTGCGGTTGTGATAATGGACCTGCATCCCGAAGGCGCGCGCGCGTCGCGCCACCGCCTGCCCGATCCGGCCCATCCCCAGGATCCCCAGCCGCCGCCCGCCGATCCGCCCGCCCATGAAGGCGGTCGGCGCCCAGCCTTGCCACGCACCGGCCTGCATCACCGCCAGCCCCTCGGGGATGCGCCGGGCGACCGCCAACATCAGCGCGATGGTCATGTCGGCGGTGTCCTCGGTCACCACATCGGGCGTGTTCGACACGAGGATTCCCCGCTGCCGCGCGGTCTGGATGTCCAGATGGTCGATTCCCGCCCCGTAATTCGCGATCAGCTTCAGCCGGTCGCCCGCTGCGGCCAGCATCGCCTGGTCGATCCGGTCGGTCACGCAGGGCACCAGCACATCGGCGCGTCGCATCGCCTCGACCAGCTCGTCACGGGACATCCTGGCATCGGTCTCGTTCAGCGTGACGTCGAACAATTCCTTCATCCGGGTCTCGACCGGCGCGGGCAGGCGTCGCGTCACGACAACACTCAGGCGCTGAGCGGGCATCCCCGGGGTTCCTCCTGCTTTCCAAGCCGCGGCGTCAGTGGCAAACTGTCCGAGTTCGGGGCGCGGCACAAGACCCCGGGGCAGGAACGGACAGGACAGACATGGCGCAGCGCGCAACCGGGCGGATCGCGGGATCGGCCCTCGTTATATTGTTTTGCATGATGGCTCTCGTGGCCCCCGTCCATGGCGCCGAGCGTGGGCCGGTCACCAACCTGCCGCTGCCACGCTATGTCTCGCTCAAGGCCGGCGAAAGCAATGTCCGGCGCGGACCCAGCCTCAGCCACCGGGTCGACTGGGTCTACAAACGGCGCGGCATGCCATTGCAGATCACCGCCGAATACGGCCATTGGCGTCGGGTGCAGGACCGCGACGGGGCGGGCGGCTGGATGCATTATTCGCTGTTGTCGGGCGTGCGCACCGTCCTGGTCGACGAGGACATGGTGCCGATGCGCCGGACCCCGCAGGCGGACGCCCCGGTACTGGCCCAGGCCGAACGCGGCGTCATCGCGCGGCTGGGCGCCTGTCGGCCCGACTGGTGCCGGATCTCGGCCGAGGGCAGGTCGGGCTGGGTGCCCAAGAGCACGCTCTGGGGCGTCGAGACGGACGAGATCCGCGACTAGGCTTGCGGCCCCGTGGGCAAGCTTGCTAGCAGGGGCTGAGCCCGCGCCACGGACACCGCCGATGCCGACAGCTGCCCGCCTGAACCTGTCCGCCGGGATCGCCTCGGTGATCACCGCGCTTGCGCTTGTCGCGATCAAGCTCTGGGCGCTGGGGGCGACGCAGTCGCTCTCGGTCGCTGCCTCGCTCGCGGACAGCGCGCTGGACCTGATGATGTCGCTGGGCGCACTGGCCGCGATCCTCTATGCAGCGCGCCCGCCCGACGAGGACCACGCCTTCGGCCATTCCTCGGCCGAGGATCTGGCCGCCCTTGGCCAGGCGGTGTTCATCCTCGCCTCGGCCGGTGTGATCGCCTTCGCCGCCATCGGCCGCCTGATCGCGCCCGTGCCGGTGTCGCTGAGTTCGGAAACCCGAGGCATCGTCGCGATGGTCGTCTCGATCGTGCTGACGCTGGCGCTGGTGCTCTGGCAGCGCCGGGTCGCCGCGCGCACCGGCAACCGGGTGGTCAAGGCCGACTCGCTGCATTACCTGGGCGATCTTCTGCCCAATATCGGGGCGATCCTCGCGCTCTGGGCCTCGGCCCAGTTCGGCTTCGTGCGCCTGGATGCGGCCATCGCGCTGGCCGCCGCCGCCATGCTGGCCGTGGGCGCGCTGGGCATCGGCAAGGGGGCATGGGACGCGCTGATGGACCGCGCCGCCGATCCTCACGTGATCGCCCGGATCGAGACCCTGGCCCGCACCCAGCCCGGCGTGCACGGATTTCACGATCTCAAGACCCGCCGCGCGGGCTCGCGGCTCTTCGTCAACCTGCATCTGGAACTCGATGGCGACCAGAGCCTGAACGCCGCCCATTCGATAGGCGCCGCCCTGAAACACGCCATCCTCGCCGAGTTTCCCGGCACCGATATCATCATCCATTTCGACCCGGCCCGGAAAACCGCGCCCTGAGCCTTCTTCTGGCCGGAAATATCCCCGCCGGAGGCATCCGCCGTCAGGCGGACCCGCCGCCGCAGACCGCGCAGCCCGGTCGCCGCTTCAACGCGATGATCCGCGTCTCGCCCTGAAGCGCGTCATAGATCAGCATCCGCCCGCGCAGCCCCTCGCCCGCGCCGGTCAGCGCCTTGACCGCCTCCAGCGCCATCATCGCCCCCATCACGCCCGGCAAGGGCCCCAGAACCCCCGCCTCGGCGCACGAAGGCGCCAGCCCCGGCGCGGGCGCCTGCGGAAAGACACAGGCATAGCAGGGCGTGCCGCGCGCCGGATCGTAAAGGCTGATCTGGCCCTCCCACTGGCTCATCGCCGCGGCGATCAGCGGCTTGCCCAGCTCTGCCGCGACACGGTTCACCAGATAGCGCGTCTCGAAATTGTCCGACCCGTCCAGAATCAGGTCATGTTCGGCAAACAGCGCCCGCGCCGTCTGCTCGTCCAGCCGCCGGTTATAGGGCCTCAGCGTGACAAAGGGGTTCTGAGCGGCGATCGCCTCGGCGGCGGAAAAGACCTTGGGCATCCCGATCCGGCCATCGGTATGGATCACCTGCCGCTGAAGGTTCGAGTTCGACACGATGTCGTCGTCGATCACCCCCAGATTGCCCACCCCCGCCGCGCCCAGATACAGAAGCGCGGGCGAGCCAAGCCCCCCTGCCCCGATCACCAGAACGCGCGCCTGTTTCAGCCGCTTCTGCCCCGGCCCGCCGATCTCGCGCAACACGATATGGCGGGCATAGCGGTCCAGTTCGGCGGGGCGGAACGTCCCCGGCTGGCTCGGCTCGGGCGCGGGCCGCCGCGCCCTGCGGCGCAGCGCGCCAAGCCCCGCGCGATAGGCCAGCACCACCGCCACCGCAACGCCCAGCGCGGCCCAGCCCTGCGGCGTGCCGCCCAGCGCCGCGCGCAGCGGATGCGCGGGGGGCATCGCCACCTGCACCGCCAGCACGCCCACATAAAGCGCCGCGATCATCCCCCAGCGCGCCCGGGTCGAGACCTTCATCAGCGCGCCCAGCCCCCAGAGCACCGCCGCCAGCCCGAGGACCAGCCCCATCAGCCCCGCCCCGTCGAGCCGAAGCCGCCCTCGCCCCGCGCGGTCCCGTCCAGATCGGTGACCACCGCGAACGCGGCCTGCACCACGGGGGCCACGATCATCTGCGCGATCCGGTCACCATGATGGATCGTGTAGGGCGCATCGCCGAGGTTCACCAGCAGCACGCCCAGCGGCCCGCGATAGTCGCTGTCGATGGTGCCGGGCGTGTTCGGCAGCGTGATCCCGTGCTTCAGCGCAAGGCCGGAGCGCGGGCGGATCTGCACCTCGAACCCCGGCGGAAAGGCCATGCGAAAGCCGGTGGGCGCGATCCGGCGCTCCATCGGTTGCAGGGTGACCCCCTCGGCCCGGATGTCGGGCGGCAGGTTGGCGCGGATATCGGCGCCGGCCGCGCCCGCGGTCTCATAGGAGGGCAAGGGCAGGTCGCGGTCGGCCCAGTCCTCCCACAGGATGCGCAGGGTGGGAATCATGCCAGCGCCTCGGCGATCCGCTGCGCGAGACGCTGGGCAACCTCGTCCTTGGCCAGCCGCGGCCAGGTCTCGGCGCCCTCGGGCGTGATCAGCGTCACCTCGTTCTCGGCGCCCCCCATGATGCCCGTGGCGGGGGAAACATCGTTGGCCACGATCCAGTCGCAGCCCTTGCGCGCGCGCTTGGCGCGGGCATGGGCCTCGACATCATGGGTTTCGGCGGCGAAGCCCACGACAAGCCGCGGCCGCCCCTGCCCCATGCCCGCGACATTGGCCAGGATGTCGGGGTTTTCCGAGAATTCCAGCGCGGGCGGGCGGCCCGACCCGTCCTTCTTCATCTTCTGCGGGGCCGCGTTCGTCACCCGCCAGTCGGCCACGGCCGCGGCGAAGATCGCCGCATCGGCGGGCAGCGCGGCCTGAACGGCGACCAGCATCTCGGCGGCGGTCTCGACGCGGATCACCTCGACCCCCGCGGGGGGCGGCACGGATGCAGGACCGGTGACGAACACGACCTCGGCCCCCAGCCCCGCCAGCGCGCGCGCCAGCGCCGTCCCCTGCGCGCCGGACGAGCGGTTGGCGATGTAGCGCACCGGGTCAATCGGCTCATGCGTCGGCCCCGAGGTCACGACGATGCGCCGCCCCCTGAGCGGCCCATCGGCCAGCGCGCTCTCGATGGCGGCGATGATCTCGGGCACCTCGGCCATCCGGCCCGGCCCGTATTCGCCGCAGGCCATGTCGCCCTCGTTCGGCCCGACAAGGCGCACACCATCGCTGCGCAGCGTTTCCACATTGCGCCGGGTCGCCGGGTGCTGCCACATCCGCACGTTCATCGCGGGCGCGACCAGAACCGGCGTATCGGTCGCCAGCAAGAGCGTGGACGCAAGGTCGTCCGCATGCCCCCCCGCCATCTTCGCCATCAGGTTGGCGGTGGCAGGCGCCACCACCACCAGATCGGCCGAGCGCGAAAGCTGGATATGGCCCATCTCGGCCTCGTCGGTCAGGTCGAACAGTTCGCGGTAGACGCGCGCGCCCGCCAGCGCCGACAGCGACAGGGGGGTGACGAATTCGGCCGCCGCCCGCGTCATCACCGGGCTGACCGCGATGCCGCGCTCGCGCAAGCGGCGGACCAGATCCAGCACCTTGTAGGCGGCGATCCCGCCCGAGACGATCAGAAGAATGCGTTTGTCCGCCAGCATGGACCCCGACCCCGGTTTCGCGCCTGCCCGAATGTCTAGGCCGCACCCCGGGCCGAGACAAGCTTACTCGCTGCGGAACACGGCGCAGGGGTCGGGCCGCTCGGCCGGCGGGGTGACCAGCCACAGGTCGAAGGGCGGGGCCTCTGCGGGCGGGGATTCGAACTGGCCGATGGCGATCACATGGGCTTCGGGGGCCACACGGGCCAGCGCCCGGCCCATGCCCCAATCGGTGCGCGCATGCCCGTTGCCGGTGATGACCGCGACCGGGCCCCCGGTCTCGGACAGCGCCTGTTGCGTGGCCCGGGCCAAAACGGCATCGCGCAGGCGCTGCGCCTCGACCATGCCGCCCATCATCTCGGCGGGCATGGCGTTGCAATGGGCCTCCATCTGCCCGGCCTCGCGGATGGCCTGCTCGTCCGCGGGCAGGGGCTCGGCCAGGCCATAGGCCGCGGCCTCGTCGCCAAAGACCGGCGCCGCGCCTTCGCCGACCGCGCGGCGCACCTCGTCGCGGGGAAGCGCGGCACCATAAATGGCGGCCTCGGGGGCGGCGGTGAAGATCGGGTGATACATCGCGAAATCGGGCCAGCCCGATTCGGCCCAACCCAGCACCGCCCCCAATGCCGCCGCATCGCCGCGCAGGTCGGGAACGACGCGCGCAGCCTGGTCGGGGGTCAGCATCTCGAAGACCAGCGCGGCGGGCTGAATTGCGGCCACGGCCACGGTCTGGTTGGCGTGGTGCCACGGATTGTCATGGGTCTCGCCCAGGATGACCACATCGGCGGACGGCAAAGACACCAACGCCTCCGGCGGGATTTCCCCGGCCCCGGCGGCGGTGGCGATGGCAAGGGCGGTCAGGGCGCCAGAAAGGAAAAGCTGTCTCACGAGAGGAAGTGATGCACCTCTGTGGATTGCGCTTCAAGGCTCTTGCGCATCTTGCCGAAGGCCGCGGCCTCGAGCTGGCGCACGCGTTCCTTGGAAAGACCCAGTTCGTTGCCGAGGCTTTCCAGCGTTCGTGGTTCCTCGCGCAGCTTGCGCTCCTGCACGATGAACCGCTCGCGTTCGTTCAGTTCCGACAGGGCGGTGACCAGCCAGTCGCGCAGCTGCGCGCGGTCGCGCCCGGCCTCGACGATGTCGGAGGCCTGTGCCGCGTCGTCCTCGATCGTCTCGATCCACTCGCGGCCGTCCTCATCGGTCGACTGCGTTGCGTTCAGCGAGAAATCCGAGCCCGACAGCCGCCCCTCCATCATCTCGACATCGGCCAGCGGAACGCCCACCTCGGTCGCGATCATCTGGCGCAACTGGTGGCGGTCGAGGAACTCGCCCCGGGCACTGGCCTCGCGTTCCAGCCGCGCCTGAACGCGGCGCATGTTGAAGAACAACGATTTCTGGCTGGAGGTCGAGCCGGTGCGCACCATCGACCAGTTGCGCATGACGTAATCCTGGATCGACGCCTTGATCCACCAGACCGCATAGGTCGAAAAGCGCACGCCGCGGTCGGGGTCGAACTTGTCCGCCGCCTTCATCAGCCCAAGGCTGGCCTCCTGGATCAGGTCGTTCATCGGCGCGCCATAGCGACGGAACTTGGACGCCATCGAGATCGCAAGCCGCATATAGGCCGTGATCAGGCGATGCAGCGCCGCCTCGTCGCGCTGGTCGCGCCAGGCATAGGCAAGCTGCAACTCGGTCTCGGCATCCAGCAGTTCGGCCTTCATCGCCCGGCGCGACAAGGCGGTCGCGTCATATCCATCCAGAGCCATCCGTAACCCCCCGGTTCTTGACGTTGCGTTTTTCCGGTTCCCAAAGCTTCTTTTTGATTTCTTTACGATGCTTGTCGGTGATTGGATCACATGCAATCTCGAATGGCTCAAAGCTGACACGCAAAAATTGTGTGCAGACGCACACACGATTGCGTGAGGTCGTGTCGTGCGGACCGAAACGCACAAGGCTTGGGCAGCCAGCGCCAGGTCCGGTCCGTCCGCGGCAAAACGGCCGACAGGATGATTTCTTGCGCGCGGCGGCCTGTGTTAACCCTTCGGTAACCAAGCGGGCGTAGCCGTTAACCATTCCTGAGCGCGGGAGCACAGAATGGTTGCGCGGGCCTTCACCGTGGCCTTCGAGGGCGTCGAGGCCCGGATCGTCGAGGTTCAATGCGCGGTCGCGCCCGGCCTGCCGGCCTTCTCCGTCGTCGGACTGCCCGACAAGGCGGTGAGCGAGGCGCGCGACCGGTTGCGCGCGGCCCTCGTGGCGATGGGGGTGGCGCTGCCCTCGAAACGGATCACGGTGAACCTTTCGCCCGCCGACCTGCCCAAGGAAGGCTCGCATTTCGACCTGCCGATCGCGGTGGCGCTGCTGGCCGCGCTTGACGTGATCCCGCGCGATGCGGCCGAGGGCTGCGTCGCGCTGGGCGAGTTGTCGCTGGACGGGCGGCTGGTGCCGGTCGTGGGCGCGCTGCCCGCGGCGATGGCCGCCGCCGAGGAGGACCGCGCGCTGCTTTGCCCGCGCGCCTGCGGGGCCGAGGCCGCCTGGGTCGGCGGCACGCAGGTTCTGGCCGCGCCCGATCTGGCCGCGGTGGTGCGCCATTTCACCGGGCAGGCGCCGCTGGCCCCGGCCGAACCGGGCGAGGTGGTCGAGACGGCCCTGTTCCGCGACCTTTCGGACGTCAAGGGACAGGAGCGGGCAAAGCGCGCCCTCGAAATCGCCGCGGCCGGGCGGCACCACATGCTGATGGTCGGCTCGCCCGGGTCGGGCAAGTCGATGCTGGCCGCGCGGATGCCCGGCATCCTGCCCCCGCTGTCGCCGGTCGAGGCGCTGGAAACCTCGATGATCCATTCGCTTGCGGGGCTGCTGGACGAGGGCGGCATCTCGCGCCACCGTCCGTTCCGCGAGCCGCATCACACCGCGTCGATGGCCGCCATCGTCGGCGGCGGGCGCGGCGCCAAGCCGGGAGAGATCAGCCTGGCCCATAACGGCGTGCTGTTCATGGACGAGTTCCCCGAATTTCCCCGCGCCGTGCTGGAAACCCTGCGCCAGCCGATCGAGACCGGCGAGGTGGTGGTGGCGCGGGCCAATGCCCATATGCGCTATCCCTGCCGCTTCCTGCTGGTGGCAGCTGCGAATCCCTGCAAATGCGGCTACCTGGCGGATCCCGCGCGCGCCTGCGCCCGCGTGCCCCAATGCGGCGAGGATTACCTCGGCCGTATCTCGGGGCCGCTGATGGACCGGTTCGACCTGCGCGTCGAGGTGCCGCCCGTGGCCTATGCCGATCTCGACCTGCCGGCGACCGGCGAACGCTCGGCCGCGGTCGCCGCCCGCGTCGCCGCCGCCCGCGGCCGGCAGACCGCGCGGTTCGACGGCCATCCCAGCGTCCGCGTCAATTCCGAGGCCGAGGGCGCCCTGCTCGAGGAAATCGCTACCCCCGACCCCGAAGGCCGGGAACTGCTGGCGAAGGTGGCCGAACGCTTCGGGCTGTCGGCGCGGGGCTATCACCGGGTGATCCGCGTCGCGCGCACCATCGCCGATCTCGACGGCGCCGAGACGGTGGGCCGAAACCACGTGGCCGAGGCGGTCAGCTTCCGGCTTTCGGTGGGGGAGACGTGAAGCCCGGGCCTTGGGCCTGCCGGCATCGCAAACAATCGCCCCGAAAACGGCCTATTGGTGCCACGAACGCGGGTCAGCGGGGTGGGGTCTTCGAAAGCCGGACCGGATGCCTCAACATACAGACGATATTCGACCGCGCCGCTGGCGGAGACTCATCGGAGTCGTCCTGCTGCTCTGCATCGCCAATTATGTGATGCGGCTCTTCTCGCTGTCGTTTCTGGACCATTCGGCGCTCCTGCCGGACGGAGGTGCGGGGCTCTCGGCAGAGGAGGCGGCATGGTTCGAATATGCTTGGACCACTCTGGCCCAGATCGCCCTCTCGCTGATCCTCTACGCGGTGGTGGCGTTACGCAAGGTCATGCGGCTGACCCGGTTCGGAACAGGCGGCCTGAGGCTGTCCTTCTTCAGCCACGCGGTGCTGCTGTTCGTGCCCCTCGCCGCTTGAGGTGGCATCCTGATGGTTCTGTCGGACCCAGCCTCGCTCGAGGGAACACGCGTCGCGGGGTCGGTCGCCTGGACCTGGCTGATGTTCGGACTCGCGGCGATGGCGGCGCTGCTTGGAAACCTGGGGGGCGTGATCGATCCCGAGCGCGGAGAACGCGGGTTGCGGCAGGGACGCAGAGACCAAGCCTGAGGGCCGCGAGCGCGTGGTCTATCGGCCCGGCTTCGCAGCCTCAGCCGCGCTTTGTCTCGATCGCCTCCCAGATCCCCGCGGCGAGGTTCCTTTCGTCGAACCGCTCAAGCTCTTGCAGCCCGGTCGGCGAGGTGACGTTGATCTCGGTCAGCCAGTCGCCGATCACGTCGATGCCGACGAACATCTGGCCATGGTCGCGCAGCGTCGGCCCGATGGCGGCACAGATCTCCAGATCGCGCGCCGACAGCGCCGCCCGCTCGGCCCGGCCGCCGACATGCAGGTTCGACCGCGTCTCGCCCTCGGCGGGCACGCGGTTGATCGCGCCGATGGGCTCGCCGTCGACCAGGATCACCCGCTTGTCGCCCTTCTCGACCGCGGGAAGGAATTTCTGTGCGATCAGCGGCTCGCGGCTCATGCCGGTGAACAGCTCGTGCAGCGAGGCGAGGTTGCGGTCGCCATGCTCCAGCCGGAACACGCCTGCGCCACCATTGCCGTAAAGCGGTTTCAGGATGATGTCGCCATGTTCGGCCTTGAAAGCGCGCAAGGTGGCCAGGTCGCGGGCGATGATCGTGGGCGGGATCAGCGCGGGGAATTTCAGCACCAGCAGCTTTTCGGGGAAGTTGCGCACCCAGAACGGGTCGTTCAGCACCAGCGTTTTCGGCGTCAGATGTTCCAGCAGATGCGTGGTGGTGATGTAGCCCATGTCGAAGGGCGGATCCTGGCGCAGCCAGACCACGTCATACGCGCCCAGATCGACATCCTGTTCCGGCCCCAGCGTGTGGTGATCGCCCACCACCCGGCGCAGTTCCAGCGGCCAGCCGCGCGCCATCACGCGGCCATCGTTCCAGTAAAGCCGGTCCGGGGTGTAGTAGAACAGGCTGTGGCCGCGGGCCTGCGCCTCTTCGCCGATCCGGAAGGTGGTGTCTGCGGCGATGTCGATGGCCCCGATCGGGTCCATCTGGATGGCGACCTTGAGCGGCATGGATACCCTCCCTTTTCGGCCCTTCATGGCCGAGCGGAACGGGCTTTGCAACGCCGCTCAGGCGGCGAAGGCGTTCTCGAGGATCTCGACCCGGCCCATGCCGTCCACCAGGGCCACGTCGAACCGGATATCGGTCAGCTGGCCGCGGGGTTCGCCGTCAAGGAATTCCTGCGCGGCGGCCATGATCCGCGCCGCCTGGCGAGGCGTGATCCGCTCGGCCGCGCGGGCGAATCTGCGGCTTTGCTTGACCTCGACAAAGATCACCTCGGCCCCTTCGCGGGCAATCAGGTCGATCTCGCCCGCCCGGCCGCGCCAGCGGCGGGCGGCGATCGCCAGCCCGCGCCGTTCGTAACCGCGGGCAACGCTGTCCTCGGCTGAAAGCCCCGCGTGAAATCCGACAATACCGCTCATTCCTTGCCCTCGAGCTTCAGCGCCGCGCGATAGACCTCGCGGCGCGGCAGTTCCAGCGCGGCCGCCACCTCTGCGACCGCATCCTTGACAGATCCGCGCGCCAGTGCCGCCCGCAACGCCGCCTCCATGACCTCGGGTGCCGCTGCCGCGCGCATGCCCCGGCCCACGACCACCACGATCTCGCCCTTGACCTCGCGCCCTTCGAAGGCCGCGGCCAGTTCGCCCAGCGTGCCGCGCGTCACTTCCTCGAAACGTTTGGTCAGTTCCCGGCACACCGCTGCCGGGCGCATCTCTCCCAGAGCATCTGCAAGTTCCCCTAATGTTCTGCTAACACGCCGGGGCGATTCGTAAAATACCAGTGTCGCCGCGATCCCGCCGATCTCGTCCAGCATCGCGCGCCGCGCGGCGGCCTGGGGCGGCGGAAAGCCGACAAACAGCACCCTGTCGCTGGGCAGCCCGGCCACCGTCAGCGCCGCAAGCATTGCCGACGGCCCCGGCGCGGTATGGAGCGGTATGCCTGCCGCGATGGCGTCGCGGGCCAGCGGATAGCCCGGGTCTGCCACCATGGGCGTGCCCGCCTCGCTGACGCAGGCGATCGACCTGCCCGCGGCCGCCATGGCGATCAGGCGCTCGCGCACGCCCGGGCCGGAATGGTCGTGATAGGCGATCAGCGGCCGGTCGCCCAGCGCGATGCCGTGGATCTGCATCAGGTGCCGCGCGGTGCGGGTGTCCTCGGCCGCGATGACATCGGCCGAGGCCAGGATGTCGAGCGCCCGCAAGGTGATGTCGCGCGCGGCCCCGATCGGCGTCGCGACGAAATGGATGCCGGGGGGCAGGGATATGCGCTGGATTTCCAGGCCGGGCCTCCGGGTTTTGTCTGACGTTTACTTGGGAGGCCGATCCGCATAGGCTCGGCCCGACCGAAGGGACGACGCGAGGAGTGCCCATGTTCGCCGTTTTCCGCGCCGCAAGCAAGCGGCTGGCCCTGCTGATCGCCGTGATGACACTGGTGGCTGCCTGCCAACCCGGGAGCGTCGTGGCTACCGGCCCCTCCGTGGACACCCGGAAGGCGGTTCCAGTGGCGCTTCTGGTGCCACGCGGTTCGGCCTCGGCAGGCGATCAGGTGATCGCGCGCAATCTGGAGAATGCCGCGCGGCTGGCCATCGCGGATCTGCAAGGCGTGGCGATCGATCTGCGGGTCTATCCCACAGCGGGGCGGCCCGACCAGGCCGCCGCCTCGGCGCGCAAGGCGGTCGAGGACGGCGCGAAGATCATCCTCGGCCCGCTTTATGCCGAATCCGCCAATGCCGCGGGTCTTGCGGTGGCGCCGCGGGGGATCAGCGTGCTGAGTTTCTCGAACAACACCCAGATAGCGGGCGGCAATGTCTTCGTGCTGGGCCCGACCTTCGAGAACAGCGCGAACCGGCTGGCCAGCCATGCCGTGGCCCAGGGTCGGCGCAATTTCATGGTGGTCCACGATCCCGATCTGGCGGGCCAGTCCGGTCGGTCGGCCATCGAGCGCGCCGTGGCCCGCAGCGGCGGCCGGATCGCCGGAACCGGCACCTACGAACTGTCGCAGAACGGCGTCGTCCAGGCGATTCCGGGCCTTGCCGAACGCACCCGCAGTTCGGGGGCGGACGCGGTGTTCTTCACCGCCCCGACCGCGGGCGCGCTGCCGCTGCTGGCGCAGTTGCTGCCCGAGAACCGGGTCGATCCGGCCAGCGTCAAGTTCATCGGCCTGACCCGCTGGGACATCCCGCCCTCGACGCTAGCGCTGCCGGGGTTGCAGGGGGGCTGGTTCGCCCTGCCCGACCCCGATCTGGCCCGGCGCTTCGAGGGCCGCTACATGGCCGCCTATGGCGAACCCGCCCATCCGACCGCCAGTCTGGCCTATGACGGCATCGCCGCGATCGGTGCGCTGCTGCGTCAGGGCAGTTCCGATGCGCTGACGGTTCGGGCGCTGACCCAGCCCTCTGGATTTGCCGGGGTGAACGGTGTATTCCGCCTGCGACCCGATGGCACCAACGAGCGTGGGCTGGCGGTCGCCGAAATCCGGAACAACCAGGTGATCGTGATTGACCCCGCCCCCAGAAGCTTTGCCGGTCCCGGTTCATAGCCGCGCCGCATCGTACCCGATTTCCACCCACCCCGACGACACGACACCGGATGGCCTGATCTGCCCGGCGCAGGAGATCTTCGACCGCGCTGGCTTTGCGGCGGAACTGGCCAGACTGGCCGCCGAGGGGGCCGAGCCGCGGGCCTTGCGCGACCAGATGGTGCGCCACCTGCGCGAGGCCCGGACCCGTGGCCGCGCCGCCATCTCCACGGCCTTTGCCGAACGCCCCTTCGATGCGGGACCCACGGTGCGGGCCTATACGTGGCTGACCGATTGCCTGGTGCACGGCACGCTGGGAATCGCCCGCACCCACCTGCACCCCCGCCCCAACCCGACCGAGGGCGAGCGGCTGGCCGTCTTCGCCGTGGGCGGCTATGGCCGGGGCGAGATGGCGGCCCATTCCGACGTCGATCTGCTGTTCCTGACGCCGTGGAAGATCACGCCCTGGGCCGAGAGCGTCATCGAATCGATGCTCTACATGCTGTGGGATCTGCACTTCAAGGTCGGCCATTCCTCACGCACGGTGAAGGATTGCCTGCGGCTGGGCCGCGAGGATTACACGATCCGCACCGCCCTGCTGGAAAACCGCTTCCTGGCCGGCCACGAGCCGCTGGACCGCGAGTTGAACGCCGCGCTGCGCGATGATCTCTTCGACGGCACCGAGGGCGATTTCATCGAGGCGAAGCTTGCCGAGCGGTCCGAACGCCACCGCAAGCAGGGCGGCCAGCGCTATGTGCTGGAACCCAATGTCAAGGAGGGCAAGGGCGGTCTTCGCGACCTGCAATCGCTCTACTGGATCGCGAAATACATCTACCGCGTGGACCGTGCCTCGCACCTGGTCAGGCTGGGCGTGTTCACCGAGGAGGAGTTCAAGGGCTTCCTGAACGCCGAACGTTTCCTGTGGGCCGTGCGCTGCCACCTGCACCTGATCACCGACAGGGCGATGGATCAATTGACCTTCGATCTGCAGGTCGAGGTGGCGGCGCGGATGGGCTATACCGACCATGGCGGGCGCCGTGCGGTCGAGCATTTCATGCAGCACTACTTTCGCCACGCGACCACGGTGGGCGATCTGACGCGCATCTTCCTGACCAAGCTGGAAGCCGCCCATGTGAAAAGCGAGCCGCGGCTGCTGGGGCTGTTCCGGCGCCGCCGCAAGATGCCCGAGGGCTACGAGATCGCCCAGAACCGCATGAACGTGGCCGATCCGGCGGCATTCCTGGCCGACAAGGTGAACCTGCTGCGCATCTTCGAAGAGGCGCTGAAGGCGGGCACGCTGCTGCATCCGGACGCGATGCGGCTGGTCGCGGCGAACCTGCGGCTGATCGACGACAGCGTGCGCGCCGATCCCGAGGCGCAGCGCATCTTTCTCGACCTGATGCTGAAGCACGGCAATCCCGAGCGCGCGCTGCGTCGGATGAACGAACTGGGCGCGCTGTCGGCCTTCATCCCGGAATTCGAGCCCATCGTGGCGATGATGCAGTTCAACGTCTATCACCACTACACGGTGGACGAGCACACGATCCAATGTGTCTCGACGCTGGCCCGGATCGAGCGGGGCGAACTGGTCGAGGAACTGCCCATCGCCAGCCGGATCCTCAAGGAGGGGGTCAATCGACGCGTGCTTTACGTCGCGCTGTTGCTGCACGATATCGGCAAGGGCCGTCCCGAGGACCATTCGGTGCTGGGCGCGCAGATCGCGCGCAAGGTGGCGCCGCGGCTGGGGCTGAAACCCGACGAGTGCGAAACCGTCGAATGGCTGGTGCGCTATCACCTGCTGATGTCCGACATGGCGCAGAAACGCGACCTGTCCGACCCGCGCACGGTGCGCGACTTCGCCAAGGCGGTGCAGAACAAGAAGCGGCTGGATCTCCTGACGGTGCTGACGGTCTGCGACATCATCGGGGTCGGCCCCGGCACCTGGAACAACTGGAAGGCGCAACTGATCCGCCAGCTTTACCGCGAAACCGCGACCGCGCTGGAAAAGGGGCTGGAGGCCGTCAACCGCCGCACCCGCGAGGATCAGGCCAAGCGCGCGCTTCGCGAGGCGCTGGCCGACTGGGACAAGAAGGATCTGCGCGCCGAGACCGCCCGCCACTACCCGCCCTACTGGACCGGCCTGCCGGGCGGGACGCATGCGGTCTTTGCCCGGCTGCTGCGCGATCTGGGGGATGACGAGATCCGCATCGACCTGGCCGAGGATGCCGATCACGATGCCACCCGCGTCTGTTTCGCGCTGGCTGACCATCCGGGCATCTTCTCGCGGCTGGCGGGCGCGCTGGCGCTGGTCGGCGCGAACGTGGTGGACGCGCGCACATATACCACCAAGGACGGCTATGCGACCGCCGTCTTCTGGGTGCAGGATTCCGACGGCACCCCCTACGAGGGCGCGCGCCTTCCCCGCCTGCGCCAGATGATCGACAAGACGCTGGCGGGCGAGATCCGGCCGCGCGAAAAGCTTGCCGACCGCGACAAGCTGAAGAAGCGCGAAAAGGGCTTCCGCTTCCCCACCTCGATCACCTTCGACAACGAGGGATCGGAAATCTACACCATCATCGAGGTCGACACCCGCGACCGCCCGGGCCTGCTCTACGATCTGGCGCGCGTGCTGGCCGACAGCAATGTCTATATCGCCTCGGCCGTGATCGCGACCTATGGCGCGCAGGTCGTGGACAGCTTCTATGTCAAGGACAGCTTCGGGCTGAAGCTGCATTCCCGCTCTCGCCAGGAGTCGCTGGAGAAGAAACTGCGCGCCGCCATCGAGCGGGGCGCGGAACGGGCGGGCGGGTGATGCAGCCGATCCGCCTGGTCGCGGGCTTCGTGACGGTCGGCGTCTGGACCTTTGTCAGCCGCATCATGGGATTCGTGCGCGACATCCTGATCGCGGCCTATCTGGGCGCGGGGCCGGTGGCCGAGGCGTTCCTGATCGCCTTTTCGCTGCCCAACATGTTCCGCCGCTTCTTTGCCGAGGGCGCGTTCAACATGGCCTTCGTGCCGATGTTCGCGAAAAAGCTCGAAGGTGGCGACGACGCGCTGGGATTCGCGCGCGATGCCTTTACCGGGCTGGCGACGATCCTGATCGTCTTTACCCTGCTCGCGCAGGTGGCGATGCCGTTCCTCGTGCTGGCCATGGCCGGGGGCTTCGCTGCGGACGAACGGTTCGACCTTGCGGTGGATTACGGCCGGGTCGCCTTTCCCTACATCCTGTTCATCTCGCTGGCCGCGCTGTTGTCCGGCGTGCTGAACGCGACGGGGCGCTTTGTCGCCGCCGCCGCCGCGCCGGTGCTGCTGAACCTCCTGTTCGTCGTGGCGATGGTGGTGGCGGCCCGGATGGGCTGGCCTATCGGCGACACGCTGGCCTGGACCGTGCCGGTCGCGGGGATCGCGCAGCTCGCACTCGTCTGGGTCGCGGCCTCGCGCGCGGGGTTCCGGCTGACCATCCGACTGCCCAGGATGACGCCCGAACTGAGGCGGCTGGCGATCATTGCCGCCCCTGCCGCGCTGGCGGGCGGCGTGGTGCAGGTGAACCTGCTGATCGGCCGTCAGGTCGCCAGCTTCTTCGAGGGGGCGGTGGCCTGGCTGTCCTATGCCGACCGGCTGTACCAGTTGCCGCTGGGCGTTGTCGGCATCGCCATCGGCGTGGTGCTGCTGCCGGACCTGTCGCGGCGGCTGCGGGCCGAGGACACCAATGGCGGGCGCGACGCGTTCAACCGCGCGGGCGAGATGGCGCTGGCGCTGACGGTTCCGGCCGCCGTGGCGCTGGCCGTGATCCCCGGCGCGATTGTCGGCGTGCTGTTCCAGCGCGGCGCCTTCGATGCGTCCGACACCGCGGCCACCGCGCTGGCGGTGGCGGTCTATGGCGCGGGGCTGCCTGCCTTCGTGATGCAGAAGGTGCTGCAACCGCTGTTCTTCGCGCGCGAGGATACGCGGCGGCCGTTCTACTATGCGCTCTGGGCGCTGGCCGTGAACGCCGCCCTGGCCATCGGGCTTGCGCCCTTCATCGGCTATATCGCGGCGGCCTGGGGCACCATGCTGGCGGGCTGGGCGATGGTTGCGCTGCTGTGGCGCGGCTCGCGCCGCTATGGCGCGGCGGCGACGCTGGACGACCGGTTCCGCGCGCGGATCTGGCGTATCCTCGCGGCCTCGGCGCTGATGGGCGCGGTCCTCCTGCTGACGGCCTGGGCGCTGGCGCCCTGGCTGGAGGCCGGCCGGATCCGCTATGCAGCGCTCGCCGGGCTGGTGGGGATCGGGATGCTCGCCTATTTCGGCGCGGGCCACCTTCTGGGCGCGTTCCGCCTGTCCGAGTTCCGCCGTGCGCTGCGCCGTCAGCGGTGACGGATCCGCGCCCGGACCCGGCCCCAGCCGCCCGGGCTGACGACAAAGGACATCAGGAAGCCGGTGGCGAAACCCGCGAGGTCCGCCAGCCAATCGTTGTTGCCCCCGAACAGCAGGCCGAAGACCAACTGGATCGCCAGCAGGATGCCGATCAGCGAGAAGGCGCGATACTGGTTCGTCCCGGTCCCGGCCAGCCGCACCCACAGAAGGAAGGTGAAGGCCCCGATCAGCCCGTAGACCGCCGGGAACCCGCCCACCAGAGGCGCGGGATCGTTCAGCAACAGGCCATAGGCCACCGCCCCCATGATCGCCGAGCCGAAGAACACCGCCAGAACCGCCCAGGGCCGGAAGACCTCGGCCACCATCTTGCCCAGCGCCAGGATGAAGACGACGACAAAGACCGCATGCGTCACGCCGCCATGCACGAAGGGATAGGTCACGAAACGCATCAGGTGCTGCGGCGGATAGCGCCCCTCGGCCAGCATCCAGTCGAAGACCTGCCCCGAGAAGGCATAGTCCTGAAATGCCTCCAGCCGCCAGCCCACCGCGCCCGGCCCGCCCAGGATGCCGCGCGCCCCAAGGCTCAGGACCACCTCCATCGCGATGACCGGCAGAACCAGAAGCCAGATCACCGCGGGCAGCGGATTCAGCGGATGGGCGTTCGGATCGGGGGACATGCGGCACGGGCCTCGGTTGACGGTGTTGCCCCGCATGGGTAAGCGAGCGAGGCAACAAATTCCAGACGGAGATGACCCCATGACCGAGGTGGTCCACACACCGCGCGTCTTTTCCGGCATCCAGCCCTCGGGCGGGCTGACGCTGGGCAACTATCTCGGCGCGCTCAAGCGCTTCGTCGAGACCCAGGAGAGCGGCGGCATCGAGACGGTCTATTGCATCGTCGACATGCACGCGATCACCGTCTGGCAGGATCCCGGGAAGCTGACCCATGCCACGCGCGAACTGGCCGCAGGCTTCATCGCCAGCGGGATCGACCCCGCCCGCTCGATCCTGTTCAACCAGTCGCAGGTGCCTGCCCATGCGCAACTGGCCTGGATCTTCAACTGCGTCGCGCGGCTGGGCTGGATGCAGCGCATGACCCAGTTCAAGGACAAGGCGGGCAAGAATTCCGAGAACGTGTCGCTGGGCCTGTTCGCCTATCCCGCGCTGATGGCGGCCGATATCCTTGTCTATCACGCGACCCATGTTCCGGTGGGCGAGGACCAGAAACAGCATGTGGAACTGACCCGTGACATCGCGGCCAAGTTCAACAACGATTTCGGGGTGGAGTTCTTCCCGCTACCCGAGCCGGTGATCGAGGGCGCGGCGACGCGGGTGATGTCCTTGCGCGACGGTACCAAGAAGATGTCGAAATCCGACCCTTCGGACATGAGCCGCATCAACCTGACCGACGATGCCGACACGATCTCGAAAAAGATCCGCAAGGCCAAGACCGACCCAGAGCCCCTGCCCGAGACGCTGGAGGGGCTGGAGGGTCGGCCCGAGGCGCGCAACCTCGTGAACATCTACGCCGCCCTTGCGGAACTGACGCCCGAGCAGGTGATCGCGGAACATGGCGGCCAGCAATTCGGGACGTTCAAGCCCTCGCTCGCCGATCTGGCGGTGGCGCGGCTGGCGCCGATCACTGCCGAGATGGGGCGGCTGATGCAGGACCCGGCCGAGATCGACCGCATCCTTGCCGCGGGGGCCGAGCGCGCGAACGAGATCGCCGCGCCGATCCTCAAGCGCAGCTACGAGATCGTGGGGATGGTGGGCACCGGGGCCGCCTAGACCCATGCGGCGGGCGGCGCGGGCGATCCTGACGCTGCTGCTCGCGATTTCGCTTGCGCTTTGCCTCTGGTCGGGCTGGTCGCTGGCGACCGGCTGGCCGGGCAGCATCTTCGTTGACGCCGGGGCCGCACGGATCGAGGCGGAGTTGACCCGGCAATTGGCCCGCGCCGCCGGTGACGGGCGCATGGTCGCACGGCTCGATGCGCTTCTGGACGAGGCCCCGCGCAACTGGATGGCGATCGACGCCGTGGCCGAGGAACTGGCCCGACAGAACGTGGCGCTGCCGCCCGAACTGGAGGCCCGGCGCGCAAGCCTGCGCGCCGCCGATACCGGCACGCTGAAAATGGCGGGGGCCTGCTTGCGCTGCGCCCGCAACGTGGCCGACTGCGATTTGTCCGCCGCGCTGCTCTGCGGGGCGGCGGTCCAGTTGTCGCCCGTGGGCGACGTGCAATCCCTCGCGCGCGAGGGCCGCGCCTACCTGCGCGGGGATGCGGTTGACCGCGTCGACGTTCTGCTTTCGGCCCTTGGTCTTTCGGCGGTCGTGCTGGTGCCGCTGACCGGCGGCAGCAGCAGCGCGGTCAAGCTCGGTGCGGGCCTGGCAAAGCTTGCCCACGGCATGGGGCGCCTGCCGACAGGCCTCACGCGCACGCTTGAGGACTCCGCCAGGAACGGCCTCGACTGGCAGCGCCTGGCCGACGCGCGCAGCGTCGCGGACCTCAAGGCGCTGATGCGTCCCGAGCGGCTTCGGCCGACGATTGACCTGCTGAAGGATGGCGGGCGCATGAAGACCGCCGTCGGACTCGCTGACACGCTGCACCTGCTCGACGCAGCCGAGGATGCAGGCGACCTGCGCCGCCTTGCGAACATCGCCGAGGCCGCGCCCACACGCAGCATCGCCGGGCTGGAGGTGCTGGGCAAGTCGCGCCTGCTGCGCCTTGCCACGCGACTCTCGGACGCCGCGGCGCACCTCCTGGCGGCGCTGGCCGGGTTGCTTGCATCCCTGATCGGGCTCTTCCACCAGGCACTCGTCTCTGCGGTGTTGCGTCGCCTGCGCCGCGCCGCCCAAGACTGATCCGCGGCGCTGCGCACGGGTCACGGTAGGTGCCCCGTGCAAGTGTGGCCGCATCCGTACCCCCGGGGCGGCCATGAAGCTGCGCTCGACTTCCTCGGGCGCCCCCGGGACCGAGACCGGGGGCCTCCGCGAAAGCAGCACCTGTGACAAGCTGGCGACGAGCGAGACGAAGGTCGCCTTCGCCGGCGCGACGGCGGCAAGCGCGCGCGGGTGCCGGCCGCCCGCGATGAACCCCGTTACCAGACCCGCCCATGTGGCCCAGCCGAACGGCCAGTTCTTGGGGATCTGCACGCCGACCAGGCGCGCTTGGCACGGCTCAGTCGGGCGGCGCGTTCCGCAACCCGGCAAGCCAGTCGCGCCGGGCCCCTCGGCCAGGGAGCCAGCCGAATCCGGGAGGCGAATTGCCGACCCACGCGCTTCGACCGAGTTCGTCGATCATCCTGCGCTGTTTCTCGCGGTCGATCACTATGATGTCCGTGAGACTGGGCTGTTCGGGAACGGGCGGCCGTCGCGGCCAGGCGTCTGGGCAAGTGCCGTAGTCATAGCCTGGAAAGACGACTCCGAAAGTCTCGCGCAGCCAGAGCGGGTCATCCGAGGCGGAATCGAGCCAGACGGACAATTCGGGCCGCAGCCGCGGACGGGTCGGTCCGATCCTGTCCTCGATCTGCCGGATCGCCCGCATCAGCGCAGTCGTATCGCTGGTAAAGACATCGTCATTGTCATGGTGGAAGTCCTGCCGGTATTGCCGCACAAGGGTCATCGCCTCGCCCGAAAGCGAAATGTTCCCGTCACGCCCCTCCCTCAGGTCGCTGCGCGAGAGCCCCGACACGCTAAGATAAGCGTTCACGAAATCCGCCACGAGATCGCCCTCGCAAAGGGTCGCTCGATCATAGGTCCGTATCAGGACGTTCCCGGCCCCGAAAACGTCCATGTAAGGCTCCAGGACCTGTCTGCAATTCAGCGGACCGGGCAGCGGCACCTTCCATGATGCCTTGATCTTCTGCTGAAGCCCGGACAGGTAGTGGTCGGAAGGCCGCCGCACATAGCCCGCGATCCTGATATGGTCGGCTCCGAGCGACAGGATGTCCTCCCTCAAGGCCGCGAGGCGGTCCGTGGGCAGGACGCCGAACAGCCCTTCGTTGGAGAGAACCAGGATTTCGGGCGAGGTCTTTCGCAACTGGCGGCCAAGCCGCGCGAACCAGGCCTTGCGCTGGTCATCGTGCCGCGTCTCGTCCGGAAACCGGCTGGCGCCGTCGCGCCCCAGGCTGCCGATCCCCACGAGAAGAATCCGATGCTTGCTCTTGTGCCGCGGGCTGCGCGGATAGGCGATTCCATGGGCGGCAAGGACACGCTCCGACCGGCGGAACGTTTTCTGAAGGATCGTCGTTCCGGTCTTGGGGGCACCAATATGAAGGATGACCTGCATGCCGCGTCGGGCTCCCTGGCTGATGGCGGTGACCCGTTCCCTCCTAAGGCTCCTGCCTCTGCGGCTCAATTCCCCAATTGCCGCGTCGTCGGCAGGCAGCCTCCGATGGTTTCACGAAACCGATTCCAATCCGACATGGTCCCGACTCATGTTCGGCGAATAACTTGCATGTCCGGTCGCGCCTGGCCGGTCCCCGGGGTCGTGATTCCCCAAGTCCGGCACAGTCGATCCGCCCTTGCCGCCCCGGGAATTCCGGCGAGCAGCCTTCGCCCGGCAGGCTCGCCCAACGCCCCCGGCCGCCCCGCCGGGGGCGTTTCCTTTGCGCTCTGGACGCTCCTGCGCCCCGGGTCTAGGGTGCGCCCGTATTCGCGAAAGGCGGGTCCACGAAAGGGGTCATACATGGCGACAGGCAACAACATCCGCACCTATTTCGAGGGCAGCTGGCACCGCGCGGATCTGGCCGTGATGCGCGCGGCCGATCATGGCAGTTGGCTGGGGACGACGGTGTTCGACGGTGCGCGCTATTTCGAGGGGATCGCCCCCGACCTGCTGGCCCATTGCGAGAGGGTGAACCGCTCGGCCGAGGCGCTGATGATCACGCCGACGGTAACTGCGCAGCAGATGCATGACCTGATCTGGGAGGGGCTGAAGACCTATCCGGAGGATGCCGCGGTCTATATCCGGCCGATGTACTGGGCGCTTGACGGCGATTTCCTGGGGATCGTGCCGAAGCCGGGCGCGACGGGCTTTGCGATCAGCCTAGAGGAGATCCCGATGGCCGCGCCGGGCAGCGCCACCACGCTGACCACGACGCGGTTCCGCCGCCCCACGCTGGACTGCGCGGTGGTCAATGCCAAGGCGGGCTGCCTTTATCCCAACAACGCCCGGATGCTGGCCGAGGCGCGTTCCAAGGGGTTCGGCAATGCGCTGGTGGCGGACGCGCTGGGCAATGTCGCCGAGACCGCCACGGCCAACGTGTTCATCGTGAAGGATGGCGAGGTCTTTACCCCGATCCCGAACGGCACCTTCCTGGCGGGCATCACCCGGGCGCGGCATATCGCCAATCTGCGCGCGGCGGGGATCGCGGTGCATGAGACAGTTCTGGGTTTCGACGACGTGCGCGCGGCCGACGAGGTGTTCCTGTCGGGCAACATGATGAAGGTGACGCCGGTCAGGGCATTCGATGACGTGCAGTACCAGCCCGGTCCGATGACCCAGAAGGTGCGCGAGCTTTACTGGGACTGGGCGCATTCGGGCGGCTGAGGGGGCTCTCCCGCCCCCGGCCGGCGCAGGGCTGACGCCCCGCTTGTCCGGGGTTGGGGTCGCGGGGCCTTGCGGCCGCGCGCCTCCGGCGGGGGTATTTGGGCCAAGAAATCCGGAGTGGTTTTCGGGAGGCAAGCCCGGCGCAGATGCGCGGGATTGCCAGCGCGCCGCGGCTCGGCCATTCTGGGCGGCGTTGCAAAGGGAGGGCGCGGATGCGCAAGTTCCTCGTGATCCTCGATGACAGCCGCGAATGCCTGAACGCCATGCGCTTTGCCGCGATGCGCGCGGCGCGAACCGGGGGCGGCGTGCAGATCCTGTCGGTCATTCCGCCGGAGGAATACAATCACTGGATCGGCGTGGGCGAGATCATGCGCGAGGAGGCGCGCGAGCGGATCGAGGCGCATTTCGAGGTCTTCGCCAAATGGATGCGTGACCGGCAGGGGGTCGATCCGGAACTGGTGATCCGCGAGGGCGAGCCGGTGCCCGAGATCCTGTCGCAGATCCGCGACGATCCCGAGATCGGCATTCTGGTGCTGGGCGCAGGCACCGACAAGAAGGGGCCGGGCCCCCTGGTGACGCAACTGACGAAAAGCTCCGGCACGTTGCCGGTGCCGATGACCATCGTTCCGGGCGGGCTGTCGAAGGAGGGGCTGGAGGCCGTCTGCTGACGCTCTCTGGAATCGTTCCAAACTTGACAAGCCGCCTGCCCGGGCGCATATCCCGTTCAAACCCGAGGACCGGACTCATGTTCATCCAGACCGAATCCACCCCGAACCCGGCGACCCTGAAATTCCTGCCCGGACAGGCGGTGCTGGAGGCGGGCACCGCCGATTTCCCCTCGCCCGGGGCCGAGGGGGCCGACCGGTCGCCGCTGGCGCGTCGCATCTTTGCGGTGGCAGGGGTGCGCGCGGTGTTCATGGGTCAGGATTTCGTGACCGTGACCAAGGAAGACGGCGTGGAGTGGGACCATATCAAGCCCGCGATCCTTGGCGCGATCATGGAGCATGTCCAGTCGGGCCAGCCCGCGATCATCGGCGCAGCCGCGGAGGCGCATGCCGCCCATGACGGGCCGGATGCCGATATCGTGAACCAGATCAAGCAGTTGCTTGATACCCGCGTGCGTCCGGCGGTGGCCCAGGATGGCGGGGACATCACCTTCCACGGGTTCGAGCGGGGCGTGGTCTATTTGCACATGCAGGGCGCCTGTGCGGGCTGTCCGTCCTCGACGCTGACGCTGAAGATGGGCATCGAGAACCTGTTGCGCCATTATATCCCCGAGGTCACCGAGGTCCGCCCGGTCACCGAAGAGGTGTGATGGACGTCCCCAAGGTCCTGGCCTTCGACACATCGGCCGCGCATTGCGCGGCCGCTTTGTTCTGCGCGGGCCGGATCGTCGCCGAACGGCATAAGGAGATGGGGCGCGGGCAGGCCGAGCGGCTGATGCCCATTCTGCAAGCGATTCTGGACGAAGCGGGGCTGGGCTGGGAGGCGCTGGACGGCATCGGGGTCGGCATCGGTCCGGGCAATTTCACCGGCATCCGCATCGCGGTGGCGGCGGCGCGCGGGCTGGCGCTGGGGCTTTCGGTGCCTGCGATCGGGGTTTCGGGCTTCGAGGCGATGGCCGAAGGCGCGGCGGGGCCGGTTCTGGTGGCGCTGCCGGGGCCGCGCGGCACGGTCTACCTTCAGCCGCTGGCGGATGGCATGGCGCTGGCCCCGCCCCGGCAAGCCGCGCCCGAGGAGATGGCGGATGCGCTGCCGCCGGGGGCACGGTTGATCGGGCCGGGCGGTTTCGACGGGATCGCGCCCCGGATCGCGCGGATCGCCGCCACACGGCTGGGCCGCGCGTTGCCCCGGCCCGCGCCGCTTTACCTGCGGCCTGCCGATGCCGCGCCGCCCGCAGACCCGCCGCCGGTGATCCTTCCGTGACGCCCGAGGCGCTGGCGGCGCTGCATGCGCTGTGCTTCACCCATCCCCGCCCCTGGTCGGCGGCCGAATTCGCGGCGCTACTGCCCGGACCCGGCGTCTTTCTGGTGACGCTGGGCGACGGCTTCGCCCTTGGCCGCGCCATCGCGGGCGAGGCGGAATTGCTGACGATTGCTGTTGATCCCGACGCCCGGCGCCGGGGCCTTGGCCGCAAGCTGATCGCCCGTTTCGAGGCCGAGGCGCAGGCGCGCGGCGCGAGCCATGCCTTTTTGGAGGTGGCGCTGGACAATGCGGCCGCGCGCGCCCTGTATCACGCGGCGGGCTATGCCGAGGCGGGCCGCAGGCCAGGCTATTGCACCGCCCCCGATGGCAGCCGCATCGACGCGCTGATCCTGACCCGGGCGCTGGGGCGTTGAGGCCAGAAACCGGTTGACGCCCTGTCGGGGCTCGTCGCTAAATCACGTCAACGCGGCGCCCTGCCCCATCCGCCAACCAACCGGGAGTGATTTCGATGACGCTGTTGCACAAGGCCCTTGGGGCAACCGCCGCGCTGGCCCTGTCCGCGGGCGCTGCGCTGGCCGAACCGGCCCTGATCTAAGATCTGGGCGGCAAATTCGACAAGTCCTTCAACGAGGCGGCCTTCAACGGGGCGGAACGCTGGAAGGCCGAGACCGGCGGCAGCTATCGCGAGATCGAGTTGCAATCCGAGGCCCAGCGCCAGCAGGCGCTGCGCCGCTTTGCCGAGGCGAGGCTGAACCCGATCGTGATGGCAGGCTTTGCCTTCGGCTCGGTGCTGGAGGAGGTGGCGGCCGACTATCCCGACACCGTGTTCCAGATCATCGACACCCGCGTCGATGCCCCGAATGTGCGCGCCATCGAATATTCCGAACATGAGGGCAGCTATCTGGTGGGCATGATGGCCGCAATGGCCTCGAAAACCGGCACGGTGGGCTTTGTCGGCGGCATGGATATCCCGCTGATCCGCAAATTCGCCTGCGGCTATGCCCAGGGGGTCAAGGCGGTGAACCCGGACGCGACCGTGATCCAGAACATGACCGGCACCACGCCCACCGCCTGGGCCGATCCGGTCAAGGGCGGCGAACTGGCCCGCGCCCAGATCGCGCAGGGGGCCGACGTGATCTATGCCGCCGCGGGCTCGACCGGGGTGGGCGTGCTTCAGACCGCGGCCGATCAGGGGATCCTGTCGATCGGCGTGGACAGCGACCAGAACCACCTGCATCCCGGTCAGGTGCTGACCTCGATGATCAAGCGGGTCGATCTGGCCGTCTACGAGGCGTTCACCGCGGGCGCCAATCTGGAAACCGGCTATGTCGTCCTCGGCCTTGCCGAAGACGGCGTGGGCTATGCGCTGGACGAGCACAACAAGGACCTGGTGAGCGCCGAGATGATCGCCGCCATCGAGGAGGCCAAGGCTCGGATCGTCGCGGGCGATCTGGCCGTGCATGACTACATGACCGACAACACCTGCCCGGTGAAGTAACCGGCATGGCGGGGGCGGCCGGGGGGCAGCGCGTCCCCGCCATCGAGTTGCGCGGCATCTCCAAGGCGTTCGGCCCGGTGCAGGCGAACCGCGACATCTCGCTGACGGTGATGCCCGGCACGATCCACGGCATCGTCGGCGAAAACGGCGCGGGCAAATCCACGCTGATGTCGATCCTCTACGGCTTCTACAAGGCCGATGCGGGCGAGATCCGCATCGCCGGCCGTCCCATCCAGATCCCCGACAGCCAGGCCGCGATCCGCGCCGGGATCGGCATGGTGTTCCAGCATTTCAAGCTGGTCGAGCCCTTCACCGTTCTGGAAAACGTGATCCTCGGGGTCGAGGACGGGCGGCTCTTGCGCCCCTCGCTCGCCCGGGCGCGGGGCGAGTTGAAGCGGCTGGCCGCGGATTACGAACTGCATGTGGACCCCGATGCGCGGATCGAGGATCTGGGCGTGGGCATGAAGCAGCGGGTCGAAATCCTCAAGGCGCTGTACCGGCAGGCCGATATCCTGATCCTGGACGAGCCGACGGGCGTCCTGACCCCGGCCGAGGCGGATCATCTGTTCCGGATCCTGGAAAACCTCAGGTCCCAGGGCAAGACCATCATCCTGATCACCCACAAGCTGCGCGAGATCATGGCGATCACCGACACGGTTTCCGTCATGCGCCGCGGGCAGATGGTGGCCACTGTTGCGACCGCGCAGACCAGCCCCGGCGAACTTGCGGAACTGATGGTCGGCCGCAAGGTGTTGTTGCATCTCGACAAAAAACCGGCAGCGCCCGGACGCACGGTTCTGGCGGTCGAGAACCTGCGCGTGACCGATATCGACGGGGTCGAGCGGCTCAGGGGCGTGTCGCTGACGGTGCGGGCGGGCGAGATCCTTGGCATCGCCGGGGTCGCGGGCAACGGGCAGTCGCAGCTTCTGGGGGTGCTGGGCGGCACCCTGCCCGCCAGCGGCATCGTGCGGATCGAGGGGCAGGCGATCGACCTGAGCGCGCGCAATGCGGGACAGGCCCGGCGCGCGGCGGGCATCGCCCATGTTCCCGAGGATCGCCAGCGCGAGGGGCTGGTGATGGAGTTCCTCGCCTGGGAGAACATGATCTTCGGCTATCACCACGACCCGGCCTGCCAGCGCAACCGCGCGCTGATGGACAATGCCGCGATCCGCGCGATGACCGCCGAGCGGATGGAACGCTTCGACGTGCGCCCGCCCGATCCCGACCTGCAAGCGCGCAGCTTTTCGGGCGGCAACCAGCAAAAGATCGTCCTGGCCCGCGAGATCGAGCGCAATCCCGCGCTGCTGATCGTCGGCCAGCCCACCCGCGGCGTCGATATCGGCGCGATCGAGTTCATCCACCAGCGCCTGATCGCGCTGCGCGACGCGGGCGCCGCGATCCTGCTGGTCAGTGTCGAACTGGACGAGATCCTGTCGCTGTCCGACCGCATCGCGGTGATGTTCGACGGCCGGATCATGGGCGAGCGGCGGCCGGAGGAGACAGACGAGAAGGATCTCGGCCTGATGATGGCGGGCATGCGGGGAAAGGCGGCCTGATGCGGGAGGCGATGCCGAAATGGGCCGATCTGGTGCTGATCCCGCTGGCCAGCCTGGTGCTGGCCTTTGCGCTGTCGGCGCTTGTGATCCTGGCCATCGGCGAAGACCCTGTGGCGGCGGTGCGGATGATGGTCTCGGGCGCACTGGGCTCGACCTATGCTTGGGGCTACACGCTTTATTACGCGACGAATTTCATCTTTACCGGGCTGGCCGTCGCCGTCGCGTTCCAGGCGCGGCTGTTCAATATCGGGGGCGAGGGGCAGGCGATGCTGGGCGGGCTTGGCGTCGCGCTGATCTGCCTGTCCCTGCCCTGGCCGCATTGGGCGCTGGCACTGCCCGCCGCGGCGCTGGGCGCGGCGCTGTTCGGCGCGGCCTGGGCGGCGATTCCGGCCTGGCTTCAGGCCACGCGCGGCAGCCATATCGTCATCACCACCATCATGTTCAATTTCATCGCCGCGGCGGTGCTGAACTACCTGCTGGTGAACGTGATGCGGCCCATCGGCGCGATGGACCCGGCGACCGCGAAATTCCCGCCGGGCACGCATCTGCCCAGCCTGCATGACCTGCTGGCACCCTTCGGCATCGCGTTCTCGCGCGCGGCACCGGCCAATATCACCTTCCTGATCGCCATTGCGGCCTGCGTTCTGGTCTGGCTGATCCTCTGGCGCACGCGGCTGGGCTACGAGATCCGCGCCTATGGCCAGTCGGAACCCGCCGCGCTCTATGCCGGGATACGGCCCGTGCGCATCGTCATGGCGGCGATGCTGATCTCGGGCGCGCTGGCGGGCCTGATGGCCGTGAACAACGTGATGGGCGAGGCGGAGCGCCTGGTGCTGAACGCGGTCGAGGGGGCGGGCTTCATCGGCATCGCCGTCGCGCTGATGGGGCGCAGCCACCCGTTCGGCGTGTTCCTGGCTGCGCTTCTGTTCGGTTTTCTCTATCAGGGCGGGGCGGAACTGGCGCTCTGGACCGATATCCCGCGCGAGATGATCGTGGTGATCCAGGCGCTGGTGATCCTGTTCACCGGCGCGCTGGACAACATGGTGCGGATGCCGCTGGAACGGCTGTTCCTTGCGTTGCGCCGGGGGCGGCCGTGATGGATTTCGCCACCGCCCTGCAAATCCTCGACTCGACCGTGCGGCTGGCCACGCCGCTTCTGCTCGCCTGTCTTGCGGGGCTGTTCAGCGAACGCGCGGGCATCTTCGATATCGGGCTCGAAGGCAAGATGCTGGCCTCGGCCTTCTTCTCGGCGGCGGTGGCGGCGGTGACGGGCTCGGTCTGGCTGGGGCTTTCGGCAGGCATTGCCGCCTCGCTGGTGATGGCCGCGATCCATGGCGCGGCCTCGATCAGTTTCCGCGGCAACCAGTTGATTTCGGGCGTCGCGATCAATTTCCTGGCCGCCGGGCTGACCGTGGTCATCGCCCAGACATGGTTCTCGCAGGGCGGGCGCACGCCCTCGCTGATCGGCGCCGCGCGGTTCGAGCCGATCACCCTGCCGCTGGCCGAAACCCTGCACCCCGTCCCGATCCTCGGCCCCATCTATCACGAGCTGATCTCGGGCCACACGCTGCCGGTCTATCTGGCCTTCGCGCTGGTCCCGCTGAGCTGGTGGGTGCTGAACCGCACTCGGTTCGGCCTGCGCCTGCGCGCCGTGGGCGAGAACCCCGAGGCGCTGGATACCGCGGGCGTGTCGGTGGCCGCGACGCGCTATGCCGCCGTCGCGATCTGCGGCGTGCTGTGCGGCATCGCGGGCGCCTATCTCGCGACCGCGTTGCAGGCGGGATTCGTCAAGGACATGACCGCGGGGCGCGGCTTCATCGCGCTGGCTGCGCTGATCTTTGCCAAATGGCGGCCCTGGCAGGCGATGGGCGCGACACTCCTGTTCGGCTTCCTTCAGGCGATCGCGCTGCGCTACCAGAACATCGACCTTGGCGGGGTGGTGCTGCCGGTGCAGGTGATGGACGCGCTGCCCTATGTGCTGACCGTCGTCATCCTTGCAGGTTTCGTCGGCCGCGCGATCCCGCCCCGCGCCGGGGGCACGCCCTATATGAAGGAACGCTGACGGCAAGCGAGAACCTTGCCATGCCGGGGTGGCAGGCTTTAGGGACGTTACATGCAGATCTACCTGCCCATCGCCGAGGTTTCCGTGAACGCCTTCCTGCTGCTGGGAATGGGCGGGCTGGTCGGCGTGCTGTCAGGGATGTTCGGCATCGGCGGCGGCTTCCTGATGACGCCGCTTCTGTTCTTCATCGGCATCCCGCCCGCGGTGGCCGTCGCGACCGAAGCCGCGCAGATCGTCGCCTCGTCCTTTTCGGGCGTGCTGGCCCATCTCAGGCGCAAGACCGTCGATATCCGGATGGGCACGGTGCTGATGATCGGCGGGCTCGTCGGCGCCGGGATCGGCATCGCGATCTTCAACATGCTGCGCCAGATGGGTCAGGTCGATCTGCTGGTCAAGCTGTGCTATGTGGTCTTTCTCGGGATCATCGGCGCGCTGATGTTCATGGAAAGCCTGCGCGCGATCCGGCGCTCGCGCAGCGGCAAGACCGCGCCGCGCCGCCGCCAGCGGACATGGATCCACGCCCTGCCCTTCAAGATGAAGTTCCGCACCTCGGGGCTATACATCTCGGTCATCCCGCCGCTTGCGGTGGGGGCGCTGGTCGGCATCCTGGCCGCGATCATGGGGGTGGGCGGCGGGTTCATCATGGTGCCCGCGATGATCTACCTGCTGGGCATGCCCACCAAGGTCGTGGTCGGCACATCGCTCTTCCAGATCATCTTCGTCACAGCCTTTGCCACGCTTCTGCATGCGACGACGAATTTCACCGTCGATCTGGGTCTGGCGGTGCTGCTGCTGATCGGGGG
Source organism: Rhodovulum tesquicola (assembly GCF_024128855.1). GTDB lineage: Bacteria > Pseudomonadota > Alphaproteobacteria > Rhodobacterales > Rhodobacteraceae > Rhodovulum > Rhodovulum tesquicola. The sequence goes on from NZ_JAMYDV010000007.1 coordinate 95,842, forward strand.
CGTGATCGGGGCGCAGATCGGCGCGCGGATCGGCGTCGCGATGAAGGCCGAACAGTTGCGCATCCTGCTGTCGCTGCTGGTGCTGGTGGTCTGCGGCAAGCTTGCGCTCGACCTGCTGCTGCAACCGGCCGAGATCTACTCGCTTTCGGCGGGGAAGTTCTGATGCGGCTGCTGCTGGTCCTTCTCTGCCTCATGGCCGCGCTGCCCGCGCGGGCCGAACGGGTGGTCGCGGGTCTCAGCCAGACACAGGTCGCGATCAATACCAGCTTTTCGGGATCCGAGATCCTGATCTTCGGCGCGGTGCGGCGCGAGGCGCCGCTGCCCGAGGGCGCGCTGCATGTCGTGGTCACCGTCGCCGGCCCCTCCGGCCCCGTCACCGTCCGGCGCAAGGCAAGGCGCTTCGGGATCTGGGTCAATACCGAGGCCGTGGTGATCGACGCGGCGCCCAGCTTTTACGCGGTGGCCAGCACCGTACCGCTTGCCCAGGCGCTGTCGCAGGATGAGGACATGCGCCACAAGGTCTCGATCCCCCGGGCGATCCGCGCCACAGGCACCGCCGCCCAGGCCGCCGATTCCGAGAATTTCATCGAGGCGCTGGTCCGCATCCGCAGCCGCGTCGGGCTTTACCAGGTGCTGCCGGGCGAGGTCGCATTGACCGAGGACACGCTGTTTCGCACCTCGATCGCGTTGCCCGCCAACCTGACCGAGGGCGATTACCGCACGCGCATCTTCCTGACACGGGACGGCGCGGTGATCGACGCCTTCGAGACCGCGATCGCGGTGCGCAAGGTGGGGCTGGAACGCTGGACCTACATGCTGGCCCATGAACGACCCCTTGTCTACGGCCTGCTGTCGCTTGCCATCGCCGTCGCGGCAGGATGGGGCGCGTCGGCCGCCTTCCGGCTGATTCGGGGCTGACGCTAGTCCGCCTCGATCCCGGAGGACAGGGTCAGTGGCGCCGCCACCGTCCCCAGATCGTCGGTCGCCAGCGGCCGGGCGGGTCGGGCAAGGCGATAGCGCGTGACCCAGATCAGCCGCGTCTCGGCGCGGGTGATCGCGACATAGGCCAGCCGTTTCCACAGGGGCTGGCCCGCCTCGCTGCGCCCCGCCCGCGCGGCGGCGTAAAGGTCGGGGCCAAAGACCTGCACCGTGTCCCACTGGGAGCCCTGCGCCTTGTGGATCGTCACCGCCGCCCCGTGCAGGAAGGCCGCGCCCATGTTCGCCGCATAGGGGATGAAGGGTTCCTCCTCCTCGGGCAGTTCGATCTTGACGATCGAGGCGGCCGAGATCTGCGGCTCCTCGGCCCCGATCACATGCAGCCGCGAAAAGCCGGGCTTGCGGCCCGGGCCCAGATAGATCACCTGCGCTCCCTTGATCAGCCCCCGCGCCTCGAGGTCGAGCCGCTTCTTGCGGTGCTTGAGCGGCAGTTCGATCCCGTCGCAGATCAGCGGCTCGCCCGGCAACAGCGCATCGGCGGGCGCGCCATGGGCCTGGCGGAAGGCATGGATCAGCCGGATCCGCGTCGCGTTGCGCCAGACCAGCACGGGCGAGCGCGCCATCAGGTCGGCATCGACCCGCGGGGCGACCACGACGCGCGAGTCGCGCGCCGCGGCGCGTTCAACCATCCGCTCGAACGCCTCGAAGTCCAGCGAGGGATCGGACAGCGCATGGGCCAGATCGAGGATCGGGTTGTCGTCCTGCTGCCGGTGGACCCGGTGCAGTTCCAGCTTCTGGTGCACGGGCAGCGCGTCGAAGACCATCTGGCCCGACTGGTTGACCGGGGCCAGCTGCGCAGGATCGCCAAAGAGGACCAGCGCGGGAAACAGCTCCTTCAGATCGTCGAACTGGCGTTCGTCCAGCATCGAGGCCTCGTCGACGAAGCCGATATCCAGCGGCTCCTCGCGCCGCTTCCAGCCGCGTATGAAGTCGCTGCCGCGAAGCCCCGCAGTCGCCAGCGCGCCGGGAACCGATTTGACGCTTTGATAGAACGCGAAGGCACGGTCCAGCGCGGCATCGGTCAACCCCTCGACCGCGGGCCGCTCGCCCTCGCCGGACAGCCATTGGGCGATCTTCTCGTATTCGGGGTCATAGACCGGCGTATAGATGATCCGGTGAATGGTCGTGGCGGGGACGCCACGGGTGCGCAGCACGCTTGCCGCCTTGTTGGTCGGAGCAAGGATCGCAAGCGTCCGGCGGTCGCGTCGCCGCCGTCCCTCGTAATCCCCCGAGACGATCTCCACCCCGGCTTCCGCCAGCGCCGCGACAAGGCGCGCCAGCAGCATCGTCTTGCCCGATCCCGCCTTGCCGGTGACCGCCAGAAGCGCCGCTTGATCCTCGACCCGCGGGCTCAGCGCCCCGGCGTCGATATCCACGCCCATGCCGCGCAGCATCACGGCCACGCGGTCATGGGCCTCGGCCTGGTCTTCGGAAAAGGTAAGGGAGGCAAGGGTCATGGGCGGAGCCTACAGGCGCCGCCCGCGGGGTGCCAGCGCGATCAGGCCGCCTCGAGGATCCGCTTTTTTGTCGGCGGGATGGCCGAAAAGGACTGCCGGAACCAGTCGAGCGAGGTCTCGCGTTCGATCCCCAGCCGATTCAGCGTGCGCGGCCAGAACGCATCGTCCCAACCCCACAGCCCGACCGCAAGCACGTCCGTCCCCTCGCCGACCTGGCCGATCACTTCGGGCGCCATGCCGAGCATCCGGTAGATGCGGATCATGCGCGCGTCGAACACGCCGACGAAATGCTCGACCGCGAAATTGGCCATGATCTCGGCCCCGCCCAGCGCCAGTGCGGCCGACACCTCGCGCCCCGCATCGGGCGCTAGGCAAAAGCGCGTGCATTCCCAGATCAGCGGGCTTTCGATGCGGACGCCCGCGGTCACATGCAGGAAATGCTCGTTCACCATGGTCCGGCCGGTGGTGGGCAGGAAGCGCATGGATCCGCCATGCCGCCCGTCGGGCTGTTCCCAGATGACATAAAGCGGGTTGAGCACGTCGTACTGGTCGTGCTCCTCGCCCTTCTCGTCCACCGAGACGTCCCAACCCAGACGTTCGTGGAACTGGATCGCCCGGTCGCGGAACATCGTGTCACGCAGAAGGGGATGCTTGTGCAGGTCGACGCCGTAGATATAACGCAGCATGTTGAGTAGCCCTTTGCCAGCCGATGACAGGGCAGAAGCTACGAAGGGGACGGTTACCAACGGCCTAAACCATCGCACGCGCTGGAACAAAACGTGAAAAAGTTGCAGATTGTTGCCCTGACCGTTGCAATCAGAGCACGATCAGCCCCGCATTGAGCGCCCGGGCCACGGCATGGGTGGTGTTGAGCGCGCCCAGCTTGTGCCGCGCGGCCTCGATATAGACCCGCAGCGTATGTTCCGAAATGTCGAGTTGATCGGCCGCCTGCGCCCTGCTCAGCCCCTTGGCCAGAAGCGTGAGAGCGCTGGTTTCCCGCGGCGAAAGTGTCGTCGACGGTGCAAGGTCGCGCTTGCCCTCGAATTCCAGGGCCTTCTTGTTGAAGTCATGCGCAATGATGATGAGATCGCGCATGTTCCCCTGAACGAAGCGCGCCCATTCCACGTCGCTGCAACTGTGGTTGGCCGTGAAGACCGCGAACTGGCCGTTGGGCCCGCGAATCGGAATGCTGAACCCCTGATTGCCGACCCCGTGCGCCAGAGCGTCGGCCAGAAGTTCCCGGGCCACGCGCCCGGACCAGTCGAGTTGCTTCCAATCGACCGGATGAAAGCGGTGAAGGCAGCCCTGAACGACGGGGTCCACCCTCACATAGCCGCGCTCCAGGTAGCGGTCGACCCATTCGGTGCTGTAGGTGCCAGCCCCGTACTGCTCTCCGACGCTGCTGACCCAGTGATAGACCACATGGGTTATGGCGAAATGGTCCCGAAGATCCTCGGTGGATTGCTGCAGATGCTCAAGCGTCGTTGCCTGTTGCAAGCGATCGAGGAACGATTCTAAGACGTCTTTCATCGCCAGATCTTACACCCAACGGCACCCTGCAGGCCCCGCTTCCCCCGACTTCCGCCCGCATGGGCTGAGCTTCCAGCGAAGAAATCTCGACCGCTGCCAGCGCCTGGCAGGTCGCAAGCTCCTCCGACAGAGCGGCCAACCCGTTCTTCCGGGCATAGTTCCTCAGATCCCCAAGAATGTCGATCAGCCACTCATGTTTCATGGTTTTCTTCCCCAAGTGGTTAATGAACCGTTAACACAAGGATAGCACGAGTTAACTTTCCACGATATTCGCGGTTTTTTTCTCCCCATAAGTAGCGAGGGGGCGCAGGGCAAGCCTTTGGTTTCGCTTGCAGCGGCCTCGTCAGCCGCCGGATGCACACCAGCAACGGCCCTGCCCGGGCCGGCAAGACCGGTCCGGGCCGAGTCGGTTTGTCCGAACGCGTTTACGTTCCGGTGTGCCTCAGGCGCTCTTGCCGGCCTCCAGCACGTCCTCGAAGGTCCGCAGACCGGTCCGCGGCGCCTGCACCAGCACCGCCATGTTGCCGGGCTTGTGCTCGTTGCGATACATCTTCATGTGCGCGGCCGGGATCTCGGCCCAGGGGAAGACCTCGGACATGCAGGGGTCAAGCCGACGCTGGCACATCAGCCGGTTCGCCGCCGCGGCCTGTTTCAGGTGGGCAAAGTGGCTGCCCTGGATGCGCTTCTGATGCATCCAGACATAGCGCGCGTCCATCGTCAGGTTGAACCCGGTGGTGCCTGCACAGATCACCACCATGCCGCCCCGCTTGACCACGAAGGTCGAGATCGGGAAGGTCGACTCGCCCGGGTGCTCGAACACCATGTCGACATTCACGCCCTTGCCGGTGATGTCCCAGATCGCCTTGCCGAACTTGCGCGCCTCGGAGAACCACTCCTTGTATTCCGGCGTGTTCACCTTGGGCAGTTGCCCCCAGCACTTGAAGTCCTTGCGGTTGATCACGCCCTTGGCGCCGAGATTCATCACGAAGTCGCGCTTCGACTCCTCCGAGATCACGGCGATGGCGTTTGCGCCCGCGGTGTTGATCAGCTGGATCGCATAGGAGCCCAGCCCGCCCGAGGCCCCCCAGACCAGCACGTTCTGACCCGGCTTCAGTTCATGCGGGTGGTGGCCGAACAGCATCCGATAGGCAGTGGCCAGCGTCAGCGTGTAACAGGCCGACTCCTCCCAGGTCAGGTGCCTGGGCCGGGGCAGCAATTGCTGCGCCTGCACGCGGGTGAACTGGCTGAACGACCCGTCCGGGGTTTCATAGCCCCAGATCCGCTGGGTCGGCGAGAACATCGGATCGCCGCCATTGCACTCCTCGTCGTCGCCGTCATCCTGGTTGCAGTGGATCACGACCTCGTCGCCCACCTTCCAGTTCTTCACCTTGTCGCCCACCGCCCAGACGATGCCCGAGGCATCCGAACCGGCGATGTGATAGGGCGCACCGTGACCGTCGAAGGGCGAGATCGGAACGCCGAGGCCCGCCCAGATCCCGTTGTAGTTCACGCCCGCGGCCATCACGAGCACCAGCACCTCGTGGCTGTCGATCGCGGGCGTCTCCACCACCTCGACCTGGAACGACTTGTCGGGCTCGCCATGGCGCTCGCGCCGGATCGCCCAGGCATACATCTTCGGCGGAACGTATCCGAGCGGCGGCATCTCGCCGATCTCGTAAAGCTCTTTCTCGGGCGCCTCGTAGGGCGTGATCGACGGGTTCGTGTCCAGAGCCATCGGGGCCTCCTTGATCGGTGAAAGGTTCTCGCCGCGCCGCAGAATCGCCGCGGACTGTCTGGTCTGATAGAAAGCGTCACGCAACATTGCAACGAAAATCCGGGCGGTATCGGTAATTTTATGTCGTCGCCGCGAGCGGCTTGCCGCGACGCAGCGAATTGACATCGCCAGATCCTTACCCTTATCTCGGCGGAAGCGAAATTTTCTTGCCAACCTGACTCCGAGGCGCGCCATGACCGAGACGATGAAAGACCGCCCCTGGCTGTTCCGCACCTATGCGGGCCACTCCACCGCCAAGGCATCGAACGCGCTTTACCGCAGCAACCTCGCCAAGGGCCAGACCGGTCTTTCGGTCGCCTTCGACCTGCCCACCCAGACCGGCTATGACAGCGATCACGAGCTTTCCCGCGGCGAGGTCGGCAAGGTCGGCGTGCCGGTGGCACATCTGGGCGACATGCGCACGCTGTTCGACGGCATCCCGCTGGAACAGATGAACACCTCGATGACGATCAACGCGCCCGCGCCCTGGCTGCTCGCGCTTTACATCGCGGTGGCCGAGGAACAGGGCGCCGACATCTCGAAACTGCAGGGCACCGTCCAGAACGACATCATCAAGGAATACCTTTCGCGTGGCACCTATATCTGCCCGCCGAAGCCGTCGCTGCGGATGATCACCGATGTCGCGGCCTATACCCGCGAGCACCTGCCCAAATGGAACCCGATGAACGTGTGTTCCTATCACCTGCAAGAGGCGGGCGCGACGCCGGAACAGGAACTGGCCTTCGCGCTGGCCACCGCGACCGCGGTGCTGGACGATCTTCGGACCAAGGTCGCGCCAGAGCATTTCCCCGACATGGTGGGCCGCATCTCGTTCTTCGTGAATGCCGGCATCCGCTTCGTCACCGAGATGTGCAAGATGCGCGCCTTCGTCGAACTCTGGGACGAGATCTGCCGCGACCGCTACGGCGTCGAGGACGAGAAATACCGTCGCTTCCGCTATGGCGTGCAGGTCAACAGCCTCGGGCTGACCGAACAGCAGCCGGAAAACAACGTCTATCGCATCCTGATCGAGGCGCTGGCGGTCACCCTGTCGAAAAAGGCCCGTGCCCGCGCCGTGCAACTGCCCGCCTGGAACGAGGCGCTGGGCCTGCCGCGGCCCTGGGACCAGCAATGGTCGCTCAGGATGCAGCAGATCCTGGCCTATGAAACCGACCTTCTGGAATACGAGGACCTGTTCGACGGCAACCCCGCGGTGAGCGCGCGGGTCGAGGATCTCAAGGCCAATGCGCGCGCGGAACTGGCCCAGATCGACGCGCTGGGCGGCGCGGTGGCGGCCATCGACTACATGAAGTCGCGCCTTGTCGACAGCAATTCCGACCGCATCGCCCGGGTCGAGACCGGCGAGACGGTCGTGATCGGGGTCAACCGCTGGACCCAGGGCGAACCCTCGCCGCTGACCGCGGGCGAGGACGCGATCATGGTGGTCGATCCGGCGGTCGAGGCCGACCAGATCGCGCGCCTGAACGCCTGGCGGGCCGAGCGTGACGCGGATGCCGTTGCCCATGCGCTCAAGGCGCTGCGCGAGGCCGCGTCGACGGGCGCCAACATCATGCCGCCCTCGATCGCGGCGGCGAAGGCGGGGGTGACCACCGGCGAATGGGGCGACGTGATGCGCAGCGTCTTCGGCCAGTATCGCGGCCCGACGGGTGTTTCCAAGAACCCCTCGAACCGCACCGAAGGTCTTGATGACATCCGCGCCGCGGTGGACGCGGTGGCCGCCCGGCTGGGGCGGCGGCCGAAATTCCTGGTCGGCAAGCCCGGCCTCGACGGCCATTCGAACGGCGCCGAACAGATCGCAGCCCGCGCCCGCGATTGCGGCATGGACATCCATTACGAGGGCATCCGCCTGACCCCGGCCGAGATCGTCGCCGCCGCCCGCGAGGGTAATGTGGATATCGTCGGCCTCTCGATCCTGTCGGGCAGCCATATCCCGCTGGTGGATAGCCTGATGAAGCTGATGCGCGAAAACGACCTGACGCATATCCCGGTCGTCGTCGGCGGCATCATCCCCGAGGACGACGCCCGCCGCCTGCGAGCGATGGGCGTGGCCAAGGTCTACACGCCGAAGGATTTCGAACTGAACCGCATCATGTTCGACATTGTCGGCCTGATCGGCCCCGAGCCCGTCGCGGCGGAATAGCCCCGGCCCGCGGCCCGGAACGGCCGCGGAGCGGGGCGTCGGGCTCAGCGTCGCGGGTCGAGCTTGCCGAACTCGCTTTCGAGATGCGCCCGCATCTTGCGCGCGCCGCCGCGCAGGGCGGCCTCGACATTGGCGTCACTATGGGTGACCGTGTGCGGCCGCAACCCCTCGGGGCGCGCCTCGATGGTGCAGCGGATGTCGTCGGGACCGCCCTTGGCGCCGTTGGTATCGACCAGATGCACCTCGACCCGCGTCAAGCGGCCCGTCAGATGCCCCAGACCGGACGTCACCATCTGTTCGGCCACCTCGGCCAACCGCTCGTCGCCATGGATGTTGGAATCGGTGTTCAGTTGGAACTGCATGTCGTCTGGCCTCCTTCAGCTGAGCCTCTCTTGTCACCTAGGCATGCCCAGGCCGGATCGCCAGCCCCCCACACGGCTGCGACCGCCTAGACGAATTCCGCCGCATCCGCCGCGACCGCCGACAGCATGTCCGACATCAGGTCGGGATCGGCCGCATGCACCCTGTTCCATGTCGGGATGAAGGGCGTCTCGGCGGGGTTTTCCAGGTAGACATTGCCCGCCTCGACGATGTTGCGGGCAAACAGCTCGATGATGTTCTCCTCGCCATGCCGGTCGAGGCTGAGCCCGTTCATCCGCGCATCGTTGTAGTAGCAATCCAGCAAATCCAGCGCCGAGCGGTAATAGGTCGCCTTGAGCGTGCGGAACACCTCTTCGGAGAACACCGTTCCGTCGGCCGCCAGCTTGCGGAAGATCGACTTGCAGATATCGACCGACATCCGCGACAGTCCCGCACTGGCATCCTCGGCCGAGACCGGCTGGTGCTTGTGGTCATAGCTGTCGGCGATCTCGACCTGGCAGACGGATCCCGGCGCAAGGTTGCGCCAGGCCTCGGACAGCACGCCGATTTCCAGACCCCAGTCGGACGGGATGCGCAGATCGGGCAGGGGCGCGGTGCGCATCGCGAATTCGCCCGACAGCGGGTAGCGGAACGAACGCAGGTAATCGAGATAGTCGCGGTCCCCGATCGTCTTTTTCAGCGCGATCAGGATCGGGCTGACCAGCAGGCGGCTGACCCGCCCGTTCAGCTTGCCCTCGCCGATCCTTGGGTAGAAGCCCTTGGCCAGTTGATAGGGAAAGTTCGGGTTCGCCACCGGATAGACCAGCCGGGCCAGCATCTCGCGACTGTAGGTCAGGATATCGCAATCATGCAGCGCCATCACCGCGCTGTCCTTGCAGGCCATCAGATAGCCCATGCAGAACCACACGTTGCGCCCCTTGCCCGGCTCGCCAGGATGCAGGTTCAGCGCGTCCAGCCGGGCATGGATCGCCTTCATCCGCGGGCTGTCCTGCCAGATCACGACATGGTTCTGCGGCAAGCGACCGAAGAAATTCACGGCATGGGCGAACTGGGCGGCATCGGCCTGGTCCAGCCCGATCACGATACGGTGCAGATAGGGCACCTCGGCCAGTTCATCGAGGATGGCGGGAAGGGCGTCGCCCTGAAGTTCCGAGAACAGCGAGGGCAGGATCAGGCTGATCTTGCGGGTCTGGGCAAAGCTCGTCAGTTCGTGGATCAGCAGATCCGGCGCGGCGAACCGCAGGTTGTGCAAGGTCGCCACATTGCCGTTCTGGTGAAAATCCGCCAAGCGCCCGATCCTCCTGCCTCAGATGCCGCGCTCCTTGATAACCCGTTCCATCGCCGCGTTCCAACCTTTCGGTCCTTCTGCGTCGATCCGCAGAATCCGCCCCCCGGCCTCGCCCGAAAGCGGCGGCAGGGACGGGCGGTGCGGATTGGCGATGACAAACCCCAGATCGGCGGCTTCCAGCATCTCGACATCATTGGGCGCATCGCCCAGCGCGACCGTGAAGGGGCGGCCATAGCGGGCGGCGATCTCGGCCATGCGGCTGGCCTTGGTCCCGCCGAAGGACAGTGTCAGGAAGCGCCCGCCCTCGCGCGCCTGCAGGCCTTGCGTGGCCAGCGCGCCGAGGAACGCCGCCTTCTGCGCCTCCGATCCACGCCAGAGTCCCGGCTCGGAAAACCGCCGCCGCGCGGCAAGCTCGGCCTCGGCCAGCGGCAGGCCGGTGCGCCGGGCGATCATCGGCACGTCCCAGTCACCAAAGCCCCGGAACGCCGCCCGCAGCGAGGCGGGCAGCCGATCCAGCGCGGCACGCAATTCGTGATAGCGCCCGCGGTCCTCGGGCGCCTCGGCGCCGGGTTCCAGAACGCCCGCGCCGTTCTCGACGATGGCGGGGTGATCCGCCAGCCCCAGGTCCGCGCGCAACGGCGCGATCTCGCCCGCCGTCTTGGACGAGGCCAGGATCACCGGCACCCCCGCCGCCCGCAAGCGTGCAAGCGCAGGATCGGCCGGGTCATGGGAATAATCCTCGTGATCCAGAAGCGTGCCGTCCAGATCGGTGAAGACAAGAAAGGGGGGACTGGGCATCGGAGGGATCCGGGCTTGTTCGCGCAGGTGGCATCCTAGCCCGGGGACAGGGCGCAAGCCACCCCGCCGCCCCTTGAAAGACGGGGCAAGGACTGTCTTATTGACCAGCGAGGGGGCGATCATGGACCGTCCGATCTTTCGCACAAAGGCCCTGAGCAAGGTCTACGACACCGGGGGCGCCAAGGTTCATGCGCTGGCCGGTGTCGATCTTGAACTCTTCGCCGGAGAGCTTGCGGTTCTGCTCGGCCCCTCGGGCAGCGGGAAATCGACGCTTCTCAACATCCTGGGCGGGCTGGACCACGCCAGCGCGGGCAAGGTGTGGTTCAAGGACATCGAGCTGACCGCGCTGCGCGAGCGGGGGCTGACGCGCTATCGGCGCGACCATGTGGGCTTTGTCTTCCAGTTCTACAATCTCGTACCGTCCCTCAGCGCGCGCGAGAATGTCCAGCTTGTGACCGATGTCGCGCGCGACCCGATGGATCCGGCCGAGGCGCTGGGGCTGGTGGGTCTGTCGAACCGGCTGGACCATTTCCCGGCCGAGATGTCGGGCGGCGAACAGCAGCGCGTCGCCATCGCGCGCGCCATCGCCAAGCGGCCCGAGGTCCTGCTTTGCGACGAGCCCACCGGCGCGCTGGACAGCAAGACCGGCGTGCAGGTTCTCGAGGCGCTGAAGGACATCAACGAACGCTTCGGCACCACCACCATCGTCATCACCCATAACGCCGCGATCCGGCGGATGGCGCATCGGATCGTGCGGTTCCAGGACGGGCGCATCGTCTCGGTCGAGACCAACGAGACCCGCCTTGCCCCCCACGATATCGACTGGTGAGCGGCATGCAGGCGCTGGACATCAAGCTCTTGCGCGACTTCCGCCGGCTCTGGGCGCAGGCGCTGGCGATCGCGCTGGTGCTGGGCTGCGGGGTCGCGATCTTCCTGACCTCATTCGGGATGTATAACGCGCTCGAAGACACCCGCGCCGCCTATTACGAGCGCAACCGTTTCGCCGATGTCTTTTCCGAAACCCGCCGCGCGCCCGCGCCGCTGGAAGCCGAGATCGCGGCGATCCCGGGCGTGGCGACCGTCGAGACCCGCGTCGTCGGCTCGGTCATCCTGGACATTCCCGGCCGGACGCAGACCGCGGTGGGCCGGGTGATCTCGCTGCCGAACGGGGGGATGCCGCAGCTCAACATCCCGCTTCTGCGCGCGGGCCGCCTACCCGCCCCCGAGGCAACCGACGAGGTTGCCGTGAACGAGCCATTCGCACGGGCCAACGGCTTCGTGCCCGGCGACAGCTTTCACGCCAACCTGAACGGGCAGAAGCGGCAGTTGACGATCACCGGCACGATGCTGTCGCCGGAATTCATCTACACGATCGGGCCGGGCCAGATGATGCCCGACAACGCCGCCTTCGGCATCCTGTGGATGCCCGAACGCGCCGCGGCCGCCGCCTTCGACATGACCGGCGCGTTCAACTCGGTCGCGCTGAGCCTGACGCGCGACGCGCAGACGGCCGAGGTGATCGACCGGCTGGACGACCTGCTGGACCCCTATGGCGGCTTCGGCGCCTATGGGCAGGAAACGCAACTGTCCAACAGCTTCATCGACGCCGAGATCATGCAGCTCAGGACGCTGGCAATGGTGCTGCCTCCCGTCTTCTTCGGCATCTCGGCCTTTCTTGTGAACATGGTGCTGGCCCGCATCATCGCGCTGGAACGCAGCGAGATCGGGCTGCTCAAGGCCGTGGGCTATTCCGATGCCGAGGTATGCCAGCATTACCTGATGCTGGCCGGGCTGGTGGCGCTGTCGGGCATCGTGCTGGGCTTTGGCGCGGGCAGCTGGCTGGCGCATGCGCTGGCCCGGCTTTACGCGGATTTCTTCGACTTCCCCTATCTGATCTTCCGCGTCTCCTATGACGCCTACGCGATTTCGGCCGCCATCGCGCTGGGCGCGGCGGGTCTGGGTGCGCTGCGCTCGGCGCTGGCCGCGGCCCGGCTGTCGCCCGCCATCGCGATGCAGCCGCCCGCCCCGCCGCGCTACAGCCGCGGCCTGTTCGACCGGGCGCTTGGGGCGCTGCGGCTGTCGCAACCCGCGATGATGGTCTTTCGCTCGATCCTGCGCTGGCCGGTGCGGGCGGGGCTGACCACGCTGGGCCTTGCGCTGGCGGTCGCGGTGATGGTCGCCGCCACCTTCACCGACGACGCGCTGGACGAGATCCTGGACGTCGCCTTTTCCCAGTCGAACCGGCAGGACACGATGCTGCTGTTCGCCGAGGATCGGCCGGTTTCCGTGCTCGAGGAGGTCCGCCGCCTGCCCGGCGTGCTGGTGGTCGAGGGCCATCTCTACCTTGCCGCGGAACTGCGTCACGGCCCCCGGTCCAAGCAGGTCGCCATCGAGGCCCGCCCGCCCGAAAGCGATCTGTCGCGCGTGATCGACGGCACGGGCCGCGTGGTCGCGCCGCCGCCCGGCACGATCCTGCTGGCCGACCGGCTGGCCGCGCAACTGAACGTCCAGCCCGGCGACGTGATCGAGGTGGAGTTCCTGACCAACCGGCGCGAGACGTTCCAACTGCCGGTCGCTGGGCTGGTGACGCAGTATTTCGGCCTTGGCGCCTATATGGATTTCGATACGGTCAACACCCTGTTCCGGCAGGCGCCACGGGTCTCGACCGCAAGCCTGCTGATCGACGAGGGACACGAGGACGCGCTGCATGCGCGGCTGAAGGAGATGCCGGGGCTGGCGGGCACCATCATGCTGACCGAAAGCCGCCGGGCCTTCGAGGACACCATTGCCGAGAACGTCGTGATCATGACGACGATCTACGCGACCATCGCCATCCTGATCACCGTGGGCGTGGCCTATAACGGTGCGCGGGTGCAATTGTCCGAACGCGCGCGGGAACTGGCCAGCCTGCGCATCCTGGGCTTCAGCCGGGGCGAGGTTTCGGCGATCCTGATGGGCGAAACACTGGTGCTGGCGCTTGCGGCGCAGCCGCTGGGCTGGGTGCTGGGCTGGGCCATCGCCTGGTCGATGACCGAGGGCTTCACCTCGGATCTCTACGCGATACCGCTGGTGCTGAAACCCGCGACCTTCGCGCAGGCCAGCCTTGTGGTGCTGGTCGCCTGCGTCGTCGCGGTGCTGGTGGTGCGGCGGCGGCTGGACAATCTGGATCTTGTGGCGGTGATGAAGACGCGGGAGTGAGGCATGAAGGTTCCGGCACGCAACATCATCCTGATCGGGCTTGGCGCGGCGCTGGCGGGCGGGTTGATCTATACCGCCTTCCGCACCGAACCGGTGCCGGTCGATCTGCACATCGTCACAAGCGGGCCGATGCAGGTCACCGTGAATGCCGATGGAAAGACCCGCATCCGCGACATCTACGAGGTCGCCGCGCCCCTGACCGGCACCGCGCTGCGCTCGCCCGTCGAGGTGGGCGAGCGGGTGGTCCGCGGCGAAACCGTGGTCGCCATCGTCGAGCCGACTGCGCCCAGCCTGCTGGACACCCGCTCGCGCGTGCAGGCCGAGGCCGCCGTGCGCGAGGCGCAGGCCGCGCGCGCACAGGCCGAGAGCGGGCTGCGGAAGGCCGACGAGGACCTGAACTATGCCGAAACGCAGTTCGAGCGGGCGCAGACGCTGGTCGAACGCGGCGTGGCCACCTTTACCCGGCTCGAGGACGCGACCCAGCAGCTTGCCATCGCCCGGGCGGCCCGCGATGCCGCCGCCTCGGGGCTGGCCATGGCGGATGGCGCGCTGGAACGCGCCCGCGCCGCGCTGATCGCGCCCGCGGTGGACGGACCGGGCGCTCCGGCGGGTGAATGCTGCGTGCAGATTCACGCCCCCATCGACGGCATGGTGCTGGAAATCGACGTGATCTCGGAACGGCCGGTCACAATCGGCACGCGGCTTCTGTCGGTCGGGCGGCCCGACGACCTGGAAATCGTGGCGGACCTTCTGTCCTCGGACGCGGTGCGGCTGCAACCCAGCGCGCGGGCAATGGTCGAACGCTGGGGCGGCGGCGCGACGCTGGAGGCCCGGCTGCGCAAGGTCGAGCCCGTGGCCCGCACCAAGGTCTCGGCGCTGGGGATCGAGGAACAGCGGGTCGATGCCCGCTTCGACATCCTGACCGCGGCCGAGGACCGCGCCGGACTGGGCGAAGGCTTCGCCGTGTTCCTGCGCATCGTCGAATGGCAGGCCGAGGACGCGCTTCAGGTGCCGCTTTCGGCGCTGTTCCGCCGCGATGGCGGCTGGGCGGTGTTTGCCGTCGAAAACGCCACCGCGAAGTTGACCCCGGTCGAGATCGGCCGCCGGGGCGAAACCACGGCCGAGGTCCTGGACGGGCTCGAACCGGGGCTTGCGGTCGTCACCCACCCCTCTGACCGGATCGGCGAGGGAACGGCGGTCGTGGACCGCGCCACGCTTGAATGACCGCCGATATGTGATTCGATGACAGCCCGGTGACAACAGGCAGCGGGCGATTGCCGCGCGGCTTTCGGACCCGGATCGCGGCTGTTTCGGGCGCCGCGGCGCTCTGCTATAGGGCGTCGCGGGGGCGCGGCATGCGCCCGGACCGGCGAGGTGTCACGCGATGATGAACTGGCCCGCGGGCGGGTCCGATCCGCTGCTCGAAGCATTGCAATCCGACCATCTGCCCGATCTGGGCCATGTCGACATGGCGGGATTGCTGGGCGACCCGCGGCTTGGGCGCAGGGCGCTGGTCTCGTCCTTCGGGGCGGAAAGTGCCGCTCTTCTGCATTTCGTCGCGCAGCTTTTCCCCGACATGCCGGTGCTGTTCATCGACACCGGCCGACACTTTGCCGAAACGCTGAGCTATCGCGACCTGCTGGCCGAACGGCTGGGACTGAACCTCGTGAACATCCGGCCCGATCCCGCGACACTGGCCGGCGAGGATCCGGACGGGCGGCTTCACGCGCGCGATCCGAACATGTGCTGCACCCTGCGCAAGACCTTTCCGCTGGCCGATGCGCTGGAAGGGTTCGACACCTGGATCTCGGGGCGCAAGCGCTACCAGGGCGCGACAAGGGCCGCCCTGCCCGTGATCGAGCGCGACGGCAGCCATCTCAAGGTGAACCCGCTGGCCCTCTGGACCGAGGCCGATCTGGCGGCCTATTTCGCGGCGCATGACCTGCCCCGCCACCCGCTGGTGGATCGCGGCTATGCCTCGATCGGTTGCGCCCCCTGTACGCGGCCCGTGCGCAATGGCGAGGCGCTGCGCGCCGGCCGCTGGGCCGACAATCCCGACAAGACCGAATGCGGCATCCATCTGGGCCCCGATGGCCGTTTCGTGCGCGGGCGTCCCGGGCGGGGCTGAGAGCCCAGCACGGCGCAGGGCAACCCCGAAAGCGGGCGCAAAAACCTGACCGCGGCAAATATGAATCTTTGACATAGCTCCGCCTTGTTGCGTATACACGCGCATACACATGCAAGAATGCGAATGTCATAGGAGGAGACCGATGGACCACCCGGATCGAATCGCCCTGTCGCGGCGCGGGTTTCTCGGTATGGCGGCCGGGGGGATGGCACTGGCCGGAACGGGGGCGCCCGCGCGGGCGCAAAAGATCCCCACCTCGGCGCGGATCGTGATCCTGGGCGCGGGCGCGGCCGGGACCACCATGGCACGCCGCCTTGTCGAGCGGCTGGACGGCGCAACGATCACCATCGTCGATGCACGCAAGCGTCACCTCTACCAGCCCGGCTTCACGCTGATCGCGGCGGGGCTGAAACCGGCAAACTACGCGGTGTCCTCAACGGCGGAATGGCTGCCCAAAGGCGTCGAATGGATCGAGGAGGCCGCGGCCGAAATCGACCCCGAGGCGAACCGGATCGTCACCGCGGGCGGCAAGACCGTCGCCTATGACTTCCTGATCCTCGCCACGGGGCTGAAACTCGACTGGGACGCGGTCGAGGGCTTCGACATGAACCTCGTCGGCACCAACGGGATCGGCGCGGTCTATGCCGGACCGGAACAGGCCGCCGCGACTTGGGGCGCGATGAACCGCTTCACCGACGAGGGCGGAAAGGCCGTGTTCTTCCGCCCCGCGACCGAGATGAAATGCGCGGGCGCACCGCTGAAATACACCTTCCTCACCGACGATTATGCGCGCCGCAAGGGCAGCCGCGGGCGGGTGGAAGTCCACTACCACGCCCATGCGGGGGCGCTGTTCTCGGTGCCGATCGTGAACGAGAAGGTGCGGATGCTGTTCGACGACCGGGGCGTGAAGACCCAATACAACCACGTCATCAAGGCGATCGACCCGGGGAAGAAGATACTCACCTTCGCCACCCCCGAGGGCGATATCGAGACCGATTACGACTTCACCAACGTGATCCCGCCGATGGTGGCCCCCGACGTGCTGCGCAACTCGCCCCTGCCCTGGCAGGGTGGCCCCTGGATCAACGAGGGCTGGGCCGAGGTGAACCAGGAGACGATGCGCCATGTCCGCTATCCGAACGTCTTCGCGGTCGGCGATTGCGCGGGCGTGCCCAAGGGCAAGACCGCGGCCTCGGTCAAATGGCAGGTGCCGGTCGCCGAGGATCACCTGATCGCCGATATCGAGGACAGGCTGAGCCCGGCCACCTATAACGGCTATACCTCCTGCCCGATGATCACCCGGGTCGGCCGCGCGATGCTGATCGAGTTCGACTACAAGAACAACCTGGTCGAATCCTTCCCCGGGGTGATCGCGCCGCTGGAGGAATTGTGGATTTCCTGGCTAATGAAGGAGGTGGCGCTGAAGGCCACCTACAACGCGATGCTGCGCGGCAAGGCTTGAGGAGGACGGATCATGAAGGAACTGACTTTCGGAACGTTGATCGCCGTGTTCGAGGAAATGTATGGCCCCTGGCTGTTCTGGGCCATGGTGCTCGTCGCTGCAATGATTACTCTGGCATTCATCTTTGTCCTGATTCGGGACCGCAGCATCGAGGGCCGCTATCTGGCGCGGGCCGAGCTGACGGCACCGATCGGGGCAATCGCCGCGATCCTGTTCGTGCAATACATCACGAATTCGGGCTTTGCCGATATCGGCGGACCGATCGACGTGATCGTCGTGCTGATGATCGGGGTCGCGGGGGCGGGCGGCCTGACCTTCCTGGCCTATGTGGCGCAGGCATTCATGAGGCAGCCCGGGAACAACCGGAACTGATTGCAAGGGATCGCCACCGCGATGAACGCATCCGTCGAAACCGGGACGGGCCAGCCCGAAAGCCGCCTGGCCCATTTCCCGATCACCTTCTTCGCCACCGTCATGGGGATGCTGGGGCTGACGCTCGCGCTCCATGCCGGGGAACGGGCCTTCGGGCTGAGCGGGCTGTTTTCCAACACGGCGCTGATCGCCTCGGTGGCGCTGCTGGTGACGGTTGCCGCGCTTTACGGGCTGAAGCTGCTCACGCAGTTCCGGATGGCGGCCGCGGAATGGCACCATCCGGTGCGGCTGGCCTTCTTTCCCACGGTCTCGATCTCGCTGATCCTGCTGGCAACCGCGCTGGTGGGCGCGCACCCTGCGCTGGCCGAACCGATCTGGATCGTCGGCACCGTCCTTCAGGGCGGGCTGGCGCTTCTGGTGATCTCGGACTGGATCGGGCATCGCGACTTCAAGCCCGGACAGATGAACGCCGCCTGGTTCATCCCGGCGGTCGGCAACATCCTGGTGCCGATTGCCGGGGCGCCGCTGGGCTATCTGGAAATCTCGTGGCTGTTCTTCTCGGGCGGCCTGCTGTTCTGGGTGGTGCTGCTGACTCTGGTGATGAACCGGCTGACCTTTCACGAACCGCTGCCGAGCCGTCTGCAGCCGACGCTGGTGATCCTGATCGCGCCGCCTGCGGTGGGCTTCATCGCCTGGATGCGGCTGAATGGCGCGATGGACCAACTGGCGATGTTCCTGATCCATGCGGCCTATGTCTTTGCGCTGATCGTGGCCACGCAATTGCCGAAGATCCTGCGGCTGCCCTTTGCGCTGTCGTTCTGGGCGCTCAGCTTTCCGCTGGCCGCGCTGACCGTGGCGACCTTCGTCTATGCCGAGGAGATGGGATCGGCATTCCACAAGGGGCTGGGCGCGGGTCTGCTGGCACTGCTGCTCGTGGTGATCGCGGTTCTGGTCGGGCGCACCGGCGTGGCGATCGCGCGCGGGGAAATCTGTCGGCCGGAATAGGTCTGGACCGGCCCGGGGGACACTCCCGCCCCCGGGGCGAAGCGGCGCCTGCGCGCCGCGTCGCCCCGGGGTTGGGCGTGGCGCGCCCGGCTGACGCCGGGCGCGTGCCTCCGGCGGGGATATTTCGGGCCAGAAGAAGGGGCCGGGTCAGGCCCGGCGCGGCGCGAGGCGGCTGAGCGCGAAGAGCGCGGTCGCGGCGACCACGATGCTTGGGCCTGCGGGGGTGTCGAAGGTCAGTGAGCCCCAGAGACCGCCCAGCGCGGACAGCGCGGCCAGGGCGGTCGCCAGAAGCGCCATTTCCTCGGGCGAGCGGGCCAGCGGGCGCGCCGCGGCCGCCGGGATGATCAGCATCGCCACGATCAGAAGCGCGCCGACAACCTGCAGCGCCACGGCCACGACAAGGGCAAGCGCCACGGTCAGAACCAGACGCTCGCGCTCGGGGTCGAGGCCCGAGGCCTTGGCGAGATCCTCGCTGACGGTCACCGTCAACAGCGCGCTCCAGCGCCAGAGCAGCAGCGCCAGAACGCAAAGCGCTCCCGCCCAGATTGACGCCAACTGGCCCCGGCCCACGGCAAGGATATCGCCGAAGAGATAGGCCGAGAGGTCGACCCGCACGGATGGCAGGAAGGACACCGCGACCAGCCCGATGGCCAGCGCGCCATGGGCCAGCACGCCAAGCGCGGTGTCGATCGCAAGGCCGCGCCCCGCCAGCGCGGTGACGGTCAGAGCCATGGCCAGCGCCGTTGCAAGCGTGCCCGCGAAGAGCGAGATCTGGAAACCCAGCGCCAGCGCCACGCCGAGGATCGCGGCATGCGCCGTCGCCTCGCCGAAATAGGCCATCCGACGCCAGACAACGAAGCTGCCCAAGGGGCCGGCCGCGATGGCCACAGCCAGACCGGCCAGGGCGGCGCGCACCAGGAAATCATCCAGCATGGGCCGGTTCCTTGTGCGCGACGTGGCCGTCGTCATGGTCGTGGTCATGCGCGCAGGCATCGTGATCGTGGTCATGCGCATGCTGGTAAAGCGCCATCGTGCCCTGGGTGCCAAGTCCGAACAGTGCCCGGTATTCCGGCGCGGCGGTCACCACATGGGGCTGGCCCTGGCAGCAGATATGACCGTTCAGGCAGATCACCCGGTCAGAGGCGGCCATCACCACATGCAGGTCATGGCTGACCATCAGGATGCCCGCGCCGGTCTCGCGCCGGACATCCTCGACCAGCTGGTAGAAGGACGCGGTGCCGGGCTGGTCGAGGCCCTGCGTCGCCTCGTCCAGGATCAGCAGTTCGGGCTCGGCCAGCAAGGCGCGCGCCAGCAGCACCCGCTGGAACTGCCCGCCCGACAGCGCGGTCATCTGGCGGCCCTCGAGCCCCGGCACCCCGACATGGGCCAGCATCGCCGCGATCTCGGCCCGACCGCGGCGGTCGGGCAGCGACAGGAAGCGCGCGACACTCAGCGGCATCCGGTCATCCACCGCCAGCCGCTGCGGCACATAGCCGATACGCAGCCCGGCGCGGCGCGTCACCTGCCCCTCGGACGGCCGGATCACCCCCAACAGCGCGCGCACCAGCGAGGACTTGCCCGACCCGTTCGGGCCGACAAGTGTCACGATCTCGCCGGGCTCGATCGAGAAGGCGACATCGCGCAGCGCGACCATCGCGCCATAGCGCACCCCGAGCCCGCGCGCAGCGATCAGCGTCATTCGTCGCCCTCCTGGCAAGCGGGGCAGAGGCCGACCGCCTCGATGCTCATCCGCTCGACCCGGAAGCCGAGCGGCCCGGCCGATTGCCGAAGGGCCGTGGCCACCGCCGCCCCCGGCGCCTCGGCCAGCCCGTTGCAGGCCGAGCAGATCAGGAAGACCGGCACATGCGCCTCGCCCGGGTGCATGCAGGCGGCAAAGGCGTTCAGCCGCCGGATGCGATGGGCAAACCCATGCTCGACCAGGAATTCCAGCGCGCGATAGGCCACGGGCGGCTGGCGGCCGAACCCCTCTTCGGCCAGCCGGTCGAGCACATCATAGGCGCCCAGCGCCTGATGCGACTCGAGCAGGATTTCCAGCGCGCGGCGCCGCACGGGGGTCAGGCGCAGGCCCTTTGCCTCGGCCACGGCTTCGGCATGGGCCATCGCCCCGTCGCGGCAGGCGGCGTGGTCATGGCTGGCAAAGGCCAGCGTGCCGTCGGGGTCCATCCGATTCCCTCTTGACTAGTTATCTTATAACATATTCCTTGCCTGCCGAGCCGCACAACCCCGAAACGAAGGAGCCGCCCATGCGTTCGCTGACCGCCCTTGCCCTTGTCCTGACCGCCGCCCCGGCACTGGCCGAGCCGCCCAGAGTAATGACGGATATCCCTGCCGTCCATGCGCTGACCGCCGCTGTCATGGGGGATCTTGGTACGCCCGACATCCTGCTCGACAAGGGGGCTGACCCGCATCATTTCCAGCTGCGCCCGTCCCAGGCCAAGGCGCTGTCCGAGGCCGATCTGGTGCTCTGGATCGGGCCGCGCTTGACGCCCTGGCTGGAACGCGCCATCGCCGGCGTCGGGCTTTCGGGCGAAAGCGTTGCGCTGCTCGATCTGCCGGGCACGTTCCGGCGCGATTTCGGCGACACGGACGGGCATGATCACGACCATGACCACGATCACGGCCATGACCACGCGCATGAGACGGCCGAGACACATGACCATACCGGGCTCGATCCCCATGCCTGGCTCGACCCCGAGAACGGGCGCGTCTGGACGCGGGCCATCGCCGATCGGCTTGCCGCGCTCGACCCCGACAACGCCGCCACCTATGCCGCCAATGCCGAAGCGACGCTCGCCGCCATCGACGCGGCCGAGGCCGAGACACGCGACCTGCTGGCCCCGGTGGGCGATGCGCCGATCATGGTCTTCCACGATGCCTATGGCTATTTCGCCGATCATTTCGGGATCACGGTCGCCGGGTCCATCGCGCTCGGCGATGCCGCCTCGCCGGGCGCCGGGCGGCTGACAGAGCTGCGCGGCCAGCTTCGCGACGGCGCGGTGGTCTGCATCTTCCCCGAGGCCCAGCACGATCCGGCCTATGTCACCGCCATCGTCGAGGACACCGGAACGCGCATCGGCGGGCTGCTGGACCCGTCGGGCAGCACCATGGAATTCGGCCCCGGCCTTTACCCTGCCCTCCTGACCGGCCTTGCCCGGACCATCGCGGACTGCGTCACGGGCGAAACCGGCTGACGCAGGGGAATGCCCCGACCCGGTTGCCGGGCCGGGGCCCCCACCGCTTCAGAAGTCGATCTCGACCGCCACGCCGCGGGCCCGCGCGATTTCCACCGCCTTCGCCGCGACCGCCAGATCCTGCAAGCCCACGCCGGTCCCGTCGAACAGCGTGATCTCGTCCGCCGATTGCCTTCCCGGCTCCATACCGGCGATCACCGCGCCGATCTGGGTGATGTCACTCTCGGCGATCAGCCCCGCCGCCACCGCATGCTGCGCCTCGCCGATGCTGACCGATTGCGCCACCTCGTCGGTGAACACCCGCGCGCGGCCCAGGATCGCCGGGTCCACCTCCTGCTTGCCCTTGGTATCGGTCCCCATGCAGGCCAGATGCGTGCCGGGCCGCACATGGGCATCCAGCAACTGCGGCTCGAAGCTCGACGTGATCGTGACGATCACATCCGCCTGCGCGCCCAACTCCGCCAGCGATGCCGCCTCGAAGGGCAGGCCCAGCTCCTCGGCGGTCTCCGCGAGCCGCGGCAGCATTTCGGGGTGATAGTTCCAGCCCACCACCTTCTCGAAATCCCGCTCGCGCACCGCCGCCCGCATCTGGAAGGCCGACTGGTGCCCCGCGCCCATCATGCCCAAGACCTTCGCATCCTCCCGAGCCAGATGCCGGATCGACACCGCGCTCGCGGCGGCCGTCCTCAGCGCCGTCAGCAGGTTGCCCCCCACAAGCGCCCTGGCCTGCCCCGTATCGGCGTCGAACAGCACGACCGTCGACTGGTGATTGGTCAGCCCCCGGGCCATGTTGCCCGGCCAGTAGCCGCCCGATTTCAGCCCCAGCACCAGCCCCGCCCGGTCGAACCCCGACTTGAACCCGTAAAGCGCATCCGCATGGCCGATCGCCTCGCGGATCACCGGGAAATTATAGGCATCCCCCCGGGCCATCGCTGCAAAGACCGCCTCGACCGCCTCGAAACACTCCTCGGCCGAGATCAGCCCTGCGATCTCTCTCTCGGGAACGATGATCATCCCTGCCCCTCCTTTTCCCTCATTCAAAGGGGCGCCGACACAGCGCCCCTCCCCTCGCTTCTTCTTGGCCGAAATACCCCCGCCGGAGGCGCCGCGCGCGTCCGCGCGCGGCCACGCCCAACCCCGGACAAGCGGGGGCGCGCAAAGCGCCCCGCGCCGGCCCGGGGGCGGGAGAGCCCCGTCAATACGCCTTGCCGCGCGCCGAGACCGGCCAGACAACCTCGACCTTGCCGCCTCTGACGCCCACATACCAGTCATGCACGTTGCAGGTCGGGTCGCAGTGTCCGGGCACCAGCTTCAGCTTCTCGCCGACCTTCAGCACGCCCTTGGGATCGGCAATCACCCCGTGCTCGTCCGAGCACTTGACGTATTCCACATCGTCGCGGCCAAAGATGAAGGGCAACCCGCTATCGACCGATTGCGCCTTCAGCCCCGCATCGCAGATCGCCTTGTCGGCCTTCGCATGGCTCATCACGCTGGTCAGGATGAACAGCGCGTTCTCCCATTCGCCTTGGTCGATCCGCTTGCCGTCCTTGTCGAGGATCCGCCCGTAATCGGCATCCATGAAGGCGTAGGAGCCGCATTGCAGCTCGTTATAGACCCCCGAATTGCCCTCGAAGTAATAGGATCCGGTGCCGCCGCCGCCGACGATGTCACATTCCAGCCCCTCGGCCTTCAGCCCCTCGACCGCATCGCGCACCATCGCCACCGCGATATCGATCTTGGCCTTGCGGTCCTCGTAGAGATCCATGTGCTGCATCGCGCCCTGATAGGCCTGGATACCGGCGAATTTCAGCCCCGGTGCCGCGTCGATGGCCTTGGCGATCTCGACCACGGCGGGCGTGGTCGTCACCCCGCAGCGCCCCGCGCCGCAGTCGATTTCCACAAGGCATTCGATCTGGGTGCCATGTTTCACCGCCGCCGCCGACAGGTCGGCCACGTTGGCCACGTCATCGACGCAGACGATGGCGCGCGCGCCCAGTTTCGGGATGCGCGCCAGCCGGTCGATCTTGGCGGGGTCGCGCACCTGGTTCGAGACCAGCACGTCCTTGATCCCGCCGCGGGCAAAGACCTCGGCCTCGCTCACCTTCTGGCAGCACACGCCGCAGGACCCGCCCAGGCGCTCCTGCAACAGTGCCACATCCACCGACTTGTGCATCTTGCCATGCACCCGGTGGCGCATGCCGTGTTCCTTGCACCAGTCGCCCATCTTCCTGATGTTGCGCTCCAGCGCGTCGAGATCCAGCACCAGGCAGGGCGTCTGGATATCGGCCTCGTCCATCCCTGGAACGGCGGGGATGTCATAGCCAACCTCGAGCCCCTGGAAATCGGTCACGTCCTTCATCTGCGTTCTCCCTGTTCAGCCCTTGGTCCAGGGCAGCTTGTCCAGATCGACATTGCCGCCGGTGATGATGACACCCACGCGCTTGCCCGCGAAGACCTCACGGTTCTTCAGGATGGTGGCCAGCGGCACGGCGCAGCTTGCCTCCATCACGATCTTCATCCGCTGCCATGTCAGCTTCATGGCGTCGATGATCTCCTGCTCGCTGGCGGTCAGGATGTCGGTCACGTGGTTCGACACGAAATGCCATGTGAGTTCCTTGAGCGGCACCTTCAAGCCGTCGGCCACCGTCTCGGGCGCGTCGTCGGCGATGATGTGACCGGCCTTGAAGCTGCGATAGGCATCGTCCGCCTGCTCGGGTTCGGCGGCGTAGATCTCGATCCCCGGCGCGATGTTGGACAGCGTCAGGCAGGTGCCCGACACCATCCCGCCGCCGCCGATCGGCGCGATCACCGCGTCCAGCCCCGGCACCTGTTCGTTCAGCTCGCGCGAGCAGGTCCCCTGCCCCGCGATCACCCGCCAATCGTTGTAGGGGTGGACGAACTCGGCCCCCGTGCGGGCCTGCACCTCGGCAAAGACCGCCTCGCGGCTGGACGTGGACGGTTCGCATTCGGTGATCGACCCGCCATAGCCGCGCACGGCGTCCTTCTTGGCCTGCGGCGCGGTCCGCGGCATCACCACATGACAGGGAATACCCCGCCGCCCGGCCGCGTAGGACAGCGACAGCGCGTGGTTGCCCGAGGAATGCGTCGCCACACCCTTCTTCGCCGTCTCGTCGTCCAGCCCGAACACCGCGTTGCAGGCGCCGCGCACCTTGAACGCGCCCGCCTTCTGGAAATTCTCGCATTTGAAGAACAGCTCGGCCCCGGTCAACTCGTTGAAATAGCTCGAGGTCAGGACCGGCGTGCGATGGATGTAGGGCGCGATCCGTTCATGCGCCGCCACCACGTCATCATAGGTCGGGATGTACATCTGCTTGTCGTCCTTCATCGCAGCCTCACGCTGCCGCCTTCACCGGGGCGGCCTTGTTCGTCCGGTAATAGTCCTGCGCCGCGGCGACACCGCTGCCCAGCGTGACCGGAGCGCCCATATCCGCCATCGCCATCTCGGCCGCAGCGATCCCCGACAGCGCCAGAACGTCGGTCAGCATCCCCAGATGGCCGATGCGGAACACCTTGCCCGCGACCTCGCCCAGCCCCGCGCCAAAAGCGACGCCATAGGCATCGGCCGCATGACGGCACAGCGCATTGCCGTCGATCCCCTCGGGCAGCACGATCGCCGTCACGGAATTAGAGTAGAGCGCAGGCGCCACCGCGCAAGGCCGCAGCCCCCAGCCGGCGACCGCCTTGCGCACCCCTTCGGCGATGCGGTGATGGCGGGCAAAGACATTGTCCAACCCCTCGGCCAGCAGCATGTCACAGGCCGCGCCCAGCCCGTTCATCAGCCCCACCGCGGGCGTGTAGGGCGTGCCCAGCTTCAGCATGTCGCGGAAATCGAAGAAACAGCGCGACAGCCTGGCCCCCTCCATCGCCGCCAGCGCCTTGGGGCTGACCCCGACGATGGCCAGGCCCACCGGCAGCATGAAGCCCTTCTGCGACCCGGTCACCGCCAGATCGACGCCCCATTCGGTCATCCGGAAATCCATCGAGCCGATGGAACTGACGCCATCGACCATCAGCAGTGCAGGGTGCCCCGCCGCGTCCAGCGCCCGGCGCACACCGGCCACGTCGGAAACGACGCCCGTTGCGGTCTCGTTATGGGTGACCAGAACCGCCTTGATCTCATGCGCGGTATCCGCGGCCAGGATCTCGGCGAAGCGTTCGACCGGGGCACCCTCGCCCCAGGGGCAGGTCACGACCTCGACAATCAGACCGTGACGCTGGCAAAGGTCGATCCATTTCATCGAGAACATGCCATGCCGCGCGGCCAGCACCTTGTCGCCGGGGCTCAGCGTGTTGGTGACCGCGGCCTCCCAACCGCCGGTGCCCGAGGCCGGGAACAGGATCACCTCGCCCTCGTCCATCTTCAGCACGCGCTTCACGCCCGATTTCGCACGCTCGAAGAGCGGCGGGAAGGCGGCCGAGCGGTGATCCATCGTGGGAATGTCGCAGGCCCGGCGCAGCGCCTCGGGGATATTGGTCGGGCCGGGAATGAAGACGGGGTTCTGACTGGACATGCGGACGATCCTCCCTGTGTCGCGCCCCGTGGATAGCGCGACATAGTCGGCGCAGGCAATTTTTTTGAAAAATTCCACCGCCTGACGAAAAAACATCCGACCTGCATGAATTCATGTAATTTTCTGGCTTCCCAGAAATGAAAAATCATTTCATTTTTCAGCGCAGCACGCCAGAGGACCGATTCGCATGACCCAGCCCCGGCCCCGCGGCCGCCCGCGCGCCTTCCATGACAAGACCGACCAGAACACCATCCAGTCGCTCGACCGGGCGATGTCGCTCTTGCGTGCGCTGGCCAGGACGAACGGCCTGACGCTGAGCGAACTGGCCGAGCGCAGCGGGCAAAGCGCCGCCACGGTCTACCGCGTTCTGGTCACGCTTCAGGGCCACGAGATCGTCGAGTTCGAGGAAGGCGCCCAGCGCTGGCATGTCGGCGCGGGCGCGTTCCGCATCGGCTCGGGCTTCCTGCGGCGGGCCAATGTCGCCGAACGCTCGCGCGCGGCGATGCAGATGCTGATGCGCGCCACCGGCGAGACGGCCAATCTGGGGATCGAGACCCGCGACGAGGTGCTGTTCCTGACCCAGGTCGAGACGCATGAGGCAATCCGCGCCTTCTTTCCGCCCGGCACCCGCAGCCCGATGCATGTCTCCGGCATCGGCAAGGCGCTGCTGGCCTATTACCCCGAGGCGCGGGTGGCGGCGATCGTCGCGGAAAAGGGGCTGCCCGGCTTCACCTCGCTGTCGATCACGTCCGAGGCCAGCCTCGCCCGCGACCTGGCCCGCACCCGCGAACGCGGCTTCGCCATCGACGACCAGGAACGCGCCGAGGGCATGCGCTGCGTCGCCGCCCCGATCTTCAACGCCCATGGCGAACCGGTCGCGGGGCTGTCGGTGTCGGGGCCGGCCTTTCGCATGACCCTGTCCGAGGCCACCCGCATGGGCCAACAGGTGCGCCGCGCCGCCGACAGCGTGACCGCGGCCATCGGGGGCAGCACGCCGGCCTAGCGCGTGCCCCAGCCCCCGCCGCCCGGCGTGCGCAGCTTGAACAGCGCGCCCGCGGGCAGCGCGATCTCGTCATTGCCCTTCAGCCGTTGCCGCCGGCCGTCGGGCCATTCCGCCCAGTTCTCGCCCACCGCGCCCGGCGCCCCGCCATCGACGCCGAAGGGCGGGATTTCCCGGTGCGAACACAGCGTCGTCACCGTCACGTCGTCCAGGAACCGCAGCCGCCGGATCACCCCGTTGCCGCCATGCCAGCGCCCCGCGCCACCGGACCCCGCCCGGATGCCGAACGCCTCCAGCCGCACGGGGAAGCGTTTCTCCAGCACTTCCGGATCGGTCATCCGCGTGTTGGTCATGTGGCTTTGCACCGCGTCGCAGCCGTTGAACCCGGGCCCCGCCCCGGTGCCGCCCGCGATGGTCTCGTAGTTCTGGAACCGGTCGTTGCCCCAGACGAAATTGTTCATCGTCGCCTGGCTGCCCGCGATCACCCCCAGCGCGCCATAAAGCGCGTTGCACGCCGCCTGGCTGACCTCGGTATTGCCCGCGATCACCGCGGCCGGATAGGCCGGGTTCAGCATGCAGCCCTCGGGCGCGATGATCTTCAGCGGCTTCAGGCAACCCTCGTTCAGGGGAATATCCGCCCCGACCATCGTGCGGAACACGTACAGAACCACCGCCCGGCAGACCGCGAAGGGCGCGTTGTAATTGCCCGCGTGCTGGGCGCTCGTGCCGGTGAAGTCGATCACCGCCTCGCGCGCCGCGCGGTCCACCCGCACCGCCACCCTGATGACCGCGCCGTGGTCCATCGGGTAGGTGAAGCTACCATCGGACAGCCGCCCGATCACCCGGCGCACGCTTTCCTCGGCATTGTCCTGCACGTGGCCTGTATAGGCAACGACCACGTCGCGGCCGTACTGTTCCACCACCTTCAACAGCTCGCGCCGCCCGGTCTCGTTGGCGGCCACCTGCGCCTTGAGGTCGGCCATGTTGTGCGCGACGTTGCGGCAGGGATAGCGGCCCGAACGCAGCACCGCCTCTGCCTCGTCCTCCAAGAGCCGCCCCCGGTCGACCAGTCGCACGTTGTCGATCAGCACGCCCTCTTCCTCGATATGGCTGGAGTCGGGCGGCGAAGACCCCGGCGTGCGCCCGCCGATATCGGCATGGTGCCCGCGCGAGCCCAGCCAGAACAGCACCTCGTCGCCCACGAAGACCGGCGTCACAACCGTCACGTCGGGCAGGTGCGTGCCGCCATTGTAGGGCGAGTTCAGCATGAAGGCGTCGCCCGGCCGGATCGCCCCCGCATTCTCGCGCATCACCGTCTTGATCGAGTCGGACATGGACCCGAGATGCACCGGCACATGGGGGGCGTTCGCAACCAGGTCACCGTTCGCATCGAAGATCGCGCAGGAAAAATCCAGCCGTTCCTTGATGTTGACCGACCACGAGGTATTGGCCAGCGTCGCGCCCATCTGGTCGGCGACCGACATGAACAGGTTCGACATCACCTCCAGCAGCACCGGGTCCGCCTCGGTGCCCAGCGCGCGGGGCCGCGCCTTGGCCGCAATGCGGGTCAGGATCAGGTTGCCGCGCGAATCGACCTCGGCCGCCCAGCCCGGTTCCACCATGTTGGTGCCGGTGGGTTCGGTGATGATCGCGGGGCCGTCGATCCGGGCGCCTGCGCCCAAGGTCGCGCGGTCGTAAAGCGGCACCTCGACCGTTTCGCCCTCAAGGTAGACCGGCACGCGGGCCTTGACCTGCGCGCGGGCCTCGGGCGCCATCGCGGCAGGCGCCTCGCCGGTCTCGCCGATCGCCTCGACGTCCAGCATGTCGAAGAACAGCGCCCGTTCCGGCGAGGTGAAGCCGAAGCGCGCCAGGTGCGTTTCCTCGAACGCCGCCTGCATCTCGTCCGCGTTGCCGAACGGCACCTCCAGCGTCTGGTGCGAGCCCTCGTAACGCAGATGGGCGCGGGCCACGCAGCGGATGGCATCCTCGGGCACGCCCTGCCCGGCCACCTCGGCCACCGCCCTTTGGCGCAACCCGTCCAGCGCCGCCTGGGCCTGCGCGATATCCGCCAGCGGCGCGTCCAGCTGGCATTCCTCCATCGCCCGGATCTCGGCCAGCCCCATGCCATAGGCCGACAGAACGCCCGCAAACGGGTGCAAGAACACCCGCGTCATGCCCAGCGCATCGGCCACCAGGCAGGCATGCTGCCCGCCCGCGCCGCCGAAACATTGCAAGGTATAGCCGGTGACGTCATGGCCCCGCTGGACGCTGATCTTCTTGATCGCGTTCGCCATGTTGTCGACCGCGATCTTCAGGAAACCCTCGGCCACCTCCTCGGGGCTGCGCGGCGCCTCGCCGGTCTCGGCGGCGATCTCCTCGGCCAGCGCGGCGAACCCCGCGCGCACCGCTTGAACGTCCAGCGGCTGATCCCCGTTCGGCCCGAACACCGCCGGGAAATGGTCGGGGTTCAGCTTGCCCAGCATCGCGTTGCAATCGGTCACGGTCAGCGGCCCGCCGCGCCGGTAGCACGCGGGCCCCGGGTCCGCCCCTGCGCTTTCCGGCCCCACCTGGAACCGGCCCGAGGCGAACTTGCAGATCGACCCGCCGCCCGCCGCGACCGTGTGAATGTCCATCATCGGCGCGCGCATCCGCACGCCCGCGACCTCGGTTTCGAAGCTGCGCTCATAGGCGCCCGCGTAGTGGCTGACATCGGTCGAGGTGCCGCCCATGTCGAACCCGATCAGCCGGTCGAACCCCGCCGCCTCGGCGGTCTTGACCATGCCCACGATGCCCCCCGCTGGCCCCGACAGGATCGCGTCCTTGCCCTGGAACAACGCCGCATCGGTCAGCCCGCCATTCGACTGCATGAACAACAGCCGCTCACAGCCGCCCTGGCCGACATCCAGCGCGCCCGCCACCTGGTCGACATAGCGGCGCAGGATCGGCGAGAGATAGGCATCGACCACCGTGGTATCGCCCCGCCCCACCAGCTTGATCAGCCGCGAGACGCGATGGCTGACCGAGACCTGCGCAAACCCCTCCTCGGCGGCGATTTCGGCCAGCCTGTCCTCATGCGCGCCGTTCAGATAGCCATGCATCAGCGCGATGGCGACGGCCCGGATGCCGCGCCCATGCGCTGCCCTGAGCGCCGCCCGTGCCGCGTCTTCGTCCAGCGGCAGCAGGATATTGCCGTCGGCATCCAGCCGCTCGGCCACCTCGGCCACGTCCTCGTACAGCAATTCGGGCCGCCGGATATGCAAATCGAACAGCCGCGGCCTTGTCTGGTAGCCGATGCGCAGCAGGTCCGCGAAACCCTGCGTGATCAGCAACAGAACCCGCTCGCCCTTGCGCTCCAGAAGCGCGTTGGTGGCAACCGTCGTACCCATCTTGACCGCCCGGATCGCACCCTCGGGCAAGGGCGCATCCCTGCCCAGCCCCAGCAGGTCGCGGATGCCCTGCACCGCCGCATCCCGGTAACGTTCCGGGTTCTCGGACAGGAGCTTGTGGGTGGCAAGCCGCCCATCGGGCGCGCGCGCGACGATATCGGTGAATGTGCCGCCCCGGTCGATCCAGAATTCCCAGCCGCCCATGTCCCTGCCCCTGCTGCCCCGCGCACCATGTCCGCCCCGCGCACCAAAGGTCAAGGCCGCCACGGGCATTGTGCGGAACATCGTCCCGCCGATTTGCCGTTTGCCCTTGCATGAATAGAACTTTGTTCCGATTGTGACCCAGCCCCGGAAGGAGAATACCATGGCCCGCCACGACGACAGATCCGAACTTGACGCGCTGGACCGGCGCATCCTGGGCGAGTTGCAGGCCGATGCCGCCCAGTCGCTGGACGATATCGCGAAAAAGGTCGGCTCGTCCAAGACGCCCGTGTGGAACCGCATCCGCAAGATGCGCGAGGCGGGCGTGATCCGCCAGCAGACGGTGATCGTGGACCCCAGGGCGCTGGATCGCGGCACCTGTTTCTTCGTGCTGATCCGCACCTCGGAACACGAGGCGGACTGGCAGCGCCGCTTCCTTGCCGCGCTCCTGAAACGCCCCGAGGTGCTGGAAGCGCACCGGCTGGCGGGCGAGATCGACTATATCCTCAAGGTGCGCGTGTCGGACGCCGCGGCCTATGACACGTTCTACCAGGCGCTGATCGCGGATGTGCGCATCTTCAACGTCACGGCGCTTCTGTCGATGGAGGAGATCAAGGCGACCACCGTCCTGCCGGTTGGATGAACCGTCCGCCCGACCGTGACGCTTGACTTGTCGGCACCGATGGCCCATGTGACACGCAACGCTGCGCTGCCGCGTGAGCAGGCCGCATCCCCCGGGTGCATCAGCGCAAACGAAACCAAAGTTCCCCATCACGCAGGGTTCCTGATGCGACGGCCGGATGGCGCGGGATTCCCCCGTCCGTTCCGAGGCTGCGCAGACCCAATTGCGCCGCGCTGGTTGCGCTGCGTTCCGGCTTTCCGTGCGGGGCCTCATGCCCTTGCGCGACCAGTAAAGGATATCCCTTGACCGACTTCACCACGCTTGGCCTTGCACCGGCCCTGACCGACGCGCTCCGCCAGGCGGGCTTTACCCAACCGACCCCGATCCAGACCCAGGCGATCCCGCTGGCGCTGGAAGGGCATGACATCCTGGGCCTTGCCCAGACCGGCACCGGCAAGACGCTGGCCTTCGGCCTGCCGCTGATCGACCGGCTGTTGGCGACCCCCGACAGGCCCGCACCGAAATCCGCCAGGGCGCTGATCCTGGCCCCCACGCGCGAACTGGTCACCCAGATCGCCGACGCGCTGCGCGCCCTGACCACGGGCACGAAACTGCGCGTGGCGACCGTGGTGGGCGGTCAGTCGATCAACCGGCAGATCAGCCTTCTGGACCGCGGCACCGATATCCTCGTGGCGACGCCGGGTCGGCTGATCGACCTGATGGACCGGCGCGCGGTCGATCTGGGCCGGGCACGGTATCTGGTGCTGGACGAGGCCGACCAGATGCTGGATCTGGGCTTCATCCACGCCCTGCGCCGGATCGCCCCGAAACTGGGCACCCCGCGCCAGACCATGCTGTTCTCGGCCACCATGCCGAAACAGATGGAGGAACTCAGCCGCGCCTACCTGACCAACCCCCGGCGCGTGCAGGTCTCCCCCCCGGGCAAGGCCGCCGACAAGGTCACCCAGTCGGTGCATTTCCTCGACAAGGCCGAGAAACCCGCCCGCCTGCGCGAGATCCTGATCCGGGATCCCGGCGCGCTGACGCTGGTCTTCGCGCGCACCAAGCATGGCGCCGAAAAGCTGATGAAGGGGCTGGTCGCCGACGGGCACAACGCCGCCTCGATCCATGGCAACAAGAGCCAGGGCCAGCGCGACCGCGCGATCAAGGCGTTCCGCGAGGGCACGATCACCACGCTGGTCGCCACCGATGTCGCCGCGCGCGGCATCGACATTCCCGGCGTCGCCTATGTCGTGAACTACGACCTGCCCGAGGTGCCGGACAACTATGTTCACCGCATCGGCCGCACCGCCCGCGCCGGGCGCGAGGGCGAGGCGATCGCGCTTTGCGCGCATGACGAGGTGGGACTTCTGCAACAGATCGAACGTCTGATGAAGATCGAGATCCCTGTGGCCCGCGGCGACCGCCCCGCCGGCAGCGCCACACCGACCCGCAACGCGGGCAAGCCGCCGCGTCGGGGCGGCAAACCGGCCGCCCGCCCGTTCGCCGAGGCCCCGGCGGCAGGCAAGGGACGTCGCCCGCGTCGCCGCCGCGCGGCCTGAGGCCAGTCACCACCCGCGCGCGGCACCCGTTGCCGCGCCGGGCTCTGGCATCCGGCGGTCCGGCCCCTATATCCCTTGGCAAGAGGGAGACATGCCATGACCGACCGGACCCGCCGCGCCGAGGAAGCGCGGCAGAAGATCCTCGCCTCGGGCGATGCCGAGCTGATCAATCGCCTTCATCTTCTGGACGCCGCCGCCGGAACGGCCCCGCCCGCGCGGCCTGCGCGCAATCGGGCCGGGCCGGGACTTCTGGGCACCGGGCTTGCCGTCGCGGGCGGCGCGTGGCTCGGGACGGTGCTGGCCGGGATGACGCTGTCGGGCGAGATGCAGGCGGCCTTTGCGGCGGTGGCCGACGAGCTTGGGCTCGACCCCGACCTTGCCGGGCTTGACGGCGAGGCGCTGGCCGAGGCGGGCGATGACGGCGACTTTCTGGACGATTTCGGCCTCGGCGATCTGTTCGACGTCTGAGACCGCGCCGCGTCACCGCCAGTCTGCGCAAGGCAGGCGGGGCACCTTCGCCCCCTTCCCGAACTGCGCCGCAATCCCGGTGGATCGTAACCGATCCTTAGCCTCGTCCTGAGACAAGCGGGGAACACGGTCAGTCGCACCCGGCGAAAGGCGCGCGCCCATGGCCACCTATACCCTCGGCGGCTATGCCGTCTCGCAATTCCTGATCGAGGGCGGCGGCGCTCCGGACATCGGCGCGCGCTTCATGCTCGAACCGGATTTCGTCGCGGAAGCCGACCGGCTGATCATCACCGTCACCGATGACGATGGCATCTTCCACGGCTCGGCCAACACCGTCCTTGACAACACGCAGAGCGCGACGATCACCAATGCCGGGGGCGACACCCTTGCCTCGGGCGATATCCGGCTGGGCTATTCCACGACGCTGAGCAGCCCGGCGGGTGGCACGATCACGGTCTATCAGGTGCTGGTGAACGGCACGCTTGCGGGCTATGTCGCCGACGGCCAGCTGGAACCCGGCGTCACCTATCTGATCGCCAACTGGTCGGACACCCTGCTTGCCGACTCGCCTGACTACAACGCCCTATCGACCCCGGCGCAGGATCCCGAACAGGGCGCAGTCATCCAGGGCGGCATCCATGACGATCGCATCCTGGCAGGTGGCGGCAACGACTCGGTCGATGGCGGGGACGGCAACGACACCCTGGACGGTGGCGATGGCGACGACACGCTGCATGGCGGCGCGGGCGACGACTATATCGCCGGGCAGGAGGGCAATGATTTCATCACCGGCGGCACTGGCAACGACACCATCTTTGCCGGGGCCGGTGACGATTTCGTCGAGGGCGGCGACGGTGACGACATCATCCATGGCAACGAAGGCAACGACACGCTTCATGGCGAGGACGGCAATGACCGCATCTACGGCGATAGCGGCAATGACGTCATCCATGGCGGCGCGGGCCACGACACGCTGGAAGGGGGCGACGGCAACGACCTGATCCATGGCGGCGAGGGCGACGATTCGATCGACGGCAACGATGGCGACGACACGCTTTACGGCGGCGCGGGCAACGATGTCATCGAGGCCGGAGCCGGGAACGACCTGATCCATGGCGAGGACGGCGACGACTTCATCCATGGCCGCGATGGCAATGACACCATCATCGGCGGCGCCGGCAACGACATGATGCTTGGCGGCGAGGGGTCGGACCTGTTCATCATCGGCCATGCCGATGGTTTGGACACGCTCATCGGGAGCGAGACAGGCTACGATTACGACTCGATCCGGTTCACCTCGGTCCCCGGCGCGGGCGGCGTCACCGTCACCTTCACCGGGGCCGAGACGGGAACCTATGCCTTCGTCGGGGGCGGTTCCGGCGAGTTCTCCGAGATCGAGGCGATCACCGGCACCGACCAGGCGGATACCATCGACGCCTCGGCCAACACCGCGGCGGTCAATGTCAATGCGGGGGCAGGCAATGACAGCATCATCGGCGGCAGCGGCAATGACTTCCTCGAAGGCGAGGACGGCAACGACACGCTGATCGGCGGGGCGGGCAACGACGCCCTGAGCGGCGGCAACGGCGACGACCTCCTGCTCGGGGGCGAGGGCAACGACACGCTTTTCGGCGGTTGGGGCAACGACACGCTCGACGGCGGCGAGGGCGACGACTACATCAGCGCGTTCGGCGGGAACAACCTTGTCCTTGGCGGTGCGGGCAACGACACGATCGTTCTTGGCACGATGGGCGCGGGCAACGACACGATCATCGGGGGCGCGGGCGACGACCGCATCACCACCGGCGGCGGTTCGGACCTGATCGTTCTGGACCCGGGCGGCGGCTGGGACACCGTCACCGATTTCGACATGACCATGATCGACGGTCAGACGCGCGATCAGCTCGATGGCGCGACCCTGCTCGACCAAGCAGGAAACCCGGTCCGGGCGCGCGACGTCACCATCGAGGATGACGGCGCGGGCAATGCGATCCTGGTCTTTCCGAGTGGCGAGAAGGTTACGCTTCTGGGCGTCACGCCCGAACAGGTCGCCCCGATCGAGACGCTTCAGGCCATGGGCATCACCTGCATCGGGTCGGGCACGCGGATCGACACGCCCGACGGCCCCCGCCCGGTCGAGACGCTGCGCGAGGGTGACGCGGTCCTGTCCTGGGACGCGCGCGGCCTGCCGGTTGCCCGCCCCATCCTGTTCGCCGCCGCCCGCCGGGTCGAGGCCGACGAGATGACCCGCACCCCGCGCCATGCCCCCATCGAGATCGCCGCGGGCGCGCTCGGCCCGCATGGGCGACTGTGGCTGTCACGCCAGCATGCGGTGCGGGTGGGGCCGCCCGGGCGGCCCGGCTGGCTGGCGCGCGCGGGCCACCTGGCCGATCTGGGCGTGCCGGGCGTCACCCGCCGCCAACCCCAAGACGGCATCGGCTATCACCACCTCATGCTGGACCGCCACGCGCTGATCCGGGCCGAGGGGCTGACGGTGGAAAGTTTCTGGCCCGGTCCCCGGGCCTTTGCCGCGTTCGACGCCGCAACCCGCCTGCGCTTCCTGGGCGACTGGCCTGCGCTGGCCCGCGCGGCGCTGGGCCTTTGCCCGGTCGATACGGTCTATGGCCCCATGGTCCTGCCGTTGAGGAAGAAGACCGCGATCGATCCGCAGCGGCTGGCGCATTGGGCCCGCAAGGCCGCGCTGGTGACGGCCTGACCCGTCCCGCCCGAACCACGGCCGGCAGGCGCGGAAAGGGGGTTGCAACCCGGCATTGTTCCCTTATTGTTCCCATTGGAGCATCAGGGGAAATCCGCCACTATGTTGGATATGACAAGCTCTCCAGCACAAGACCTGCGCGTGTTTCTGGATGCTGGCCGGTTCGGCACCGTGCTGGCCGATCCGCCCTGGCGATTCGTCAACCGCACCGGCAAGGTCGCGCCGGAACATCGGCGCCTGTCGCGCTATCCCACGCTCGATGTGGACGAGATCTGCGCCCTGCCCGTGGCGGACCACCTTGCGGACCGGGCGCATTGCTATCTGTGGGTGCCGAACGCGCTGTTGCCGCAGGGCTTGCAGGTGCTTTCGGCCTGGGGGTTCGAGTACAAGTCGAACATCGTCTGGCACAAGGTGCGCAAGGATGGCGGCTCGGACGGGCGCGGCGTGGGCTTCTATTTCCGCAACGTGACCGAGATCCTTCTGTTCGGCACGCGGGGGCGCAATGCGCGCACGCTGGATGCGGGGCGGCGGCAGGTCAACATGCTGCAGACCCGCAAGCGCGAACATTCCCGCAAGCCGGACGAACAATACGAACTGATCGAAAGCTGTTCCTGGGGTCCCTATCTGGAACTGTTCGGCCGCGGTGTCCGGCAGGGCTGGACGGTCTGGGGCAACCAGGCGGATGCCGATTACAAGCCCGACTGGAAGACCTACGCCTATAATTCAGGCATCGCCGCCGAATAGGTCGCGCGGCGCGGGCGGCACCGGCAGGTCGGCATCGGTGATCAGCCCATCGGGCATCCCGATCAGCAGCAGCGGACAGGGATTGCCGACGCCGCGGGCCACCCGATCCTCCAGCTTGCGCCAATGGGTCGTGGCGATGCCGAACTTGTTGGCGACGAAGATCCGCGCGAAAGCCTCGGTGAAGTGCATGCCGCGGGCGACGGCACGTGCCACCGCCTCGCGCTGGGCGCGGGTGCGCTCGCCGATCCCCAGCCGGTCCAGATCGTCCTCGGAGGCCAGTCCATTGGCCTCCATCCAGGCGCTGATGCGCGGCAGGAACCCCTCCTGCATCGACCGTCCGCGGGTGACGATGATCCCGACCGAGATCGCCGACATCGCATGCAGCCGCTGGAAATTCTCGAGATCCCGGTCAAAGAACGGATCCTTGTTGTTCCACTCGATCTCCAGCGCCAGCCGTCCCGCCGCGGCGAACCGCACATGGTCGACCTCGTGGCTGATCGCCTCGCGCTCGACCCCGTCGACCATGATGCGCACCGAAAAGCTGTGCTTGGACCAGCCCGCATCGGACAGCGTGTGGCGCAGCCGCTGGGTCTGGCCGCTTTCGCCGCCGCCGCCTGCCACGATATCGGCAATCGCGATGCGATGCGCCGTCAGCGCAGCCACAAGCTCCGCCGTCTCGGCGGCGAAGTCATGGGCCAGGATCGCCTCGGCATGGTTGCGGGTCAGCACGTCGAAGCCGCGCGCCCGCAGCGCCTCCAGCATCAGTCTTCCTCGGGGATGACCCTGAGCCTGAGTTCGCGCAACTGCTCGTTGCTGGGCAGGGTGGGCGCGCCCATCATCAGGTCCTCGGCGCGCTGGTTCATCGGGAACATGATGACCTCGCGGATGTTCATCTCGTCCGCCAGCAGCATCACGATCCGGTCGATCCCCGCGGCACAGCCCCCGTGCGGCGGCGGGCCGAAGCGGAAGGCGTTGACAAGGCTGGGGAACCGGCTGCGCACCTCGTCCTCGGCGTAACCGGCGAGGCTGAACGCCTTGAACATGACGTCCAGCCGATGGTTGCGGATCGCGCCCGAGATCAGTTCGTAACCGTTGCAGGCCAGGTCGTACTGATAGCCCAGCACCTCCAGCGGATCGCCCTCCAGCGCCGCCATGCCGCCCTGGGGCATCGAGAACGGGTTGTGGCTGAAGTCGATCGCGCCGGTCTCGGGGTCCATTTCATACATCGGGAAATCGACGATCCAGGCGAAGGCGAAGCGGTTCTTCTCGGTCAGGCCCAGTTCCTCGCCGATGACGTTGCGCGCACGCCCCGCGACCGATTCAAAGGCCGAGGGCTTGCCGCCAAGGAAGAAGGCCGCATCGCCCACGCCAAGGCCAAGTTGACGACGGATCGCCTCGGTACGCTCGGGGCCGATATTCTTGGCCAGCGGGCCGGCGGCCTCGAACTCTCCGAAGTGGCCCGCGAAAAGCAACTCTGCTTTGTCTTTTTCACCTGCCTTTAGGTGCGCGGCAATCTGATCCGCTATGGCGATATCACCCTCTGATTTCTTCTCCTGCCGAAGCCTCTCAAGCGCAGGATCCGGTTCGTATCCAAAAAGCGCGTTACGAATTTCGTTTGTAACTTCCCTATGTGCCTGTTCCGCACCCTTCTCCCGCCAGAAGATATACCCCATCCCCGGCAGCCCTTCCTTCTGGGCGAAGGCGTTCATCCGGTCGCAGAACTTGCGCGAGCCGCCCGTGGGCGCGGGGATCGCGCGGATCTCGGTGCCGTCCTGTTCCAGCAGTTTCGCGAAGATCGCAAAGCCCGAGCCGCGGAAATGCTCGGACACGTCCTGCATCTTGATCGGGTTGCGCAAGTCCGGCTTGTCGGTGCCATACCATTTCGCGGCGTCGGCATAGGAGATCTGCGGCCAGTGCTGGTCGACCTTGTGGCCGCCCCCGAATTCCTCGAACACGCCCGCGATCACCGGCTGGATCGTGTCGAACACGTCCTGCTGGGTGGCAAAGCTCATCTCCATGTCGAGCTGGTAGAAATCGGTGGGGCTGCGGTCGGCGCGCGGATCCTCGTCGCGGAAACAGGGCGCGATCTGGAAATAGCGGTCGAAGCCCGAGACCATGATCAGCTGCTTGAAGATCTGCGGCGCCTGCGGCAGCGCGTAGAACCGCCCCGGATGCAGGCGCGAGGGCACGAGGAAGTCGCGCGCGCCCTCGGGCGAGGACGCGGTGATGATCGGCGTCTGGTATTCGCGGAACCCCTTGTCCCACATCCGCCGCCGGATCGAGGCCACCACGTCCGAGCGCAGTTTCATGTTGGCCTGCATGCTGTCGCGGCGCAGGTCGAGATAGCGATAGCGCAGGCGCGTTTCCTCGGGGTAGTCCTGATCGCCGAAGACCATCAGCGGCAGTTCCTCGGCCTGGCCCAGAACCTCGACCTCGCGGATGAAGACCTCGATCTCGCCGGTCGGCAGTTTCGGGTTCACCAGGCTTTCATCGCGCGCCTTCACCAGCCCGTCGATGCGGATGCACCATTCGCTGCGCAGCTTTTCCACCGCGGCAAAGGCGGGGCTGTCGCTGTCGGCCAGCACCTGCGTGACGCCGTAATGGTCGCGCAGGTCGATGAACAGCACGCCGCCATGGTCGCGCACCCGGTTCACCCAGCCCGACAGGCGAACGGTTTCGCCGACATTGGCCTTGGTCAGCTCGGCGCAGGTATGGCTGCGGAAGGGGTGCATCGGGCGATCCTTCGGGATTGGGACAGGTCCGCGCCGATACACCCCCGATGGGGGCCGAAGTCAAGGGGAGGCAGGGCCCCTCAGCCGCGGGTGATCTCGAACCGGCAGAGCGGGGCGCCGGTCGCGGCGCAGGCGGTTTCGCGGGTGCGCAGCCGCTTGTCCACCAGTGTCTGGAACAGCCGGTCGAACACCGCCTCGTGCCAGCCGCAGATCGGATGCGGGGCATGCTCGCCCCGGATCAGCGGGTTGTCGGTCAGTTCGAACACCAGCGGCCGGGTCGAGACGACGCGGAACGCCCCCGATCCGGCGAAGGTCCAGCTATGCTTGGCGATCGCCTTGGCCAGCACCGGCGCGGCCAGCGCGAGCGGCAGCGCCTTCAGGACCTTTTGCGCAAGCGGCGGGATGCGGTGGGCAAGGATATAGTCCCCGGTCCGCGCACCCGCCTCCCGCAGGAGGTCGGGCGCGCGGCCGGGCAGGCGGCGGCGCAGCGCATGATGCATGGCGGCGGCCGGTCCCTCGTCCATGAGGCCGGTATCCGACGGGGGCGCATCAAGGCCCGCCGCCTCAAGCATCTCGTCGCGAAGCGCCGCTCCGCCCGCCGTCTCCAACACAGGGAGAAGCTGGAGAACGGCATTCGGTCCGATCCGGCCGGAACCATGGCCGGACAGGCTGTCCTTCATCTTGCGTCTTCCAGTTGCTGGTCGCCGCCGCCGCAGACCTTGACCTCGGACGCGCCGCCCTCGGTGGGCATCTTGAACGAGGCGTCCTTGGACTTGCGCTTGGCCGCGGCCTGCGCCGCCTTGTCGGCGTTCGACACCCAGTCGTCGATCTGCGCCTGGGCGGGCTGGCGGGTCATGTCGAACTCGAACTTGACCTTGTCCTTGGATTGCGGACCCCAGTAGTTGTTCTTGCCCAGATCGTAGAAGGTCCGCCCGACGCCCGCCTTGAGGAACGCCTTGAGGCAGCCCAGCAGGTAACGCCGACGGAACCCGGTGCCGCGCCACGGATAGTGGAACAGCGCCTTGCGCATGTAGAACCGGCGATAGTTGTTCATCACCCGGTCCAGCAGCTCGGCACGGTCCATCGCCTCGGGCTTCATGATCGGGTTCACGAAGTTGTAGCGCGAGTAGTCGAAGACCTCGACCTTGTTGTGCAGTTCCTGGAACAGCGGCGTGAACGGCCAGGGCGTGTACATCGCCCAGTTGGCCAGGTCCGGCTGCCAGTCCCAGGCCATCTGGAAGGTCTCTTCCAGCGTCTCGGGGGTCTCGTTGTCCAGCCCCACGATGAACT
The DNA here is from genome assembly GCF_024128855.1 of Rhodovulum tesquicola. Lineage (GTDB taxonomy): Bacteria > Pseudomonadota > Alphaproteobacteria > Rhodobacterales > Rhodobacteraceae > Rhodovulum > Rhodovulum tesquicola. The sequence goes on from NZ_JAMYDV010000007.1 coordinate 136,857, forward strand.
GCGCCTCGGTCAGGATGTCGGCCTCGCGCAGCAACTGGATCGCGCGCTTGTTGTCCTCGACCCGGGTTTCCTTGTTGAACTGGTCAAGCTTCAGCTGCGCCGCCGCCTCGGTGCCGAGGCTGATATGGACGAGACCGGCCTTGCGGTAGAAGGGCAGCAATTCCTCGTCGCGCAGGATGTCGGTGACGCGGGTATTGATGCCCCACTTGACCTTGTCGGGCAGGCCGCGGTCGATCAGTTCCTGGCAGAAGGCGATGAACTTCTTGCGGTTGATCGTGGGTTCCTCGTCCGCAAGGATGAAGAAGCCGACCTGGTGCTTGGTCACCAGTTCCTCGATCTCGTCGACCACCAGTTTCGGGTCGCGGATGCGATAGTCGCGCCAGAATTTCCACTGCGAGCAGAACGAGCAGGTGAACGGGCAGCCGCGCGCCATGTTCGGGATCGCCACCCGGCAGTTGAGCGGGATGTAGATGTATTTCTCCCACTCCAGGATGTCCCAGTCGGGCTTGATCGCATCGACATTCTTGATCGTGGGCGCGGCGGCGGTGGCGACGATCTCGTCACCGTCGAGGAAGGCCAGACCCTTGATGTCGCGGCGGCTTTCCGGCCATTTGCCATCCCGGATCGCGTTCATCAGCTCGACGACGATCTCTTCGCCCTCGCCGCGGACGATCACGTCGACCCAGGGGGCCTCGGACAGGACCTGCTTGAACATGAAGGTGGCATGGATGCCGCCCAGCACGCGCACCGCGTTCGGCACTTCTTCCCTGGCGATTTCCAGCAACCGCTCGGCGGCATAGATCGACGGCGTGATCGAGGTCGTGGCGACGACATCGGGCCGCAATTCCTTCAGTTGCGCGCGAACCACATCCTCGGAAAGGTTGTTCGTCATCGCGTCGATGAAGACGATGTCGTCATATCCCGCCACCCGCAGCGCGCCGGTCAGGTAGGCTACCCAGGCCGGGGGCCAGTTGCCCGCAATCTCGGCACCGCCGGACTTGTAGTTGGGATGCAAAAAGACAATGCGCATGGATCGACTCCCCTGTTTCGCGGGACAACATGACACATCCGCTGTCAACCTGAATTGACACAAGTCAAATCGGTGTCAGCTTCGCCCACCAGCCGGACACAGGTCAGAACGGGCGCTCTATGTTGCCGGAATAAAAGAACATTCCCAGCCCCGCGGCGAACACGATCCAGCCCGCGACGCTGTGCAGGACGACCGCCATGGGGAAATTCCGCCGGGATTCATAGGCCCAGGCGAAGGCGATTCCACCGCAGAAGGTCATCGCCGCCACGATCCAGCTCCAGAACATCAGATGCGCCAGCGAGAACAGCGCGGCGTTCAGGACGATCGCGGGCCACAGACCCGGCAGAAGCGGCCCGTAGCGCCGGAAGAAGAGCGGGCGGAACACGATCTCCTGCGGCAGCGCCGAGAGCGGCGGGTAAAGCAGCATGACCGCCACGAACAGCGCCGGCTGCTCGCGCGGCAGGATCAGCGCCTGCTCGGGCGCACGCAGCGCAACGACCGTCCCCGCCACCGCAGCGGTCAGCAGCGCGAACAGCCCGACCGCGCGCCAGCCGATCCGGTCCAGCCCGCGGACAAGCCCGGACCAGCGGAACCCCTCGGTGACATGCAGCAGCACAAGCCCCAGCGCGGTCACGCCGAACAGCGCCGGGAACAGCGCCGAAGGCGGCAACAGGAACGCCATGACCAGCGGCGCAGCAAGGAAAAGCGCACCGAACTCCGCCCAGAGCCGGGCGCGCGAGGGCGCGCGCTTGTCCATCCGCAGGCTTTCGGTCATCGCCCTCTCCGCTGCACCGCCCGGTCCCGGAAAGGACCTAGCTGCGATCCCACCGGGTCTCCAGTCCGGGCCGGACCTCCCGCCATCACATTGCCGCATGGCGGGCCTGTCCGCGCGAAAGGGATTGTAAAGGCGCGCCGTTCTACGCTGTCACCTCTTTCTCACGGCAATTGACAGGCAGATATTTCGCATGTTCCGGACAAGGACCGCCACCGCGCCGCCCCCCCTTTCGGCAAGCATCCTGCGGGCCGCCCCCATCGTTCTGGGCATGACGGTCCTGGGCCTCGCCATCCTCGGCTTCCTCGACATTCCGCGGATTTCGGGCGATCTGCTTCCGCTCTGGCTGGCAGGACAGGCCTTCGCCGAGGGCGCGCCGGGAGAGGTCTATGCCCCGGTCGAACCCGTCTTCCGCATGCTGCCCCCCGACAGCTGGGCCGAGCGGGCGCGCGCGGCGGGGTATGAGGGGTTCATCTATCCCTTCGTCTACCCCCCGCTCTGGGCCTGGGTCTTCGGGTTGATCGGGCGGATCGCCGACTTCCAGACGCTTGCCGGGCTGGCCAGCATCGTCAATCCGGCCCTGCTTCTGGCGACCTGCCTGCTGGCATGGCGGGCCAGCGGCGCGGCGCAGGGCGTTGTCGTTCATGTGGTGATCGCGCTGGCGCTTCTGCTGATGACACCGGTCGGCAGGATAGCGATCATGCAGAATCAGGCCCAGATCCTTGTCGCCTTCCTGGTCGTTCTGGCGCTGGAGCGGACGCGCGCGAACCGCCCGGTCAGCGCGGGCGCGGCGCTGGCGCTGGCCGCCTCGATCAAGCTGTTCCCGGCGATCTTCGCCCTGTTCTGGCTCGCCTCGGGCGAGCGGCGGGCCTTCGCCGCCTTTGCGGCCATGGGGCTCGGGCTCGGCCTGATGTCGCTCGCCGTCGCGGGCTGGCCGCTGCATGCCGAGTTTCTGGGGCATGTCGCGTCAATCGGGCGGACCGGCTTCTTCAGCCCGCTCTCGTTCAGCCTCGACGGGGTGCTGGCCAAGTACATGACCGGGGCACCGATCGAGGTGTTGCTTGGCCATACTGCCCCCGGGGCCGAAGTGCCGCGCCGGATCACGGTCGCCGAAAAGGGTCCGGCGCTGGTCCTTTCCGGGCAGGCGGCGCTTCTGCTGCTGACGGCGAGTTTTGCCTGGGCGATGGCGCGCGCCAGGCAGACGACACGCAATGCCGCGCTCTGGCCCGCCGCGCTGACGCTGTTCCCGCTGATCGGCCCGATCGCCTGGAGCTACTATTTCATTGCCGCCACCGCCTTCGCCCCCACCCTGCTGTCACGTCTCGGAATGGCCCGGGGCGCGGCCGTGCTGATCGTCGTGTTCGGCCCGATCCATGTCTGGGCACTGCCGGGAATGCAGGCGCTCGGCACCGATTTCCAGCGTCTCGGCGCGGTGCTGTTCCTGATCCTCGGCCTCGCGTTCCTCGTCGCGGCCCGGGCGGGACCGGAACGCAGCGGAAAAACCTGAGCCCCGCCCTTGCGTGCCCCCGGCGCTTGTCTATAAACCCCAGCAATTTGCCAGCCCCGGGGGAAAGACCCATGCCGAAGAGAACCGATATCAAGTCCATCATGATCATCGGCGCGGGCCCCATCGTGATCGGCCAGGCCTGCGAGTTCGACTATTCCGGCGCCCAGGCCTGCAAGGCACTCAGGGAAGAGGGCTACCGGGTCATCCTGGTCAACTCGAACCCGGCCACGATCATGACCGATCCGGGTCTGGCCGACGCCACCTATATCGAGCCGATCACCCCCGAGGTGGTCGCCCGCATCATCGAGAGGGAGCGCCCCGACGCGCTGTTGCCCACCATGGGCGGGCAGACCGGGCTGAACACCTCGCTGAAGCTGGCCGACATGGGGGTGCTGGACAGGTTCGGGGTGGAACTGATCGGCGCCAACCGCCAGGCCATCGAGATGGCCGAGGACCGCAAGCTGTTTCGCGAGGCGATGGACCGGATCGGGCTGGAAAACCCCAAGGCCACCATCGCCAACAGCATGGAGGAATGCATCGCAGCCCTCGACCATGTCGGCCTGCCCGCGATCATCCGCCCGGCCTTCACGCTTGGCGGCACCGGCGGCGGCATCGCCTATAACCGCGAGGAATTCGTGCATTACTGCAAGACCGGCCTCGACGCCTCGCCGGTCAACCAGATCCTGATCGACGAAAGCCTGCTGGGCTGGAAGGAATTCGAGATGGAGGTGGTCCGCGACAAGGCGGACAACGCGATCATCGTCTGTTCCATCGAGAACGTCGATCCGATGGGCGTGCATACCGGCGATTCCATCACCGTGGCCCCCGCGCTGACGCTGACCGACAAGGAATACCAGATCATGCGCAACGGCTCCATCGCCGTGCTGCGCGAGATCGGTGTGGAAACCGGCGGGTCGAACGTGCAATGGGCGATCAACCCCGAAGACGGGCGCATGGTGGTGATCGAGATGAACCCGCGCGTGTCGCGGTCCTCGGCGCTGGCGTCCAAGGCGACCGGGTTCCCGATTGCCAAGATCGCCGCGAAGCTCGCCGTTGGCTATACGCTGGACGAACTGGACAACGACATCACCAAGGTCACGCCCGCCAGCTTCGAGCCGACCATCGACTATGTCGTGACCAAGATCCCGCGCTTTGCCTTCGAGAAGTTTCCGGGTGCCAAGCCGGAACTGACCACCGCGATGAAATCGGTGGGCGAGGCCATGGCCATCGGGCGGACCATCCACGAATCGCTGCAAAAGGCGCTGGCCTCGCTGGAAACCGGCCTGACCGGGTTCGACGAGATCGAGATCGAAGGCGCGCCGGACCATGCGCAGGTCGTGGCCGCCCTGTCGAAGGCCACGCCCGACCGGCTGCGGGTGATCGCGCAGGCGATGCGGCACGGGCTGTCGGATGACGACATCCATGCCGCCACGAAATACGATCCCTGGTTCCTCGCCCGCATCCGCGAGATCGTCGAGACCGAGGAAAAGCTGCGCAAGGATGGCCTGCCCGTCACCGAGGAAGGCCTGCGCAAGCTCAAGATGATGGGCTTCACCGATGCCCGCCTTGCCCAGTTGACCGGCCGGGACGAGGATCAGGTGCGCCGCGCCCGCCGCAATCTGGGCGTCACCGCCGTCTTCAAGCGCATCGACACCTGCGCGGCCGAGTTCGAGGCGCAGACACCCTACATGTATTCGACCTATGAAACGCCCGTGATGGGCGAGGTCGAATGCGAGGCGCGGCCCAGCACCCGCAAGAAGGTGGTGATCCTGGGCGGCGGCCCCAACCGGATCGGCCAGGGGATCGAGTTCGACTATTGCTGCTGCCATGCCTGCTTTGCGCTGACGGATGCGGGCTACGAGACCATCATGGTCAACTGCAACCCCGAGACGGTGTCCACCGACTACGACACCTCGGACCGGCTCTATTTCGAGCCGCTGACCTTCGAGCATGTGATGGAGATCCTGCGCGTCGAGCAGGAGCGCGGCACGCTGCATGGCGTGATCGTCCAGTTCGGCGGCCAGACGCCGCTGAAGCTAGCCAATGCGCTGGAGGCCGAGGGCATCCCGATCCTGGGCACCACGCCCGACGCCATCGACCTTGCCGAGGACCGCGAGCGGTTCCAGGCGCTGGTCAACCGGCTGGGGCTGAAGCAGCCGCATAACGCCATCGCCGCATCCGCCGCGGCGGCGGTCAGGGCGGCCGGAGAAATCGGCTTCCCGCTTGTGATCCGCCCCTCCTATGTGCTGGGCGGCCGCGCGATGGAGATCGTGCGCGACATGGCGCATCTGGAACGCTACATCGCCGAGGCGGTCGTGGTCTCGGGCAAGTCGCCGGTCCTGCTCGACAGCTACCTGTCGGGCGCGACCGAGATCGACGTGGACGCGCTGTGCGACGGCAAGGACGTGCATGTGGCCGGCATCATGCAGCATATCGAGGAGGCGGGCGTCCATTCCGGCGACAGCGCCTGTTCCCTGCCGCCCTATTCGCTGGCCCCCGGGATCGTCGAGGAACTGAAACGCCAGACCCGCGCGCTGGCCCTCGAACTGGGCGTGGTGGGGCTGATGAACGTGCAATTCGCGGTCAAGGATGGCGAGATCTACCTGATCGAGGTGAACCCCCGCGCCAGCCGCACGGTGCCTTTCGTCGCCAAGGCGGTGAATTCGCCGATCGCGTCCATTGCCGCGCGGGTGATGGCGGGCGAGAAGCTGGCCGATTTCGACCTGGTCGATCCCCAGATCGAGGGTTTCGCGGTCAAGGAGGCCGTGCTGCCCTTCGCCCGCTTCCCCGGCGTCGATACGCTGCTGGGCCCCGAAATGCGCTCGACCGGCGAGGTGATGGGCTATGACCGCACCTTCCCGCGCGCCTTCCTCAAGGCGCAGATGGGCGCGGGCACGCATCTGCCGCATGAGGGCACGGTGTTCCTGTCGATCAAGGATGCCGACAAGACGCCCGAGCTGCTGGAAACCGCGCAGGTCCTGACCGAACTGGGCTTTTCCATCCTCGCCACGCGGGGCACGGCGAAATTCCTGGCCGAGCACGGGATCGCGTCCGAGATCGTCAACAAGGCCTATGAGGGCGGGCGCACCATCGTCGACGTTATGAAGGACGGGCTGGTGCATCTGGTGATGAACACCACCGAGGGCGCGCAGGCGGTCGAGGACAGCCGCTCGATGCGCACCGTGGCGCTGATGGACCGCATCCCCTATTTCACCACGGCCGCAGGCAGCCATGCCGCCGCATTGGCCATGAAGTCCCGCGAAGAGGGCGAACTGAGCGTCGTCAGCCTTCAGGAATAGCCCCGCCGGGCGCCCGCACAGGCGATTGACGCACCGGCCATTGGATGCGAGCCTCCCGCCGCAATCATGGGGAGGATGCGTGGCGTGAGGATCGCGATCACCGGCGCGGCCGGGTTTCTGGGGCAGATGCTGGTCACGGCCCTGTCCGCGCGCGACACGCTTGCCCTGAATGGCGAGCCGCGCCGCATTTCGGCGATCATCGCCAATGACATCGCGGCCGAACCGCTTGACCGGCTGGCCCGGCTGCGCCGCGTCCATGCCCTGCCCGGCGCCTTGTCCGACCCCGCCACGCTGGCCCGGCTGGCCGAGGACAGCCCCGATCTGGTGATCCATCTGGCCGCCGTGGTCTCGGGCCAGGCCGAGGCCGATTTCGACCTTGGCATGGCGGTCAACCTGCACGGCACCGTCGATCTGGTGAATGCCTGCCGCGCGATGCGCCGCCCGCCGGTGCTGATCTTCGCCTCGTCCGTGGCGGTGTTTTCCTGCACCGCGAATGACACGATCACCGAGGACACGCCGCCCGCGCCGCGCTCCTCCTACGGCACGCAAAAGCTGATGGGCGAATTGCTGGTCCGCGACGCCACCCGCCGGGGCTTCATCCATGGCCGGTCGCTGCGCTTTCCCACCATCGCGGTGCGCCCCGGCGCCCCCAACCGCGCGGCTTCGGGCTTTGCCAGCGGCATCCTGCGCGACCCGCTGGCCGGGCAGCCCGCCGATCTGCCCGTGGGGCGCGACTTGCGGCTGCATCTTTGCTCGCCCGCCCGGGCGCTTGACCATATCCTGAGGGCCGCGGCGCTTGCGCAGGAGGCGCTGGGCGGCGAGCCGACGATCACCCTTCCGGGCATTTCCGTCACCGTGGGCGAGATGATCGACACGCTGGCCCGGCTTGCCGGACCCGAAACCGCCGCCCTGATCCGCCCCGTCCCCGACCCCGCGACCGAGGCCATCGTCGCAAGCTGGCCCGGCGGGATCGAGACACCCCGCGCCCGCGCGCTGGGCTTTGCACCCAATGCCGATTTCGCCGAACTTCTGCGCGAACACATGGACCGCAGGGGCGTAGCTGCGGCCTGAAAGACCGGAAAAACCAAGGGAGGAGACCCATGAAACACGTCCTGATCGGCACCATCGCCGCGCTTGCGCTGACCACCGCCGCCGAGGCCCAGCAAAAGATCGTGGTCGGCCATTCGCTGTCGCCGACCTCGCATTACGGCGTCGGCGCGCAGGCCTTCATCGACACGCTGACCGAGCTATCGGGCGGCGCCTTCACCGGCGAACAGGCCCCCGCGGGCCAGCTGGGCGGCGAGCGCGACATGATCGAGGGCTTGCAGATCGGCTCGATGGACGTGGTCATCACCTCGACCGGCCCCCTGGGCAATTTCGTGCCCGAGATCTTCGCGCTCGACCTGCCCTTCCTGTTCCGCGACTACGACCATGCCCGCAAGGTTCTGGATGGCGAGATCGGGCAGGAATTGCTGGACAAGATCGGCGAGAACACCCTCGTGGGCCTCGCCTGGACAGAAAACGGCTTTCGCCATGTGACCAATTCCCAGCGCCCGGTGCGCACGCCCGAGGACCTGCAGGGGCTGAAGCTGCGCACCATGGAAAACAAGGTCCACATGGCCGCCTTCACCGGCATGGGCGCGGCCCCCACGCCGATGGCCTTCCCCGAATTGTTCGGCGCGATGCAACAGGGCGTCGTGGACGGGCAGGAAAACCCGGTCACCGTCATCACCGCGGCCAAGTTCTGGGAGGTGCAGAAATACGTCTCGCTCACGGGGCATGTCTATTCCCCCGCCGTCGTTCTGGCCGCGCCCGCGCTTTATGACGGGCTCAGCGACGAGCAGAAGGACTGGTTCCTTCAGGCCGCCCGCGCATCCGCCGCCGCAACCCGGGCCGAGGTCAACCGGCTGGAGGAAGAAGGCGTCGCCATGCTGATCGAAAACGGGATGGAGGTCATCACCGAGATCGACAAGGCCCCCTTTGCCGCGCTGGCCGAGCAATCCTCCTATGCCGTCTATACCGACCAGTACGGCACCGAGATGGTCGAGCGGATCAAGGCGGTCGAGTGACCCCGCACCCAAGGGCCTGGCCCGGCGCAGCCCCCTGCGCCGGTGCTGCGGCAGGCCGGTTCGCGCCATGACCCTGTTCCTGCGGATCGAGGCGGTCACCACCCGCATCGCGCTGTGGCTCGCGATCCTGTTCCTGCTGATCGCGGCCGCACTCGCGCTCTATCAGGTGACGGCGCGTTTCGTCTTCGGCACGCCCTCGACCTGGTCCGAGGTGGTCACGCGCTCCGCGATGATCTGGTCGGTCTTCCTGGGCGTCGCGCCCGCCTTTCGCGAAGGCGCGATGATCGCGGTCGGGATCGTGCAGACCGCCCTGCCCCGCCGCCTGGGCCGCGCGCTTTACCAGCTGTCGATGATCCTGACGCTGAGCTTCTTTTCCATCCTGCTCTGGCAGGGCTGGGCCATGACCGGCCGGGTGATGCGCCAGAAGCTTGCCGCCCTCGATATTTCCATCGCCTGGGTCTATGCCGCGCTTCCCGTGGGCTCCGCCTTCATCCTGATCGCCGTTCTGGGCTGCATGATCCGCGCCTGGCAGGGCATCGACGACCCGCTGGAGTCCCCCCGATGAACGCAGCCCTTGCCCTGTCGCTGGCGATCCTGTTCCTGCTGGGCGTGCCCATCGCGGTCGCCATCGGCCTGGCCTCGGTCATCGGGATCGAGGTGCAGGGGCGGCTGCCGCTTCTGCTGGTGGCGCAGCGGATGTTCACCGGGCTCGACAGCTTTCCGCTGATGGCGATCCCCCTGTTCATCCTGGCGGGCAACCTGATGTCGGCGGGCGGCATCTCGCATCGGCTGGTGGAACTGGCGAAATCCATCGTGGGCGGCATCCAGGGTGGGCTTGCGGCCTCCTGCGTGCTGACCTGCATGCTGTTCGCCTCGGTCTCGGGCTCGTCGGTCGCGACGACTTTTGCCATCGGGGCAATCCTGATCCCGGCCATGGTGCGCCATGGCTATCCCGCCCCCATGGCGGCCTCGGTGCAGGCCAGTTCCGCGGAACTGGGCGTGCTGATCCCGCCCTCGATCCCGCTGATCCTGTATGGCGTCTCGACCGATACCTCGATCGGGCAGCTGTTCCTTGCCGGCATCGGCCCCGGGCTTCTGGTCGGCGGCGCGCTGATGGCGCTGGTGCTGATCCTGTGCCGGGTCCGCGGCATCGGGCGCGAGGATGGCGCCGACCGCCCCCGCCTTGGCCCCGCGCTCTGGGCGGCGCTGCCCGCGCTGATGGTGCCGGTGGTGATCCTTGGCGGCATCTATTCCGGCATCTTCACCCCGACCGAGGCCAGCGCGGTCGCGGTCGCCACCGCCCTGATCGTCGGCATCGGGGTCTACCGCGACCTGCGGCTGCGCGACCTGCCGGGCGTGCTGAAGAAAACCGTCATCGCCACCTCGGCGATCATGCTCATCATCTCGGCGGCGGCGCTGTTCTCCTTCCTCGTCACCCGCTCGGGCCTGCCGAACGAGATCGCGGCCTGGTTCAGGGATGTCTTCGAAAGCCGCATCGCCTTCCTGCTGGCGGTGAACCTGCTGCTTCTGGTGGTCGGCATGTTCATCGAAACCTCGGCCGCGATCCTTGTTCTGGCCCCGATCCTTGCGCCCATCGCGGTGGCCTATGGCGTGGACCCCGTGCATTTCGGGCTGATCGTGGTGGTGAACCTGGCACTGGGGATGATCACGCCGCCGCTCGGCGTGAACCTGTTCGCCGCCTGCGCGGTGGCGCGCCTGCCGGTCGAAAGGATCATTCCCCAGCTTCTGTGGTTCGTGCTGACCGTGTTCGCCGCGCTGATGGTCATCACCTATGTCCCCGCGATCACGCTCTGGCCGGTCGAGATGCTGATGCGGGGACGTTGATGGGGCGGCTGCGGTTCTCGGCCAATCTGGGCTTCCTGTTCACCGACCTGCCCTTGCCACAGGCGATCCGGGCCGCCCGGGGCGCGGGCTTCGACGCGGTCGAGTGCCATTTCCCCTATGCGGTTCCGGTGTCCGAGGTGGCGGCCGCGCTGGCCCAGACGGGGTTGCCGATGCTCTCGCTCAACACGCCCCCCGGCGACCGTGCGCGCGGCGAATTCGGCCTTGCCGCCCTGCCCGGCCGCGAAGCGCAGGCCCGGGCGGGGATCGCGCAGGCGCTGGACCATGCCGCGGCGATGGGCACGTGCGCGGTGCATGTGATGGCGGGCATCACCCACGGCGCGGCGGAGGCCGAGGCGGCATTCCGCGCCAATCTGGCACATGCCTGCGACCTGGCCGCGGGCCGGGGGATCACCATCCTGATCGAGCCGCTGAACCCGCGCGACGTGCCGGGCTATCACCTGGCCAGCCTCGATCACGCCCTGCGGATCGTTGCGGCGCTGGATCGCCCGAACCTGAAGATCATGTTCGACTGCTATCACATGCAGATCACCGGCGGCGACCTGCTGACCCGGTTCCGCGCCGCGCGCGACCGGATCGGCCATGTCCAGTTCGCAGGCGTGCCCGACCGGGCCGAACCGGATCGGGGCGAGGTGGATTTCCGCTGGCTGCTGTCGGAATTCGCCGCCGAGGGCTGGACCCGCCCCTTCGGCGCGGAATACCGGCCGCGGGGCGACATCGCGGCCGGTCTGGGCTGGCTGTCCGACTGGCGCGGGGGCTGAAATCAGCCCCAGGGCCCCGCGGACGGCCCACGCGGGGCCGCGCCCCAGGGCGCACCGCCACCCGCACGCGGCGCAGCCCCCGCCATCGCGCGCAGCGCCGCGATCCGGTTCTCGGTCGCGGGATGCGTGGCGAACAGGTTGTCGCGCTTGTGGGCATGCAGCGGGTTGATGATGAACATATGCGCGGTCGCCGGGTTCCGCTCGGCCGCGTCATTGTCGATCCGCGCCGCCCCCACCTGAATCCGCTCCAGCGCTGAGGCAAGCCACAGCGGCTGGCCGCAGATCTCGGCCCCGGCCTTGTCGGCGGCATATTCCCGCGTCCGGCTGATCGCCATCTGCACCAGCGCCGCGGCCATCGGCGCCAGGATCATCAGCGCGATGGTCCCGATCGGCCCCATCCTGTTGTCACGCCCGCCGCCGAAGAACAGCGCGAAATTCGCCAGCATCGTGATCGCCCCGGCAAAGGTCGCCGTCACCGTCATGATCGCGGTGTCATGGTTGCGGATATGGGCCAGCTCATGCGCGATCACGCCCGCCAGTTCCTCGCGCGAGAGCGTCTGCATCAGCCCCGTGGTCACCGCCACCGCCGCATTCTCGGGGTTGCGGCCGGTGGCAAAGGCATTGGGCTGCGGCGTGTCGATCAGATAGACCGCGGGCACCGGCATGTTCGCGTTGCGCGCCAGGTCCGCCACCATCTGCGACAGGCCCGAGCGGTCATTCGGGCCGACCGGCTGGGCGTTGTGCATCCGCAGCACCATCTTGTCGGAATTCCACCAGCTAAAGGCGTTCATCAGCGCCGCCACCACCAGCGCGATGGTCGCCCCGCCGCTGCCGCCCAGCAGATAGCCGATCCCCATGAACAGCGCGGTCATCGCCGCCATCAGCATCGCGGTCCGGAAATAGCCCACGGCTCCGATCCTCCATCCTGGCGCCCCTCTCGGGCGCGGTTGCGGAGAAATATAGGAGCCGCGGGCGGCCGCGCAATCGGGCCTAGCGCAGGATCAGGCCCCGGCCCTCGGCCACCCGGCCCACGACGCCCGCGCGCTCGAAGCCGTGGGCGGCGAACGCCGCCAGCACCTCCGCCTCCGCGTCGGGCGCGCAGGCGACCAGCAGGCCGCCGCTGGTCTGCGGGTCGGTCAGCAGCGCCCGCTCGGCCTCGGCGAACCCCTCGGGCAGCGTCACCTCGCCGCCATAGCTTGCCCAGTTGCGCCCCGAGGCGCCCGTCGCGCAGCCCTGCGCCAGCAGATCGCGCACCCCCTCCATCACCGGCACGCGGGCCCAGTCGATCTCGACCAGGCAGCCCGCGCCGCGCGCGAGTTCCAGCGCATGGCCCGCAAAGCCGAAGCCGGTGACATCGGTGATGGCATGCACGCCCGCCATCTCGGCCAGGTCGGGACCGGGGGTGTTCAGCCGCGTCGTGGTGGCCAGCATCTCGGCATAGCCCGCCGCGCTCAGCTGGCCCTTCTTGAACGCCCCCGACATCACCCCGCTGCCCAGCGGCTTGCCCAGGATCAGCACGTCGCCCGCCCGCGCGGCGTCGTTCCGGCGCACGCGGTCGGGATGGACAAGGCCCAGCGCCACAAGCCCGTAGATCGGTTCGACGGAATCGATGCTGTGCCCGCCCGCGACCGGGATGCCCGCCGCCGCACAGGCCGCCGCCCCGCCTTCGAGGATGCGGCCGATCGTATGGGTGGACAATTGCGCGAGCGGCATCCCCACCAGCGCGAGCGCAAGGATGGGCCGCCCGCCCATCGCGTAGACATCGCTGATGGCGTTGGTCGCGGCGATCCGGCCGAAATCGAACGGGTCGTCCACGATGGGCATGAAGAAATCGGTGGTGGCGACCAGCGCCTGGGCATCGTTCAGCCGGTAGACGGCCGCGTCGTCCGAGGTCGCGGTGCCGACCAGCAGATCGGCGGGCACCGGCAGACCGGCGGTGCGCGACAACAGGTCGGACAGCACGCCCGGCGCTATCTTGCAGCCGCAGCCGCCGCCATGGGCCAGCGAGGTCAGGCGCGGTTCATCGGCAAGGGGGCGGGTCATCGCAGGGCTCCGGTCCGGGGGTGCCCTGTCTTACCCCCGGACGCAGACCCGCGCCAGCGCCCCGCGATCAGGCGGCCACGCGCCTGGCCAGCACATCGGCCATGGTCTGGCCCATGGAGGACGGGTTCGGCGCGACCGTGATGCCGACCGCGGACAGGATTTCCACCTTCTCCTGCGCGCTTTCCCCGAAGGCCGAGATGATCGCCCCGGCATGGCCCATCTTGCGGCCCTTGGGCGCGGACAGCCCGGCGATATAGGCGACCACGGGCTTGGTCATCTGCGCCTCGACATAGGCCGCGGCCTCGGCCTCCTGCGGGCCGCCGATCTCGCCGATCAGCATCACGGCATCCGTATCCGGATCGGCCTCGAACAGTTCGAGGATGTCCTTGAAGGACGAGCCGTTGATCGGGTCGCCGCCGATGCCCACGCTGGTCGACACCCCGATGCCCAGCGCCTTCATCTGGCTGGCCGCCTCGTAGCCCAGCGTGCCCGAGCGGCCGACGATGCCGACCCGGCCCGGCATGTAGATATGCGGCGGCATGATCCCCATGAAGCCCTTGCCGGGCGAGATCACGCCCGCGCAGTTCGGCCCGATCAGCTGCATCTTCTTCTCGCGCGGATAGCGGCGCAGGAAGCGTTTCACCCGCATCATGTCCTGCGAGGGGATGCCGTCGGTCACGCTGACCGCGGTGCGGATACCGGCATCCGCCGCCTCCATCATCGCATCGGCCGCAAAGGGCGGCGGCACGAACAGCAGCGCCGCCTCGGCCCCCGTCGCCTCGACCGCCTCGCGCACGGTGTTGAAGACGGGCCGTCCCAGCACCGTCTCGCCCCCCTTGCCCGGCGTCACGCCCGCCACGACATTGGTGCCGTATTCGATCATTTCCTCGGCATGGAACTTGCCGATCCGGCCCGACATGCCCTGAACCAGGACCTTGGTGTTCTCGTCGATCAGAATGGCCATGGGTCTCCTCCCTCAGGCAGCTTTCTTCGGGCGCGCGGCCACGGCCTTTTCGGCGGCCTCGGCCAGCGTCTCGGCGGTGATCAGCGGCAGGCCGGATTCGTCGATGATCTTGCGGCCCTCATCCACATTCGTTCCCGCAAGGCGAACCACCACGGGCAGGGTCAGCCCCTCGGCCCTGTAGGCTTCGACCACGCCCTTGGCGACCCAGTCGCAGCGGTTGATGCCCGCGAAGATGTTGACAAGGATCACGCTGACATTGGGATCCGACAGGACGGTGCGGAAGGCGGTCATCACCCGTTCGGGGCTGGCGCCGCCGCCGATATCCAGGAAATTCGCAGGCTCGCCGCCCGACAGCTTGATCATGTCCATCGTCGCCATGGCCAGCCCGGCACCGTTGATGATGCAGCCGATATCGCCATCGAGCCCGACATAGGCGAGGCCATTGTCATGGGCCATCGCCTCGCGCGAATCCTCCTGGCTGGGATCGCGCAGCGCGGCGACCTGCGGGCGGCGATAGAGCGCGTTGGTGTCGAAGCTCATCTTGGCATCCAGCGCCACCAGATCGCCCGCACCGGTGATGACCAGCGGGTTGATCTCGACCATGGTGGCGTCAAGGTCGCGATAGGCGCGGTAGCAGGCGCGCACCGCCTTGACCATCTGGCCGATCTGGTCGCCCTTCAGCCCCAGCCGGAAGGCCAGTTCGCGGGCCTGATACTCGACCAGGCCATGGGCAGGATCGACCACCATGCGCACAAGGCTGTCGGGGTCTTCCTCGGCGATCTCCTCGATCTCCATGCCGCCGCTGGACGAGGCGACGAGCATGATGCGCTCGGACTTCCGGTCGAGCACGAAGCCCAGGTAAAGTTCCTTGGCGATATCGGTGGCTTCCTCGACCCAGAGCCGATAGACGCCCTTGCCGTTCTGGTCGGTCTGGCGCGTCACCAGTTGCCGCCCCAACAGACCCTTGGCGAAATCGTAGACCTCATGTTCGGACTTGCAGACCTTGACGCCGCCCGCCTCGCCACGGCCGCCCGCATGGACCTGCGCCTTGACGACCCAGCCGGTCCCGCCCAGCTCGCGGGCGCGAAACGCCGCCTGTTCGGGGCTGTAGGCCAGCCCGCCGCGCGGCACCGGCACACCGAAGCCCGCAAGGATTTCCTTGGCCTGATGTTCGTGAATGTCCATCTGTTTCCTCCCGGATGCTGCGAAATCCGCCGCCCTAACCCTTGGCCGCGATCGCGTCGGCCACCGTGATGACGTTCATCGCCATCCGTTCCGACGCCGCGTCGATCATCTTGCCGTCCAATGCTGCGGCCCCCCGCCCCTCGGCCTCGGCCTTGCGCAATTCCTCGATGATGCGCCGGGCACGTGTCACTTCGGATTCAGGCGGGCTGAAAACCTCGTTGGCCAGCGCGATCTGGCTGGGATGGATCGCCCACTTGCCCTCGCAGCCCAGCGCCGCGGCCCGCCGCGCCCCGTCCTTGTAGCCCTCGGGGTCCGAGAAATCGCCGAAGGGGCCATCGACCGCGCGCAGGCCATAGGCCCGGCAGGCCACCACCATCCGGGTTATCGAGGCATGCCACTGATCGCCCGGGTAGTTCGGGTTGAGCCCGCCGATATTCACCGTGCGCGCGCGCATCGACGCCGCGTAATCCGCGACCCCGAAATGCAGCGCCTCGAGCCGGCCACCAAAGCGCGCGATCTCCTCGACATTGGCCATCCCCAGCGCGGTCTCGATCAGCGCCTCGAGGCCCACGCGGGTCTGGTATCCCTTGCCCTGCTCGATCTGGTTCACCATCGCCTCGACCATGTAGAGGTCGGCGGGCACACCCACCTTGGGCACCAGCAGCGTGTGGACCCTGTCGCCCGCCTGCTCCATCACGTCCACGACATCGCGATACATGTAATGCGTATCAAGCCCGTTGATCCGCACCGAGACCGTCTTGCCCTTGGCCGCCCAGTCGATGTCGTTCAGCGCCTGGATCGCGTTCCTGCGGGCCTGTTCCTTTTCGGGGGGCGCGACCGCGTCCTCGAGGTCGAGAAAGACGTAATCGGCCTCGCTGTCGGCGGCCTTCTCGACCATCGTCGGGTTCGAGGCCGGGACCGCGAGTTCGGACCGCTGCAGGCGTTGCCGCCTGAGCGGGTGTAGGGTGTGGCTCATGCCTTGTCTCCGTTCTGGAGGGTTTTGACCTGCCTCATTCGGCGGCGATGTTCATCCGGGCCGCCGGGGCGGTTTCCGCATACCATGCCTGCGCCGCCGCCACGCCCGAACCGAAAGCGACCTTGGCACCCGCCCCGGCCAGCGATAGTTCCGCCAGCGAAAGCGCGGTCAGGCACATCCCCTCGTTCAGATCGCCCAGATGGCCGATGCGGAACACCTTGCCCGCAAGCTGCGCAAGCCCGCTGCCGAAGGAAATGTTGTAGTGTTCATAGCCGATGCGGATCACCTCGCGCGCATCCACATCCGCGGGCACCCGGATCGCGGACACCGTGTCCGAGTAGAAGACGGGCGCCTCGGCCACCAGGTTCAGCCCCCAGGCCTGCACGCCACGGCGCACCCCCTCGGCCAGCCGGCGATGGCGGGCGATGACATTGTCCAGCCCCTCGGCGAAGATGCGGTCCAGCGACCGGCGCAGCCCGTGGAACAACTGGGTCGGCGGGGTATAGGGGAAATAGCCCGTGGCGTTCAGGCTCACCATGTCGGAAAACTCGAAATAGGCCCGCCGCATGGTGGCGGTCCTGGACGCCGCCATGGCCTTTTCGCTGACCGCCAGAACGCCCAGCCCCGCGGGCAGCATCAGCCCCTTCTGGCTGCCGGTCACGGCCAGATCGACACCCCATTCGTCCATCCGGAAGTCGATGGACGCGATCGAGGACACGCCATCCACGAACAGAAGCGCGTCGTGATAACTCTCGTCCAGCGCCTGGCGCACCCCCGCCACGTCCGAGGTCACGCCGGTCGCGGTCTCGTTATGGGTGACGAAGACCGCCTTGATCTCGCCCTTGCGGTCGGCGCCCAGGCGGCGGGCATATTCCTTGACCGGGCAGCCCGCACCCCAGGGCACGTCGATCACCTCGACATCGAGGCCCAGCCGTTCCGCCATCTCGACCCACAGATGCGAGAACTGGCCAAAGCGCGACATCAGCACCTTGTCGCCGGGGTTCAGCGTGTTCGTGATCGCCGCCTCCCACGCGCCCGTCCCCGAACCCGGGAACAGGAAGACCGTGCCCGTCTCGGTCCGGAACACCCGTTTCAGATCCCGGAACAGCCCCAGCGTCAGATCGCCGAAATCGGGCGCCCGCATGTCCTGCATCGGCACGTTCATGGCCTGTCGGACGGGTTCGGGAATGTTCGTGGGGCCGGGAATGAACAGATGGGTCAATCCGGTCTTCATGTCAGGATCCTCCTCGCGCGCCTGGTTCTTGGCCTGATCTGCGCCGACTTGCCCACATGCCAAGCCAAAGGAGAAACGAATACGGGTCCTGCTGTGAACGCGAGGTTTTACATTTCCGGAAAGTTGTGAAAATGTGAAATCGACGCGCCGGGGAGGGCGCGGAGGGGAGCAATGCAGAAGACGTTCATCGGTCCGCATCTGCGGCGCCTCCGGCTGGAGCGCGGCGAGACCCAGGCGCAGATGGGCAAGGCGCTGGGGATCAGCACCTCCTACGTCAACCTGTTGGAAAAGAACGAACGCAGCGTGTCCGCCGCGGTCATGCTGCGGCTGTTCGAGACCTATGGAGTCGACTGGCGCGATATCGCCGAGGACGAGGACACCACCGTTCTGGCCGACCTGCGCGCGACGGTGCAGGATCCGCTGTTCGACAGCCGCCGCCCCGACCTTGCGCAACTGCGCGCAGCCCAGGTCCACAGCCCGGAACTGGTGGCCTGCTTCCTGCAATTGCACCGTGCCTATCTTGCCGCGACCGACCGGCTGCTCTCGGTCACCGATGCCTCGCGCGAGGATGGCGACGGGCTGCTTGCCTCCTCGCCCGAGGCGGTGGTGCACGACTACTTCCGGCGCAAGCGCAACCATTTCGCCGAGCTTGAAACCGCCGCCGAAACCTTCTGCGAGGGGCTCTGCATCGCCCCCGACGACCTCTATCCCGCGCTCAAGGCCCGGTTGCGCGACCGGCTGGGCCTGATGGTGCGCGTCGTGCCGGTGGACGACCTGCGCCAGGGGCTGCGCGAACATGACGAAAGCCGGCGGGAAATCCTGCTCTCCGAGGGGCTCGACCATCCCAACCGGGTCTTCCAGCTCGTCCATGTCGCGGGGCTGATGGAACAGCGCGCAACGCTGGATGCGCTGCTCGAACAATCCGGCATCACCGATCCGCAGGGCCTGTCGCGCTGCCGGGTGGAACTGGCCAACTACTTCGCCGCCGCCGTCCTGATGCCCTATGACCGCTTCCTCGCCGAGGCGCGCGCCAGCAAGTACGATTTCGACCATCTCGCGATCCGCTTCGGCGTCAGCTTCGAACAGGCCTGCCACCGCGCCACCACGCTGCAACGCTCGGGCGCGCAGGGGGTGCCGTTCTTCTTCCTGCGGATCGACAAGGCGGGCAATGTCACCAAGCGGTTCAACGCAACCGATTTCCACCTCGCCGAACATGGCGGCGCCTGCCCGCGGCTCGATGTCCACACCTCGTTCCGCACGCCCGGCCGGATCGTGCCGCAATTCGTCGAGATGCCCGATTCCAGCCAGTTCTTCGTGTTCTCGCGCACCGTGGACCGGCCGACCTTCACCCGCCACAGCCAGGATCTGCGGCTGGCCGTGGCGATGGGCTGCGCGATCGAGCATGCCGCCGAGATCGGCTATTCCGAGGGGCTGACCGGCGCCCGCGTCACGCCGATCGGCATCAACTGCCGGATCTGCCCGCGCGCCAGTTGCGACCAGCGCGCCCATCAGGCGGCGATCCTCGCCACGCCCGTGGACGAACGGCGCCGGGGCGCCACGCGCTATGAGACCTGAGCCCGGGTCCGCCCCCGGAGGGGCGGCCACGCATCACGATGGACGAAAGGAGGTTGTCAATGCTTTTACAAAACGCGCCACCCCCGTGGTCAGCGCCTTCACAATTTCGCAAATGAACCGGCATTACCGCGTTGATTCTTTACAGACTGTGGTAAATGCCAAAAAAGTGAAATCCGGTGACGCAACGGCGTCTGCCGGTCGGTAGGAAGAGGAGACCGAGACGATGAACGTGACTGCGCCCGGGGACGATACCGACAAGCTTTACGCGCCGTCTTCTGATTTTGTGCGTTCGGCGCATGTTGACGGGGCGTTGTATGCGCAGATGTATCGCCGGTCGGTGGAGGATCCGGAAGGGTTCTGGGGGGAGCATGGGCGTCGT
>NZ_JAMYDV010000008.1 GCF_024128855.1 Rhodovulum tesquicola
GTTCTCGACGATCGAGGCCAGCATCTCGTTCAGCGTCACGACCGTCGCGTTGAAATCATGGCGCAATTGCTCGTATTCCGGCGCGAAAGCCTCGTCCAGACGATGCGTCAGATCGCCGGAGGACAGCGCCGTCAGACCCCGCCCCAGCCGCTCCACCGCAACCGCCTGCTCCGCGCGCGACCGCTCGCGCTCGGCATCGGCCTCCGAGGCCGCCTGCAGCCGGAGTCGAAGCGCCTCGAGACTGCGCGCGATCACGCCGATTTCGTCGGATTTATGGGTCATCGGGATTTCGTCGTCATAGGCACCTGATGTGACCCGCGCCATGGCCCCGCTGACCTGCCGAAGTGGCTGGCCGATCGTCTTGCGCAGCATCTGTGTCGAGATCGCGAGCAGGACGAGGAACAGAAGTCCCGCCAATGACATCGCGGGCAGGGACTCGACGAGCATTTCGCCCATCAGCCCCTCGGACGTCCAGATCGCGCCCACGGCGCCGACCGGCGCGCCGCCATAGATCACGGGAATGCCGACGATCAGCCCCTCTCGATCCATCGCCATCTTTCCGGTTTCGAGAGCCTGTCGCGCAAGCTCTGTCATGCGGGCGGTTTGTTGCGGTGTGGCTGCGCCCGATTGGGCCACGCGGTCGCCGCTGCCGGACCAGACCGCGGCCTGGACGAAATGGTCGGCCGCGCGAGTGGTATACAGCTCGAGCTGGGCTTCCACCGCATCGACCTTCGCGAATCTGAGATGACCTGCGACGCCCTCTGCTCCGGACACCGTCATTTCCACCATCAGGTTGCCAAGGTGTTCGCGAACGATTTCATAGGCGCTGCGCGTCGAGGCGGTCAGCACCATCGCCGCGACAAGAATGGTCGTGATCGCGACGAGTGCCGCGCCCTTGACGAACACCGAGGTTCCGGCTCCGTTGCGAGCCGTCGTTCCGGACATGCCTTGCATCTTTCGTCTCCTGTTCCAGACGGCTCGCGTTTCGGTGCCTTACATGAAGGCTTCGCCATCGACCCCGACGGTCATCGCGCCGATCGGGGTGCCGGTCTCGGGATCGTTGATGGTGAACGAGATCTGGACCTGGTAGCGCTGGGTCGACTCGTCGAACTCGATCTCGCCGAAATGGATCGCGTCGGGACCGATGGCATAGGTATGCGAGTGTTTTTCCTCGTCGCCCTGCCAGTAGTCAGAGGTCACTTCCGAGACCGCGACGTTCAGCCCAATGGCGTCCATCAGTATGATCTCGGTCATCTGGCCACCGGTCGCGGCCGATTGTTCGCGCAGATAGTCGGAGACGGGGCTGGCCAGCATCGGCGTGATCAGCGGGCTGTCCGCCGCGCCCACCTGCGCGCGCCAGACAAGGTCAAGCTCGTCGATCCGGGCCTGATCGTAGCCGCCGGTATGGGCGTTCTGGGCCTTGATGGCGTCGATGATGATCGGCGCCGTCGCCCAGGGGCGCACCGACTTCTCGAGATAGGCGGTCAACTGGGCGTCGAAATCGCCGGCATGGGCAACCGGGGCGGTCACGACGGCAAGAAGGGGAGCAAGTCTGGTGATCGAGCGGAACATGGGGGGTCTTTCCTTGATCTGTGGACGCGTCGTTTCAGGGGACGCAGACGGGATTCACTGATAGGGCGAATCACCTATCGAAGGCTTAACGCCCTCGGCCGCGGTCGGCGCGTGATCGGGCGTCGAGGGTGCCGCGCGGCGAAGGGCTGCGGCCCAGCCGTCTTCGATCCCGACCGATGAAAGGGTCCGGAAATCAGGTTCAACATCATGACAAGACGTTGCTTTTTTGCTCACGCGCGGTCTTGGTCCTCGCCGCCCGGTCGAGAGGCGGACCCGCGCCGGGCCCCTACCGCCCGGCGGACGGCCACAGGGATTGTTAACCGTGCACACAGATTTCCACCCTGCGGCGCGGCCTATCCGCCCAGGTGAGTCCCCGCCCAGACCAGGCCGATCAGCACCGGCTGGTGCAGTAGGTAGATCGCCAGGCTATGGCGTCCGGGCCAGGCAAGCCAGCGTATTGGCGGCGCTGCGGCCCGGCGGCGTTCGAGCTGTGCCCAGAGTCCGGCGCGCGCCATCAGCCCGGCCAGCCCGAGCCCGGCCAGGAAGGGGGCAAGCCAAGGGACGAGGGGCACATAGTCGACACTGGGCCGCGGGCTGGCGGTGAGGCCCGTCCAGTCGAGCCAGATCCCGCGGAGCGAGGGCGCAAGGCCGAGGCCGGTTTGTGCCATCAGCAGCAGGCCGCCCGCCGCGGCCAGCGTCAGCGCGGCGGGCAGGCGCAGGAAGGCCAGCCCCAGTATGCTGGCCGCGGCGATGGAATGCAGGATCCCGAAATAGACGAAGCTGGCCGGGAACATGACCCAGGTGCCAAGGCTGACTAGGCCCGCCGCCCCGGTGATCGTCAGGAGGCGGCGCAGATAGGCGCGCCAGCGCAGCCCTTGCCCGTGGGCAAGGTGCAGGCTGACCCCGGCAAGGAACAGGAAGGACCCGGCGACGGCATAGGACAGGATGCGCCAGCCGCCGGTGACCGCGGTGCCGGGGGGCAGGTGGCCGAACATCTCGAGGTCATAGACCAGATGGAACACCCCCATCCCGACCAGAGCCACTGTCCGGGCCAGGTCGATGGCGTCGATCCGACCGCCAGGGGGGGCAGGCGCGCTCAATCGGGCTGGAACCCGGCGATCAGGCGCTTGAGCCCCAGGAACGCGCCCGCATAGATCGCCATCAGCGTCACAGGCGCCGAATAGGCCAGCGTCGAGAATCCGGTCGCGCCCTGGCCGATCGAGCAGCCCATCGCGACCACGCCGCCGATGCCCATCAGCGCCGCGCCGCCCACCTGGCGGCCAAGCTCGCGCGGGTCCTCGCAGGCCTCCCAGCGGAAGCTGCCCTTGTGCCAGGACCCGATCCAGGCGCCCAGCAGAACGCCCAGAACCGAGCCCACGGAGAAGGACAGCCCCCCCGCCGAAGCGGTCATCAGCCATATCAGCGTGCGCCCGAGCGGCGCGGTGAAGGTATGGCCCTCGACCTCGACCGCGCCGAAGCTGAGTTCGTTCAGGTGGCTCATTCCCCAGAGCGCGCCTGCAATGGCCAGCCCCGCGGCCATGCCCCAGCCGATCCGCCGCGGCTCGGCCCTGAGCGGGGCATGCACGACGCCCCAGGCGATGAAACCGGCCGCGATGGCCAGCGCGACGGCCAGCACCGGCAGGCCGAACAGCCCGCCCAGCAGATGCGCGATGCCCTGCATGCCCTCGGAGGGTTCCTGCGGGAAGGCCCAGTCGCGCAGGGGCGCAAGCGGCCCCGACAGCGTGACGAAGCCCGTGATCGAGATCACGACGACGACCACCAGCGAGCGCAGGTCGCCGCCGCCGAAGCGCGCCAGCGCGCCGAAGCCGCAATTGCCCGCAAGCGCCATGCCATAACCGAAAAGCCCGCCGCCAAGGATCGAGGCCAGCGGGTTCCAGGCGATGGAATGATAGGGCGTCAGCGAGAGGTCGATCCGCCCCGTCCCGGCCAGCAGGAAGGTCGCCGCGATGCCCGTGCCCAGCACCACGCCCCACATCCTGAGCCGCCGCTGGTCCTCGCCATAGACCGCGCTTTCCACCGCGCCGAGGGTGCAGAAATCGCCCAGCCGGGCGGCAAGGCCCAGGATGCAGCCCGTGACAAGGCCGATCAGCGCCGCCCAGGCGCCCGCGGGAATGCTGTCCATCCGTCCTCCCCGCCCCGGGCCGTGCTTGGCGCGGCCCCGGGTCCTATCTTCGTTCGTGTCCGCCGGCCAGATGCGGCGGCGGGTTCTGTGCGTTGCAGAACATGTCGTGCATCAACTCCAGAACGCGCCGGGCGCGTTCGTCGGCCAGCGAATAGTAGATCGCCTTGCCCTCGCGCCGGTAATTCACCAGCCCTTCGAGCCTGAGCCGGGCCAGTTGCTGGCTGACCGCGGCCTGGCGCGAAGCGAGGAGCGTTTCCAGTTCGGTCACCGATTTCTCGCCGGTGGTCAGGTGGCACAGGATCATCAGCCGCCCCTCATGCGAGAGCGCCTTGAGAAAGCTCGATGCGGTTTCTGCATGCTGGACCATGTCCTCGGCCGGAAGGCCGCCTTCTTCGGGATCATGCGTGCCGCTATGGGCGATGTCTGCTGCCAT
Organism: Rhodovulum tesquicola; assembly: GCF_024128855.1. Taxonomy (GTDB): domain Bacteria; phylum Pseudomonadota; class Alphaproteobacteria; order Rhodobacterales; family Rhodobacteraceae; genus Rhodovulum; species Rhodovulum tesquicola. Next base: position 4,149 of record NZ_JAMYDV010000008.1, read on the forward strand.
TGGCCTCCTGCGGCTTCCTCAGAAGCCCATCGCCTCCTCGATCGCGGCGATGCCCTCACGCGCGCAGGTATCGTCGAGATCGGGGCTCGGGGCGCCCGAGACGCCGATCGCGCCGACAATGGCGCCTGCATGCTCGATCGTCACCCCGCCGCCAAGCGCCAGCGCCTGGTCGAGATCGCGGATTCCGGCATAGATCGTGCCCGGCGCGGTCAACTCGCCCAGTTCCAGCGTGCTGGTGCGAAAGCTGGCCGCCGTCCAGGCCTTGCGCCGGGCGGTCTCCTCGACATGGGCGCCCGCGAAGCGGTCGCGCACGAAGGCCTGCAACGTGCCCGAGCGATCCGTGACGGCCACGCCGACCTGATAGCCCTCGGCCCGGCAATGCTCCATCGCGGCCGTCGCCGCCTGCATCGCCAGTTCCGGCTTGAGCGTCCGGAACTCGACAAAGGCATCCTCGGCCGCCAGCGCGCCCCCCGTCGGCAGCATCAGCGCCGCCGTCAAGATCAGCGTTCTCATCATCCCTCGACTCCTCCCTTTTCGTCGTTCTCGGCCCATTCGGGCTGTTTGCGCAGGATCTCCCCGATCAGCCCCCAGAAGAAATCCTCCCCTGGATAGCCTTCCAGACGCGCCACCTCCACCCCGTCGCGCAACAGCACGAAGGTCGGCGTGAAGACCGGGCGCCTGGCAAGCCGGATGTCGTCGGGCAAACGCCGGTCCAGGTCGATCCGGCGCAGGGGCGCCATCGCGCCTTCGGCCGTCCGCGGCCAGATCGGTGCGATCTGGTCGTCCCACATCCTGCAATAGATGCAGCCCGCCCGCTCGAACATTGCCAGCACAAGTTCGGCGCGCGCAATGCCCAGCGGCGCGGAGGCAAAAAGCCCCGCGCAAAGCAATGCGGCAAATACTCGTTTCATTTGCGGCCGCCCCGTTACATATAAAAATCGTAATGTGTTTTCGCATCCACGGCAAGGGAGGGCCTTGATGCTGGACATTTCCTTCGGCGGCGCCGCCATCGCGGGCATCTTGTCCTTCCTGTCGCCCTGCATCCTGCCGATCGTGCCCTTCTACCTGTGCTACATGGCCGGGATCTCGATGAGCGAATTGCGCAGCGAGGATCATATCCCCGCGGGCGCGGTGCGCCGTCTGGTCGTCTCGGCGGTCTTCTTCGCGCTGGGGGTCACGACGATCTTCGTGCTGCTGGGGATGGGGGCGACGGCGCTGGGCAAGGGCTTTGCCGCCTGGCGGCAGGAACTGTCCTATGTCGCCGCCGCGATCCTGTTCCTGTTCGGGCTGCATTTCCTGGGCGTGCTGCGCATTCCGTTCCTCTATCGCGAGGCGCGGATCGAATCGAAGGCCGAACCCACGACGATCCTGGGCGCTTATCTGATGGGGCTGGCCTTCGGCTTCGGCTGGACGCCCTGCGTGGGCCCGGCGCTCGCCGCGATCCTGATGGTGGCCAGCGGCATGGGCGATGTGGTCAAGGGCGGCGCGCTGCTGCTGGTCTACGGGCTGGCGATGACGCTGCCCTTCGTGATCGCGGCGGCCTTTGCCCGGCCGTTCCTGCGCTGGATGCAGCGCAACCGGAAATATCTGGGCCATGTCGAGAAGGTCATGGGCGGGATGCTGATCCTGTTCGCCGTGCTGATCGCCACCAATTCCGTGGCCTATATCGCGCAGTTCATGATCGACCATGTGCCGTGGTTCTCGCGGATCGGCTGACACTCTGGAAAGGGAGGAAAGACATGAGACTGACCACGCTTCTTGCCGCCGGGTTCTTGGCGCTTGCGGCGCCCGTGCTGGCCGGGCCGCCCCTTGGCGATGACGGTCTGCACAAGCCCGACTGGCTGCGCGACACGTTCAAGGACATGTCCGAGGATCTCGCCGAGGCCAATGCCGAGGGCAAGCGCATGCTGGTCATCTGGGAACAGCGCGGCTGCATCTACTGCACCAAGATGCACGAGGAGGTGTTTCCAGATCCCAGGATCGAGGCGCTGATCCGCGAGAACTATTTCGTCGTGCAGATGAACCTGTTCGGGGATGTCCCGGTCACCGATCTGGACGGCACGACGCGCGCCGAAAAGGACATGGCCTCGCGCTGGGGCATCGTGTTCACGCCGACGCTGATGTTCATGCCGGAAGAGGCGCCCGAAAGCGGCACCGCGGGGCAGGCGGCGGTCGCGACGATGCCGGGCGCCTTCGGCAAGGGCACCACGCGGGCCTTGCTGCAATGGGTTCTGGAAAAGGGTTACGAAGGCGACGAGCATTTCCAGAAATACGTTGCGCGGGTTCTCGCCGAAGGTGATAACTGACATCACGCATATGGGTTATTTTTCGCAGAAGTGCCTGAAATCCCTGAGAAGTTGTCGTATGCATAAAACCTAATTCGTTGTTGCATGCGATGGTGCACTTCCGTTACCTTTCAAGTCAGGGAGAAGACGCGGGAGGATTCTTTGAAATGAGAAAGGTGGCACTGGGCGTGTTCTGCTTTGCGGCGGGCCTGACGTCTGCGCATGCGGCAGAGGTGGCCCCTCTGGACGTCGTGTTCGACGAGTCTGGCTATGTCGCGACGCCCCTGACCGATACGCCCGGCGATCCGGAGGCGGGGCGCAAGCTGATGTCGAATCGTGCAAATGCCAATTGCGTCGCCTGCCATGCGGCGACGGATCTTGCCGATGTGCCGTTCCACGGCGAGGTGGGGCCAACCTTCGATGGCGTGGCCTCGCGCTATCCCGAGGCGATGATCCGCGGCATCCTGGTGAACGCCAAGAACGTGTTCGAAGGCACGGTCATGCCGTCCTTCTACAAGGTGGACGGGTTCAACCGTATCGCGGACGGTTTCACCACCAAGCCGCTTGTGGGCGAAGTAAGGCCGCTGCTGACCGCGCAGGAAATCGAGGATGCGGTGGCCTACCTGATGACGCTGACCGACTAGGTGCCCGACACGGGCGATCCGACAGCAGAGAGGAGTCGACATATGGAATTCACGAGACGAGGGGCAATCGCGATCAGCGCGGGCTTTGCCGCCGCTCTGATGCTGCCGGCCCGGGCGGCCCGCGCAGCGGTTGACGAGCAGATCGCCGCGTTCACGGGCGGCGCCGAGGTTGGGTCGGGCGGGATCACGCTGACCACCCCCGAGATCGCCGAGAACGGCAACACCGTGCCGATCGAGGTCGACGCCCCCGGCGCCGAGGAAATCCTGGTGCTGGCCTCGGGCAACCCGACCCCGGATGTGGCCACCTTCAGGTTCGGCCCGCTGGCCGGCAAGCAGAAGGCCGCGACGCGCATCCGTCTGGCCGGCACGCAGGACGTCATCGCCATTGCCCGGATGGGCGACGGCAGCTTCGTTCAGGCGGCAAATGAAGTGAAGGTCACCATCGGCGGCTGCGGCGGCTGAGGATAGAGGAGGACACAGGCACATGGCACAGGATGTCAAACCCCGCGTGCGGGTTCCGAAAACGGCGTCGGCGGGCGAGTCCGTGGTGATCAAGACGCTGATCAGCCACCGGATGGAATCCGGTCAGCGCAAGGACAGCGACGGCAATCTGATCCCGCGGTCGATCATCAATCGCTTCACTGTCGAGTTCAACGGCCAGAACGTGATCGACGTGGATCTGGCTCCGGCGATCTCGACCAACCCGTATTTCGAGTTCGAGGCGATCGTTCCGGAGGCGGGGGACATGAAGTTCACCTGGTACGACGACGACGGATCGGTCTACGAGGACGTCCAGTCGATCGCGGTCGCCTGACGCGCATCGCCGTTTCAAGGGAGGGAAACGCATGAAGACCGCGCCGATCAGGGTGATAACGACATTTTCCGCGGGCCTGGCGATCCTCGCCGGGGCCGCGGCGGCGGACCCGGACGCGGATCTGGTGATCAATGACGAGATCCAGATCATTACCCGCGCCGAAGCCCCCGCGCATCTTGAGGGTGCCTTGCCCGAAATCCGGTCTGGCTGGACCTTCCGCACGCGGGAAACCCAGGCGTTGCAGATGGATGATTTCGAGAATCCGGGCTTCAGCGCCGCTGAAATGGCCATCGAGGCTTGGGAAACCGCCGAGGGCAGCGCAGGCAAATCCTGTGCGGATTGCCACGGAACGGTCGAGGAGGGCATGAAGGGCGTGCGTGCCGTCTATCCGAAATGGGTGGAAAGCGCGGGCGAGGTGCGCACGATCGAGATGCAGATCAACGATTGCCGCACCAACCGGATGGGCGCCGAGGAATGGAAATATATCGGCGCCGACATGGTCAACATGACCGCGCTGATCGCCTCGGTCTCGCGCGGCTTGCCGGTGAATGTGGCGATCGACGGCCCGGCCCGCGAGATGTGGGAGAAGGGCAAAGAGATCTACTATACCCGCTTCGGGCAGCTCGATCTGTCCTGCGCGAATTGCCACGAAGAGAATTACGACAACTACATCCGGGCCGATCACCTGAGCATGGGGATGTCGAACGGCTTCCCGACCTACCGGCTCAAGAACACGCGGCTGAACGCGCTGCATGACCGGTTCAAAGGCTGCATCCGCGACACCCGCGGTGTGCCCTTCGATGTGGGCTCGCCGGAATTCGTCGCGCTGGAGCTTTACGTCGCCTCGCGCGGCAACGGTCTGTCGGTCGAGGGGCCCTCGGTCCGCAACTGAAACCGGAAACCCGCGCCGGTCGGCTGGCGCGGGTTTTTTCCGGCCTGAAATATTCAGTTTCGCGCATGTGATAATGTGTGGAACGCGCCAGAAAGGGTGCTGAGACGATGATTTCGCGCAGAGATTTCCTGCAGGCGGCGGTGGCGGCCTCGGCCGTCTACGGGGCTTCCGGTATCGGCAACTGGGCGAAACTCGCCGCGCAGCAGGCGCTGGGCCAGGACCAGTTGCTGCAATTCGAAACCTTCGGCAATGTCACGCTGATCCACATCACCGACATCCATGGCCAGCTCAAGCCGATCTGGTTCCGCGAACCCGAGATCAACCTTGGCGTGGGCGCGGCGACCGGCAAGCCGCCGCATGTCACGGGCGAAGATTTCCTGAAGATGTTCGACATCACGCCCGGCACGCCCGAAGCCTATGCGCTGAGCCATGTGGATTTCGTCTCGCTGGCCAGGGGCTATGGCCGGATGGGCGGGCTTGACCGGGTGGCGACGGTGCTGAACGCGATCCGCGCCGACCGGCCCGAGGCGCTGCTTCTGGATGGCGGCGACACCTGGCACGGGTCCTATACCTGCCTCAAGACGAATGCGCAGGACATGGTCAACGTGATGAACCGGCTCAAACCGGATGCGATGACCAGCCACTGGGAATTCACCCTTGGCATCGACCGCGTGAACGAGATCGTCGAGGGGCTGGATTTCCCCTTCCTCGGCGCCAACATCTTCGATGCCGAATGGGACGAACCCGCCTACGAACCCTACCAGATGTTCGAGCGGGGCGGCGCGCAGATCGCGGTGATCGGGCAGGCCTTCCCCTACATGCCCATCGCCAACCCGGGCTGGATGTTCCCCGGCCTGTCCTTCGGCGTGCGCGAGGAACGCATGGCCGCCGTTGTCGCCGAGGTGCGCGAGGCCGGTGCCGATCTGGTCGTCGTGCTGTCGCATAACGGCTTCGACACGGACCGCCAGATGGCCGCCCGCGTGCCGGGCATCGACGTGATCCTGACCGGACACACCCATGACGCCCTGCCCGAACCGGTGCTGGTCGGCCAGACTCTGCTGATCGCCTCGGGCTCGAACGGCAAGTTCGTCACGAGGCTGGACCTCGATGTGCAGGGCGGCCAGGTGCTGGGCTTCCGCCACAAGCTGATCCCGATCTTCTCGGACGTGATCGCCCCCGACCCGGAGGTCGCCGCGCTGATCGACGCGGAGCGCGCGCCCTACAAGGCGGACCTGGAAGAGGTGCTGGGCACCACCGACAGCCTGCTTTACCGGCGGGGGAATTTCAACGGCACCTGGGACGACCTGATCTGCAACGCGCTGATCGAGGAGCGCGAGGCCGATATCGCGCTGAGCCCCGGCTTCCGCTGGGGGCCGAGCCTGGTCCCCGGCGATCCGATCACCCGCGAGGATGTCTTCAACGTCACCTCGATGAGCTATCCGAACGCCTACCGGTCCGAGATGAGCGGCGAGATGTTGCACGTCATCCTCGAGGACGTGGCCGACAACCTGTTCAACCCCGACCCCTATTACCAGCAGGGCGGCGACATGGTTCGGGTGGGTGGCATGGGCTACCATATCGACGTGTCGAAACCGCAGGGCAGCCGGATCACGAACATGACCCTGCTCAAGACCGGCGAGGCGATCGACCCGGCCAGGACCTATGTCGTCTCGGGCTGGGCCAGCGTCAACGAGGGCACCGAAGGTCCGCCGATCTGGGACGTGGTCGAAGCCTATATCCGGCGCAAGGGCACGGTCAGTGTCGACCCGAACATGTCGGTCCAGGTGACCGGCGCCTGAGATGCGGGAGGACGAGATGAGCCAGATTTCCAGACTAGACCAGGAGGAGGGTGCAGCGATGACAAGTCCCGTCACACCCACGACCAGCCGCCGCGGCTTTCTCAAGGCGGGGCTTGCCACGGGGGGCGCGCTGGCCGCGGGCGGCGCGGCGGCGCAAGAACCCGATCCGCTGATCACCGAGGTTCAGCATTGGGCTCAGGGCTTCGGCGAGGGGGTGGATGCCACGCCCTATGGCCTGCCCATCGACTACGAATCCGACGTGGTTCGGCGCAATGTCGAATGGCTGACGGCCGATGTGATCTCGTCGATCAACTTCACGCCGATCCATGCGCTGGACGGCACGATCACGCCGCAGGGCTGCGCCTTCGAGCGGCACCATTCGGGCGCCATCGACCTGCCCAAGGAAGACTACCGGCTGATGATCAACGGGCTGGTGGATACGCCGCTGGTCTTCACCTACTGGGATCTGGAACGCTTCCCGCGGGAAAACCACGTCTATTTCTGCGAATGCGCGGCGAATACCGGCATGGAATGGGCGGGTGCGCAGCTCAACGGCGCGCAGTTCACCCATGGCATGATCCACAACATGGAATATACCGGCGTGCCGTTGCGCACCCTGCTGAACGAGGCGGGCATCAGGACCGAGGGCAAGTGGATCTTCGTCGAGGGGGCGGATGCCTCGTCGAACGGCCGCTCGATCCCGCTGGACAAGGCGCTGGACGATTGCCTTGTCGCCTTCAAGGCGAATGGCGAGGCGTTGCGCAAGGAGCATGGCTATCCGGTGCGCCTTGTCGTGCCGGGCTGGGAGGGGAACCTCTGGGTCAAGTGGCTGCGCCGGATCGAGGTCACCGACGGCCCGGTCGAAAGCCGCGAGGAGACCTCGAAATATACCGACACGCTGGCCAATGGCGTCAGCCGCAAATGGACCTGGGTGATGGACGCCAAGTCGGTCGTCACCTCGCCCAGCCCGCAATCGCCGATCACCCACGGGCCCGGTCCTCTGGTCATCACCGGGCTTGCCTGGTCGGGGCGGGGCGCGATCCAGCGGGTGGATGTCTCGATCGACGGCGGCAAGACCTGGCAGGTCGCGCGGCTGGCCCAGCCCGGCCAGCCCATGGCGCTGACGCGGTTCTACCTGGATATCGAGTGGGACGGCTCGGAGATGCTGCTGCAAAGCCGGGCGATGGACAGCAGCGGCTATGTCCAGCCGACCAAGAACGAGCTGCGCGAGGTCAGGGGGCTGAACTCGATCTACCACAACAACGGCATCCAGACCTGGTGGGTCAAGGCGAACGGGGAGGCGGAAAATGTCGAGGTTTCGTGATCTGGCCATCGGCACGGCGCTGGCCGTGACGCTGGGCGCAGGCCCGGCGCTGGCCGAAAGGCTGGGCCTTGGCCGGCCCGCGCTGCCCGAAGAGATCGCCGCCTGGGACGTCAAGGTGATGCCCGACGGGCGCGGCCTGCCGGTCGGGTCCGGCACCGTGGCCGATGGCGAGGATCTGTTCTCGTTCCATTGCGCGGTCTGCCATGGCGAATTCGCCGAAGGTGTCGACAACTGGCCGCAGCTTGCGGGTGGCGAGGGCACGCTGGACGATGCCGACCCGGTCAAGACGGTCGGATCCTACTGGCCCTATCTCTCGACGGTCTGGGACTATGTCCACCGCTCGATGCCCTTCGGCGGCGCGCAGGTGCTGGAGCCCGACGAGGTCTATGCCATCGTCGCCTATATTCTCTACTCGAACTTCCTGGTCGACGACGATTTCGAGCTGTCGAACGAGAATTTCCTCGAGGTCCAGATGCCCAATGTCGACGGTTTCATCCCGGATGACCGTGACGAGGTCGAACTGCCGCTGTTCGTGCGCGAGCCCTGCATGACCGATTGCAAGGAGGGCGTGGAGATCACGATGCGGGCAACCGTCCTAAACGTCACGCCCGACATGTAGGCAAATCCGGCGCGCCCGGCCAGGCGTATCCGGCTGACCGGTCCCCCCTCCCGGGCCGGCGCGCGGCCCCCTTCCTCCGGGGGCCGCTTTTTCTTGGCGCTGGACGGATGGCGTTTCCGCACTAGAACCCGCTCAAGGGGAGGACGACATGCCGACACGCCGCGATATCCTTGCGGGCGGGGCAGCCCTCGCGCTGGCCCACCCCGCGCGCGCCCTCACGCAGGGCGATGACGGGCTCTACAAGCAGCCGTGGTTTCTGGACAGTTTCCTTGAACTCGGCGACGACCTTGCCGAGGCCGCAGCGGGGGGCAGGGGGCTGATGGTCCTGTTCGAGCAGGCCGGCTGTCCCTATTGCCGCGAGTTGCATGCGGTGAACTTTGCGCGCCCGGAGATCGCCGATTTCCTGACGGCGCATTTCGACGTCGTCCAGCTTGACCTCTGGGGCGCGCGGGGGGTGCTGGATTTCGACGGCGAGACGCTGGAGGAACGCGCGCTGGCTGCGAAATGGGCGGTGAACTTCACCCCGACCACGGTGCTGTTTCCCGCCGAAGCGGCCGGATCGGCCAGCCGGGCCGAGGCCGAGGCGTTCCGCCTGCCGGGCTATCTGAAGCCGTTCCATTATCTCTCGGCGCTGGAATATGTCGCGACCGGGGAATACCGGGCACAGCCGTTCCAGCGTTATCTTCAGGACAAGTTCGCCGCGCTGCGCGAGCGGGGAATCGATCCCGATGTCTGGTAGCGGCGCGGGCGCTGCGATGCGGCAGGCCGGTCGGCCGCAAAGAACTGGAATAGTTTGATTTTTTCGACCGATAAAAGGTCAGCGAAACCCCGCTTTTGCGGAAGGATCCGCTTGATCGGCCCCGTGATCCATCGCAGTCTTTGAATATGAGGGAGGCTCTTTTTCTTGGTCTTGCACTGGCCCTGTCCGGGGTCGGTCAGGCGCATGCCCAGACAAGGGCAGAGGCGATCGGCGATGCCGAGCGCGGGGCCGAGATCTGGGTCTTCTGCAGCGGCTGCCACCAGATCGGCCCGGGGGCCGAGATCGGCATCGGCCCGCCGCTGAACGGCATCTTCGGCCGCCGCGCCGGGGCAATCTCCGATTTTCCCTATTCGCGCTCGATGACGCGGATGGGGCGCGACGGGCTGACCTGGACGCTGGAAACGCTGGACGCCTATATCGAGAATCCGCGTGTCCTGGTGTCCGGCACCCGGATGAGCTTTGACGGGCTCGAGGATCCGGGCGAGCGCGCCGATCTGCTGGCCTTCCTGCGCGATTTCTCGGACCGGCCCTCGAACATCCCCGAGGCCGCGCCGACCGCGCGCGCCGATCTGCCCATGCTGTCGGAAGAGACGCTCGCCATCGTCGGCGACACGGCCTATGGCGAGTATCTCTCCAGCGAATGCACCACCTGCCACCAGCGCGACGGCTCCGATCAGGGAATCCCGTCCATCGTGCTCTGGCCGCAGCGGGATTTCGTGCTGGCCATGCATGCCTACAAGCAGAAGCTCCGGCCCCATCCGGTGATGCAGATGATGGCGGGCCGGCTCTCCGACGAGGAGATCGCCGCGCTTGCCGCCTATTTCGGCTCGCTCACGCCCTAGCGGGCCTTCGCCATCGCGACAATGGAAACGCGCGATCATGTCCAGGGAGGAAAAGCGACATGACACTGAACAGACGGAGTTTTCTCGGCACGAGCTTCGCGCTCGGCGCCGCGTTGTCGGCCACGCCTCTGATCGGCCAGGCCCGGCCGCGCGTGGTGATCGTGGGCGGCGGGGCGGGCGGCGCGACCGCGGCGCGCTACATCGCCAAGGACAGCCAGGGTGCGATCGACGTCACCCTGATCGAGCCCACCCGCACCTATTACACCTGCTTCTTCTCCAACCTCTATATCGGCGGCTTCCGCGACTTCGCCTCGATCGGGCACAGCTATGGCAAGCTGGCCTCGGATTACGGCATCAATGTCGTGCATGACTGGGCGGTCGGCGTCGACCGGGACACGAAGACCGTGACCACCGCGGGCGGCCATGCCTTCGCCTATGACAAGCTGATCGTCGCGCCGGGGATCGACTTCGTCGAAGGCTCGGTGCCCGGCTGGGACATCTCGGCCCAGAACCGGATGCCGCATTCCTGGAAGGCGGGCAGCCAGACCCAACTCCTGAAGGCGCAGGTCGAGGCGATGCGCGAAGGCGGCGTGTTCTGCATGATCGCCCCGCCCGACCCGTTCCGCTGTCCGCCCGGCCCCTACGAGCGGATCTCGATGGTGGCCCATGTGCTGCGCGAGCGGAACCCGACCGCCAAGATCCTGATCGTCGATCCCAAGGCGAGCTTCTCGAAACAGGCGCTGTTCGAGGAAGGGTGGCAGAAGCACTATCCGGGCATGATCCAGCGCATCGGCCCGGATTTCGGCGGCACCAATTTCTCGGTCAATCCCGAGACGATGGAGGTCGATATCGACGGCCAGGTCGAAACCGTCGATGTCTGCAACGTGATCCCGGCGCAGAAGGCCGGCCGCATCGCCGAACTGGCGGGGCTGACGGGCGATAACGGCTATTGCCCCATCGTGCCCGCCACGATGCAAAGCCGGATGGACGAAGACATCCATGTGCTGGGCGATGCCACCATCGCGGGCGACATGCCGAAATCGGGCTTCTCGGCCAACAGCCATGCCAAGGTGGCGGCGATGCAGGTGCGCGCGGCGCTGACCGGGTCCACCGCCTTCCCGGCGAAATACTCGAATACCTGCTGGTCGCTGATCGACACCGATGACGGGGTGAAGGTGGGGGCCTCCTACGCACCGACCGACGAGATGATCGCCAAGGTGGACGGCTTCGTCAGCCAGACCGGAGAGGATGCCGACCTGCGCAAGCTGACCTACGAGGAAAGCCTGGGCTGGTATGCGGGGATCACCGCAGACATGTTCGGCTGATCCGTTCACGCATCGGATTTGCGGGCCTCGCCCTCGGGCGGAGCCCGCGCTGCGCCGCGGCTAGGCGGCATCTTGCCGCGCGTTCATCCGCGTCCGCGCGGCGCATGCCGTCGGTGGGCCGGACTGTGGTATGGTTGGCCTCGCGGGGAATCCCGGATCAACCTGGAGAGAATCGTGATACAACCCCGCAGAGAGGGACTGGTTCGGGGAGGAGCCAGGAACGTGACCAAGACAAGCAAGCCAGGGGCACGGCCATTGTGCCGTGCCTGTCTAGACGGTCATGCGCTGATCCTCGGCAAGCTGGGTCCGATGCCGGATGCAACCCTGCGCGCAATGACCGGCTATGGCCTCAGCGACCAGGAGATGGCGCGCTATTTCGGGATGACGCCGTCCTCGTTGCGGCGTCTCAAGCGCAGCCTCAACGTGATCCGGCCGCGGCCCGACTGACCGCTTGATCCGGCCCGGTTGCCGGGCCGGTCACCTCTCCCATGATGCCCATCAATGCAACGCCGGGCCGTCCGCGCGAGTCTGAACGCCCGGCGGGTCGGACATTCGTCCGGTCGGCCGGGACGTGGCCGCGGGGCCTGTCCCCGCGGGGGACGAGTGCGCTCCGGCCAGGCCGGAGGAGTGGCGAACCATCACCGCGATTTCACGCGAACAAGGGTCACGCAGACATGCCCCATCATGCACAAGGAACCACCGGCTGGACCAAGCTCAGCGGATACCAGGCCCTCTGGGATCCCAAGATCGGCATGGGAAAGTTCTACTTCACCACCTTCGAGAACAAGCGCGAGGAAACGCCCTACATGAATGCCGAGAACTTCGCGCGGGTGATCGACATCCTGCGCAACGAGGATCCGGTCTATGGCAACTCGACCACCGGATCGGTGACCACCCAGCTCGAACCCGTGGGCGAAGCCGAAAGCTGAGAAAACGCAGGGGAGCCTGACATGGCCTGGAAATGGTATGAAATCGAGACCTACAAGGCTTCGGTCGGTGGACCGGCCTATTACGGCCTGATCCAGTTGAACGGCCCGGGCTTCTACGCGGGGCTGAGCTTTCGCAAGAGCGGGCCTTTGCCCGATGCCTCGGCGCCGACCACCTATGGCCAGCGATTCTACGGCTATCTGGACTTCCAGCAGATGCCGGTGATGCTGGACATCCTGCGCAACGAGGCACCGGTCCGCTTCGGCTGGAACGACGCCAATCCGAACGACTTTCACCTGATGACCGGCAATGAACCGGTGGGCGAGGGGGATGGCGTCCTGGCCCGCGGCGGCTGACCGCCCGGTATGCGGCGCGGCCGACCGCGCCGCCCTTACCCCGTGGGGCTGAAATCCCCATAGGCGCCGCCTGCGAAGATCAGCGGCGGGCCTTCCCGGCGGGCGACCTCGTCGACCCGGCCGACGACGATGGCGTGATCGCCCGCCTCATGCACCGCAACGCGGGTGCACAGGAACCGCGCGATCCAGCCCTCGTCCAGCAGGGGCGGGCCGCTTTCGGCCCATTCCATCGCCAGCCCGTCGAACGCGCCGCCCGACCGGGCAAAGCGTTGCGCGACGGCGATCTCGCCCGCGCCCAGCACATGCACGGCAAAGCGGTCCGCCCCGGTCATCGCCCCGAACCGCGCCGAGGCGCGGGCGGGCGACCACAGGATCAGCGGCGGATCGAGCGAGACCGAGGAAAAGCTGTTCGCCGTGATGCCCACAGGCCCGGCCGGGGCCGCGACCGTCACCACGGTCACGCCGGTCGCGAAACAGCCCAGCGCATCGCGATATTGCCGCTCGGTCGCGGGGCCGGGGGTGAATCGGTCCATGGGGCGGCATCCTCTCGCCATTGATCGGGGCGCGAGCATGCGCCATCGAAGGGAAAGCGGCAACCGCCCGGGCACGGTCACAAATTGCGCGAAACGCCGAAAGGAACGCGTTGCTGCCGGACGGCCCTTCATCCCGAACCTTAGCCTCCAAACGGCCGCGGGAAATCAACGGGTCCGCTGGCGAGGGGCGCTTCAGGGGTGCACGATCCTCCGCCATGAGGCCCCGATTGCTCGGCCGCGGCAGGAGCCGCCCCGATGAAGCCATCCTGAGCGCTGCACCGGACCATCCCTTTCCGGAAAAAGGGGACGGCCCGCAAGCCGTCCCCGAAACCCGTCAAGAAACGGACTTCAATGCGCGGTTGCCTTGCGGCGAAATGCCAAAACCGATGTCACCACCGGCCCCTCGAATGCCGCGGATTCTAGACGCGAAAGATGACGCGAGGGTAATCGGAATGCGACAAGATCGCGACCGCTTGGCGCTCGGGATCTATTCCGCGGCCATACCAAGGGTATGATGCAGCCTGCTGGCGAGACGGTGCGCAGCCTCGCCTGCAAGATAGGTCAGCCGCCCCCCCGCCACGGTCATCTCGACCGCGCGAGTCCTAGCATTGACCATGCACAGATCGGCCCTGCGTCCCTGATCGAGCCGCCCGCGATCGGGCAGGCGCAGGATCGCGGCGGGCCGCTCCGAGATCAGCGCCCAGGCCCGGGGCAGGTCCATCAGGCCGCTGTCGACCAGCCGCCAGACCGCGTGCGTCAGCGCGGGGTAGTAGTAGTCCGACACGAGCCCATCGCACAGCCCCTGCGCGATCAGGTCCAGCGCCGAGACATTGCCCGCCTGCGACCCGCCCCGCACGACATTCGGCGCGCCCAGCAGCACCGGATCGTTCATCGCCTTGGCCGCCGCGGCGGCGCGGCGGGTCAGGGGGAACTCGGCGATCCGCGCCCCGATCATCGAAAAGCGCTCGCGCGTTTCGCCATCAGGGTCATCATGCGAACCGTAGAGAACGCCCATCTCGTCGAAGGCATCGGCCAGACGGCACAGGTGGCGCGGAACCTCGCCCGCCTGTTCATGCGCCGCGGCGATCCGTTCCCGGTAGGTCGCGGGGCATTGCCCGGCCTGCGCAGCCCACAGCGCCAACCGGTCGGGCCGGGTGCGCGCCGTCTCGGCGGCGTCGTCCACATGGTTGTTGAACACGACATAGCCGATACGGTGGCGGCGGATCGCGTCCAGCAGGCGTTGCCCGGTCTCGACCATATGCGTCTCGCAACGGATTTGCAGGCGCAGATCGGTCAGCATCTGGCCGCGATAGGCGTCCAGCGCCTCCATCAGGGCCTCGGCCCGGTCCGGGCTGCGATGCCCGCCCTCCCAGGACCAGCCCTGTGCAAGCCAGGCGGTGGTCACCCCGTTCGCCGCCGCCTCGCGGTCGGTCGCCGCCAGGCCGATCGTCGGTGCGAAGGGCGCCATGGGCCGGGGCGCGATATGACGCTCGAAGGCGTCGCCATGCAGATCGACGATGCCGGGCAGGATCAGATAGCCCCTAAGGTCCACCTCGGGCAGCGGGCCACGGGTGATCCGGCCATCGGCAATGGACAGAGAGCGGCGCTGCATCTCTCCGTCGCGCAGGATGGTTGCGCCGGTGAACCGCAAGGGGGGCAGATAATGCGACATCGTCTGACTCGAAACAGGTTTGACTCCTGTGGATAACCCATCTCTGTATCGCGGGTATGACATCGGGCCGCGGAACATCGTCGCGCAATCGGGCGGTACGCAGGGCGCGGCGCGACGGGCCTATTCCTCGCCCCGTTCCGGCGTCGTGTCGATCAGCCAGCCCCCCGGGCCAGCGACGCTGTCGGGCAGCACGAGGATCATCCCCTCGCGCAGCAGGACGACCGTCAGCAAACTCAGCGCGATCTGGTCGAAGCTGATCGTGGCGATCCGGTCGAGCATGGCTGGCCTCCCTTGCCGCTGCACCCACCATGTTCCCGGCGAATGCGGCATCACGATGACCGAAGCCGCCGCCCGCAACCTCGCCCGTCCCGGCCTGCGGACAAGGCGGATGTCGGACCGTGTATCGTTGAAGGCGCTGGCCATCCCCGGTGATCTGGTGCGTTCGTCGGCCGCGAGGGGCCGATGCCGCATGGTGCGCGGCCTGGGGTGTTCAGGCCATTGCGGGCGTGCTGACGCCAGTTGATTCGGTAATCCTCCCCGTTTTAACGGGGCGCGAACGTGGAACTCACGCGGCCATTTTCAGTTTCATGGCGGGTGTAACCCCGCCGATACCCATGTTGGGGCGTTGGTTGTTATAGGTCCATAGCCATTCGGTAGCGATCTTCTGCACCTCCTCGATGGTTTCAAAGATGTAGAGGTCCAGCCATTCGTGGCGGACCGTCCTGTTGTAGCGCTCGACATAGGCGTTCTGCTGCGGCTTGCCGGGCTGGATGTAGGTCAGGGCGATACCCTGCTTCTCGGCCCAGGTCATCAGCGTGGAACTGACATATTCGGGGCCGTTGTCGACCCTGATCGCCAAAGGTTTGCCGCGCCATTCGATGATCTGGTTCAGGGAGCGGACGACCCGCTCCGCTGGCAGGGAGAAGTCGACCTCGATGCCCAGCCCCTCGCGGTTGAAGTCGTCCAGCACGTTCAACAGCCGGAACTGCCGCCCGTCGGCCAAGCGATCCGCCATGAAGTCCATCGACCAGACTAGGTTGGGTGCCTCCGGCACGGCCAGTTCCTCGGGCTTCTCGCGCTTTAACCGTCGCCGCGGCTTGATCCGCAGGTTCAGCTCCAGCTCGCAGTAGATCCGGTGGACCCGTTTGTGGTTCCAGACATGCCCCTTCACGTTGCGCAGATGCAGGAAACACAGGCCGAAACCCCATGTCTTGTGGACATTGGTCAGCCCCACCAGCAGGTCGGCGATCTGCTCGTTCTCATCGTCGCGCTTCGGGCTGTAGCGGAAACAGGTCTCGCTGACGCCGAACGCGCGGCACGCCAGCGCAATGCTGACCCCCTTCGTCGCCACCGCCTTCTCGGCCAACCCCCGGCGCTGAGCTGGCCGCGTCACTTTTTTCCCAGAGCCTCTCGAAGCAGATCGGCCTGCATGCTCAGGTCGGCGAACATGCGCTTCAGCCGCCTGTTCTCGTCCTCAAGTGCCTTCATCTGGCTCATCATGGACGCATCCATGCCGCCATACTTGGCGCGCCACTTGTAAAACGTCGCGCTGCTGATCCCATGCTCGCGGCACAGCTCGGGAACGGGCACCCCGCCCTCCGCCTGGCGCAGCACGCTCATGATCTGGGCTTCGGTGAAACGGCTCTTCTTCATCGGAATCTCCTCGTTCATCCTGCCGAGAAAATTCTACTTCCGCATCCCCTTAACCATGGGGAGGATTACCATTCGTCGAGGCTGATCGACCCGCAGGGGAACGACATTTCGCAAACGTCGATCCCCTGCGCCCTTGCGGGGACTGGCGGCGTTGCCGCGACGACGCATCCGGCCGGGGCGCGCGGGAGCCGGCCCCGCCACCGCACCCACAATGCGCCGCCGGAAGGCGCGCATGCGCGCGGCCAGGGCAGTCCGGCCATGATCGCCGCGCCTCAGCCCGACAGGCTATAGCGGTGCAGGTTGTAGAAGCGCCCGTCCTCGGCCTCGCCGAACAGGCACAGGCTTGCGATCCTGAGCGGCCGGTCGATCAGCGGCTGCAATACCGGCGAAAGCACCGCGCGGGTGCGGTCGGCCTCCGCGTCCTTGAGCGGGCCGGTCAGCGTCAGGTGGAAACGGAATTCCTCCATCAGGTAAGGATAGCCCCAGCGTTCCAGGATCCGCCTCTGGCGGGCGCTCAACCGGTCGGGGTCGCGGCGCGCGATCTCGTCGGGCAGGGGGGGCGCGCGGAACCCGTCCAGCGCCTCGACCACGCTGCCCGCCAGCGCCGACAGCGCGCGGCTGTCGCCCCGGGCCGTAAGTGCCAGAAAGCCCGACAGACGCGAGATCTGAAGCCCGTCCAGAAGCACCGGCTTCAACTGTCCCGCCAGCGCCGCGGCCGAACGGTGCAGAAGCGCGATATCGCTGCCCTCGATCAGCCGGAAGGGCGGCTTGATCGTGGCATGGAACCCGTAGCGGCGGGGCGTTTCGGTAAGTTCGGTGATCTTGCAGGGCAGGCCCAGCAGCCGGAGCGGCGTCCGTGTCGTTCCCGCCAGCGGATCCCAGCCCAGCCACGCCGCGCCGAACTCTGCCAGCGGCCCGGGTTCCGGCGCAAAATAGATCGCGTAGCGCTTGTAGCCTTCCATTGCGTGTTCCCCGACCCGTCGACATCCGCACACACAACCACTCCTGCCCCAAACCGCCCCCTCCATCAAGGATCGCGCCATGTCCGGTAAGGTTCATGCCAATGCCGCCCTTGTCCTCACGGACCCGATCCCGTGCCGCTGGGTCCGGATCGCACCGTTCCAGACCGGCCCGGCCCTGCCGCGGGGCACCGTCGCCATGTTGCAGTCCCGGCAGGGCCGAGCGATCCGTTCGACGGCATGGCACGGGGATCGCGATCCTGACGCGGGCACCCGCGGATATCGCTGCGCGGGCCGACAATGGCCTGAACAAACCGGGCGCGCGGGTCGACCTGTCGGGGGTTTGTCCCGCGATATCGGGTGCTTGGGCTTTGACGGCGGGCGCGTGCGCGCCTATCTTGCGGCGCGAGATGTCCCCGCCCCGGGAGTTCCCGCAGATGCCGACCCACGCAGAGACCCCCTTTCCCGCGTCCTTCGACGCGGTGCTCAAGGCCCAGGCCGAGGGGCTTGGCCTGATGGCCTGGGTCGGTGCGGCGATGCTGGACCACGCGGCGCGCACCGCGACCGAACTGGCCGTCTTTGCCCGCGACGAGGCGCGGCGCGATGCCGAGGCGCTGGGCGCGCTGGCCACCTGCCGCGATCCCGAACAGCTGGCCGGATTGCCCGCCAGCTATCTCGGCGCCAAGATCGCCGCCTGCACCGACGAGGCGGGCAAGTTGGCGCGGATGACCGCCGAGGTCTGCGAGGTGACCCGGCGCCGGATGACGCAGGCCCAAGGCGCGCCCGCCCCGGATTGACAGCCGGGCGCGGCTACCCCTATGCCGGACCGAGGCGCCAAGGCCCGCCTTGTGCGCGCCCGACCGAGGGACCATGATCCGCAGCAACCGCCCCGCCCCGATCCGCGCCGACGCCCCCGGATCGGTCCTGGGCGGCATGGTGGCGATGTCGGCGGCCATGATCCTGCTGCCGGTGGGGGATGCGCTGGTCAAGCTGCTGACCGGCACGGTTGCGCCGCTCGAGGTCACCTTCTGGCGGCTGGCCGCGCAGGTGCTGTGGCTGGTGCCGGTGGCGGTGCTGTTGCGTCGGCAGCTTCTGGGGCGGATGTTCTCGCCGGTCGTGGCGCTGAACGGATTGTTGATGACGCTCACGCTGGTCAGCCTGATCTCGGCCTTCGCGGCCATGCCGATCGCGACGGCGATCGCCATCTTCTTCGTCGAGCCCCTGCTGCTGACGCTGCTGGCGGTGCCGCTGCTGGGCGAGCGGCTGGGGCCGCGGCGGCTGGTGGCGGTGGGCGTGGGGCTGATCGGCGCGATGATCGTGATCCGGCCCAGTTTCGCGGCCTTCGGACCGGCGGCGCTGTTCCCGCTGGTTGCGGCGCTGGCCTATGCGTTGAACATGATCGTTCTGCGGCGCGCGACGGCCACCCGCACGGCGTTGACCGTGCAACTCGGCGCCTCGATCTACGGGGCGCTGGCGATGGGGCTGATGCTGGCCGGGCTCTGGGCGGCGGGCCGGATCGAGCTTGCCATGGTCGGCGCCCCGGGCTGGCACTGGGCGGCGATCCTCGGGGCCGGGGCGACGGCGATCACCGCCTTCGTGCTGATCGCCGAGGCGTTCCGCCGGGCCGAGGCGGGGCTGCTGGCGCCGCTGCAATATCTCGAGATCGTGGGGGCGACCGTGGTCGGCTATCTCGTGTTCGGCGATTTTCCGGACGCGCTGACCTGGCTGGGCGTGGCGATCATCCTCGGCTCGGGGCTATATGTCATCCATCGCGGGCGGGTGGCGTCGCGGGGCCAGCCGGCGCCCTGACGCGCCCCGGCGCGCGTCATTTCCGCCGCCGCGCCTTGGGCACCGGCACGGGGCGCACGCGCTTCTCGATCTCGTCATAGAGCAGGCCGACGATATTCTTGCCGGTGGCCTTCTCGATCCCTTCCAGCCCGGGCGAGGAATTCACCTCCAGCACCTTCGGCCCCTCCGACGAGCGCAACAGGTCCACCCCGGCAAGGTTGAGCCGGAAGGCGCGCGCGGCCCGGATCGCCATCTCGCGTTCGTCGCGGGTGATGCGCACCGCGACCGCCTGGCCGCCCTGGTGCAGGTTCGAGCGGAAATCGCCCTCGGCCCCCGTGCGCTTCATCGCCGCGACAACCTTCGATCCGACGACGAGGCAGCGGATATCCTCGCCCGCGGCCTCCTTGATGAAATGCTGCACAAGGAAGGACGCCTTGAGCCCGCGAAAGGCCGAGATCACCGATTCCGCGGCCTTCTTGGTCTCGGCCAGCACCACGCCCTTGCCCTGGGTGGATTCCAGCAGCTTGACGATCAGCGGCGCGCCGCCCACCAGCGAAATCAGGTTGTTCGTGTCCTTGGGCGAGGCGGCAAAGGCGGTCGTGGGCATCCCGATCCGGTGGCGGGCAAGGATCTGGTGGGCATGCAGCTTGTCGCGGCTTGCGGTGATCCCGTCCGAGCCGTTGACGCAATAGGTGCCGATCGTCTCGAACTGGCGGATGACCGCGGTGCCGTAGGACGTGACCGAGGCGCCGATCCGCGGGATGACCGCGTCGAACCGGGGCAGGCGCGCTCCATCGTAATGCACGTCGGGCGCCAGCGCATCCAGCGCCATGTAGCAGCGCGCGGTGTCGATCACCTCGACCACATGGCCGCGCGCCTCGCCCTCGACCACCAGCCGCGTGGTGGAATAGGTATGCGGCTCGCGGCTGAGCACGGCGATCCTCAGCACGCGGGCGGGGGCGACCTGGCGCACCTCGTCGGTATGGTAGACATCGTAGGACAGGCGCGGCTGGCAAAAGCTCTCGCCGGGGCTGACCACCACATCCTCGCCCAGCGCCTGCCGACCCAGCAGCATCCGGTAGGCCATGCCGCCCCGATGCGTCAGCGTCAGCTCGATCGGCCAGCGGCGCCTGCCCACCTCGATTTCCGAGCGGATGACATAACGCCACTCGGAATCGCCGTTCGACGAGGTCACCTCGCGCCGGTCGATGATCTCGGCCGAGCAGGGGATCGACAGATCCTCGCGCCCCGGGATCGGGTGGACGGCGAACCGCACCCTGGGTCGGCTGGCCGGGCCGAAAGGTTCGATGTCGAAGGCGTGCAGCGCCGAGGTGCGCGCGCCGGTATCGACCTTGGCCTTCAATGCGGGCAGGCCAAGCCCGGGCAGGGCGACCCATTCCTCCCAGCCGAGTCGGAAAAGCGGTTCGGCAAGCGCGGTGCCTGTGCTCATGCGGGCGCCTCCTTGGCATTTTGTCAGAATCGCCTGAGAACGCATCTTCGGCCCCACGAGGCGAGACCAGATATGGCGACTGCGTTCAACTTCGATCTTACGGCAACCGACGGTGCAGCGCGAACCGGCGTCATCGCCACATCCCGCGGCGCGATCCGCACGCCCGCCTTCATGCCGGTCGGCACGGCCGGAACCGTCAAGGCGATGCTGCCCGAAAGCGTGGCGGCGACGGGGGCGGACATCCTGCTGGGCAACACCTATCACCTGATGCTGCGCCCCGGCGCCGAGCGGGTGGCGCGGCTGGGCGGGCTGCACCGCTTCATGAACTGGGAAAGGCCGATCCTGACGGATTCGGGCGGGTTCCAGGTGATGAGCCTTGCGGCACTCCGAAAGCTGACCGAACAGGGGGTGACCTTCAAGAGCCATATCGACGGCTCGCGCCACGAGCTGACCCCCGAACGGTCGATGGAAATCCAGCGCCTGCTTGGGTCGGACATCGTGATGTGTTTCGACGAATGCCCCGCGCTGCCCGCCTCCGACGAGGAGGTGGCGCGCGCGATGCGGCTGTCGATGCGCTGGGCGGAACGGTCCAGGGTCGCGTTCGGCGACCGGCCGGGGCATGCGCTGTTCGGGATCATGCAGGGCGGCGTGAACCGCGCGCTGCGCGAGGAATCGGCCGAGGCGCTGAAGGCCATCGGGTTCGACGGCTACGCGGTGGGCGGGCTTGCCGTGGGCGAGGGGCAGGAGGCGATGTTCGGCGTGCTGGACTATGCGCCGGGCTTCCTGCCCGTGGACAAGCCGCGCTACCTCATGGGGGTGGGCAAGCCCGACGACATCGTCGGCGCGGTCGCGCGCGGCATCGACATGATGGATTGCGTGCTGCCGACGCGCTCGGGCCGGACGGGGCAGGTCTTTACCCGGCGCGGGGCGCTGAACATCAAGAACGCGCGCCACCAGGACGACCCGCGCCCCATCGACGAGGCCTGCACCTGTCCGGCCTGCCGCAACTATTCCCGCGCCTATCTGCACCATGTCTTCCGGTCGCAGGAGATCATCGCCTCGATGCTGCTGACCTGGCACAACCTGCATTACTATCAGGAGATCATGTCCGGCATGCGCGCGGCCATCTCCGAAGGGCGCTTTGCGGCCTGGCAGGCCGATTTCCATGCGCTCAGGGCCGAGGGCGATATCGAACCGCTCTGAGCCGATGCGCAGAGGGCGCCCCGCCAAACGGGACGCCCCCGGGCCGAGGCCCGTCTCAGGCGCGGGCGCGGCGGCGGACGACGACAAGCGCGCCAAGCCCCGCGGCCAGCAGCGGCAGGCCCGCCGGCAGCGGCACCGGCGCCGGGTTCAGCCCGTCGAGAACGGCCACCGCGAGATCGGGATAATCGGTGAAGAACCCGTCCATCCCGGCTGCGATCCAGGGCAGGAACTGGTCTTCGGCCGCCTCGAGCGTGGTCGGCCGGAAGGTCCAGCCATGAACAGCAAGGCCCAGCGCATGGGCCGCCGAAATGAAACCCGCGTCCAGATCGTAGCCGAGGTTCACGCCCAGGCCGGTTGCGAAGCCCGCGAGATGGTCCAGCGACGAGATCGTGCCGGTGGTCGCGTCGTAGACGCCATAGCCATCGCCTGTCTTGAGTACATAGCCCAGCGCGGCGATGCCGTTGGTCATCCCCAGAAGGTCCTGCATCACGGCGAGTTGCTGCGCGCCCTCATGGCTGAAGGTCTGGATGAAGGTATTGGGCACCGATCCGTCGAAGCCGTTGGCCTTCATCTCCTCGACGATTTTGGCGTTCAACGAGAAGCGGTTGGGGGTCTTGGATTCCGGATAGATCCCGATCTGCGCGCCGGTTGCCGCATTATGGGCGTTCACCAGGTCCATCACTTCCTGGAAGGTCGGCACCTTGAACGGGTCCGCCATCGAGGGGGTGTAGTCCGGATAGGAGGTGCTGGCGGTGCGCGTGGGCAGGGCGGTCAGGGTCTTGATCTCGGCCAGGGTGAAATCGGCCACCCGGTAGCCGCCATTGCGCGGCTCGAACAGATCGGCGACATTCGTGGTGCGCGTCAGCGTGGCGTCATGGATGGCGACCAGGACGCCATCGGCGGTCAGTTGCAGGTCGGGCTCGACCACCTGCGCGCCCATCTTGATGGCCAGCTCATAGGCCGCCAGCGTGTGCTCGGGCAGATGGCCGCTGGCGCCGCGATGGGCGATCACCAGCGGCGCTTCGCCCGACAGGGTATTGTAAACGGTGGCCGCCTGGGCCGGAGCGATCATCGCCACTGCAAGGGCAGCGGCCGTCGCGATCATGCGAGTCATGCCAGTCTCCTGTGAGGAACGCCTTCGGGGGTGCGGAAACAATGCGTCCACGGGCGGCGGATTAGGCGGCCTGCGCGACGGTTCGATCAAGTTTGCGTAAAGCTTTTGCGAACCCGCCGCCGCGGTTTTCGCGGACCTTGCCATGGCGGGCAGCCCGGGGCAGGGCATATGCGTGCTTGCACCGGGCGGGCCGGACAGGCATTCTGAAGGGTAACTCGAAGCCGTCTGGTTGAATCCCCGGGAAAAAAACCCCAGATGTCCGACCAGACCGGAGAGGGCCGAGTGGCTGCCGCCAGCGGGGCCGGTGCCTTCTTGCCAGACCAGGGAAAACGTATGACCGAACTCACCGTCCAATCCTATCCCGTTCTTCCGTTGCGCGACATCGTGGTCTTTCCCCACATGATCGTCCCGCTCTTCGTGGGACGCGAGAAATCCGTCCGCGCACTGGAAGAGGTGATGCAGGACGACAAGCAGATTCTGCTCTCGGCGCAGATCGACCCTTCGGTCGACGAGCCGTCGACGGACGGCATCTATCGCACCGGCGTCCTTGCGAACGTGCTGCAACTGCTGAAATTGCCCGATGGCACCGTCAAGGTGCTGGTCGAGGGCAAGACCCGCGTGCGCATCATCGAATTCCTCGACAACGACTCGTTCTTCGAGGCCCGTGCGGAACCCCTGTCCGAGGATCTGGGCGACAAGTCCACGGTCGAGGCGCTGTTGCGTTCGGTCGGTCCCGAATTCGAACGCTATGCCAAGATCAAGAAGAACATCCCCGAAGAGGCGCTGTCCACCGTGTCCGAGACGCGCACGCCGGACAAGCTGGCCGATCTGATCGCGGGCCATCTGGGCGTCGAGGTCGCCCAGAAGCAGGAACTTCTGGAAACGCTGGTGATCGTCGAGCGGCTGGAGAAGGTCTATGGCCTGATGCAGGGCGAGATGTCGGTCCTGCAGGTCGAGAAGAAGATCAAGACCCGCGTCAAGTCGCAGATGGAGCGGACCCAGCGCGAATACTATCTCAACGAACAGATGAAGGCGATCCAGCGGGAACTCGGCGATGGTGACGAGGGCCAGAACGAGATCGCCGAGCTCGAGGAACGCGTGGCGGCCGTCAAGCTGTCGAAAGAGGCGCGCGAAAAGGCCGAGGCCGAGATCAAGAAGCTGAAGTCGATGTCGCCGATGTCGGCCGAGGCGACGGTGGTGCGCAACTATCTCGACTGGATGCTCGCGCTGCCCTGGGGTGTGAAGACCCGGGTCAAGAAGGATCTCACCCGCGCCGAGACGGTGCTGGACGAGGATCATTTCGGGCTGGAAAAGGTCAAGGAACGTATCGTCGAATACCTGGCCGTGCAAAGCCGCAGCCAGAAGCTGAAGGGGCCGATCCTGTGCCTTGTCGGCCCGCCCGGCGTGGGCAAGACCTCGCTCGGCAAGTCGGTCGCGCGGGCCACGGGGCGCGAGTTCATCCGCATCAGCCTGGGCGGCGTGCGCGACGAATCCGAGATCCGCGGCCATCGCCGCACCTATATCGGTTCGATGCCGGGCAAGATCATCCAGGCGATGAAGAAGGCCAAGTCCACCAACCCGCTGATCCTGCTCGACGAGATCGACAAGATGGGCCAGGACTTCCGCGGCGATCCGGCCAGCGCGATGCTCGAGGTTCTGGACCCCGAACAGAACGCGACCTTCGTCGACCATTACCTCGAGGTGGAATATGACCTCTCGAACGTGATGTTCCTGACCACGGCGAACTCCTACAACATGCCCGGCCCGCTTCTGGACCGGATGGAGATCATCACGCTGGCAGGCTACACCGAGGACGAGAAACGCGAGATCGCGACACGTCACCTCGTGCCCAAGCAGATGCAGAACCACGGGTTGAAGCCGAAGGAATTCGAGCTGACCGAGGCGGCCCTGACCGAGATGATCCGCCGCTACACCCGCGAGGCGGGCGTGCGGAACCTCGAACGCGAGATCGCCAAGCTCTGCCGCAAGGCGGTGACCCGGCTGATCAAGAAGGAGACCGACAAGGTCACGATCACCCCGGACGTGCTGGAGGAGTTCCTGGGCGTCAAGAAGTTCCGCTATGGCCTCGCCGAGAAGGAGGACCAGGTGGGCGTCGTCACCGGGCTGGCCTGGACGTCGGTGGGTGGCGACCTCTTGTCGATCGAGGCGCTCAAGCTGCCCGGCAAGGGCCGGATGAAGACGACCGGCAAGCTGGGCGACGTGATGAAGGAATCGATCGACGCCGCCTCGAGCTTCGTGCGCTCGATCGCGCCCGAGATCGGGGTCAAGCCGCCGCAGTTCGAGAAGGTGGACATCCACGTCCACGTCCCCGAGGGCGCGACGCCCAAGGACGGACCGTCCGCGGGCATCGCGATGGTGACCTCGATCGTGTCGGTGCTGACCGGAATCCCGGTCCGCAAGGACATCGCGATGACCGGCGAGGTGACGCTGCGCGGCAACGTCCTGGCCATCGGCGGGCTCAAGGAAAAGCTGCTGGCGGCGCTGAGGGGCGGCATCAAGACCGTGCTGATCCCCGAGGAGAACGAAAAGGACCTGCCCGAGATCCCCGACAACGTGAAGCAGGGGCTGACGATCATCCCCGTCGCCCATGTCCGGGACGTGCTGAAACGCGCGCTGGTCCGGGCGCCCGAGCCCATCGTCTGGGACGAGGCCGCCGAAGAGGCCGCAGCCCAGGCCGCGGCCAAGGCCACGGGCGAGGACGCGCCGGGGCAGATCGCGCACTGAGCCCGCTCGGGCCGTTCCGGAGAGGCGCGCCGCCATGGCGCGCCTTTTCCCGTTCCGGAACTGCACCGCCCTGGCCCATCCCGGGCGCCCCCTTGCAGGCCAAGAGCCCCCTTGCGAACCAGTCAGAGACGGGCTAACAAGCGCGCCACGGGTGATTAGCTCAGTGGTAGAGCGCTTCGTTCACATCGAAGATGTCGGGAGTTCGAATCTCTCATCACCCACCATCTCAGGCCATTGATTTTGCTAAGGTATTGCCGATAAAGGCAAAAGTCTCGGTGCATTGGTGCATAGAGGTGGTACATGAGCAGAATCAGAATGCCCAAGCCGATCCTGATCGGATCGACCTACTACTTGCGCGTCCATGTTCCCGTTGACGTCGCCGAGAAGGTCAAGGGCACCGTCATTTCCGTGCCGGTGGAAGGGGTCTTCCGTTCCGTGACGATCAAGGGGCCGGTGAAGGTCTCTTTGAGGACCAAGGACAGGGCCGAAGCGAAGCGCCGTTTTGCAACCGCCTATGCGGCCGTAGAGGCGCACTGGGAGGCGATCAGAAGCGGACCTGAGCCACTCACCCACAAGCAGTCCTTGGCGCTGGCCGGGGCGCTGCGCGCGGCGTGGATCGACGCATGGGACGAAGAACCCGGCAACGTCGAAATGTGGGAAAAGGTTCAGAAAACGGACATGGCCGCGCTGGACGGACGCCTCAGCCCGATGCCGCTGATCGGCAAGGAGGCCAATGTCGCCGCCAGCCTTGAACGCCGCTTCGGAGGGATGACCGATGCCCTTCTGCGCGCAAAGGGAATCCTCGTTGCCGACGAGTCACGGCCCCGGCTCTTGCAGCACGTTGCCGAGGCCATGACCGATGCGGGACGGATCAATCTGGCGAAGGCATCGGGCGATTACTCCGACGATGGGACGACCAACAAATACCCTGAGTATGTCGAGCCGGCGAAGACGAACAAAGGCCAGCGGCCATCGGCCAAGCCGACTACAGACAAGGCGGCGCCGTCGATCACCTTCGGTTCCGTCATCGACGACTGGGCAGCGTCAAGGGCAAGCGGACGCGATGCGACACCGCTGCGTCCGAGCACCGAGCGAAAGTACCGTCTGCACACCGCTGCCTTCGCCGAATTTCGGGGAAACGATGATGTGACGACCGTCACGGCCCAAGAGGGGAAGGCGTGGCGGGACGCGATGCTGGCCGAGGCGAAGCTGTCGAACAGCACCATCGCCCAGTACATCCAGAACGTCAGGACCGTCATAACTCGCGGCATCATACAGCATACCGGCGAGCTGTTCCCCTACGGCAACCCTTTGGGCATTGTCGAACTGCCGTCTCATGCGCCCGTGCCAAGCGATCAGCGGACTCTCACGTTGAAGGAAGCGGAGGCCATCTTGCGCGCAGCCCGGAAGGAACTGCGGCCAGACCTGCGGTGGCTTCCGTGGCTCTGTGCGTATTCAGGGGCGCGGATCAATGAGGTTGCGCAACTACGTCCCGGCGACTTCTTCCATATTGGTGGAGACTGGTTCTATCGCCTGACGACGATGGGTGGGAAGACCCTCAAGAACTGGAACAGCGAGCGCCGCGTTCCGGTACATCCAGACCTGATCGCGGAGGGCTTGATCGACTTCGTGACCGGGCACGGTGGCAACGATCCGAACCCCATGTTCCCTAGAAGGTCCGGCTCGAACGTCTCGACCTGGGTTCGGGAGGATGTCGGACTCAAGCGGAAGGAAATGGCCCCTAGCCACGGCTGGCGCCATTTGTTTGAAGACAAGGCGCTGGTGGCAGGGATGAGCGATGCGGCGCGGCTCTACATAACCGGCCGGTCCGGGGGCGGGTCGAGTGCCGGTTATGGCAAGAGCGAGGTAATGTTGCCGGGACTTGCAAAGGAAATGCGCAAAATCGCCGCTTTCCTGAGTGATATAGCGCCCAAGGAAGCCACCGATCACAAGGAGAAACTGGCATGATGCGATTTGGCGTTGGCGTTGTCGTGGGTGCGGTCATGGTCGCCGGAATGACCATCGCGCAAGGAATGCAGCCGCTTGCGGTCAGTGTGCCGACGAACGGCGTCTTGAAGGGATACACGGTCCAGAAGGCCGGGAGAACCGTCTGCAAAGACCCGACCGTCTGGAACGACTTCCGCGGGTCGGGCAGCTTCATTGTTTGCGACTGACCGACCTCAGCGCACGGCCCCGCCCACCCGACCAAAAAGCGCTGACACCATAATAATGGTACGGGCACCCTTTGGGAGTGAAGCGGGGTCAGTGGGTTAGCAGCCGCCTACGGCGCCACCAAGGGCAAAGCCCTCAAATGTGTGGTCTCGGCGATCATGCAACTTCGCCGGTCTCGGGCTCGCTGACGAGGCCATAGACCACGCTGCGGACGTCGGCGTTCCAGAACCGCCAGCAGTACTCGTTCGCGGCCTGGGCGATTGTCAGATAGGATCTGGGCGAGCCACGATGGAACAAGGACCGCATGTCGGTTTCAGGCCGAAGGATGAAGCGGTTCGTAAGCACCTCGCGGAGCTTCCCATCGCCAGTTCGTGCCTGGTCAACGAGGGTCTTCACGAAGCCGAGGCGTTCGCGCGGGGGGAGGGTGTACAGGATTTCCGCGAGACGACGGGCACGGTCCAGCAGCTCCAAATTCGCGCGACGCTTGGTCGGGCTGCACAAGGAATTCGCGGGCGTGATCCTGCGCGCCTTGCGCTTGGCGACCTTGTCTCGGCATGTCTTGGAACAGGAAAGCTGATTTGAGCGCCGTGGTCTGAACGCGGTGCCGCATCCCCGGCATGACCGCAATCCGCTTTCCGGCGTCTCTACCTTACTTCTGGTGTCAGCGGTTTCCTCGATAACCCCCGTCGCTTCGAGATTACGGTCGAGATACATCAGGCAGCCTCGGCCGACAGTGTGCCAGCACGGGCTTGATCCAAGGCTATCGGACGAAGCACGGTCTTCCGCGCGGGGGCGATCCTGTGAGCGCAGATACGCTTTCCCTTGGCGGCGCCGAATATCAGTTCCCAGAGATCGCGGTTCTTCACGGCGCTTCCGTTGTTGCCGTGCCAGCCATTGCGGAGCCAGCTCTGCCCCCACTTGTTCAATCCGCCGACGATGAGATCGCTGTTGGCCAAGACAATCACGGGTTTGCCGTACCCGGCCGGGACGCGATGCAGACCTTCGAGCAACGCGGTCATCTCCATGCGGTTGCTTGTCGTGTCAGCCGCGTTGCCTTGTGCGATGGTCACTTCGGCTTCGTTGGCGTCCACGAAAACCTGGACGGTTGTGGCGTAGCCGCCGGGGCCGCGGTTCTTCGTGCAGCAGCCGAAGATCGAGATCACGACGCAGTTGTCGGGAAGCGCATCGGCGCCGAAAGTGATGTTCATGGTGGGCATTTCCTTTGTTGTTGAGCATGGTCGAGCCCATCGGCTCGCACGAGGTGCCGCGCAGCGATCCCGTCGGGGAAATGCCGCGAACACCGAAAGGGCCGCAGCGGCAGCACCTCGCGGAAGACGATGAGGAAGGGGCGTTAGTTGTAAGAGTGACGGCGGGCGCTAGCGCGACGCTGAGCCGTCGTCGGGCGTATAGGATGGCTCGTGGCTCTCCGGCCTACTGTTCGTAGAGGCACCACGAGCCCTATTCCCGATGATGGGCCCAAATGCGTTTATCTGCCTGTGATAGGCCCTAATTGGCCGCTACTGGCGGTACAGGTCGCGCTGCACTTCGAAGAAGGCCCGTCGGATGGTCGGCACGTCCCCCAAGGCGTTCTTGGCATCGGCCAATGTCCCGTACCGCGCCGTCAGGAAATCGCCGAGCTTGTCCTTGCCCAGCTCGCTTTCGCCGACGTCCTCATAGGCCCGCAGGATGCCCAGCAGGAAAGCGCGCATTTCGGTATCGGCCTCGGCCAGACCGTCGCCGCGCACCATGTCCGCACGGTGGGCGCGGGTCTTCGGCGGCGTCGTGAACCGGATATAGGCCAGCACGTCAAACAGGTCGCTGTCCGGGGCGTCGATCAGGCGGCGCATGTCGGCCAGCTTGTCGGCGTCGTAGCCGCGCTGTTCCAACAGGGCCACGAAATGTTCGCGGCTGTCCGGGTCGCTCCACTTGCGGCGCAGTTCGTCTTCGTCGCCGATCATGTCGGCCAGATCGCCGAACAGGCGTTCCAGGAATTGCTGCGCAGTCATCGGGCGCCCATCCGGCCCCCAATAGGTGGTCGCGGCGACATAGAAGATTTCGCGTTCCCTGCCATCGGCCAGCCGGATCACCAGCTTGGCGCGCGGCTCGCCCCCGCCGCCGCCCTCATCGTCGCCCCCTTCGGGCGGTTCCGGGGGTGTAGGCGGTTCGGCTTCGGGGCCGCGCGGGGGCGGGGCGGGGCCTTCGGGGGGCATCGGTTCGCCGTCCCACTCGGGGTCGTTGAAATTCTCATGCGCCCGGACGAAGTCGTAGATCGTGAAATAGTCCTTGCCGTCATAGGTGCGGGTGCCGCGCCCGATGATCTGCTTGAATTCGATCATCGACCGGATCGGCCGCATCAGGACGATGTTGCGCACGTTGCGCGCGTCCACCCCGGTCGAAAGCTTGTGCGAGGTGGTCAGGATCGTCGGGATGGTCTTGTCGTTGTCCTGAAAGTCGCGCAGGTGCTGTTCGCCCGGTTTGCCGTCGTCGGCCGTCACCCGGTGGCAGTAGTTGGGGTTCGGGTTCGACTT
Source organism: Rhodovulum tesquicola (assembly GCF_024128855.1). Classification (GTDB taxonomy): domain Bacteria; phylum Pseudomonadota; class Alphaproteobacteria; order Rhodobacterales; family Rhodobacteraceae; genus Rhodovulum; species Rhodovulum tesquicola. The sequence goes on from NZ_JAMYDV010000008.1 coordinate 34,553, forward strand.
GATCTGGTTGATATGGTCGCGCACCCGCAGCGCGTGGTCCTGGGTGGCGCAGAAGACCAGCGTCTTCTGGCGTTGGTCGATTTCGGCCATGAATTCGGCCACCCGGCTGCGCTCGCGTTCCTCGATCACGATGCGGGTGTTGAAATCGGCCTCTGTATAGGTCCGGTCCTCGTCCAGCTCGCCCGCGATCACCTCGTCGCGGCCGTCCCAGACATATTCGTCGATTGTGCTGGCCATCTGGCGCACCTTGAACGGCGTCAGGAAGCCGTCCTCGATCCCCTCGCGCAGCGAATAGGTATAGGCCGGTTCGCCGAAATAGGCATAGGTATCGGCGTTGTGCTTCCGCTTGGGCGTGGCGGTCAGGCCAAGCTGCACGGCGGGGGCGAAATACTCCATGATCCCGCGCCACGAACTTTCGTCGCTCGCCCCGCCCCGGTGGCATTCGTCGATCACGATCAGGTCGAAGAAGTCGCGCGGATAGCCCTCGTAGCTGGGCTCGCCCTCGCCGGTCATGAAGGTCTGGAAGATGGTGAAGAAGACGCTGGCGTTCTTCGGCACGCCGCCCCGTCGGCGGATCGCGCCGGGGTCGATCCGGGCCACCGCGTCGGCCGGAAAGGCGGCGAAGGCGTTGTAGGCCTGATCGGCAAGGATGTTGCGGTCGGCCAGAAACAGGATGCGGGGGCGGCGCGCGGGTTCGCCCGACAGGTTCCAGCGGGCATGGAAAAGCTTCCACGCGATCTGGAACGCGATCGAGGTCTTGCCGGTGCCGGTGGCCAGCGTCAGCAGGATGCGCCGCTCGCCCTGGCCGATCCGTTCCAGCGCGGCGTTGATCGCGCGGTGCTGGTAATAGCGCAGTTCCCACTTGCCGCCCGCCGTCTCGAACGGCACCGCGCCGAACCGCTCGCGCCACAGGTTGGCGTCGGAAAAACACCGCGCCCACAGCTCGTCGGGCGAGGGGAAGGGGGCAACATCGCCCTCGGCCCCCGTGACCATGTCGGCCTGATACCAGCTCAGCCCGTTGGTGGCATAGGCGAACCGCGCGCCCAGCCGGTCGGCATAGTCCTTGGCCTGGGCCAGCCCCGTGGTGGGGGCAAGGCCCGCCCGCTTGGCCTCGATCACGGCCAGCTTCTGGTCGCGGTAGATCAGGACGTAATCGGCGGCCAGCCGCTCGCCCCGCTTGCCGCCGGGCACGATGCGGCCGGGGCAGATCACCTCGCGCCGGATGCGGGCGCCCTCGACCGTGCCCCAGCCAGCCGCGCGCAGCACCGGGTCGATGCGGGTGGCGCGGGTGTCGGCTTCGGTCTCGGTGTCGAACATGGGGCGAGGTTAGGTCAGGTCAGGCCGCCCGAGAAGGCCTTTTGCAGAAGGGATTGGCGCAGGGCGTCGAGGTCAGCGATCTTGGCTTCATAGCACGCAATCAGCCCCTCGGCCTGTTCCCAGAGCCTTTCCATGGAGCGGCAGATTTCGCGCTGGATCGCAACCGGCGGGTGGCAGATGTGGAATGCCTTCACCTCGGGAAAATAGATCGTCTGGTGCACCGATCCGCTGGCAAATCGGCGTATTTCGTCGCCCTGCGCGAGCAAAAGGTACTTGAGGAAATCAGGCAGCAGGGCATCGCCGCAGACCCAGTTCACGAAGTCCTGGCTGGTCGCCATGTCCCGGCCCATGACAGTGACGTAACCCACCGATGCGGTCCGAGAGAGGCAGACCGTGTTCGCCGGAAGTACCCGGGCACTTGAGTTCTCGATACCCAGCGCGTTTGTGTATTCCAGCGTTTCATGGACCGTGCCGCCGTGGTGATCGCGGGCGTCCTTGATGCCGATCCACGGCACGTCGCCGCCCCAGTATTCGGGATGTTTCCGGCTGGGTGTGTGACCGCTTTCAAGCCGTGCGAGTGCAGTTAGAGGCGTCCATCTCCACCCGCGCCTTGGTTTGTCGTCCGGTTTCAGAACCGCCAACGAATAGGGGCCGGGGATGGGCCGAAGCGTTGCGCCGCGTCCGCCTGTTTGCGTGATCGCGCGGGACCGACGTGCAGAGGACGCCGATTCAAGCCCTCCGATCGTGTCCGGGGAAAGATCGGTTTCCCACTTGGTCGATCCGTTGCGGAAGACGTCACGAAGGACACTGCGAAAGAAGTCCCGCGCGTCGGCGAGGTTGGCTTCGGCGTGGGCACGGGCGCGGGCCAGACCCGCGAACGCCTCGTCCAGAACCGCAACGATCCGCTTCTGTTCGTCCAGCGGCGGGATGGGGATGGTGGCCGAACTTAGCAGCGATAGATTTAGTGACGGATAGGAATTTTCAGGCAACAAGTCCTGTGCCCGTAGCCGCGACAGAGCATACAACAGGAAGCGCGAATCCAGTCGATCCGGTCTAGCTGTGATCGTGGCAAGATGGCTTGAGACGTAGGCATCATCCGTCGTTATTACACGGTGATTCAGAAATGTTGAAGCGCCGCTCTTTGGGAATAGGACCGTGCCCGCTGGCACAAGCCGCAATTTCTTGGAGCATCGCTCGTTTATCAGGTCTGCTGAAGTAGAAATCTCGCCAAACCGAATTTGCCCGACGTCGGAAGTTCGGATGAAGGGAAGCGAACCGCCCTCAAAATCCGCTTTGTCTTGGGGGGCGGGACTCCCGGCACCAACAGCGGCAACCTCTCCCAGCGGGACAACCCGCCACCCCGCCTTCACAGCAGCCCCCTGATCCGCTCAAGGATGTCCGCCGTCTCGGCATCGCGGGCAAGGATCGCGTCGATAATCTCTTCCGGGCTGCGCAGCGCCGATGCCTCGGGCGCGTTGGGGTTCTTCACCGACAGATCGAAGGTGCCCGGGTCCACATCGGCCACGTCCACAATCCAGGATTTCGGCCCGGTCACGCGGCCCCGTTGCAGTTCCACGAATTCGGCCATGTCGTCGTCGTTCAGCGGGTTCGTCTTGCCCAGGCTGCGCCCCGGATCGAGCTGGTAATACCAGATGCGCCGGGTCGGTTCGCCCTTGTCGAAGAACAGCACCACGGTCTTGACCCCCGCGCCCTGAAAGGTGCCCTGCGGGCAGTCCAGCACGGTATGCAGGTTGCAGGCGGTCAGCAGCTCGCGCCGCAGCGCCACGCTGGCATTGTCGGTGTTGGACAGGAAGGTATTCTTGATGACCACTGCCGCCCGGCCGCCCGCGCGCAGCTTGCGGATGAAATGTTGCAGGAACAGATAGGCCGTCTCGCCCGACTTGATGGGAAAGTTCTGCTGCACCTCGCGCCGCTCGCCCCCGCCGAAGGGCGGATTGGCAAGGACGATGTCGTGGCGGTCCTTTTCCTGAATGTCCATCACGTTCTCGTTGAGCGAGTTGGTGTGGACGATGTTCGGCGCCTCGATCCCGTGCAGCACCATGTTCATGATGCCGATGACATAGGCCAGCGACTTCTTTTCCTGCCCGTGGAAGGTGTGGCGTTGCAGCGTGTCGTAATCGGTCGCGCTGATGCCGGGGCGGCGCATGTAGTCGTAGGCTTCGCACAGGAACCCGGCCGAGCCGACGGCGCCGTCGTAGATCGTCTCGCCGATCTTCGGATCGACCACGCGGATCATGGCGCGGATCAGCGGGCGGGGCGTGTAGTATTCGCCGCCGTTCCGCCCCGCGTTGCCCATCCGCCGGATGCGGGTTTCGTAGAGCGCGGACAGCTCGTGCTTGTCGGCCTGGGTGTTGAAATGCAGCCCGTCGATGATTTCCAGCACGTCGCGCAGGATGTAGCCCGAGCGGAACTTGTTGCGCAGTTCGGTGAACACCTCGCCGATCTTGTATTCGATGGTGTCCGGGCCGGTCGCGCGGTCGTGGTAGCGGCCGAGATAGGGGAACAGCTCGCGGTCGACAAAGCGGATCAGGTCGTCGCCGGTCAGGGCCGCGTTGTGGTCGAATTCGCCATCCTTCCTGGGGGCGGCCCAGCGGTCCCAGCGATATTGCCCGTCGATGATCGGGGCATGGTCGCGGCCTTCCAGTTCCGCCCGGTCGCGCCGTTCGCTTTCCAGATCGTGCAGGTATTTCAGGAACAGGACCCACGAGGTCTGTTCGACATAGTCCAGCTCGTTGGCGATGCCGTCCTCGGCGCGAAGGGCGCGCTCGATGCTGTTGAAGGCGTTCTCGTACATGCTGTTCCGACCGATAGGAGTTTGTGCGAGTAGTCCCGGATTTGCCGGGTCAGGGCAAGGAACGAAGACAGATAGCGACGCAGGATCACATCCCCCAGCGGGCCAGCGCCGCCTCGGCCTTTGCCGGGTCTTCCCTGATCCGCAGCACGGTCTGGCGTGACACGCCCGCCGTCCGCGCGATTTCCGACGCCCCGGCCCCGGCGGACAGCATGTCCTGAACCGTGGTGAAGGCCGCGCGGTCATAGCTGGGTTTCTTGCCCCGGTAGCGGTCGCCATCGCCCTTCGCCGCCTCTATCCCGGCTCTCTGAGCGGCCTTCGTCGCCTCGGCCTGTGCCTGTGCCATCGCCGCCATGAAGGCGATCAGCGCGTCTCTCACGGCCTCCTGCATGGGGTCTGTGGTGGCCCCGTCGAAGGTCATGTTGTTGATGACGGTGCGGATCACGACGCCCTGGCGCATGAAGTGCCGGATCGTGTCGGTGACGTCCTGATAGTTGCGCCCCAGACGATCCACCCAACGGACCACGAGAACGTCGCCCCTGCGCAGCATGTCATACAGCCGCTTGCCCTCGGGGCGGTCGGCCAGCCTAGTGGTGACGCCCGAGACGCCATGATCGGCAACAACCGTGTCGATGGTGAACCCCGCCGCTTCGGCCTGTGCTCTCTGGTGACTGAGGGTCTGATCCGCGGTCGAGACGCGGGCGTAGAGGATGGTCTTGGACATGGTGCCTCCTGGTGTTCGTAAGGGTTTTGTCCGTTAGAATGCCTGTCCGTTGATCGAAGTCAAGGCTTACGGACACCCTTTCCGTGACTGCGAGGCGTGTTCGCAGGGGTATACCCTAGCGGACGTTTGGGCGCACCGGGATAGCAGCCTTGGGCGCGTTGCCTGTCGGGGAGTTGCCGAAGCCGTCCGTAATCCCGTCGGCGCGTGTCAGGTCAACAGGAGGGGGCACCGGGGGAAGCGCGGCATCGAAGCGTCGACTTCCGGCCGCTCGAATTTTTCCGTCAGAATCTGATGCTCGCCCGCGTCGTCGCACTCATTTGGCTTTGACAGCAAGTGCAGGACGCTGGTACACAAGCGTTGACGAGGCTGCAAAAATATCTTTTAAAATCAGCGCTCTGGGCTTCTTCCGAGAGATTTCGAATCTCTCATCACCCACCATCCTTCCTTCTCGATCTGACATGGCGCTTGGGCTGGAAGGCTTTCCGCCGCCCCCATTGGTGCAGACGGGTGGTGCAGAGCGGGATTGGCGATGCCCTGTCCGGTCTTGATCGGGTAAACCTGCCACGCGCGTGCCCGTGCTCCCCGTGACGAAGCCTGAAAGGCTGGGGGAACCGTCATTGCCGTGCCGGTTGGCGACGGTTTCCGGGCGGTGGGCGAGCGGCAGGGTCGTGGAATGGAGAGGGGCGTTGGCTCCGGACCCTGCAGCGGGTCGGACCGGCGGCGGGGTGGGTCAGGCGGTGATGCGGTCGGGCTCGCAGCCCTGGTCGGTCTCGCCGTCGGGGCGCAGGGCCGCCCACAGGAACAACGCCATCGCGCCCGCCATCCCGCCCAGCCAGTAGGACAGTACCGCACCCAGAAGCCCGGCCTCCCATACAAGGGCGGCAAGAGCCGTGGACAGGGCGCCGGTCAGAATGGAAACGAGAACGAATGCAATCGCCATCGACGTGATCTCCTTGATCCCAGCCTTCCCGCGATTTCGGGCGGAAATCGGGCATTCCCAAGGAAATGCCGGACCTGGTTAACAGGCGGTTCACGCGGGGCGAATGATATCGGGGTTTCTGCTGCCGGGGGCTTGCGGCAGCGGCCCGCGCCGGTCTAAAGGCTGCGGGACGGGCGATTAGCTCAGTTGGTAGAGCGCCTCGTTTACACCGAGGATGTCGGGAGTTCGAGTCTCTCATCGCCCACCATGGCACCGCGTCTTGATCCTGTCGCCGTCCCCTGCGAGGGTCGGGCAACAGGCCCGAAAGGAGACGCCCCATGACCCGTCCGCTGTCCGATCTGATCGCCCAGGGCCGGGGCATGGTCCCCGCCGATCTGGTGTTGCAGGGCGGCGTCGTGTTCGACCTTGTGACCGGCGACATGATCCCGGGCGACGTGGCGATCTGCGGCCAGACCATCGTCGGGATCGGGGCGACCTATGAGGGGCGGCAGGTGATCGACGTTTCCGGCCTGACGCTGGTGCCGGGCTTCATCGACACGCATCTGCATATCGAAAGCAGCCTTGTCACCCCCTTCGAGTTCGACCGCTGCGTCTGCCCGCGCGGCGTGACCACCGCGATCTGCGACCCGCACGAGATCGCAAACGTGATCGGCCTGCCGGGGATAGACTATTTCCTCGACGCCGCCGCGCGCACGGTGATGGACATTCGCGTGAACCTGTCCTCCTGCGTGCCCTCGACCGAGATGGAGACGGCGGGCGCGCGGATCGGGGCCGACGACCTCGCTCCGCTCATGGACCACCCCCGGGTGATCGGGCTGGCCGAGATGATGAACTATCCGGGCGTCCTGGCGGGCGATCCGGAAGTTCTTGCCAAGCTCGAGGCGTTTCGGGGCCGCCATATCGACGGGCACGCGCCGCTTCTGTCGGGGCGCGATCTGAACGGCTATGTCGCCGCCGGTATCCGCACCGAGCACGAGGCGACCAGCGCCGAGGAAGCGCGCGAGAAGTTGCAGCGCGGCCTGCGCGTGCTGATCCGCGAAGGCTCGGTCAGCAAGGACATGGCGGCGCTGCGCCCGCTACTGACCGAGCGCACCGCGCCCTACATGTGCCTGTGCACCGATGACCGGAACCCGCTGGACATCGCCGAATACGGCCATCTCGACCACATGATCCGCTGGATGATCGGGCAGGGCAGCGATCCGCTGGCGGTCTATCGCGCGGCCACGCTGTCGGCGGCCGAGGCGTTCGGGCTGAAGGATCGCGGACTGCTGGCGCCGGGGCGGCGGGCCGATATCGTGGCGTTGGGTGACCTTGCGGAATGCCGGGCGGACCTGGTGATCGCGGGCGGGCGCGTGGTCGACGACGCGGCCTTCGACGCGCGCGACGAGATCGCGCCGGTCGGGCGCTGCTCTGTCCGGGCGCCCGCGGTGACGCCCGAAAGCTTTCGTGCCGCGGCGAACACGGCCGAGACCCATGTGATCGGCATCATCGAGGGCAAGATCCTGACCGAGCACCTGGTCGAGCAGATCAGTCCCGAAGACGGCGAGAAGCATGCCGATCCGGCGCGCGGGCTGGCCAAGATCGCCGTGGTCGAACGGCATGGCCGCAACGGCAATATCGCGGTGGGATTCGTCCGCGGCTTCGGCATGGGCGAAGGGGCCATCGCCTCGACGGTCTGTCACGACCACCACAATATCGTCGTGGTCGGCATGTCGGACGAGGACATGGCCCGCGCCGTCACCCGGCTGACCGAGATCGAGGGCGGATTCGTCGTGGCGGGGCAGGGGACGATCCTTGCCGAGCTGGCGCTGCCGGTGGCGGGGTTGATGAGCCTCGAGCCCTTCGAGATCGTCGAGGCGCGGCTGGACCATCTGCGCTCGGCGGCGCGGTCGCTGGGCGTGACGCTCGAGGAGCCGTTCCTGCAACTGGCCTTTCTGTGCCTGCCGGTGATTCCCGCGTTGAAGATCACCGATCACGGGATGGTGGACGTGGACCGCTTCGAGATCCTCGGCTGAGGCAGCCGGGCCGGGATGCACCCGCCCCGATATTCCCGTCGCGAGGCGCTTGACGCCGCCGGTAGGGCCGCCTAAAAGGCACCTCACGCCGGGCGCGCCCGGACGGCGCTGCGGTTGTAGCTCAGTTGGTTAGAGTACCGGCCTGTCACGCCGGGGGTCGCGGGTTCGAGCCCCGTCAACCGCGCCATCGCCCGTCCGATCCGCCCACGCGAAATGCGCGGTTGTAGCTCAGTTGGTTAGAGTACCGGCCTGTCACGCCGGGGGTCGCGGGTTCGAGCCCCGTCAACCGCGCCACTTCTCCCCTGGATAACGGAGCGTTCATGGCCCGCCTGCTCGATGCAGTCCCGCTCTGGCTGGCGCTGCTGCTGGCCGTGACGGTCGGGCTGTCCCCCTTCCTGCCCGAACCGCACCTGTGGGAAAAGCTCAGGATGCTGTCCGCGGGCGAGTTGCGGCGCGGCATCGACATCTTCGATCTCGCCCTGCACGGCGCGCCCTGGCTGTTGCTTCTGGCCAAGCTGGGCCGGATGGCGCTGCGGCGGGGTTGAGGGCCGGTATCGGGGGTGCTCCCGCCCTCCGTTGGCGGCTTGCGCCGCCGCCTGCGGTTGGGCCCGGCGCCGCGCCAGAGGCGCGGCGCGGTCGCGCCCGGTCCGGGTGGCGCGTCAGGCGGCCAGCGCCGCGAGGATGCGCGCCCAGCTGCGGATGCCCTTGTGAAAGCTTGCGACGTCGTATTTCTCGTTCGGCGAGTGGATCGCGTCGTCGGCATGGGCAAAGCCGATCAGCATCGAATCCATCCCGAGGATCTCCTTGAAATGGCCCGCCACCGGGATCGAGCCGCCCGAGCCGATGAAGGCGGCCGGGTTCGGCCATTCCGCGGACAGTGCGGTGCGGGCCTTTTCGAAGGCGGGATCGGCGATCGACATCTGCGCCGCGGGCGAGGCGCCATGGCCGTGGAACTCGACCGTGCAGTCGGGCGGCAGCATGGCGCGCACCATGGCGCGGAACGACTCGCGGATTGCCAGCGGGTCCTGGTGGCCGACAAGGCGGAAGCTGATCTTGGCGGAGGCCCTGGCGGGCAGCACCGTCTTGAACCCTGCCCCGGCATAGCCGCCCGATATGCCGTTCACCTCGCAGGTCGGGCGCGACCAGATCATTTCCAGCGGCGTGCGCCCCTTTTCGCCGGCGGGATGCGACAGGCCCACCTCGCCCAGAAACGCGCCCGCGTCGAAGCCGAGGCCCTGCCATTGCCGGGCGAGTTCTTCGGGCAGTTCCGGCACCCCGTCATAGAAGCCGGGCACCGTCACCCGCCCGTCCGCGTCATGCAGCGCGGCGATGATGCGCGCCAGCAACCGGATCGGGTTCATCGCCGCCCCGCCATACATGCCCGAATGCAGATCCTTCGCGGGGCCCGTGATCGTGACCTCCTCGCCGACCAGCCCGCGCAGCATGGTCACGATGCCGGGCGTGCCTTCGGCGAAAAGACCGGTATCGCAGATCAGCGCTATATCGGCCTTCAGCGCGTCGGCATTCTGTTCGAGGAACGGCACGAGCGAGGGCGAGCCCGATTCCTCCTCGCCCTCGAAGAACATCGTGATGCGCGCGGGCAGGCTGCCGTGAACGGCCTTCCAGGCCCGGCAAGCCTCGACAAAGGTCATCAACTGGCCCTTGTCGTCGGAAGCGCCGCGCCCGCGGATCACCCGGCCGCGCGGGGTTTCCTCGATCGCGGGCTCGAACGGGTTGCGGTGCCACAAGTCCAGCGGGTCGACCGGCTGGACATCGTAATGGCCATAGAACAGCAGGTGCGGCCCCGTCTCGCCGCCCTTGCCCAGCACCATCGGATGGCCGGGCGTGGGGCAGGGCCGGGCGTCGAAGCCAATGGCGCGCAGGTCCTCGGCCAGCCAGTCGGCGGTGGCGGCGCAATCGGCGGCATGGGCCGGGTCGGTCGAGATCGAGGGGATGTGCATCAGCGCCATCAGCCGGTCCAGCGCATGCGGCAGGTCGGCATCGATTCGGGACAGCACGGCGTCGAGGGTCATGGGGGGCTCCGGGTTCGCAGGGTCGGGCGGAGCCTAACAGCGGTGCGGGCGCTGTCCAGAGGGCTGGCCGCGCCCGGCGCGGCGCGCTAGGCTGACCCCCGAATGGTCGATGGGCCTGGGAACGGAGGCGCGGATGCGGGCGGTCTGTCTGGGGATTGCGGTGGTGCTTGTCGCAGGTGCAGGCGCGGCCGAGCCGCTGGACGGCAAGGCGGCACGCGCCCAGCTTTTCGACCCGTCCGGGGCCGAGGTGACGGTGATCGCGCAGGACTTCCTGACGGCGCGGGACCAGACCGCGCTGGAATTCGCCGGGGCACAGCAGAACTATTACGGCGCCATCGCGGCAGCCCCGGGCGAGGGGCTCCTGTCAGAGGCAACCGTGGCAGCCGCGAACTACCACGATGTCGATTCCGCCCGTGCCGCGGCGCTGAAAAGTTGCGATTCGGCCCGCAAGGGCGGCCCGCGTTGCGTCATTGTCGCCGAGATCCGCCCGATCGGCTGGGCGCCCCGGCAGCTCAGCCTCAGTGCCGATGCCAGCGAAGGGCTGCGCAAGACCTACCGCCCGGCGCGCGGGGCCAAGGCGCTGGCGATCTCGCCCGCGACGGGCATCTGGGCCATGGCCACTGGACCCGAGGCCGGTCGCGAGGCGGTGGCAAGCTGCGCCCGACAATCGGGACGCGACGATTGCCGCGTCGTCGTGGCGGACCGCTGAGGCGGCCTGTCCAGTTCAATTGACAGCAGTCATGTCAGTTCTACTTGACAGAGGTCAAAGTCTGGCGATGCTGGTTGTCATTAAGTGGAGGGAGATGTGGAGCGCGCGACCCACCCCACCTGCGGAATCGCGCTGTATCTCCGACGCCGCGCTGCCCCGCAGTCCAGGGGTTTCCGATCGGAACGCGTGGCGGGCGGAATGCGGCGACGGACTGCTGAGGACGGGTGAAATCCGCGGCAACACGGTTAGACAGACGGCGTTTTTCGGCTAAGAAGAACGCATAGGGAAAGAGGAGCGGCGCCGCCGCGTGTCCCGACAGGATGCGCCAGGAGCCACGAGGGGGGCGCCGCAAGGCACCCGACAAAAAACGGAGGACCCGGACGGCCCCTGCGCCGCAGGGGGCGATCGCCGGTCAGCCAGAGGCCCTTGGGGGTCCGGAAACGAAGGAGAGACCCGGTGGACTATACCGCAGCATTGGACACGGCCATCAACCGGCTGCACGACGAAGGGCGCTACCGCACCTTCATCGATATCGAGCGCCGGAAAGGCCAGTTTCCCAACGCCGTCTGGACCCGTCCCGATGGCGGCCAGCAGGATATCGTGGTCTGGTGCGGCAACGACTATCTGGGCATGGGCCAGCACCCGGTCGTGCTGGACGCGATGCAGGACGCGCTGAACGCCACCGGCGCCGGGTCGGGCGGCACGCGCAACATCTCGGGGACCACGGTCTATCACAAGGCGCTCGAGGCCGAACTGGCCGACCTGCACCAGAAAGAGGCCGCGCTGGTCTTCACCTCGGCCTACAATGCGAATGACGCGACGCTCTCGACGCTGCCGGTCCTGTTTCCCAACCTCGTGATCGTCTCGGACGAACTGAACCACGCCTCGATGATCCAGGGCATCCGGCGCGGGCGTTGCGAAAAGCACATCTTCCGCCACAACGATGTCGCGCATCTGCGCGAAATCCTCGAGAAGATCGAGAAGGGGCGGCCGATCCTGATCGCCTTTGAATCGGTCTATTCGATGGATGGCGATTTCGGCCCGATCAAGGAAATCTGCGATCTTGCCGACGAGTTCGACGCGCTGACCTATATCGACGAGGTGCATGCCGTCGGCATGTATGGCCCCCGCGGCGCCGGCGTGGCCGAGCGCGACAACCTCATGCACCGGATCGACATCATCAACGGCACGCTGGCCAAGGCCTATGGCGTGTTCGGCGGCTATATCGCGGCTTCGGCCAAGATGTGCGACGCGGTGCGCTCCTACGCGCCGGGCTTCATCTTCTCGACCTCGCTGCCGCCCGCCGTGGCGGCGGGCGCTGCGGCCTCGGTGCGGTTCCTCAAGGGCGACACCCGCCTGCGCGAAAAGCACCAGGACCGCGCCCGCGTGCTCAAGGCCCGCTTCAAGGGGCTGGGGATGCCGGTGATCGACCATGGCAGCCATATCGTGCCGGTGATCGTGGGCGACCCGGTCCATACCAAGCTGATCTCGGACAAGCTGCTGGAACTTTACGGCATCTATGTCCAGCCGATCAACTTCCCCACCGTGCCCCGCGGCACCGAGCGGCTGCGTTTCACGCCCTCGCCGGTGCATACGCAGGAGCAGATGGACCTGCTGGTCCGCGCGATGGACGAATACTGGTCGCATTGTGCGCTGAATCGCGCCGAGCTTACGGCCTGATCACGTTCTGCGGGTGCAGCACTCCCGCGCTTGTGATAGTTTGCAATATGGAAGGCGGCGATTCCCTTGGGTCGCCGCCTCACCTGAGGCAACACAGGCAGGCACGGGACGGTTTTGATGATCAGGCGCAGGCAGTCGCGCATCGCGGCTGAGGGCTCTCAGGACATACCCAAGGGGTTCGACGCCTATGAGCTGCGTCTGGGCGACGTCATGCGCGGCGAGCGCGCGACGCTGGGCAAGTCGCTTCTGGACGTGCAGCGCGAGTTGAAGATCCGCGCGACCTATATCGCCGCCATCGAGAACGCCGATCCCACCGCCTTCGAGACCCCCGGCTTCATCGCGGGCTATGTCCGGTCCTATGCCCGCTATCTGGGGCTTGATCCGGAATGGGCGTATCGGCGGTTCTGCGAAGAGGGCAATTTCGCCACCGTCCACGGCATGAGCCCGGCCGCCACCACGCCGAAACTCGCGCAGCGCCGCAAGCCGGCCGAGCCGCGCGATCCGCTGGCCGATCCCAATGCCATCTTCGTGCCCCGCGGCGAGGCGTTCCTGTCGCGGATCGAACCCGGCGCCATCGGTTCGCTGGCGGTCCTGCTGGCTCTCATGGCCGTGCTGGGCTATGGCGGCTGGTCGGTGTTGCAGCAGATCCAGCAGGTCAAGCTGGCCCCGCTCGACCACCAGCCCGGGCTTCTGGCCGATGTGGGCCCGCTGGCCACGACCGACGAGGCCATTCTGGCCGAAGCCCCGATGACCCCGCCCACGACCGAGGCGCTGGACCGGCTCTACCGCCCGCAGGTGCTGGACCGTCCCGTCCTGGTGCCGCGAGATGGCCCCATCGCCACGCTCGATCCGGGCGAGATCGGGGTTCTGGTCGCCGGGCGCCCGGCCGAACAGCGGTTTGCCTCGGACAACTCTGCCGACCGACCCGAGCCTGCCAAGCCCGGTCAGGTGCAGGTCGTGGCCGAGTCGCAATTGCCCGAGGTGGCGATCATCGCGGTCCGCCCCGCCTGGGTCCGGGTGTCGGCGGCTGATGGATCGGTCCTTCTGGAAAAGATCCTCGATGCGGGCGAACGCTATGTCCTGCCCGACACCGACCAGCCGGCGCGGCTGCGGGCGGGCAATTCGGGCGCTGTCTATTTCGCGGTGAACGGCCAGACCTACGGCCCGGCCGCCCCCGGCGCCCAGGTCGCCCGGAATGTCGAACTGTCCGCCGAGGCGCTGACCGAGCGGTTCCAGATCGCCAATGTCGGCGCCGATCCCGATCTGGCGGTGGCCCTTGCGATGAACGGGGACGGCAGCGGGACCGAATGACGCCCGCGCGTCAGGGCGCGTTGCGGCGACTCGGCCAATCCTTTATCCATGGGGCGAAATCACTCTCTCCGCGGACAGGATAACCCGATGTCGCTGCATGCCGTGCGCCCCTGGCGCCATATCGAACGCCGCAAGTCCCGCCAGATCCATGTGGGGCCCGTTGCCGTAGGGGGCGACGCGCCGATCTCGGTTCAGACCATGACCAACACGGTCACCACCGACATCCGCGGCACGATCGAGCAGGTCCAGCGCGCGGCCGAGGCGGGCGCCGATATCGTGCGCATCTCGATCCCCGACGAGGGGTCGTCCAGGGCGCTGAAGGAGATCGTCGCCGAAAGCCCGGTGCCGATCGTGGCCGACATCCATTTCCACTACAAGCGCGGCATCGAGGCGGCCGAGGCGGGCGCGGCCTGCCTGCGGATCAACCCGGGCAATATCGGCGACGAGAAACGCGTGCGCGAGGTCATCGCGGCCGCCCGCGATCATGGCTGTTCGATGCGGATCGGGGTGAATGCAGGCTCGCTGGAAAAGCACCTGCTCGACAAGTATGGCGAGCCTTGCCCCGAGGCGATGGTCGAAAGCGCGCTCGACCATATCCGCATCCTCGAGGACAATGATTTCTTCGAGTTCAAGATTTCCGTGAAGGCGTCCGACGTCTTCCTTGCCGCCGCCGCCTATCAGGGCATTGCCGAGGCGACGGATGCGCCGATCCATCTGGGCATCACCGAGGCGGGCGGATTCGTGTCGGGCACGATCAAGTCGGCCATCGGGCTGGGCAACCTGCTGTGGTCGGGGATCGGCGACACGATCCGCGTCTCGCTCTCGGCCGACCCGGTCGAAGAGGTCAAGGTCGGCTTCGAGATCCTGAAATCGCTGGGCCTGCGCCATCGCGGCGTCAACATCATCTCCTGCCCCTCCTGCGCGCGGCAGGGCTTTGACGTGATCAAGACCGTCGAGGCGCTGGAAAAGCGGCTGGAACACATCAAGACCCCGATGAGCCTGTCGATCATCGGCTGCGTGGTGAACGGCCCGGGCGAGGCGCTGATGACCGATGTCGGCTTCACCGGCGGCGGGGCCGGGCATGGCATGGTCTATCTCGCCGGCAAGCAGGATCACCGGATCGCGAATGACCAGATGATCGAGCACATCGTCGAGCAGGTGGAACGCAAGGCCGCCGAGATCGAGGCCGCCCGCGCCGCGTCAGAGGCGGAGGCGGCGGAGTAACGCCCGCCGCCTGCCACGATCCCACGACCGCTGTCAGGAGAACCGGATGGTCCCGGCCCGCCCCCGCTGCGGGCGCCGGGGATCAGTTCTCGCGGAGCCCGGCCACGACCTGGCGCATCCCTTCCAGCGGCATGTAGCCCCGCAGCATCTGCGGCCCGACGATGAAGGTCGGCGTGCCCGAGATCTGCATCCGCTGGGCAAGGCTCTGGTTCGCGGCCAGCACCGCGTCGACCTCGGGCGAATTCATGCGCCCCATGATGGCGGCGCCGTCCAGCCCCAGAGTGGCCGCAAGCTGCGCAAGGCTTTCCTCGGTGATGTTGCCGCGGAAGGTGATCAGCGCGTCATGCGCCCGCTCGTAGGCATCCGGTCCGGCGATCTGCAGCGTCGCCACGGCGAAGCGGGCGGACAGCACCGACTGGTCGCCCAGGATCGGGAATTCCTTCATCACCAGGCGGATATTGCCGTCGCTGGAGACCAGTTCGGCCACGTCGTCATGGGCACGGCGGCAATAGCCACAGCGGTAATCGACGAACTCGACCAGCGTGATGTCGCCCTCGGGATTGCCACCGACCCAGGAATGGCCGTCCTCGAAGATCTCGGCCGCGTTGACCCGGACCAGCGCCTCGTCATTCGCCGTCTGCGCCTCGGCCTGGCGCTGTTCCAGCACGCCGATCGCCTCCATCAGCACCTCGGGGTTTTCCATCAGGTAGCTGCGCACCTCTGCGCGGAACATCTCGCGCTCGGCCTCGGACATCGCGGCAAGGTCGAAGGCCTGGGCGGGCAGGGCAAGGCCAAGGCTCAGCAGGGCGGCGGCGGGCAGGCGGGTCATCTGGCAATCTCCATTTCCGGGTCGTTCCCGTTGCAGCACATCGCGCGGCGCGGGCCAATGGTCATTTTCGCCCGTTCGGCTCAATTCTTGCGGCGCATCGCCTGCGCGATGGCGGCCAGCGCCACCTCGGGCAGATCGCCCCGCACAAGGCTGCGCTCGAACACATAGGCAGGCGCCGTCCCAAGGTCGAGCGCATCCAGAAGCGCGCGGTTGACGGCAAGGGCGGCCGCGATCCCGGGATCGGCCATCCGGTCGGCGACCGCCGCGGGGTCGAGCCGCAGCGCGCGGGCGATTCCGTCCAGCGTGCCGGGCTGCATGTCCGGCGCCGCGAAAAGCGCGTCCTGCGCGCGCGCATAGGCGTCAGGCCCGGCCAGCGCCAGCACCGCCCGGGCAAACCGCGCGGCGGTCTCTCCGCCCGGGCCGGGCGCGTCCTTGACCACAAGGCGCAGGCCCGGATCGCTTGCCGCCAGCGCGCGGGCCGCCGAAAGCGCGGGGCCGCAGCGGTCGCAGGCGTAATCGACAAAGGCCACCACCGTCACATCGCCCTCGGGGTTGCCGCCGGTCCAGTCATCCGGGGCGTCGAACAGTGCGGCGCGATGCGCCTCGATCAGCGCAAGGTCTCCCGAGACGGCTTCTGCCTGCCGCCGCCGCTCGGCCTCGGCCAGCACCTCGTCGATCAGTTCGGCATGCTCCAGCAGATAGGCGCGGATCTCGGCGCGAAAGGCCGCCCGCGCCGCGGGGTCCAATTCCGATGCCGCCACGGCCAAGGGCAGGGCGGCAAACGCCAGCGCAAGCCCAACCCTCACCGTTTGCGCCCCGCGCTTTCGGCGGCACTCAGCACGTCCTGCGCCCGCAACCATCCGGGCGAGCCGCGCGGCAACAGCCCCGCCGCTCGCGTGGCGTGCGTTGCGGCCGTATCCATCCGCCCGCCCAGCGCATAGCGTTCGGCCGTCGCGACCGAGGCCATGCCGTTATTTCCTGCCCGCGCATAGGCCAGCGCCAGATCGCGCAGCATGCGCGGATCGTAGGGGTCGCGGCCGCGCGCCCGTTCCAGCACCGCCAGCGCCTGCCGGTTGCCCTCGGCGGTCTCCAGCGCCAGCAGGGCGCGGCCATGGCCTGCAAGGATCAGGGGCTCGTTCGGGGCAAGCGCGGCGGCGCGGGCATAGGCATTGACCGCGGGTCCCACGCGGCGGGATTCCAGCAGGATCTGGCCCTTGAGCTCATGCACATAGGGATCGTTCGGCCGCGCCGCCTCGAGCCTTGCCATCTCGGCCAGCGCCTTGTCGGGGGCGGGCGTGCGGTGATGGGCGACGGCACGGCGCATCATCCCGACCGCGCTCTGGTCGCGCTCGGCCCGCCGGAGCGTGTAGCGCGGGTTCTGCAGGAATGCCCCCAGCTTGCCCTTGGCGCGGGCGAACCAGTATTCCGCCGTCTCGTTGCCCGCGGCCTGCCCGCCATAGGCCGCGGCATATCCCTTCAGCGCGCGAATGCGCTCGGCGGTCAACGGGTGGGTGCGCACATAGGGGTCCTGGCGGCTTGAACTCAGCGCCTCCTGGCCGCGGAACAGTTCCAGCACCTCGCCCATCGCCTGCGGATCGACACCCGCCCTTGCCATGTAGCGCAGCCCGGCCTGATCGGCCGAGGCTTCCTCGGCGCGGGTATGGGCAAAGAACAACCGTTGCGCCGACGAGGCCGTGCCCATGGCCAGCCCCGCGCTCGCCTCGCCGCTGCCGGTGGCCGCCCCCACCGCCAGCGACATCATCAGCCCCAAGGCCGCGGCCGATTGCGCGCTGCGCATGTTCGTCAGCCTGCGGGTGATATGGCCGTTCGCGATATGCGCGATCTCGTGCGCGATCACCGCCTGAAGCTGGGCGGCGCTTTCCAGCCGCAGCACCAGCCCCGAATTGATCAGGATCGTCTGCCCGTCGGCCACAAAGGCGTTCAACCTGTCATCCGCGATCAGCAGGACGCGCAGCGCCGAGGGGCTGATCCCCGCCTCGGCGGCCAGCGGCTGGGCAAGCTGGCGCAGCGCATGTTCGATCTCGGCATCGCGGATCAGGCCCTGCGCGCGGGCGACAAGCGGGGCAAGGGCAAGGGTCAGCGCCAGGGTCAGCCCGAGGACATGCCGGATGGCTGCCATTGACGTTGTTCCCCCGCGCTGGAAGAAAGCCTGCATGACAGGCACCCTAAGGAGTCGGGCATGAGGGTTTCAAGCCGCGGCGATGTCGATCCCTTCATCGTGATGGACGTGATGGCCGCCGCCGCCCGGGCCGAGGCCGCGGGCCGGCACATCATCCATATGGAGGTCGGCCAGCCCGGCACGCCCGCCCCCGCCGCCGCGCGGGCTGCGTTGGCGCAGGCGATGGAGACGGGGCCGCTCGGCTATACCGTGGGCCTGGGCCTGCCCGCGCTGCGCGCCCGCATCGCGCGGCTTTACCGCGACTGGTATGGCGTCGATCTGAACCCCGAGCGGGTGGTGATCACGCCGGGCTCGTCGGGCGGCTTCACGCTGGCCTTCACCGCGCTGTTCGACGTGGGCGCGCGGGTCGGCATCGGCGCGCCGGGCTATCCGTCCTACAAGGCGATCCTTCAGGCGCTTGGGCTGCAAACCGTGATGATCGGCACCGAGGCGCAGCACCGGTTCCAGCCGGTGCCCGCGGATCTGCCCGCGGATCTGGACGGGCTTCTGGTCGCCTCGCCCGCCAATCCCACGGGCACGATGCTGGACCGCGATGCGCTGGCCGCGCTGATCGGGGCCTGTGCGGATCGGGGTGCGGCCTTCATCTCGGACGAGATCTATCACGGCATCGAATACGAGCGCAAAGCCGTCACTGCGCTGGAGATCACAGATCAGACCTATGTCATCAACTCGTTCTCCAAATATTTCTCGATGACCGGCTGGCGCGTCGGCTGGATGGTGGTGCCCGAGGATCACATCCGCCGGATCGAAAGGCTGGTGCAGAACCTGTTCATCTGCGCCCCCCATGCCAGCCAGGTGGTCGCGCTGGCCGCGCTCGATTGCACCGACGAGTTGCAGGCCAACATGGCGGTTTACCGCCGGAACCGCGCGCTGATGATGGAGGGGCTGCCGAAGGCGGGCTTCACCAGGATCGCGCCGCCGGACGGGGCGTTCTACGTCTATGCCGACGTGTCCGACCTGACCGGGGACAGCCGCGCCTTTGCCGCCGAGATCCTTGAAAAGGCCGGGGTCGCGGTCACGCCGGGGCTGGATTTCGATCCCCTGCGCGGGGCCGGCACGCTGCGGTTTTCCTATGCGCGCTCGACCGCGGATATCGAGGAAGGGCTGGCCCGGCTCGCCCGGTTCATGGCGGCGCGCTGAGGTGGAGGAGGCGCGCAAGGGCGTTCTGGCGATGGTCGCGGCCTGCGTGATCTGGGGCCTGTCCTCGATGTATTACAAGCTGCTGGCCCATGTCCCGCCCGAGGAGGTGCTGGGCCATCGCACGCTCTGGTCTCTGGTCTTCTTCGGGCTGGTGCTGGCCGGGCAGGGGCGGCTGGCGGAAATCGGGGCGCTGCTGGCGCGGCCGCGCGCGCTGGCGCTGGTGGCGCTGGCGGCGCTGATGATCTCGGCCAACTGGTTCCTGTTCATCTACTCGATCCAGGTCGGCCATGCGGTCGAGGCGTCGCTTGGCTATTACATCTTCCCGCTGGTCGCCGTGGCGCTGGGCTTCCTGTTCCTGGGCGAGCGTCATTCCGCCCCGAAATGGGTGGCCGTCGGGCTGGCCTGCGTCGCGGTCACCGGGCTGACCTGGGGGCTTGGGGTGGCGCCCTGGGTGTCGCTGGCGCTGGCGGGCACCTTCGGGATCTACGGTCTGGTCAAGCGCGGCGTGGCGGCGGGGCCGGTGGTGTCCGTCACCGCCGAGGTGGTGCTGCTGGCGCCGCTGGCGCTGGTCTGGCTCTGGGGGGTGCATGCGCAGGGCTGGACCGGGCTGACCGGCCGCCATCTGGCCACCTTCGGCCATGACCTGTCCGACAGCCTGCTGCTGATGCTGGCAGGCCCCCTGACCGCGACGCCGCTGATCCTGTTCTCCTATGCCGCGCGGCGGGTCAGCTATGCCACGGTGGGGTTGGTGCAATACATCAACCCCACGCTGCAATTCCTTGTCGCAACTCTGGTTTTCCGCGAAGCGTTCACCCCATGGCACGCCATGGCCTTCGGGCTGATCTGGGCGGCGCTGGCGCTTTACTCGGCCGAAAGCCTGCGCGGCGAAAGGGCGGCGCGCAGGGCCTCCATCAGGTCGGGCACGTCGGACACGACGCCGTAATAGTCGCGCAGGCTGGGCTCGGCAAAGCCCTCGGCGATGAAATGGTCGATCAGCGCGGTCAGCGGCCTCCAGAAGCCGTCGGTCGAGAGCAGAAAGATCGGTTTCGCATGCAGGCCCAGCTGCCGCCAGGTCAGCACCTCGAAGAACTCGTCCAGCGAGCCCGCGCCGCCGGGCAGCACCACGATCGCGTCCGAGTTCATGAACATGACCTTCTTGCGCTCATGCATGTTCTCGGTGACGATGAAGGTGGTCAGGTCGCGCTTGCCCACCTCGCGGTCGAACAGATGCACCGGGATCACGCCAAAGGTCTGCCCGCCCGCGATCTGCGCGCTGCGCGCGACGCGCCCCATCAGACCGACATCGCCCGCGCCATAGACCAGCCGCCAGCCCGCCTCGGCCAGGGCCCGCCCGAAGGTTTCGGCGGCCGCGGCATGGGCCGGGTCGCGCCCGTCGCGCGAGCCGCAGAAGACGCAGATCGAAGGGGGCTTCTGGGTCATGGGCAGGCCCTTGTCATGGGATTTCTGGACCCGTGATAACGGGGTTGCTATGGTCCGGCAAGCGCGGGCGCAGCGCCATGGAGGCCGGGCGATGTCGGATGGCAAGCGGAAACTGGGGTCCCTGGCCTGGACCCTGATCGTGGGCGAGATCGTGATCGTGCTCATGGTGCTGAACTGGTTTCTCAGCCAGGACAAGGACGCCCCGGCACCCGAACCCGAACCCGCGGTCACCGGGCAATCGGCCGTGGATGCCCCCGCACCCGCCGAGGCGCAGGCCGAGGCCGAGATACCCGCGCCGCCCGCTTTCGACGTGGTGCGGGTCGATCCCGCCGGAAAAACGCTGATCGCGGGGCGGGCCGAACCGGGCAGCGCGGTGGTGCTGCTGGTCGAGGGCGACGAGGTGGCGCGGGCCGAGGCGGGCGGCGATGGTTCGTTCAGCCTGTTCGCGGAACTGCCGCCCGCCGACGTGCCGCGCGCCCTGTCGCTGCGGATGGAGCTTGCCGACGGGCGCACCATCGCGTCGGGGGCGACCGTGTTTCTGGCGCCAACATCCGCGCCCGCGCCGCCCGCGCCAGTCGCAAGCGCCGCCGAACCGCCCGCGCCAGAGCCGCTGGCGCCAGAGCCGCCCGCCGCGGAACTGGCCGAGGTGCCACCCCCCGCCGCGCCCGAACCCGCCCCGCCCGAACCCGCCCCGCCCCGCGCGCCCGAAATCCTGTTGTCCGATGCGGCCGGGGTGCGCGTGCTGCAGGCGCCCGAGGGCGACCTGCCACCGGGCCGGGCGGGGGTGCTGATCGAGGCCATCGCCTATGAGGCGGATGGCGCCGTGGCGCTGTCGGGGCGCGGTCAGGCCGGGGGCGCGCTGCGGCTTTACCTGGACAATGCCGCCATCGCTGGGGGGCTGATCGACGCCTCGGGCCGCTGGGCGCAGCGGCTCGACTCGGTGGCGCCGGGGCTTTACACGCTGCGCGCCGACCTCCTGAACCCCGATGGCAGCGTCTCGGCGCGGTTCGAGACGCCGTTCCGGCGCGAGCCGCCCGAGGAAATCGCCGCCCGCGCGTCCGTCGCCGCCCCCGACGGGCAGGCCGAGGCCCGGGTGATCACGGTGCAGCCGGGCTTTACCCTCTGGGGCATCGCCGACCGGACCTATGGCAGCGGGTTTCAATACGTCAAGATCTTCAGCGCCAACCGCGCCCAGATCCGCGACCCCGACCTGATCTATCCCGGCCAGGTCTTCACCCTGCCCGAGTAAAGGGCCCATGTGACTGCGTCACTGGCCTTTCCCCCTTGCGCAGATTAGGTTGGGAAGCCTGACCCAAAATCGGACCTTGCCCATGCGCCGCGGACGCCGCCCCACCACTGCCGATTTCTCAAAGGTCGATCGCGGGCAGGGGCTGCGCACGATCCGCAAGGTCGCGCCCTATCTCTGGCCCGAGGGGCAGGGCTGGGCAAAGCGGCGCGTGGTTCTGGCCATGCTGGCGCTGGTGCTGGCCAAGGTGATCGCGGTGGTGACGCCCTTCTTCTACAAGGCCGCCGTCGACAGCCTGACCGGCGAGGGCGCGCCCGAGGCGATGCTGATGGCGGTGGGCGCGGTTGGCCTGACCGTCGCCTATGGCATGGCGCGGCTGATGAATACCGGCTTCCAGCAATTGCGCGATGCGATCTTTGCCCGGGTGGGGCAGCGCGCGCTGCGCCGGATCGCGCTGGAAACCTTCACCCATATCCACCGGCTGTCCTTGCGCTACCACATCACCCGCAAGACCGGCGGGCTGTCGCGCATCATCGAGCGCGGCGTCAAGGGCGTGGATTTCCTGCTGCGCTTCCTGCTGTTCTCGATCGGCCCGCTGGTGATCGAACTGGCGCTGGTGGGGGTCATCTTCTACGTCGCCTTCGATGTCTGGTATCTGGCGGTCGTGGCGGTCACCATCGCGGCCTATGTCAAGTTCACCTTCGCCGTGACCGAATGGCGGCTGAAGATCCGCAAGAAGATGAACGACCAGGACACCGACGCCAACCAGAAGGCGATCGACAGCCTGCTGAATTTCGAGACCGTCAAGTATTTCGGCGCCGAGACCCGCGAGGCCGAGCGTTACGACCGCGCCATGGCGGGCTACGAGGACGCCGCGATCAAGACCTCGATCTCGCTGGCCGTGCTGAATTTCGGCCAGGCGCTGCTGATCACCGGGGGGTTGATCGCGGTTATGGTGATGGCGGCGATGGGCGTGCAGGCGGGCAAGCTCACCGTGGGCGATTTCGTCATGGTCAACGCCTACATGATCCAGATCACCATGCCGCTGAACTTCCTCGGCACGGTCTATCGCGAGATCCGCCAGAGCCTTGTGGACATGGCCGAGATGTTCGACCTGCTGGAACAGCCCGCCGAAGTGCTGGACAAGCCCGGCGCGCCGGCGCTGGCGGTGACGGGCGGCGCGGTCTCGTTCCGCGATGTCCGCTTCGGCTATGACCCGGATCGGCCGATCCTCAAGGGCGTGACGATCGAGGTGCCCGCCGGGCGCAAGGTCGCCATTGTCGGGCCGTCCGGGGCGGGCAAGTCCACCATCGGGCGGCTTTTGTTCCGGTTCTATGATGTGACGGGTGGCGCGGTGCTGATCGACGGGCAGGATCTGCGGGATGTCACGCAGGACAGCCTGCATGCACAGATCGGCGTGGTGCCGCAGGACACGGTGCTGTTCAACGACACGATCTATTACAACATCGCCTATGGCCGCCCCGAGGCGAGCCGCGCCGAGATCGAGGCCGCCGCGCGCGCCGCGCAGATCCACGACTTCGTCGCGGGGCTGCCCAAGGGCTACGAGACGATGGTGGGCGAGCGCGGGCTGAAGCTGTCGGGCGGCGAGAAGCAGCGCGTGGGGATCGCGCGTACCCTTTTGAAAAACCCTCCGATTCTGCTGCTGGACGAGGCGACCTCGGCCTTGGACAGCGAGACCGAGGCGGACATCCAGACCCAGCTCAAGGCGATGGGCGAGGGGCGCACGGTCATCGCCATCGCGCACCGGCTGTCCACCATCGTCGATGCCGACGAGATCGTGGTTCTGGAGGACGGACAGGTCGTCGAACGCGGATCGCACGAGGCCCTGATCGCCCGCGCCGGACGCTATGCCGCCATGTGGGCACGCCAGCAGGCGGGCGAGGACGAGGACGTGGAGGCGGCCTGAGGCGCGATTTCCGTGATCGGAATTCCATCGGAATTTCATCGGACTTTCGTCGGACTTTTTTCGGACCCGCCCTCGACCGCCCGAAAGAAGGCCCGCGCGGGTCGTCAGACGTGCGGGCCGCGCCGACCGTGTCGCCGATGCCTTGAGGTCCGCCGGTCCGCGGGCGCGGCCGATTCCCGAACCGGCCCCCGGGGGCCGCCGTGCCTGCCGCTCACTCCGCCGCGCGCAGCGGCCGTTCGGGGTCGGTGCTCTCGACATCCGGCTCTGGACCATCAGGGGGCAACTCCGACCACAGCAATTGGGGCGAGCCGACGCCGCGGGCGGCGTGGTTCAGCGCCAGTTCGCGCGCGGCCTGGCTGTCGGGGCCGCCGAATGCGGCGCGGAAGCGCTTGAACGAGCCGTAGACTCCGGCCCAGAACCATTCGCGGATCGCCAGCAGCGACGGCGTGAAGACCAGCGTCAGCAGCGTCGCGATCCCCAGCCCGAAGACCACCGCGGTCGCAAGCTGCTTCCACCACAGCGCGGTCGGGCTGTCGACGGTATAGCCGCCATTCACGAAATCGAAGCTGACCCCCAGCATCATCGAACTGAGCCCCGCCATGGTCGTGACCGTGGTCAGCAGGACCGGGCGCAGGCGCATCTCGACGGTGCGCACGATGGCCTCGATCCGCGGCATGTAGCGCGCGAATTCCTGGTAGGTGTCGATCAGCACGATGTTGTTGTTCACCACGATGCCCGCCAGCGCCACGATGCCGGTGCCGGTCATGATGATCGAGAAGGGCTGGTTCATCACCAGCATCCCGATCAGGACGCCCGTGGTCGACAGCACCACCGCCAGCAGCACCAGGACCGCGTTGTAGAAGCTGTTGAACTGGGCCAGCAGGATGATGAACATCAGCCCCAGCGCCGCGGCGAAGGCCTTGGACAGGAAGGCCGAGCTTTCCTGCTGGTCGGCCTGGTCGCCGGTCCATTCCCATGTGACATCCGCCGGAAGCGGGTTGGTGTTCAGCCATTCGGTCAGGGTGGCGATCCGTTCATTGGCATTGATCGTGGCGCCCGCCTCGTTGGTCAGGCCGCTGGCCACCGCCGCCTTGACGTCGAAATAGCGCTTGCCGTCCACGCGGTTGATCCGGCCCAGCTTTTCCACCGGGCTCACCGTGATGAAATGCGCAAGCGGCACCAGCCCTTCGGAGGTGCGCAGCTTGAGCGTGTCGAGGGTGGACAGCAGCCGGTCCTGTTCGGGCAGGCGGACGCGGATCTCGATCTCCTCGTCGGAACTGGGCACCCGCATCGTGTCGAGCAGGATGCCGCGGGTGACAAGCTGGACCATCCCGCCCACGCTGGACGCGCTGGCGCCGAAGCGTCCGGCGGTTTCCACATCGACGTCGATCTGCCAGTCGATGCCGGGCAGGGGCAGCGTGTCCTCGATGTCGCGCAGCCCCTCGGTCGCCTCGAACCGGGCGATGGCGATCCGGGCGGCGGCGGACAGGCTGTCCCAATCCTCGCCCATCAGGCGCAGATGGACGGGCTTGGGCGAGGACGGCCCCATCGCGAGGTCCAGGATCTCGGCGCGGATGCCCGGGATCGCGGCCAGCCCCTGCATGATGCGGTCCAGCACGCGGTTGCCGTCCAGTTCGGGAATGTCGGCGCGGTCCTCCCAGGGGACCAGTTCGATCTGGATCTGGCCGACCGTGTCCAGCGGCGGGCTGGCGCCAGCGGTGTTCGCGTTCAGCCCGCCCTCGCCGGCAAAGGCGAAGGCGTTGCGCACGCCGCGCTCGGCCAGCACGACCGCCTCGGCCTGGCGCACCAGCGCGTCCTTCTCGTCGAGCGAAAGGTTGCCGCGGGCGCGGACATAGACGATGGCCTGTTCGGGTTCGCTCTCGACGAAGAACTCCACCCCGTTGTTATGCTTGCCGAAATAAAGGAACACGCCGATCACGAAGGCCAGCACGGCGGCCACGGTGACGATCGGCATGACCGGATTGCCGACGATGGCCCGGGTCACATGGCCGAAGGCGGTGCGGCGATAGCCCGCGCGGACCGGCGCCCGGCGCGGCGTCTTCAGCGCGTTCACGCCGATCGAGCAGAGCACCAGCCCGGCCATGAACAGCGCCACGCCGGGCAGCGTCTCGGCAAGCCCCGAAGGCCCCGTCGAGGGCGCCGGGAAGGCGGGGTTCAGCATCCGCAGCGCGGCAAGGAAGGTCAGCGCCAGCGCAAATGCCATCAGCCCGGCACGCGCGGCGATTGGCCAGGGACGGACCCGCGCGGTGATCCGCCACAGGATGCGCGAGAACCGCCCCGCGACGCCCCCCACCACCGGCAGGTAGACCAGCGCCACCATCAGGCTGGCCGACAGAACGAAGATCAGCGTGATCGGCAGCATCCCCATGAACTCGCCCGCCACGCCGGGCCAGAACAGCATCGGCAGGAAGGCGCAAAGCGTGGTGGCGGTGGAACTGACGATGGGCCAGAACATCCGCTTGGCGGCCTCGGAAAAGGCGGTCATCGGGCCGACCCCTTCCGAGATCCGGCGGTCGGCATTCTCGACCACCACGATGGCGCCATCGACCAGCATCCCCACCGCAAGGATCAGCCCGAACATCACGATATTGTTGATCGCGACGCCCAGGACGCCGAACAGCACGAAGCACAGCAGGAACGAGGTCGGGATCGCGAAGCCCACCAGCAGCGCCGAGCGCGTGCCGAGAAAGGCCAGCACCACGATCATCACCAGCGCGATGGCGGTCAGCACCGAGCCTTCGAGCTGGCGCACCATCGAGTCGACCGTATGCGACTGGTCGTTCGAGGTGCCCACGGTCACCGCGTCGCGCAGATCCTCGGGCCAGGCGACGCGTGCGGCTGCGACCTCGCGGCGGATCAGGTCGGCGGTGTCGATGATGTTGAAGCCCTTGCGCTTGACGATCTGCAACGCGACTGTCGGTTCGCCGTTGAAGCGCGCGGTCGAGCTGCGATCCTCGAAGGTCAGCCGGATCTCGGTCAGGTCGCCCAGCGTCACCACCCGGTTGCCGTTCACCTTGACGGGCAGCGCATAGATGTCCTGAACGCCCTCGAACGAGGACGGGATCTTGACCGAGAACGTGCCCTGCGGGGCATCGACCTCGCCCGCGGCGATCAGGCGGTTGTTGTTGCGCACCACGTCGATCAGTTCGCCCGCGGTGACATTGTAGGATTCCAGCCGGAGCGGGTCGATGATGACCTCGACCATCTCGTCGCGATGGCCGGTCAGGACGACATCCAGCACCGGGTCCAGGCCCTGCAGCCGGTCCTGCAGATCCCTGGCAACGCGCAGCAGCGTCCGCTCGGGCAGCGGCCCCGACAGGTTCACGATGATGATCGGGAATTCCGAGAAGTTGATCTCGGTGATCGCGTATTTCTCGTAGCCCTCTGGAAACTTGGCCTCGGCGGTGTTCATGCGGTCCCGCACATCGGCGATGATCTTGGTCTTGTCCCAGCCGAACTCGAATTCCAGCGCGACCGCGGCGAACCCCTCGCGCGCCGTCGCCGTCATCTTGTCCAGCCCGTCCAGATCGGACAGCTCGGTCTCCATCGGCTTGACCAGCAGCTTTTCGGCATCCTCGGCCGAAATGCCGGGGAAGGGGACCGAGATGAACAGCGCCGGGATCTCGATATCCGGCTCGCCCTCCTTGGGCAGCCCGACATAGGCCATGGTGCCGGCCGCGATCGACATCAGGACGAAGGCCACGACCATCCGGGCGCGGCTGGCGGCCCAGTCGATGATCCCGGTCATTCGGCCGCTCCTCGATAGCTGACGGCCAGCGGCACGCCATCGGTGACGAATTCCTGCCCGACGACGATCACC
This sequence comes from Rhodovulum tesquicola, assembly GCF_024128855.1. Classification (GTDB taxonomy): domain Bacteria; phylum Pseudomonadota; class Alphaproteobacteria; order Rhodobacterales; family Rhodobacteraceae; genus Rhodovulum; species Rhodovulum tesquicola. The sequence continues at coordinate 61,941 of NZ_JAMYDV010000008.1, forward strand.
TCGGCCTCGTCCGGCAGGCCCGCGACCCAGAACCCGTCCGGCGTGTCGCGCAGGATCTCGACCGCGAAGAAGCGGGCGGTGCCGTCGCCATCCGCCAGCCGCAGCCCGAGCCGCCCGGCATCGTCCAGCGTCAGCGCCGATTGCGGCACCAGATGCCCGCTTTGGCCGGGGGCCGCGATGATCATCTCGACGGCCTGGCCCGCGCGGATCGTGCCCGCCTCGTTCTGGACCGCGATCTCCACCCGGAAGGTGCGTGTCGCGGGATCGGCGGTGCGGGCGACGAAACTGACCCGGCCCACGATCTCGCGGCCCGAGGCCAGCCGCCCCCCCGCCAGCGCGCCGATCTCGATCCGGTCAAGCTCGGTTTCCGGCACATAGCCGACAAGGTAGATCGGATCGAGCTGGATCACCGTCGCGCAAAGCGACCCGGGCTGCATCAGCGTGCCCAGTTCCGCCGTGTCGGCATCGAGCAGCCCGGCAAAGGGCGCGGCGATCTTCAGCCGCCCGATTTCGGTCCTTGCGGCGGCGACATTGGCCTCGCCCGCGCGGATCGCGGCTTCGGCGGCCTCCAGCCCGGCCTGGGCCGAGGCCACGCCCGCTTCGGCGGTCGAGACGGCGGTCTGCGTGCCCGCGACGCGGGTGTCGGAGGCAAAGCCGCCCTCGGCCAGCCGCTGCGCCGCGCGGTCGTTGATCTCGGCCTCGGACCGCCGCGCCTCGGCCAGAACGACATTGGCCCGCGCCTCGGGCAGGCGCGCCCGCGCCTCGGCCAGCGCGGCCTCGGCCTGGGCCAGCGTCTCGGCCCTCGTGCCCGGATCGAGCTCGCACAGCACCGCGCCCTCGGCAATGGTCGCGCCGCGGCGCAAGGGCTCCGAGATCACCCGTCCGCCGGTTTCGGCGCGGACCTCGACCTGGCGCGCGGCCTGGGTTTCGCCGCGCACGCGCACCGCGCCCTGCACCGTCTCGGCGCGGCTTTTCTGCACCACGACCGAGACCCGGCGATCTGCCTCGAAGACGGTGTCCTCGGCGGCGGCGGCGACAGGCTCGGCGCCCGCGAAGGCCAGCACCCGTTCGCGCTGCATCAGCAGAAGATAGAGCGAGACGCTCACCAGCACCGCGGTAAGCATGGGGATCAAACGCATCCGGTCCTTGCCTCTTCCGTCGCTTTCCCACGCCGAGCGCATTCCTCCCCGCGCTCGACGCCGCCGCCCGGCCTCGGACGGGGTGGTTTCAATCGGGTGAACCAATCGGTTCAGATTATAGCGCAAACTGCATTCATTCAAGCCTTGGACGCGCGTTCCGGCAGGGCTTTGCAATCCCGTCCGGGCTGGGGTATGACAGGCCCGACGCCAGATCGAGCGGGCCGAGCGAGGCAGGATGAGCAACCCCGACAGTTTCATCGAGGAAGTCACCGAAGAGGTGCGCCGCGACCGGCTTTTCCGCCTGATGCGCCGCTATGGCTGGATCGCGGTGCTGGCGGTGCTGCTGCTGGTGGGCGGCGCAAGCTGGCGGGAATGGCGTGCCGCGCAGGACCGGACCGCGGCCGAGGCGCTGGGCGATGGCATCCTGACCGCGCTGGAACTGCCCGATCCGGCCGCGCGGGTGACCGCGCTTGAGGCGCTGCCCGCAACGGGCGAGGCGCGCGGGCTGGTCAAGCTGCTGATCGCGGGCGAGATCGGCGCCGAGGCGGCACCCGAATTGCGGGCGATGGCGGAGGATCCGTCGCTGCCGCTGCATTACACCCATCTTGCCGCGCTGAAGCTGGTGATGATCGAGGGGCGCGGCGCCGCGCCCGATGCCCGCCTGCAAACCCTTGCGCCGCTGGCCGAACCGGGGCGTCCGTTCCGCCCGCTTGCGCTGGAACAGATGGCGCTGGCCGAGATCGACGCGGGCAATACGGCCGCCGCGCTTGGCCATCTGCGCGCGCTGGTCGAGGATGCGGGCGCGAGCGCGGGCTTGCGTCAGCGCGCCTCTCAGTTGATTGTGGCGCTCGGCGGCGGGTCCGACGAGGGCTGACGGCCCGGTTTCTGGTTTGACGAGGGGACTCGCGCGGTGAAATTCGCTTCTGCAATCGGAACCCTGACGGCGGTCGCGCTTCTGGCCGGATGCGGCCAGAAGGAGCCGATCCTTCCGGGCGAGCGGCTTGGCGTGCGCGAGGCGCTGGGCCTGGAAGAGGGCGGCAGCGCCCCGGTGGCCCCGGTCGCCGTCGCGATCACGCTGCCCGCGCCCGTGTCGCGCGCCGATCATCCCCAGTCCGGCGGCAGTGCCACCCATCTGCCCGAACATGCGGCGCTTTCGGCCGCGCCCGCCCGGATCTGGTCGGCCAATATCGGGCAGGGCGACACGCGCCGCCACCGCATCACCGCCAGCCCGGTCGTGGCGGGGGGCAGGGTCTTCACGCTGGACGCCCAAAGCCGGGTCACCGCCGTCTCGACCGGCGGCGAGGTGCTCTGGGTCGCCGATCTGACGCCCGCCTCGGAGCGCGCGCGCTCGGCCACGGGCGGGGGGCTGGCCTTCGGCGACGGGCGGCTGTTCGCGACGACGGGGTTCGGCTCGCTGGTCGCGCTCGATCCCGCAACGGGGGCGCAGCTCTGGACGCAACGCACCGACGCGCCGGTCTCGGGCGCGCCCGCCTATCGCGACGGGCTGGTCTATGTGGTCAGCCGCGACAGCCGCGCCTGGGCGGTCCGGGCCGAGGATGGGCGCGTGCAATGGCAATTGCCCGGAACGCCCTCGCCCGCGGGCATGACCGGGGCCGCGGCGCCCGCGGTGTCCGACCGGCTGGCGGTCTTTCCCTTCGGCTCGGCCGAACTGGTGGCTACCTTGCGCCAGTCGGGCGTGCGGGTCTGGCAGGCGACGGTGGCGGGCCAGCGCCGCGGCCTTGTCTATGCGAATGTGACCGACTTGGTCGCCGATCCGGTGATCGCGGGCGAGGTTCTTTACATCGGCAACCAGTCGGGCCGGACGGTCGCGCTGGCCGCCAGCTCGGGCGAACGGCTCTGGACCGCCGAGGAAGGCGCCTATGGCGCGGTGCTGCCGGTGGGGGGCTCGGTCTTCCTTGTCTCGGATCAGGCGCGGCTGGTGCGGCTGGATGCTGCAAGCGGCGCCACGGTCTGGACGGTGGAGCTGCCCTATTTCACCAAGGAAAAGCCCAAGCGGTTCAAGGCGATCCATGCCCATTACGGGCCGGTTCTGGCCGGTGGGCGGCTGTGGGTGGCCTCCGATGACGGGCTGTTGCGCGCCTTCAGCCCGGAAAGCGGGGCGCTCGTGCAGTCGGTCGAACTGCCCGGCGGGGCGGCGTCGCGCCCCGTGGTGGCGGGCGGCACGCTTTACGTCGTCTCGACGCGCGGGCAACTCCACGCTTTCCGCTGAGGCGGGATTGGTGTAGGCGGGCGGTTCGATCCGTCCGGAGTTGGGAAAGATGAGCTTCACCCTCGCCATCGTGGGCCGCCCGAACGTGGGCAAGTCCACGCTGTTCAACCGCCTTGTCGGCAAGCGGCTGGCGCTGGTCGACGACCAGCCGGGCGTCACGCGCGACCTGCGCGAGGGCGAGGCGCGGCTGGGCGATCTGCGCTTCACCGTGATCGACACCGCGGGTCTGGAAGAGGCGACCGACGAAAGCCTTCAGGGACGGATGCGCAAGCTGACCGAACGCGCGGTGGGCATGGCGGATGCCTGCCTGTTCGTGATCGACGCGCGGGCGGGCGTGCTGCCCAGCGACGAGATCTTTGCCGAGATCCTGCGCCGCAAGTCGGCCCATGTGATCCTGGCCGCCAACAAGGCCGAGGGCGCGGCGGCCGATGCGGGCGTGATCGAATCCTATGCGCTGGGCCTGGGCGAGCCGGTGCGCATCTCGGCCGAGCATGGCGAGGGGATGGGCGATCTTTACGCAGCCCTCGCCCCCCTGGTCGAGGAGGCCGAGACCCGCCAGATCGAGGAGGCCGCGCCCGAGACCGATGTCGATGTCGGCGAGGAGGACGAGGAGACCGGCCCCCGCGTGCCGACCCGCGCGAAACCTTTGCAGATCGCCGTGGTGGGCCGCCCGAACGCGGGCAAGTCCACGCTGGTCAACGCGATTCTCGGCGAGGATCGTCTGCTGACCGGCCCCGAGGCCGGGATCACGCGCGACGCGATTTCCGTGGTGCTGGACTGGCAGGGCGTGCCGATGCGCGTCTTCGACACCGCGGGCATGCGCAAGAAGGCGCGCGTGCAGGACAAGGTCGAGAAGCTGTCGGTGGGCGACGCGCTGCGCGCGATCAAGTTCGCCGAGGTCGTGGTGGTGCTGCTGGACGGACAGGCCCCGTTCGAGACGCAGGATCTGAAGATCGCCGATCTGGCCGAGCGCGAGGGCCGCGCGGTGGTCGTGGCGGTCAACAAATGGGATCTGGAAGAGGACCGGCAGGGCAAGCTGAAGGAACTGAAAGAGGAATTCGCCCGCGCGCTGCCCCAGATCAAGGGCGCGCCGCTGGTCACCGTCTCGGCGCTGACCGGCCGGGGTCTCGACCGGCTGAACGAGGCGGTGATGTCGGCCTATGCGGTCTGGAACCGCCGGGTTTCCACGGCAAAGCTGAACCGCTGGCTCGCGGGCATGCTGGAACTGCACCCGCCACCCGCCCCGGGCGGCCGCCGGATCAAGCTGCGCTACATGACCCAGGTCAAGACGCGGCCGCCGGGTTTCGTGGTCATGGCCTCGAACCCCGAGAAGCTGCCGGAAAGCTACCGGCGCTACCTCGTGAACGGGCTGCGCGAGGATTTCGCCATGCCGGGCACCCCGATCCGGCTGACCTTTCGCGGGCAGGGCGACCAGAACCCGTTCCGGACAAAGAAGAAAAAGACGCCCTCGCGGTTGCGCAAGCATCTGGGCAAGGGGCCGCTGGGCGGCTAGGTCGCCGCCCGCACCGTCAGCAGCCCGATCAGCACCGCGCCCGCGATGGCGGCAAAGGCGACGATCGGCGTCGTGGTCGCATTGGCCACGATCACGCCCACCAGCGCCCAGATCAGCGCGCCGCCATATTCGGGCGCGCGGTCCAGCGCCAGCAGCACCAGCGCACCCGTCACCAGCGCGCCCGCCAGCGCGATCAGCGCCCAGACCACCGGGCCGAAGAACAGCCCGTAGCCCCCGCCCAGAAGGCCCACCGCGACCCAGCTGGCGGCCGTCAGCCAGCCCGCATAGACCGCCACCGGCGCCTGAAGGGTCCAGCGGTCGGTGAAGGGCGTGCGCGCCAGCGCCCAGAGCGCCATGGCCAGCATCCACCACAACAGCACCGAGGCCCAGAGCGGCGAGAGTTGCGCGACCCCGATCCAGGCCGCGCCGGGCGCCAGCGACAGGATCAGCGGCAGGCGCGCGGGCTCCCATGTCTCGTCCTTGGCGCGCTGGAACAGGCCCATCCCGGCCGAGATCATCAGCCAGACATAGATCAGCCCCCAGATGCCGAAGGCATAGCCCGCCGGCTGCACCGGCGGGTCGTCCTGCGGGATCGGGAACTGGCCGGGCTCGAAGCCCGAAAAGCCGCCCGACATCAGCGGCGACAGCACGAAGAACAGCGTCGCGACGAAGACGAGGATCGCCTTGACCGGATCCATCAGGCCAGCACCCCCTTGGCCGTGAGCGCGGTCTTGCCGCCGAGATACGGGGCAAGCGCGGCGGGCAGCGCGACCGAGCCGTCCGCCTGCTGGCCGTTCTCCAGCACCGCGATCAGGCAGCGCCCGACCGCCAGGCCCGAGCCGTTCAGGGTGTGGACATATTCCGGCTTGCCGCCGCCTTCGGGGCGGAAGCGGGCGTTCATGCGCCGCGCCTGGAAATCGCCGCAGAGCGAGACGGACGAGATCTCGCGATAGCTGTTCTGGCCGGGCAGCCAGACCTCGATATCATGGGTCCGCCGCGCGCCGAAGCCCATGTCGCCGGTGCACAGCACGACCGTCCGGTAGGGCAGGCCCAGCCGTTCCAGGATGTCCTGCGCGCAGCCGGTCATCCGGTCGAGTTCCGCGCGGCCCTGATCGGGGGCCACGATCGAGACCATCTCGACCTTCTCGAACTGGTGCTGGCGCAGCATGCCGCGGGTGTCCCGGCCCGCGCTGCCCGCCTCGGAGCGGAAGCACAGCGAATGGGCGGTCATCCGGCGGGGCAGGTCGGCGGCGTCGAGGATCTCGCCCGCCACGGTATTGGTCAGCGTCACCTCGGAGGTGGGGATCAGCCACCATCCCTCGCGCGTCTGATAGCTATCCTCGCCGAATTTCGGGAGTTGCCCGGTGCCATACATCATCTCGTCGCGCACCAGAACGGGCGCGTTGACCTCGGTCAGGCCGTTCTCGGTGACATGGGTGTCCAGCATGAATTGCGCCAGCGCCCGGTGGATGCGGGCGACCGCGCCCTTCAGCACCACGAAGCGCGCGCCCGAAAGCTTTGCCGCCGCCTCGAAATCCATCCCCGGCAGGACGCCCGGGATCTCGAAATGCTCGCGCGGCGCGAAATCGAAGGCGCGCGGGCTGCCCCAGCGGTGGAGTTCCACATTGTCGGATTCGTCGGCGCCGTCCGGCACGTCGTCGAGCGGCAGGTTGGGCAGGCGCATCAGCAGGTCGGCAAGGCGGGCATCCTCGGCCCTGGCTTCTTCCTCCAGCCGGGCGATCTCGTCCTTCTTCTCGGCCACCAGCGCGCGCAACCGCTCGAACTCGGCCTCGTTGCCGCTGGCCTTGGCGGCGCCGACATCCCTGGACGCGGCGTTGCGCTCGGCCTGCGCCTCTTCGGCGGCCTGGATCCGGGCGCGCCGCGCGGTGTCGATGGCAAGGATCCCGGCCGAGACCGGGTCAAGGCCCCGGCGGGCCAGCGCGGCGTCGAAGGCGTCGGGGTTTTCGCGGATGGCGCGGATGTCGTGCATGGGGGCTCCGTTGCAGGGCGGCGGGACCGTCTTCGGCCCCGTATGCCCCAGCCGCACGGCGTTTTGAACCGGGAATCGCCGCGCCGGTCACTCGGGCGTCAGGAAGGCCGCGTCGGGGCGGGCGGCGACGGTGCGAATCCGGCCCGGCCCGGTGCTGCCCGCCGAGACAACCGCGATCACCCGCCAGCCCGCCGCGGTCTGCACCAGCACCGGCGCGCCCGAGGTGCCGAAGACCACCGGGCAGTCCAGGCCCAGGATGCCGGGCCAGCGGTTCAGCACCCGGCAATCGTCATGTCGGCTGAGCGCGCTGGTCCGGTCGCGGCGATAGCCGATCAGCGACAGCGCGCCGCCATCGGCCGCGCCGAGATCGGCGGGCAGGGGGGGCACCTCGCCGGGCGGGATCGGCTCGGCCAGGCGCAGCACGGCCAGATCGGTGGCAAGGGTCTGGAAATTGATGCCGTTGGCCTGATCGTAATCGGGATGCAGCCTGATTTCGGCGGCGACCCTGTGCGCGGCATATCCGCCCTTGAGCCAGCCTGCGAGGAAATGCACCTGACCGGGCCGGACCACGCGGTTGGGGTTCAGCGCGAACAGGCAATGCGCCGCGGTCAGCACCAGATCGGGCGCGATCAGCGTGCCGGTGCACATGCCGCCCGTGTCGAATCCGGTCACATTGATGCGACCGATCGCGCGCCAGGGCTGGTGCTCGGCATCGCTCAGCCGCACCGGCGCGCCCCCGTCGGCGGCGGCGATTCCGGGCGCGAGACAGGCCAGCAGCAGCAGGACAAGGCGGAACGCGCGTTTCATGCCCCAGATATGCGCCGGACCCGCCCGAGGTCAAAGCCGCGCGGCTTCGCCTTGCCAAGCAGGGGGGCACCGAATAGGGTGCGCCGCGACCAAGGACCCGGGCAGCGCGCCTGCCCGCAGAACACGGGGATTCTCACGATGTTTGTCACGCCTGCCTTTGCGCAAGCGGCCGGTGGCGGCGGCGCCGGGGGCGCCTTTGCGACCTTCCTTCCGCTGATCCTGATCTTCCTGATCATGTATTTCCTGCTGATCCGGCCCCAGCAGAAGAAGATGAAGCAGCACAAGCAGATGGTCGAGGCGCTGCGCCGCGGCGACCAGGTCGTCACCCAGGGCGGGCTGATCGGCAAGGTCTCCAAGGTCAAGGACGACGAGGAACTGGAGGTCGAGATCGCCGAGAACGTGCGCGTGCGCGTCGTCCGCCACACCATCGTCCAGGTGCTGAACAAGACCGAGCCCGCCGAGAAGGCATAACCGCAGATGCTGCAATTCGCGCTTTGGAAGCGGGCCACGATCTGGGCGCTTGTCCTGATCGGCCTCGCTCTGGCCATGCCGAACCTGTTCTACGAACGGGTCGAACGGCATAACGACGCCGTTCAGGCGATCGAACTCCGGGGCGCGATGCCCGAGCTTGTGGCCGACCGGGACGCCTGGCCCGGCTGGCTGCCCTCGGGGCTGGTCAATCTCGGCCTCGACCTGCGCGGCGGCGCGCATCTCCTGGCCGAGGTCAAGGTCGCGGATGTCTATGCCGACCGCATGGATGCGCTCTGGCCCGATGTGCGCGACGCGCTGCGCGCGGTGCGCGACGAGGTGGGGCCGATCCGGCGCGCCGACTCGCCGCCCGCCGAACTTCATGTGAACATCGCCCGGCCCGAGGGGATGGCTGCCGCGATCGCCGCCGTGCGCGAGATCGCCCGCCCCACGGTCACGCTGACCGGGGTGGGCAGTTCCGATATCGAGGTGCGCGGCGCGGGCGATCTGCTGATCGTCCAGTTGTCCGAGGCCGAGAGGCAGGCCACCGACAACCGCACGATCCAGCAATCGCTGGAAATCGTGCGCCGCCGCGTCGACGAGGTCGGCACCCGCGAGCCGACGATCCAGCGCCAGGGCGCCGACCGCATCCTGATCCAGGTGCCCGGCATCGGCTCGGCCGAGGAACTCAAGGCGCTGATCGGCACCACCGCGCGGCTGACCTTCCACCCGGTCGTCTCGCGCACCGACAATCCGAACGACGCGCCCGGCGCGGGCAACGTGATCTACCCCTCGATGGACGATGCGGGGGTCTATTACATCCTCGAACGCACGCCGGTCGTCTCGGGCGAGGAACTGACCGACGCCCAGCCCGCCTTCGACCAGAACGGGCTGCCCTCGGTCACCTTCCGCTTCAACCCCGCCGGCGCGCGCAAGTTCGGCCGCTACACGCAGGAAAATGTCGGCTCCCCCTTCGCCATCGTGCTGGACGAGGAGGTGATCTCGGCCCCCGTGATCCGCGAGGCGATCCTGGGCGGCTCGGGCCAGATCACCGGCAATTTCGATGTCGAGGAATCGACCCAACTGGCGATCCTGCTGCGCGCGGGGGCGCTGCCCGCGGAACTGGTCTTCCTCGAGGAACGCACCATCGGCCCCGAACTGGGCGCCGACAGCATCGCCGCGGGCAAGATCGCCTGCATCGTGGCATTCGTCGCGGTGCTGTTCTTCATGGGGGCAAGCTACGGGCTGTTCGGGATCTTCGCCAATATCGCGCTGATCGTGAACGTGGCGATGATCTTCGGCCTGCTGTCGCTGATCGGCGCCACGCTGACGCTGCCCGGCATCGCCGGGATCGTGCTGACCATCGGCATGGCGGTCGATGCAAACGTGCTGGTCTTCGAGCGCATCCGCGAGGAACTGAAATCCGCCCGCGGCCCGGCCCGCGCCATCGAGCTTGGCTATGAAAAGGCGCTGTCGGCGATCCTCGATGCCAATATCACCACCTTCATCACCGCGACGATCCTGTTCACCATGGGCTCGGGCCCGGTCAAGGGCTTTGCGGTGACGCTGGGGCTGGGCATCCTGACCTCGGTCTTCACCGCGATCTTCGTCACCCGCCTGATGGTGGTGATGTGGATGGAACGCCGCCGTCCCAAGACCATCACCGTGTGAGGGGATCCGCATGCGCCTGAAACTCGTTCCCTCGGACACCAACTGGAACTTCTTCCGGTTCGCCAGCTTCACCTTCGGCGCCTCGGTGGTGGCGATGGTGGCCTCGGTGGTGCTGTTCTTCCTGATGGGGCTGAATTACGGGATCGACTTCCGCGGCGGCACCACGATCCGCACCGAAAGCACCCAGCCCGTTGACGTCGCCGCCTATCGCGCCGCGCTTTCCGCGCTCGATCTGGGCGATGTGGCCATTTCCCAGGTCTTCGACCCCGGCTTCGGCCCCGAACGCAACGTCGCCCAGGTGCGCATCCAGGCCCAGGACGGCGAGGAAAGCATCACGCCCCAGGTCATCAACGCGGTCGAGGCCGCGCTGAAGACCGTCGATCCCTCGATCACCTTCCCCTCGGTGGAAAGCGTCGGCCCCAAGGTCTCGGCCGAACTGGTGCAGACCGCGATCCTTGCCGTGGTGCTCTCGATCGTGGCGGTCCTGGTCTATATCTGGCTGCGCTTCGAATGGCAGTTCTCGCTGGGCGCGGTGGCCGCACTTGTCCATGACGTGACGCTGACCATCGGGGTCTTCGCGGCCCTCCAGATCCGCTTCGACCTCGCCATCATCGCGGCGCTGCTGACCATCGTCGGCTACTCGCTCAACGACACCGTGGTCGTGTTCGACCGGGTGCGCGAGAACCTGCGCAAATACAAGAAGATGGAGCTGCGGGACCTGCTGAACCTCTCGATCAACGACACGCTCTCGCGCACGGTGATGACCTCGGTCACCACGCTCCTGGCGCTGATCGCGCTGTTCGTTCTGGGCGGCGACGTGATCCGGGGCTTCGTCTTCGCGATGATCTGGGGGATCGTGGTCGGCACCTATTCCTCGGTCTTCGTGGCCTCGAACATCCTTCTGTTCCTCGGCGTCAAGCGCGACTGGTCCAAGGATCAGGACGGTGGCGCGGGCACGCAATTCGCCAGCGCCGAGGGCTGATCCGCCACCGCGCGCGCCGCCATGACGCCGCCATGACGGGGCGGCCGCCCCCCCCCCCCCGAGGCCCAGGGAGATGCCGATGCGCCTGACCGAGATCCAGCCGCCTGTCGGCCTTCCCGTCGACGGCTACGGCCCGGGCTTCTTCCGCATCGCGGGCAGCGTGCATGAAGGCCCGGTGATCGTCGCCGAGGGCCGGGCGCTCGCCTGGGCCGGCCTTGACGATCCCGCGCCGCTCTTCGCGCTTGCAACCCGCGTCGACGTGCTGCTGGTGGGCACCGGCAACAGCCTCCTGCCGCTGCCGGGTGGCCTCCAGTCCCGGCTCGAGGCGGCCGGGCTCGGGGTCGAGTTCATGGCCAGCCCCTCCGCCGCCCGCGGCTACAACCTCCTGCTCGCCGAAGGCCGCCGCGTCGCCGCCGCCCTGGTCCCGGTCTCCGCCGCCCCGCCGGCCTGAGCCTTCTTCTGGCCCCAAATATCCCCGCCGGAGGCGCCGCGCGCGGCCACGCGCGCGGCCACGCCCAACCGCGGACAAGCGGGGCGCCTGCGCCCTGCGCCGGCCGGGGGCGGGAGTGCCCCTTTCCCGCTTCCCGCCCGCCCGCCGATCGGCTATGCGAAACGCATGGATCTGACCGTGCAAGACCTCGCCTGCGCCCGCGGCGGACTGCCCGTGCTCGAAGGCGTCGGCTTCACGCTGCACCCGGGCCGGGCGCTCATGCTGCGCGGGCCGAACGGCATCGGCAAGACGACGCTTCTGCGCACGCTCGCGGGGTTGCAACCCGCCCTGTCCGGAACCATCTCGGCCCCGCCCGAGGCGATGGCCTATGCCGCCCATGCCGACGGGCTCAAGGCGACGCTCAGCGTCGAGGAGAACTTGCGCTTCTGGGCCCGCATCTTCGGCCAGACGGGCATCGGCCAGGCGCTGGACGAATTCAACCTGGCCGATCTCGCCCATCGCCCGGCCCAGAACCTCTCGGCCGGGCAGAAGCGGCGGCTGGGCCTTGCCCGCCTGCTGGTCACCGGGCGGCCGATCTGGGTGCTGGACGAACCGACCGTCTCGCTCGATGCCGCCTCGGTCGCGCTGTTCGGCCAGGCCGTGGCGCGCCACCTGCGGGCGGGCGGCGCCGCGCTGATCGCCACGCATATCCATCTGGGCTTCGAGGCCGCGGAGCTTGACCTCACCCCCTTCCGCGCCCGTCCCCGTGCGATGGACCGGTTCGACGAGGCCTTCGCATGATCGCGCTGCTGATCCGCGATCTCGCCCTTGCGATCCGGGCGGGCGGGGGATTCGGGCTGGGCCTCGCCTTCTTCCTGATCGTCGTGGTGCTGGTGCCCTTCGGCGTCGGTCCCGAAAGCGCGATCCTGTCGCGGATCGCGCCCGGCATCCTCTGGGTCGGTGCGCTGCTGGCCTGCCTCCTATCGCTCGACCGCATCTTCGCGCTGGATTTCGAGGATGGCTCGCTCGACCTGCTGGCCACCGCGCCGATCCCGCTGGAAGGCGTCGTGGCGATGAAGGCCGCGGCGCATTGGGTGACGACCGGCCTGCCGCTGACCCTGGCCGCACCTGGGCTCGGCCTGTTGCTGAGCCTCGATCCGGCCGCCTATGGCTGGCTCGTGCTCTCGCTCGCCCTCGGCACGCCCGCGCTCAGCATGATCGGCACCTTCGGCGCGGCGCTGACCGTGGGGCTGAAGCGCGGCGGGCTGTTGCTGTCGCTGCTGGTGCTGCCGCTTTACGTCCCGACCCTGATCTTCGGCGCCGAGGCGGTGGTGCGGGGCGCGGCCGGGCAGGCCAATGCGACGCCGCTTCTGATGCTGGCGGGGATCACGCTGGCCACGCTCGCGCTGCTGCCCTTTGCGGCGGCTGCGGCGATCCGGATCAACCTGCGCTAGGGTTCACGCGCTATTCAGTTGAGACCTCAGGAAAAGCCCTCTAGGAAACGTTCATGTCGCTCTGGGAATATGCCAATCCGAAAAAGTTCATGCAGACCTCGCAGGCCGTTCTGCCCGCGATCTGGGGCCTGACGGCGCTGTCGATGGTGGTGGGTCTGGTCTGGGGCTTCTTCCTGACGCCCGAGGCCGAGAATTTCGGCTCGACGGTCAAGATCATCTACCTGCATGTGCCCGCCGCGATGATGGCGATCAATGCCTGGGTGATGATGCTGGTGGCCTCGCTGATCTGGCTGGTCCGCCGCCATCACGTCTCGGCGCTGGCGGCGCGGGCCGCGGCCCCGGTGGGGCTGACGATGACGGTGATCGCGCTGGTCACCGGCGCGATCTGGGGCGAGCCGATGTGGGGCACCTACTGGGCCTGGGATCCGCGGCTGACCTCGTTCCTGATCCTGTTTCTGTTCTATCTCGGCTATATCGCGCTGTGGGAGGCGATCGAGAACCCGGACGCCGCGGCCGACCTGACCTCGGTGCTGTGCATCGTGGGCTCGGTCTTCGCGCTGCTGTCGCGCTACGCGGTGAATTTCTGGAACCAGGGGCTGCACCAGGGGGCGACGCTGTCGATGGACAAGCAGGAGAACATCGCCAACGTGTTCTGGTTTCCGCTTCTGGTCTGCATGGGGGCCTTCATCCTGCTGTTCGTGGCGCTCGTGCTGGAACGCACGCGGACCGAGATTCGCGCCCGCCGGATCAAGGCGCTGATCGCGCGGGAGCGGATGGCATGATCCCTGATCTGGGCAAATACGCGGGCGCGGTGCTGTCCTCCTACGCGATCTCGCTGGCGCTGCTGGTGGCGCTCGTCGTGCTGTCGCTCTGGCGGGCTGCGCGGGTCCGTCGGCAACTCGAAGAGGTCGAAGCGCGCAGGGTTTCCGATGACTGAGAAGAAACGCGTCTCTCCGCTGATGTTCGTGCCGCCGGTGATCTTTGTCGCCCTCGCCGCGCTGTTCTTCATCGGCGTCGGCCGCGATGACCGGAACGCGCTGCCCTCGATGCTGATCGGCAAGCCCGCGCCCGCGCTGGCGGTCGAGCCGCTGGGCGGCGAGATCTTCGACGAGGCGGTGCTGCGCGGAGGCGCGGTGACGCTGGTGAATTTCTGGGCCAGCTGGTGCGGCCCCTGCCGGGACGAACATCCGCTGCTCGAGGCGCTGGCCGCCGAGGGCGTGGCGATCTACGGCATCAACTACAAGGACAAGCCCGCCAACGCGCTGCGCTTTCTCGACCAGTTGGGCAATCCCTATGCGGGCATCGCGGCCGATCCGGCGGGGCGCACGGCGATCGAATGGGGCGTCTATGGCGTGCCGGAAACCTTCGTGCTGGACGGGCAGGGCCGCGTCCTGCTGCGCCATCCCGGCCCGCTGACCGCCGCGGTCATCGAAACAAGCCTGCGCCCGGCCATCGAACGGGCCGCCGCCGCCGAGTAAGCCCGCCGCGCTGCCATGAAAAACGCCCCCGCCTTTCGGACGGGGGCGTTTGCGTGCGCCGTGATGCGGGCGTCAGGCCGCGCGGGCGAGGTTGCGCAGCACGTAGTGCAGCACGCCGCCATGCTCGACATATTCCTTCTCGATCGCGGTATCGATCCGGCATTTCAGCGTGATCGTGCGTTCCCGGCCATCGGCGGAACGGATGGTGCAGGGCACCTCGGCCAGCGGTTTCAGGTCGCCCGCCAGGCCGCTGATCGAGAAGATCTCGTCTCCCTTCAGTTCCAGCGTCTTGCGGTTGTCGCCGCCGGTGAACTCGAACGGGATCACGCCCATACCGACCAGGTTCGAGCGGTGGATGCGCTCGAAGCTTTCGGCGATCACCGCCTTGACGCCCAGCAGCGCCGTGCCCTTGGCCGCCCAGTCGCGCGAACTGCCCGCGCCGTATTCGATGCCGCCGATCACCACCAGCGGCACGCCCTGCGCCTGCCAGGCCATCGCCGCGTCATAGATCGAGGTCTGCGCGCCGTCCGGGCCCAGCGTATAGCCGCCCTCGACGCCTTGCAGCATCTCGTTGCGGATGCGGATATTGGCGAAGGTGCCGCGCATCATCACCTCGTGATTGCCGCGCCGCGAGCCGTAGGAGTTGAACTCGCGCACGGGCACCTGCCGGTCCACCAGGTAGCGGCCCGCGGGTGTGCTGTCCTTGAAGCTGCCCGCCGGGCTGATGTGGTCGGTCGTCACCATGTCGCCCAGGATCGCCAGTGCCCGCGCGCCCGCGATATCGGCGATCACGCCCGGTTCGGTCGCCATGCCGCGGAAATAGGGCGGGTTCTGCACATAGGTCGAGGCGGCGGGCCAGTCATAGGTCTCGCTGTCGGTGGTCTCGACCGCCTGCCATTTCTCGTCGCCCTTGAAGACATCGGCATATTTCTTCAGGAATGCGGCGCGGGTGACCGTCTGTTCGACGAGTTCCGCAATCTCCTTGCCGGTCGGCCAGATGTCCTTCATGTAGACCGGCTTGCCGTCCTTGCCGGTGCCGATCGGATCGCGGGTCAGGTCCACATTCATGTCGCCCGCGATGGCATAGACCACCACCAGCGGCGGCGAGGCCAGGTAGTTCGCCCGCACGTCGGGGGAAATCCGGCCCTCGAAATTGCGGTTGCCCGACAGGACGCTGGTCGCGATCAGGTCATTGTCATGGATCGTCTTCGAGATCTCCTCGGCCAGCGGCCCGGAATTGCCGATGCAGGTGGTGCAGCCATAGCCCACCAGGTTGAAGCCGAGCGCGTCCAGATCCTCCTGCAGGTTCGCCGCTTCCAGATATTCGCTGACCACCTGCGAGCCGGGCGCGAGCGAGGTCTTGACCCAGGGCTTGGCCTTCAGTCCCAGCGCGCGCGCCTTGCGCGCCACCAGCCCCGCGCCGATCATCACATAGGGGTTCGAGGTATTCGTGCAGGAGGTGATCGAGGCGATCACCACCGAGCCGTCGCGCAGCGCGTAATCCTGCCCCGCCACCGCGGCCGACCGGCGCGGGTCCAGCAGCGTGTCGGGCACCGGCCCTTCGGCGCTCATGTCATGGGCGGCGGCGCTTTCGTCCTCGCCGCGATATTCCGCCACCACGCGGAAGAAGCTGTCGGCGGCCTGGTCCAGCGGCGTGTGATCCTGCGGCCGTTTCGGCCCCGAGATCGCGGGCACGACCTCGCCCATGTCCAGTTCCAGCGTGTCGGTATAGACCGGCGCGTAATCGGGCCCGCGCCACAGGCCGTTTTCCTTTGCATAGGCCTCGACCAGCGCGATGCGGCCCTCGTCGCGGCCCGTCTGGCGCAGATAGCGCAGTGTTTCGTCATCCACCGGGAAGAAGCCGCAGGTCGCGCCGTATTCGGGCGCCATGTTGGCGATGGTCGCGCGGTCGGCCAGCGGCAGATGATCCAGCCCGGGGCCGTAGAATTCCACGAACTTGCCGACGACGCCCTTCTTGCGCAGCATCGCCACGACCTTGAGCACCAGATCGGTGGCCGTCGTGCCCTCGAGCATCGCGCCGGTCAGCCGGAAGCCCACGACCTCGGGGATCAGCATCGACACGGGCTGGCCCAGCATCGCGGCCTCGGCCTCGATGCCGCCGACGCCCCAGCCCAGCACGCCGAGGCCATTGACCATGGTGGTATGGCTGTCGGTGCCGACCAGCGTGTCGGGATAGGCCACGGTTTCCCCGCTCTGGTCGGTGTCGGTCCAGACGGTCTGGGCCAGGTATTCCAGGTTGACCTGGTGGCAGATGCCGGTGCCGGGCGGGACGACGCGGAAATTGTCGAACGCCTTCTGGCCCCATTTCAGGAAGGTGTAGCGCTCGATATTGCGCTCGTATTCGCGGTCCACGTTCAACTGGAACGCCCGCGGATTGCCGAACTCGTCGATCATCACGGAATGGTCGATCACCAGATCGACCGGGTTCAGCGGGTTGATCTTCTGCGCATCGCCCCCCAGCGCCACGATCCCGTCGCGCATCGCGGCCAGGTCCACGACCGCGGGAACCCCGGTGAAATCCTGCATCAGCACGCGCGCCGGGCGATAGGCGATCTCGCGATCCGACCGCCCGCCATTCGCCGCCCAGTCGGAAAAGGCGCGGATGTCGTCCACGCTGACCGTCTTGCCATCCTCGAAGCGCAACAGGTTCTCAAGCACCACCTTCAGCGCGGCGGGCAGGCGGGTGAACTGGCCCAGCCCCGCGGCCTCGGCGGCCGGGATCGAGTAATACGCAACGCTTGCCCCGCCGGCGGTCAGCGTGCGGCGGGTGCGGGCGGTGTCCTGTCCAACGACGATCGGCATGTGGGGCGGTCTCCATGGCTCAAGCGCATCTGTCCTTGAAGACCTCTTGCCCTAACGGCCGCAAGCGATCAAGAGGGCACGGTATTTTCTGTATACCGTGGTGCACAGAAGGCGGATCCCGGGTGTGGCCAAGCTGTCGCACCCTCCCGAATCCTTGATTGGCAGGGGAGGGGCGGGTTCTGTAGGAAGGTCGGGGACAAGGCGGACAGGGCAGGGCACATGCGGGCGTTCATCACGGTTCTGATTTCGGCCTGGCTGGCGTTTTCGGGAACGGCCCGGGCCGAGGGGGGGCCGGTGGTGCTGGAGCTGTTCACCTCGCAGGGCTGCGCCTCCTGCCCGCCCGCCGACGCGCTGATCGCGGAACTGGCCAAGCGCGAGGATGTCATCCCGCTGGCGCTGCATGTGGATTACTGGGACTATATCGGCTGGAAGGATGTCTTTGCCGATCCCGCCTTCACCCGCCGCCAAAAGGCCTATGCAAGGGCGGCGGGCCAGCGGTCGGTCTATACCCCGCAGATCATCGTGGGCGGCAAGGATCACGTCGTCGGCTACAGCCCGATGGACGTGGTCCGCCTGATCGAGGCGCATCGCGGCGCACCAAGCCCCGTGACCCTGACGATGGAGCGGCAGGGCGATACGGTCACGATCCGGGCCCGCTCGGAGACCGCCTTCGAGGAGGACGTGGTGCTTCAGGTGGTGCGCTACCGCCCGTCCGAAGAGGTCGAGATCACGCGGGGCGAGAATTCCGGGCAACGCTATGTCTATACCAACATCGTCGATGCCTGGAACGCGGTCGCCCGCTGGGACGGCGCGCTGCCGCTGGTCGTGACGGTGCAGATCGAGGGCGAGCAGCCGATCGTCGCGCTGATCCAGAAGGCGGGGCCGGGGCGCATCCTGGCGGCGGCGCGGCTGCGCTGATCAGCCGGTCCCGGCGCGGTTCCGCCCGCGCGGGCGCGGGGCCTTCCAGCGGCGGTGGATCCAGAACCATTGCTCGGGATGGGCACGCACCCGCGCGGCAAGACTGTCGTTCAGCGCCTGCGTCATCGCCTCGGGCGTCCCGGCCGGAACCGGGGACTCCAGCGCGATGTCGAAGCTCAGCCCGTCGGGGCGGCGCGTCGCGTAAAAGGGAATCAGCTCGGCCCCGTAGCGCAGGGCAAGCTCGGCCGCCGAAAGCGTGGTCAGCGCGGGCTGCCCCATGAACTCCAGCACCGCGCCCCGGCTGTGGTGCTGGTCGATCAGCAGGACCAGCATGCCGCCCGATTTCAGGTGCCGCACGAAGCCGCCGGTGCCGCGGCGGCCCTGCGCGAAGACGGGGCCGCCGAACGCCTCCATCGTGCGGACGTAATGGGCGTTGAAGAAGCGGTTGCGCATCGGCCGGTACAGCCCGCCGACCGCATGGCCCCGCGCGACCAGGGCGGCGCGGGCGGCCTCGTAATTGCCGAAATGCCCGGTCACGAGGATCACCGGACGCCCGGCGGCATGCGCCGCCTCGAGCGCCGCAAGGCCGGGGCCGCGCGGTTCGGCGCTGGCCATGCGCGCAAGGAACTCCCGGGTCGAGTAATTCTCGATCAGCGTGCGGCCCGCATTGTCGGCGACCGCCCGGGCGATCCGCTGCCGCTCGGCGGGGGGCATGTCGGGCCAGATCAGGGCAAGGTTCTCCTCGGCGCGGGCCAGATAGCCCGCCGGGCGCGCGATCAGGCGGCGCATGACCCATCCCGCGAACCGCACCCGCCGCTCATAGGGCAGGGCAAGGGCAAGCGCGATCACGGCGCGGATCGCGCGGTCGGCAAGCCAGTCCGTCGCGCCCCGCCTTTCCTTTCCCGATGTCCTGCCGCCGCTGGCCATGGCCGCCCGCTTTCCCTGTCCGCGCCCCGCCGCGGCGCGTGGGCAGACATAGAACCCGCGCCCCGCGATCACAAGCAGGACGCCCCGGCGACCGCCTTGCGCAGCGGGGGGGGCGGTCCTACCCCTCGCCGGTGGCCGCCTTGAGCCTGATCTCGCCCGCGGCCTCCAGCCCGCGCAGCGCGGCGGTGATCTCGGACATCGCGGCCTCGGTCTCTTCGGTCGAGGGGGTGCCGCGCTCGGCGATCTCCTCGCGCAGCTGGGCGGACATCCGCTGGGACATGTTGGACAGGATGAACTCCACCGTCGGGGCGTTCTTCTCGTCGGCCCCGGCCATCGCCGTGACCAGGACGGGCTGATCCACGGTTCGGGTCAGCGCCTGCACATCCAGCGGCGCCAGCCGGGCGGGAATGTCGGCAAAGGTGAAGACCGCCCGGCGCACGCGTTCGGCCAGATCCGCATCGGTCTCGGCCAGACCCTGCAGGACGTCGTCGCGGGTGGCGGCGGGGGCGGCATCGAGGATCGCGCCCATGCGTCTTTCCGTCGGCAGCTCGAACGCCCGCACCGGCGCGTCGAGCAGGCGGCGGGCCAGCGCCGCGCCGATCCGGGCGATCGCCGCGGGCGGCACGCCCGAGGTGCGCGAGATCGCGATGGCGATGCGCCGCGCCTCGGGGCCGGGCATCTGGCCAAGCGCCGCGGCGGCGATCTGGCTGGGCAGCTTGGCCAGCACGATCGCGGCCACTTCGGGGCTTTCGGACATCAGCAGCTCGGCCAGCTTCTTCGGCTCCTGTTCGGAGAGCAGCACCCAGGGA
Source organism: Rhodovulum tesquicola (assembly GCF_024128855.1). Lineage (GTDB taxonomy): Bacteria > Pseudomonadota > Alphaproteobacteria > Rhodobacterales > Rhodobacteraceae > Rhodovulum > Rhodovulum tesquicola. Next base: position 81,580 of record NZ_JAMYDV010000008.1, read on the forward strand.
TCGGTCGGCCGGTCCCCGGCATGCAGGGCCTGCAAGGCGGCCGCCGCCTCGGGGCTGAGATGCTCGCCCAGCAACTCGATCGCGCCGTCGATGCCGCCGGGGAAGGCAAGCCCGGCCAGTTCCAGTTCGGCCACGAATTCCTCGACCACCGATTCCAGCGTGGGCGCGTCGATATAGCGAAGCCCCGCGATCTCGTCGGCCAGGCTGGTCTGAAGCTCGGCGGGCAGATCGCCCAGTGGCAGCGTGACCCCCTCGTTCAGCAGCAGCCGCACGATGATCGCGGCCTTGCGCCGACGCGTCAGGCCGGTGGCCGAGCGGATATGCCCGGGAAGGCTGGGGGTAAGGCTGGTCACACCACGCTCCGTCTGCAACGGCGCCAGATTGGCGCAGGAGCGTTAAGCCGGGGTTGATGGCCGCCCGCTGGCATAAAAAAAGCGGCGCGGTCTGGACCCGCGCCGCGTCAGGTCGCCGGATGTCCGGCCCGTCAGCTCGTCGCCTGGTCGACGCAGGTGCCCGAGGCCGAATCGAACACCTTGCCGTCGGCGCACTGGCTGGCGTTCATCCGTTTTTCCCAGCCGCAGCCATTGGCAAGCGCCAGAGTCGGGGCCAGCGTCAGAACCGCCGCCGAAAGGATCGTCTTGAAGGTCATGGTGCATCTCCCTGGTGAGGTGTGACACAAGGTAGCACGTTCCCGGCGATTTCCAAACCTTCGCTTTGCCCGCTGCGCGACCCTATGCCGGTTCGCCGAAAACCCGGGCAAAGATCGTGTCGACATGCCTGGTGTGATAGCCGAGGTCGAATTTCTCGTCGATCTCGGCGGGGCTCAGCGCGGCGGTCACCTCCGCGTCGGCCAGCAGTTCCTCGCGGAAATCCTTGCCTTCCTCCCAGACCTTCATCGCGTTGCGCTGCACCAGCCGATAGGCATCCTCGCGCGAGACGCCCGCCTGCGTCAGCGCCAGAAGCACCCGCTGGGACATGACCAGCCCCTTGAACTTGTTCATGTTCTTCAGCATCGCCTCGGGATAGATCACCAGCTTGTCGATCACCCCCGCCAGCCGGTTCAGCGCGAAATCCAGCGTCACGGTCGCATCGGGCGCAATCCCGCGCTCGACCGAGGAATGGCTGATGTCGCGCTCGTGCCACAGCGCGACATTCTCCAGCGCCGGGATCACCGTCGCGCGCACCAGCCGCGCAAGGCCGGTCAGGTTCTCGGTCAGCACCGGGTTACGCTTGTGCGGCATGGCGGAACTGCCCTTCTGGCCTGCGGAAAAGAACTCCTCGGCCTCCAGTACCTCGGTGCGCTGCATGTGGCGCACTTCGATGGCGATGTTCTCGATCGAACTGGCGATCACGCCCAGCGTGGCGAAGAACATGGCATGCCGGTCGCGCGGGATCACCTGGGTCGAGATCGGCTCTGGCGTCAGGCCCAGCATCTTGCAGACATGCTCTTCCACGCGCGGGTCGATATTGGCGAATGTGCCGACCGCGCCGGAAATCGCGCCGGTGGCAATCTCGGCCCGCGCGGCCCGAAGGCGGGCGCGGTTGCGGTCCATCTCGGCGTAGAAACGCGCGAAGGTCAGGCCCATGGTGGTGGGTTCGGCATGGATGCCGTGGCTGCGCCCGATCCGGACCGTGTCCTTGTGCTCGTAGGCGCGGCGCTTGAGCGCGGCGAGCACCTTGTCCAGATCGGCCAGCAGGATATCGGCGGCGCGCGTCAGCTGCACGTTCAGGCAGGTGTCCAGCACGTCGGACGAGGTCATGCCCTGATGGACGAAGCGCGCCTCCTCGCTGCCGACATGCTCGGCCAGATGGGTCAGGAAGGCGATCACGTCATGCCTGGTCACCGCCTCGATCTCGTCGATGCGGGCGACGTCGAATTCCACGTCCTTGGCCTTCCAGACCGCCGCGGCGTTCTCCTTCGGGATCACCCCCAGTTCGGCCATGGCGTCGCAGGCATGGGCCTCGATCTCGAACCAGATGCGGAACCGGGTCGCGGGCTCCCAGATGGCGGTCATCTCGGGGCGGGCATAGCGGGGGATCATGGGCGGCCTCTTGGACAGGATTTCCGCGGTCTGATACCCGTTGGGGCGGGGCGCGACAAGAAGCGGGGGCGGGGATGCCGGATCTGGAGGCGTTTGCCGGGGAATGGCGGCTTGATCGGGTGATCGAGGATGCCCGGGCAGGCCATGCCGCGCGGTTCGAGGGACGGGCCGTCTTCGCCCCCGGCAAGGCGGGGCTGGTCCAGGCCGAGACCGGCAGGCTGCACCTGCCGGGCCATGCGCCCATGACCGCAGAGCGGCGCTATCTGTGGCGGCAGGGGGCTTCGGGGATCGAGGTCTTCTTCGAGGACGGCCGGTTCTTTCACGCCATCGCGCCCGGCCCGCATGCGCAGGCCCTGCATGACTGCCCGCCCGACCGCTACGAGGTCGGCTATGATTTCGCCCGCTGGCCCGACTGGTCCAGCCTCTGGCGCGTCACGGGGCCGCGCAAGGACTATGCGATGCGCTCGGTCTATACGCGGCTCGGGGCTTGCGCGGGGGGCGGGGCTGGGGCAGAAGTCGAATGAAGAGAAAAAACCAGCCGAACGGAGAGACCGAGATGGCCAAGGCCCTGACCGGCAAGGTTCTTGCCGAAACCCTGCTGCCCGAAGGCGGCGTCGCGCTGCGCGTGAAACAGGCGCTGCTGGTGGTGGCGGGCATCGCCGCGCTGGCAGTCGCGGCGAAGATCAAGGTGCCGATGTGGCCGGTGCCGATCACCATGGGCACCTTCGCGGTGCTGGCCATCGGCGTGGCCTACGGGCCGAGGCTGGGCCTTGCGACGATCCTGGGCTACATGCTGGTGGGCGCGCTGGGCTATGATGTCTTCGTGGGATCGAGCGCCGAGGTGGCGGGCCTGACCTACATGATGGGCGCCACCGGCGGCTATCTGGTCGGCTATGTGCTGGCGGTGGTGGCGCTGGGCTTTGCCGCGCGCGCCGGATGGGACCGCTCGATGGGCCGGATGGCGGCGGCGCTGCTGCTGGGCAACGCGCTGATCTATGTGCCGGGCCTTCTGTGGCTTGGCCATCTCTATGGCTGGGAGCAGCCGATTCTGGCCTGGGGCCTGACGCCCTTCCTGATCGGGGATGCGCTGAAGCTGGGTCTGGCGGCGCTGCTGATCCCGGGGCTCTGGGCGCTGATCGGCCGCGCGCGCGGCTGACCTTTCCGGATCGACAGGAAGGGGGCGTGGCCGGCCGGGCCGCGCCCCCTTGACGTTCGGGACATCGGGACCGTGGTGCCATGGGTATTTTTGCCAAGAAGAAGCACAGGGCGGTGCCCTTGACCGACCCCGACGGCCCCTGCGCCGGCGGCCGGGATCGGGATTGATCGGCCCATGTCCGCCGCCGATCCGATCCTGCAGAGCCACCTGCCGCACACGCCCTGGGCCGAGCCTGCGATGCGGCGCCTGCCGGGCATCCAGCCGCTGGAGATGGCGGACTGGCTGGTGGTGGACGACGCCCATGCCGGGCAGATGGCCGCGCGCGACCGGCTGATCGCGACACGCCCCGCCGAGGTTCATGCGCTGACCGAGGGCGCGCGGGCGGCGGCCGGGGAACTGCTCGACACGGTTCTGGCCCTGCTGGCCGGGCGCGGCGATTTCGCGGTCGGGGGCGACGCGGTGATCCGGCCCGATGGCGTCCGCGTGCCGCTCGACCGGGCGGCGCCGCTGCTGACGCTGGGCCGGTTGGTGCAGGAGGATTTCTGCCTCTTGCAGCCGGGGGCGGGCGGGCTGCCGGTGCTGACAGGCGCGATCCTGTGCTTTCCGGCCAGTTGGATGCTGGCGGAAAAGCTCGGCCGCCCGCTGGGGCCGATCCACGCCCCGGTGCCGCAATATGATGCCGCCCTTGCCGCGCGGGTCGAGCGGCTGTTCGTCGGTCTGCGCCCGGGGCGTGCCCTGTGGCGGGCGAACGCGCATTACTATACCGACCCCGCGCTGTTCCAGCCGCGCCCCGAATCCGCGCCGCGCGCCAAGGTGAAGGGACCCGCACCCTTCCTGCGCAGCGAGCGGCAGGTGCTGGTCCGGCTGCCCGTGAGCGGCGCCGTGATCTTTTCGATCCATACCTGGGTCGTCGCCTTCGACAGCCTGACGGACAGCCAGCGCGCCGCGCTGGACGCCCATCCGATCGGCTATGACCCGGCCCGCCCGATCCCGGGGGGCTAGTCTTGCGGCGGAAAGACCCGCCGCGCCAGCAGCACCCGCGCCCCCGCGGTGACGAAGCACAGCGCGCCGAAGGCCCAGGCCAGCGGCGCGAACCATCCCGGCCAGAGGCAGAGCGCGACGAAGAAGGCGATGGTTTCCGTCCCCTCCAGCAACCCGCCGGTGAAATAGAGCGATTTCACCCCCCGCGCGCGGGTTTCCAGCCCGCGCCGCTCGGCCAGGATGGCGAAGCCCAGAAAGCTGGCCCCGTTGACATAGAAGCTGAGCAGCAGGAACGCGCCTGCCGCCCCGTGCGCGGCCGGGTCCAGCAGCACGAAGCCCAGCGGCACCGCGCCGTAGAACAGGAAATCGCTGACGATATCGAGAAAGCCGCCGAAATCGGTCTTGCGGCTGGCGCGCGCCACCGCGCCGTCCAGCCCGTCGGCCAGACGGCTGGCCAGCAGCGGGACAAGCGCCAGAAGCGTCAGCCCCAGCGCGATCAGGCCCGCCGCCGCCAGCCCCAGCGCCAGCCCGGCCAGCGTCACCGCATCCGCCGTGACCCCGCGCGCGGCCAGCGCCCGCCCCGCCCGGTCGAGCGGCGGGTCGATCAAGCGGCGCATGATCCCGTCCAGCATCGCCACCCCCCCTTGCTCGCCAAGCTGTCGGCCGAACGCGCCGCCCGCGCAAGGGGGCTTGCGGCAATGTGAGCGCGCCGCGGATGCGTGACGCGTCGTGCAGGCCATCCCCCCGCCGCCCGTGGCGGGCGAATCCCCGGGCGGGCCGCCGCGATCACGGGCGCCGCGTCGGGGCCGCAAGCCGGGGAAGACGCGGAACGGCGGGCAGGGGATCGCCGCGGGGCGGCTCTCAGCCCGCGATTCGCACCAGCGCGTGACGCTTCTTGCCGGCCGAAAGCTTGATCGGCTCGGCCAGCATCGCCGCGTCGATCACCAGCCCGGCATCGGACAGAAGCTCGTCGTTCAGCCGCGCGCCGCCCTCGGCGATCAGCCGCTTGGCCTCCTTGCCCGATTTCGCCAGCCCCGCCCGGGTGATGAGCTGCACCACCGGAATGCCGTCCGCGATCTCGGCCGCACTCAGCGCCAGCGTGGGCAGATCCTCGCCCAGCCCGCCCTTCTCGAACACCTCGCGCGCGGTCGCCTCGGCGGCCTCGGCCGCGTTGGCCCCGTGGCAGAGCGTCGTCACGGCATTCGCAAGCACGATCTTGGCCGCGTTGATCTCGGCCCCTTCCAGCGCGCCCAGCCGGTTGCACTCGTCCAGCGGCATTTCGGTGTAAAGCCGCAGGAAGCGGCCCACATCGGCATCGGCGGTGTTGCGCCAGAACTGCCAGAACTCGTAAGGGCTGCGCATCTCGGCATTCAGCCAGACCGCGCCGCCCGCGCTCTTGCCCATCTTGGCGCCATCGGCCGTGGTCAGCAGCGGCGAGGTCAGCCCGTAGACCTCGTGATCGAGGATGCGCCGCGTCAGGTCGATGCCGTTGACGATATTGCCCCACTGGTCCGACCCGCCCATCTGCAACCGGCAGCCATAGCGGCGGTTCAGTTCCAGGAAGTCATAGGCCTGAAGGATCATGTAGTTGAATTCGAGGAAGGACAGCGACTGCTCGCGATCCAGCCGCGATTTCACGGACTCGAAGGACAGCATCCGGTTGACCGAGAAATGCCGCCCGATATCGCGCAGGAAATCCAGGTAGTTCAGGCTGTCCAGCCATTCGGCATTGTTCAGCATCAGCGCGTCGGTCGGCCCCGCGCCATAGTCGAGATACTTGCCGAAGACCTGCTTCATCCCCGCGATATTGGCCTCGATCTGGTCGGGGCCCAGCAGCGGGCGTTCGTCCGAGCGGAACGAGGGATCGCCCACCTTGGTCGTGCCGCCCCCCATCAGCGTGATCGGCCTGTGGCCGGTCTTCTGCAACCAGCGCAGCATCATGATATTCAGCAGATGCCCCACATGCAGCGAGGCCGCCGTCGCGTCATAACCGATATAGGCGGTGACCACCCCCTGGCTCAGCGCCTCGTCGAGGCCCTGATAATCGGTGCAGTCGGCCAGGTAGCCGCGCTCGATCATCACGCGCAGGAAGTCCGATTTCGGGTGATAGGTCATCGCCTCTTGTCCCTGGGGGTGGTTTTGGCCAGTGATATATCGGGCAGGCCGCAGAAGGGAAAGGCCATGTTGAAAACCGCGCCTGTGCGCGCCCTGGGCACGATGTCGGGCACCTCGCTCGACGGGGTGGATGCCGCCGTGGTCCTGACCGATGGCGTGGCGATCATGGGTTTCGGCGAGACCGCCTATCGCCCCTACACGCCCGGGGAACGCGCCGTGCTGGCCGAAGCCCTGGGCCGCTGGCCGGATGATCCGGGTGTCGAGGAGGCCGTCGAACTTGTCGAGACCGCCCATGCCGAGGTGATGGCGCGGTTTTCGGATGTGGCGATCGCGGGCTTTCACGGCCAGACGCTGGCGCATGATCCGCGCGGGCGGGGGACGCATCAGGCGGGCTGTGGCCGCGTGCTGGCCGAGGTGCTGGGCCTGCCGGTGGTGTGGGATTTCCGGTCTGCCGATGTGCGGCTGGGCGGGCAGGGGGCGCCGCTGGCGCCGTTCTTCCACTTCGCCTGTGCGACATGGATCGGCGCGCGGGCGCCCTTGGCCTTTGTCAATCTGGGCGGCGTGGGCAACCTGACCTGGGTCGATCCCCGGCTTGACCGGCCCGAGGCGCCCGGCGCGCTGCTGGCCTTCGACACCGGCCCCGCGAATGCGCCCATCGACGACCTGATGCGGGCGCGGCTTGGCCAGGATTGCGACCGCGACGGGGCGCTGGCCGCCACGGGCCAGGTGGATCAGCGCGTGATCGCCGCCTTCCTTGCCCATCCGCATTTCCGGCGGATGCCGCCCAAATCGCTGGACCGGAACGATTTCGCCACGCTCGGCGCGCAGGTGGCCGGGCTGTCCGACGCCGATGCGGCCGCCACGCTGACCGCCGCGGCCGCCGCCGCGGTTGCCGCCGGGCTGGATCATTGCCCGACGCGGCCCGACCGGTTGCTGGTCACCGGCGGCGGGCGGTCGAACCCGGTGATGATGGAAATGCTTGCCGCGCGCAGCGGCCTGCCGGTCGATCCGGTCGAGGCGGTGGGGCTGGATGGCGACATGCTCGAGGCGCAGGCTTTCGCCTATCTCGCGGTGCGGGTGGCGCGCGGGTTGCCGACCACCTGTCCCGCGACCACGGGCGTTGCCGCGGCGGTGGGGGGCGGCATCGTCAGCCGCCCGCCGGGGGCGACCTGAGCCTCAGCCCGCCGCGCCCGGAATGTCGAAGCCGGGCGGCGCCATCTCGAACCCGTCAAAGCGGAAACCCGGGCTGACCGTGCAGCCGACCAGCGTCCAGCCGCCCAGCGGGCGCGCCGCCTGCCAGTGATGGGCGGGCACCAGGATCTGCGGCCGCTCGCCCGCCGCAAGGTCGATACCCAGCCGATGCGCCACCGCCGGGCCGTCGGCGCGTTCGGCGATGCGCAGTTCCAGCGGCGCGCCGGCGTGGAAATGCCAGATCTCGGCGGCATCCACCCGATGCCAGTGGCTGTGCTGTCCCTCGGCCAGCAGGTAATGGATCGCGGTGCCCACGGGCCGCGCGCCCTGCGCGGCCTCGGCGCGCCATGTCTCGCGATACCAGCCGCCTTCGGGATGGGGCTGCAATGCCAGAAGGGCGATGATCTGGTCGGCGGTCATCGGGTCGGGCCTCGGGTCCGGATCGGCGGGGCAAGGCATCGGTCTTGATGGAATGATGCGCAAAACGACATGGTTCTGTCAAAGAAAGTGACATTTTTGGTGCGATGATTGCTGCGTTGCAGAAAATTCTCGTGACCGTATTGCTGCGGCGCAGCATATTCTGCATGGCGTGCGCGCACAGGCGGACGGCTCGACCCCGGTGCAAGGCGGGCCGGAGCAAAGGGACAAAGAGATGGAACCGGATTTCAACGAGATCGACCAGAAGGACGCGACCGAGGCCGCACCCCCCCTCAGCGCCGAGGATATCGCCTCGCGCATCCTGGGCTTCACCCGCTTCTGCGCGGGGCAGGCGGGCGAACGGCTGGAACAGGCCGCCCTCAGCCGCGGCTGGATCGACGAACAGGGCCGTCCCACGGCCGACGGTTGCGCGCTGATCGCCGCGCTGACCAGCCGGGACTGCGCCTACGGCGTCTACCGCCTGCCGGTCTGAAGCGGCCCGCATCGCGATCCCTCGCACAACCGTGACTGGTGCGACACATCCGCGCATCTGCGGCGCCCGTAACCGTTGCAGCCAAGGAGATCGCAGATGTCGAACGAAGAGATTGCAGGCCACATCGTCACCTTCGCCGTGCAATGCGGCAATGCAAGCGACCCGGCCGCGGCCGCCCGGGCGCGCGGCTGGATCGACGACCACGACCGCCCGACCAGCGAGGGCCGCGCCCTGATCGACGCCCTCGGGCAGCAGTCCCGCTACGGGGCCTACCGCCTGATCGTCTGACCGGGCAAATCCTCGCCCGGGGGCGGCCTTATCTCAGGATCGACCGGCCCGCATAGACGGCCGTCTCGCCCAGCATTTCCTCGATCCGGATCAACTGGTTGTATTTCGCCAGCCGGTCCGAGCGCGACAGCGAGCCGGTCTTGATCTGCCCGCAATTCGTCGCCACCGCCAGATCGGCGATGGTCGCATCCTCGGTCTCGCCAGAGCGGTGCGACATCACGTTGGCATAGCGCGCCCGATGCGCCATATCGACGGCGGCCAGCGTTTCGGTCAGCGTGCCGATCTGGTTGACCTTCACCAGCATCGCGTTCGCGACGCCCGAAGCGATCCCCTCGGCCAGCCGCACCGGGTTGGTCACGAACAGATCGTCGCCCACCAGTTGCACCTTGCCCCCCAGCGCCTCGGTCAGGGCCTTCCAGCCCTCCCAGTCATCCTCTGCGCAGCCATCCTCGATCGAGATGATCGGGTAATCGGCACAAAGCCCGGCCAGGTAATCGACATTCTCGGCGGCCGTCAGCGACAGCCCCTCGCCCGTCATTTCATACTTGCCGTCCCGGAAATACTCGGTCGAGGCGCAGTCGAGCGCGAGAAAGATATCCTCGCCCGCCGTATAGCCCGCCTTCTCGATGCTTTTCAGGATGAAATCCAGCGCCTCGCGGGTGGAGTTCAGCGCGGGCGCAAAGCCGCCCTCGTCGCCGATCCCCGTGTTGTGGCCCGCCGCCGAGAGTTCCTTCTTCAGCGTGTGGAACACTTCGGATCCCATCCGCACCGCGTCGCGGATATTGCCCGCGGACACGGGCATGATCATGAATTCCTGGATGTCGATCGGGTTGTCGGCATGTTCGCCGCCATTGATGATGTTCATCATCGGCACCGGCAACACCCGCGCCGAGGTGCCGCCGACATAGCGATACAGCGGCTGGCCGGTGAAATCCGCCGCGGCCTTGGCCACCGCGAGGCTGACGCCCAGGATCGCGTTCGCGCCCAGACGGGCCTTGTTCCCGGTCCCGTCCAGATCGATCATCGCGCCGTCGATGGCGACCTGTTCGGTCGCGTCCATCCCCACCAGCTCCTCGGCGATCTCGCCATTGACGGCGGCCACCGCCTCCAGCACGCCCTTGCCGAGGTAACGGCCCTTGTCGCCGTCGCGCCGTTCCACCGCCTCATGCGCGCCGGTGGACGCGCCCGAGGGCACCGCCGCCCGGCCCATCGTGCCGTCTTCCAGGATCACGTCCACCTCGACGGTGGGATTGCCCCGGCTGTCGAGGATCTCGCGGCCGATGATGTCGATGATGGTGCTCATGGGCGGGCGTCCTTCCCTTGCTGCGACTGCAAACCTGCGCGCCTTCTAGCGCCGGGCGCGGGCCTTGGAAAGGGCGCGTTCCCGCCACAGCGTGTAAAGCCCCGAGGCGATGATGATCGCCGCCCCCCACAGCGTTGCCGCATCGGGCCGCTCGCCGAAGACCACGACCCCGATCCCCAGCGCAAAGACCAGCCGGGTGTAGCGGAAGGGGGTCACCACCGCGACCTCGCCCACCCGCATCGCCTCGACGATGGCGTAATAGCCCGCCACCCCCAGCACCAGCGCGCCCGCCATCAGCCCCGCGAGCGGCGCGTCCAGCGCGACCGGCCCCCGCTCCAGCGCCATCACCACCACCCCCAGCGGCACCAGCATCGCAAAGCCATAGGTCGAGAGTTGCAGCGAAGAGACCGTGCGCGGTGTCGCCCGCGTGGCCAGATCGCGCAGCGCCAGCCCGAACACGCCGAGCACCGCGAAGAGCGAGGCGGGCTGAAACCCCTCCATCCCCGGCCGGATGATCAGGAGCACGCCGCCAAGCCCCACCAGGATCGCGCTCCACCGCCGCCAGCCGACCTGCGCTCCCAGAAACAGCGCCGCCCCCAGCGTGACGACCAGCGGCGTCGCCTGAAGGATCGCCGAAGCCGTCGACAGCGGCGTCAGCGCGATCGCAAAGACAAAGCCCAGCGTGCCCAGAACCTCGCCCAGATTGCGCAGCAGCACCGGCCGGGTCAGCAGCGCGCGCGACCACAGCCGCTGCCCGCGCGCCAGCGCCATCGCGCCAAAGATCACCGCACCGCCCGCGCCCAGCATCGCAAGGATCTGGCCCACCGGCAGCGTGGCGGCGGCGCTTTTCACGAACATGTCTTCCAGCGCAAAGGCGACCATCGCGGCCACCATCAGCGCGATACCGCGCATGTTGTCCATCGGGGAAAATCCGGTCGGGGGTGTCCGCTCCGGCTTACCCCGCGCATGCGCCGCAGGGAAGGGGGCTCAGCCCTTGCGGATCGGCACGCCGTAAAGCTCCAGCCGGTGCCCCTTGAGCCGATAGCCCAGCTTTTCCGCGATGCGTTCCTGCAATGCCTCGATCTCGGGGTCGCAGAACTCGATCACCGCGCCGGTGTTCAGGTCGATCAGATGATCGTGATGATCGCGCTCGGCATCCTCGTAGCGCGCGCGCCCGTCGCCGAATTCCAGCCGCTCGATGATACCCGATTCCTCGAACAGCTTGACCGTTCGATAGACCGTCGCCAGCGAGATCCGCGGATCGACATCGCTGGCGCGGTGATAAAGCTCCTCGACATCGGGGTGATCGTCGCTGGCCTCCAGCACCCGCGCCACCACCCGGCGCTGATCGGTCATGCGCAGGCCCCTGTCCTCGGCGCGCGTTTCGATGGTGTCGGTCATGGCTCCTCACTCCCCATGATGGAGCGAGGTTCTAGGCGATCACGTCCGGGCCTGCCAGAAGGAAAACGCCACGCGCGTGGATCGCGCATTGCCCCGCCGCCCGCCCCGGCGCAGCGGCGCGGGGGGCGGGGGGCGGGCCAGTGCCGGCCGATCCCCCCGTCGCGGGCTCAGGTGCCGCAAAAGGTCCGGCGCACGATCTCATGCGCTTCGGGCGGGGCGCGAAACCCGGCGTTCCCGGGCTGGTCGTCAAAGGGCCGCGCCGTGATCCCGACCAGCCGTTCGAACGGCGCGAAATCGCCCGCGACAGCCGCCGCGATGACCTGTTCCACCCGATGATTGCGCGGGATAAAGGCCGGGTTCGCTGCGCGCATCCGTTCCGCAAGAACGGTCTGCGTCGCCGCCTCGTGCCCCAGTCGCGCGCGCCAGTCCATGGCCCAGGCCTCGAACCCGGCCCGATTCTTCAGCGCGGCCCCTGCCTGTCCCTCTGCAAACCCGCGGAAGGTATTGGTGAAATCCGCCCGCTCCGCCGCCATCAGGTCCAGCAGCCGATGGATCAGCTCGGCATCGCCGTCCTCGGGCGTCGCAAGCCCGATCTTCGGCCGGAAGACCGAAAGCCATTCCTCGCGGAACAGCGCCGGAAAGGCCCTGATCGCCTCGGTCGCCCGCGCAATCGCCCGCTCCTCGTCCGGGTCGATCAGCGGCAGCAGCGCCGAGGCCAGTTGCGCCAGGTTCCAGGCGGCGATATCGGCCTGCCGGGCGAAGGCATAGCGGCCATAGGCGTCGATCGAACTGAACACCGTGTCCGGGTGATAGCCATCCATGAAGGCGCAGGGGCCGAAATCGATGGTCTCGCCCGAGATCGCGGTATTGTCGGTGTTCATCACCCCATGGATGAACCCCACCCCCATCCACTGCGCCACCAGCCGGGCCTGCGCCGCGATCACCGCGCGCAACAGATCGAGCGGCCCGTCCGCCTGCGGATAGTGGCGGGTGATGGCGTGGTCTGCCAGCAGGCGCAGCGCCTCGGTATCGCGGCGGGCGGCGAAGAACTGAAAGGTGCCGACGCGGATATGGCTGGCGGCCACCCGGGTCAGCACGGCGCCGGGCAGGATCGCCTCGCGGATCACGTCCTCGCCCGTGGTCACGGCGGCCAGCGCGCGCGTGGTCGGAATGCCCAGCGCGTGCATCGCCTCGGACACGACATATTCGCGCAGCACCGGCCCCAGCCAGGCCCGCCCGTCGCCCATCCGCGAAAACGCGGTGCGCCCCGCGCCCTTGAGTTGCAGATCGAACCGCCGCCCGTCGGGGGCCACCACCTCGCCCAGAAGGATCGCCCGCCCGTCGCCCAGTTGCGGCACGAAGCCCCCGAACTGGTGCCCGGCATAGGCCTGCGCCAGCGGCTCCGCCCCCTCGGGCAGGCGGTTTCCGGCCAGCATCTCCAGGCCTTCGGCGGCCAGCGCCCCGGCATCCAGGCCCAGCTCGGCCGCCAGCGGCCCGTTCAGCATCACCAGCCGCGGCGCGCGCACCGGGACGGGGGCCTGCCGCACAAAAAACCGGTCGGGCAGCCGCGCATAGGAATTGTCGAAGGGGATCGTCAGGGCCATGCGCTGAACATAGCGCAAGGCCGGGATTTTCCACTTGTCTCGTTCAGCACGGCGGCATCCGTCACAACCGACCTAGGCGTTCCGTCAGCAGCGCAAAGAACCCGTCCGCGTCCAGATCGCCCATGAACATCGCGTTCGGCGCCCTGCCGGTCACGCCCCACCAGTCCGCCACCGTCATTCCGGCGGTAAAGCGCCCCTCGGTCTCGATCTCGACATTGACGTGACGGCCCGAGAACAGGTCGGGGCGCAGCAGAAAGGCCGTCACGCAGGGATCATGCAGCGGCGCGCCGTCCGAGCCGTATTTCGCCTTGTCGAAGCGCTCGAAGAAATCGGTCATCTCGGCCACCGCGACGCCCACCCGCGTTCCAAGCCCCCGGAACGCCGCGTTGCGCGCTTGCGTCACCAGCGCCTTGTGCGTCACGTCCAGCGGCATCACCGTCAGCGGCACGCCGGAACCGAACACGATTTCAGCGGCTTCGGGGTCGACATGGATGTTGAACTCGGCCGCGGGGGTGATGTTGCCGACCTCGAAATAGGCGCCGCCCATCAGCACGATCTGCGCGATCCGCGGCACGATCTCGGGCGCGGCCTGCATCGCGGTCGCGATATTCGTCAGCGGCCCCAGCGGGCAGAGCGTCACGCTTTCCGCCGGTTCGCGGCGCAGCGTCTGGATGATGAACTCGACCGCGTGGGCGTCCTGCAGGGGCATCAAGGGGTCGGGCAGCACCGGCCCGTCCAGCCCGGTCTTGCCATGGACATGCTCGGCCGTGACCAGCGCGCGCTTCAGCGGCCGGTCGCAGCCGGCAAAGACCGGCACATCCGGACGCCCCGCCAGTTCGCAGACGATGCGCGCATTCTTCTGGGTCAGCGCCAGCGGCACATTGCCCGCAACCGCCGTGATCCCCAGAACGTCCAGCTCGTCCGGGCTGGCCAGCGCCAGCAGGATCGCCACGGCGTCGTCCTGGCCGGGATCGGTGTCGATGATGATCTTGCGCTGCATGGGGGTCTCCGGGGCCATCCGGGGCGGAGACTGGCGCGGGCACGCAGGGAAGTAAAGCGCCCGCGCCGCGGCCGCGGCCCCACCCGACAGGGGGACCGCGGCGCATGACCGCAAGGGTCAGCCGTCGAAATCGACCTCTTCCATCAGGCGCAGCGCCGCGGGCCGAAGCCCGGCCAGATCCATCAGGTTCACCTCGTCGGGCGTGAACGCGCCCCAGCTTGCCACCAGGTCCGACGGCTGCGCGCCCGGCGCGACGGGGTATTCGTTGTTCACCTCGGCATAGATTTCCTGCGCCTGGGGCGAGGCGAGGAATTCCATGAATTTCAACGCCTCGTCCCGGTTCGGCGCCGCCCGGGTCATCGCCACGCCCGAGACGTTCACATGGGTGCCGCCATTCTCGAAGGCCGGGAACAGCACATTGACCGCATTCGCCCAGTCCTTCTGTTCCGGGTCGGCGACCATCTGGCCCATGTAATAGGTGTTGCCGAGGCTGATGTCGCATTGCCCGGCCCAGATCGACTTGACCTGCGCACGGTCATTGCCCTCGGGCTTGCGGGCAAGATTGGCCTTGACGCCTTCCAGCCAGGTCTTCGCGGCCTCTTCGCCGTGGTGGTGGATCACCGCCGACAACAGGGCGAGGTTGTAGTCATGCGTGCCCGACCGGGTGCAGATGCGCCCCTTCCATTTCGGATCGGCCAGATCCTCGTAGGTGGTCACCTCGGACGGATCGACACGGTCCTTGGACGCATAGACGATCCGCGCCCGGGTGGTCACGCCGAACCAGTGGTTGTCGGGGTCGCGAAAGGCGTCGGGGATGCCGGCGGCCAGCGCCTCGCTCTCGACGGGCTGCGTCACACCGGCGGCGACCGCCTCGGACAGCCGCGCGATATCGACGGTCAGGATGATGTCGGCCGGGCTGCGCGCGCCCTCGGCCTGAAGCCGTTCGACCAGACCCTTGTCCAGAAAGGCCACATTGGTCGCGATCCCGGTCTCGGCGGTAAAGGCGTCCAGCAGCGGCTGGATCAGTTCGGGCTGGCGGTAGGAATAGATGTTCACGTCGGCCTGGGCGGCCGGGGCCAGAATGGCGGCGGCCACGCTGGCCATCAGGGCGGTGCGGAAAGTCATGGTATCTCCTGTCCTTTGGCGGATCCTGTGCTCCCGTTAAATCCGACAAAAAATGTCAGGTCAATACATGATCGTTTCTGTCGGATAACGGGGCCGCCCGCCGCTCAGGACGCCCGCTCGGCCGTCTTCGCCGCCTCCCACAGCGCATCCATTTCGGCCAGATCCGAGTCCTCGGGCCGCTTGCCTCGTTCCCGAAGTGCGGCCTCCACCGCAGTGAATCGGCGTGTGAATTTCGCATTCGTCGCGCGCAGCGCCTCCTCGGGGTCGAGGTTCAGGTGACGGGCCAGATTGGCGATCGCGAACAGCATGTCGCCGAATTCCTCGAACACCTCGGCCTCGGTCATCGTGGCCCGCGCCTCGGCCAGTTCCTGCGCCTCCTCGACGATCTTGTCGACGACCTGGCCGATCTCGGGCCAGTCGAATCCGACCCGTGCCGCGCGCTTCTGCAACTTGACCGCGCGGGTCAGCGCGGGCAGGGCCAGCGCCACGTCGTCCAGCACCCCATGCGCGGCCTTCTTCGCGCGCTCGGCCGCCTTGATCGCCTCCCAGTCGCGGGTCTGCTGCTCCGCGCTCTTGTCGCGGCTCTCGTCGCCGAAGACATGGGGGTGGCGCGCCACCATCTTGTCGGCAATCGCATTCGCCACCGAGTCGAAGTCGAACAGCCCCGCCTCGGCCCCCATCTGGGTGTGATAGACCGTCTGCAACAGCAGATCGCCCAGCTCGCCCTCCAACTCGCCCCAGGCCTCGCGGGCGATGGCATCGGCGACCTCATAGGCTTCCTCGATCGTGTAGGGCGCGATACTGGCGAAATCCTGCTCGATATCCCAGGGGCAGCCGGTCTGGGGGTCGCGCAACCGGCGCATGATCTCGATCAGCCGGGGCATGCCGCCTTTCGGGTCATGCACAAGGGCGTCGGATTCTTCGGGGCTCATCGGCAATCTCCGGCTGGGGGCGTGCGAAGGGAGTTGGGCAAAAGCGCGCGCGGATGTAAAGGCAGGGCTGGCAAGCGGCGCGCAGGGCAGTATCGTGGCGCCCGAACGGAGGCGGCATGGCACTCGAAGACGCGAAACGGCAGGTGGACACCGCGATCACGCGGCAGGGGCACCGGGGGCTGTCCTATGAAAACGCCTTTGGCGGCGTGACCTCGTTCCTGCGGCGCACGCTGACCAAGGATCTGACGGGCGTCGATCTGGCGGTGACCGGCATCCCCTTCGACCAGGCGGTGACGAACCGGCCCGGCACGCGGCTGGGGCCGCGCGCGATCCGCGAGGCCAGCGCGCTTCAGGCCTGCGACGCGCCCTATGGCTGGGGCTTCAACCCGCTGGAGGCGTTCGATATCGTCGATTACGGCGATCTGGCCTTCGATTACGCGACCGTGGCCGAGTTTCCGGCGGTGCTTCAGGCCCATGTCGCTTGCATCCTCGACGCCGGTGCGGCCTGCATCGCGCTGGGCGGCGATCATTCGATCTCGCTGCCGATCCTGCGCGCCCATGCCGCCCGCCACGGCCCGCTGGCGCTGGTCCAGTTCGACGCCCATTCCGACACCTGGGAGGATGGCGGCCCGCAGCGGATCGACCATGGCACCATGTTCCGCAAGGCGGTGCGCGAGGGGCTGATCGACCCCGCGCGGTCGGTTCAGGTGGGCATCCGCACCGACAATCCCGACCCGATGGGGATCACGGTGATCGACGCGCCCTTCGTCCACGACAACGGCCCGGCCGCGACGGTCGCCCGCATCCGTCAGGTGGTGGGGGACGCGCCCGCCTATGTCAGCTTCGATATCGACGCGCTGGACCCGGCCTTCGCGCCCGGCACCGGCACGCCGGTCTGGGGCGGGCTGACCAGCGCGCAGGCCGCGGCGATGCTGCGCGGGCTCGCGGGCCTGAACATGGTCGGCGGCGATGTGGTCGAGGTCTCGCCGCCCTTCGACCCCTCGGGCATCACGGCGGTCGCAGGGGCGCATGTGGCGGTCGAACTGATCTGCCTCTGGGCCTGGAAGAAACGCGAAGAAAGGGGCACAGACCAATGAAAATCCTCATGTATATCGTTATCCTCCTGCTGCTGGCCTCGGCCGCAGGTGCCGTCTATTTCCGCAAGGTCGCCGATGATCCGGCCGTCTGGCATGTCGATCCGCTGACAGCCGAGAAACCCGGCACGCCCAACGCGATCCTCGTCCGACCCGAAACCGGCGACCGCACCGCCCCCGCCTATGCCGTCAGCCCCGAGGACCTGGCCCGCGCGATCGACGAGATGGCCCTTGCCGAGCCGAACACCAGCCGCATCGCGGGCAGCCCCGAGGAGCTGTGGATGACCTATGTCCAGCGCTCGCGGATCATGGGCTTTCCCGACTACATCTCGATCAAGGCCCTGCCCAAGGATGATGGCGCGACCTGGGCGGCGTTCTCCCGCTCCCGCTTCGGGCAGTCCGATCTGGGCGTGAACGCGGCGCGGCTGGCCCGCTGGCAAGAGCAGTTGCGCGCCCGGCTCGGGTCTTGACCGCGCCCCGGCTTCGGGCGACAGAGCGGCATGGTTCCCCGCGACAAACTCGACCAGATCACCCGCCGCTTCGAATTCCTCGAAGCCCGACTCGCAGAAGGTGCGGGGGGTGACTTCGCGCAGGTGGGCCGCGAATATGCCGAGCTGAAGCCGGTGGCCGAGCAGATCGCCGCCTATCGCCACCTGATCGACGAGATCGCGCAGGCCGAGGCGATGCTGTCCGACCCCGAGATGCGCGCGCTGGCCGAGGACGAATTGCCCACGCTGCGCGCCCGCCTGCCCGACATGGAACAGGCCCTGCGCCTCGCGCTGCTGCCGAAGGATGCCGCCGACGCCCGCCCCGCCATCGTCGAGATCCGCCCCGGAACGGGGGGCGAGGAAGCGGCGCTGTTCGCCGGTGACCTGCTGCGGATGTATCAGCGTTACGCCGAGGCGAAGGGCTGGAAATTCACCATCCTAGAAGAATCCCAGACCGAACTGGGCGGCATCCGCGAAGTCGTGGCCAATGTGCAGGGCGAGGGGGTCTTTGCCCGGCTGAAATACGAATCGGGCGTTCACCGCGTCCAGCGCGTGCCCGAGACGGAATCGGGCGGGCGGATCCATACCTCGGCCGCCACCGTCGCCGTCCTGCCCGAGGCCGAGGAGGTCGATATCGACATTCCCGCCACCGATATCCGCATCGACACGATGCGCGCCAGCGGGGCAGGGGGCCAGCATGTCAACACTACCGATTCCGCCGTGCGGATCACCCATATCCCCACCGGCATCGTGGTCACGTCCTCGGAAAAGTCCCAGCACCAGAACCGCGCCATCGCCATGGCGGTGCTGCGCGCGCGGCTTTACGACATGGAACGCCAGAAGGCCGCCGATGAACGCGCCGCGACGCGGAAATCGCAGGTCGGCTCGGGCGACCGGTCCGAACGCATCCGCACCTACAATTTCCCGCAGGGCCGGATGACCGACCACCGGATCAACCTGACGCTCTACCGGCTGGACCAGATCATGGCGGGCGATCTGGACGAGGTGATCGACGCGCTGATCGCCGACGACCAGGCCAGCCTGCTGGCCGAGATGGAGGGATGACCGCGCAGCAGGCGCTGGCCGCGGCCGTCCGGGCATTGACCGAGGTCGGCATTCCCGACGCGCCCCGCGACGCCCGCCGCCTGCTGGCGCACGCGCTGGGGATCGCGCCGGGACGGCTGACGCTGGTGCTGCCCGACCCGCTGCCGCCCGAGTCCGCCGCCCGGTTCGAGGCCGCGATCGCGCGCCGTGTCGCCCGCGAGCCCGTCTCGCATATCACCGGCACCCGCGCCTTCTATGGCCGCGATTTCCGGGTCTGCCCCGACGTGCTCGACCCCCGCCCCGAAACCGAAACGCTGATCGCCGCGGCGCTGGCCGCGCCCTTTGGCCGCGTGCTCGACCTTGGCACCGGCTCGGGCTGCATCCTGCTGACCCTGCTGGCCGAGCGCCCCGATTCCAAAGGTATCGGCGCAGACATTTCCGAACCCGCCCTCGCCGTCGCGCGCGACAATGCCCGGGCGCTGGGCATCGAACGCGCCGCGTTCCTGCAGGCCGACTGGTTCCGGGGCATTTCCGGGCGGTTCGACCTGATCGTGTCGAACCCGCCCTATATCGCGGCCTCGGAAATGCCCGGCCTCGCCCCCGAACTGGCCCATGAACCCCGCACTGCCCTGACCGACGAGGGCGACGGGCTTTCGGCCTATCGCGCCATTGCCCGCGGCGCCGTGGCGCATCTGGACCCGGGCGGGCGGCTGATCGTCGAGATCGGCCCGACCCAGGGCGCGGCGGTTTGTGCCCTGCTGCGCGCGGCGGGGCTTGAAATCGTCGCGATCCATGCCGATCTCGATGGTCGTGACCGTGCGGTCGAGGCCCGCGCCGCGGCACCGGGGGCGTGACGGAACGGACGTTGCGTGCCGCGCGCAGTCCTCGCCAAAACGCCGCATTTTGTGTAGATTTCCCTTGTCAGCGCGCGTGTGGCGTGCTTACTCAGGCCGCGCAGGCACGGGACGCGGGAGCGAGCCGTTCGGCGCTCCCGCACTGCACAAGCCAGACACAGGTCGGCAGACAGGACACGGACGAGGCCAAGGCGCCCGCGCGGCGCTGCACCCGCCCGATCACGCCAATACAAGGCTGGAAACCAGAAATCGCATGAGACCATCCAAGTCACGTTCGCGCTCCAAGTCGAACCGTCAGCGCTCGATGGGCAATATCGTCAACCGGGTCTTCGACAGTTCCGGGCCCGAGGGCAAGGTCCGCGGCACACCGCAGCAGATCATCGAGAAATACAACCAGCTTGCCCGCGATGCGCAGCTCTCGAATGACCGCGTGGCGGCCGAGAACTTCCAGCAGCATGCCGAGTATTACACAAGGCTTCTGGGCGAGGCGATGCGCGAGCAGGACGCCCGCCGCGAGCAGCACGAGGCCCAGCAGGGCCGCGAGCGTGGCCGCGACGATCGCGCCGACGACCGCCCCGAGGGCGAGCAGCAGCCCCGCCGCGACGGCACGGCCGACGAGACGGGCCAGCGCATGGCCGAGGTGATCGACCTCGACGACACCGATGGCGAAAGCACCCTTGTCGAGACCCCCGAGGAACGCCCCGCCGACGCCTTCGGGGCGACCGAGGAACGTCCGGCAGAGAAACCGCGCCGCGCCCGCCGTCCCCGGGCACCCAAGCCCCGCGAGGAAGGCGACAGCCCGGACCAGGCGCAGGCGCCCGCGGCCGAATAGGCCGCTAGCCCGCCAGCGCCCGGGCCAGCGCGCAGAACCCCTCGATCGGAACCTGTTCGGCCCGCTCGGTGGGCGCGATGCCGACCGCGCGCAGCCGGTCCTCGATATCGGGCGCCAGCCCCTTCAGGCTGGCCCGCAGCATCTTGCGCCGCTGGTTGAAGGCGGCCGCCACCACCCGCTCCAGCACGGCCGGATCGGCCGGAAAGCGCGGCGCGGGCAGGGCGGTCAGATGCACCACCGCCGAGTCCACCTTGGGCGCGGGCGTGAACGCCTCGGGCGGCAGGCGCATGACGATCCGCGCCTCGCAACGCCACTGCGCCAGGATCGCAAGCCGCCCATAGGCCTTGCCCCCCGGCTGCGCGGTGATCCGCTCGGCCACCTCGCGCTGGAACATCAGCGTCAGGCTCTGCCAGAAGGGTGGCCAGTCGGGCGGGGTCAGCCAGCGCACCAGCAATTCGGTGCCCACGTTATAGGGCAGGTTGGCCACCACCTTGACCGGCGGGCGCAGATGCGCCAGCGGGTCGATCTCCAGCGCATCGGCATTCAGCACCGTCAGCCGCCCCGGCCAGGCCGCCGCGATCTCGGCCAGCGCGGGCAGGCAGCGCGCGTCCTTCTCGACCGCCAGCACATGCCGCGCCCCCTCGGCCAGCAGCCCCCGCGTCAGCCCGCCGGGTCCGGGGCCGATCTCCAGCACATCCGCGCCCGACAGATCGCCCGCCGCCCGCGCGATCTTGGCGGTCAGGTTCAGATCCAGCAGGAAATTCTGTCCCAGTGCCTTCTTCGCCGACAGCCCATGCGCCGCGATCACCGCGCGCAGGGGCGGCAGCCCGTCAATGGCGCTCATCGCGTCCCCCTCAGGCCATCAGCCATTCCGCCAGCCGCAGCGCCGCGCCCCAGGCGAAGGGCACCCCCGCCACGCCGATGCCCGCGGCGATCGCCGCGCCCCGGCCCGACAGCCGCCGCTCCTCGACCAGCCCGGCCAGCACCCAGATCGCGACCGGCCCCAGCAGAACGGCGCCCGTCACCGCCCCGGGCATCACGCCCAGCGTGGCCACCGACATCAGCACATGCCCCGCCGCGCTCATCAGCAGGGCCCCGGCCAGGATCGCCAGCGCCCAGCCATGCGCGCCCGCAAAGCGCGGCTTGCCCAGGATCACGACGCCCGCCGCCACCAACGTCATCAGGATCGCCGCCACCGCATATTGCGCCGGTCCCGGCCAGGCGAAATCCGGCCGCTGCGCCATCAGCCAGCCCGGCAGATACAGCGCCGTCTCCGCGTTCTGAAGCAGGACCGCCACGAACAGCATCGTGGCCCGCAGCGAAAGTTCCACGCGTTTCACGGCAAGTCCGGCCCATCCCATGCGCTTCACTGCGGAAATACCGCCCCCTAGCGGCCGATACAATCACCGCGAGCATGCGGCACGCGCCCGCGCCATCCGGCTGGCCATCTCCAGTGCCGCGATCAGGCTGGAGGGATCGGCCCGGCCCTGGCCCGCGATGTCGAAGGCCGTGCCGTGATCGGGCGAGGTGCGGATGAAGGGCAGGCCCAGCGTGACATTCACCCCGCCCGCGAAATCCAGCGTCTTGATCGGGATCAGCGCCTGGTCGTGATACATGCAGATGGCCGTGTCGTAACGCCGCCGCGCGGCCTCGTGGAACATCGTGTCGGCGGGCAGGGGGCCGGTCAGCGCGATCCCTTCGGCGCGCAGCCGGTCCAGCACCGGGGCGATCAGGTCGATCTCGGCGCGGCCCATCGTGCCGCCTTCGCCCGCATGCGGGTTCAGCCCCGCGACCGCGAGCCGCGGCGCCTCGATCCCGAAATCGCGGATCAGCGCGGCATGGGTGATGCGGATCGTGTCCTCCAGCAGACGCGCCTCCAGCGCCGCGGGCACCTCCGACAGCGGGATGTGGATCGTCACCGGCACGACGCGCAGGGCCGCGCAGGCCAGCATCATCACCACCCGCTTCACGCCCGCCAGATGGGCCAGGTATTCGGTATGGCCGGGATGGGCAAAGCCCGCCCCCTCCTTCAGCGCCTGCTTGCTGATCGGCGCGGTGCAGATCGCGGCGGCATGGCCCGCCTGCACCAGCGAAACGCCCCGCGCGATGGCCTCGATAACGCAGGCCGCATTCTCGGGCGCGGGGCGGCCGGGCATGGCCGGGGCGGGGAAGGGCAGGCGCAGCACCGGCAGCGCGCGGGCCGAGACATGCAGCGCCTCCTCGGGGGCGTGGATCTCGGCATGCGGCGTTCCGTCCGGCAGATGCGCGGGATCGCCGATCCAGAAGAAGGGCAGCCTCGCCCCCAGCGCGCGCCACGCCTTGGCGGCGATCTCGGGGCCGATGCCCGCGGGCTCGCCGCAACTCAGCGCGATCGGCAGGTCGGTCATGGCTCGCGGATGATCGCGTCGGCCTTCAACTCGGCAAGGTAGCTTTCGGCGTAACCGCCCAGCCGCTGGTTGACCAGTTGCCGGCGCACGGCCTGGCGGTCGATCTCGCCCTCGCCCAGGTCGGGCGTGCGCGCGCACAGCATCAGCACCACCGCCATCTGCGGCGTCGAGAGGCCATAGGACACCTCGCCCTCGTCGAGCCGCGCCAGTTCCATCGCGACATTCTGCGGCACCTGCGCCACCGGCAGCACCTCGCGTTGCAGGCGGTCCTCGGGCAGTCCCCTGGCGACACCGAAAAGATCGTCGCAGGTATCGACCTGCGCGCGCACCCGCATCGCATCGGCCAGCGTGCCGCCGGGGATCAGGAAACGCGCATATTCCACCGACACCGCCTCGGGCGTGGCCGCGCCCCCCTCGCGCAGCGCGCGCAACTGGAACAGCGCGATCGCGTTATCCAGTTCGATCGGTTCCGACACCTGGCCCGGCCGCAGCGTCAGGACCTGACCGGCCAGCGCGGGCGGCAGGTTGCCCAGCGGCAGCCAGCCCATCCGCCCGCCTTCCCCGCGCGAGCGCGACACCGAATATTGCCGCGCGGCGGCGGCGAAATCGGCCTCGTTGCGGATCGAGGCGCGCAACTCGCGCACCAGCCGCTCGGCCTCGGCGCGGAATTCCGGCGTGTCGGCGCGCAGCACGATCTCCGACAGCAGCACCTGCGCGCCGGCCGCCGCCGCCCGCGGCGAGGTGATCGCCAGCGCCCGGTCGATCTCGGCCTCGGTGACCTGCGCGCGCGGTCCGAAACGGGTGCGCACCACCTCGCGCCAGGCGATCCCGGACTCGACGAAATCGCGGAAGGTCTCGGCCTCGACCCCGCCCTGCGCGATGGCGGCGATGAACTGCTCGGCGTCCAGGTTGGCGCGCGAAGCGAATTCCTCCATGCCCGCCTGAAGCTGCTCGGGGCTGACGCTCACGCCCAGCCTCTTGGCCTCGGCCATGCGCAGTCGGTCGTCGATCAACCCGTCCATGGAGACCTTCTCGATCTGCGGCGGGTTGCCCAGGAGCCGCAGGAAGCGGATGCGCTGCTCGACCTCGAAATTGGTGATCGCCCGGTCATTGACGATCATCCGGGGCGCGAAGGACCCGCCCTGCTGCGCGGAGGCGATCCCGGCGCCCATCAGCGCCAGCGCGGCCGCAACCGCCAGGCCCATCCGTCGGATCATTCCGTCCCTCCGTCTTCTTCCTGCTCTCAGAACCTTGCACAACGCCGCGCAAGGCCCGCCCCGTCTGCGCGCGCGCCAAACCCTGCCAGCGACACGGTGAAGCCGAAATCCGTGCTCGGCTCCACACTAGTCGACGAGGTGAACCGACGCGAGAGGGAAAGATCGACCGTCACGCATTCGTTGCGGTATTCCAGACCGATACCGGCCCTTGCGGCGCGGTCGGCGACGAAATCGTAGCGCCAGTCGGTCTTGCCGATCCAGTTGTCGCGGAACCGGTAGGCGGCATCCATCACCCATTCCGACCGGTCGTCCGGGCGGTTCTCGGCCGGGTTCGCCTCGGCCCATAGCAGGCTCGACGCCAGTTCCACCCGCTCGCCATCCCAGGCCACCCGCAGGTCGTTGCGCGAAAAGTCGAACCCGTCATCGAACAGCGCGCGGTTCGACAGGCTCAGATTGCCGGGCAGGTCCAGCGTGAACGCCGCCAGCCAGTCCGACCGCATCCCGTCCAGCCCCGAGCCGGGCGCGAACTGGCCGAGGTCGTCCTCGCGCCAGATCCGCCCCACCATCAGCGCCAGCGACCAGCCCGCCGGGTCATACCGTGTCCAGCCCAGCCCCAGATTGGCCCGCAGCCCCGCCTCGCGCAGATCCTCGCCCGCAAAGCGCGTCAGCGAGAACAGGTTGGCCTCGTCGAACTCGACCAGCACGCTGTCCTCGTTGGGCACGCCGTCCCTGTCCTCGCGGCTCCAGACCAGTTGCGCGACGGGTTCCAGCACATGGGTCGCGCCGCCCGCCCCCGCCTTGACCAGCGGCCAGCGCAATTCGACCGACGCCGAGGGCGTGGTCCGGGTGCGGCTGCCCTCGAAAACCAGATCGTCCCCGATGCGGTAATGGTCGATGTCCAGCGCGCCCAGAACGCCCAGCAGCACGCCATTGCCCAGCACCCAGTCGCGCCGCCAGTCCAGCCCGGCCGAAAACCGCGCCAGATCCAGCCCGTCGCCATAGGGGTCGAAATCCGGGCCGTCCAGCGGATCGCCCGACCGGCGCTCATGGCCATGCGCCGCAAGCGTGAACCCGGCGATGCCGCCGATCACCGGCGGCGCGATCCGCCGGGTATAGCTCAGATCGCCCACCAGGAACGGGATCGTCTGGTTGCTCTCGGACTCGCGCAGCGTCTGGAAATAGATCAGGTCGGCCGTGATCAGCTCGTCGCGCCGCGCCCGGGTCAGCGCCAGCGCGCTGTCCAGCCGGTCCTTGTCGGAATAGTCGTAATCCAGCAGATAGGCGGGATCGGACACCCCCTCGATATTGAGGTCCAGCCGGAAATCGCGCGGCAGGTCGAACCCGCCCCCGGCAAACAGGTAATAGCGCGTCTCGCCCGGCCGCAGGTCATCGCGCGAGACCGCGCCCTCGGCCTCGATCTCGCCATTGCGGAAGGCGCGGCGGTAGCGCAGTTCCAGCGTGCGCGTCCGGCTGGTCGAGACATAGGGCGTGATCAGCAGGTCCTGGTGATCGCCCAGCGTCAGGAAATAGGGCAGCTTCACCCCGGTGCCCAGCTGGTCGGTCACCCGGAGCCCCGGCGTCAGGAAGCCCGAGGCACGCTCCACCGAGGGGTCGGGCACCCGCAGGCGCGGCAGGTAGAAGACCGGCACGCCCAGCACCTCGAACCGTGCATCATCGAATTGCAGCTGGCGCTCCTGCGCGTCATGCACGACCCGTCGGGCGCGGATCTGCCATAGCGGCACCTCGGAGTCCGAACAGACCCGGCAGGTCGAGGCCACGGTCCGGTCCAGCATCGTGTAGCGCCCCGAAACGCGCTGGATATCTGCCGCCGCGATCTGCAACTGGCGGTCCAGCACCATCCGGGCCGACCGCAGGATGCCCTCGGACAGGTCCGCCGACAATGCGGCGCTGTCGGCCACCAGCACCGTGCCCTCGCCCGTGGTCAGCAGGATCGGCCCCTCGATGCTCAGCCGGTCGCCCGCGCGGTCATAGACGATGCGCGTGGCGCGCAGCCGCGTCTGGCCATGCAGCACCTCGACATTGCCCTCGGCGACAAGCTGGCGCAATTCCCCCACGCTGACCCGGTCCGCGATCAGCATGGCGGGCAGGTCGGCGGGCGCGCTCGCGGCCGGGCGGCCGGTCTGGGCCGGTGCCGCCCCCGGCAGCAGCGCGCCCGCGGCGACCAGCGCCGCGGCCAGGGCCGCAAGGGGGGCGGGGGCGCGCCGCATCAGCCATCCTCCAGGTGCAGCAGAACCCCCAGCGAGAACAGGATGCCCGCGACCGGCGGGCTCCAGGCGGCAAGGGCTATCGGGATCTGCCCGGTTTCGCCCAAGACTTGCGCGAAATTGCGCAGGAAGAAAAGCCCAAGACCCAGCCCCAGCGCCAGCATCGCCATCAGCCCGGTGCGCCCGAACCGCGTGTGCCGCATCGTGAAGCCCGCCGCCAGCAGCACCATCGCCGCCAGCAACAGCGGCCGCGCCAGTTCCATCTGCAACCAGACCCGGTGCTGCCGCGCCGAAAAGCCCGCCCGCTCCAGGCCGGCGATGAATTCGGGCAGGTCCCAGATCGCGATCGCCGACGGCCGGGCAAAGCCGTCGCGGATGCGCTGGCTGGTCAGGTCCGAGGGCAGCGACAGAAGCGGCTGCTCGATCGCGGCCAGTTCCGGATTGGGCGTGTCCGCGTCGAAACTCCAGCGCTTGGCCTCCCGCAGCTCCCAGCTTCCGACCCCCAGCACGGCCTCTGCCGCCTCGATCCGCCAGGCGGGCTGGCCGTCCTGGCCAAAGGCCAGGAAGGTCACGTCGAAGAACCGCGTGCCCTCGGGATTGGTGCGCGCCGCGCGGATCAGGATCTGGCCCTCGTCGCGGCCCTCGCGCAGCCACAGCCCCTCGGAACTGACCGACAGCACGCTGGTCTCGCCGGTCTTGTAGCGGTCGGTGACCAGCCGGTACTGCTTGGACGTGGCCGCCACGATCGGGTTCATGATCGCCACCGCGATCCCGCCCAGCACCAGCGCGGCCAGCACCGGCGCGACCAGCGCGCGCAGCGCCGACCGGCCCGAGGCCCGCGTGATCACCAGTTCCGAGGTCCGCGCAAGCCCCAGGAACAGCGCCACCGTCGCCAGCACCACGACCAGCGGCAGGATCGTGTACAGATCCGCAGGCACCCTCAGCGCCGACAGGTGCAGCGCCTCGCCAAAGCCGATGCTGCCGATCTCGAAACGCCGGATCTGGTCGACCATGTCGAACAGCACCAGGATCGCGGCGAAGATCCCGAACAGCCCGAAGACCAGCAGCGTGAACTTGCGCGCGAAGTAGAGATGCAGCGTCATGCCTGCCCCGCAATCCCCGCCGGAACCCGTCGCCGCCGCGCCGAGAAGGCGATCAGCGCCGCCCCCATCGCGGCCCCCGCCAGCGGCGGCAGATAGGTCACCGGCCACAGCGCGGCCTCGCGCCGGGCCAGATCGGCCGCCGCGTTGCCCAGAAGATTCACCCCGATCAGCAGCACGATCGCCAGCAGCACCTGACGGCCCAGCCCGAACCGGCTGAACCCGCCCAGCAGCAGCGCGCCATAGCCGATCAGCGCCCCCGCCAGCGCCAGCAGCGGCTGCGCGGTGCGCTCGTGCCCCTCGACCAGGAACACCGCCCGCGTCTCGCCCGTGGCCGCGATCATCTCGTCGCTCGGCCATAGCAGCGCGCGCGTGGGCAGGGTCTCGAGCCGGGGCGGACGCAGCCGCGCGGTGTCGATCAGCGCCCCGATATCATAGGCGAAATCCTCGAAGCTCGCGACCGACAGCCGCCGGTCGTCGGAGCGGTAGGATTGCGCCATCCCCTCGAACATCACCAGTTTCGGCCCGGTCCCGCCCTCGACCAGCAGGGCGCGCCGCGCGATATAGGTCACCCGCGTCCCCGCGCTGCGCGCATCCGACAGGTAGATGTCGAAAAGCTCCCCCCGGTCGGAAATATCGCGGATGTAGAAGGTGATGCCCCGGGCGGGGTGCAGGAACTGGCCCGCGCTCAGGAACTGCGCCGCCACATCGCGCGAGATCTCGTCGCGCCGCTCGTCCAGCTGGGCGCGGCTTGCGGGCACCAGCACATGCGTCAGCACCGCCATCGGCAGCGCCACCGCCAGCCCGAACAGCATCACCGGCCGCGCCAGCCGCCAGGGGCTGCATCCCAGCGCCTGCATCACCACCAGTTCGCTTTCCGAGGTCATTCGGTTGATCACATAGACCGTGCCCGCAAAGGCCGCGACCGGCAGCACCAGCCGGATCACGTTGGGCAGGGTCAGCGCCGCGAATTCCAGGAAGACCAGCGCCGACTGGCCGTCGCCGATCAGTTGCTCGAACAGCGACACGCCCCGGTTCACCCAGTAAACCGAGACCAGCACAAGCGCGAAGAAGCCGAAAAGAACGGTCAGCTGCGCAAGCAGGTATCGGTCGAATCTGGGCACATCTTCCCCTGGGGCGGCACGGATCGGAAGGGACGTTAGACCAATCGGGCAGGGCCGGAAACTGCTATCTGGTCAAGTGCGGGGCAGGGGGCTAGGTAGGGCCGGGTACAGGAAAACAGGGAGCCCGCCATGACCACGCCCGTCGCGATCACCTTCGCCGAAACCGATCTCGAAGCCATCGCCACGGCATCGGGCCGGATCGCGGTCTTCCTGGACGCCGATGGCAAGCTCGACCCCGCCGCCCGCCGGCTCAACCGCCTGATGAAGGGCGCGCTGGAACGCTTCTTGGCGAGCGAGGCGTTTTCCAGGCTGAAACCGGCCGAGGCCGCGACGCTCGGCTGGCCCGCAGGGCTCGCCGCCGAGGCGGTGGATGTGGTGCGGCTCGACAAGCGCCCCGCGCCGGACTGCGCGCGCCGCGCGGGCGCCGCGCTGGCCAAGCGGCAGGGCGCGGCCGATGTGCTGATGCTGGCAGGGGCGCATCCGCGCGCGGCCGATATCGCCTTCGGCTTCGCGCTGCGCGCCTATGAGTTCACCGACCACAGGACCGGCGACAAGACCCTGCCCGGCAAGGTCAAGGTGATGGTCGCCAAACCGGAGGCCGTCGCCGCCGAGGCCGGTCCCATGGCCGCCCGCGCCGAGGGCGTGTTCTTCACCCGCGACCTTGTCAACGAACCCGCCAACATCCTGACCACCGACGATTTCGCCGCGCGGCTGGCCGCGATGCAGGAACTGGGGCTGGATGTCGAGATCCTCGAAGAGGACGATCTGAAAAAGCTCGGCATGCGCGCGCTGCTGGCAGTGGGGCAGGGGTCCGAAAGCCCCTCCAAGGTCGTCGTGATGCGCTGGAACGGCGGCAAGCGGGATGCCGCGCCGCTCGCGCTGATCGGCAAGGGCGTCGTGTTCGACACCGGCGGCATCTCGATCAAGCCCGCGCAGGGCATGGAAGAAATGACCATGGACATGGGCGGCGCGGGCGTCGTGGCGGGCGTGATGCGCACGCTCGCGCTGCGCAAGGCCAAGGCCAACGTCGTGGGCCTTGTGGGTCTGGTCGAGAACATGCCCGATGGCCGCGCCCAGCGCCCCGGCGACATCGTGCGCAGCATGAAGGGCGACACGATCGAGGTCATCAACACCGATGCCGAGGGCCGCATGGTGCTGGCCGACGTGCTCTGGTATGCGCAGGACCGGTTCCAGCCCGCCGCCATGGTCGATCTGGCCACGCTGACCGGCGCCATCATCATCGGGCTGGGTCACGCGAATGCGGGCGTCTTCTCGAACGATGACGCCTTCTGCGCCGATTTCCTCAAGGCCGCCGGGGCCGAGGGCGAGGGCGCCTGGCGGATGCCGCTGGGCGAGGCCTATGACAAGCTCATCAAGTCGCAGATCGCCGACATCAAGAACAGCGGCGGGCGGTCCGCGGGCTCGATCACCGCAGCGCAGTTCCTGCACCGCTTCGTCAAGCCCGAAACCCCCTGGATCCATCTCGACATTGCCGGTGTCGCCCGCACCCCCGAGGAAACGCCGCTGGCCCCCAAGGGGCCGACGGGCTGGGGCGTGCTGGCGCTCGACCGGCTGGTGGCCGACCGCTTCGAAGGCTAGGCCGGCCGCGGGGGCGCCAACGCCCCCGCCGCCCCTCAGGCCGCTTTAAGCGCGGCCTCGGCCGCGGCCCTTATCGCCCGGATATTGGCGCCGTAGATTTCGGGGTTGTCGACCGACCCGCCCGAGAACACCGCAGACCCCGCAACCAGGCAATCCGCCCCCGCCGCCGCGACCAGCGGCGCGGTGTCCGGCGTCACGCCGCCGTCGATCTGGATATGGATCGGCCGGTCGCCGATCATCGCGCGGATCTTGCGGGTCTTTTCCACTCCGGAATGGATGAATTTCTGCCCGCCGAAGCCGGGGTTCACCGTCATCACCAGCACCATGTCCACCATGTCCAGCACATCGGCCACGGCCTCTGCGGGCGTGCCGGGGTTCAGCACGACGCCCGCCTTGACGCCCTGCGCGCGGATCGCCTGAAGCGTGCGGTGGATATGCGGGCCCGCCTCGACATGGGCGGAAATCATGTCGGCGCCCGCCTCGGCATAGGCTTCGATATAGGGATCCACCGGCGCGATCATCAGATGCACGTCCATGAAGGTCTTGACATGCTTGCGGAATGCCTTGACCGCGGGCGGGCCGAAGGTCAGGTTCGGGACGAAATGCCCGTCCATCACGTCGACATGCACCCAGTCGGCGCCCTGCGCCTCGATGGCCTGAATCTCGGCCCCGAAATTCGCGAAATCGGCGGACAGGATCGACGGGGCGATCTTGATGGAACGGTCGAACATCTTGCGTTTCCTCCCGATGGGGTTTGAGCGCGGCGCCCGAAGACGCCGCGCGGGGATTTACTCGGCCGCGGCGATCACGCCCAGCTTCTGGCGCCAGCCCGGATAGAGCCGGTCGGCATCGTTCTGGAAGCTCTCGAAGGCGCGCGCCAGTTCGCGGTGCTCGCGCGCATACTCCACCAGATCGACGCCCGATTTCCACGCGTCATGCGCCTGGCGCAGCGATTTCGCCCCCGCCGTGCCGCCATCCAGATGCCCGAAGGCGCCGCCGCCCGAGGTCTGGATGATGTTGGAATGACCCAGATTGTCGAAGAAGCCCGGCAGCCGCAGCGCGTTCATGCCCCCCGAGATGATCGGCGTGGTCGCCTTCATCCCCAGCCATTCCTGATGGTAGTAGGGACCGTCGGCGGCGTCCTGGTCCAGCATGAAGGCCATGGCCTTGTCGGCGGCCTCGCCCTCCATCTTGCCGAAGCCCATCGTGCCGGTATGGATTCCGCTCGCGCCCTGCAGGCGGGACATCTTGGACAGCACGAAGGCGGTATAGCCGCGCATCGACTGGGGCGAGGTGACGGCGCCATGCCCCGCGCGGTGATAGTGCAGGAACTGGTTGGGGAACTGGCGGCGGCAGGTGGTGATCGCGGCCGGGCCGGTGACATAGCCATCCACCAGGAAGGCGACGTGATCGGCGTTTTCGCCAAAGGTCTCAAGGATGTATTCGCCCCGCGCGATCATCTCGAACGGATCGTCGGCGGTGATGTTGGCCGAGAAGAGTTTCGCCTCGCCGGTCTCGTCCTGCGCACGCTTCATCGCGTCGGCCACCAGACGGATGGTGTCCTTCAGCGGCGCGAAGACCTGGTTGCCCTGCGGCTCGTCATTCTTGATGAAATCGCCGCCCAGCCAGAATTCATGGCAGGCATCGGCAAAGGGCTGCGGGCGCAGGCCCAGCTTGGGCTTGATGATGGTGCCGACCACCATGCCGCCATCGGTGACGCTGCGGCCCAGAACGCGCCACATGTCGGCGATGTTCATCGCCGGGCCGTCGAACAGGCGCAGATAGGCGGGCGGCACGTAGAAATCGTGCATCTTGGCGTATTCGACATCGCCCATGCCCTGGTTGTTGCCGATCGTCAGCGTCAGGAACGAGCACAGCATCGCGCGCCCGTCGATGATGTTGCGGTCGAACAGCTCCACCGGATAGGCGATCTTCATCAGCTCGCGCGCCGGGTCGATCTCGTAGACCAGCGCATCCACGCCCTTGGTGAACTCGTCGGTGGTGCAGACCTCGACATTGGTGCCGGTCGAGCTTTCGGCGGCGAAATGGGCGGCGACCGACAGGTAGTCGCCAAAGCCCTCTTTCGGCTTCATGATATAGGCGCACAGCACATGGCGGCCGCCCGCGATCAGGTCTTTCTCGTCAAGATCGAGGCGCGCGTAGCGGTTCGATTGGTCCATTTGGGTCCTCCCCGAGGGTGTCCGGTTTGCGCGCGTTTCCGTGACGGACGCCCGGCCGTTTCCGGGGCCGGGCGCCGCTTGTCTCAGTTGGTCTTGGGATCGAGGCTGCCCGAGGCATAGCGTTTGGCCATGTCGTCCATCGGGATCACCTTGATCTTGCTGGCATTCCCGGCGGTGCCGAAGGCTTCGAGCCGCTCCCGGCACAGGTCGCGCATGGCGTCCATCGCGGGTTTCAGGAACTTGCGCGGATCGAATTCCTTGGGGTTCTCCTGCGCGATCTTGCGGAACTGGCCGGTCATCGCCATCCGGCAATCGGTGTCGATATTGACCTTGCGCACGCCCATCCTGATGCCGCGCACGATTTCCTCGACCGGCACGCCAAAGGTCTGGGGCATCGCGCCGCCATGGGCGTTGATGATGTCCTGCAATTCCTGCGGCACGGACGAGGAACCGTGCATCACCAGATGGGTATCGGGCAGCTTCTTGTGGATCGCCTCGATCACGCTCATCGCGAGGATCTCGCCATCGGGCTTGCGCGAGAACTTGTAGGCGCCGTGGCTGGTGCCGCAGGCGATCGCCAGCGCATCGACCTTGGTCTTCCTGACGAAATCCACCGCCTGATCGGGATCGGTCAGCAACTGGCTGTGATCCAGCTTGCCCTCGGCGCCATGGCCGTCCTCGGCCTCGGATTCGCCGGTTTCCAGCGACCCCAGAACGCCCAGTTCGCCCTCGACCGAGGCGCCGACCCAATGCGCCATCGTCGAGACGCGCTCGGTGATCTCGACATTGTACTCATAGCTCGCGGGCGTCTTGGCATCGGCCTCCAGCGAGCCGTCCATCATGACGGACGTGAAGCCATGCTTGATCGCCGACATGCAGGTGGCTTCGTTGTTGCCATGGTCCTGATGCATGCAGAGCGGGATGTCGGGATAGATCATCGACAGCGCCTCGATCATCTTGGCCAGCATGATGTCGTTGGCGTAGTTCCGCGCCCCGCGCGAGGCCTGGATGATGACGGGCGCGTCAACGGCCTTGGCGGCCTCCATG
Organism: Rhodovulum tesquicola; assembly: GCF_024128855.1. Lineage (GTDB taxonomy): Bacteria > Pseudomonadota > Alphaproteobacteria > Rhodobacterales > Rhodobacteraceae > Rhodovulum > Rhodovulum tesquicola. The sequence continues at coordinate 114,819 of NZ_JAMYDV010000008.1, forward strand.
ATCGCGATGCCCTGTTCCATGTTGTTGATGTTGAAGGCGGGCACGCCGTAGCCATGTTCGGCCGCGTGGTCCAGCAATTGCCGCAGGGTAATCAGTGCCATCAAAGTCCTCCGTCAGGCTGCATCTGCTTTGCGTTCAAGGGCGTCGAGGCCGGGCATCGTCCGGCCCTCCAGCCATTCGAGAAAGGCCCCACCGGCGGTGGAGACATGGGTGAAGTCATGCGCGACCCCGGTGCGGTTCAGCGCGACCAGCGTGTCGCCGCCGCCCGCAACCGACACCGCCAGACCCGAGCGCGTCAGTTCCGCGACGCTCTGCGCCAGCGCCCGCGTGCCCGCATCGAAGGGCGGCGTCTCGTAGGTGCCCATGGGGCCGTTCCACAGGATCGTGCGCGCATCCCGCAGGATGTCCTGATAGCGCGCGATGGTGTTCGGCCCGATATCCAGGATGCGCCGGTTCGCCCGCACGCCGCCCAGCGGCACCGGGTAGGAATTGATCCCCACCCGCTGGAATCCCGCGACCACGAAATCGTCGGGCGTCACGATCCGGCAGCCCGCCACCTCGGCCAGCGCCGCGATCTCCAGCACGTCCTCGGCATATTCGGGCTCGATGAAGGACCGCCCGATCGAATAGCCCCGCGCGAAGAGAAACGCGTTGGCGATCCCCCCGCCCAGAAGGATCGTGTTGATCTTCGGCACCAGCCGTTTCAGCAGCCCCAGCCGAGGCGCGACCGAACCCCCGCCGATCAGCGCGACCGAGGGCGATTGCGGCTCGTCCAGCGCCCCTTGCAGTGCGGCCAGTTCCGCCAGGAACAGCGGCCCCGCCGCCACCCGCTCGGCCGCCAGAACCGCCGCCGTGGTCGAGGCATGCGCCCGGTGACAGCAGGAAAAGGCGTCGTTCACATAGATGTCGCCCAGCCGCGCCAGCCCCGCGCCCAGCCGCGGATCGTTCTGTTCCTCGCCCCGCTCGAAGCGCAGGTTCTCGCACAGCAGGACCTCGCCCGGCTGCAAGGCCTCGCCCCGCCGTTCCACGATGGGACCGACGCAGGTGTCGTTGAACATCACCTTCCGGCCCAGCGCCTCGGCCAGCGCGGGCACCAGCCGTTCGGTTGTCAGTGCCGGGGTCAACTCGCCATTCGGCCGACCCAGATGGGTCAGCACGATCAGCCGCGCGCCCTGGTCCAGAAGGGGTTTCATCCCGCGGGCAAAGCGGGCGATGCGCGTGGCATCGCCCACCCCGTCCCGCGTCAGCGGCACGTTCAGATCGGCCCGCACCGCCAGGCGCCTGCCCGCAACATCCAGCGATGTCAGGGGCGTGAACGCCATCAGATCAGCGCCCCCATCGCCACGGCGGTATCCGCCATGCGGTTGGAGAAGCCCCATTCGTTGTCATACCAGGTCAGGATGCGGACCATGGTCCCGTCCATCACCTTGGTCTGGTCCATGTGGAAGACCGAGGAATGCGGATCATGGTTGAAATCCATGCTGACCAGCGACTCGGTGGTGTAGCCCAGGATCCCCTTCATCGGGCCATCGGCCGCGGCCTTGATCGCGGCATTGACCTCGTCGACGCTGGTCGCGCGGCTGGCCTCGAACACCAGGTCCACGACCGAAACGTTGGGGGTGGGCACCCGGATCGCCACGCCATCCAGCTTGCCCTTCAACTCGGGCAGCACCAGACCCACGGCCTTGGCCGCGCCGGTCGAGGTCGGGATCATGCTCATCGCCGCGGCGCGGGCGCGATACAGATCCTTGTGCATCGTGTCCAGCGTCGGCTGGTCGCCCGTATAGGAGTGGATCGTGGTCATGAAGCCGCGATTGATGCCGATCGCGTCGTTCAGCGCCTTGGCCACCGGGCTCAGGCAGTTCGTGGTGCACGACGCGTTCGACACGACCGTATCGGCGGCGGTCAGGGTGTCATGGTTCACGCCATAGACGATGGTCTTGTCCGCGCCATCGGCGGGCGCCGAGACCAGAACGCGCTTGGAGCCGTTCTCCAGGTGGAACGCCGCCTTGTCGCGCGCGGTGAAGATGCCGGTGCATTCCATCGCGATATCGACATCGCCCCAGGGCAGGTCCTTGGGGTCGCGGATCGCCGTCACCTTGATCGGGCCGCGGCCCACGTCGATGGTGTCGCCATTCACCGTCACGGTGCCGGGGAACCGGCCATGCACGCTGTCATAGCGCATCAGATGGGCATTGGTCTCGACCGGGCCGAGATCGTTGATCGCGACCACCTCGATATCGGTGCGGCCCGATTCCACAATGGCGCGCAGCACGTTGCGGCCGATCCGGCCGAAGCCGTTGATAGCAACCTTCACAGTCATTAATGGACCCTTCCTACTTCATCAGTTTCTTGGCGGCCGCAGCCACGGCCGCGGGCGTGATGCCGAACTGGGCATAAAGCGTCTCGGCCGGCGCCGAGGCGCCAAAGCTCGACATGCCCACGAAGGCGGACCTTTCGCCCAGCAGCGCCGCCCAGCCCTGTTCGATGGCGGCCTCGACACCCACGCGGGGCGCGCTGCCCAGCACGGCGGCCTTGTAGCCCGCGTCCTGCGCGGCGAAAAGCTCGAAACAGGGCGCCGAGACGACGGCGGCCTTGATGCCCTCCTCGGCCAGCAGGTCGGCGGCCTTCATCGCGATCTCGACCTCGGATCCGGTGGCGATCAGCGTCACGTCGCGCGCCCCGTCCGCCTCGCGCAGGACATAGGCGCCCTTCGCCACAAGGTTCTCGGCGCTATGCTCGGTGCGCAGGCAGGGCAGGTTCTGCCGCGACAGCGCCATCAGGCTGGGCGTCTGGCTGGCGGTCGCCGCGATTTCCCAGCATTCCGCAGTTTCCACCACATCGGCGGGCCGGAACACGTTGAGATTGGGCATGGCGCGCAAGGACGCCAGATGCTCGACCGGCTGGTGGGTCGGGCCGTCCTCGCCCAGGCCGATGGAATCATGCGTCATCACATAGGTCACCGGCAGCCCCATCAGCGCCGACAGCCGGATCGCGGGCCGCGCGTAATCGGCAAAGACCAGGAACGTGCCGCCATAGGCGACAAAGCCCTTGTGCAGCGCGATCCCGTTCATCACCGCCGACATGCCGAATTCGCGGATGCCGTAATGGATGTAGCTGCCGGCGTAATTGTCCTTCGACATCGGCTGCATGCCCGCGGTGACGGTCAGGTTCGACCCCGTCAGGTCGGCCGAGCCGCCCGCCGTGTTGGGCAGCGTCGCGTTCACGACCTCCAGCGCCATCTCGCTGGCCTTGCGGGTCGCGACCTTGGGCGCCTCTGCCGACAGCTTGGCCTTGTAGGCCTCCATGGCCGTGGCCAGCGCCCCGGCATCGGGGGCCGCGATGGACCGCTCGAAGGCGCCCGCCTGCTCGGACACCGACAGCCGCGCCTCCCAGCCCTCGCGGGCGGCACGGCCGCGCGCGGCCACCGCGCCCCAGGCGTCATAGACCGCCTTGGGCAGGGTGAAGGCTTCATGCGGCCAGTCCAGCGCCGCGCGCGTCGCGGCGATCTCCTCGGCGCCCAGCGGCGCGCCATGGACCTTGTGGCTGCCCGCCTTGTTCGGCGCGCCCTGGCCGATCACCGTCCGGCACGCGATCAGCGAGGGGCGGGGATCCTGACGCGCGGCCTCGATGGCGGCGGCGACTGCCTCGCGGTCATGGCCGTCGACCGATTGCACATGCCATTGCGCGGCGGCAAAGCGCGCCAGCTGGTCGGTCGAGGTCGACAGCTCGGTCGAGCCGTCGATGGTGATCTTGTTGTCGTCCCACAGCACGATCATCCGGCCCAGGCCCCAATGGCCCGCCATGTCGATCGCCTCGTGGCTGATGCCCTCCATCAGGCAGCCGTCGCCGGCGATGACATAGGTGTAATGGTCCACCAGGTCGTCGCCGAAACGGGCATTGTGCATCCGCTCGGCCAGCGCCATGCCGACCGCGGTGGTGACACCCTGGCCCAGCGGCCCCGTGGTGGTCTCGATCCCGTCGGCATGGCCGTATTCCGGGTGCCCGGCGGTGCGATAGCCCCATTGGCGGAAGTTCTTCACCTGGTCCATGTCCATGTCGGCATAGCCCAGCATGTGGTTGATCGCGTAGATCAGCATGGACCCGTGCCCCGCCGACAGCACGAAGCGGTCGCGATCCTGCCAGGTCGGGCTGGAGGGGTCGACGTTCAGGAAGCGGTTGTAAAGCACGGCGGCCACATCGGCCATGCCCATCGGCATGCCCGGATGTCCGGAATTGGCGGCCTGCACCGCATCCATCGCCAGCACCCGGATGGCGGTGGCCATCAGCGCCTCGGCGCCGGTGTCGATCTTCTTGGGGGCGTTCATGTCGCTTGCCTCCTCAGGCGCGTTTCGATTCGGACACCAGACGCTCGATCATCGGCGTCAGGATCAGCTGCATCGCAAGGTCCAGCTTGCTGCCCGGCACGACGATCGAGTTCGCCCGGCTCATCCAGGAGCCATGGATCATCGAGACCAGATAGGAAAAGTCGATGCCGCGGGGGTTCTTGAACCGGATCACCACCAGGCTTTCATCGGCCGTCGGGATCCAGCGCGCCACCAGCGGGTTCGAGGTGTCGACCACCGGCACGCGCTGGAAGTTGATGTCGGTCTCGGTGAATTGCGGGATGATGCAATGCACATAGGCATGCATCCGGCGCAGGATCACGTCGGTCACGGCCTCGGTGGTGTAGCCGCGCTTTTCCTTGTCGCGGTGGATCTTCTGGATCCATTCCAGGTTGATGACCGGCACCACGCCGATCTTCAGATCCGCATGCCGGGGCAGGTTCACCTCGTCATTGACCACCGCGCCATGCAGCCCCTCGTAGAACAGCAGGTCCGAGCCCTCCTCGAAGGGCGCCCAGTCGGTGAACTCGCCCGGCGGGACGCCGTAAAGCTCGGCCTCGTCATTGTCGTGGACATAGTGGCGCGTGCGCCCCGTGCCGGTCTCGCCATATTCGCGGAACACGCGCTCCAGCTCCTTCAGCTCGTTGGCCTCATAGCTGAAATGGCTGAAGGTCGAATCGCCCTCGGCATAGCGCCGGTCGAGTTCCGCCTTCATGTCCTTGCGGTTGAACTTGTGAAAGGCGTCGCCCTCGATCGACACGGCCTTCACGCCCTCGCGGCGGAAGATCTGGTCGAAGGTGTGCTTGACCGTCGAGGTGCCGGCGCCAGACGAACCGGTGACCGAGATGATCGGGTGTTTCTTGCTCATGTCTATCCTCCCAGGGGCTTCAGACGCGGAACAGGCCGCGATTGCCGAACAGTGCGTTGACCTCCTGTTCGGGAAGGTCGTGATAGGCGGCGACGCGGCTGACCTTGTCGGTCGAGCCGAAGACGAAGGGCGTGCGGGCATGCAGCTCGGTCGCGGTCTTGTCGAGGATGCGGTCCTGCGCATCCGTCGCCGACCCGCCCGCCTGCTCGATGACAAAGGCGATGGGCGCGCATTCGTAGACCATGCGCAGCCGGCCCTTCTCATAGCCCTTGCGCGAGTCGCCGGGATACAGGAACACGCCGCCCCGGCTGATGATCCGGTGCGTCTCGGCCACCAGCGAGGCCACCCAGCGCATGTTGAAATTCTTCTCGCGCGGGCCTTCGTCGCCCGCGATGCAATCGTCGATATAGGCCCGGATCGGCTTGGCCCAGTGGCGGTAGTTCGAGGCGTTGATCGCGAATTCGCGCGCGTTCGTCGGCACCTTCACCGCCTCCTGCACCAGCACGAACTGCTTGCTGTCGGGGTCCAGCAGGTATTCCTGCGTGCCCTTGCCGAAGGTGACGACCAGCATGGTCTGCGGCCCGAAGATGATATAGCCGCCGCCGATCTGCTCATGCGCGGGTCGCAGGAAGCTGGCATCGCCGTCCTCCCTGGCCTCGAAGATCGAGAAGATCGTGCCGATCGACACGTTGACCTCGATATTCGACGACCCGTCCAGCGGGTCGATCGCCAGCGCGAAGCGGCCCTCGGGGTCAAGCTCGACCACGCTGTCCTGTTCCTCCGAGGCGTACCAGCGCACATCCGCCGTGGCCAGGCGCCGGGCAAAGGCCTCGTCGGCCAGCACGTCCAGCGCCTTCTGCGTGTCGCCGCCGGTATTCTCGCCGACCTCCGCGCCCAGCGCACCGCCCAGCGGCCCGCGCTGGATCGTGTTGGACAGGTCGGCGCCGACCTCGCAAAGCGCGTTCATCAGCGGCTGAAGCGCGGCGGGGATATGCTGCAAATCCCGGATCGGATTCTTCGTCTGCATAGTTTTCTCCCGAATCTGGCGGCGGGATGCCGATGCCGGTTGCTAGATGAGAACGCGCCCTGTACAGAATTTAAAAACTTCGAAGCTGCGTTAGAAAAAATTTAATGCCCAAGCCCGAAGCCGTCACCCTCAAGCAACTCAGGGCCTTGCAGGCCGTGGCCGAGCATGGATCGCTGACCGCGGCGGCTGAGGCAATTCGCCTCACCCCGCCCGCGGTCCACAGCCAGCTGCGCCAGCTCGAATCCAGCTTCAACGCCCGCCTCCTGGAACGCGGGCCGCAGGGCGGCGCGCGGCTGACCCGCCAGGGCGAGGCGGTGCTGGTCGGCGCCCGCGCCATCGAGACCGCGCTGGAGGCCTGCGCCGACCATGTCCGCGCGATCAACGAGGGGATGGAGGGGATGGTCACCCTCGGCGTGGTCGCCACCGCCCGCTATTTCGCGCCCCGCCTCGTCGCCGAGTTGCAGCGCGCCTTCTCCACCGTCGATGTCATCCTGCGCGTGGGCAGCCGCGACGAGATCGTGAACGCCCTGGCCAGCGCCAGCGTCGATCTCGCGATCATGGGCCGCCCGCCGCGCCATCCCGAGGTGCAGGCCACCGTGCTCGGCCCGCATCCCTATATCCTGATCGCGCGGCCCGGCCATCCGCTGGCCGCGCAGGGGCGGGTGGCGCCCGAGGCGATCATGTCCCAGCCCGTCGTCACCCGCGAAGAGGGATCGGGCACCCGCATCCTGTTGGAACGCTATCTCGAACGGCTGGGCCGCGGCCGCCCCGCCCGGGTGATCGAGGTCGATGGCGACGAGACGATGAAACAGGCGGTCATGGCGGGGCTGGGCATCGCGCTGATCTCGCGCCACACCGTGATCGAGGAATTGCGCGCGCACCGCCTGGTCGAGCTGGAGGCCGAGGCGCTGCCGCTGGTGCGCCAATGGTTCCTCGTGCATCGCGCCGATACCGCCCTCAGCGCGGCGGGGCGGCGCGTGCATGGCCATATCGTCGGGCGGCAGGGCGGCTTCCTGCCGAAATGACGCCCGTTCCCCGCGACCGGCCCTTGACCTTCCCGTAACTGGAACCCCTATCTCGGGTGCATCCGGACCCGGGAGATCAGGATGGACGCGACCGTTTCCACCACGACCACCACGCGGCTGCGGCTCGAGGGGCTGCATTGCGCCGGCTGCGTGCGCCGGGTCGAACGCGCGCTGGCCGACCAGCCCGGCGTCGCAGCCGCCCGCGTCAACCTCGCCACCGCCACCGCCGAGGTGGATCATGGCGGCGCGGTCGCGCCGCTGGTCGCCGCCGTCGAATCCATCGGCTTCGGTGTCTCCCGCACCGAGATCGCGCTGGCCGTCGAGGGCGCGACCTGCGCCTCCTGCGTCGCCCGGATCGAACGCGCGCTTCTCGCGCTGCCGGGTGTCACCGCGGCCCGCATGAACCTCGCCACCGGCGAGGCCCGCGCGCAGGTGATCGCGGGGCTGGCCGATGCCGCAACGCTCGCCCGCGCGCTGGCCGAGGCCGGTTATCCCGCCACCCCGCTGGCGGGCACCTCCCGCGACCCCGGCGCCGCCCAGGCGGCCGAGGCCCGCGCGCTGGCCCGCCGCACGCTGCTGGCCGCGGCGCTCGCCCTGCCGGTCTTCGCCATCGAGATGGGCGGCCACATGATCCCCGGCTTTCACGCCGCGCTGGCCGGGATCGCGGGCGACCAGCCGCTGCGCGTGCTCTCCTTCCTGCTGACCAGCGCGATCCTTGCCGGGCCGGGGCGCGTCTTCTTCGCCCGCGGCCTGCCGCTCCTGCTCAGGGGGGCGCCCGACATGAACGCGCTGGTGGCGCTGGGCACCGGCGCCGCCTGGGGGTTTTCCACCATCGCGACCTTCGCCCCCGGCCTGCTGCCCCCCGGCACCGCGCATGTCTATTTCGAGGCCGCGGCGGTGATCGTCACGCTGGTCCTGCTGGGCCGCACGCTGGAGGCCCGCGCCAAGGGGCGCACCGGGGCTGCGATCCGGCGGCTGATGGCCCTGCGCCCCGCCACCGCCCGCGTGGTCACCGCCGCGGGCATCGAGGATCGCCCGGTCGAGGCGCTGGTGCCCGGCGACCTGATCGAGGTTCTGCCCGGCGAGCGTTTCGCCACCGATGGCGAGCTGGTCGAGGGGCAGGGGCCGGTCGACGAATCCATGCTGACGGGCGAGCCGATGCCGGTGGACAAGTCCCCCGGCGATCCGGTCACCGGCGGCACCGTGAACGGCCCCGCGGCACTGCGCTTCCGCGCGACGGCGGTGGGGGCGGACACCGCGCTTGCCCGGATCGTGGCCCTGGTCGAGACCGCACAGGGCGCGAAGCTGCCGGTGCAGGCGCTGGCCGACCGGGTAACCGGCATCTTCGTGCCCGTCGTTCTGGCCGTCGCCGCCGTCACCGTCGCGCTGTGGCTGGCCCGTGGTCCTGCCCCCGCGCTGGGGCTGGCGCTGGTCGCGGGCGTCTCGGTCCTCATCATCGCCTGCCCCTGCGCGATGGGGCTGGCCACGCCCACCTCGGTCATGGTCGGCACGGGCCGCGCGGCCGAAATGGGCGTGCTGTTCCGCAAGGGCGCGGCGCTTCAGGCGCTGGCGGGCGTGACGACCGTGGCCTTCGACAAGACCGGCACGCTGACCGAGGGACACCCGGCGGTGACCGAGGTGGCACTTGCCCCCGGCGTCACCCGGGACGAGGCGCTGCGCCTTGCCGCCGCACTCGAGTCCCGCTCCGAACACCCCATCGCCCGCGCGATCCTGAACGCCGCCCCCGTCCCTGCGCCCGAGGCCGAAGGGGTCGAGGCGCTGCCGGGCTTCGGTCTCAGGGGCCGGGTCGAGGGTGCCGACATCCTTGTCGGCGCCGCCCGGCTGATGGACCAGCACGCCATCGCCCCCGGCGATCTGGCAGGCCCCGCCGCCCGCATCGCGGCCAGCGGCGCAACGCCGGTCCATGTCGCCCGCGACGGTCGCGCGATTGCGGTCCTCGCGCTGGCCGACCCGGTCCGGCCCACCGCCCGGGCCGCCATCGCCACGCTGCACGCCATGGGCGTGCGGACCGCGCTCATCACCGGCGATACCGAGGCGACCGCGCGCGCCGTCGCCGCCGAACTGGGCATCGACCGGGTGACCGCGGGCGTGCTGCCCGGCGGCAAGGTCGCGGCGCTCGAGGCGTTGCGCGCCGATGGCCCGCTGGCCTTCGTGGGCGACGGGCTGAACGACGCCCCCGCGCTGGCCGCCGCCGATATCGGCATCGCCATCGGCACCGGCACCGATGTCGCGATCGAGGCGGCGGATGTGGTGCTGATGGCGGGCGATCCGCAGGGCGTGGCCGAGGCGCTGAACCTCAGCCGCCGGACGATGCGCAACATCCGCCAGAACCTGTTCTGGGCCTTCGCCTACAACACCGCGCTGATCCCGGTGGCGGCAGGGCTGCTCTGGCCGCTCTGGGGGGTGCTGCTCTCGCCGATGCTGGCGGCGGGGGCGATGGCGGCCTCCAGCCTGTTCGTGCTGTCGAACGCGCTGCGGCTGCGCCGGCTTCGCCCCGTGACCGGGAGGGTCGCATGAATATCGGACAGGTGGCCGAGCGCACCGGGCTGCCGCCCAAGACCATCCGCTATTACGAGGAGATCGGCCTGATCCGCCCGATGCGGGGGGATAACGGCTATCGCCATTTCTCCGAACGCGACGCCCATAACCTCGCCTTCCTCGGCCGGGCGCGCAGCTTGGGCTTCACCATCGAGGAATGCCGGGTCCTGCTGGCGCTTTACGCCGACAAGGGCCGGGCCAGCGCCGATGTGAAGCGTCTGGTGCAGGACCACCTGGCCCAGATCGACGCCAAGATCGCCGAACTGCACGAGATGCGCGCGACGCTGTCCGACCTGGTCGATGCCTGCGCGGGCGATCACCGGCCCGATTGCCCGATCCTGCGCGGTCTGGCGGGCGAGCAGGGCCGGGCGGGCGATGCCGACGAAAGTCCGATGAAAGTCCGATGAAAGTCCGATGGAATTCCGATTTCCGGATTCCCCCTCTGCCACCGCCCGACGGACGATCAGGGCCTTTCACATTTCCCGCCGATGCGCTAGGCATGACCCACTTCGGTTCCACCCCGCAAGGGGCGGATGAAAAGGGAACGCGGTGCGCCCGGCAACGGGCAATTCCGCGGCTGCCCCCGCAACTGTAGGCGGAGAGCGCGGCTGACAGGTGCCACTGGGCGCAATGCCCCGGGAAGGCCAGCCAAGCGATGACCCGCAAGCCAGGAGACCTGCCGAGGCAAGATCACCCTGTCCGGGCGCGGGGCGCGACCCGGAGGCGGCCAGACCGCAGAGGTGGCATCGTGCACCGTCTGCGTCAGGCCCCTGCGCCCGTCCGGACAGATGATGAAGGGCGAGGGGACCGCGGCCATGTGTGCCGAACGAATTGTCGAACCCGCAGGACGCGGGCAGGGGTGGCGGCGATGAGCTTTCGGGCGCTGATCGTCGCGCTGTCCGCACTGGTCGCGGCGCTGTTCCTGGCCGCGCTGCTGGTCGGCCCGGCCGGGCTGGCCCCGGGCGAAAGCCTTGGCGCGCTGGTCACCGGGCAGGGCGATGCCGCCGCGCTGGTGATGCGCGAGATCCGGCTGCCCCGCGCCATCCTCGCGGTGCTGGTGGGCGCAAGCCTCGGCCTGTCGGGGGCCGCATTGCAGGGCTATCTGCGCAATCCGCTGGCCGAACCGGGGCTGATCGGGGTGTCGGCCTCGGCCGCGCTGGGGGCGGTGATCGCGTTGCAGACCGGGCTGGCGGCGGCGCATGCGCTGGCGCTGCCGGGGCTGGCGCTGGCCGGTGCGCTGGTCGCGGTGCTGCTTCTGCTGGTGCTGGCAGGCCCGCGGGGCGGGGCCTTCACGCTGATCCTTGCGGGCATCGCGCTGTCCTCGCTGGCCGGCGCGTTGACGGCGCTGGTGCTGAACCTGTCACCCAACCCCTATGCGGCCGCCGATATCGTGTTCTGGATGATGGGGTCGCTCGCGGACCGGTCCTTTACCCATGTCTGGCTGGCGCTGCCGCTGACGCTGCTGGGCTGGCTTCTGATCGCGGGGCTGGGCCGCGGCCTTGACGCGCTGACGCTGGGCGAGGATGCGGCCGAGGCGCTGGGCATCCGGCTCTCGCGGCTGCGGCTGGCACTGGTGCTGGGGGTTGCGGCCTCGGTCGGTGCGGGCGTGGCGGTGGCGGGGGCCATCGGCTTCGTCGGGCTGATCGTGCCGCATCTGCTGCGCCCGCTGGTCGGCGCGCGGCCCGGGCGGCTTCTGCTGGCCTCGGCGCTGGGGGGGGCGGCGCTGCTGCTGGCCTCGGATCTTGCGGTGCGGCTGATCCTGCCGGATCGAGACCTGAAGCTCGGCGTGCTGACCGCCATCCTCGGTGCGCCGCTGTTCTTCCACCTGATCTACAAGACACGGCGCGAGGCGGGCGTATGACCGGGCTGATCCTGTCGCATCTGAGCGTCCATCGCGGCCCCTGTCCTGTGGTCGATGACGTTTCGGCCGACCTGCGCCCCGGCGAATTCGTCGGCCTGATCGGGCCGAACGGTGCGGGCAAGACCACGCTGATGCGCGCAGCCCTTGGCCTGATCCGTCACAGGGGCACATCCTCGCTGGCGCGGCTGTCGGCGGCGGACCGCGCCCGGACAGCCGCCTGGCTGCCGCAGATGCGCGAAATCGCCTGGCCGGTCAGCGTGGAAACGCTGGTGGGCCTTGGCCGCACGCCGCATCTGCGCCCCGGCCAGCGGATGGGCGCGGCCGACCGCGCCGCCATCGCGGATGCGCTGGGCCGGATGGATCTGGCGGGGTTCGAGCATCGCCGCGCCACCGCGCTGTCGGGCGGCGAACAGGCCCGTGTCCTGATCGCCCGCGCCGTCGCGCAGGAGGCCCCGGTGCTGATCGCCGACGAACCCATCGCCGGGCTGGACCCCGCCCACCAGATCACCACCATGCGCCTGTTCGCGGGGCTTGCGACCGAGGGGCGTCTGGTCGTCGCGGCGCTGCACGATCTGGGCCTTGCCGCGCGGTTCTGCACCCGGCTTCTGGTGCTGCATCGCGGCCGGCTGGAAGAGGACGGCCCGCCCGGCGAGGTGCTGACCGCGCCAACGCTCGCCCGCGTCTTCGGGCTGCGCGCCTATCTGGCCGACACGCCCGAGGGGCCCATCGTCCAGCCGGTCGAGGTGGTGACATGACCCGCCGCTTCCCGCCCGAGCGCATCGTCTGCCTGACCGAGGAAACGGTCGAGACGCTTTATCTGCTGGGTCAGGATCACCGGATCGTGGGCGTCACCGGCTATGCCGTCCGCCCCGCGCGCGTGCGTCGGGAAAAGCCGCGGGTGGGGGCGTTCTCGTCGGCCGACCTGCCGAAGATCCTCGCGCTCGATCCCGATCTGGTGCTGACCTTCTCGGACATCCAGCACGAGATTGCGGCCGGGCTGATCCGGGCGGGGATCGCGGTGCATGCCTTCAACCAGCGCGATGTGGCGGGCATCCTCGCCATGATCCGCTTTCTCGGCGCGCTGACCGGCGTGCCCGACCGGGCCGAGGCGCTGGCGGCGGGCTATCAGGCGCGGCTCGACGCCCTGCGCGCCGCCCCGCGCCCCCACCGCCCGCGCGTCTATTTCGAGGAATGGGACGAGCCGCGCCTGTCCGGCGTGGGCTGGGTGTCCGACCTGATCGGGATCGCCGGGGGCGAGGATGTTTTCGCCCATCTCGCCAGGCGGCAGGCCGCGAAGGATCGGGTGGTCACGGATGTCGAGGTGATCGCCGCCGCGCCCGAAGTGATCCTCGGCTCGTGGTGCGGCAAGAAGCTGCGCCCCGAGAAGATCGCCGCGCGGCCCGGCTGGGACAGCGTCCCGGCGGTGCGCGGGGCCCGCAACCACGAGATCAAGGCGCCGCTGATCCTCTCGCCCGGCCCCGCGGCGCTGACCGAGGGGCTGGAGGCGATATGCACCGCGCTCCGGGGCGCGGAAGGAGGTCGATGATGGAGGCGATTGCCCTGTTCCTTGAACGCGGCGGCCCGGCGATCTGGGCCATCGCGGCGCTGTCGGTGGTGACGCTGGCGCTGATCCTGTGGAAGCTGTGGCGCCTTGCCCTGCTGGGCGCCTTTGCGGGCCAGCGCGCCGAACGCGCCGTCGCGCTCTGGCAACAGGGCGCGCGCGACGAGGCGGCGGCGACCGTCGCGGGCCGGGTGGGGCTGCGTGCCCGGCTGGTGCGTGCCGCGATCGGGGCGCTGGGCTCGGACCTGCCCGAGGCCAAGGCCCGCGAGGAAACCACCCGCATCGCCCGCCGCCTGCTGGCCGAGGCGCGCGCGGGGATAAGGGCGCTGGAGCTGATCTCGGTGATCGCGCCGCTGCTGGGGCTTCTGGGCACGGTCATGGGCATGATCGAGGCGTTCCAGGCGCTGGAATCCTCTGGCGCCGCCGCGGACCCGTCCGACCTGGCCGGGGGCATCTGGGCGGCGCTGCTGACCACCGCCGCGGGCATGGCCGTGGCGATCCCCGCCGCGATGGCCGTCACCTGGTTCGAGGCCATCGCCGACAGCGCCCGGGCCGATATGGAGGATCTGGCGACGCGGCTGTTCCTGGCCGGGGGGGCGCGCTGATGTTCGCCTTCGGCACGCCCCGCCGCATCCGCCGCCCCAGCCTGACGCCGATGATCGACGTGGTCTTCCTGTTGTTGGTGTTCTTCATGATCGCCGCCCGCTTCGGCCCGCTTTCGGGGCTGGAGCTGACCCCGGCCACGGCTGCCCCGGCCGAATGGCAGGGCCCGCCCCGGCTGGTCGAGGTGGCGCCCGGCGGGCTGCGGCTGAACGGTGTCGCGATGGACCTGCCCGCCCTGGCCGCGGCGCTGGGCCGGCTGACCGGCAGCCCCGCCGATCCGGTGCTGATCCGCCCGCGCGACGGGGTTGCCCTTCAGGCCCTTGTCGATGCGATGGAGGAGCTGGCGGGCGCGGGCTTCTCCGGTCTGGTGCTGGTGGAGTAGGGGCGATGTTCGACTTCGACACTCCCGCCCCGCGCGCCAGGGCCGAAAGTATCGTTCCGATGATAAACGTGGTCTTCCTGCTGCTGATCTTCTTCCTGATGAGCGCCCGGATCGCTCCGCCCGAACCCTTCGAGACCACGCCGCTCCGCGCCGCGGCGCAGGATCCGCTTGCGGGCGACACGCTTTACCTGTCCGCCGACGGGGCGCTGGCCTATGGCGCGGCGCGGGGCGAGGCGGTCTTTGCCGCGCTGGCCGCCCGCGACCCCGTCCAGCCGCTGGTGATCCGCGCCGATGCAGGCGTCGAGGCCGCGGCGCTGGCAAGGCTGGCGGCGCGGCTTGCGGCCGAGGGGCAGGGCGCGTTGCGCCTGCAAACGGTGCCGCGATGAGACGGCTGGCCGAGTTGTCGGTCTTCCTGCCGCTGGCCGCGGGGCTGCATGTGGCGGCGTTCGGCCTTGCCGCCGGGCCGCAAGGCGCACCCGGGGGCGGGGGTGGCGAGGGGGGGGCTGCGCTGGTGACGCTGGCGGCCGCCCCGCCCGCGCTGTCGCGCCTCGCCGAGGAATGGACCGCGCCGCCCGAGGTCCAGACCGCCGCGCCCGAGCCCGTCGTCCCGACGCATGTCACCGCGCCGCGCAGCCCCGACCCCGAGGCCCGCCCGGCCCCGCCCGTCGCCCTGCCGTCGCCCGAGGCCCCCGGCGCGGATGCCGCACCCGCCGCGCTTTCCCCGCCGCCCGCAATCGCGCCGCCCCCGGCCGAGACGGCCATCCTGGCCGTCCCGCCCGCACCGGGCCGGGCCGATGACGCGCCGCTGCCGCCCGACATGCCCCCGCGTCCCGAGGGGCTGCGCGCGCCGGATGCGCCCCCGGTCGAGCCGCCGATGGCTGCCCCGCGCCCCGAACGCCGTCCCGAAGCGGCACCGCCGCCCGCCCCGGCCCAGACCGCCCGGGGCACCGAGCGCGCGCCGCAGGCCGGCGCGCCTGCCCGCGCCGCGCCCGCCCTGTCAGAGGCCGCTGCCCGCGCGCTGCATGCCGAATGGGGCGGGCGGATCCTTGCCCGGGTCAGCCGGGTCCACCGCTACCCGCGCGAGACCCGCGCGACCGGCCGGGCGCTGGTCGAACTGGTGGTGACGCGCGAGGGCGCGCTGGTCTCGGCGCGGCTGGTGCAAAGCGCGGGCGATCCCGCGCTGGACCGCGCGGCGCTGGCTGCTGTCCGCCGCGCCGGGCCGTTTCCGACCGCGCCAAGGGGGCTGGACCGCGCCAGCTACAGCTTCACCCTGCCGCTGAAATTCGACGGAAGACGCTGATCCCCGCAGCGCGTCCGCTGTTTCTTCTTGGAAAAAATACCCGAACCGGCCCGGAACGGGCCGGCTACGCCGCTTGGGGCCGGCGAATCCGTTCCGCCGCGCGCAGTACCCGCGGCGAGATATCCGGCGCACCGGCTTCGGCCAGCGCCAGCAGTTGCGCCCGCATCCCCGGCCCCCAGAAGGCGTCGATATGTTCGGCGATTGCGGCCACCGCCTCGTCTTCGGGCCGCCGGGCAAAGGCGGTGGCGATCTGGTTGGCCATGTAGATCAGTTTCTCAGGCGTCATGGGGAACCTCTGTCAATGCGATCCGGTCGGGATGGGTGTGGATGTCGAAGCCCGCGCCACGGGCGCGCGCGATCAGGGTCAGCCCCGCCGCCTCGGCCGCCGCGGCGGCGCGGTCGGTGGGGGCGGAAACGGCGATCAGGATGGGCGCGCGGGCCAGAACCGCCTTCTGGACCAGTTCGATCGAAACGCGCGAGGTCATCACGATCGCGCCGCCCGAGGCATCCCGCCCGGCCCGCGCCAGCGCGCCGAAAAGCTTGTCGAGCGCGTTGTGCCGCCCCACATCCTCGCGCGCGAGGACCAGCCCTTCGCCGGGCGTCCAGAACCCCGCCGCATGCATCGCCCGCGTTTCGGCATGCAGCGGCTGGGCCAGCGCCAGCGCGGTGATCGCCCGGGCGATGTCGCCCTCGGCCAGCCGCACCCCGCCGGGCGGCAGCGTGGGCAGGGGGCGGGTGGCCTCTTTCAGGCTGTCGATGCCGCACAATCCGCAGCCCACCGGCCCCGCCATCGCGCGGCGCCGCTCCAGCAGCCGCGCGCCCAGCCCCGCGGCAAGCCAGATGCGCAGCTCGATCCCCTCGGCGTGGTCCACCCGTTCGATCCGCTCGATCTGGCCGGGTGCCGTGACGATGCCCTCGGACAGCGAAAAGCCCAGCGCGAAATCCTCCAGATCCCCAGGGCTGGCCAGCATCACCGCATGGGTGGTCCCGTCATAGGTCAGCGCCACCGGCACCTCGCGGGCAAGGTTGCGGCCCGCCCGTTCGGCCGCGCCGGGACCCACGGCCAGCGCCGTGGTTCTGGTGGCGCCCCCGCTCATTCCGCTGCCGGAAGGATGCGCCGGGCGGCGCGGGCGCGCTCGGCATAGGTCTGCTGCCAGTCCGAGGGGCCGTTGGTCTGCGCCACCTGCACTGCCGTCACCTTGTATTCCGGGCAGTTCGTGGCCCAGTCGGAATAGTCCGAGGTGACGACATTGGCCTGCGTCTCGGGGTGGTGGAAGGTGGTATAGACCACGCCCGGGCTGACGCGGTCGGACAGCGTCGCCCTCAGCGTCGTCTCGCCCGAGCGCGAGGCCAGCCGCACCCAGTCGCCCTCCTTGATGCCGCGGGTTTCGGCATCGTGGGGGTGGATTTCCAGAACGTCCGCCTCGTGCCAGATGGTGTTCGCCGTCCGCCGGGTCTGGGCGCCGACATTGTATTGCGACAGGATCCGCCCCGTGGTCAGCAACAGCGGATAGCGCGGCCCGGTGCGCTCGTCGGTCGGCACATAGTCGGTGACCACGAACAGCCCCTTGCCCCGGACGAACCCGCCTTCATGCATGATCGGGGTGCCAAGCGGCGCCGCCGCGTTGCAGGGCCATTGCACCGAGCCCTCGCGTTCCAGCAACTCATAGGACACCCCCGCGAAGCTGGGCGTGGTCGCGGCGATCTCGGCCATGATCTCGGCGGGGTGGGCATAGGCCCAGCCCGCGCCCATCGCATTTGCCAGCGCCTGCGTCACCTCCCAGTCGGCCAGCCCGTTCAGGGGCGCCTTCACCCGGCGGACGCGGTTGATCCGGCGTTCGGCATTGGTGAAGGTCCCGTCCTTTTCCAGGAAGGTCGAGCCGGGCAGGAAGACATGCGCGTAATTCGCGGTCTCGTTCAGGAACAGGTCGTGGACCACCACGCAGTCCATCGCCGCCAGCCCCGAGGCCACATGCTTCGTGTCCGGGTCCGATTGCAGGATGTCCTCGCCCTGGATGTAGATGCCCTTGAAGGTTCCCCCCACGGCCGCATCCAGCATGTTGGGGATCCTCAGCCCCGGTTCGTCCGAGATCGTGACGTTCCAGAGCCTTTCGTACATCCCGCGCGCGTCCGCGTCATGGACATGGCGGTAGCCCGGCAATTCATGCGGGAAGCTTCCCATGTCGCAGGACCCCTGCACGTTGTTCTGGCCCCTCAGCGGGTTCACGCCGACGCCGGGGCGGCCGATATTGCCGGTCGCCATGGCAAGGTTGGCGATCGCCATCACCGTGGTCGAGCCCTGGGAATGCTCGGTCACGCCGAGGCCGTAATAGATCGCCGCATTGCCGCCCGTGGCATAAAGCCGGGCGGCGGCGCGCAGCTCGGCGGCGGGCACGCCGGTCAGCTGTTCGGTCGCCTCGGGGCTGTGGCGGCCCTCGGCGACGAAGCCTGCCCAGTCCTGATAGGCGTCCAGCTCGCAGCGTTCACGGATGAAGGCATCGTCGGTCAGCCCCTCGGTCACGATGACATGGGCCATGGCGGTCAGCAGAACGACATTGGTGCCCGGCCGCAGCGGCAGGTGATGGGCGGCACGGACATGCGGCCCGCGCACGAGGTCGATCCGGCGCGGATCGGCCACGATCAGCCTTGCCCCCTGCCGCAGCCGTTTCTTCAGGCGACTTGCAAAGACCGGGTGCCCGTCGGTCGGGTTCGCGCCGATCACCAGCACCACATCGGCCTGTTCGACGCTGTCGAAATCCTGCGTCCCCGCCGATGTGCCGAGCGTCGTCTTGAGGCCATAGCCCGTGGGCGAATGGCAGACCCGCGCGCAGGTATCGACATTGTTGTTGCCGAAGACCTGCCGGATCAGCTTCTGCACGAGGAAGGTTTCCTCGTTCGTGCAGCGCGACGAGGTGATGCCGCCGATGGCGCCGATCCCGTGTTGCTGCTGGATCGCGCGGAATTTCTGCGCGGTGAAGGCAAGGGCGTCCTGCCAGCTTACCTCGCGCCATGGCTCGTCGATCGAGTCGCGGATCATCGGGTTGAGGATGCGGTCGGGGTGCGTTGCATAGCCGTACGCGAAGCGGCCCTTGACGCAGCTATGCCCGCGGTTCGCCTTGCCGTCCTTGGCGGGGACCATGCGCACGACCTGATCGCCCTTCATCTCGGCGCGGAAATTGCAGCCGACCCCGCAATAGGCGCAGGTGGTGACCACGGCGCGGTCGGGCGTGCCCATTTCGATGACGGATTTCTCCTGCAAGGTGGCGGTCGGGCAGGCCTGCACGCAGGCCCCGCAACTGACGCAATCCGAGGACAGGAAATCGCTGCCGCCTGCCGAGATCCGCGCCTCGAACCCGCGGCCCTCGACGGTCAGGGCAAAGGTTCCCTGCACCTCTTCGCAGGCGCGGACGCAGCGGTAGCAGGCGATGCATTTCGCGGGGTCATAGGTGAAATAGGGATTGGTCTCGTCATTGGGCATGTAGCGCGGGTTTGCCTCGCCGTTCTGGCGCGTCTCGAAATGGTTGGCGCCGGGTGCATAGCGCACGTCGCGCAGGCCCACCGCGCCCGCCATGTCCTGCAACTGGCAATCGCCGTTGGCGGCGCAGGTCAGGCAGTCGAGCGGGTGATCCGAGATGTAAAGCTCCATCACGCCGCGGCGCAGTTTCGCCACCCTGGGCGTCTGGGTGTGGACCTTCATGCCCGGCGCAACGGGCGTGGTGCAGGAGGCGGGCGTGCCGCGGCGGCCCTCGATTTCCACCAGGCACAGCCGGCAGGACCCGATCGGTTCCACGCTGTCGGTGGCACACAGCTTGGGGATCTCGATGCCCAGTTCCGCCGCGGCCCGCATGACCGAGGTGCCCTCGGGCACCGTCACCTCGAAGCCGTCGATGCTCAGCGTCACGGTCCGGTCGGACCGGCGCGCGGGGGTGCCGAAATCGGCATCGGGGAGGATGAAGTCCTTCATTCCGCGGCCTCTTTCTGGGGGATGAAATCCTCGGGGAAGTATTTCAGCGCGCTTTCGACCGGATAGGGCGTGAAGCCCCCCAGCGCGCAGAGCGAGCCGTCGCGCATGGTTTCGCACAGATCCGCCAGGATCGCGGGCGCCGCCGGGTCGCCCGCGCGGATGCGGTCGATGACCTCCATGCCGCGCACCGCGCCGATGCGGCAGGGCGTGCAGGTGCCGCAGCTTTCGACCGCGCAGAATTCCATCGCGAAGTGTGCCATCCGCCCCATGTCGGCGCTGTCGTCGAAGACCACGATCCCGGCATGCCCGATCAGGCCCCCGGCCGCATCGCATTCCTCGTAGCCGAGGGCGGTGCCGAACATCTGCGCCGGGAAATAGGCCCCCAGCGGGCCGCCGATCTGCACCGCCTTGACCGGGCGCCCCGAGGCGGTGCCGCCGCAGATATCCTCGATCAGTTCGCGGATCGTCATGCCGAAGGCGGCCTCGAACAGCCCGCCATGTTTCACGTTGCCCGCGACCTGCAAGGGCACCGTTCCCAGCGACCGGCCCAGGCCGAAGGATTTGTAATGCTCCGCCCCCTCGGCCAGGATCACCGGGACCGAGGCGAGGCTGATGACGTTGTTGATGACGGTGGGGCGGCCCATGAAGCCCGTGTGGGCGGGCAGGGGCGGTTTCGCCCGCACCGTGCCGCGCTTGCCCTCCATCGAGTTCAGAAGCGCGGTTTCCTCGCCGCAAACATAAGAGCCCGCGCCGACGCGCAGTTCGATATCGAAGCCCGCGCCCAGCAGCCCGGCCCCGCGTGCAATTTCAAGCGCGGTGCCGAACGTCCTGATTGCATGGGGATATTCCGAGCGGCAATAGACATAGCCGCGGCTTGCGCCGACCGCCAGACCGGCAATCGCCATGCCCTCGATCAGGCAGAACGGGTCGCCCTCCATCAGCATCCGGTCGGCGAAGGTGCCGCTGTCGCCCTCGTCGGCATTGCAGACGATGTATTTCTGCGCGCCCTCGGCCTCCAGCACCGTCTTCCACTTGATCCCCGTCGGGAACCCCGCGCCGCCCCGGCCGCGCAGGCCGGACTCGGTGACTTCGGCCACGATGTCCGCGGGTGCCATGGTCCGCGCGCGCGCCAGCCCCTTCAGTCCGCCATGGGCGCGATAGGCGCCCAGATCCAGCGGGTCGATCACGCCGCAGCGGGCAAAGGTCAGCCGCGTCTGGCGGGCAAGGAAGGGGATCGCCTCGACCGGGCCAAGCGCCTTGGGGTGATCGCTGAAATCGCTTTCGAAAAGCGCCCCGGTGTCCGAAACCTCAAGCGGGCCGAAACCGTGGCGCACGCTGTCGCGCTCGATCTCGAGCAGCGGTTCCAGCCAGATCATTCCGCGCGATCCGGTGCGGACCAGCCGCAACTCGATCCCGCGCGCCCGGGCCTCCGCGGACAGCGCAGCGGCGACCGCGTCGGCGCCAAGGGCCAGCGCGGCGGCGTCCTGCGGCAGGAATAGCGTCAGGCTCATCCAATCACCTCGCGGGCCATCCGCTCCAGCCGCTCGGCCGTCGCGCGGGCCACGGGCGTTTCATCGACCAGCGCGGCAGGGCCACAGGCGCACAGCCCAAGGCAATAGACCGGCTCCAGCGTCACGGCGCCATCGGCCGTGGTGCCATGCCAGTCAACGCCCAGCCTTGTGCGCAGGTCCTCGCCCAGCCGATCGGCGCCCATCGCCTGACAGGCTTCGGCGCGGCAGACCTTGAGCATGCGCCGCCCGCCCGGCTCGGTCCGGAAATCGGGGTAGAAGCTGATGACTCCGTGGATCTCGGCAACGCTCAGGTCCAGTTCCTCGGCCATCGGGACCAGCGTCTCGCGCGGGATGTGGCCCAGCGCATGCTGCACGGCATGCAGCACCGGCAAGAGCGGTCCGTCCATCCCGGCATGGGCGGCCGCGATCTCGCGCGCCCGCTGGGCGTTGGGGGTCTCCTCCCGGGTCATTCGCGCTCTCCTCTTCGCATGCGATAGTGTGCCAAAGCGGGGCGCGGCGGATCAATGCCGGGTATTCGTCGGTCGATAGGATTTTTCTATCAGAACTGCGTCCGTCGCGCGGCATCAAGCAGGGCAGCCAGAACCGGCGTGTGGGGTTCGCGATGTGGCGCGACAAGGCCCACCTGATGCTCGGCCTCGGGCTGGGTCAGCGGCAGTGCGACCAGCCCGCCGCCATCCAGAAAGGGCGCGACGCTGCGCCGGGGCAGGATCGTCGCCCAGCCGCCCGACTGGACATGGGCGATCAGCGTGATGATCGAGTTCGACTCGAGCCGCGGCCGCAGGGCGACCCCTGCCTCGGCCATGTGGCGGTCGACGATCCGGCGGTTCTGCATGTCGGGCGTCAGCAGGCACAGCGCCAGCCCCGCGGCCTCGGCCCATGTCAGCGCGCGGCGCCTTGCCAGCGGATCGTCGGCGCGGATCACGAGGTTGTAATGCTCGGTATACAGCGGCAGGGTCGTGACCCGGCCCAACGGCTCGTTGTCCAGATAGGTGATCCCGGCGTCGATCTGTAGATCGTCAAGCATCTGCAGGATCTCGGCCGAATTGCGCGAAAGCACCGTCAGCCGCAACCCCAGGTGGCGCGTGGTCAGCGGCTGGGTCAGGGCGCTGACGGCGGCCAGCGCGGTGGGGATCGCGGCAATGCGCAGATCGCCCGAGAGCCCCTGCTTGACCGCGCGCATTTCCTCGCGCAGCGCACGGGTATCGGCCACGATGGTCCGCGCGCGTTCCAGCACCCGCGCGCCTTCGGGCGTCAGCCCGCCATAGCGCGAGCCGCGCCAGACCAGCATCACGCCCAGTTGTTCCTCAAGCTGCTTGATCGCGGCCGACAGCGTGGGCTGGGTCACGCCGCAGCTTTCCGCCGCCCGGCCGAAATGCTTCTCGCGCGCCAGCGCGATGAACATCTCGAGCTTGTCGATCATCGGATTGCCCTCTGGCCGCGCCGCTATGCCCGGGCTCAGCCGCCCGTATGGCTCATGTGTCGCGAGACCTGTCCATCGGGGCGCTGGCGGGAATAGTCGAAATCATGCCCCTTGGGCTTCTGGCCGATGGCGGCGCGGATGGCCGTGACCAGCGGCGCGTCGTCTTGGGGATGCGCCCGCAGCGGCGCCCGCAGATCGGCGCGATCCTCCTGGCCGAGGCACATGAACAACTCGCCCGTGCAGGTCAGCCGTACCCGGTTGCAGCTTTCGCAGAAATTGTGGCTGAGCGGGGTGATGAAGCCGATCTTCTGCCCCGTCTCCTCGATCCGCACATAGCGCGCGGGCCCGCCCGAGCGTTCGGCAAGGTCCAGCGTGGTGAAGCGTTCCTCCAGCCGCGCGCGGACATCGCGCACCGACCAGAATTGCCCGACCCGGTCCTCGTTGCCCAGATCGCCCATCGGCATGACCTCGATGAAGGTCAGGTCCATGTCCCGGGCGGCGCACCAGTCGACAAGGGGGAACAATTCGTCCTCGTTGAACCCCTTGAGCGCGACGGTGTTGATCTTGACCCTCAGCCCCGCCGCCTGAGCCGCGTCGATCCCGCGCAGCACCTGGGTCAGCTTGCCCCAGCGGGTGACGCGGGCGAACTTGTCGGCGTCCAGCGTATCGAGGCTGACATTCACCCGGCGCACGCCCGCCGCCGCCAGATCCCCGGCGAAGCGTTCCAGTTGCGAGCCATTGGTGGTCAGCGTCAGCTCGTCCAGCGCGCCGGTTTCCAGGTGACGCCCCATCGCGCGAAAAAAGGTCAGGATATCGCGCCGCACCAGCGGTTCGCCCCCCGTGACGCGCAGCTTGCGCACGCCAAGCCCGACAAAGGCCGAGCAGAGCCGGTCCAGTTCCTCGAGCGTCAGCAGGTCCCGCTTGGGCAGGAAGGTCATGTTTTCCGCCATGCAATAGACACAGCGGAAGTCGCAGCGGTCGGTGACCGACACGCGCAGATAGGTGATCGCGCGGGCGAAAGGATCAATAAGTTTCGGCTCTCCCATGAGTGTGAAGGTAAGCGCGGCCATGGCTTGCGGCAAGCGTCTTTCGGACGGGTCGGCAAGCGGCTAGGCTGGGGCGCAACGACAGGGGAGGCAGGCAGGATGAGAAGAACCGCGGGTCTGTGTCTGGTGCTGGCGCTGGGGGCCTGCGCGGCGGTTCCGAAGGGCGGGCCGGAGCCCGTTCCGGCCGAGCCTGCCGTGCCGGTTGCAGCTGTCCGCCCGCCGCCGCCGCAGGCGCGCACCGCCGAGGAGTTCGACACGACGACGCCCGCCCAGCGCGAAGCGGCGCGCGCTGCCCCGCGCGGGGGCGATGCCCGGCTGGGGCTCAGCGTGGCCAGCCTTGGCGATCCGACCGATCCGGGGTTCTGGGCGGTGACGCCGCTGGTCACGCGGGTGCGGCCGGGCCGGCTGGTCGATCCGGTGACGGGGATCAGCGTGCAGGTGGAACTGCGCCCGCGCGATGCCGCCCCGGGTGCGGGCACGCTGGTGTCGCTGCCGGCGATGCGGGCGCTGGGCGTGCCGCTGACCGCGCTACGCGAGATCGCGATCCATGCCGCGCAATGATCCGATGAGCGACCGAAGGCTTCTGCCCGACCAGCGCGACTGGGACGCGATGCGCGCTTGGTTCCGCTGGCCCGTGCCAGAGCGGTTCAACATCGCGCGCGCCTGCTGCGACGACTGGGCCGAACGCGACCCCGGCCGCGTGGCGGTGTTCGACGCCTCGGATGGCGACCGGGAATGGAGCTATGGCGCGCTCAGGGATGCCTCGGACCGGCTGGCCAGCGTGATGGCGGCCTCGGGCGTGGGGCCGGGCGACCGGGTGGCGGTGCTGCTGGCGCAATCGCCTGCGGTTCTGGTCGCGCATTTCGCCGCGATGAAGCTGGGCGCCATCGTGCTGCCGCTGTTCACGCTGTTCGGGCCGGACGCGCTGGAATACCGTCTGGCCGATAGCGGCGCGCGGCTGGCCGTGACCGATGCCGAGGGCGCGGCCAAGCTGGCCGCCCTGCGCGACCGGCTGCCCGATCTGGCGCATGTGCTGTCCGTCGATGGCGGTCCCGCCCGCGATCTGTGGGCCGAGATCGCCGCCGCCCCGCCGATCGCTGCCCCGCGCGACACGCTGGCCGAGGATCCGGCGGTGCTGATCTACACCTCGGGCACGACCGGCCCGCCCAAGGGCGCGCTGCATGCCCATCGCTTCCTGATCGGGCATCTGCCATCGATCGAGCTGCACCATCGCGGCTTTCCCCGGCCCGGCGATTGCGGCTGGACGCCCGCGGACTGGGCCTGGATCGGCGGGCTGATGGATATGGCGATGCCCTGCCTTTACTACGGCGTGCCGCTGGTGGCCTGCCGGATGCGCAAGTTCGACGCGGCCGAGGCATGGGCGCTGATCGACCGGCTGAAGGTGCGCAACCTGTTCCTGCCGCCCACCGCGCTGAAGCTGATGCGCCAGGCGCCAGTGCCGCCGGGGGTGCGCCTGCGCAGCGTCGGCTCGGGCGGCGAGAGCCTTGGGCCCGATCTTCTGGCCTGGGGGCGGCAGGCGCTGGGGCTGGAGATCTGCGAGTTCTACGGCCAGACCGAGTGCAACCTTGTCGTCACCTGCGTGCCCGAATTGATGACCGCGCCGCCGGGCGCGATGGGCCGCGCGACACCCGGTTTCGATGTCGCGATCATCGGGGCGGACGGGGCGCCCTTGCCGCCGGGCGACGTGGGCGAGATCGCGGTGCGCCGGGGGGCGGCCTCGATGTTCCTGGGCTATTGGGGCCTGCCCGACAAGACGGCGGCGAAATTCTCGGGCGAGTGGATGCGGACGGGCGATCTGGGGATCTGCGACGCGGGCGGCCATTTCACCTATGTCTCGCGCGATGATGACGTGATCACCTCGGCGGGCTACCGGATCGGGCCGACCGAGATCGAGACCTGCCTGACGGGCCATCCCGACGTGGTGATGGCCGCCGTGGTGGGCGAACCCGACCCGGTGCGAACCGAGATCGTCGTGGCCCATGTGGTGCTGCGCGCGGGCGCGGAATGGGAAGGGCTGGCCGAGGCGCTGATCCAGCGCGTCCGCGACCAGGTCAGCCCCCATGTCGCCCCGCGCAAGGTGATCCGGGCCGACAGCCTGCCGATGACGGCGACGGGCAAGATCATGCGCCGGGCGCTGCGCGGCGGGTAGGGGGCTGCGACCCGATCCGGCGTTTTCAATCCGGCCCATCTGGGCTAAGCAGAGCACCACCTTTCGAAACAGGGGACCCGATGTCCGTCTCGATGCTGTCCACCTTCGTCAAGCCCATGCATCCCGAGGGCCTGAAATTCGTCGCCATCGGGCTTGCGGTCACGCTGGTCGCCTTTCTGATCTGGGCACCGCTGGGTTGGGTCTGTGCGGGGCTGACCGTGTGGGTCTATTACTTCTTCCGCGATCCGGTGCGCGTCGTGCCCGACCGGCCGGGCGTCATGGTTTCGCCCGCCGATGGGCTGGTCTCGCTGATGGGGCCCGCCATGCCGCCCGCCGAGCTGGATCTGGGCGATGCACCGATGATGCGGATCTGCGTCTTTATGTCGGTCTTCAACTGCCATGTGAACCGTCTGCCCGCGGCGGGGCGGATCACCAAGGTCGCCTATCGGCCGGGCAAGTTCCTGAACGCCTCGCTCAACAAGGCGTCCGAGGACAACGAGCGCAATGGGCTGGCCGTGGAAATGGCCGATGGCCGGCGCTACGGCGTGGTGCAAATCGCGGGGCTGGTGGCGCGGCGCATCCTGTGCTGGAGCACGGCGGGCCAGAACCTTGCCACTGGCGAGCGGTTCGGGCTGATCCGCTTCGGCTCGCGGCTGGACATCTACCTGCCCGAGGACGCGGTGCCGCTGGTCTCGCTTGGCCAGACCATGGTGGCGGGCGAGACGGTGATCGCCGATCTGGGCGGCATGAATGCGGCGGGGGCCCGGGGCGCATGAAACGCTTCAACACGCGCAGTCCCGACAATGGCGAGCGCGTGCCCTTCCTGCAACTCGTGCCCAACATGGTCACGCTGGCCGGGATGTGCCTTGGCCTGACCTCGATCCGCTTCGCGATGGACGAACGCTTTGCAACGGCGGTGTTCCTGATCCTGCTGGCCGCGGTGATCGACGGGCTGGACGGGCTGATCGCGCGGCGGCTTCAGGCGACCTCGGAAATCGGCGCGCAGCTTGATTCGCTGTCGGATTTCCTGTGCTTCGGGGTCGCGCCGGGGGTGCTGATCTATCATTACCTGCTGACGCCCGCGGGTGGGATCGGCTGGATCTTCGTGCTGATCTTCGCCGCCGCGACCTGTCTCAGGCTGGCGCGGTTCAACGTGATGTCGGGCAAGCCGCAGGAAGACGACAAGTCGAGCCCCTATTTCCTGGGCGTGCCGGCGCCCGCGGGGGCGATGCTGGGGCTTCTGCCCGCCTTTGCCACGCTGTCGGGCGTGGTCGATCTCCGCGAGGCGCCGCTTGTCGTGGCGCTCTGGCTGGGGATCGTCGGGCTTCTGATGATCTCCAAGCTGAAGACGCTGTCACCCAAGGCGATCCGGGTGCCGCGCCGCCTGATCGGGCCGATGATGTTCGCCACCGTGATCGGGATCGGGCTTGGCTTCTCGCGGCCCTGGCTGTTCTTTCTGGCGCTTGATCTGGTCTATCTGGGGCTGGTGATTCAGAGCCTCGTCAAGGCGCGCTGGCGGCTGTTCGGCTGAGGCCGTCAATCCAGCAGCCGCGCCGCGCTGCGCCGGGCGAAGGGCATCATCCGCCCGCCATGCGTATCGAGAAAGGTCCGCACCCTGTCGGGATCGCGTTTCGACAGCGCGCAGAGCCACGCGGCCAGGACCTTCTGGATCTGCCGCTCGCCGTCGCCTGCGTAGTCTTCCGCCCACCCCAGCACCCGCTCGCGCACCGCGCGCTCTGCGGGTTTCGGGTCGCGCTGGCGGGTCCAGGGGAGCGTCATCAGGAGCGCCGCATGTCGCGTCCAGACCTGATCCGAGCGGGTCCATCCCTCGACCTCCTCCAGCCGTGATGGATCGGCCACCACACGCTTCTGCCCGGTGATCGCGGCCTGCTCGGTGATGGCCAGCGTGTCGAAGCCAGGCACCCAGGATACGATCAGTCGCCAAGCGCCCGAATCGTCCGGCCTTATGCGTGCCTGCGCCGTAAGCGCAGCCTGACCACCCTTCGGCTTGCCGCGTGACTATTCAGCGAAGTTCCAGGGCATAAGCTCGGCGATATCGCTCTGCATGTGCTGGTCGAGGATCTTGCGGAGGGTTGCCGCGATATA
>NZ_JAMYDV010000009.1 GCF_024128855.1 Rhodovulum tesquicola
CCCATTCGGCGCTTGGCGGAAGGACACCGGTTGAGGCCCATCAGGGCCAAGACCTGAAGGCGGCGGCATGATCAACAGGCAAGCTTAGCAACGCCGCAAATCTGTCCAGAAAACGGGGACCACCTCAGTCTCCACCGGCCGCAGAACCCAGGCCTGCGCCGCCAGCGCGACAGTTAATGGAACCGCCACCGGATCTGACACCAAACCCATCGCCGCCGCCCCGACTATCGGCGCAGCCATCGTCGTGGTGCTGGCCAGTTCCCCGACAAAGAGGATGGACGCGGCCAGACCCGCCATCAGCAGCACCAACGCAAGCGCATCCAGACGCACAAGCTGGCCGCCGATCCAGCGCGCAAACCCCGAACGAGCGACCAGCGTGGCAATCGCCAGACAACCGCAGAACAGCGCCAGAATGTCCCAGCGCAGCCCGCACATGGCATCCGGACCCTGAAGCCGCAACTCATCCTTGCCAATGTCCGATGGCAGCAGGAACAGGTTCGTGCCGCCGATCACCCCAATCGAGGCATCCGGCGGTTTGAGGCTCAGGTCACCCCAGAGTAACAGCCGCTCGATAGCGCGCCGCGCGATCCAGGCCGCTGCGGTCAGCCCCACCATCGCCCAGTCGAGTGACCCGACCTCGGTCCCGGTTCTGCGCCCGACATGCGCCGCGAACAGCGCGTTCGGCGGCGTGCCGATCAGCGAACCCATGCCGCTGATCGTGGCTGCATGGGCGACGCCAGAATCAACGCTTCAGAAAACCGGTCGCCCGGAGGCCGCGCCGCTAGAGCGTGACGTTCACCGCACCACCATCGAGCAGGATGTTCTGCCCGACGATGAACCCCGCATGCTGCGAGCAGAGAAAGGCGCAGGCCGCGCCGAACTCGGCCGGGGTGCCGTAACGCCGGGCGGGGATCGTGGCGGCACGCCGGGCGCGGGCCTCATCAAGCGTGATCGCCTCGGCCGCGGCTACGTCGCGATCCAGCGCATCGGCCCGGTCGGTGGCATGGATTCCGGGCAGCAGGTTGTTGATCGTCACGCCATGCGGCGCAACCTGACGCGCGGTGCCCGCGACATAGCCCGTCAGCCCCGCCCGCGCCGCGTTCGACAGCCCCAGCACCGGGATCGGCGCCTTGACCGACTGGCTGGTGATGTTCACCACCCGGCCCCATCCCCGCGACATCATGCCGGGCAACAGCGCCTTCATCAGCGCGATGGGGGTCAGCATGTTGGCATCCAGCGCGGCGATGAAATCCGCCCGCTCCCAGTCGGTCCACATCCCCGGCGGCGGCCCCCCGGCATTGGTCACAAGGATGTCGACCTCGCCCGCCGTGGCCAGCACTTGCGCGCGGCCCTCCGCGGCGGTGATGTCGGCTGCAACCGCGGTCACCGTCACGCCATGGGCGGCGCGGATCGCCGCCGCGGCCTGCTCCAGCGCCTGCTCGCCGCGGGCGTTCAGCACCAGGTTGACCCCGGCTGCGGCCAGTGCCTCGGCGCAACCCCGGCCAAGCCCCTTCGACGCGCCGCAGACCAGCGCCCGCTTGCCCGTAATCCCGAGATCCATGAACGCCCCCTTCGCGTCTCCTTCGGCCAAACAGACCCACCCGCACGACGTCTCAGGACGTCAGCGCCCCAAGCAAAGGGGTCCATTGCGCACGCATCGGCGCATAGACCTTCCGATTGCTGTCGAACACCGTCAGCCCCGCTTCGGCCAGGTCACAATAGGCGACCCGCTCGTGGATCGTTGCCACGGGCGCCTGCCCGATCTTCTCGGCAAAGGCGGCAAGGCGCTCGGCATCCCGCCCGCGCGGACGGACCCGGTTGGCCACCAGTTCCACTCCTGCCTTGCCCTTGCGGATGCGCTTGATCCCCGCGATCTCGCGCAGAAAGCGCCGCGTCGCATCGGCATCGAAGAACGAGGGCAGCACGGGGACCACCACCGCCCGCGCCTCGGCGACAAGGGCTGCGGCATCCTCTTCGTAGATCGATCCGGGCGCGTCGACGATCACCCAATCCGCCCCTTTGGTGCTGCTGCCCAGCGCCCCCGCCCCGGTCCAGTCGAGTGCCCTGATCGGCGCGGCCCCGGCAGGGCGGCGCCTGAGCCAGCGCCAGGCGGATTTCTGCGGATCTGCATCGGCCAGCGCCACCCGCCAGCCGCCATCGGCCAGCGCCGCGGCCAGCGTCACCGCGATCGTGGTCTTGCCGCAGCCGCCCTTGCGGTTGGCGATCAGAACCGTCTTCATGGCATGCCCTCCACCCCACGCGCGTTCTCCAGCATAACGCCTGCGCTCCGCACCGCAATCGCTGCGCCGCCGGTGCGCTTGACAGGCCCGCCCGCGCCGCCCGATCCTTTGACGGCAAACCCACGGAGAACTCCGATGCCAAAGACCTTTCTCGTCGCCACCGACCTCAGCCCGCGCGCCGACCGCGCGGTGCAGCGGGCGTTCCGGCTGGCGGGCTGGGTCGGGACCGATCTGGTGCTGGTCTCGGTGATCGACGCCGACCTGCCCGCCGAGATCGCGGGCCAGATGAGCGCCGCGGCCGAGTTGCGGCTGGCCCAGTTCGCCGCCTCGATCCCCCATTCGGGCGAGGTCAGCCACGACACCAGGATCGTCCTGGGCGATCCGTCCGAAGCGATCCCGGCGCTGGCGGCGGAACTTGATGCGGCTCTGGTGATCCTCGGGCTGCACCGGCCGCGCG
This sequence comes from Rhodovulum tesquicola, assembly GCF_024128855.1. Lineage (GTDB taxonomy): Bacteria > Pseudomonadota > Alphaproteobacteria > Rhodobacterales > Rhodobacteraceae > Rhodovulum > Rhodovulum tesquicola. Next base: position 2,698 of record NZ_JAMYDV010000009.1, read on the forward strand.
CCTTTCTGGATATCCTGCGCGAAACCACGAGGGAGCGGATCGTGCGCCATTCGCCGCGCCCTGTGCTGCTGGTCCGCGATCCGGTCGATCATGCCTATGCCACAGTGCTGGCCGCGCTCGACTTCGCGCCCGCCTCGACCGCGGCGCTGGAACTCGCCGCCCGGCTTGCGCCCGAGGCCGATATCCATGGGCTGCATGCTCTGCATGTTCCCTATCGCGGCTTTCTTGCGCCCGAGCCTGTGCCTGGCACGCCCTCGCCCCTGCGTGCCGATGCCCTGACGCGGCTGGCCGCCTGGCACGACAGCCACGTCCTGCCCGCCCATCTGCGCGAGGTCGAGATCGTCGAGGGACCGGCGCATCGGGTGCTGGCCGAGCGGATCGAGGCATTGCAGCCCGATCTGATCGCGCTGGGCGCCCATGGCAGGGCGGGTGCCGCGCCCTCGATCCTGGGCAGCATTGCGAATGACATGATGCGCGATCCGCCCTGCGACCTGCTGATCGCGCGCTAGGGACGATTGCGCGCCCGCGCCCCTGCCGCTATATCCGCGCCCATGCTGGACGCCCCCCAAAACCGCCCCGCCCTGCCCCCGGAAATTGCCCGGCGGCGTACCTTTGCCATCATCAGCCACCCCGATGCGGGCAAGACGACGCTGACCGAAAAGTTCCTGCTTTACGGCGGCGCGATCCAGATGGCCGGACAGGTGCGCGCCAAGGGCGAGGCCCGGCGCACGCGGTCGGACTTCATGCAGTTGGAAAAGGACCGGGGCATCTCGGTCTCGGCTTCGGCGATGTCCTTCGACTACGGGCGCTACCGCTTCAACCTGGTCGACACGCCGGGCCACAGCGATTTCTCGGAAGACACCTACCGCACGCTGACTGCCGTCGATGCGGCGGTGATGGTGATCGACGGCGCGAAGGGCGTGGAAAGCCAGACCCGGAAGCTGTTCGAGGTCTGCCGGCTGCGCGATCTGCCGATCCTGACCTTCTGCAACAAGATGGACCGCGAGGCGCGCGACACGTTCGAGATCATCGACGAGATCCAGGAAATGCTGGCAATCCATGTCACGCCGGCAAGCTGGCCGATCGGAATGGGGCGCGATTTCCTGGGCTGCTACGACATGATCAACGAGCGGCTGGAACTTATGGACCGGGCCGACCGCAACCGCGTGGCGGAATCGATCCGGATCGACGGGCTGGACGACCCGAAACTGGCCGAGCATGTCCCGGACGACCTGCGCGAGAAGCTGATCGAGGAGGTGGCGATGGCGCGCGAGCTTCTGCCCCCCCTCGATCCGCAACAGGTTCTCGAAGGGCACATGACGCCGATCTGGTTCGGCTCGGCGATCAATTCCTTCGGGGTCAAGGAGTTGATGGAGGGCATCGGCGCCTATGCGCCCGAACCCCAGGTCCAGCCCGCCGAACCCCGCCAGATCGCCCCCGAGGAATCCCGCGTCGCGGGTTTCGTGTTCAAGGTGCAGGCCAACATGGACCCCAAGCACCGCGACCGGGTGGCCTTCGTGCGGCTGGCCTCTGGGCACTTCCAGCGCGGGATGAAGCTGACCCATGTGCGTTCGGGAAAGCCGATCACGGTCTCAAGCCCGGTGCTGTTCCTGGCCGCTGACCGGGAACTGGCGGAAGAGGCATGGGCGGGCGACATCATCGGCATCCCGAACCACGGGCAATTGCGCATCGGCGACACGCTGACCGAAGGCGAGGCGCTGCGCGTGACGGGCATTCCCAGCTTCGCGCCGGAATTGCTCAAGGTCTGCCGGGCGGGCGACCCGATGAAGGCCAAACATCTGGACAAGGCGCTGATGCAGTTTGCCGAAGAGGGCGCCGCCAAGGTGTTCAAGCCGATGATGGGCTCCGGCTTCATCGTGGGCGTCGTGGGCGCGCTGCAATTCGAGGTTCTGGCCAGCCGGATCGAGCTGGAATACGGTCTGCCCGTGCGGTTCGAGCCCAGCCAGTTCACCTCGGCCCGCTGGGTCCATGGCGACAAGGCCGCGGTCGAGGCGTTCACCCAGAAGAACAAGCAGCATATGGCCACGGACAATGATGGTGACGTGGTCTACATGACGCGGCTGCAATGGGATATCGACCGGGTGGCCCGCGACCACCCGGAATTGAGCCTGAGCGCGACCAAGGAAATGCAGGTCTGAACCCGGCTGACAGGGGACCGCTTGCGCGGCGCCCCGCTCGCCTCAGCGGGTCAGCAGCGCGGCAATGACGCGCGGGTTCATAACGCTGTCGGCGCAGCCCGACGTATCGGCCAGCATGTGACAGGCCCTTAGCATTGCACGCAATGTCGAGCGCGTGGCAACGCCGTCGAGCGGACCGGCATAGAGCCCCTCGTCGCGCATGCGCTTCTGCAGCAGGTAAATCGCGAAATTCGGGTTGGCGGCGTTGAGCTGCCCCGCAAACCATGCGGAACGCAACGGCCCGGCCATGTCCAGCGCCTCGGCCAGCGGCGCGAAATCCTGCGGCGTGCGCGCCTCGGCCACCCGCAGGCTCAGGCCCAGTTGGGCCGCCTCGGTGGGGGTCAACAACTCGCCGTAACGGTCCAGCGCCTCGCGGGCCCCGGCCCGGTCGCGGCGCACGTTCATCCCGTTGCCGTCGCGCTTCAGCGCGACCAGCGCCTTCAGCGCCTCGGCATTGCCCCGCTCGACTGCCTCGTCGAGAATCGCGAGCGCCGCGGGACCGTTCGCCCGCATGCTGATGCCCCACATCTGCCGTTCGGCCTCGAGCACGTCGACACGGTCCTGACCGAGAGCCCGAGCGCGCTCGGCGAAGGCCGGGAACTTGGCACGCGAGTCTGCGCCCAGGTAACCATACATCGCCCCCTCCGCCAGCTTGGTCCAGGCCCCCGCCTGCCCCATCTCGGCCGCCCGCCGGAGATAGGCCTCGGCCCGGGACGGACCCCGCCGGTTCCACATCACCCATTCGCCATAGCTTTCCAACCCTGCGCCATTGCCGGCCTCGGCCGCCGCCTCGAACTGCACAAGGGCCGCTTCGGGGTCGGTGTCCAGGCCGATCCCGTAAAGCAGAAAACCACCCAGCGCGATCCGCGCCTCGACATCGCCCGCCGCAATGGCGCGGTCCAGCCAGGCCCGGCCCTCCACGGCATCGCGCTCAAGTGCCCAGCCGCCGACGAGATTATCGCCCAGCACCCGCATCGCCTCGACATCGCCCGCCTCGGCGGCCGCAGTCAGCAGCGTCCTGGCCCGCGCCGGATCGGCAGCAACCGGCCCGCCCCAGAGCAGCGCATTCGCCAGCACCCGGCTGGCCCTTGCATCGCCCGCAGCGGCGGCCGCGTCCAGCAGCGCAACGGCCCGCGCCGGATCGGCAGGAACCACGATCCCGTCAAGCAACATCTTGCCCAGGCTCGCGCGGGCAGCCACATCGCCGCCCGCCGCCGCCTCCTCGAGCAGGCGCAAGCCCTCCGCGACGTCCTGCCTCAATCCGTCGGTTCCGGTGACAAGCGCCTCGCCGATCACCCGCGCCCCGGCCGCGTCTCCCGGAACCGCGGCAACGTCGCCTTGCGCCAGCGCCCCCGGTCCCAAGGCGAAGCCCGCGAGCATGCTGCCAGCCAGCGCCATCCCCCTGACCGACCGATACGCCATGATACTCCTCCCGGATTGGTGCCTCTTCGACTTCCAATGCCGGTGCGATCAAACGCTTGTCAACACGCGAAGGTTACAGCGATACCGCACGATCCTTGATTTTGCGCGAAACCGGCGCGACATCGGAGATGGGGTGCCAGCGGCCGCCCCGGCAACTGATACCGCAGTTTCCCGGCAGGGCGGCCGAACGCAATGCGTGCTGACGACGACTGGATCATCTCGTCCCTGCTGGAAGACCTCGGCGCGCTTGCGCTTGCCCGCGACCGGGTCAGCGTCCACGATCTGGTCGAGACCATCGGGCCACGCGGCTTCGGCCCGCTGCTTGTCCTTCTGGCGGGGATGCTGATCCTGCCAACGGGCATGATCCCCGGCGTGCCGAACGTGGTGGCGCTGTTCCTGATCCTGATCGGCGGGCGCATGATGACCGGCGCACAGGAGATCTGGGTGCCGGACCGGTTGGGACGAGTCAGCTTTTCGGGGCACATGCTGGCCGTCTCGGTCGCGAAAGCCCAGCGCTGGGCGCTGTGGCTGCGCCCGCATCTGATGCCGCGCCTCGTCTTCCTGGTCGAAGGCGCGGTGGCGCGCCGCGCGATCGCGCTAATCCTGCTGCTGACCGGGGCGGTGATGACACTGGTCGGCCTGATCCCGGGCTTTCCCTTCGTGCTGTCGCTGCATGTGGTCGTGCTGGGGCTCGCACTGTCGTCGCGCGACGGGTTGGCCGCGCTGGTCGGCTATGCGCTGATCCTGGCCGAAATTCTGTTCATCACGGCCTTTTTCCTCTGACGCCGTCAAGCGCCGTTCGGTCGCCGGGGGCGTACCTTGACGAAGCCGCCCCCATGCCCTAATGACCCTGACAGAAGAACGAGACCGGCAATCCGGCCGGTCGGGCCGCGCGGAACGGAGCGGCCATCGAAAGCCGCAACCACGCCAAGGACCCACATGACCACTTTCGCCGATCTGGGGCTTGACCCCAAGGTGCTTTCCGCCATCGCCGACGCTGGCTACACCGAGCCGACGCCGATCCAGGCAGGCGCAATACCTCCCGCTCTCCAGGGCCGCGACGTCCTCGGCATCGCCCAGACCGGCACCGGCAAGACCGCCAGTTTCGTGCTGCCGATGATCACGCTGCTGGGCCGCGGCCGGGCACGGGCGCGCATGCCGCGCAGCCTTGTGCTGGCGCCGACCCGGGAACTGGCCGCCCAAGTGGCCGAGAATTTCGACACCTACGCCAAGAAGACGAAGCTGACCAAGGCTTTGCTGATCGGCGGCGTCAGCTTCAAGGAGCAGGACGCGCTGATCGACAAGGGCGTGGACGTGCTGATCGCGACGCCCGGCCGCCTGCTCGACCATTTCGAGCGCGGCAAGCTTCTGCTCACCGGCGTCCAGATCATGGTGGTGGACGAGGCCGACCGGATGCTCGACATGGGCTTCATCCCCGATATCGAGCGCATCTTCCAGCTGACGCCCTTTACCCGCCAGACGCTGTTCTTCTCGGCCACGATGGCGCCCGAGATCGAGCGGGTGACCAACACCTTCCTGTCGGCGCCGGAAAAGGTCGAGGTCGCCCGCCGCGCCACCACCGCCGAAAGCATCGAGCAGGGCGTCGTCCGCTACACCGCCACCCGCAAGGACATGCAGGCCAAGGAAAAACGCGCCCTTCTGCGCGCGCTGATCGACCGCGAGGGCGAAGCCTGCACCAACGCGATCATCTTCTGCAACCGCAAGACAGAGGTCGACATCGTCGCCAAGTCGCTGACCAAATACGGCTATGACGCGGCGCCGATCCATGGGGATCTGGACCAGTCCCAGCGCACCCGCACGCTGGATGCGTTCCGCGCCGGTACGCTGCGCCTGCTGGTCGCATCGGACGTGGCCGCGCGCGGCCTCGACGTTCCCGCCGTGTCCCACGTCTTCAACTACGACGTTCCCTCGCACGCCGAGGATTACGTCCACCGCATCGGCCGCACCGGCCGCGCCGGTCGGCAGGGAAAGGCGCTGACGATCTGCGTGCCGCATGACGAGAAGTACCTCGCCGCGATCGAGGCGCTGGTCCAGAAGGAGATCCCCCGCGTCGAAAGTCCGCTCAAGGGCGGTGCCGCAGCTGGTGACCGGCGCGAAAGGGAGGCCTCTCCCCCGGCCGCGACCCAGCGGGAAAAGCAGCGCGATGTCCCTCGGCGCAAGGCCGAACCCGGTCCTGCCGAGCCGAGGCCAGACCCTTCAGACAGAACAGACCGCGCCGGACGCAGCGAGCGGGACGACCGAGACCGCCGCGGCACCAAGCCCGGCCGGGACGGCCCGGTGATCGGCATGGGCGATCACATGCCCGCCTTCCTCACCCGCTCCTTCAAGCCGAGTTCAGAGACCGCCGACGAGGCGGCCGACTAGCACGCCCCGCTGGCCGGTCCCTGCGGCGAGCCGCACATTCCCGCCTCGGCGTTCTGCCTTCTTCTGGCCGGAAATATCCTGGGGGTCCGGGGGCAACGCCCCCGGCCTCCGTCGACCTTGGATCCGCAACACCCAGTCGAAATGTCGGCGCACTTTTTGGGGTAACATGATACCTATTTTTCAATCATTTGATAACATTATGATTTTCGGAACGCACCCCTCTTGACTGTGCAACCAAAATGCTTAGAACTCCGCCATCCCGACCGGGGCCGGGCCCTGCCCCGCCCCCTGGACCTCCCAGCGATAGGGCAAGAGAGATGAAGACCTACACCGCTACCCCGGCGGAGATCGAGAAGAAGTGGATCGTGATCGACGCCGAGGGCGTCGTGCTCGGCCGTCTCGCCTCGATCGTCGCCATGCGCTTGCGCGGCAAGCACAAGCCCACCTTCACGCCGCATATGGACATGGGCGACAATGTGATCGTCATCAATGCCGACAAGGTACAGATGACCGGCAACAAGCGCGCCGACAAGAAGTACTACTGGCATACCGGCCATCCGGGCGGGATCAAGCACCGCACCGCGGCGCAGATCCTCGAAGGCGCCCATCCCGAACGGGTGGTGACCGCCGCGGTAAAGCGCATGCTGCCGGGCAACCGTCTGTCCCGCCAGCAGATGACCAACCTGCGCGTCTATGCCGGGGCCGAGCATCCGCATGTCGCGCAGAACCCCGAAGTGCTGGACGTCAAGTCCATGAACAAGAAAAACACCCGGAGCGCGTGATGGCCGAAGATCTCAAATCCCTCGACCAGTTGAAATCCGTTTCGGGCGACGCGGCCGTGATGACCGATGCCGAGGCACCTGCCGCGCCGGTCCGCGACGAGCTGGGCCGCTCCTATGCCACGGGCAAGCGCAAGGATGCGGTCGCCCGCGTCTGGATCCGCCCGGGTTCCGGCAAGGTGTCGGTGAACGGCAAGGACATGAGCGCCTATTTCGCCCGTCCGGTGCTGCAGATGATCCTGCGCCAGCCCTTTCAGGTGGCCGGCGTGTCGGACCAGTTCGACGTGATGGCCACCGTCAAGGGTGGCGGGCTGTCGGGTCAGGCTGGTGCCGTCAAGCACGGGATCTCCAAGGCGCTTCAGCTTTACGATCCGTCCTTGCGCGCGCCGCTCAAGGCTGCGGGTTTCCTGACCCGCGACAGCCGCGTGGTGGAACGCAAGAAGTTCGGCAAGCGCAAGGCTCGTCGCAGCTTCCAGTTCTCCAAGCGTTAAGAAGAACGCCCGGACCGCATCTGCAGGTTCTCTGGAAAAGCGGGGTTTCCACCGCGCTTTTCCTTTTTCCCCGCTCCGGCCCACCCTCCGGCCCATCCGCGGCGCAGGCCGCTCAGAACGCGCCGATGGGGATATGGGCAATCCACAGCAGCACGCGGAAATACCCCTCAAGGAAGGCGAGAACGAACCCGCCGCCGAAGGCCCAAAGTCCCCAGAGCACCGCCACCACAAGGCTCAGCGGGATCGCCCAGACAAGGCCCAGCGCGAGCGCGGCGCGCACCGCGAGCGCGGGGCCTTGAGGCGCGCTCTCGATCCATCCCGCGACCGGCTGGCGCCACGCGCGCGGCCAGATGCCCTGCAGCCCGAACAGGCTGACCAGAAGGTGCAGCCCCGTGGGCAGGATCGTCGAGAACAGCATCAGATAAAGCCAGACATAAGCGGACGGCGTCTCGCGCATGCCCGCAAATAGCGCGCCCAGATCGAGCAGCGGCACACCCGCCAACAGGTTCAGCCCGTGGATCGCGGCGACCATCGTGGCGCAAAGGGCAAGGAACAGGACGCAGGCAATCGCCAGATCAAGCAGCGCCCAGAACACCGGCCACCCCGACCGCAACCCCCGGCGCAGCAGCGACAGGGTGACGGCGTAAGACAGGACGTCGAACAGGGCGTTGATGAGGGGGAAGACGGCGAGGAAGAGGAAAAGGGTCCGGCGATTTTCGTCTATTCCTGACCAAGCGTGAAGTGAAACGACCAAAATCGCAACAGACAATATCCCTAATGAAACCAGCACTCTTCCCAGTTGCGCTTTGCCCGTATGGTCAAAGCGCACAGCCGCAACCGCCACAAAGACCGCAACAGACCATCCAAAAAATAATACGCCAGAACCTGTCAGTCTCAAAGAAATCGTGCAAGCAACAGAGAGCGCAATAACAGATGCGAGAGCTCCTGCTGCTACGCCCGTCAACATGGCAGGAATTGTCAGGGCAAATGCAAGGCCTACGAATGCCCCAGCCGAAGCCGTAAACAGACCTTGACCAGCCACGATCACAATCGGTATCAAAAAAAGCGTAAAAACAAAAGCGAGTAGGGGCCAGTTAATTCTTTGCCTAGATCGAGATCTTGTTTCCCCTCGGCGAAGAATCCATGCGATGTAGTTTAGGCTGCATAACACGAACATAGTAAGTAAAACTGCCCGCTCTGGCAAAAACGCGGCATCGGGTAGCACCGTGATTCCACCCACACGCCCCTCGCCGCCCGTCACCACCCACTGTCCGACCAGCAGAAGCAGCGGATAGGCCACTGCCAGCAGCAGGGCGGTGTCGTAAAGCCGCCAGGTCAGCGCGGCGCGAAAGAGGGTGGGCCAGGTGTCGCGGTCGCTGGACTCGTCGCTATACCGGCGCCAGACCCACATTACGTTTCGCCGGGTCAGCGTGGTGTATATCTGCGTATAGCTGGACTGTCGCAGCGTTCCGGCAAGGAACCTGCGGCTCTCGCTTTCCGAAATCCCCAGTATGGCACTGGGCCAGCAGAGGACCAGCCACAGCAGCACCGCCCCCCAGACCACCCAATGCGGCGTGATCGCCACGAGCAGCGCCACCGCGCTGCCGGTGACCACGCCCCAGATCGCAAGGTTTGTCCCGATATGGCCCTGCTCGCTCACCACCCCTGCCCGTCTTTGCCTGTCCGGACGGCTTCAGGACAGGCGGCTTATCACCACTGTCACCTCGGGCCGCTTGCCGATCTCGTTCTCGGTGGTGCGTCGCGCGAGGATCCGCAGATCCTTTTCCAGCAGATCCTCGTCAGTCAAGAGCCGGTCGTCGGCACGGTCCAGGAAACGCTCCAGCGCCTGTTCCAGAACTTCGGACAGCGGCGCGCCGCCGGGCACGGTCTCGGGCAGGCCGGACAGTTCCACCCATGGCTCGCCCAGCGGCGTGTCGTCCTCGTCAAGGATCAGCGTCACCGTGACATGCCCGTTCAGCGCCATCCGGATGCGATCGCGCACGATCCCGTCCATGGCCCCGATCTGCACCTTGCCGTCCAGATAGGTGCGGCTCGTCTCGACATGGCCAGCCACGACCGGCACTTCGCCGGTCAGGTCCAGAAGCGTGCCGTTCGGCGCCAGCGCGGCAGCCAGCCCGTTCTCGGCGGCAAGCTTCACATGCTCGCGCAGGTGGCGGTGCTCGCCATGCAGCGGCACCACCATCTGCGGCGCCACAAGCTTGTGGATCAGAGCCAGGTCCGGACGGTTGGCATGGCCCGACACATGGTAGAGATCTGCGCCGTCATCGACCACATCCACCCCCATCTCGGAGAAGGAATTGACGATGCGCAGCACGTCGCGTTCATTGCCGGGAATGGTCTTGGACGAGAACAGGAACAGATCCCCTTCCTTCAGTTCCAGTCCCAGATACTTGCCGCGCGACAATTGCGCAGAGGCTGCGCGCCGCTCGCCCTGGCTGCCGGTTACGATCAGCATCAGGTTCTCGCGCGGGATACCGGCGGCCATTTCGGGCGGTACAGTCGGCGGGAAATCGGTCAGCACGCCCGACTCGACGCCAGCCTCGATCATCCGCCGCATTGCCCGGCCCATCAGGCAGACCGACCGGCCGGCCGCGCGCCCGGCCTCGGCCAGGGTACGAACGCGGGCGATATTCGACGCGAAGGTGGTGGCCACGACCATGTGCGGCGCGCGCTCCACCAGTTGCCGGATCGCGGGACCCAGCGTCGCCTCGGACCGGCCTGGGTGCGGCGAGAAGACATTGGTCGAATCGCAGGCCAGAACCTTGACGCCGGGTTTCGCCACCTCCTCCCACAATGCGCGGTCGAAAGGCTCGCCCACCAGCGGGGTCGGGTCGAGCTTGAAATCGCCCGTATGCACGATGCGGCCAGCCGGCGTGTCGATGACCATGGACGAGCTTTCCGGGATCGAATGCGACACGGGCAGGAAGGACACGGTGAACGGCCCCGCCTCGATGCGATGCGGCCATGGCTCGACCACGGTGACCTTGGCCGGGTCCTGTCCCCGCTCTTCCATCTTGCGCGCGGCATGCAGCGCGGTGAAGGGGCGTGCATGGACCGGCGCGCGCAGGCGCGGCCAGGCAAGGCCCAGTGCGCCGACGTGATCCTCGTGGGCATGGGTGATGAAGATCGCCTCCAGCCGGTCGCGGCGCTCCTCGAGCCAGGCGATGTCGGCATAGATCAGGTCGACCCCGGGCGAGTTGTCCATGTTGGGGAATGTCACGCCGATATCGACGAGGATCAGCCGTTCCTTGCCCGGTGCGCCATAGCCGTAGACATAGGCGTTCATCCCGATTTCGCCGGCACCGCCGAGCGGAAGGTAGATAAGTCGTTCGCTGCTCATTCTGCCCCGTTTTCCTTGTTATAGGCATGGATCACGGTCAGGCCGTGCATGGTCAGGTCGTCTTCGACAGTGTCAAATAGAACGTCGCCCTGGGCGAACAACGGGGCAAGCCCGCCGGTGCCGACGACGCGCATCGGCGCCTCGTGTTCGGCGCGAATCCGCGTACATATCTCGCGCACCAGCCCGACATAACCCCAGAAGATGCCCGATTGCATGCAGGCCACCGTGTTGGTGCCGATCACCTGTTGCGGGCGCGTCACGTCGACATGCGGCAGCGCCGCGGCCGCCATGTGCAGCGCCTCGAGCGACAGGTTCACACCAGGCGCGATCACGCCGCCGATATAGGCCCCGTCATGGGCCACCACGTCAAAGGTGGTGGCGGTGCCGAAATCGACCACGATCAGGTCGCCGCCATGCCGGTCGAAGGCCCCCGCAGTGTTCACCAGCCGGTCGGGGCCGACATTCGTGCCCTGGTCCACGCGCGGCGCGTGCGGCAGCAGGCAGTCGGGCTTGCCCACCACCAGCGGGCGCGCGTTGAAATAGCGGTCGGCAAAGACACGCAGGTTGAACACGACGCGCGGCACGGTGGACGAGATGATGACATCGGTGATCCGCATCTCGATCCGGTGGTGTTCCAGAAGCGTCGAGAACCAGACGAAATACTGGTCAGCCGTGCGCGTATGCTCGGTCGCGGTCCGGAGCGTACAAAGAAACCTTTCGCCGTCCCAGATCGAGAAGACGGTATTGGTATTGCCGCAGTCGATGCACAGAAGCATGCGTCGCCCTTCAGAAGAACACGTCGGCCGCGGCGATGGTGCGCCGCCCGCCCGCCGTCTCTAGGACAAGCTGGCCGTCCTCGTCCACCGTGACGAAGGTCCCGGTCAGCTCCTCGGTGCCGGTGCGCGCGGTAATGCTCTGGCCCACCCGCGCGGCGCGGTCAAGCCAGGCAGCGCGCAGGGGGCCGAACCCGTGGCTGCGGAAGAACGCATCCTGATGGGTCAGATGCTCGGCCAGGAAAGCCAGGAATTCCAGCGGATCGACGGGGTCCCCCGTCACCTCGGCCAGCGTGACGGGGGTCGGCCCGCGCGGATCGACCGCGACGGCGGCGGGCGCGGTGTTCAGGTTCACCCCGATCCCGATCGACAACCGCCCGACACGCCCCCCCGCCCCGTCCGATTCCAGCAGGATGCCCGCCAGCTTGCCGCCCCGCAACAGCACGTCATTGGGCCATTTCAGCGCGATGGCCGCGCGGTCGTCCACATAGGCCGTGAGCGTCGCGTAAAGCGCGTAGGAGGCGACGAAGGAGTAAAGCGCCGCCTGCGCCGGGGCGCAGCCCGGATCCATCACCAGCGTCGCCGACAGGTTGCCCTCGGGCGCGGCCCAGGCGCGGCCGCGGCGGCCGATTGCGGCGCTCTGGCGGCGCGCGACGATCCAGGTCGGGCGCGGCAGGGGCGCTCGGCGGCGTGCCTCGGCCATGGTGCTGTCGACCTCGTCGAGCAGGATCAGGTCGTGGCCGGACGGCCAGTGCCAACCGCCCCGCCCCGGGCCGGGCTCAGTTGACAAGGGTCTGCGCCGCGCTCAGTGCCAGCCCCTCGACCCCGAACAGGTTGATAACCCCCGCCACCATCGCGAAGGCCGACACCATCAGGAAGCCCCACAGCACCGGGGGCATCGCCCCGTCCAGCCGCGCCTCGCCCTCCTCGCCGAAATACATGAAGAAGACGATGCGCAGGTAGTAGAACGCCCCCACCACCGAAGCGATCACCCCCGCCACGGCCAGCCAGACCAGCCCCGCATCGACCGCCGCACGCACCACATAGAACTTGCCGAAGAAGCCCACCAGCGGCGGCACGCCCGCCAGGCTGAACAGCAGCACCAGCATCGCCAGCGCCTTGGCCGGTTCGCGCGAGGCGAACATGTTCAGGCTGCGGATATCGGTCACCGGCTGGCCGTCCTTGTGCATCGACAGGATGAAGGCGAAGGTGCCCACGCTCATGGTGATGTAGATCGCCATGTAGACCAGCATCGCCTGCACGCCCAGTTGCGTGCCCGCCGCCAGCCCCATCAGCGCGTAGCCCATATGCGCGATCGAGGAATAAGCCATAAGTCGCTTGATGTTGCGCTGCCCGATCGCCGCGACAGCGCCCAACGCCATCGACAGGAGCGACAGCACCGCGATCACCTGCCCCCAGTCGCCCGGAACGGTGCCGAACGCCTCGTGCAGGACGCGGGCGAACAGCGCAATCGCGGCCATCTTGGGCGCGGTGGCGAAGAAGGCGGTGACCGGCGTCGGCGCCCCTTCATAGACATCCGGCGTCCACATGTGGAAGGGCACCGCCGAGACCTTGAAGGCGAGCCCGGTAATCAGGAAGACCAGCCCGATCAACAAGCCCAGCGGCATCTCGCCCCCCTCGATGGTCGAGAGGATGCCCGCAAAAAGCGTCGTGCCCGAATAGCCATAGATCAGCGAGGCGCCGTAAAGCAGCAGGCCCGAGGACAGCGCGCCGAGGACGAAATATTTCAGCCCCGCCTCGGTCGATTTCAGGCTGTCGCGCCGCATCGCCGCCACGACATAAAGCGCCAGCGATTGCAGTTCGAGCCCCATGTAAAGCGTCATCAGGTCGGCGGCCGAGACCATCAGCATCATGCCGACCACGGCCAGCGTGATGAGGATGGGGAACTCGAACATCAACGCGCGCGAGCGGCGCAGGTGTTCCGTGCTCATCAGCAGGACGGCACCGGCCGAGACCAGGATCACCACCTTGGCAAAACGCGCGAACGTGTCGTCGACGATGGCACCGCCGAAGCCGCTGCGCGTCTCGCCCGCGCTCATCCCCAGCCAGACGGCCAGCGCGAAAAACACCGCCGACGTGGTCCAGATCAGGATCGGTGCGGCCTTGTCCTTGGCGGTGTAGACCGCGGCCAGCAGCGCGACCATCGCATAGACGGCCAGCGCAATCTCCGGCAGCACAACGGAAAGATCGGCAGAGATCATCGCGGTCCCCTCAGTTCTGCGCCAGCCGCGTCGCGGCCTCGGCCGCGTTCAGCGCGGTCTGGTAGTTCGACAACAGCGCCTCGACCGAGGGGCCGACGATATCGGTCACCAGCGCCGGGTAGACCCCCAGCAGCAGCGTCATCGCCACCAGCGGCGCAAAGATCGCCCGCTCGCGCAGGTTCATGTCGCGGATCGCCTTGAGGCTTTCCTTGATGAGCCCGCCGAACACCACCCGCCGATAAAGCCACAGCGCATAGCCCGCCGACAGGATCACCCCGGTACAGGCCACCGCAGCGACCCAGGAATTCACCTGGAACACACCCGCCAGCGTCAGGAACTCGCCCACGAAACCCGAGGTGCCGGGCAGGCCCACATTGGCCATGGTGAACAGCATGAAGACGAAGGCATAGGCCGGCATCCGGTTCACCAGCCCGCCATAGGCGTCGATCTCGCGGGTGTGCATCCGGTCATAGATCACGCCGACACAGAGGAACAGCGCGCCCGAGATGAAGCCGTGCGAAATCATCTGGAAGATCGCCCCGTCCAGCCCCTGCTGGTTCGCCGCAAAGATGCCCATGGTCACGAACCCCATATGCGCGACCGAGGAATAGGCGATCAGCTTCTTCATGTCGGACTGCGCCAGCGCCACCAGCGAGGTGTAGACGATGGCGATGGCCGAGAGCCAGAACACCAGCGGCGCCCAGATGTCGGAGGCCACCGGGAACATCGGCAGGCTGAAGCGCAGGAAGCCATAGCCCCCCATCTTCAGCAGGATCGCGGCCAGCACCACGGACCCGGCCGTGGGCGCCTGAACGTGGGCATCCGGCAGCCAGGTATGGACCGGCCACATCGGCATCTTGACCGCGAAGCTCGCAAAGAAGGCCAGCCACAGCAGCGTCTGCATGCCGCCCACGATCTCGCGCCCGGCAAAGGACAGGCTGCCCGCGCTGAATTCATGCCGCAGAAGCGTCGGAATGTCGGTCGTGCCCGCATCCACGAACATCGCCACCATCGCGACCAGCATCAGCACCGAGCCGAGGAAGGTGTAGAGGAAGAACTTGAAGGTGGCGTAGATGCGTTCCTTGCCGCCCCAGATGCCGATGATCAGGAACATCGGGATCAGCCCGCCCTCGAAGAACAGGTAGAACAGCACCAGATCCAGCGCGGTGAAGACGCCGATCATCAGCGTTTCCAGCACGAGAAACGCGATCATGTATTCCTTGACGCGGTGGGTGACGTTCCAGCAGGCCGCGATGGTCAGCGGCATGAGGAAGGTAGTCAGCATCACGAACAGCACCGAAATGCCGTCCACGCCCATCTTGTAGCGCAGCCCCATCAGCCATGCGCGGTCCTCGACGAACTGGAAATCGGGGTTCGACGGGTCGAAGCCGAACAGCACGAACAGCGAGATCAGGAAGGTCGCAGTGGTCGCGATCAGCGCCAGCCACTTGGCGTTTTTCTGCGCC
Source organism: Rhodovulum tesquicola (assembly GCF_024128855.1). Classification (GTDB taxonomy): domain Bacteria; phylum Pseudomonadota; class Alphaproteobacteria; order Rhodobacterales; family Rhodobacteraceae; genus Rhodovulum; species Rhodovulum tesquicola. The sequence goes on from NZ_JAMYDV010000009.1 coordinate 17,795, forward strand.
GCCGCATCCTCGCCGCGCAGGAACACGGCCAGGATCAGCGCGGCGATCAGCGGCGTGAAGATGATGATCGACAGAAGGTTTTCCATCACTCAGGCCCCCCGGTCAGCATCATCCAGGTGATGAGAAGGGCAATGCCAATCACCATCGCAAAGGCGTAGTGATAGAGATAGCCCGATTGCAGCCGCCCCGCGACGCGGGTGAAGAACGGCACGATCCCCATCGAGACCCCGTTCACCGCCCCGTCGATCACGCTGCCATCGCCCCCCTTCCACAACGCGCGGCCGATGCTCTTGGCCGGGTTCACGAAGATCGCGTCGAAGAACTCGTCAAAATACCACTTGTTGAGCAGGAACAGGTAGACCGGCCGGAAGGTCCGGGCCATGCGACCGGGCAATTCGGGCACGCTGATATAGAACATGTAGGCGATCCCGAGCCCCAGCAGCATCGCAAGGAAGGGGGCCGATTTTACCCATTTCGGCGCGTGATGCGCGGCATCCATCACGTTGTTGTCGGGCCCCATGTACAGCGCGCCCTGCCCCGGCAGCGGATGCGCGGGCGTGCCATCGACGGCGGCAATCTCTGGGCTGGGGATGCCGTAGAAGCGATTCACCTGTTCCTGGCTGCCGAAGAAGCCCGAGAACCAGACCATGCCCGCCAGAACCGCACCCAGGCTGAGAACGCCCAGCGGGACCAGCATGGTCCGCGGACTCTCATGGGCATGTTCATGTGTGTGCTTGTCGCCCCGGGGTGTGCCCCAGAACGTCAGGAACATCAGCCGCCAGGAATAGAAGCTGGTCATGGCCGCCGCGATCACCAGCGTCCAGAACGCCCAGGTCGCCCCGCCGCCCCAGGCGCTTTCGATGATCGCATCCTTCGACAGGAACCCGGCAAAGCCGATATGCGTCAGCGGGATGCCCACCCCGGTGATCGCCAGCGTGCCGATCAGCATGGCGTAGAAGGTATAGGGGATCTTGTCCTTCAACCCACCATAGCGGCGCATGTCCTGTTCGTGGTGCATCGCATGGATGACAGAGCCCGCGCCAAGGAACAGAAGCGCCTTGAAGAAGGCATGGGTGAAAAGGTGGAACATCGCAGCCGAATAGACGCCAACGCCGACCGCAACGAACATGTAGCCCAGTTGCGAACAGGTCGAATAGGCGATCACCCGCTTGATGTCGTTCTGCACCAGCCCAACGGTCGCGGCAAAGAACGCGGTCGCGGCGCCGACCACGACGATCATGGTCTGCGCGTCGGGCGCGAATTCCAGGATGGGCGACATGCGCGACATCAGGAAAACGCCCGCCGTCACCATGGTCGCGGCATGGATCAGCGCGGAAACGGGCGTCGGCCCCTCCATCGCGTCGGGCAGCCAGGTGTGCAGCAGCAACTGCGCCGACTTGCCCATCGCCCCGATGAACAGCAGCACCCCGATCACATTGGCCGCGTTCCAGGTGCCGTTCAGGAAGGTCAGATCGGTCTGCCCGATGGTCGGGGCGGCGGCGAAGATGTCGTCGAAATTCACCGAGTCGACCAGGAAGAACAGCGCGAAGATGCCCAACAGGAAGCCGAAATCGCCCACCCGGTTGACCACGAACGCCTTGATCGCGGCGGCATTGGCCGACGGCTTGCGGTAGTAGAACCCGATCAGCAGGTAGGAGGCGACGCCCACCCCTTCCCAGCCGAAGAAAAGCTGCACGATGTTGTCCGCCGTCACCAGCGCCAGCATCGTGAAGGTGAAGAACGACAGATAGGCGAAGAAACGAGGCTTGTAGACCTCGCCCTCGCGCCATTCGGGGTCGTGATCCATGTAGCCGAAGCTGTAGAGATGGACGAAGGCCGAGACGGTCGTGACGACGATCAGCATGATCGCGGTCAGCCGGTCCACCCGGATCGCCCAGTCGGCGACCATGCTGCCGCTTTCGATCCAGCGAAAGATCTCGACCTGCCGCGTCACGCCGTCGAAGCCCAGGAACACCACCCAGGAGAACAGCATCGACAGGAAGACAAGGCCCGTCGTGGTCCAGAGCGCAGCCTTTTCGCCAAGGATGCGCCAGCCGAAGCCGCACAGGATCGCTCCGATCAGGGGGGCAAAGAGGATGATCTTTTCCATTGGCCCTTACCCCTTCATCACGTTGACATCGTCCACCGCGATGGACCCACGGTTGCGGTAGAAGCAGACGAGGATCGCAAGGCCGATGGCGGCCTCGGCGGCGGCGACGGTCAGGACGAACATGGTGAACACCTGCCCCACCAGATCGCCCAGATAGGCCGAAAAGGCGACAAGGTTGATGTTGACCGACAAGAGCATCAGTTCGATCGACATCAGGATGACGATGACATTCTTTCGGTTCACGAAGATGCCGAATATGGCGATGACGAAAAGCGCCGCGGCCACCGTCAGGTAATGTTCCAGTCCGATCATTCCGTCCCTCCGGGCGTCCTGCCCGCCTGTTCTGGTTGCTCCGGGGTCAGAGGCCCTGCCCCGGTTTTACGTCCTTCAGTTCCATCGCCTTGGCCGGGTCGCGATACATCTGCGCCAGCACGTCCTGACGCTTGACATCGGTGCGGTGGCGCAGCGTCAGCACGATTGCCCCGATCATCGCCACCAGCAGGATCAGCCCTGCCGCCTGGAACAGGTGGATATACTGGTCGTAAAGCAGGTTCCCCAGCGCCCTGGTGTTATGCATCTCGGCCGGGTCGGGCGTGGGCGCGCCGCGCAGCAGCGCCGCCCCGTCCGAACTCTGCCAGACACCGAAAACCATCACGAGCTGCGCCAGGAACACCGCCCCGATCAGCGCCGCGATGGGGAAATAGGCCGCCATCCGGGCCTTGAGTTCGGTGAAATCGACATCGAGCATCATCACCACGAACAGGAACAGCACCGCCACGGCGCCGACATAGACGATGACCAGCAGCATCGCCACGAACTCGGCCCCCAGGAGAACGAACAGCCCCGCGGATGACAGGAAGGCCAGGATCAGCCACAGCACCGAATGGACTGGGTTGCGCGCCAGCACCACGAACAGCCCCGACGCGACTGTGACCGCGGCAAAGCAGTAGAATGCGAAATCCGCGACGCTCATCCGCCGTCCTCCTCGTTCCTGTGCCGCTCGTCGAACACGGTCTGCGCCAGTTCCAGCGCGCGCGTCATCGCCGGGATGCCGCCCAGCATCGCCATCTGATAGATCACCTCGGCGATCTCGCGTTCGGTGGCCCCCGCCTCGAGCGCGTGACGCACGGTCAGCTTGAACTGCGTGTCGGCCTGCGCGCCCAGCACCGTCAGCCCCGCCAGCACCACCAGAAGCCGCGTCTTGGCATCCAGCCCCTCGCGGTTGAAGGTGTTGCCCCACATCATCTCGATGAAGTCCTTGGGCATGGTCGGTATCAGCTTGTCGAATCCGTGCACCTGGAAGCTTTCCAGCGCCGGGTTGAAGGCGCGGGCCATCTTGTGGCTCTGCTCAAGCATCTGTTCGAAGAGTTTGGCGTATCCGCTCATCGGTAGGGTGCATCCAGTTCGAGGTTGCGGGCGATCTCGGCTTCCCAGCGGTCGCCGTTCTCAAGCAGTTTCTGCTTGTCGTAGAACAGTTCCTCGCGGGTTTCGGTGGCGAATTCGAAGTTGGGGCCTTCGACGATGGCATCCACGGGACACGCCTCCTGGCAGAAGCCGCAATAGATGCATTTCGTCATGTCGATGTCATAGCGCGTGGTCCGGCGCGAGCCGTCCTCGCGCGGTTCGGCGTCGATGGTGATGGCCTGCGCCGGACAGATCGCCTCGCACAGCTTGCAGGCGATGCAGCGTTCCTCGCCATTGGGATAGCGGCGCAGCGCATGTTCGCCGCGGAAGCGGGGGGAAAGCGGCCCCTTTTCATGCGGGTAGTTCAGCGTGGTCTTGGGCGCGAGAAAGTATTTCATCCCCAGCCGGAAGCCTTCGAGGAAATCCAGCAGCAGGAAGTATTTCCCGGCGCGTTTCCAGTCCATTGTAGTCATTGGACGGTCTCCTGTTCGCGGGACTGTGCGCAGCGCAGGGCCGCGCGGCAGAGGAGGCCCGGGGCCGCGACGGGCCAGCAGGTGCGCCTGTGTTCGCTCGGTCTCATGTCACTCCTCGCACTGGGACATCAGGGCCTGAACCCGTGCGGTCATCTCGGCCCCCTGGGCGGGCATCGCGAAGGGGGCGGCCCAGATCTCCTGGTTGGCACAAAGTGCGTCACGGCTCTCGGCGGCGCAGGCGTCGTCGCCCAGTGCCGCACAGGTCTCGGCCCGCACCAGATGCAGCGTCGCATACATGAAGCGCGTGTCGCCATGGTCCGACCGGACGATTTCAAGCAGGCGCTCGGCTTCGGTTCGCGCGGCCCGGTTGCCCAACTGCGGCACAGCCATGCGGAACAACACCTCCCAGCGCGCGCCGGCGATGCTCAGATCGCCCTCGGGGCCCTCGAGCGGCGCGCGGCTCTCCGATGTCATTAAATCGGTGAACTCACGATAGGCGCAGACGAAATCGCCCTTTTCAAAGCATGCCATGGCAACCGCGTCGGGCTGTGCTGCCGCCGGTCCGGCAAGACCGCCGACCGCCAGGGCAACCGTCATCAGAAGGATACGCACCATGTCTCAGCCTCCCACCGCCCAACGGGCATAGGCGCCGCCGAACAATTCGAATTTCGCGAAGAACGCCACGATCACCACCCAGATCAGCGACATCGGCAGGAACACCTTCCAGCCCAGCCGCATCAACTGGTCATAGCGGTAGCGCGGCACGATGGCCTTGACCATGGCGAAGAGGAAGAAGAACACCCCCATCTTGGCCACCATCCAGAGCGCCCCGTCGGGCAGGCCCGGAATGGGCGACAGCCAGCCGCCGAAGAACAACAGCGTCATCAGCGCGCACATCAGGAAGATGGCGATGTATTCGCCCGCCATGAACAGCAAGAACGGCGTCGAGGAGTATTCCACCTGATAGCCCGCCACCAGTTCCGATTCCGCCTCCGGCAGGTCGAAGGGCGGGCGGTTGGTCTCGGCCAGCGCCGAGATGAAGAACAGGAACACCATGGGCAGATGCGGCAGCCAGTACCACGAGAAGATCCCGAAACTGCCATCCTGCGCCGCGACGATGGCGCCGAAATTCAGGCTGCCGGTGGACAGGATCACCCCGATGATGATCAGCCCGATGGATACCTCGTAGGAGATCATCTGCGCCGCCGAGCGCAGCGAGCCGAGGAAGGGGTATTTCGAGTTCGAGGCCCAGCCTCCCATGATGACCCCGTAGACCTCGAGCGAGGAGATCGCGAGGACATAAAGGATCGCCACGTTGATATCGGCCAGCACCAGACGGTCCGAGAACGGGATCACCGCCCAGGCCAGCATCGCCATGACAAAGGCGATCATCGGCGCCAGCAGGAAGACAGGCCGATCCGCGCCCGCAGGCACGATGACCTCCTTGACCACATATTTCAGCGCGTCGGCCACCGTCTGCAACAGGCCAAAGGCGCCCACGACGTTCGGCCCACGGCGCAGCTGCACCGCCGCCCAGATCTTGCGGTCGCCATAGACGAGAAACAGCAGCGAGATCATCACGAAGGCAATGACCATCAGCGACTGCGCCATGATCGTCAGCGCCACCCCGAAGCCGGTATCCAGAAAATCCGCCATCTCGTCCCTTCGTTCCTCAGACCACCGGTATGCCTTGCCCGACACAATCGGCCACCACCACCTCGGCGTCGATGGTCCTGATCCCTTCGGGCAGAGCCGCCGACATCGTGTAGACGGCATCGGCCTTGACCACGCCGCCTGGTTCCGTGCCGATCTGCGTGCGCACCGGGCGCAGGAAGTTCATGCCCTGAACCAGCGCGAAATTCGCCGCCGCGCAGCGGGCATAGGCCTCGATCATTCCGGTGCTTTCCGGATCGCGCATCCGTACGACCATGTTCACCAGATCGGAGCTGAGCACCACCGCCTCGGCGCCCAGATAGGCCGGTGCGCGCGCGCCCGCTCGGGCCGCAACGCCTGCATCGGCCCCGGGCTGGGCCGGCGGCGGCACGTTGGGCGCACAGGCCCCCGTTCCGGCCATCAACGCAAGTGCCACCACCGGCGCGATATGACGGCGAGCACCCCGCACCGGCTATTCCGCTGCCAATGGCGGCGAGCGGCGCGCCTTGGCATTTGCGGACAGTTCGGCCATCAGCCGCGAGGCCCGCGCGATCGGATTGGTCAGGTAGAAATCGGCGACCGCAGGCAGGAACGCCCCGCTGCCGAGCGGCGCGGCGGGCAGCGGATCCCAGGTGTTCTCGGGCAATTCGTCGATCAGGCCCAGATTCGGAACGCGCCCGACCAGCCGCTTGCGCAGCGCCGCCAGCGTATCATAGGGCAGCGCCGCGCCCAGTTCGCCCGACAGCGCGCGCAGGATCGCCCAGTTCTCGCGCGCCTCGCCCGGCGGGAAACCGGCGCGCAGCGCCAGTTGCGCCCGGCCCTCGGTGTTGACGAACAGCCCCGCCTCCTCGGTCCAGGCGGCACCGGGCAGGATCACGTCGGCGCGGTGCGCGCCCCGGTCGCCATGGCTGCCCTGGTAGATCACGAAGGGGCCGGGCGCGATGTCGATCTCGTCCGCGCCCAGGTTCAACAGGACATCCGCGCCCTCCATCAGCCCGGCAAGACCAAGCGCGCTCACGCAGCCCAGGTCCATCGCGCCGACACGCGCGGCGGCCGTGTGCAGCACCAGCATCCCGCCGCCGGTCTTCTCGGCCAGCAGCATCGCCGCTGCCAGCACCGCCGCGCCATCGGCCTCGCGCAGCGCGCCCTGCCCGACGATCACCAGCGCGTCGTCCTGCGGCCCGGCGCCCTCGACCAGACGCGCCAGCGCCGCACGGTCCGCGCCCAGATCGGCGACATCAAAGGTCAGATCCGCAACCTGCCCGACCCGCTGCACACTAGCCCCATGCAGCCATGCCTTGCGGATCCGCGCGTTCAGCACCGGCGACTCGGCGCGCGGGTTGGTGCCGATCAGGTAGATGTTGCGGGCGTGCTCGATATCCTCGATCGCGGCATTGCCGACATAGGCCGAACGGTTGCCCGCCGGCAACCGCGCCCCGTCCACACGGCATTCCACATGCCCGCCCTGCCCCTCGACCAGATCCTTCAGCGCAAGTGCGGCCTCGACCGGCACCAGATCGCCCACGAGCCCCGCAAGCTTCCGCGCGCCCCTGATCGCCGTGGCGGCTGCCGCCAGCGCCTCGGGCCAGGTGGCGGGGCGCAGCTTGCCGTTCTCGCGGATATAGGGCCTGTCCAGCCGCTGGCGGCGCAGCCCGTCCCAGACGAAGCGGGTCTTGTCCGAGATCCATTCCTCGTTCACGCCGTCATGGTTGCGCGGCAGGATGCGCATCACCTCGCGGCCCTTGGTATCCACCCGGATGTTCGAGCCCAACGCGTCCATCACGTCGATGGTCTCGGTCTTGGTCAGTTCCCACGGCCGGGCGGTGAAGGAATAGGGCTTGGAAGTCAGCGCGCCGACCGGGCACAGGTCGATGATGTTGCCCTGCAATTCGCTGTCCAGCGTCTGGCCCAGATAGGACGTGATCTCGGCATCCTCGCCGCGCCCGGTCTGGCCCATCTGGGTGATCCCCGCGACCTCGGTCGTGAAGCGCACGCAGCGGGTGCAGGAAATGCAGCGCGTCATGCAGGTCGCCACCAGCGGGCCAAGGTCCAGGTCCTCGGTGGCGCGCTTGGGCTCGCGGTAACGGCTGAAATCCACGCCATAAGCCATTGCCTGGTCTTGCAGATCGCATTCGCCGCCCTGGTCGCAGATCGGACAGTCCAGCGGGTGGTTGATAAGCAGGAACTCCATCACCCCTTCGCGCGCCTTCTTGACCATGGGGCTTTTCGTGCGCACGACGGGCGGCTGACCCTCGGGGCCGGGGCGCAGGTCGCGCACCTGCATCGCGCAGGAGGCCGCGGGTTTCGGCGGGCCGCCGACGATTTCCACAAGGCACATCCGGCAGTTCCCGGCAATCGACAGCCGTTCGTGATAGCAGAAGCGCGGCACCTCGATGCCCGCCAGTTCGCAAGCCTGAAGCACGGTCATCGCGGGGTCGACCTCGATCTCGTGCTCGTCGATGATGATCTTGCGTAGCTCTGCCATGCCCTTGCCCTGTCGTATCCCTGCCGCGCACGCCTATCGGCGCGGGCCTCTCGTACCGATTCCTGCCGCCGCGCCGGCGCTGTGCTGCCCAGCCCCCACGCTCATCGCGCCCTCAACAGAACGCCGACCTGGCTGTTGCGCGCGATCTCAGCGAGGCCCACCGGGCAGTAGCTTGCCGCCTCGCCCGGCCGCACGCCGCGCGCCACCAGCCAGGCGCGGGCGGCGTCCTCGATACGCTTCTTCTCGGCCTTGTCCGAGACATAGTTCTCGATCTCGCGGTCGGAGTAGCCCGCGGCGCTGGCCAAGTTCTTCAACGAGCGCATGAATCCATAGGCGCGGACCATCCTGGGCTCGATGCTGTCGCAATTCTTGCGGATCATGTCGGCGATGGCGATCACGGTCAGCCCGCGATTGACCTCGGCATGCTCGCGCAGCGGCGGACGGGCCTCGGCGGCCTGGACGGTCGTGGCGGCCATGACCAGGGCAAGGGCGGCAGAGAGGATCAGGCGCATGGGCGGAATTCCTTTCGCGACGGCGCGGGGCGCCGACAACCGGCCCCCACCGCTGCCCGAAATGGGGCCGAGGGGCGCTGCTATGCAATAGCAGCCCCGCACGGTCGCGCTTATGTGCGCCCTGCCTCTCACTCGGCCGCAACCGCGCTGAGCCGCCCGGTCTTGCGGGCCTTGATGCGGTCCTCGATCTCGTCGCGGAAATGCCGGATCAGGCCCTGGATCGGCCATGCCGCTGCATCGCCGAGCGCGCAGATCGTGTGGCCCTCGACCTGTTTCGAGACGTCGAACAGCATGTCGATCTCCTCGATCTCGGCCTCGCCGGTGACCAGCCGCTCCATCACCCGCATCATCCAGCCGGTGCCCTCGCGGCAAGGGGTGCACTGGCCGCAGCTTTCATGCTTGTAGAATTTCGCCAGCCGCCAGATCGCCTTGATGACATCGGTGGACTGGTCCATCACGATCACAGCCGCCGTGCCGAAGGCCGAGTGCTGCTCGCGCAGCCAGTCGAAATCCAGGATCGCCTCGTCGCAGATCCTGGCCGGGATCAGCGGCACCGACGAGCCGCCGGGGATCACCGCCTTGAGATTGTCCCAGCCGCCCCGCACACCGCCGCAATGCCGGTCCAGCAGCTCGCGCAGCCCGATCGACATGCTTTCCTCGACGACGCAGGGGTGGTTCACATGGCCCGAAATCGCGAAGATCTTGGTGCCCGCATTGTTCGGTCGCCCGAAGCTGGCGAACCAGTCGCCGCCCCGGCGCAGGATGGTGGGCACGACGGCGATGGATTCGACGTTGTTCACCGTGGTCGGGCAGCCGTAAAGCCCCGAGCCCGCCGGGAAGGGCGGTTTCATCCGGGGCATGCCCTTCTTGCCCTCGAGGCTTTCCAGAAGCGCGGTTTCCTCGCCGCAGATATAGGCCCCGGCGCCATGATGAAGGTACAGGTCGAAATCCCAGCCCGTTCTCGCGGCGTTCCGGCCCAGAAGCCCGGCCTCATAGGCTTCGTCGATCGCGGCTTGCAGCGCCTCGCGCTCGCGGATGTATTCCCCGCGGATGTAGATATAGGACGCATGCGCCCCCATCGCGAAACTCGCGATCAGCGCCCCCTCGATCAGCGTGTGGGGGTCGTGGCGCATGATCTCGCGGTCCTTGCAGGTGCCCGGCTCGGATTCATCCGCGTTGATGACCAGGTAGTGCGGCCTCCCGTCGCTTTCCTTCGGCATGAAGGACCATTTAAGACCGGTGGGGAAACCTGCGCCGCCACGGCCGCGAAGACCGGATTTCTTCATCTCGTCGATGATCCAGTCGCGTCCCCTGGCGATGAGTGCCGCCGTGCCGTCCCAGTGCCCACGGGACCGCGCGCCGGAGAGGGTGCGGTCATACATCCCGTAGAGATTGGTGAAGATGCGGTCCTGATCGGTCAGCATGGCTCATCCCCGTTGGTCCCGGCCGTTCTGCCGGATCTTCCATGTCGCGCCCCACACAAGGCGGCAGGGCACAGAACCCGACACAGGCCGGGTGCGGCGGCCGACGGGCAGGTTACCCTGCCCTCGGCCCGGCTCCGCGGGGAAGGCGGGCGGCGGGGTCGGGGGCCGGTCCATCTTGCTGGACCCGGCTCCTTGATCCGCCGCGCGTCGTCTGTCTTCGCCCCACCCGTCGCAGCTTGCTCAGTCGAGTTTCCCTCAGTCGGTCTTCTTGGAAAACTCCGTTTCGCCACCCGCGGCCAGAACCTTGGCCTGCGCAACCCACTCGTCGCGGCTCACGCGGCCCTTGAAGCCTTCGAGGTTCTCGTCGACCCAAGCCACCTCTTCCGGCGTCCAGTTGGCGATCTGATCGTAGTGGTAAAAGCCCAGATCGTTGCACAGCTTTTCAAGCTTGGCCCCGACACCCTTGATGCGGGTCAGATCGTCCGCGCCGCCCTTGCGCGGCGCCTTGAGCGCAGCGGGACGCTTGCCGGCCTCTGCCACCGGCGCAGGCGCGGCGGCCGGGGCAGTGGCAGGTTTGGGCGCCGGTTTCGGTGCAACGGCCGCCTTGGGGGCCGATTTCGGCACGGTCGGTGCAACCTTCACAGTTCCCGATCCCGGTTTCTTCGACGGCACGATCACCTTGGCGGCATTCGCATCGAGATAGGGCTTGCGGGCAGCCTCGCCCTCGCGCAGCGCCTTGGCGCTTGCGGCCATCTCTTCGTTGGTCCGGCAGAAATTCGCGATCAGGAAGAACCCTGCAACGATACCGGTGCCTGCGCCCGCGGCAAAGGCCACGAGGGCCCAGATGCCGATCCAGACGAGGAAGGCCATGACGGTCACGCCAATCACGGCGGCCACAAGCCACCAGAAGATGGCCATCTTGAACTTCGCTTCACTGCGAGAAATATTCATCTCTTGTCTCCGCTTCGACGGTTGTTCATCCGACGCCCTTTGTAGCGCGTCAGCCGCCATCTGTCTTGACGTCTTCCGCCGCAGCCCCCGCACGCCTCCAGGGCGTCAGAAGCGGCACCTCGGTCCCGTCGATCCGCTTGATCGTGTCGCCGATTGTCCGGGCCAGATCGACCGAAGCGTTCCGCTCCAGCCGCCGCCCACCCTGCCCGGTCAGGCTGGTCGGCCCACCCAGAGGTTCCGAGGCAAAGCGGCCATTCTGCGGCCCCGGCAGCGGCACCCGGCCCGCGGCCAGTTCGTCGAGGATGAAGGCCAGCCGTTCGGCGGTCAGGTCCTCGTAGTAATCCTTGCCGATCTGCACCATCGGCGCGTTCGAGCACGCACCCAGGCACTCGACCTCTTCCCAACTGAATCGGCCACAGGGCGACAGCCGGTGCGGCTTGTCGGCGATCTTTTCGCGGCAGACCCCGATCAGGTCCTCGGCCCCGCAGATCAGGCAGGAGGTCGTGCCGCAGACCTGCACATGGGCCAACGACCCGACCGGGGATAGCTGGAACATGAAGTAGAACGTCGCCACCTCGAGCGCCCGGATATGCGCCATGTCCAGCATGTCGGCGACATGCTCGATCGCTGGCCGGGTCAGCCAGCCCTCCTGCTCCTGGGCACGCCACAGAAGCGGGATGATCGCACTGGCCTGCCGACCGGGCGGATACTTGCCGATCTGGGCCTCGGCCCACGCCCGGTTCTCGGGCGTGAACGCGAAGCTGTCCGGTTGCTCGTGGTGCAGACGTCTCAGCATTACTTGGCACAGTCTCCCGAAATCAGGCGGATGCCGCCCTGATCGTTCATGTTTTCGATCTCGCCACGCTTACGGAGTTCGACGACGATGGCCTCCAGCCTGTCCTCGCTGAAACCGGTCGCGCGTTCCACCTGGCCAGCCTGCTCTTCATTGTTGACCATGCAGTTCGTTCCGGTCATCGCCGCGCGGAACTTGTCGAGATCGGACGCCGAGACCGAGGATTCGGCCATGGCCGCGGCAGGCGAAAGGGCGGCGAGGATCGCCAGGGTCTTGAGGGTCTTCATGGATGTCACTCCTTGGGTTGCGAGCGCGGCAAGACGCGCCCCTGTCATGGTTCCCGCGCATCGCCGCGCGGTCCGGTCCGTGGGCGACCCGATGCCGCCCCCCGGTTTCACAACAGCCCCCTTGTCATGCCGACGGCCCCCCGTCGACACCCCAGCACCGCCCGCCGCGATGCGCGGCAAACGGATCTCTCCGCCGGCCCCAGCACCGGCGCAAGTCCAGCCCGCAGCGCGGGCGGATATGACGACCGGCCGGCTCACCGGTCGATCTCTCCGAACACCACGTCCATCGTGCCGATGATCGCGGCGACATCGGCCAGTTGATGGCCGCGTGTCATGTGGTCCAGCGCCTGCAGATGCAGGAAGCCCGGCGCACGCAGCTTGGCGCGATAGGGACGGTTGGCGCCATCCGCCACCAGATAGACCCCGAACTCGCCCTTGGGCGCCTCGACCGCGGCATAGACTTCGCCTGCCGGAACGTGAAAACCCTCGGTATATAGTTTGAAGTGATGGATCAGAGCCTCCATCGAGGTCTTCATCTCGGCCCGTGTCGGCGGCGCGATCTTGCCACGGTTCAGCACCTCGCCCGGTTCGCGCCGCAGCTTTTCGCAGGCCTGCCGGATGATATGAGTGGACTGGCGCATCTCCTCCATGCGCACCAGATAGCGGTCGTAGCAATCGCCATTCCTGCCGATGGGCACCTGGAACTCGAACTCGTCATAGCATTCATAGGGTTGCGCCCGGCGCAGGTCCCACGCCATGCCCGATCCGCGCACCATCACGCCGGAAAAGCCCCAGTCCAGAGCCTCTTGCTGAGTGATGACGCCGATATCGACATTGCGCTGCTTGAAGATCCGGTTCTCCGTCAGCAGCCCGTCCAGATCGTCAAGCACCCGGGGGAAATCGACGGCCCAGGCGTCGATATCCTCGATCAGCGCGGGCGGCAGGTCCTGATGCACGCCGCCGGGCCGGAAATAGGCCGCATGCAGCCGCGCCCCGCAGGCCCGCTCGTAAAAGATCATCAGCTTTTCGCGTTCCTCGAAGCCCCAGAGCGGCGGCGTCAGGGCGCCCACATCCATCGCCTGCGTGGTGACGTTCAGCAGGTGGTTCAGCACCCGGCCGATCTCCGAATAAAGCACGCGGATCAATTGCGCCCGGCGCGGCACCTGCGTTTCGGTCAGCTTTTCGATCGCCAGGCACCAGGCATGTTCCTGATTCATCGGCGCGACGTAATCCAGCCGGTCCAGATAGGGCAGGTTCTGCAGATAGGTGCGGCTTTCCATCAGCTTCTCGGTGCCGCGATGCAACAGCCCTATATGCGGGTCGGCACGTTCCACGATCTCGCCGTCCAGCTCCAGGACAAGACGCAGAACGCCGTGCGCCGCAGGGTGTTGCGGCCCGAAGTTGATGTTGAAGTTGCGGATGGTCTGCTCACCCGCCCGCGCGCCCATGGCGTTGTCCTTCATCTCACACCCCCACCCGATGCGATTGCCAGACAGGGGGCACGCGTCCCAGCCGCTCTGCCACGAAATCGTATTGCGGCGCCAGCCATTCCGCCGCCGCGCGCCGCTGCTCGCGGCTCATCGGCACCGGCACGCCCGCATGCACCCGCACACCCAGTTCGGCCGGCCTGGTCGCGATCCCCAGGAACCCGCAGATCCGGTCGATCGAGGACTGCGAGAACAGTTCCTCATAGTAGGAAAGACAAAGCCGCGTCGGATCGACCGCTGCCCACAGCCGGGTCAGCACCGATCGGTAATCGCCCCGCTCGGCAATATGGGCCTCGTCGCCCGCAATGACGCGCGCAAGAATGCGCCCCGCCCTCGGCCCGATCGCCTCGCCCGGATTGGCGCGGCGGCGCGCGATCATGCGCACATGGCTCCAGAGCCGGTCGACCGGGTCCCGCAAAAGGTAGACGAAGCGCACATCCGACGCCATCGCCGCCATCCGTTTCAATCGCCCCACCGGCAGCAGGGAATACGCAGGTGTTATGTCCGCAATAAGGCGGCGGGTGCCGCGTCCGGACTCGAGATAGTCCAGATAGGCCGCCTCGGTGCCCACCTCCAATGCCGACGACCAGTCCGCCATGTCCTTCAGCCGCCGGGCACGCGTCTCGGCCCGGGCGCGGTTGGCCGGAACCGGACGAACGGCCAGACGGGCGCGCTCCTCATTCAGTTCGGCCCGCGCCCGTTGCAGTCGCCCGCCTTCAAGCGCATCGAAGAAATGCAGTTCCTTGATCGAGCGCAGGTGGCAGTCTGGATGCCCCTCCAGATAGCGGTGCAGCCACGAGGTGCCCGCCTTGGTCGCGCCGACCCCGAACATGAGCGTACCCTCTCCGGTCATGGCCGCCCCTTGGCCCCGGCGGCCTTGTCATCGCCCGGCAGGATGTAGTCCGCGCCTTCCCACGGGCTCATGAAGTCGAACAGCCGGTATTCCTGAGTCAGCTTGACCGGCTCGTAGACCACGCGCTTTTCGGTCTCGGAATAACGCACCTCGGTATAGCCGGTGGTCGGGAAATCCTTGCGCAGCGGATGCCCGCGAAAGCCGTAATCGGTCAGGATGCGGCGCAGGTCCGGGTGGCCCGAAAAGATGATGCCGAACATGTCGAACACCTCGCGCTCGAACCAGTTGGCCGAGGGGTGGACGGTCGCGATCGAGGGGATCATCTCTTCCTCGCGGACAGCGCATCTCAGCCGGATACGCTGGTTCTGGTACATCGACAGGAAATGATAGACCACGTCGAAGCGCACCTCGCGCTCGGGGTAGTCGACCGCGGTAATGTCGACCAGCGTCGAGAACCGGCAGGTGGCGTCCGCGCGCAGGAATTCGACCAGCCCCACGATCGCGGACGGGGCGGCGGTCACGTTCAGCTCGCCATGCGTCACCTCCCAGCCGATCACGCTGTCGCTGCGGCGCGCGGCGACATGCTGGCCGAGTTCCCTCAGCGCGTCATCCATCGCTCATCCTCCCTAGGCGCATCGACTGGCCGTGCGCCCTCCTCCGCTCCCCTTCTGGGCCAAAGCCTACAGCCATGTATGTGACCATGTCACATCCTACCCCGACACGCGCCACGCCCAAGGCATCCGCCGGGCCGGTCATCGCACGATGGTCCCGGTACGGCGGATCTTACGCTGCAATTGCAGGATGCCGTATAGCAGCGCCTCGGCGGTTGGCGGGCAGCCCGGCACATAGATGTCCACCGGCACGATCCGGTCGCAGCCGCGCACCACCGAATAGCTGTAGTGGTAATAGCCCCCGCCATTGGCGCAGGACCCCATCGAGATCACATAGCGCGGCTCGGGCATCTGGTCGTAGACCTTGCGCAGCGCGGGGGCCATCTTGTTGGTCAGCGTGCCCGCCACGATCATCAGGTCCGACTGGCGCGGGCTGGCGCGCGGCGCGGTGCCGAAGCGTTCGAGGTCATAGCGCGGCATCGAGACATGGATCATCTCGACCGCGCAGCAGGCCAGCCCGAACGTCATCCAGTGCAGGGACCCGGTGCGCGCCCAGTTGATGATGTCCGCGGTAGAGGTGACAAGGAAACCGCGATCCTGCAACTCGGCATTCAGCGCGCGCGTGGCCTGTTCGGCATCGGGTCCTGCAGTGTTGGGGTTCGTCGTCACGCCCATTCCAGCGCCCCCTTCTTCCATTCATAGGCAAAGCCCACGGTCAGGACGCCCAGAAAGACCATCATCGACCAGAAGCCCACCATCCCCATCTCGCCGAAGGACACGGCCCAGGGGAACAGGAAGGCGATTTCGAGGTCGAAGATGATGAACAGGATCGCAACGAGGTAGAACCGCACGTCGAAGCTCATCCGCGCGTCGTCGAAGGCGTTGAAACCGCATTCATAGGCCGAAAGCTTCTCGGGGTCGGGGCTCCTGACCGCGATCACAACCGCCGACAGCAAAAGCAGCAGGCCAAGCGCCACCACCATGCCGAAGAAGATCGCGATGGGGAGGTAGTTGCTCAGAAGCTCTTCCACCGGGTTCTCCCTTCTGTCCAGCGCGCATTGCTGACTCTTTTGCGCGTCTTTTCTACCCCGACGTTAGCCGGGGCACCGGGGGCGGGTCAACAAGGCCCGTCCTCCTCCCTCGGCCCCTCTGTTAGCGCGGCCGGGCAGAAATGTATACAGTCGTGCGCATTGAAAACGCGCCAGAATGATGCATCCCGGAAAATGTATTGAAAACAATATGCTTCCACGCCGGAGCTCGGAAATCGCGGCGGCGCCCGGCGGGTATCAACCAGCCTCGCCGACCGCCCAGCGCGGCTTGCGCCGCTCGAAGAAAGCCGCGATTCCCTCGGCCGCCTCGTCACTCTCCCAGGCCGCGACAAGACGGGCGATGCTGTCCTCGATCACCGCCTCGTCGATGCGCGGACCCAGCGCGCGCAGTTGCGCCTTGGCGCGGGCAACTGCGCCCGGAGCACAGGCGAGGAAAGGCGCGATCTCGGCCTCGGTGGCGGCGTCCAGCTCCGATTCCGGCACCGCCCGCGCCAAGAGACCCATCGCCACCGCCTCGCCCGCATCGAAACGCCGGCCCGACAGGAAAACCCGCCGCGATGCGGCCTCGCCCAGCCGCGCCGCGACATAGGGGCCGATGGTGGCCGGGATCAGGCCCAGCCGCGTCTCGGTCAGCGCGAAACGCGCGGTATTGACCCCCACCGCGACGTCGCAGACCGATATCAGCCCCACGCCGCCGCCAAAGGCCGGCCCCTGCACCCGCCCGATCAGCGGCCTGGGCATCGCGTTCAGCGCGCCAAGCATCGCCGCCAGCCGCCGTGCCGCCGCGGCTCGGGTCGGGCCATCGGCCGCGATCTGGGCCTGCATCCAGGCCAGATCCCCGCCCGCGCAGAAACTTGCGCCATTGCCGGTCAGCACGACCACGCGCACCGCTGGATCGGCACCCAACCGCTCGGCCGCCGCATGCAGCGCCGCGATCAGCTCTTCGGACAGCGCGTTGTGCTTGTCGATCCGGTTCAGCACCAGCCGCGCCACGCCGCGCCCGTCGATCTCGATGCCCAGTTCCTCACGCATCGCGCCCGTCTCCCTCGCCTGTGCGCATCGCGCGCGCCATCGCAGCCGCCGCCTGGATCACCGCCAGATCAAGCCCGGTCTCGTAGCCCAGTTCCGCCAGCCGCGCCGCCACCGCCTCGGTCGCCACGTTGCCGGTGGCACCCTTTGCATAGGGGCAACCGCCAAGCCCGCCCACCGCCGCATCGAAGACCCGCAAGCCCAGCGCCAGCGACGCCTCGATATTGGCCAGCGCCCGCCCGGCGGTGTCGTGGAAATGCCCCGCCAGCCGGTCGGACGGCGCGACGTCGAGCACCGCGCGCAGCATCGCGGATACGCTGTCCGGCGTGCCCTGCCCGATCGTGTCGCCAAGGGAAATCTCGTAGCAGCCAAGGTCCATCAGCCGTTCGGCCACCTCGGCAACGCGCGCGGGCGGCGTCGGGCCGTCATAGGGGCAATCGGTCACGCAGGAAATGTAGCCGCGCATGCGCATCCCGTCGGCCCGCGCCGCCTCGGCCACGGGGGCGAAACGGTCCAGGCTTTCGGCGATGGTTGCATTAATATTGGCCCGGCTGAACCCTTCCGAGGCCGCGCCGAAAATCGCAATCTCGTCCGCGCCCGCGGCTTTGGCCCGTTCATAGCCCTGCATGTTCGGCGTCAGCGCGGCATAGCGCACGCCCGGCGCGCGGGCGATGCCCGCCAGCACCTCGGCGCCATCGGCCATCTGCGGTACCCATTTCGGGCTGACGAAACTTGCCACCTCGATCCGCCGGAACCCGGCGCGCGACAGCGTGTCGATCAGCGCGATCTTTTCGCCCGTCGGGATCGGCCGCTTCTCGTTCTGCAACCCGTCGCGCGGGCCGACCTCGAAGATCTCGACCCGCTCAGCCATCCGCATCCTCCAGCCGGATCAGCGGCGCGTGGGGCTCGACCTGTGTTCCCGGCGTGACCATCACCTCGGCCACCACGCCATCGCGCGGGGCGGTCAGGGTGTGTTCCATCTTCATCGCCTCGAGAATGGCCAGCGGTTCGCCGACCGTCACCGCCTGCCCTGCCGTGGCAAAGACCGCCTTGACAAGGCCCGGCATCGGCGCCTCGATCACGCCGGAATGGGCATGCGCAGCCGCGGCCCGGTCCAGCGGATCGAGCGGCACGAAACCGAAGGTGCCCGCCTCCCCGGCAAAGACATGGATCGCGCCGCCCGCCCGCAGCACCGGCCCCGGCGCGCGGCCTGCGATGCGCCAGCCGCCCGCATCGCGATGCGCCTCGAGCAACTCGCCCGCGATCTCGACCTCTGCGCGGCCGGGGCCGGTGGCCATCACCACGCCCGTGATCTCCTCGCCCGCATGGGCCAGCGTCAGCGTCCGACGGAGCGGCGACCAGAGCGCGAAGCCCGCAAGCGCCCCCTCGGGCAGCGCGGCGGCTTCGAGCAGCGCGGCGGCCTGCACGGCCATCGAGGGGCCCGGCGCCTCGGTCAGCGCGGCAAGGTCGCGCTCGATCAGGCCCGTGTCCACCTCAGCCCGCGCGAAACCTTCATGCCGGGCAAGACGGCCGAGAAAGGCCAGGTTCGTCACCGTGCCCGCAACCTGCGTCTCGTCCAGCGCGCGCGCCAGACGGTTCAGCGCGACCGCGCGGGTGGGGCCATGCACGACGATCTTGGCGATCATCGGGTCATAGAACGGGCTGATCCTGTCGCCCGTGCGCACGCCCGTATCGGCGCGCAGCCCGGTCGGAAAGGCCAGATGGGCCAGCGTTCCCGTGGCGGGCAGAAAGCCTGCGAGCACGTCCTCGGCGTAAAGCCGCGCCTCGAAGGCATGGCCGGTCAGCGGGATGTCGTCCTGCCGCAGCGGCAGCCCCTCTCCGGCGGCGACGCGCAGTTGCCATTCCACCAGATCGAGGCCGGTGATCGCCTCGGTCACGGGATGTTCGACCTGAAGCCTTGTGTTCATCTCCATGAACCAGAACCGGTCGGGCCTCAGCCCGTCCGAGCCATCGACGATGAACTCGACCGTGCCCGCGCCCTTGTAGCCGATGGCCTTCGCCGCCCTGACCGCCGCCTCGCCCATCGCGGCGCGCATCTCGGCGGTCATGCCGGGCGCGGGGGCTTCCTCGATCACCTTCTGGTGGCGGCGTTGCAGCGAGCAGTCGCGTTCGTACAGATGCACGGCGTCCACCCCGTCGCCGAAGACCTGAACCTCGATATGGCGGGGTTTCTCGACATATTTCTCGATCAGCACCGCATCATTGCCAAAGGCACTGCGGGCCTCCGAGCGGGCGGCGGACAGCGCGGCGGGGAAATCGGCTGCGGCCAGCACCTTGCGCATGCCCTTGCCACCGCCGCCCGCCACGGCCTTGATGAGCACGGGATAGCCGATGGCCTCGGCCGCACCGGCCAGGTGTTCGTCATCCTGGTTGTCGCCGTGATAGCCCGGCACCACCGGAACGCCCGCCTGTTCCATCAGTGCCTTGGCAGCATCCTTGAGCCCCATCGCCCGGATCGCGGAGGCCGAAGGCCCGATGAAAACCAGCCCCGCCGCCTCGACCGCATCGACGAAACCGGGGTTCTCGGACAAGAAGCCATAGCCCGGATGGATCGCCTGCGCCCCGGTGGCGCGGGCGGCCGCGATGATGCGCTCGGCGCGCAGGTAGCTTTCGGCCGGCACTGCGCCGCCGATGGGCACCGCCTCGTCGGCGGCGGCGACATGGGCGGCGTATTCGTCAACGTCGGAATGGACTGCGACGGTTGCCACCCCCATCCGGCGGGCGGTGGCGATGATGCGGACCGCGATTTCGCCGCGGTTGGCGATGAGGATTTTCCTGAACATCCGTGCCTCTTGTTGCGGTCGCCTGCGGGGGGCCAGCCCCCCGCACCCCCCGGGGTATTTGGCCCAAGAAGAAGGAGGGGGCGGGGCTACATCCGGAACACGCCAAAGCGGGTTTCGGGGATGGGCGCATTCAGCGCGGCCGAGAGCGAGAGGGCGAGCACCGCGCGCGACTTGCGCGGGTCAACGATGCCGTCATCCCAGAGCCGAGCCGAGGCGTAAAGCGGGTGGCTTTGCCGCTCGAACATCTCGATGGTGGGGCGCTTGAACTCGACCTCCTCCTCGGGCGACCAGGTGGCGCCCGACCGTTCGATGGCGTCGCGCCTGACCGTCGCCAGCACGCCCGCCGCCTGTTCGCCGCCCATCACCGAGATGCGGGAATTGGGCCAGGTCCAGAGGAAGCGGGGCTGGTAGGCGCGGCCGGCCATGCCGTAATTGCCCGCACCGAAGGACCCGCCCACGATCATGGTGATCTTGGGCACATTGGTCGAGGCGACGGCGGTGACCATCTTGGCGCCGTGGCGCGCGATGCCCTCGTTCTCGTATTTGCGGCCAACCATGAAGCCGGTCACGTTCTGAAGGAAGATCAGCGGCGTGCCGCGCTGGGAACAGAGTTCCACGAAATGCGCGCCCTTCTGGGCGGATTCCGAGAAGATCACGCCGTTATTCGCGATGATGCCCACGGGGATGCCCATGACATGGGCAAAGCCCGTGACCAGCGTCTCGCCGAAGCGCGGCTTGAACTCGTCGAAGCGCGAGCCGTCCACGATGCGCGCGATCACCTCGCGGATGTCATAGGGCGTGCGCAGGTCGGTCGGCACCACGCCCAGCAATTCCTCGGGGTCGTAGGCGGGGTCTTCGGGCGTTTCCAGCCGCACGGTCGCGGGTTTCCCGCGGTTGAGATGCGCGATGGCCCGGCGGGCGAGTGCCAGCGCATGGGCATCGTCCTCGGCAAGGTAGTCGGCCACGCCCGAAAGGCGGGTATGCACGTCGCCGCCGCCCAGATCCTCGGCCGTGACCACCTCGCCGGTGGCGGCGCGCACCAGCGGCGGTCCGGCCAGGAAGATCGTGCCCTGTTCGCGCACGATGATGGTGACATCCGACATGGCGGGGACATAGGCGCCGCCTGCGGTGCAGCTTCCCATCACCGCGGCGATCTGGGGGATGCCCTTGGCAGACATCCGGGCCTGATTATAGAAGATGCGCCCGAAATGGTCGCGGTCGGGGAAGACCTCGTCCTGGTTGGGCAGGTTCGCGCCGCCCGAATCCACCAGGTAGACGCAGGGCAGATGGCATTCCTCGGCGATTTCCTGCGCGCGGAGGTGTTTCTTGACCGTCATCGGGTAATAGGTGCCGCCCTTCACGGTGGCGTCGTTGCAGACCACCATGACCTCCTGGTCATGCACCCGCCCGATGCCCGCGATCACCCCCGCACAGGGGGCGTCGCCGCCGTAAAGCCCGTGCGCCGCCGTTGCGCCGATTTCCAGGAACGGCGCGCCCGGGTCCAGCAGGTTCGCCACCCGCTCGCGCGGGAGCATCTTGCCGCGTGACAGATGCCGTTCGCGGGCCTTCTCGCCGCCCCCGGCGGCAGCCAGCGCGGCGGCCTCCTCGATCAGGCGCAGCGCGTCCAGATGGGCGGCGCGGTTCGTGCGGAAAGCGTCCGAACCGGGGATAGCATTGGAATTCAGGCGCATGCGTGCTGCTCCCCGAACTGCGGGGTCCCTGCGCGATCCGTAGCCATTGCCGTGCTCCTCCCTTCGCCCGCACCCGCGCCGCCCCCTCCCCCGGGGCGGTGCGCGCAGGGGCTACTTGGTTTCCATGTATTTGACCGCGCTTTCCAGAAACAGCGCCTGTTCGCCGATCCGTTTCATCGTGCAATTGCCCGCGGCGGTCGTCGTATAGGGCGTGCCGCGGCGCATCATCGCCTCGACCGCGCAGCGGATCTCGCGCCATTCGGCCCATTTCTGCTGCTGGATTTCCAGATCCTCGGTCAGGCTGAAGGGCACGTCCTTGGATTTCGGGTTCTTCGCGAAATTGGCATCCGCAGCCTTGGCAAGTACCATCATCCGGTCGTGGGCGGCCGCCATCCGGCCCGTCCAGTATTCCGACTCCTGCCCCATGCAGGCCGCGATATCGCTGGGCGAGGCGTTCTTGATTCGCTGGAAACAGGCACGGGCGGATTCGCCGATGCATGTCACCTCCGCCCCGGGGGTGCGCTGCTTTTCCAGGCATTCCAGCGTGGCATCGGGCGAGAACCGGACCTGTTGTGCCATTGCAGGGGCTGCGAGGGCCAGGCTTGCGGCAAGAAGAAGGGAGAGTCGCATGGGATCACCTTTCAAAGTTGATTTTGTGACTCAGCTTTACTCCATCGCCTTCATCAATTCACGCCCAACCAGCATCCGCCGGATCTCGGACGTGCCTGCGCCGATCTCCATCAGCTTGGCGTCGCGGAACAGCCGCGCCACGGCGCTGTCGGCCAGAAATCCAGCCCCGCCCATGGCTTGCACCGCCTGGTGGGCCTGCTTCATCGCCTCTTCGGACGCGTAAAGCACGCAGGCGGCGGCATCCTGGCGCGTCACCCGTCCGCGATCACAAGAACGTGCGACGGCATAGACATAGGCCCGGGCGCTGTTCATCGCCGTGTACATGTCGGCGATCTTGCCCTGCATCAGCTGGAAATTCCCGATGCTTTCGCCGAACTGCTTTCGGTCGCGCATGTAGGGCATGATCTCGTCCAGAGAGGCCGCCATGATTCCGGTGCCGATGCCGGCCAGGACCACGCGCTCGTAGTCCAGGCCCGACATCAGCACCCGAACGCCCTTGCCCTCCTCGCCAAGGACGTTCTCGAAGGGGACTTCCACATCGTCGAAGATCAGTTCGGCCGTGTTCGAGCCACGCATCCCGAGCTTGTCGAAATGCGGAGACGTGGAGAACCCCTTCATCGTTTTCTCGATGATGAAGGCCGTGATGCCCTTGGGCCCGGCCTCCGGGTCGGTCTTGGCATAGACCACCAGCGTATCGGCATCGGGACCGTTGGTGATCCAGTATTTCGTGCCGTTCAGCGTGTAATAGCCGTTCCTTTTCTCTGCGCGCAGCTTCATCGACACGACGTCGGACCCCGCCCCGGCCTCGGACATGGCAAGCGCGCCGACATGTTCGCCCGAAAGCAGACCGGGCAGGTATTTGCGTTTCTGCGCGTCGGTCCCGTTCAGTTTGATCTGGTTCACGCACAGGTTGGAATGCGCCCCGTAGGACAGCGATACCGAGGCCGAGGCGCGCGCGATTTCCTCGACCGCGATCACATGGGCCAGATAGGACATGCCCGCGCCGCCATATTCCTCGGGCACGGTAATGCCCAGCAGCCCCAGATCACCCATCTCGCGCCAGAGCGCGGCCGGGAAGATGTTGGTCCGGTCGATTTCGGCCGCCATCGGCTTGACGCGCTCCTGCGCCCAGCGATGCACCATCTCGCGCAGAGCGGCGGTGTCCTCGTCGAGGTCGAATTCCATCGTGGCGGTGAACATCCGGCGCGCCTCCTCCAGGCACTTATTGAACGCTTGTTCATTAAATAGCACCCCGGCGGGTGCGGCGTCAATCGTGCTGGCGGGGCGCGGGCGTCGCACCTACCCTGACCGCGGAAACGACCCCGGAGAATTCGCCATGATCCGCGCCGCCCTTGCCGTGCTTCTTGCCCTGCAGCCGCTCGACGCGCCCGCACAGGAGGTCGGGCGCGTCGGCGTGGACTGGACCGGGAACGACATCATCCTCGAGGCGGTGGCCGATCCCAAGGTGAAGGGGGTGACCTGTCACATCGCCTATTTCAGCCGCTCGCTGATCGACCGGTTGAGCCAGGGCAACTGGTTCGAGGATCCGTCGAACGCCTCGATCGCTTGCCGCCAGACCGGCCCCATCGAGATCGGCCCGATCGACCGCAGCCAAGGCGGCGAGGAAGTGTTTCGTGAAAGCCGTCTCTGGTGCTGAAATCGCTGCGCGTCCGTCGTGTCTTTGACGAGGCGAACCAGACGCTGATCTACCTGGTCCATGCCCGCGAACTGACTCAGGGCTCGGCCAAGATGTCGATCTCGACCGTGCCACTTTTCCGCTCGGGGGCCGAATAGAGACCCCGCCGGACGCAGGTGCCCCGCTCAACCGGCGGTGGCGCCTTCCTTCTTGTGATCTGCATGGATCATCAGCGGCGCTGCATCCGAGGTCACAGCCTCTTCATTGACCACCACCTCCTCGACGCTGTCCATGCCGGGCAGATCGAACATGGTATCCAGCAGGATATCCTCCATGATCGAGCGCAGGCCACGCGCGCCTGTCTTGCGGGCAATCGCCCGCTTGGCGATGGCCGACAGCGCATCCGTGGTGAAGGTCAGCTTGACACCCTCAAGCTCGAACAGCCGCTGATACTGCTTGACCAGCGCATTCTTGGGCTCGGTCAGGATCTGCACCAGTGCGGGCTCGTCCAGGTCCTGAAGCGTCGCGATCACCGGAAGGCGACCGACGAATTCGGGAATCAGGCCGAATTTCAGCAGATCCTCGGGTTCGAGTTCCTTGAACATCTCGCCCACGCCGCGGGTGTCGTTCTCCTTGACGTCCGCGCCGAAACCGATGGCCGATCCCTTGCCGCGCTGCGCAATGATCTTTTCCAGCCCGGCAAAGGCACCGCCACAGATGAACAGGATGTTCGTGGTATCGACCTGCAGGAACTCCTGCTGCGGATGCTTGCGCCCGCCCTGCGGCGGCACCGACGCGACCGTGCCCTCCATGATCTTCAGAAGCGCCTGCTGCACGCCCTCCCCGCTCACGTCCCGCGTGATCGAGGGGTTGTCGGACTTGCGGGTAATCTTGTCGACCTCGTCGATATAGACGATGCCGCGCTGGGCGCGCTCGACATTGTATTCCGACGCCTGCAGCAGCTTGAGGATGATGTTCTCGACATCCTCGCCGACATAGCCCGCCTCAGTCAGCGTGGTCGCATCGGCCATCGTGAAGGGCACATCAAGGATGCGCGCCAGCGTCTGCGCCAGCAACGTCTTGCCGCAGCCGGTCGGGCCGATCAGCAGGATGTTCGATTTCGACAGCTCGATCTCGGACTTGCCCGCGTGATTGAGCCGCTTGTAGTGGTTATGGACCGCGACGGACAGCACCCGCTTGGCGTGCATCTGGCCGATCACGTAATCGTCCAGCACCGAACAGATGTCCTTGGGCGTCGGTACCCCGTCGGCGGATTTCAGGCCGGTGGCCTTGGTCTCCTCGCGGATGATGTCCATGCAAAGTTCGACGCATTCGTCGCAGATGAACACGGTCGGCCCGGCGATAAGCTTGCGCACCTCATGCTGGCTCTTGCCGCAGAACGAGCAGTAGAGCGTGTTCTTGGAGTCGCTGCCTGAAGTCGTCGCCATATCGGTCCTCTGCGGTCGTTCTGTGCGGCCCGTCCGGACCCTTTAGCCCGGAAGGCAGCCATTGCGCCCCACGCCACCAAGCAGCGTAGGGCAGTCATTGCCGGGGCACAACGCCAAAATCCGGATGGATCGTCCCGGGTTTTGCGTCAGGCCTTGGTCCCTTCCACGGCTTCGCGGCTTTCGACGATCTGGTCGATCAGCCCCCAGGACTTGGCCGCCTCCGGATCCATGAAGTTGTCCCGCTCAAGCGCGTCCACCACTGCCTGGAACTCCTGACCGGTGTGTTTCACGTAGATCTGGTTCAGCCGGTCCTTCAGCTTCTGCGTCTCCTGGGCGTGGATCATGATATCCGTCGCCTGGCCCTGGTAGCCGCCCGAGGGCTGGTGCACCATGATCCGCGAATTGGGCAGCGAGAAGCGCATCCCCGACGCACCGGCGGCCAGCAGAAGCGAACCCATCGACGCCGCCTGCCCCACTACCAGGGTCGACACCTTGGGCTTGATGTACTGCATCGTGTCGTAGATCGACAGCCCCGAGGTCACCACGCCGCCGGGGCTGTTTATGTACATCGAGATGTCCTTGGTCGGGTTTTCGGCCTCGAGGTGCAGCAGTTGGGCCACGATCAGCGAGGACATCCCGTCATGGATCGGCCCGGTGATGAAGATGATCCGCTCCTTCAGAAGGCGCGAGAAGATGTCATAGGCCCGTTCGCCGCGCGAGGTCTGCTCGACCACCATGGGCACGAGGGTGTTCATGTAATGGTCGATCATGTCGGTCATGTGCGCCTGCCTCAGGGATGCTGTGCGGGCCGGATGGCCCCTGTCTCCCCGAAGTCTTAGTTCCGGCTCCGGGGGCCTGCAAGGGATAGAGCAAAATTGGACCGTTGTCGGTTGATGCGCCCCGGATCGCCCGAAGCGCAAGCAGCGATGGCCCCATTCGCTCAATTCGCGGGCGGTGCCTTGCGGATATCGCCGAGATCCAGCACAGGCGCCACGTCCAGATGCCCCGCATCCAGAAGCCCCGCCACCCTTTCCAGCGCAGCGACCAGCATTGCCTGCTCCCAGTCGGGTAACGCCTCGAAGGCGGCGACATAGCGGTCGTGCAGCGGGTCAGGCGCGCGCGCGATGGCCTCGCGCCCGGCCTCGGTCACGAAGATGTTCATCTGACGGCGGTCGGCCTCCGAGCGGCGGCGCTCGACCAGGCCCTTTGCGACCAGCCGGTCGATCAGCGTGGTCATCGTGGGCTGCGACACCCCCATCCGCGCCGAAATTGCCTTGGGCGTGCTCTGCCCGGTCTCGGCCACGATCTGCAACACGCGGATCTGCACCGGAGTCAGTCCGGCGGCACGCGCCAGGTCGCGCCCGTAAAGCTCGGTCGCGCGCAGGATGCGGCGCAGGGCGATCAGGCTGACATCGGACCGTTTCACGACACCTCCTTCGACTGACGAAGCGACCGTTCCCACCGATCCGGGCGACTCGCAAGCGTAATTTTTTCGTCTTACGAAGCATTTATGACACCTGTCATCCCATGAACTTGCGTGTATGAACCCAAATATAAGCCTATAAATAGCTATTTATAGCGTCATCAATCCAGAAATCTCCCCACAAACTTAGCCTGTTGAAATTTCTTTTGACTAACTATATATAGCGTCGCAACAGGACGGAGGACAGATCATCATGGTCGAGACCATCGAAGCGAAACCGCTCTCTCGCACCGCGCCCATCACCTTCCGCCGCCCCACCGGGGCGGATGGCGAGGCGGTTTGGGCGCTGATCCGGGCGTGCAAGCCGCTCGACGAAAACTCGCTCTACTGCAACCTGATCCAATGCGATCACTTCGGCGACACATGCATCCTTGCCGAGATCGAGGGGCAGGTCGTGGGCTGGATCTCGGCCTATCTGCTGCCCTCCGACCCCGAGACGCTGTTCATCTGGCAGGTGGCCGTGTCCGGCCGCGCGCGCGGACGCGGACTCGGCCGCAAGATGCTGTTCGCGCTTCTCGAACGCGACGCCTGCGCTGGCGTGATGCGGCTTCAGACCACGATCACGCCGGACAATGACGCCTCCTGGGGACTGTTCCGTGGCGTGGCCCGCCGCTTGGGCGCGCGCCTCACGGACAAGCCGCATTTCACGCGCGATGACCATTTCGGCGGCCGCCACGCGACCGAGCACATGGTCACGATCCGGCTGGCCGAAGCGCTGCCGCTGGCCGCCTGATCCGACCCTCATCCGTTTCCATATCGAAAACAAGGGGATGCCCCATGTCGACTGTTCCGACAGCCGAAACCGACATCTACGCGCGCCGCGAATCCGCCGTGCGCTCCTATTGCCGCAGCTTTCCGGTCAGCTTCGCCCGCGCCGAGGGCGCAACCCTGATCGATGCCGACGGCAATTCCTATATCGACTTCCTCGCAGGCTGTTCCTCGCTGAACTATGGCCATAACGACCCCGACATGAAGGCCGCGCTGGTCGAGCATATCCAGCGCGACGGGATCGCGCATGCGCTCGACATGCATACCGAGGAAAAGGCCGCCTTCCTCGCGGCCTTCGAGCACCATATCCTGCATCCGCGCGGGATGGAGCATCGCGTGATGATGACCGGCCCTACCGGCACCAACGCGGTCGAGGCCGCGCTCAAGCTGGCGCGCAAGGTCACGGGACGGCGCAACGTGATCGCCTTCACCAACGGTTTCCACGGCATGACGCTGGGCGCGCTCGCTCTGACCGGCAATGCGGGCAAGCGCGCGGGCGCGGGCACCGCCCTGCCCGACGTGACGCATCTGCCCTACGAAAACAGCATGGGCGAGGACGTGGACACGCTGGAGTTGATCGAGACGCTGCTCACGAACCCCTCGTCCGGGATCGAGCCCCCCGCGGCCTTCGTCGTGGAACTGGTGCAGGGCGAAGGCGGGCTGAACGCCGCCTCCTGCGAATGGGTGCAGGGCATCGCGCGGATCGCCCGCGAACACGGCGCGCTGCTGATCGTCGACGACATCCAGGCCGGGATGGGCCGCACCGGCAGTTTCTTCAGCTTCGACCACATGGGCATCGAACCCGACATGGTGACGCTGGCGAAATCGCTGTCGGGGTTCGGCCTGCCCTTTGCCTGCGTGCTGGTCCGGCCCGAACACGACATCTGGAAACCGGCCGAGCATAACGGCACCTTCCGCGGCAACACCCATGCCTTCGTGACCGCCCGCGTCGCGCTGGAGAAGTTCTGGGCCGACGACACGCTCAGGAACCAGATCGCGCTGAAATCCCAGGTTCTGGAAGAACGGCTGAACACGATCGCCGCCCGGATCGAGGGCGCGCGCCTCAAGGGACGCGGCATGATGCGCGGCGTCGATGTCGGCTCGGGCGAACTTGCCGGCCGGATCTGCGCCGAAGCCTTCCGCCATGGCCTCGTGATCGAGACCTCGGGCGCCCATGACGAGGTGGTCAAGGTGCTCGCCCCCCTCACCATCCCGATGGAGCAGTTCCGCCAGGGTCTCGACATCCTGGAGGCGGCGGTGGAGACGCTCGTCCCTTTCCCGGTGGCGGCGGAGTAGGCCCATGATCGTACGCGACTTTCACAAGCTCAAGGACACGAACCGCGCGGTCTCGGATGCGCAATGGACCTCGGTGCGCATGCTGCTGGCCGATGACGGGATGGGGTTTTCCTTCCACATCACCACGCTGGCTGCGGGCTCGGACCACACGTTCCACTACAAGCATCATTTCGAGAGCGTCTACTGCATCTCGGGGCGCGGCGCGATCACCGACCTCGCCTCGGGCGAGACCTTCGAGATCCGGCCCGGCGTGATGTATGCCCTCGATCAGCACGACCGGCACACCATCCGCGCCGACGAGGATCTGGTGATGGCCTGCTGCTTCAACCCGCCGGTGACCGGCACCGAGGTGCACCGCGAGGACGGATCCTACGCGCCGGCCGCGGCCCTCGCCGACTGACATCTCCAGACAAGGGCGCCCCCGGGGTCAACCCGGGCGGCGACAGGACCGTGACCAAGCATCCCCACACCGTCGAGAAGATCGGCGGCACCTCCATGAGCCGCGTCCACGAATTGTGCGACACGCTCTTCATCGGCGACCGCGCGGGCGACGCGCTCTATCACCGCGTCTTCGTGGTCTCGGCATTCGCCGGCATCACCAACCTGCTGCTGGAACACAAGAAATCGGGCGAACCGGGCGTCTATGCGCTGTTCTCCAACGCCGACAACGACCACGGCTGGTCGGACGCGCTGAACCGCGTCGCCGACGCCATGCGCGCCGCCCATGCGCAGGTTCTGGACCACCCCGGCGACCTCGCCGCCGCCGACGATTTCGTGCGCGACCGCATCGAGGGCGCGCGCTCCTGCCTGATCGACTTGCAACGGCTCTGTTCCTACGGGCATTTCCGCCTGTCGAGCCATATGGCGGTGATCCGCGAACTCCTCTCGGGCCTCGGCGAGGCGCATTCCGCCTTCGTGACCGCCACGCTCCTGCGACGCCGTGGTGTCGATGCCCGCTTCGTCGATCTCTCGGGCTGGCGCGACGAGGGCGAGCACAGCCTCGAAGACCGGATCGTGCAGGGAATGCGCGATGTCGATCTCTCGCGCGAGATGCCCATCGTCACAGGCTATGCCCAATGCGTCGAAGGACTGATGGCCGAATTCGACCGCGGCTATTCCGAGGTGACCTTCTCGAAACTCGCCGTGCTGACCGGCGCGGCCGAAGCGATCATCCACAAGGAATTCCACCTGTCCTCGGCCGACCCGAAGATCGTGGGCGCGGAAAATGTCGTGAAGCTGGGCCACACCAATTACGACGTGGCCGACCAGCTCTCGAACATGGGGATGGAGGCGGTCCACCCCAAGGCCGCCAAGATGCTGCGCCAGGCGGGCATCCCGCTGCGCGTGACCAACGCGTTCGAGCCGCACGATCCGGGCACGCTCATCGACGACGCCGAGGCGGGCGCAGCCCGGGTCGAGATGGTCACCGGACTCGGCGTCTATGCGCTCGAACTCTTCGAGCAGGACATGGTGGGAGTGAAGGGGTATGATAGCGCCATCCTCGAGGCACTAACACGCCACCGGGTGCGCATCGTCGCCAAGACCTCGAACGCCAACACGATCACCCATTACCTGGATGCGGGGCTGAAATCGGTGCGCCGGGTCGAACGCGACCTCGCGGCGCGCTATCCGACCGCCAGCCTCAAGGCGCGCAACCTCGCCGTGGTGGCCGCGATCGGGCGCGACCTCGCCGGGCTCAGGGTGCTGTCGCGCGGGCTTGCCGCGCTCGAGTCCGCGGGGATCGACCCCGTCGCCGTCCAGCAGACCACCCGCGACGTGGACGCGCAGTTCGTCGTGCCCCGCGACCGGATGGAGGACGCTATCCGCGCGCTTCACGCCGTTCTTGTCGAGAACCGCAAGACCGCCCCGCGCCTGGCCGCCTGAGTCCGGCGCGGGGCGCGCATTTGCCCCCTCCATCCGTAGAAGAGCCCGCAGCGCGCCTCCGGCGTCATCCCCTGCCCCGGACCCCGATCCGGGGCCACTACTCTCTCGCAACGCACCGGGCCATGCCGCCCACGGCCTTCTTCTTGGCCGAAATACCCCCGCCGGAGGCGCGCGGGCCAAAGGCCCGCGCCACGCCCAACCCCGGACAAGCGGGGCGCCTGCGCCCCGCGCCAGCCGGGGGCGGGAGCGCCCCCTCAGCCCAGTTCGACCACGCATCCCCCCGCGGCCGCGGCATCGGCCGCGTCATGGGTCACCAGAAGCACCGGCAGCCCCCGCGCCCGGGCGCGCGCAAAGACCATCTCGCGCACCTGCACCCTCAGACCGGCATCCAGCCGCGAGAACGGCTCGTCCAGCAGCAGCGCGCGCGGTTCGGCCAAGAGCATCCGCATCAGGGCGACGCGCGCCTTTTGCCCGCCCGACAGCGTCGCGGGATCGCGATCCGCAAAGCCCGCCAGCCCGACCTCGGCAAGCGCCGCCGCCACGCGCGCCGCCCGTGCCGACCGCCCCCGCACCGCGCGCGGCAGGCCGAAGGCCAGGTTGCCGCCGACGCTCAGATGCGGGAACAGCAGCTCCTCCTGATAGAGGATGCCCACCCGCCGCGCCTCGGGCGGCTGGCGCGTGATCTCGCACCCGTCAAGCCGCACCCGCCCCGTCATCGCGAAGCTCGGTGCCAGCGTGCCCATGATCGCCGAAAGAAGCGTGGACTTGCCCGATCCCGACGGCCCCATCACGCTCAGTACCTCGCCCGGCGCGATATCTGCCTCCAGCGCCACAAGCGGCACCCCGGCGCGCGTTATCCTCAGCCCCTCCAGCCGCAACCCCGCCATCAGCCTGCCCTCAGCCCGCGCCGGTTCGCCCACAGAATCCGCGGGGCCGCCAGCGCCAGCGCAAAGCCCGCCATCCCCACCAGCGTCTGCGCAAGCGCGGTGACCGCGATCGCCCGCCGGTCGCCGCCCGCGGCCAGCGCGACGGCCTCGGTCGTCAGCGTCTGCACCCGCCCGCCGCCGATCAGCAGCGTCGGCAGGTATTGCCCGACCGACACCGCAAAGCCCACCGCCGCCGCGCTCAGCACCGGGGCCAGCAGCATCGGCAGCCGCACCTGCCGGAAAACGCGCCCCGGCCCCGCCCCCAGCGCCGCAGCGACGCTTGCATGGCGCGCATCCCAGGCCCGCCATGGCGCGGCCAGCGACAGGAAGACATAGGGCAGCACAAAGACCAGATGCCCCAGGATCACCGCGCCCCGCCCCATATCGACGCCCGCCATCAGCGCGAACGCCTGCAAACCCGGCAGAAACGCGACCTGCGGCACCAGAAGCGGCAGGTACAAAAGCCACAGGCTGCGCGCCCCGGGCACCAGCCCGAACCGATGCTCGGCCTCCAGACAGGCCAGCACCAGC
Source organism: Rhodovulum tesquicola (assembly GCF_024128855.1). Lineage (GTDB taxonomy): Bacteria > Pseudomonadota > Alphaproteobacteria > Rhodobacterales > Rhodobacteraceae > Rhodovulum > Rhodovulum tesquicola. Next base: position 50,013 of record NZ_JAMYDV010000009.1, read on the forward strand.
GCCAGCGCCAGAGCGGTCGCCGCCCCCGCGATCCAGAGCGTTTCAAGACCCGGCGCCAGAAGCCCCGGGCCATGCCGAAGCCAGCTTCGTGCACTGATCGCCTCGGGCCATGCCTCTGGAAAGGGCCAGAGCCCCGCCACCGACCACAGCCCCAGCCCCGCGAGCCCCGCGATCACCGCGCCCGTCGCCAGCATGGCCAGCCCCAGCCCGGCCAGCCGCAACACGCCATCGCCCTGCCGCCGCGCGCCCGCCTCCGCCCAGACCCGGCCCAACCGCCCCAGCACGACCTCGCCCAGCCGCCACAGGCCCAGCGCGCCGATCACCAGCGCCAGTTGCAGCACCGCCCCCGCCGCCGCCTGAAACCGCAGCGTCAGATCCGGGTCCGCCATCCAGCGCACCACCTGCACCGACAGCGGCGGCGGCGTGCCGGGACCAAGGATGATCGCCACATCGACCACCGACATCGAATAGGCCAGCACCGCATAAACCGGCAGCCGGATCTGGGCATAGACGCACGGAAACACCGCCTTCAGCCAGCCCGTCACGGGCCCATAGCCCAGCGCGCGCGCAACCCCCATCCGCTGCGCGGGCCGAACCTGCGGAAGTGCTGCCAGCGTCATCAGCAACAGGAACGGCACCTCCTTGACCACCAGCCCAGCGACCATCGCCAGCCCAAGCGGATCCTGCACGATCAACAGATCGGGCGGCCGCTCCCACCCCGTCGCCCAGGGCGACAGCGCGCGGGCGATCCAGCCCGAGGGCGCGATCAGGAAGGCAAGGCCAAAGGCCGCCGCCGCATGCGGCACCGACAGAAGCGGCGCCAGCGCCTGTTCCAGCCCCGCCATCGCCCGCGTGCCCTGCCAGCCCGCGACGAACAGCACCACGATGACCAGCGAGATCGCTGTGGCCGCCAGCCCCACCCCGACCGACAGCATCACCGCCCCCGGCAGGCCCGGCCAGGCCGCCAGCGCGGTCATGGGTGCCAGACTCGGCCGCGTACCCCCAAGCGCGGGAAACACCCCCAGCGCCGGGGCCAGCGTGCCGACCAGCCCCGCCGTCACCGGCCCCAGCAGGACCAGAAGCGTCAGCAGCGGCGCGCCGCGCAGCGGGCGCATGGGCGGCTACTCGGCCAGGCCGAAGCGTTTGCCCCAATCGGCCTCGATCAGGCGCATCCAGGAGGGGTGCGGCTCGGGCAGCGCGGGGCCCAGTTCCTCGGGCGAGAGCGTGGCGATGCCCAGCTCCAGCGCCTCGAACCGCGCGCGATCCTCGGGCGACAGCTTGTCCATGGCCAGAACCGTGCCATAGCCCAGCACATCCGGATCCTGCGCCCGCGCCTGTGCCTCGGGCGACAGCAGGAAATCGGCCAGCACCATCGCGCCCGCCTTGGCATTGGCGTTGTAGGGGATCGCCACGAAGCTTGCATTGCCGATGGTGCCGCCCTCCAGCACCAGGGTCCGCACCGTGTCCGGCAATTGCCCCTTGGCAATCGTCGCCGACGCCTCGCCCGGGCTGAACGAGATCGCAAGGTCGATCTCGCCATCCGCCATAAGCTGCAATTGCCGCGGCCCGCTTGACGGATAGGCCCGGCCCTGCCGCCACAGATGCGGCGTCAGATCGTCCAGAAACGCCCAGAGCGGCGTGGTGACGGCCGCGTAATCGGCCTGATCGGCCGGGCGCTGCAACACGGAAGGGTCCTCGATCATCCCGTAAAGCGCCTGTTTCAGAAAGGTCGTGCCCAGGAAATCGGGCAGCTGCGGATAGGTGAAGCGGCCCGGATTGGCCGCCGCCCAATCCAGCAGCGCCGCCATGCTGCGGGGCGGATCGGGCAGCCGCGCGGTATCGTGATAGAACACCACCTGCGCCATCGCCCATGGGCTTTCCAGCCCCTCGGTCGGCACCGTGAAATCGGCCCTCACCGCGGGCTTGCCGTCCACATCTACAAAGCGCCAGTTCGGCAAATCCTCGGCCCAGGGGCCGAACAGCAGCCCCGCCTCCTTCATCGCCCTGAAATTCGGACCGTTGATCCAGATCAGGTCAACCGCGCCGCCGGTGTCCTTTCCGGCGGTCTTCTCGGCCAGCACGCGGCTGACGGCATCCGCGGTATCGGCCAGCTTCACATGCTCGACCCGCACGCCATGGCGCGCCGCAACCTCGTCACCGGCCCAGCGGATGAAATCGTTGGTCGCCGCCGCCCCGCCCCAGGCGTGCCAGTAAACCACCTGTCCCCGCGCCTCCTCCAGAACCGCTTGCCAGTCGGAGGGGTCGGGATCGGACAGTGCGGCCCCCGGCCCCAGTGCGGTCAGGGCGACAAGAACGGCAAATCGGCGCATCGGCAGTCTCCTTACGGTTTCACCGCCCTTATGCCAAGCCGCCACCTTCCCGCGAAGCCCCAAGCTTGAAAAACCCCGTGATCGACCGGCCCCGACTCCACAGCACCCTTCTTCTTGGCAAAAATACCCCCGCGCGGAGCGCGCGCCCGGCATCGCCGGGCGCCACGCCCAACCCCAAACAAGCGGGGCGAACGCCCCGCGCCGGCCGGGGGCGGGAGCCGCCCCTCACCCCGCAAGCCGCCGCCCGAGATAGCCCACCGCCAGCGCCAGAGTCGCGATCTGCGGACAGTCCCGCTCGGGGATATCCACCCCGAGCGCCTTCTGCAGCACCGCCACAAGGTTCAGCACATCCATCGAGTCAAGCTCCAGATCTTCCTGCAGATGGTCGTCGGGTCCGATCGCTTCCGCTTCGATATCGGGCGCAACCGAGGTGAGCGCGGTCAGGTAGGCTGCACGGATCTCGTCTTCGGTCATGGCTCCTCCGGATGTTGCAAGTGCCGGTCGATCTCCAGCAGGAAACGTGCACCGATCCGTCCGTCGCTGACGCGGTGATCGGCGGCCAGTGTCGCGGTGACGCTCTGGCGGATCGTCACCACGCCTTCATGCACCATGGGCTCGGGCCGGGGCGCGCCAAAGCCCACAAGCGCCACCTGGGGCGGGTAGATGATACCCGCCATCACCTCGACCCCGGTCTCACCCAGGCTCGACAGCGTGATCGTGCCCTCCGTCAGTTCCGAACTGCGCAGCCGTCCGGCCCGGGCGCGCGCGACCAGATCGCGCATCGCCGCCATCATCGCGTCAAGCTTCAGCAGATGCGCGTCAAGGATCGCGGGCGCGATCAGCCCGCCGCCGCGCAGCGCCACTGCCAATCCCAGATGCACAGCTGCCGCGGGCCGGAACCCCTCTTCGCCGTAATGACCATTGACCGCAGGCACCAATGCCGCCGCCCGCGCCACCGCGCGGGCGATCAGCGCCCCCATCAACAGCCGGTCCTCGGGCGGGCGCGCGGCGTTCTGCGCGGAGAGCCAGTCCGTCGATGCCTGAAGGTCGATCCGGTGGGCCAGATAGTAATGCGGGATCTCGCGTTTCGACTTTGCCATGGCAGACGCAATCGCCTTGCGCATCCCGGCGCGCGGGTCGGGGGCTTCTTGCGCGACCGCCTGCGCCCGCTCGACATCGGCCAGCAGGATCGCCCCGCCGGGGCCCGTGCCCGTCACCGTCGCCAACGCGATCCCGCGTTCTGCCGCCAGCTCCCGCGCTGCAGGCGACGCCGCAAGGCCCCGGGCAGCCGGGCGTTGCGGCTGCGGCTCTGGCGTTTCGGGCGCAGCCGGTTCCGGCGCGACGACCTCCGTCCACCGCGCCGTCCCCGGTTCGGCCGCCTCCCCCGCCCCCCGGATCCGCGCCAGCGGCGCGCCGACGGTCAGCGTCTGGCCAATCTCCGCCTCCAGCCGTTCGACAGTGCCCTCCTCGAAGATCTCGATCTCGATCGCCCCCTTCTGGGTCTCGACCACCGCCACGATATCGCCTCGCCGCACCCTGTCGCCGGGGCCGACCAGCCATTCGGTCAGGGTGCCCGCCTCCATGTCGGCACCAAGGGACGGCATGGTGAACAACCCCATCGCTACCTCCCCATCACCCCCCGGACGACAGCGACAATGCCCACCACCTGCGGGATCGCAGCCTCTTCCAGGTGTTTGGGATAGGGGATCGGCACCTCCTCGGCACAGACCCGGACCAGCGGTGCATCCAGCGACCAGAAACACCGCTCGGCGATACGGGCCATGATCTCGGCGGCCAGCGAGCCCGAGCGCCAGCCCTCGTCCACCACGACGGCGCGGCGGGTGCGGGTGACGCTCTCGGCGATGGTGTCCTCGTCGAGCGGGCGCAAGGACCGCAGGTCGATCACTTCGGCCTCGATGCCCTCGCCCGCCAGCGCCTCGGCCGCCTCCAGCACCTTGAACAGCGAGCCGCCGTAGGTGATGAGGCTCACGTCCCGGCCGGGGCGCCTGATCGCCGCGAGGTCGATCCCGACCGGCCCCACGGCTTCGTCGATCCGGCCCTCGCGGTTGTAGAGCATGACGTTCTCGAAGATCAGCACCGGGTCGGGATCCTGAAGCGCGGTCCAGAGCATGCCGCGGGCATCCTCCAGCGTGGCGGGCGCCAGCACGCGCAGGCCGGGGATATGGGCGAACCAGCCTTCGAGGCTATGGGAATGCTGGGCCGCAAGTTGCCGCCCCGCGCCGGTGGCCATGCGGATCACCACCGGGCAAGCGAACTGCCCGCCGGACATGTGCCGCAGGGTGGCCGCCGTGTTCAGGATCTGGTCGAGCGCCAGGGGCGAGAAGTTCACCGTCATCACCTCGACAATCGGGCGCATCCCCGCCACCGCCGCCCCGATCCCCGCCCCGGTGAAGCCCGACTCGGACAAGGGCGTGTCGCGGATGCGGTCCTGGCCGAACTCGGCCATCAGGCCCTTGGACACGGCATAGCAGCCGCCATAGGCGCCCACGTCCTCGCCCATCAGGAACACCCTGTCGTCGCGGATCAGCGCGTCGCGGATCGCCTGTTTCACCGCCTCGCGGTAGGTCATCGTGACGGTCCGGCCCGAGGGTTGGGCGGCGGGTGGCGGCGGCGGGCGGTCCTCGGCCATGACGTGGCGGGTCAGATTCTCGACCGGCTCCCACTCCGCCGCCTCGGCAAAGGCCACGGCAGCGTCGATCTCGGCGGCGACCTCGGCCTCGATCCGGGCAACGTCTTCCTCGTGGGCGAGGCCTGTTTCCAGCAGCCAGCCCTGGAATCGCACGATCGGGCCCTTCTGCCGCCAGTCCTCGACCTCGGCCTTGTCGCGGTAAAGCTGGGCGTCGAACATCGAATGCGCGCGGAAACGGTAGGTCTTCGCCTCCAGAAACACTGGCCTGGCGGTCTCGCGGATGCGGGCGAGCGCGCGACGGGTCGCGGCCTCGATCGCGACCACGTCCATGCCATCGACCTGGTGGGCCTCCATCCCGTAGCTTTCGGCCTTGGCGGTCAACTGCGTCTGCGCCTCGGTGCGCGCCAGCGCCGAGCCCATCGCGTAGCCGTTGTTCTCACAGACAAAAAGGACGGGCAGGCCCCAGAGCGCCGCGAGGTTCATCGATTCGTTGAACTCGCCCTCGGCCACCGCCCCCTCGCCGAAGAAACACGCCGTGACGTGGGGGGCGTCCTGCATCCGGTCGGCGAGCGCCAGCCCCACCGCCAGCGGCAGCCCGCCGCCGACAATGGCATTGCCGCCGTAGAAGTTGCGCGCGGCATCGAAGATGTGCATCGACCCGCCCCGCCCGCCAGATGCGCCGGTGGCCTTGCCGAACATCTCGGCCATGACGGCTTCCATCGGCACGCCGCGGGCCAGCGCGTGGCCGTGTTCGCGGTAGGTCGCCACGATCCGGTCGCCCGGTCCCAGAACCGGGATGACGCCCGAGGCGATCGCCTCTTCCCCGTCGTAGAGATGCAGGAAGCCGCGGATCTTCTCTCGCGTGTAAAGTTCCGCGCAGCGGTCCTCGAAGCGGCGGATGCGGATCATGTGGCGAAGCAGGTCCAGCACATGGGCGCGCGTCAGGTGGGGCTTGTCGCCGGTCATGTCTCGTCGCTCTCCAGCGTGGAAATGTCGCCCTCGGGCAAGCCCATCTCGCGCGCCTTCAACAGCCTGCGCATGGTCTTTCCCGAGCGGGTTTTCGGCAGCGTCTTGCGGAACACCACCTCGCGCGGCGCGACCGCGGGGCCAAGCCGCCTGCGCGCATGGCCGCGGATGGATTTTTCGATTTCTTCAGATGGTTCGAATCCGGGGTTCAGGCAGACATAGGCGCGCACGACCTCGCCCGCGGTCTCGTCCGGCAGGCCGATCACGGCGGCCTCGGCCACCGCCTCATGCTCGATCAGCGCGCTTTCGACCTCGAAGGGGCCGATCAGGTGGCCCGAGGTCTTGATCAGGTCGTCGGCGCGGCCGACGAACCAGAAATAGCCGTCCGCATCGCGCATCGCCAGATCGCCGGTCAGATACCAGCCGCCGACGAAGGCCTTGTCGTAGCGGGCCTGTTCGTGGAGATAGGCGCGCATCATCGAGGGCCAGCCGGGGCGCAGCGCCAGTTCGCCGATCTCGCCCTCGCCGAATTCGCGCACGCCGTCGCCGTCCCGTTCGACGATCCCCGCCACCTGCCCCGGCAGCGGCTTGCCCATCGAGCCGGGCTTGATGTCCATCGCTTGCGTGTTGGCGATGACGATGCCGCCCGTCTCGGTCTGCCACCAGTTGTCGTGGAACGGACGGCCGAACACGCGGTTGCCCCAGACCACCGCCTCGGGGTTCAGCGGTTCGCCGACGCTGGCGAGGAAGCGGAGCGCGGAGAAGTCGTAGGGTTTCGCCGCCGCGTCGCCCGCCCGCATCATCATCCGGATCGCGGTGGGCGCGGTGTACCAGACCTCGATCCGCTCGTCCTGAAGGGTCGAATACCACCGGTCGAGGTCGAATTCGCCTTCGTCCATCAGCATGTGCACCCGGTTCACGAGGGGCGCGATGATCCCGTAGGAGGTCCCCGTCACCCAGCCCGGATCGGCGGTGCACCAGTAGCGCGTGCCGGCCCGCATCTCGAGGGCGTAGCGCCCCGTCATCGCGTGCCAGGCGACCGCACCGTGGACATGGACGGCCCCCTTGGGCTGTCCCGTCGTGCCGGAGGTGAAATGGATCAGCGCCGTGTCCTCGGGGTCCATCGGCACGGGGGCGAACGTGTCGGAGGCCGCCGCCATCGCGGGGCCAAGGGCCACGCAGCCCTCGGGGGCGTCGTCGCCGACGATCAGGATCAGCCTGAGGGACGGCAAGTCCCGCCACCATTCCGCAATCTTGCGCTTGTAGATCGCCGCAGTGGTGACCAGCGCGTTCGCCGCGCCGATCTCCATCCGGGTGCGGATCGGTTCCGGCCCGAAGGCCGAGAAAAGCGGCGAGAACACCATCCCCGCCTTCAGCGTGCCCAATGCGGCGACGAAAAGCTCCACCTCGCGGCCCATCAGGCCGAAGACCCGGTCGCCGACACCCAGCCCGTGGGCGCGCAGCACATGGGCAAAGCGCGCGGTCTGGCCCGCGAGATCGGCATAGGTGAACGCGCGCCGCGCCCCGTCCTTGCCGAGCCAGGTCATCGCCGGGTCGGCCCCGTGGCCCGCCGCGACATGGGCGTCCAGCGCCTCGTGCGCGATGTTGAGCTTGCCGCCGGGCAGCCCGGCCAGCATCGCGCGGGCATCGTCCCAGGTGAAGCGCGCACGGATGTCCTCGGTCAGCGCGGCACTTGCGCGGACGTCCTCGGGTTTCGTGATCGTCTCGAACGCCATGTCTCCTCCTCCCATGGCCTTCGTCGCTCAGCCCATGCGCTCGGCCTCGGCCACGTTGCGCTTCACGGCGAGAAAACTGTCGGGCGTGACCGAGATCGTGTCGATGCCGTAGCCCACCAGAAGCCGGGCGAACCCCGGGTCGTTCGAGGGCGCCTGCCCGCAGAAGCCGACCTTGCAGCCCACCGCATGCGCCCGCTCGATCACCGAGCGGATCATCCACTGCACGGCGGCGTTCCTTTCGTCGAAAAGCGCCGCCAGCGCCTCGGAGTCGCGGTCCACCCCCAGCGTCAACTGCGTGAGGTCGTTCGACCCGATTGAAAAGCCGTCGAAGCGGCGCGCGAAGTCCTCGGCCAGAATGACGTTCGACGGCACCTCGCACATCACGTAGACCTGCAACCCCTTTTCCCCGCGTTTCAAGCCATTTGCAGCCATGACTTCAAGAACGCGGTCGGCCTCCTCGGGGGTGCGGCAGAAGGGGATCATGACGATGACGTTGTCGAACCCCATTTCCTCGCGCAGCCGCCTGATCGCCTGACATTCCAGCGCGAAGCCCGGCGCGTAAGCCTCTGAATAGTAGCGTGATGCGCCGCGGAAGCCGATCATCGGGTTCTCTTCCTTCGGCTCGAAGCCCGCGCCGCCCAGCAGTTCGGCATATACATTGGTCTTGAAGTCGCTCATCCGCACGATGACCGGTTCGGGATAGACCGGGGCCGCGTTCCGCGACAGACCCATGGAGAGTTTCTCGATGAAGAACTGACGGTTGTCCTGAAATCCTGACACAAGGTCCGCGACCTTCGCGCGGGTCTCCTCGTCCAGCCGCTCGGGATGGATCAGCGCCATGGGATGCGCCTTGATCGCGTTGTTGACGACGAATTCCATCCGGGCAAGGCCCACCCCCCCGGCGGGCAGCCGCCACCAGCGGATCGCGGCCGAGGGGTTGGCCGTGTTCAGCATCACCCGCGTGCGCGTCTGGGCCACGTCCGAAAGCGCGATGTCCTCGACCGAATAGCGCGCGAGGCCCTCGTAGACATAGCCCGTCTCGCCCTCGGCGCAGGAGACCGTCACCTCCTGCTCGTCGTGCAGCATGTGGGTGGCATTGCCGGTGCCGACGATGGCGGGCAGGCCCAGCTCGCGGCTGACGATGGCGGCGTGGCTGGTGCGGCCCCCGTGGTCGGTCACGATGGCCGCCGCGCGCTTCATGATCGGCACCCAGTCGGGGTCGGTGATCGAGGTGACAAGGATCGCGCCGTCCACGAACCGGTCGATGTCCTTGGCGCAGTCGATCACGCAGACGGGGCCGGTGGCGACGGCAGCCCCCACGGACAACCCGGTCAGCAGCGTCTTGCCCTTGTCGTGCACACTGTAGCTGCGGAAGCCCGCCGCATCGGCGCGGGACTGCACGGTTTCGGGGCGGGCCTGCACGATGAAGAGCTCGCCCGTCTCGCCGTCGCGCGCCCATTCCATGTCCATCGGCATGCCGTAATGCCGCTCGATCGTTACGGCCATGCGCGCGAGGTCGAGGATCTCGGCATCCGACAGAACGAAGCGGCCCCGCTCCGCCTTCGAGGTCGGCACGTTCCGGGTAGTCTGCCCGCCCGTGCCATAGATCATCTTCTTTTCCTTGGCCCCCAGTCCCTTTTCGAGGATTGGCACCACTCCGGGCCGGTCGAGGAAGGGCTTGTAGACCTGGTATTCGTCGGGCGTCACCGCGCCCTGGACCACATTCTCGCCCAGCCCCCAGGCGGCGTTGATCAGCACGAGGTCGGGATAGCCCGTTTCGGTGTCCAGCGAGAACATCACCCCCGCGCCGCCCGTATCGGCGCGCACCATCCGTTGCACGCCGACCGACAGCGCCACCTGCCCATGATCGAATCCTTTCAGCCGACGGTAGGCGATCGCCCGGTCGGTGAACAGCGAGGCAAAGCAGCGCCGACAGGCCGCCAGAAGCGCATCGGCGCCGCGAATGTTCAGGAACGTCTCCTGCTGGCCCGCGAAACTGGCATCGGGCAGATCCTCGGCCGTGGCCGATGAGCGCACCGCGACGGCCACCGCCTCCCGTCCCTCGCGGCGGCAAAGTTCGGCATAAGCCGCGCGGATCTCACCCGCGATGTCCTCGGGCCACTCGCCGTCGCGGATCATCCGGCGGATCCTGTCGCCCGCCTCGGCCAGTTCGATCCGGTGGCCCGCAAGCGCCGCCAGCGTTGCCGCGATGCGCGCCTCGAGATCGTTGTGCCGAAGAAAGGCGCGATAGGCGTCGGCCGTGGTAGCGAAACCGTCCGGCACCTTGATGCCCTGACCGGCCAGCGCCGCCACCATCTCGCCGAGCGAAGAATTCTTGCCGCCCACGCGGGCGACATCGCGACGGCGAAGGTCTTCGAACCAAGCCACATGCTGGGCCATCTTCCGTCCTCCCCTCGGCGTGACGTCCCTTTGACGTCAACCTAGGCAGGCCGAAGCCCCATGCGCGTTGATCGGTATCAAGGCACCGGCCCGGTGGTCCGTGCAAGATCGCCTTCAGCCGATCTGCCCCAGCATGTCGCGCGCCGCCCGTGCGATCACGATTTCCTCGTCGGTAGGGATCACCAGCACACGCACCCGGCTGAGATCGGTGCTGATCACGGTCTCGCCCCTGCGGTTGCGCAGTTCGTCAAGCTCCATCCCGATCCAGCCCATGCCCTCGCAGACCTTTTGCCGGATATGGACCGAGTTCTCGCCAATTCCGCCGCAGAAGACCAGCGCATCCAGCCCCCCCAGCGCGGCCGACAGCCCGCCCAGTTCGCGGCGGATGCGGAAGACGAAATAGCCGATCGCCTGATACGCGGGGTCGGTCCCGGCGGCCTCCAGTTCGCGCATGTCATGCGAGAGCCCCGACACCCCAAGAAGCCCCGAGCGGCGATAAAGCAGGTCCGCGATCTCGTCCGCGCCCATGCCCTCGTGCTGCATTAGGTAGAGCACCACGCCCGGATCGAGCTGGCCGCAGCGCGTGCCCATCGGCAGCCCGTCCAGCGCCGAGAACCCCATCGACGAGGCGATCGAGCGCCCGCCGATCATCCCGCACATCGACGCCCCGTTGCCCAGATGCGCGACGATCACCCGGCCCGCATGCAGGTGCGGCGCAATCTGGGTCAGCCGCCCGGCGATGTAGTCATAGCTGAGCCCGTGAAAGCCGTAGCGCCGCACGCCCTTGTCGTAATAAGCGCGCGGCAGCCCGAACGTGTCGTTCACCCAGGGGTGATGGCGGTGAAAGGCCGTGTCGAAACAGGCGACCTGGACCGCCTGCGGAAAGGCCGCCAGCGCAGCGCGCACACCGGCAAGGTTATGCGGCTGGTGCAAGGGCGCCAGCGGCTCCAGCCGGGCCAGCGCGTCCAGCACTTCCGGGGTCAGCCGGACGGGCACGGCATGGTCCGGCCCGCCATGCACGATGCGATGCCCCACCGCGTCGATTGCCGCCCCGGGTCGGGCGCGCGCGATCAACTCCAGCACGCGTTCCAGCGCGCAGGCGTGATCGGCCGCGTCTTCGGAGGAAAGCGGAGCATCCGACAGCACCGCACCCGCGGCACTGCGCGCCCGCATATGCGGCCCGTTGCCGATCCGGTCGATCTCGCCCAGGATCTGCGCCACGGGCTCCGCCCCGGGATTGTCCAGTTCGAACAGGCCGAATTTCAGCGAAGACGAGCCTGCATTCAGCGTCAGGATATCCGTCATCGCCTATTCCGCCGCCCGCCCGGCCGCCAGTTCGCCCGTTGGCAACCGGCCCGCCAGCCGCGCCTCGTGCAGCGCCGCCACCGCGCAGGAGGCAAGCCGCGCCTTGTCGTCATCCGACCGCGAGTTCAGGATGATCGGCACCCGCGCGCCCATCACCACGCCCGCCCCCTCGGCATGACTGATATAGGCCAGCTGCTTTGCCAGCATGTTGCCGGCATCGATGTTCGGCACCACCAGCACCTCGGCACGCCCTGCGACCTGGCCCTTGATCCCCTTGGTGCGCGCCGCGGCGATGTCGACCGCGTTGTCCATGGCAAGCGGCCCGTCGACAAGGCCACCGGTGATCTGGCCGCGCTCGGCCATCTTGGACAGAAGCGCCGCGTCCAGCGAGGACGGAATGTCGGGGTTCACCGTCTCGACCGCCGACAGCACCCCCACCTTGGGAACCTCGATCCCGATCGAGATCGCAAGGTCGATGGCGTTCTGGACGATGTCCATCTTGGTGCGCAGATCGGGAGCTATGTTGATCGCGGCGTCGGTGACCAGCAGCGGGTGGGCGACGCCGGGGACGTCCATCACGAAGACATGGGTGAAGCGGCGGCCCGAGCGAAGGCCGTTTTCCTTCCGCAGGGCTGCCTTGAGCATGACATCCGTATGCAGATGCCCCTTCATCAGCGCCGCCGCCCGACCCTGCGCCACCAGGTCGACGGCAATATTTGCCGCGGTAAGGTGATCTGCCGCCTCGACGATCTCGATCCCGTCGAGCGAGGCGCCAATTTCGCGCGCGGCCGCCGCGATCTTCGCCGGGTCGCCGATCAGGATCGGGGCGATGATCGTGTGCCGCGCCCCCAGCAGCGCGCCGCCCAGCGATTTCGGTTCCTCGGGCGCGATCACCGCCGTCGGCAGCGGCGGCAGCGGTTCGGCACGCGAAATGATCGCGTCGAAATGGCGGTGGCGCTCTATCAGCAGGCCGGGGATCTCCAGATCGTCGAACCGCATCTTGCGGGCGGGCGCCTGAACCTCGGCCTCGCCGGTCAGGATCGTCGCGCCATCCGAGCGTCGGCTCACCTCGGTCGCCATCACCAGCCCGTCGGGCGGGCGCTTGTCGGTGACGGTGACCCGCGCCACCAGTTCGTCACCCGCATGGGCGCGGCCCTGAAAGCGCAGCGACTGCGCGCGGTAAAGCGTGCCCGCGCCGGGCAGGATGTTGCCGATCACCGCCGAGACCAGCGAGCCCACCCACATCGCCGGCGCCACCGCCTCGGGCATGCCGTCGCCATCGCCGTCATGCCCCGCGAGATGCATGGGATTGTGATTGCCCGAGGCGGAAGCGAAGACGTAGAAGTCGTCTTCTGTGCAGATGCGCACGATCTCGGCGCTGTCGCCTATGGCAATCTCGTCGAAGACGCGGTTTTCCTCGATTTTCATTCGGCCCTCATTCGGCAGCGGTTTCCCTTGTCCGGACCGAGTCGCCCAGCGCCTTGGCGCGGGGGGCTTCGGACGCTTGTTCCTGTACCGCCTTGGGCCACGCAACGGCACCGAAGGCCCGTATCCAGGGCGCGCCCCAAACCGCGTGAAAGCCCGTCTCGACCGCCGCTCTGCGCATCGCCGCGCCCAGATCCAGCCAATTCCCCGCCAGTTCAAACCCCATCCGCTCGACCCAGACAAAGGGATTGTCGGGCGCGGCGGGCTGGCGCGTCTCGCGTATGCGCGCTGCTGCAGTCGACACCGGCCCGAGCCAGGGGTTCCGCGACGAGATCGCAGCATTGCCCAGCCGCAGCGGGTGCAGCGCGCGCGAGGCCTCGGCCATGGGTGGGGCAATGGCGGCCCGCAGGGCGGGCGCCAGCGCCTCGCAGCTTTCAGCCTGCATCCGCAACGCCCGGGCGGCAGCGGCATGGGGGGCGGGATCCGCGTCCGGGACAACCCCGTCCAACGCGTCGAATGCGCAAGGCGCCAGCGACAGCTCGACCCGGCGCGCATCCCCCCGCCCCTCGACGGCTTCCACGCCCATCAGATAAAGCCCCGGGGCCAGCGCCGCGACCGCCTCAAGCGCAGGCAGGCCGTTCACGCGGCCCGCCTGCACAAGCCCCAGCCCCGCCTCGGCATGGCGCAGCACGACCACCCGCTGGCCAGCGGCGCGGATCGCGGTGGCATCGGGATAAACACGCTCCAGCCAGCCCAGCACCTCGGCCGGAGTGGCGACGGGATCGTCGGGGCGAATACAGATCACCACCGGCGCAGCGATCACGCGCAGATCGAGCGGGCGGCCAAGGCCCAGCACCGCCGCATTGCGCGCCAGACGGTCGCCCGGCGGCAGCGCATCGGCGGCCCAGCGCACCTCCTCGCCGGTCATCAGCGCGGGACCGCCGCCCCGGCGCGCAGCCTCGACCACGCGCGGCCCGGCCCGGTCGGCCTCGGACAGAATCCCCGCCAGCGGGCGCAGCCAGGCGCCGCGGGGGTCGTCCAGCGCGGAGGCCAGCGAGGGCGTCGCCCCATCGAACATCCCGCCACCCAGATCGGACAGCATCCCGGCCACGGCCACTAACGGAGCCGCACCAACGGACGACCGCCCCGGCGCCAGCGCCACCATGTCCAGAAGCACCGCGCCCGCAGCCCCGGGATGCGCGGCGGACAGGACCAGCGGCAACCAGCCGCCCGGCCCCTGCCCCAGCACCAGCGGCGCGGGCGCGTCAGGGTGGCGGCGAGCGATCTCGGCGGCAAAGGCGGCCAGCGCGTCGATCACGTCGGCGACAGTCTGGCCCGGCACCGGGCAACGGCCAAACCCGGCCGCATAGACCGGCAGCCCCGCGGCCAATGCCGCGGCCGCCGCACCGGTCAGCCCGTCAGCCCCGCCCATCCGCGGCGCGACCAACAGCACGGGCCGCGCGGTCGGCGCGGGCGCGGCGGCAGGCACCAGCCGGACCAGCCGCGCGTTGCAGGGGCGCGCCAGACCCTCGGCCTCCATCACCGGCTCTTGCGCATGGGGCAGCGCGGGGGGGGTGCCCTCCGCCTCGGCGGCGGCAAGCGCATCGGCACGCTGGCGCAAGATATCGGCGGCCAGTACCGCGCGTTCGGCCGAATCGCGCAGATACGCGCGCCAATGCCCGGCCCAGTCGGCCGCCGTCGCATGCCGCCCGCTCATCCGCGCCGCGCGCATCACGGTCGCTGTCTGCGTGAATACCCCCTGCCAATGCTCGCCCTGGTCGCGCGCGATCGCACCAGCATGACCCAGCGCGACCTCGTTGACCCGCCACGCGCTTCGAACGAGGCCGAACGGGTCCAGCGGGGACACGCCGCGCCCGGTCATAGCCTTGCCCCAATCCGCAAAGCCGCACCGACGTCATTCCCGCTCCAAGATCGTCCCCGCACCGCAACCTCCCTGCGCCGACATCGGAAAAACATATCCGCAGCCGCCCGCCATTGCACGCAGAGCCTAGCCTGGCGCCCGTGACAGGGTCGTGACGTCCGCCGGGCCGCAGCAGCGATCCGGCGGACCGCTCAGCAGCAGGCGAAATCAAGCGCGCGCAGCGCCGTCACCTCCGGACAGTCGGGCGCATTCAGCCCCTCGGTGACCTCGTGCAGCGTCTCGACCAGGCATTTCAGTTGCCCGATCTCATCCTCGGTAAACGGACCGGACGAGCGCGTATGTCCCGTGATCGTGCGCGAATTGCTCGACCCGGTGGCAATCGTGACGCCGTTTCGCAACCCGTACTGGTGCGCCAGCGGAAGCACTCCCGCAGGATCTTGCAGCGTGGGGTCGTCCCACATCAGCACTCCGGTATTGGCGATCCCCCAGTGCACCACCGGATCCGAGATCAGCAGCCCGTTCTCGAAATAGAATTCTCTCCACGCCTGCGAATAGCTCTGATAAAGGAGGAGGGGGCGTGTATAGCGAATACGAATGGCCAGTGAGAAACCCGTATCGCAAAGCCCGTCCAGCGCGGTCAGAAGTTCCGCAACCTTGTTAACTCGATCCATGACCTCGGCGGCACCTCGCGTAAAAGTTGAGTGGCCTTCTGCGATGCCACCTGCTAGGACGGAGCATTACACATTCCGCCACGGAATTTGAACTACAGGACACGAAACGGCCCCGATGAGCCAGATCAAGCGTTATGCAGACCGCCTCGATGAACTTGCCCCAGCGGGATGCTATGTGGCGTTGCGGGTCGGGTTCTCCTATCCGGCAGAGGAACTGAACCGCCTGCCCGAGGCATGGGTCGAGCATTACACCGTCCAGGGCCTCGTCGTGCATGATCCGGTGTTGAAATGGGTCTATACCAATAGCGGCGTCACCTCCTGGGACCGGCTCGGGCTCGACGATCCCCGCGGCGTCCTGCGCGAGGCGCGCGGATACGGCCTGCATCACGGCGCGGTGGCCTGCGTGCTCTGCACCGAGGAAAAGGGGCGGCGCAGCTATGGCAGTTTCGCCCGTCCCGACCGGCCGTTCTCCGGCATCGAGATGCGCGAGCTTCTGTCCCTCCTGACACAGATGCACAGGTCCGGCACGCCGCCCCGGCGGCTGACGCGCGCCGAGACTGAGGCGTTGCGAATGCAGGCCAATGGAATGCGGCTGAAACAGATCTCGGCCGAACTCGACATCTCGATGAGCGCTGTCAAGGCGCGGCTGGCCAATGCCAAGCGCAAGCTCGGCGCACAAACCCCCTCGCAGGCTGCCTCGATCGCACGCAGCCGGGGCGTTCTGTAACACTCGGCTGACCACGATCCGGCACGCGGGTCGGACGACAGGTTCGCCCGGGTAGCGAGGTCCTTCACGACACCTGCCGCGTGCTTGCTCTGGGCAGAACCCGCTCCATCGGCTAGACCGGCTGCGCATTTCCACAGCGCGCCAGGGAGCCGCCGATGACCAGACCCCTTTCCGAGGTTCGTCCGAACACCTGGGATTTCCTGCGTGACCCGATGATCGCGCCCACGGGCTTTCGCGAATACGATGCGCGCTGGCGTTATCCGCAGGAAATCAACCTGCCCGGAATGACCGCCCTGGGGCTTGGCCTTGGCACCCAGATGATGCGCCGGGGCATCCGGCCAGAAATCGCGGTGGGCAATGATTACCGCGACTATTCGCTGGCGATCAAGCAGGCGCTGATTCTGGGGCTGGTGCAGGCGGGCATCACGGTGCGCGACATCGGCCCGGCGCTTTCGCCCATGGCCTATTTCAGCCAGTTCCATCTGGACGCGCCCGCCGTCGCGATGGTGACTGCCAGCCACAATCCGAATGGCTGGACCGGCGTCAAGATGGGGTTCGAACGGCCGCTGACCCATGGCCCCGAGGAAATGGCCGAGCTGCGCGATATCGTGCTTGGCGGGCTGGGCGAGGCCCGGCCCGGCGGCGGTTGGCGGCGCGAGGATGGCGTGCGCGAGGCCTATATCCATGACCTCGTCGCGGATTTCCGCATGTCGCGCCCGCTGAAGGTGGTCTGCGCCACCGGCAATGGAACCGCCTCCGATTTCGCGCCCGAGATCCTCGAAAGGATCGGCGTCGAGGTGGTGCCGCTGCATTGCGACCTAGATTACACCTTCCCCAATTACAACCCCAACCCCGAGGCCATGGAGATGCTGCACGACATGGCGCGGGCGGTTCGCGAAAGCAACGCGGACATGGCGCTGGGCTTCGATGGCGACGGCGACCGCTGCGGCGTGGTGGACGAAGAAGGCGAGGAGATCTTCGCCGACAAGATGGGCGTGATCCTGGCGCGCGACTATGCCAGATTGTATCCTGGTGCAAAATTCGTGGTCGATGTGAAATCGACCGGCCTTTACCACAGCGACCCGGAATTGCGGGCGCTGGGGGCCAGTACCGAATACTGGAAGACCGGCCACAGCCACATGAAGCGGCGGGTGCATGCCACCGGCGCGCTGGCGGGCTTCGAGAAATCGGGCCACTATTTCCTCGCCGCTCCCGTCGGGCGGGGCTATGATTGCGGGATGCGGGTCGCGGTCGAGATCTGCAAGCTGGTGGACCGCAATCCCGGCCGCTCGCTCTCGGACCTGCGCCGTTCATTGCCGCACACCTTTTCCTCGCCCACCATGTCGCCCTTTTGCGCCGATACCGAGAAATACGTCGTGCTCGACCGGGTGGTGGCGAAATTGCAGGCGTTGCAGGCGCGCGGCGGCGCGTTGGGTGGACGAACGATCTCCGATATCGTCACCGTCAATGGTGCGCGGGTGATACTGGAAAATGGCGGCTGGGGCCTGGTGCGTGCCTCGTCAAACACCCCCAACCTGGTGGTGGTCTGCGAAAGCCCTGACAGCGAAGCGGAACTTCGAGCGATCTTCGCCGATCTCGATGCGGTGATCCGAACAGAACCGGCGGTTGGCGCCTACGACCAGAGCCTCTGAGCGGATCGGGCAGCACCCCGCGCCTTTCCGCCGTTTTTCCGCTTTCGGCAATTCCTCGCCGATCGACGCCCCGTCGAGCCTTGCACGGCTTTTCCGTTGCAAGCGCCCTCGCCTTTTGTCACGAACCATGTCTAAAATGACAGGTGGATTTTCCCAAGTGCTGCGCCCAATGAATACGCAGGACACGGAAACCGGCAGAGAAACGCAATGCAGCAGGATACCTGAATGCCAAAGGAACTGGAAAAACTCTCGCTCGCCGAACTCAAGCAGCTCCGCAAGGAGGTGGATACGGCCATCGCGTCGTTCAACGATCGCGAAAAGGCGAAAGCCCGCGCAGCGCTGGAGGAAAAGGCCAAGGAGTTCGGTTTTTCACTGGATGAAATTTTCGGGAAAAAGACCCGACGCAACAAGACGGCCGCGAAATACCGCAATCCCGCCAATGGAGCGGAAACCTGGAGCGGGCGGGGACGACGCCCGAACTGGCTGGAAGAGGCGCTGAAGAAAGGCGCCCAGCTCGAAGACTTCCTGATCCGCTGAAACGCGACGCCGGGTGCCCCGCCTGCGGCGCCCGGCTCTCCGCGCAGGTCGTCGCCTCCCCCCGGGACTCGGCAATGTGGCTTGAATGGTCCCGCGCGCGAACGGACTTGTCTTGCGCCGTCACGTCTCGTCCGAATAGGCTGCGCTTGGGGGTGGAGAACCTGCTTCCGCAAGGCCGGGGGTTACACCATTTAAACATCTGTTCTGCACAGTCGGGCGGAAATGATTGCCGTCTTGTTCCATAGGTTGCGCGCCCTACTCCGCCTTGCGGGGGTCTTTCCGCTCGCGCTCTGGCCAGGCTTCGCCCCGGCAGAACCCGCTGGCCATCCGGGCGCCGTGACGCTCGCCCGGCAGAACGCCCTGGCAAACGAGGACCTCGCCCGCTCGGTGGTCGAGCTTCAGGTCTTTCGCAAACGGCAAGAGGCCCGCGCCGGCGATGGCACGCGGCTTGCCCTGACCGCGCTGAACCCCGGTGCGAACGGCTGGTTCCTGCTCGAGCTGTTTCGCCCCGGCAAGGGGCGCGAAACCTATCACATCGAGAACCCCGCACCGCTTGCCCGCCGGATCGCGCTGACCGGCGGTCCCGATCCCGCGCTTTCGTTTGGCGGGGAGGGGCTCTGCCGTCCCTGGGCAGATACCACACCCGAGCTTGAAGCCGCCCGCGCCACCGGCCTGCCCTTTGCACCGGTCTGCGGCGACCTGCTTTATCTGCGCAACCCGGTTGCGGGCAGCCGCACGAGCCTGGAGCGCACCGCCGAGTTCCTGCGCGACAAGGTCGCCTTCGGCGAAGGTCTCGTCGGCCTTGTGAAAAGCACGCTCTACAAGGATCGCTACCTTGAAAGCGGAGCGCTGGTGACCGATGCCGATCCCGGCCGCGCGGCGGCAGCGTTGGGGCGCGCGCGGTTGGCCGATCATCCGGTGATGTATACCACGATGACCTTCGATCTGGTCGGCGCCAGCCCCACGCGGATGGAGATGGGCGCCTGGTACGCGCTCGACGGTGCCCCCGGCATCTATGCCTCGGCGTTGCAACCGCGGATGATCGCGCCCGCCATCCTGCGCGGCGATCAGCGCGCCAATCCGCTCGATCCGGTCGAGGCAAAGGCCGATGTCTATCTGGTGGGCTTCGATCTGTCGCTCTTCGATCTGGGCTACGAGACCGGCACCGAACATCCCCGGCTCGACTGGTCGCCCCGCCCGCCCGAGGCCGCGCGCAACCGCGCGCTGCCCGGCCCCGACGGCTTTGCCCGCCCCGATCCGCTGGTGCCCACCGGCATGCTGTCCCCGGCCGAGGCGCGCCGCGTCGCCGCCACCTTTACCGGCGGCTTCAAGCGCGAGCATGGCGCCTTTCGCTCGGGGCCGCTGGCCACCACGAACCACGGCCACCATTACGGCTTCGTCGTCCACGGCACGGTGCTCAGCCGGTTGCAGCCCGGGCTGGCCACGCTTTACGTGCTGACCGATGGCCGGGTCGGGATGCGCACATGGGACAGCGCGGACGCCCCGCCGCTGCGCGAGATCCGCTTTGCCCGACAGAACGGCGTCGCGCTGGTCGAGCCTGACCCCGCGACCGGCCAGCCCGTTCCCGGTGCAATGGTGCGCCAATGGCTGCCGGGCAACTGGTCGGGCTCGGACAAGGCCGAACTCAGGACGCTGCGTGCGGGCGCCTGCCTGCGGCCCGGACCGAACGGGCCGTTCCTGGTCTATGCCTGGTTCTCGACGGCGACGCCTTCCGCCATGGCGCGGGTGTTTCAGGCCTATGGCTGCGATTACGCGATGCTTCTGGACATGAACGCGATGGAACACACCTACATGGCGGCCTATGCCGCGGACCCCGGCGGCGGCATCGCACTGCGCCATCTTGTCGCGGGCATGGCCCAGATCGACGCGCGCGCTGCCGATGGCAGCCGGGTGCCGCGCTTTGTCGGTTCTGCCGACAATCGCGACTTCTTCTATCTGCTGCGCAAGGGGGCCGCGAAATGAGATGCCTTGCGATCGTTCTTGCCTGCCTTGTCTGGGCTGTTCCGGCTGCCGCGCAGACGCTGGCCGAGAACAACGCGCGCCTGTTCGACGAGATCGCCGAGGCGCGCGGAGTCAGCCCGGCGCAGCTTGACCGGATCCGGGCGATCTTTGCGGCCTCGCCCGTGCTGGGCCAAGGCAACCCCGCCATCACCCGCCACGCGATGACCCGCGCGGAATGCAACGCCCGCGCGGGCGGCAATGCGCTGGCTGCCCATGTCAACCGCCGCTTCGAACGGATCTGCGGCGCGAAATTCATGGCGCCGCTCTACGACCCCGCCACGCAGCGCCCCGAGGATGCGACCGCCTGCATCGACCAGTTCGAATATCCCAACATCCCCTGCGCCCATCCCGTAGTCTGGGTCAAGGCGCGCGAAGCCGCCCTGATCTGCGCCGCCGAGGGCAAGCGGCTGTGCGATGCGCATGAATGGGAAGGCGCCTGCCAGGGCGCACTCACGCCGCCCGATTACCGCTTCGACCTTGCGCGCGGACTGTCAGCCTCGGCGGCGGTGAACCGGATGCGCGCGGCCCATAACGCGAAACACGAAGGCACGGCCCGCTGGAGCTATGGCCCCGCCTTCCAGACCGGCACCTGCGCCCAGAACAGCGAGAAAAGCCCGACCTGTCCCGGCGGCGGTTGGAAGAATTGCGGCTCGAACACCTATCCGGCGGGCAGTTTCGCGGGCTGCGCCAGCCCGCTCAAGGTCTATGACCTGAACGGCAACGCGGCCGAGCACATGAATCTGCCGCTGGCCCCCGACCAGATGGCCAGCGCGGGCAGCACCACGCTGGGCGTGACCGAGATGAAGGGATCTTGGTTCATCTGGGACAAGTACCGCGCCCATCCCGACTGGTGCCGCTGGCGCGCGCCCTACTGGCATGGCGACCGGGTGATGAGCCCGAGAAGCCACGAGAACTACCATCTGGGCTTCCGCTGCTGCAAGACATCCGGTCAGACGCCCGGCTCGCAAGAATTTTAGGTGGCCCCATTTGGCGGGTGCCGCGATCAGGGACGCGCGTTCACTGAACGACCATCCCTTGAGCGGCACGTTTCATCAGGCGTTCGCGCTGAAGAGCGGTTCGATACGGGTCGATCGACGCTGTCGGATGCGATGCAGTCCTGCAGCATTGCACTTGGTCGGACAACGGGCACTCCGGTATCCGCGACGGGCCCCGCCCGGGAAGGAAAGGGGCACGCATCCTGCGCTTGTGGCGGACGATCTGGTCACGAGGTTGAAACGCTTTGCCCATATGCGTGATTTTGACGCAGGCGGGGCGGCGTGGTAGGCTCGCCCGCGGATGGGCAACGATTTTACGTGGGGGTTGGCATGAGTGAGCGATATCCGTCCTATTCGCGGGCCGAGCGGATCTCGGACGCGGTGGTGCATGTCACGGGGCTGGCCGCGGTGGCGGTGGGGGTTCCGGTGCTGGTGGTGCTGGCCATCGTCTTTCGCGGCGATGGGGCGGCGATCCTGGGGATCACGGTCTATGGCGCCGCGCTGTTCGCGATGATCGGGTTCTCGGCGCTCTATCACATGGTCCAGCACCCGGACTGGACGCCGATCCTGCGGCGGCTGGATCATTCGGCCATCTACTGGAAGATCGCGGGCACCTACACGCCCTTCACGCTGCTCTCGGGCGGGCATGGGGCGGGGCTACTGGCCGGGCTCTGGGCCGCGGCTGCGGCTGGCACGGGGCTGCGGGTGCTGGCCCCCTACAGGTTCCGCGCGGTGAACCTGGCGCTCTATCCGGCGATGGGCTGGGCGGGGGCCGTGGCGGGCTGGGGGCTGTTCGCGACGCTGTCGCCGGTGGTGATGGGGCTGATCGTGGCGGGGGGCGTGCTGTATACGGTGGGGATGGTGTTCTACCTGTGGGAGCGGCTGCCCTATCACAACACGATCTGGCATGTCTTCGTGCTGGTCGCCTCGGTGCTGTTCTTCGCGGCGGTGGCGACGCATGTGATCGACACGGCCTGAACGGCGCGAGCGATTGAATTTTGCGCTTTCCCGGCCTATGATGGGGCCTGGTTTCCGGGTCCGGACAGAGGGTGCGTCAGACGCCCGTAGCGGCCCCCAGCAAGGAACGAGGCAGTCAGATGAGAGCATTTGCGCTTGCGGCGGCGGTCGCCGTATCGTCCACCCCTGCCCTAGCGGGTCCGATCGAGCGGGCCTGTCTGGGATCCGACCGTCCCGGCGTGTCGCGCGGGGTCTGCGGCTGCATCCAGCAGGCCGCCGACATCACGCTGAGTGCCGGCGACCAGCGCGAGGCGGCGAAGTTCTTCCGCGACCCGCACCAGGCCCAGGTCGTGCGCCAGTCGAAACGCGACCGGGATTCGGCCTTCTGGCAGCGCTACAAGCGGTTCGGCGAGATGGCGGCGGCCTATTGCGGCTGAGCCCGTCCGTCCGGCAGAGCGCCTGCGGCGCAGGCCCTTGATTGGCGGCCCGTTCCGGGCCGCCGTTTCGGGTGTTTTCGCCAAGAAGAAGCAGAGGGCGCGGGTCAGCGGCGGGCGATCTCGGCCAGAAGCCCCCGCGCGGCGTCCTCGACCAGATCCAGCACCAGGTCGAAGCCGCCCTCGTAATAGGGGTCGGGCACCTCGTCGCGGGGGCTGTCGGCATAGTCGAGGAACAGCCGGACGGGGGTGGCGTTGCCTGCCGGGCGGATCCGTTCCAGATCGGCGAGGTTGCTGCGGTCCATCGCGAGGATCAGGTCGAAACCGTCGAAATCTGAAGCGCGCACCTGCCGGGCGCGCAGCCGCGAAAGGTCGTAGCCGCGCCGTGCCGCCTCGCGCGTGGCGCGGGGATCGGGCGGATCGCCCGCATGCCAGCCCCCGGTTCCGGCGCTGTCGATCTGGACCGGCAGGCGGGCGGCCTCGGCCATCTGCGCGACGACCCCGTGGGCGGTGGGCGAGCGGCAGATATTGCCGAGGCAGACGAACAGGATGCGGGTGGTCATGGGCCTCTCCTTTCGGCATTGTGATAGCGGAGGGGCGGGCGATGACCAAGATCGTGATTCTGACCGGGGCGGGAATTTCGGCCGAAAGCGGGCTGGGCACGTTCCGCGACAAGGACGGTATCTGGACGCGCTACGATCTGGCCGAGGTGGCGACCCCCGAGGGCTTTGCCCGCGACCCCGCATTGGTGCACGAATTCTACAATGCGCGGCGCCGCAATGCCGCCGAGGCGATCCCGAACGCCGCCCATGCGGCGCTGGCGCGGCTGGAACAGGCCTTGCCGGGCGAGGTGCGGATCGTCACCCAGAATATCGACGATCTGCATGAGCGCGCGGGCAGCCGGGCGGTCTGGCACATGCACGGGCAGATCACCCGCGCCCGTTGTGCCGTCTGCGGCGAGACCTGGACCGCGCCGATGGCAATGCGCGCGGACGATCCCTGCCCGTCCTGTGCCGCCCCGGCGACGCGGCCCGATATCGTGTGGTTCGGCGAGTTTCCCTATCACATGGAGGCGATCTGGGACGCGCTGCGCGCGGCCGAGCTGTTCGTGGCGATCGGCACCTCGGGCAGCGTCTATCCGGCCGCCGCCTTCGTGCAGGATGCGGCGCGGGCGGGCGCGCGGACGCTGGAGCTGAACCTGGAGCCGTCCGAGACCGTGGGCGATTTCGCCGAGGCCCGGCATGGTCCGGCCAGCGAGATCGTGCCCGCCTGGGTCGAGGAAATCCTGCGCAGGCGGGGTCAGTAGAATCCGACCCCGGCCAGCGCGATATCGGCCCGCTGCTCGCGGCCATAGGCGGCGATGCCGAGGCTGTCGACCGCGTCGGGGCGCAGGCGTGCGGCGGCCCCGCCCCGGGGTTGAAAATCGCGCAGCGGGATGCGGATCTCGCGCCAGTCGGGGGTGGTGTCGAACCCGGCCTGATGGAATTGCCAGGGTCGCGTGGCGGCGCTGCGCAGATGGACGAAATAGCGCTGCCCGTCGCCGCGCACGCTGAGCACGATGCCCTGCGCATCGGGCGGCAGCCGCACCGCCCGTCGCATCTGGACGAAGCCGCCGCGATTGGCGGTGCTGACCATGCCGGTCAGGTGCAGGAAGCCCCTGCCCTGTTCCTCGGCATAGGCGGCGGCGCCGGTCGAGACGCCGCCCATCACCCGGTCGGACAGGAAGGACCAGGCGCGCGCGGTTTCGGGGGTGATGGGCTCGATCATCTCAGCCGAAACCGGGGCGGCCAGCACAAGGGCAAGGGCCAGCCATGGCCGGATCATCCCCCATTCATCAGCGCGGCGACGATGGCCCTGGCGCTGTCGCTGTCCCATTCGGCATCGCCCTGCATCCGGGCAATCTCCTGGCCCTCGGGGTTCAGGATCACGGTCACGGGCAGGCCCATCACCCCCATCTGCCGGGCCAGCCCCGAATCCGGGTCGCGCCATTTCGGCAGGGTGGCGATGGACAGATCCGAGAACAGCCGGTCGATGCCCTGGGGCGAATTGCGCCCGGTCGCCACCGTGACCACCGCAAAGCCCGCGCCGCCGAATTCGGCATTCAGCCGGTCGAGCGCGGGCATTTCATGGCGGCAGGGCGGGCACCAGGTGGCCCAGAAATTCAGCACCACCCAGCGGCCGAGATGTTCGTCCAGCGCGCGGGGCGCCTCGGCCTCGTCGATCAGGGCGATTTCGGGCACGGGTTTCGGCGCGGCATGGAAGACGAGCTTCTTCATGTCGCCCTCGCGCAGCCCGTTCAGCGCGGCGGGATCGGCGGCGGCGGCATTTGCACCCAGCGCAAGGGCCGTGTAGAGGACGAGCGACCTGACGAACGACATTTTTCCCTCCGAAGGGCCGTGACGATGACCAACGACCAGTCCAACGCGATGTGGGGCGGGCGGTTCGCCGCCGGGCCGGACGCGATCATGGAGGCGATCAATGCCTCGATCTCGTTCGACCAGCGGCTGGCGGCCCAGGACATCGCCGGTTCCCGCGCCCATGCCGCCATGCTGGCGGCGACGGGCATCCTAAGCGATACGGATTCGCAGGCGATCCGGGAAGGGCTGCTCACGGTCTTGTCAGAGATCGAGGGCGGGCGCTTCGCGTTTTCCACCGCGCTGGAAGACATTCACATGAATGTCGAGGCGCGGCTGAAGGAGGTGATCGGCGAACCGGCGGGGCGGCTGCACACGGCGCGGTCGCGCAATGACCAGGTGGCGACCGATTTCCGGCTCTGGGTGCGCGACCAGATCGACGCGGCACTGGCGGGGCTTGAGGCGCTGATCCGGGCGCTGCTGGCCCAGGCCGAGGCGGGCGCGGACTGGGTGATGCCGGGCTTCACGCATCTGCAAACGGCGCAGCCGGTGACCTGGGGCCATCACATGATGGCCTATGTCGAGATGTTCGCCCGCGACATGGGCCGGTTTGCCGATGCCCGCGCGCGGATGAACGAATGTCCCCTTGGTGCGGCGGCGCTGGCGGGCACGTCCTTTCCCATCGACCGGCAGATGACGGCGGCGGCGCTGGGCTTCGACCGGCCGATGGCCAATTCGCTGGATGCGGTCAGCGACCGCGATTTCGCGCTGGAATTCCTGGGCGCCGCGTCCATCTGCGCGATGCACCTGAGCCGGTTCGCCGAGGAACTGGTGATCTGGTCCTCGGCGCAGTTCCGGTTCGTGGTGCTGTCGGACCGGTTCTCGACCGGCTCCTCGATCATGCCGCAGAAGAAGAACCCCGATGCCGCCGAACTGATCCGGGCCAAGATCGGGCGGATCATGGGGGCGAATGTCGCGCTGATGATGGTGATGAAGGGGCTGCCCTTGGCCTATTCCAAGGACATGCAGGAAGACAAGGAACAGGTCTTCGACGCTGCCGACAACCTGATGCTGGCGCTGGCCGCGATGGAGGGCATGGTGCGCGACATGACCGCGAACCGCCCCGCGCTGGAGGCGGCGGCGGCCAGCGGCTTTTCCACCGCGACCGATCTGGCCGACTGGCTGGTGCGGGCGCTGGGCCTGCCCTTCCGCGAGGCGCATCATGTGACGGGCACGCTGGTCGCATTGGCCGAGCGCAAGGGCTGCGACTTGCCCGAATTGACGCTTTCGGACATGCAGGGCGTGCATCCGGGCATAAGGGCCGAGGTATTCGACGTTCTGGGCGTGCACAATTCGGTCGCGAGTCGGGTAAGCTATGGCGGCACGGCACCCGATCAGGTGCGGGCACAGGTGGCGCGCTGGAAGGAACGGCTGGGATGACGCGGCTTGCCGCCCTCGGCTTGCTTGCACTGGCGGGCTGCGCCGCACCCTCGGGGCAGGTTGCGGTCACGCCGGACGGGCAGGCATCGGGGCGGGTGGCCAGCGGGCCAGTGACGGTCTCGGGCGGCCCCGGGGCCTCGGTCCGGGTGGTGCAGACGGGGACAAGTGCGGTGCGGGTGGGCACGGATGGCGCGGCGGTGTCGGTGCGGCCCGCCGGATTGCCGGTGCGGATCGGCGCGGGGACTGGAGGGGTGAGCCTTGGCTTCTAGATGGATATGGGCCGCCGTGCTGGTGCTGGCCGGTTGCGGGGTCGACGGACCGCCGGAACCGCCAGATAGCGGCGTGACGGTCGGCGGCACGGTCGAATTTGGCGTTACGGGAGGAAACCGGCCATGACGCCCCTGCGGATGATCTTTCTGGCGCTTGCGATCTGGGGCGCCATTCACCCGATGTATTATTTCCTGAGCTGGTATTTCGCCAACGGCCAGGATTTCCTGGGCATGATCGACGCCTGGTATGTCAATGACAGCACCACGGGTCTGGTCTGGGATCTGACGATCGCCGCCATCGCGCTGGCGATCTGGATCGTCGCCGACAGCATCGCGCGCCGCGACTGGCTGGGGCCGGTGGCGGTGCTGGCCATCGGCATCGGTGTGTCCTGCGCGCTGCCGCTTTACCTGTTCCTGCGCTCGCGCCCGCGCGACGCCAAGACGGCCTGAGCCCGGAATGGATCATTTCCTCTATCGCGACGGCGTGCTGCATGCCGAGGACGTCCCCCTGCCCGAGATCGCGGCGCAGGTCGGAACGCCGTTCTACTGCTATTCGGTCGCCACGCTGACCCGGCATTTCCGCCTGTTCCAGGAGGCGCTGGCGGGCATGGATCACCTGATCTGCTATGCGGTAAAGGCCAATTCCAATCAGGCCGTGCTGAAGCTGATGGGCGATCTGGGGGCGGGCGTCGATGTCGTCTCGGGCGGGGAATACCGCCGCGCACGGGCGGCGGGCATTCCGGGCGACCGGATCGTGTTCTCGGGCGTCGGCAAGACGCGCGAGGAGATGCGGCTGGCGCTGGAGGGCGGCATCCGGCAGTTCAACGTCGAATCCGAACCCGAGATGGCGGCGCTGAACGAGGTGGCGCTGGGCCTGGGCGTCGTGGCCCCCATCGCGGTGCGGGTGAATCCCGACGTCGATGCCCAGACGCATGAGAAGATCGCGACCGGCAAGGCCGAGAACAAGTTCGGCATCCCGATCGCCAGGGCGCGCGCCGTCTATGCCCATGCCGCCAGCCTGCCGGGGCTGCAGGTGGTCGGCATCGACGTGCATATCGGCAGCCAGTTGACCGCGCTCGAACCCTTCGAGGCGGCCTATGCCAAGATCGCCGACCTGACCCGCGCGCTGCGGGAGGACGGGCACGAGATCATCCGGCTGGATCTGGGCGGGGGGCTTGGCATCCCCTATGAACGCTCGAACGCCGCGCCCCCCCTGCCGCTGGAATATGGCGCGATGATCCGGCGTGTGGTCGGCGATCTGGGCTGCGAGATCGAGATCGAGCCGGGCCGCCTGATCGCGGGCAATGCCGGGATCCTGGTCGCGCAGGCGATCTATGTGAAGGAGGGCGAGGGGCGGAATTTCCTGATCCTCGATGCCGCGATGAACGACCTGGTGCGGCCCGCGATGTATTCGGCCCATCACGACATCGTGCCGGTGATCGAACCTGCGCCCGGCGCCGAACAGGCGCCCATCGACATCGTGGGGCCGGTCTGCGAGACGGGCGATACCTTTGCGAAAAGCCGGATGATGCCGCCCGTTGCCCCCGGCGATCTGGTCGCCTTTCGCTCGGCGGGCGCCTATGGCGCGGTGATGGCCTCGGAATACAACACCCGCCCGCTGGTGCCCGAAGTGCTGGTCATGGGGGATCACTTGGCCGTCATTCGGAACAGGCCATCCTTTGACGAGATCATAAACCGAGATACCATCCCCGAGTGGCTTTGACCGGCAACCCCGCCGGGATGCCGCGGGATGGGAGCATGACCGAGCCGAAAACGCCCCAAGGCGATGCCCTGAACGCGCTGCGCTGGCCGCTGCGTCTGACGCGGGCGGGCATGGTGGCCGAACGGCTGACCCGAGCCTTCTGGCCGCTCGCGAGCCTTTTGCTGGCGCTGGCGGCGGTGCTGTCCTTCGGCCTGCACGACATGGTCTCGCGCGGCTGGGCGCTGGTCGTGCTGGCGCTGGCGGCTGTCGCGATGGTGGTGGCCTTCGGCCTTGGTGTGCGCAGCTTTCGCTGGCCCTCGCGCGCCGAGGCGCTGGACCGGCTGGACCGCACATTGCCGGGCCGCCCGATCACGGCGCTGCGCGACCATCAGGCGGTGGGCGCGGGCGATGCGGCCTCCGAAGCCGTCTGGCGCGCCCATGTCGCGCGCATGGCAGACCGCGCGCGGGCGGCGCGGGCGGTTTCACCCGACCTTCGCGTGGCATCGCGCGATCCCTATGCGCTGCGCTATGTGGCGCTGACGGCGTTTGTGGTGGCGCTGGCCTTCGGCTCGCTCTGGCGGGTGGCAAGCGTGGGCGATCTGGCCAGCGATGGCGGCGCGGCATTGGCGGCCGGGCCGACCTGGGAAGGCTGGATCGAACCGCCCGCCCATACCGCCAAGCCCAGCCTTTACCTGAACGAGATCCGCGCCGAGACGCTGAGCGTGCCGCATGGCAGCCGAGTGATGCTGCGGCTTTATGGCGAGGTCGGCGCGCTGACGCTGCGCGAAACCGTCTCGGCCCGGCCGGTCGAGGGCAGCGCGCCCCAGGGCGCGGATGCGATGGCGCAAAGCTTCGAGATGGTCCGCCCCGGCGAGGTCGCGATCGAGGGGCCGGGCGGGCGAAGCTGGCAGATCGTGCTGACCCCCGACACCCCCCCCGCGATCGAGGCGGACGGCCCGCCCGAGGTGCAGGCCAACGGGCAGATGGCGCAGGGTTTCACGGCGCGCGACGATTACGGCGTGGTGGCGGGACGCGCGGTGGTGAGGCTGGATGCGGGGGCCGTGGACCGCCGCTATGGCCTGCTGCCCGAGCCCGACCCGCGCGAACCGCTGGTGCTGGATCTGCCGATGACGATCACCGGCGACCGGCGCGACTTTTCCGAAACGCTGATCGAGAACCTGTCGCAGCACCCCTGGGCCGGGCTGCCGGTTCAGATGGTGCTGATCGCGCAGGATGCGCTGGGTCAGGAAGGAACCAGCCCGCCCGTGGCGATGATGCTGCCCGGGCGGCGCTTCTTCGATCCGCTGGCGCGCGCGGTGGTGGAACAGCGGCGCGACCTGCTCTGGACGCGCACGAATGGCGCACAGGTGGCGCGGATGCTGCGCGCGGTCAGCCATGAACCGGACGGGCTGTTTCGCACCGAACGGGCCTATCTGATGCTGCGCGTGGCGATAAGGCGACTGGAGGCCGGGGTTGCCGCCGGTCTGAGTGCCGAGATCCAGGACGAGATCGCCGCCGCGCTGTGGGATATCGCCGTGCTGATCGAGGAGGGCGACCTGTCGGATGCGGCCGAACGGCTGCGCCGGGCGCAGGAACGCCTGTCCGAGGCGATGCGCGAGGGCGCGAGCAACGAGGAAATCGCCGAACTGATGCGCGAATTGCGCGAGGCGATGCAGGATTACATGCGCCAGCTTGCCCAGCAGCAATCCCAGGACG
The DNA here is from genome assembly GCF_024128855.1 of Rhodovulum tesquicola. Taxonomy (GTDB): domain Bacteria; phylum Pseudomonadota; class Alphaproteobacteria; order Rhodobacterales; family Rhodobacteraceae; genus Rhodovulum; species Rhodovulum tesquicola. The sequence continues at coordinate 80,183 of NZ_JAMYDV010000009.1, forward strand.
GCCAGCAACAGGCGCAGAACCAGCAGGACATGCAGGAGATCACCGGCGACCAGTTGGAACAGATGCTGGAGCGGTTGCAGCAACTGATGGAAGAAGGCCGGATGGACGAGGCGCAGCAGCTTCTGGAAATGCTGCGCCAGATGATGGAGAACATGCAGATCACCCAAGGTCAGGGCGGCCAGCAAAGCCCCGGCCAGCAGGCGATGGAGGGTCTGGCCGAGACCCTGCGCCAGCAACAGGGCCTGAGCGACGAGTCGTTCCGGGGGCTTCAGGACCAGTTCAACCCCGGCCAGCAGGGTCAGCAGGGCGACGGCCAGCAGGGGCAGGGGCAGGACGGCCAGGGGCAGCAATTCGGCGAGGGTCAGGGGCAAGGCCAGGGTCAGGGCCAGCAGCCCGGCGCAGGCGGGGACGGGGGCGATCTGGGCCAGCAGCTTGCCGACCGCCAGCGCGCGCTGCAACGCGAACTGGACCGCCAGCGCGAGGGGTTGCCGGGCTTGGGCGGCTCGCCCGAGGGCGAGGCGGCGCGCGAGGCGCTGGACCGCGCAGGCCGGGCGATGGGCGAGGCCGAGGATGCGCTGCGCGGCGACGATCTGGCCGGCGCGCTGGACAGCCAGGCCGAGGCGATGGAGGCGCTGCGCGAGGGCATGCGCAATCTGGGCGAGGCGCTGGCGCAGAACCAGCAGCCGGGCCAGCAGGGCGAGGGAATGGGCCAGGCGCAGGCCGGTGGCGACCGCCGCGACCCGCTGGGCCGCGACCAGAGCACGATGGGCCGGGTCGGCACGGAACAGGAGATGCTGCGCGGCGAGGATGTGCAGGGGCGCGCGCGGGAATTGCTGGACGAGATCCGCCGCCGCTCGGGCGAACAGGAACGGCCCGAGATCGAACTGGACTATCTGCGGCGGCTGCTGGACCGGTTCTGATTCCGCCCGGTCGCGGCGTCAGCCATCTACCGATCGCGGTAGCAGGGCACGCAGCCAGAGCCGAAGACCGTCGATGGCCCCCACATAGCCTGCCATCGGCGCGTCCAGCGCGGGATGCAGTTCGGCGATCTGGGGCGCCAGGAGATAGGCCCCCACCGCCAGCGCCGCGACCAGCACGACAAGCGCAAAGCCCAGCCGGAATCCGCTGCGCCGGGCGGTCTCCTCGGCCTCGGCGGTGATGATGCTGTCGGCGCCACGGTCGGAACTGGCGTCGAGACTGGCATTGATCTCGGCCAGATCGGGCAACTGGTCGCGGCGGGTTGCGGGTTCGGGTTCCGGCGTGGGCCGGGCGGGGGCGGCGGGTTCTGCAACGGGCGAGGGGCTGCGCGGCGGGGCGCTGTCGAGGCCCAGATCGGGCTGGGCGGCGAAGGTGTCGGCCGCGGCCTCCTGCGCGCGCGCGCGCTGTTCGCGCGCGGCCTCTTCCTGCAGGATGTCGAGCACCGAGGCGTCCAGCGCGCGGCGCGCGGCGGAAGCCGGGGCCGGTTCGGACTCGGGCAGCGGCGGCGGGGCCGTGGTCTCGCCATGCCAGCCGATATCCTCGGCCTCGGGCACGCGCCTTGCGGCATCCGCTCCGGCCGGACGCTGGAACCAGGTATGGCCGCAATTCGAGCATTGCACATCGCGCCCCTCGTCGGGGATCACGGCGGCATCGACCTCGTACTGGGCGTTGCAGTTCGGGCAAATCAGTCGCATTCCGCACCCTGCCTCGACCCGTCCATGGGACGGACCCTGCCTGTCGTTTTGCGGCATGTTGTATCAGCCCCGGTGGAAATTCAAAGCCTTTGCGGGCACAGGCGATTGAAACCGGGCCGGGGCTCGGGCAATAGGGTGGCCGGATGAGCGGCGGAGCGGACCCGTGATCGAGCTGGAAGACGTGTCCCACAGCTATTGCGGAGCCCAGCTCCTGTCGGGCATATCGCTGCGGTTGCAGCCCGGATCCTTCCATTTCCTGACCGGCCCCTCGGGCGCGGGCAAGACGACGCTGCTGAAACTGTGCTATGCCGAATTGCGGCCCACACGCGGAAGGGTGCGCCTTTTTGGCGCAGAGCTCGCCGGGATGGACCGCGACGCGGTGGCGCGCACGCGGCGCCGGATCGGGGTGGTGCATCAGGATTGCCAGTTTCTGGACCACCTGCCGCTGGCCGAGAATGTCAGCCTGCCGTTGCTGGTGGCCGGGCGCGACGTGGCGGCCGAGGCGGAGAACCTGCGCGAATTGCTGGCCTGGGTCGGCCTGCAGGCGCAGACCGACGCGCTGCCGCCGCAACTCTCGGGTGGCGAGCGTCAGCGCGCGGCGCTTGCCCGCGCGGTCATCATGGATCCCGACGTGATCCTGGCCGACGAGCCAACCGGCAATGTCGACTGGGAAATGTCCTTGCGCATCCTGCAATTGCTGGTCGAACTGAACCGCATGGGCAAGGCGATCCTGGTGGCGACGCATGATCTGAACCTGATCCGCGCGGCCAAGGCGCAGGTCGCGGCGCGCGTGTTGCGGATCAAGGAGCAGCAATTGCAGCAGGCGGGGGCGGAACTGTGAGGCGGCTGGCCCCACTGGCCGCGCTGCTGGCCGGCGACGCGCGCGCCGACCGGGTGGTGCCGCCTTCGGGCTTCACCGCACAACTGACCCGCTTCACGGCCGGGGCCATGGCCTTCCTGACCGTTTTTGCGCTGGCATTGTCGCTGGCGGCGGGACGTCTGGCGGACCATTGGGACGAGGCGCTGGCACGCACGGCGACCGTGCGGCTGTCCGCAGCCGAGGGCCAGATGGCCGCCCAGACCGAGGCCATACTGGAGGTGCTGCGCACCACGCCAGGTGTCGCCGCAGCCCGGGCGATCACCGACGAGGAACAGCGCGCCCTGCTGGAGCCCTGGTTCGGCCCCGACCTGCCGGTGGATACCCTGCCCCTGCCCCGGCTGATCGAGGTGACCGAGACCGAGGCGGGCATGGATGCGGAGGCGCTGCGGTTCCGGCTGGCGGGCGAGGCGCCGGGTGCGGTGCTGGACGATCACAGCCGCTGGCGGCGCCCGCTGATCGAGGCGGCGGGGCGGCTGCGGCTCCTGGGCTGGCTGGCGATCGGACTGATCGGGGCGGCGATGGCGGCGATGATCGCGCTGTCTGCCCATGCCGCCCTCGCCGCCAATGCCCGGGTGATCGCGGTGCTGCGGCTGGTGGGTGCCCGTGACGCCTTCATCGCGCGCGCCTTCGTACGCCGCTTCACCCGCCGGGCGCTGGAGGGGGCCGCCGCCGGAATGGCGCTGGGGATGCTCGCGGTGGCGCTGCTGCCGCGGGCCGATGCGGCGGCGGGGGTGCTGGCGGGTCTCGGCTTCCGCGGCACCGACTGGCTGGTGCCGCTGCTTTTGCCGCCCATCTCCGCCGCCGTGGCCCTCGCCGCCACGCGCATAACGGCGATGCGGGTTCTGAAAGGGATCACCTAGGATGCGCCATTCCGTGCAATATCTGCGCTCGCTGGTCTTTGTCGGGCAGATGTATCTGGCGATGCCGGTATTTGGGCTGATCTACATGTTGCCAACGCTGGTCTCGCGCAGATTTGCCTTTCACGCGATCCACCATTATGCCCGCTGGGTGCGCTGGACCGCGCGCTGGATGGTCGGCCTGCGGTCCGAGGTGCGCGGCAAGGTGCCGGTGGACGAGGTGCTGATCGCCTCCAAGCACCAGTCGTTTTTCGACATCCTGCTGCTGGTCAGCGCGGTGCCGCGGCCGCGCTTCATCATGAAGCAATCGCTGAAATGGGCGCCGATCCTGGGATGGTACGCGATGCGCATCGGCTGCGTGCCGGTCGACCGGGGCAAGCGCGGCCAGGCGATCGCCCAGATGGTCGAGGCTGTGGCGAACGGGCGGCACGCGCCCGGCCAGCTCATCATCTATCCGCAGGGCACCCGGGTCGCGCCGGGCGTGAATCGCCCCTACAAGGTGGGGGCCGGAGTGCTGTATCAGCAGTTCGGCCATGATTGCGTGCCCGCCGCGACGAATGTCGGCGTGTTCTGGCCGCGCACCGGCATCTACCGCAAGCCCGGCCTGGCCGTGGTTGAGTTCCTGCCGCGGATCCCGGCGGGCAAGCCGGTGGATATCTTCATGGCCGAGTTGCAGAGCTCGGTCGAGACCGCCTCGGACCGACTGATGCACGAGGCGGGGTTCCGACCGGAGGACTGATCCCCGCTATTCGGCGGCGGTGGCATGCGCCGGCATCGGGTCGAGCACCGGGCGCAGCTTGCGCACATTGCGCGGGCTGCCGGCGGTGCTGACCCGGCGCGGCTGCACCGTGATCTCCATCGGGTCGTCATAGCGCGGCGCGCCGCGCTCGGAAGCCGCCATCCGGTCGAGCCGGGAGTCGCGGGCGCGGCGGAACACCAGCACATGGCGGTCGGCACGGCGGGAAAGGGGCCAGCGCCCGACCCGACAGGGCACCGTCTCGGCGCCCGCGAAATCCCAGCCGCCCGCGCCCATCTCGTTCATGATCTCGGTCAGCGCCGCGGAAAACGCTTGGTCCCCGCGCAACGCACCGCTGCGGCCCACCCGGCCCGGCGCCGGCAATACGGCGAACTCGAATTGCTGCATGGCAAATACCCCCTTCTACAGGGGCGATGTGACCCGAACGAGGTCAGGGCCGCAAGCCGCATGACGGCAACGTGGCGGCAAAACTGTGTCCACAATATGGCAACCACCGCCACAATTGCGGCGACAGCGCAGCGCGCCTCAGGCGGCAAGCCCCTTCGAACCCATGTCGAGGAACTTTCGCCGCCGCTCTGAAATCAGCGCGGCACGGTCCAGACCGTCGAGCTCCTTGAGCATCACGCGCAGGTTGCGCCCGACCGCCTCGATCGTCTGCTCGCGCCCGCGCTGGGCGCCACCCAGGGGTTCGGCGATGATCCGGTCGATCACGCCCAGCTTCAGCAGATCCTGCGCGGTCAGGCGCAGCGCCTCGGCCGCCTCACGCATCTTCTCGGCATCCTTCCACAGGATCGAGGCGCAGCCCTCGGGCGAGATCACCGAATAGACCGAATGTTCCAGCATCGCGACGCGATTGGCCGTGGCGAACGCGACCGCGCCGCCCGATCCGCCCTCGCCGATGATGACGCTGAGAAGCGGCACGCCGATCTGCAGGCATTTCTCGGTCGCCCGCGCGATCGCCTCGGACTGGCCGCGCTCCTCGGCGCCCTTGCCGGGATAGGCGCCGGGCGTGTCCACCAGCGTGATCACCGGCATGCGGAAACGGTCGGCCATGTCCATCAGGCGGACCGCCTTGCGATAGCCCTCCGGCCGGGCCATGCCGAAATTGCGCTCGAGCCGGGTCTTGGTGTCGAACCCCTTCTCATGCCCGATCACCACCACAGGGCGGTCGTCGAACCGCGCGATGCCGCCCATCACCGCATTGTCCTCGGCAAAGTTCCGGTCGCCCGCCAGCGGCGTGTATTCGGCGAACAGCGCCTCGATATAGTCCCTGCAATGCGGCCGATCCGGGTGGCGCGCCACCTGGCATTTCCGCCAGGGCGTCAGGTTCTTGTAAAGGTCCTGCAACAGCGTGGCGGCCTTGCGGTCGAGCGCAGCCGCCTCCTGCTCGACATCCATCTCTGCATTGGCCCGGGCCATCGCCCGCAATTCCTCGGCCTTGCCCTCGATCTCGGCCAGCGGCTTTTCGAATTCGAGATAGTTCATCGACGGCCCCTCTTGTCGCTGGCGGCTATATGACCGTCGCCAGCGGCATTTGCAACATGACAGCAGGCCGCTCCGGCCGCCACCCTGCCCCGGCCCTTCTGTTTCTTCTTGGCCAAAATACCCATGCCGCCCCCTCCACCCCCTCCCCCCGGTCCGGGGCGGGGAAAGGCAGGGGGTCCGGGGGGCGGCAGCCCCCCGGCGGGGCGGCTTGCGCAAGCAAGCCGAAACCGGAAAGCCTCAGCCCAGCCGGAAGCCCGGCGTCGAGGCGGAAATCGCGCGTTCCTCCTCGTCCATCTCCTCGGAGATCGTCTCGAACAGCGGCGTCGACAGGTAGCGCTCGCCGGTATCGGGCAGCATCGCCAGGATCACCGATCCCGGTTCCGCGCCTTCGGCCACCTCCAGGGCGACCGCGAAACTCGCTCCGCCCGAGATGCCGGTCAGGATGCCTTCCTTGCGCGCAAGCTCCTGCGCCCGGCGGATGGCGTCCGGCCCGGTCACCGGCACCAGCTCGTCGTAGAACCCCTTGTCGATGGCCTCCTGCAGCACCAGCGGGATGAAATCGGGCGTCCAGCCCTGGATCGGATGCGGCTCGAAGGCGGGGTGACTGGCCTCGGGCTCGCCTTCCGCGTTGCGCGCCTGCCCCTGCCCCGAGCCGATCAGCCCGGCATTGGCGGGCTCGCTCAGGATGATCCGGGTCTCGGGCCGTTCGCGGCGCAGCACCCGGCCCAGCCCCGTCACCGTGCCGCCCGTGCCATAGCCCGTGACGACGTAATCCAGCCGCTGCCCGGCGAAATCGGCCAGGATCTCGCGCGCGGTCGTCGCCTCGTGGATATCGGCATTGGCCCCGGTCTCGAACTGGTGGGCCAGGAACCAGCCATTCGCCGCGGCCAGTTCCTGCGCCTTGCGGACCATGCCCATCGCCTTGTCGGCCCGGGGCGTCAGCACCACCTTGGCGCCCAGCATCCGCATCAGCCGGCGGCGTTCGACCGAAAAGCTTTCGGCCATGGTGATGACCAGCGGATAGCCCTTGGCCGCGCAGACCATGGCCAGCCCGATGCCGGTATTTCCGCTGGTCGCCTCGACCACCGTCTGGCCGGGTTTCAGCGCGCCGGACCGCTCGGCCGCCTCGATGATGTTCACCGCCAGCCGGTCCTTGACCGAGGCGCCGGGGTTGAACGCCTCGGCCTTGACGTAGATCGTCACGTCCTTCGGACCCAGATTGTTGATGCGGATCGCGGGCGTGTCCCCGATCGTGTCGAGCACGCTGTCGAACAGCCGCCCGCGCCCTGCGGTGGTCCGGATGTCGGCATGATCGGCCATTGGTCTCTCCCTGTCTGGTGTCGCGGATCGGCGCGACCATAGCAGAACGGGCGGCGGGCGCACGGGGGGCGGGCCATGCGGGCGGCAAAAGGGAGGCTGTCGGCCCCTGCCCCGCGCGGGCCGGACGGCGTTCCGCCGGGGCCGGGGCGGACAGGAAAACGGGGCCTTGCGGCCCCGTCTCGTGGTCCCGGCGTTCGCGCGGCGTTACGTTCCGGCGATCATCTCGGCCTGCTTGACGATCACCTCGGCCTGCTTGATCGAGGCGATATCGACCAGGCGGCCCTTGTAGACGGTCGCGCCCGCGCCTTCGACCTTGGCCTTTTCCATCGCGGCCAGAATCTCGCGCGCCTCGGTCACGGCCGCCTCGGACGGCGTGAACACCTCGTTGGCCAGCGCCACCTGCTTGGGATGGATCGCCCATTTGCCGACCATGCCCAGCGTGGCCGAGCGCCGCGCCTGGGCATAGAACCCCTCGTCATCCGAGAAATCGCCGAACGGCCCGTCGACCGGCAGCACGCCATGGGTGCGGCAGGCGGCGACGATGCTGGCCTGCGCCCAGTGCCAGGGATCGGACCAGTATTTCGCCCCCGCATGGTGCATGTAATAGTTTTCCTGCGTGCCGCCGATGCCGGTGGTCTGCATCCCCATCGAGGCGGCGAAATCGGCGGCGCCCAGCGACATCGCCTGAAGCCGGGGGCTGGCGGCGGCGATTTCCTCGACATGGGAAATCCCGGCGGCCGATTCGATGATGACCTCGAAGCCCAGCGGCTTGGTGCGGCCCATCGCCCGCTCGACCGAGGTCACCAGCGCATCGACGGCATAGATATCGGCCGCGCAGCCCGCCTTGGGGATCATGATGAGATCCAGCCGGTCGGAGGCCTGTTCCAGCAGGTCGACCACATCGCGATACCAGTAGCCCGAATCGAGCCCGTTGATCCGCACGCTCAGCGTCTTGTTGCCCCAGTCGATATCGCCGATGGCCTGGATCACGTTCTTGCGGGCCTGCGCCTTGTCGTCGGGGGCGACCGAATCCTCCAGATCGAGGTTGATCACATCCGCGGCGCTGGCCGCCATCTTCTCGAACAGCTGGGGCCGCGAACCGGGGCCGAAAAGCTGGCAGCGGTTCGGGCGCGCGACGGGGGTGGGCTGGATGCGGAAGCTCATGGTCGGGTCTCCTTGAAAGGATCTGTCCGGTCGTTCGGGTTCGGGGATAGAAAATTGCGCCCGGCTGGGCAAGCGGTTTCGCCGCGCCGCAGCGTCGGCACCCGCGATTCTGATGATGGGACCACCGGAACGGGGGAAGGTTCGCATATTTCTGCGATTGAACGACGTTTCTTGCGTCATCTTGTCGTTTTGAACACGATCCTTCATGCCGCGGGCGCATTCCCGGCACAGATCGGCAGGACATCCCTGCGCGCCTTGCTAGGCTCTGGCCGACAAACGCAAGGGAGCCCCGCGATGATCCAGACCCCCTATCTGCTGTTCCTGGGCGATGCGCCCGATCCGCTGGCCGCCAAGGTCGCGCAGGGCATCCGCGACTGGCGGCCCGGCAACGCCGTCGCGCAATTCCGGATGGAGGGCTGCAAGGCCGATCTGCGCCTGCCCGACATGACGCTGACCGAGGCGCGCGCGGCGGGCGCGAAGACGCTGGTGGTCGGCGTCGCGAACCGCGGCGGGGTCATCAGCCCGGCCTGGAAAAAGGTACTGGTGGCCGCGCTGGAAGAAGGCTTCGATCTGGCCAGCGGCCTGCACAACCTGCTGCGCGACGAACCCGATCTGGCCGCGGTCGCCGCCGCCTGCGGGCGGCACTTGCATGACGTGCGGGTGCCCCCGGTCGCCTATCCCATCGCCAACGGGCTGCGCCGGTCGGGTCGGCGCTGTCTGGCGGTGGGCACCGATTGTTCGGTCGGCAAGATGTATACCGCGCTTGCCATGGATCGCGAGATGCAGGCGCGCGGGATGAAGGCCACGTTCCGCCCGACCGGGCAGACCGGCATCCTGATTACCGGGGACGGCGTGCCGCTGGATGCGGTGGTGGCCGATTTCATGGCGGGTGCCGTGGAATGGCTGACCCCCGACAACGACCCCGACCATTGGGATCTGATCGAGGGTCAGGGCAGCCTGTTCCACCCCTCCTATTCCGGGGTCACGCTGGCGCTGATCCATGGCGGGCAGCCCGATGCGCTGATCCTCAGCCACGAGCCCACGCGCGCCCATATGCGCGGGCTGCCGCACTTTGCCCTGCCCAAGCTGGAGGCGCTGCGCGACCTGTCGCTGCAGCTGGCGCAGGTGGTCAATCCGGGCTGCAAGGTGGTCGGCATCTCGATCAACACCGCCGCCATGGGCGAGGACGAGGCTCTGGCGCATCTGGAGAGTGTCGAGCGGCGAATGGGGCTGCCCACGGTCGATCCGTTCCGGCAGGGCGCGGGGCGTCTGGTGGACGCGCTGGCGGCGCTGTAGGCTGCGCCCATGCAGATCGTCGTCACACCCGAAAGCTTCGCGCTGAAAGAACCCTTTGCCATCTCGCGCGGCAGCAGGACCGCGGCCGAGGTGCTGACCGTGCGGATCGCCGCCAATGGCGCGATGGTCTGGGGCGAATGCGTGCCCTATGCCCGCTACGGCGAATCGCCTGAAAGCGTCGCCGCCCAGATCGCGGGTCTGCCCGAACGGTTCGACCGCGCGGCCTTGCAGGAACTGTTGCCGCCGGGCGCGGCGCGCAACGCCGTCGATTGCGCGCTGTGGGATCTGGCCGCCAAGCGGGCCGACCGGCGCGTGTGGCAACTGGCGGGCCTGCCTGCGCCAAAGCCCGTGATCACGGCCTACACCCTGTCGCTGGGCACGCCCGAGACCATGCGCGCGGCGGCCGAGCGGAACGCGCAACGCCCGCTTCTGAAGGTCAAGCTGGGCACCGAAGACGACATGGCCCGGATCGAGGCGGTGCGCGCGGGCGCGCCCAAATCGCGCATCATCGTCGATGCGAACGAGGGCTGGACGCCCGACATCTACACCGAGCTTGCGCCGCATCTGGTGCGGCTGGGCGTCGAGATGGTGGAGCAGCCCCTGCCCGCGGGCGCCGACGACATGCTGGCCGAGATCGCCCGCCCCCTGCCCGTCTGCGCGGACGAAAGCTGCCATGACCGCGCCTCGCTGCCCGGGCTCAAGGGCAAGTATGACATGGTCAACATCAAGCTCGACAAGACCGGCGGGCTGACCGAGGCGCTGGCGCTGAAAAAGGTCGCCCGCGCCCAGGGATTCGGGATCATGGTGGGCTGCATGGTCGGCACGAGCCTTGCCATGGCGCCCGCCGTGGTGCTGGCCCAGGGCGCGGCGGTGACGGATCTTGACGGCCCGCTGCTTCTGGCCGAAGACCGCCCCAATGCGCTGCACTACGACGCGAAGGGCGTGCATCCGCCCGATGCGTTCCTGTGGGGCTGACGCCGGGCCGCAAGAGCGAAAGGACCAGAGCGATGAGCCGGATCGTCTATGTCAATGGGGAATACCTGCCCGAGGATCAGGCGAAGGTCTCGGTCTTCGACCGCGGCTTCCTGTTCGCCGATGGCGTCTACGAGGTGACCAGCGTCATCGACGGCAAGCTGGTCGATTTCCCCGGCCATGCCGCGCGGCTGGAACGCTCGCTGACCGAACTGGACATGCCCTCGCCGCTGACATCCGGCGAATTGCTGTCGATCCATCGCGAACTGGTGGCGCGCAACAACGTGACCGAGGGAATGGTCTATCTTCAGATCACCCGCGGCGCGCCCGAAGACCGCGATTTCGTCTTTCCCGATCCGGCCTTGACGCCGCAGACCGTGGTGCTGTTCACCCAGTCCAAGGGGCTGGTCGACAGCCCCGCGGCGCAGACCGGGCTGAAGGTGATCTCGATCCCCGATATCCGCTGGGGGCGGCGCGACATCAAGACCGTCCAACTGCTGTATCCGTCGGTCGGCAAGATGATGGCCAGGCGCGCGCGAGCGGATGATGCCTGGATGGTCGAGGACGGTTTCGTGACCGAAGGGACATCGAACAACGCCTATATCGTCAAGGATGGCAAGATCATCACTCGGCAGCTTGGTACCGAGATCCTGCACGGGATCACCCGCGCCGCCGTGCTGGCCTTCGCCCGCGAGGCGCAGATGAAAATCGAGGAACGCCCCTTCACCATCGACGAGGCACAGGCCGCGGACGAGGCGTTCATCACCTCGGCCTCGACCTTCGTGATGCCGGTGGTTTCGGTCGACGGGGCCGTGCTGGGCGACGGCACGCCGGGCCCGGTCGCGCGGCGGTTGCGCGAGATCTATATCGAGCAAAGTCGCAAGGCGGCGGTCTGAGGCGGCACCGGCGCTGGGGGGCGCTGCCCCCCGTCCTTGCGGACTCCCCCCGGGATATTTGCGGCCAGAAGAAGTACAGGTCGGCCCCGGATCAGTCGGTGATCCGGGCGCGTGCGGTCCTTGTGTCGGGGGCGGTGGCGGCGTGGTCCGGCAGGCCTGCGGCACGCAGCAGGTCCATATGCTGGGGATGAGGCCCGGCCAGCGTCACCTCCATCCCCTGATCGAGCGCCTTCCGGATGAAACCCGACAGCGAATGCGCCCCGGTCATGTCGAGCACCGGCACATCGGCAAGATCGAGGATCAGGTGGCGGGGCCGCGCCACGATGCGGTCCAGCACGCTTTCGATCACCGGGGCCGAGCCGAAGAAATAGGCCCCCGTAAGGCGCAGCACGACCGTCTGGCGGGTTTCGCCGCGATCCTCGGGGCGGGATTCGGTGTCGGTCTCGTCCATGGTGGCATCAACCCCGCTCATCTGCGCCATGCGGTGCAGGAAGACCAGCGCGCCGAGCGCGAGCCCGAGGATGATCGCCTCAGTCAGGTCGCGCAGGACGGTGGTCACCAGAGTTGCCAGCAGCACCACCGCCTCGGCGCGCGAGGTGCGGGCAAGCGTCGCGATGGCCTTGACGTCGATCATGTGCAGCGAGACCGAGATCAGCACGCCTGCAAGCGCCGCGATGGGGATTGCACTGGCAAGCGGGGCCAGCAGCAGCACAACGGCCAGCAGCGCAAGCGCGTGGATCATGCCCGCGATGGGGCCATGGGCACCAGCACGCACATTGGTCGCGGTGCGCGCGATGGTGCCGGTGACGCAGAGCCCGCCGAAACAGGCCGCGCCCATATTGGCGAAGCCCTGCCCGATCAGTTCCACATTCGAGCGATGCCGCCGCCCGGTCATCGAATCCGCCACCACCGCGGACAGAAGCGACTCGATCGCCCCCAGTAGTGTGAAGGCCAGCGCATCGGGCAGAACGGCCAGCACCTTGTCCCATGTGAAACCGGGCAGCGCGGGCATGGGCAGGCTCTGCGCGATGCCGCCAAAGGCCGAGCCGATGGTCGGCACATCAAGCTTCAGCAGCCAGACCGTCAGTCCCGCCAGCGCGATCGCCGCCAGCATGCCCGGAAAGCGCGGCGCATGGCGGCGCTGCACCAGGATCAAGGCGAAAGTGCCGATCCCCAGCAAAAGGTTCAGCGGGCTCAGCGTGGGCAGCGCATTCCACAGCACCGGCAGCTTGTCGAGGAAGGGGCCGGGTTCCGGGCCGTCAAGCGTCAGCCCCAGGAAGGGGCGCATCTGGCTGGCAAGGATGATCAGGCCGATTCCCGCGGTGAACCCCACCGTCACCGGGTAGGGGATGAACTTGACGAAGCCGCCCAGCCGGAACGCGCCCAGCGCGGTCAGCATCAGCCCCGACAGGAAGGTGGCCAGCATCAGCCCGTCAAGCCCGTGGCGCTGCACGGTCGCAAGCACCAGCACGATGAAGGCGCCCGCCGGCCCGCCGATCTGGTAGCGGCTGCCGCCGAGGAAGGAGACGAGGAAGCCGCCCACGATGGCCGTGACCAGACCGCGGTCGGGCGGCACGCCAGACGCGATGGCGATGGCCAGCGACAGCGGCAGCGCCACCACCGCCACGGTCAGCCCCGCGATCAGGTCGGCGCGGAACTGGCGCAGCCCATACCCCTCGGCCAGGACCGAAACGAGTTTCGGCGTGAACTGGAGAAAGGGCGAACTGTGCGGGGCCATGGCGCTCCTCGGCATCGGGATGTCCCGGATCCGGAAACGCCGCCCCCTGCCTTGCGGTCGGGGCGGCGCGCTCGGGCCGAGTCGGGGTCAGTCTATCGCGAAAACCGCATCGCGGAAGGGGGCGGCCCAGGGCCCCTTTCAGGGCCGTGGAGGAAATACCAGACAGCCCGTGGCGGGATCGAGATCGCCGCGGCGGGTGCCACGCAACCACTCGGCGTCCTCGAACCCCGCACACAGCCGGAACGCGCCCCCGGCAAGCCTTTCGTAGCGATAGGGCGTGCCGGTAAAGGGATCGGCAAGGCGGATCTCGCGCGGGCAGGCATCACCCGGCACAAGGGCTGCGGGCAGGTCCCCGGTCCCGGCCAGACAATAGGCCAGGTCGGCCAGCGCCTGTAGATCGGTCAGCCGGGTGACGTCACGCTTTTCCATCCGTCCCTTGCCCGGTCCGCCCGTGGCCAGCAGGCCAAGCCCCACCAGCCCTACGACAAGGATGGCAAGCAGCGTGCGGGCAAGCGTCTCAGGCCGCATCGTCGGGGTCCGCCATCTCGCCGCGGAAATAGACCAGCACAATGCCCGCCGTCACCGCGACCAGCCCCGCCTTGGCAAGGAAGCGCAGGGTCAGGTCACCGCCCAGCGCCGCGTAGATCACCGCGATCAGGTCGCCCAGCAGTGCCAGCGTGGCCAGAAACAGCGTCAGATGCCCGAACCAGCGCCGTACCGCCGACGGCCGAAGCCCCTGATCGCGCCGCGCCGCCCGGGTCGTGCGTTGGTTCAGGACCAGGAACAGCGGAAAGAACACCACGAGCGAGGCGATCGACCAGCGGATCGCATCGGCCGAATAATAGGTCGCAGGATCGGTCAGCGACGGAATCCAGCGGTCGACCAGACGGAAACCCAGCGCGGTGACATGCCAGGTGGTCATGGCAAGCGCGAGGAACATCAACCCGTAGACAAAGGCCTCGCGCGCCGAAAGATAGGGGCGCGGGCGCGGCACCGGGGGCAGGAAATCGCCCTCGGCCCAGGCGCCCAGCGCCTCGGCTTTCTCGGTCTCGGTCCAGCCGGCCGCGCGCAGGGCCGCGGCGATCTCGGCGCGGCTGCGCCCGGCGGCCAGCGCCTCGGCCACGAATTGCGACAATTGCTCGGCGGGACGCATGGGCAGGCTCCGGGTCAGGCGCGGCCAGTCTGGCAGAACCGGGATGGCATACCTTGATGCAGGTCAGCCCGGATCAGTCGCGCGGACCTACATTCTCGGCAAAGGCCCTGACAAAGGCGTCCTGTTTCTCGGGGCTCGCCTCGGTCTGGTGCGCGGCCTTCCAGTCATCATAGGGCATGCCGTAGAAATCCGCGCGCGCCTCGGCCTGGGTCATCGCGATGCCGTGCTCGGCGGCCGCCTCCTGCACCCAGCGCGACAGGCAGTTGCGGCAGAAGCCCGCCAGGTTCATCAGGTCGATATTCTGCACATCGGGCCGATCCTCCATCAGGTGCCGGCGCAGCCTGCGGAAAGCGGCGGCCTCGATCTCGGTGCGGGTGGCGTCGTCCATGGTTCGTCCTCCTCCTGTCAAAGCCCGGTTTCGGCCAGCACCCCGGTCAGGATCGGCGCCAGCCTCTCGGCCCAGCCGATCTGGTCGGTCTCGGTCGCGATCACGTCGTTGCGCAGCTCGATCAGCACATTGGGCAATCCGTTCGCGATGGCATGCCGGTCGATCGCATCGCCCGGCAGATGGCCGCCATAGGGCTCGTTCTCGCCCACGCACAGACCGGGCTCGCGCCGCAGCCGGTCGATCAGCGGCCGCGCCAGCCGGTCGTCGGCGGCATGCAGGATGCCGATCTGCCAGGGCCGCGGATCGCGCCCGGCAAGGCGCGGCGTGAAACTGTGGACCGAGACGAAGACCGTGCCCGGACGCCGCGCCAGCCGCGCCAGTTCCCCATCATAGGGCCGCCAGAACGCCGCCAGACGCCGCAGGGTCTCGGTCTCGTCCACGGCGCGGTTCGCGGGGATCACGGTGCCATCGTAAAGCCGCATCACCAGCGTGGGATCGTCCTCGCCCCGGTTCGGGTCGATCACCAGCCGCGAAAACCGAGTCGCCACATAGGGCGCCCCCAGCAATTCGGCCAGGTGCCGCGCCACACCCGCCGCGCCCGGATCCCAGGCGATATGACGGGCCATGTCCGCCGCCGCGATCCCCAGGTCGCCCCCGTTCACCGAAGGCGGCACGATATTGGTGGCATGATCGCACGTCACCAGCCAGCGGGACATGCGCCCCGCCTCGATCGTCTCGAACGGCCGATAGGTCATGTGCGTGTCATCTTTCACGGTGACAAACCTATAGGACAGCCGCGGCAGAAGCACCAGTTGTCACTGGACCGGGTTTTGTCCTAGAGAGTGTGTGTACCGGGGCATACACCCGCGCCGGGCTTCAGCCAAACGATGGGGCAGGATGAGACGTCTACGCAACCTCAAGGTCGTGGCCACGCTTGGGCCGGCCTCCGACGATTACGACATGATCCGCAACCTGTTCGAGGCGGGGGCCGATGTGTTCCGCCTGAACATGAGCCATGGCGCGCATGAGGAAATCGCGCGCCGCCACGCGATCATCCGCCAGATCGAACAGGATACCGGACGGCCCATCGCGATCCTGGCCGATCTTCAGGGGCCGAAACTGCGCTGCGGGGTCTTTGCAAGCGGCGCGGCGGAACTGGAGGACGGACAGGATTTCCGGCTCGATCTCGACCCTGCACCGGGCGAGGCGCATCGGGTGCAACTGCCCCATCCCGAGATCTTCGCCGCCCTCGAACCGGGATCGACGCTGCTGGTCAATGACGGCAAGATCCGGTTGCGGGTAAAGGCATGCGGTCCCGACTTCGCGGATTGCGAGGTGGTCGTGGGCGGCACGATCTCGAACCGCAAGGGCGTGAACGTGC
This sequence comes from Rhodovulum tesquicola, assembly GCF_024128855.1. Classification (GTDB taxonomy): domain Bacteria; phylum Pseudomonadota; class Alphaproteobacteria; order Rhodobacterales; family Rhodobacteraceae; genus Rhodovulum; species Rhodovulum tesquicola. The sequence continues at coordinate 96,143 of NZ_JAMYDV010000009.1, forward strand.
CCGACGTGGTGCTTCCGCTGGCCGCGCTGTCCGACAAGGACCGGCGCGATCTGGATTTCGTGCTGGAACTCGGTGTCGACTGGATCGCGCTGAGTTTCGTGCAGCGCCCCGAGGACGTGACCGAGGCGCGTGCCATCATCGGCGAGCGCGCCGCGATCCTGTCCAAGATCGAGAAGCCCGCCGCGGTGAAATGCTTCGACGAGATCCTGGCCGTGTCGGACGGGATCATGGTGGCGCGCGGCGATCTGGGGGTGGAAATCCCGGTCCAGAACGTGCCGCCGATCCAGAAGCGGCTGGTGCGCGCCTGCCGGGCCGCGGCCAAGCCCGTGATCGTCGCCACCCAGATGCTTGAAAGCATGATCGAAAGCCCGATGCCCACCCGTGCCGAGGTCTCGGACGTCGCCACCGCGATCTATGAAGGCGCGGACGCCGTGATGCTCTCTGCCGAATCCGCAGCCGGCCAATACCCGATCGAGGCGGTGACCACGATGAACAACGTGGCGATCGAGGTCGAAAGCGACCCGACCTATCGCACCATCATCGAATCGAGCCGCCAGGCCAGCCGCACGACCGTGGCCGATGGCATCGTCGCCGCCGCGCGCGAGATCGCCGAGACCACCGACATCAAGGCGATCTGCTGCTTCACCGAAAGCGGCACCACCGCGCTCAAGACCGCGCGCGAACGCCCGCGCGTGCCGATCCTGGCGCTGACGCCCTATGCCGCCACGGCGCGCAGGCTCTGCCTGTCCTGGGGCATCAACTGCTTCTTCAACGACAAGGTCGAACGCTTCAAGATGGCGGTGGTCAGCGCCGCGCGCGCAGCCCGCGCGGGCGGCTATGGCGATGGCGAGGACCGGATCATCGTGATCGCGGGCCTGCCCTTCAACATCCCCGGCTCGACCAACATCCTGCGCGTGGCGCCCTGCGAGGAACGGTTGATCTTCAACGTGGAACCGGAATAATCGGCGCAGCGCAATCAGGCCGGAACAGCGCCATGCAGGCGGACCTCTATCTGGTGATCGGATGCATCGTCGGCCTGCTGGCAGTGCCCGCATTGCTGTCGGCCTTCGCCCATGGCCACGCGCCCCGGGCGGGGGCGATCATGGTGCTGATCTCGGGCGGGCTGATCGCGCTGGCGGTGATGCAGAACCCCAAGGGCTATACGGTCGAGCAACTGCCCGCCGTCTTCGCCCGGGTGATCGAGCGCTACATCAACTGACCCCGGCCGTGGCAATGACAGACGACCCTGTCCTTCTTCTGGCCCGAAATATCCCGGGGGGAGTCCGCAAGGACGGGGGGCAGCGCCCCCCTGCCCCGGTTCAGCCCATCGTGACCACGACCTTGCCCGTCGCCTTGCGCTCGCGCAACAGCGCCAGCGCCTCGGCCGCGCGGTCGAGCGGCAGGACATGGCTGACATGCGGGCTCAGCCCGCCCTCGGCATGCCAGCGGAACAGCGTCGCCAGACTGTCGGTCAGCACTTCGGGCCGGAAGGCCAGATAGCCGCCCCAGTAAAGCCCCATCACGCTCAGGTTCTTGACCATCAGGTGATTGGCCTTGATCTGCGGCACGTCGCCCGAGGCAAAGCCGATCACCAGGATCCGCCCCTCGGGCTTGCAGGCCCGCATTGCCGCGGTGAACAGATCGCCGCCGACCGGATCGTAGACCACATCGGCACCGCCCAACGCCAGGACCGCCTCGCGAAGATCGCCCGCATCGCTGTCGATCAGGTGATCGGCCCCGGCCGCGCGGGCAACCTCCAGCCGCTCGGCCCCGCGGGCGCAGGCGATCACGCGCGCGCTCATCCGCTTGCCGATCTCGACCGCGGTCAGCCCCACGCCGCCCGCCGCCCCCAGCACCAGCAGTGTCTCGCCCGGGGCCAGCCGCGCCTTGTGGTCCAGCGCGACATGGCTGGTGCCATAGGCGACCTGGAACGCCGCCGCCGCCTCGAAGGTCATGCCTTCGGGAAGCGGGACGCAGCGACTGGCCGGAAAGCAGCCCGCCTCGGCCAGCCCGCCCGATCCGGCAAAAACCGCGACGCGACGGCCTAAAAGCCCCGGATCGACGTCCGGGCCCAGCGCCTCGACCGTGCCGGCAAGCTCCATGCCCAGCGTCACGGGCAGCGGCGGGCGTTCCTGATAGCGGCCCTCGATCATCAGCAGATCGGCAAAGTTCAGCCCGCAGGCCGCGATCCGCACGCGCAACTCGCCCGGTCCGGGTGCGGGCAGGGCGACCTCCTCGATGCGGGGGGCGGTGCCGAACTCGGCGATCCGGAAGGCGCGCATCATGTCCGTCTCCTCTCGGCAGGTGATTCCCCGCGGAGGGTAGCGGCGACTGCGACCATGGACCAGCGGACCCGTATTTCGCATTATGCAAAGGTCACTCGGGTGAAACCTCTTGCAATTTGCAAAGCCGTCGGCGGATTCTCGCGTTACGCAACCTCTGCGCGAGCATGAGTCGGCCGACTTTACCCACGATAGGCTCGCCACAGCGCCTTCTGCAAAAATAAATTTCTTTCGTCCACAACGCCTTGATGCCATCATGCACGCATTGGTTGCCGTAGCAAACACTTTGGCACGCAACTTGCTTTATTATGGGTGTTAGAGGAGTTCGCTTATGAAACACCCCGTAGACGTCCATGTTGGAAAACGCATAAGACACAGACGCTGGATGGTGGGCATGACCCAGCAGCAGCTGGCCGAGAAGGTCGGGATCAAGTTCCAGCAGATCCAGAAATACGAGACTGGCATGAACCGTGTCAGCGCGTCGCGCCTTTGGGACATCGCCGATGCGCTTGACGTGGCGGTCAGCTTCTTCTTCGAGGGGCTGGACGGCAAGATGGCAGAGGGCGAGGGGCAAGGCATGCCCGACGACATCCTGTCAGACAAGGAGGCGCTGGAGCTGGTGCGTTCCTACTACGCGATCCCGGAAAACCAACGGCGCCGACTGTTCGAACTGGCGCGGGTGCTGAGCGACGTCGCCTGACGCGCGTGCTTGACGGAACCCGGCCGGGCGGATAGCGCCCGGACTAAGGGGCGCTTCGTCCCCGTTCCGCAGGCCAGCCTGGAGGCAGAATGCCCCGTTTCGACCCCGACGACCTGATCGCCACCGCCCACGCGCTGGCGGATGCCGCGCGTGCAGCGACGCTTGTCCATTTCCGGGGCGCGGCGCTCGGCGTCGAGAGCAAGTCCCAGGCCGGGTTCGATCCGGTCACCTGTGCCGACCGCGAGGCCGAAGCGGCGATGCGCGCCGTTCTGGCCGAACGGCGGCCGGATGACGCGATTCTCGGCGAGGAACTTGCCGGGGTCACGGGCAGCACCGGGTTGACCTGGGTGCTGGACCCGGTGGATGGCACCCGCAGTTTCATGTGCGGCACGCCCACCTGGGGGGTGCTGATCGCGGTGGCGGACGAGACCGGGCCATTCTTCGGCCTGATCGACCAGCCCTATATCGGCGAGCGTTTCATCGGCGGGCTGGGTCTGGCCGAATTGCAGGCCCGGGCGGGGCACCGCAAGCTGAAAACGTCCATGCCGAGACCGCTGGCCGAGGCATCGCTGTTCACCACCTTCCCCGAGATCGGCAGCGCCGATGAGGCCCGCGCCTTTGCCGAACTGGCCGCGCAGGTTCGGCTGACCCGCTACGGGCTGGACTGCTACGCCTATGCCCTTCTGGCACTGGGCCAGATCGACCTCGTGGTCGAGGCCGGGTTGCAGGCCTATGACGTCCAGGCCCCCATCGCGGTGATCGAAGCGGCGGGCGGCATCGTCACCGACTGGCGCGGTGGGTCGGCGCATCAGGGCGGGCGGGTGATCGCGGCGGCCAACAGCGCGGTGCATGCCGAGGCGCTGGAGATACTGTCGCGGACTCCGGTCTAGCTACTATCCGTTTTAAGCGGAGTTCAGTGCCGCGCGAGGTCTGTTTCAGAGCCGAAACCGCGGGCGCGCGCGATGGACGAGCGATGTACGCGCGGGTCAGTCGGCGTCCCCCGGACCGTCGCGCGCAGGGCTGCCTGATCGGGTGCGCGCTTGGAGCAGGCCACCAAAAAAAGAGCCCGCAAGACACTGGTCTTGCGGGTTCATTTTTAGGTGTCGGGTGCCGAGACACGCGCCGTAATAGGGACGCGCGCGCGTGGCTCTTACATGCCCAGTGCGGTCCGCACCTGGTCGAGCACGCCACCCAACATCTCGGGCACGTTGCGCGCAGTCTCGACAGTCGCCTTCAGGGCGCCTTTCTCGGCATCGTCCAGCGACGAGTCGTCGATCATAGCGATGACGGCATCGGCATCGAATCCCTCGGGGCTCAGCACGTCGGCAGGCGGCGTTGTCACGGCCTCCTCGACCGCTTCAGCCGCGTCCGTCACCGTTTCCTCGACGGCGTCCGCAGCATCCTCGGCGATATCGGCGGCCTCTTCAGCGGCGCTGTCGACCGCCTCCGTCGCGTCTTCTACAGCCTCTTCCACTGCCTCGTCGGCGGCTTCCGCGGCCTCTTCCACCGCCTCTTCGGCGGCTTCCGCGGCCTCTTCGGCCTCCTCGATCACCTCCTCGACGGCCTCGTCGGGCGACTCGACCGCAACCTCGGGCGCCGCTTCATCCTCGGCCATGTTGCCGATATACCAGACATAGCCGCCGACCCCGACGGCGGCGAGGATGACGATCGTGATCAGGGCTTTCTTCATGGTTGTTTCCTCATCTCGCGTGCACGCGCAGTTCTTGCGCTGCCTGCTTGTTGCACAAAACGACGCACAGACAAACCGGAACGAACGCCGCAGCGGCGTTTCTCTGCCGAAACGGCCGCGGGAAAACCGCCTTGAAGCAAGACGTTCCCACGAGTAATTTGATCGTCAGCATTCACGGTAGAAAAGGAACCATACCATAGCCCGCAGACCCCACAACGCGCCTCCCACGCGAGACACCGGTCCCCGCGTGAACGAGCGTATTCGTGCCCCCGAGATCCGCCTCATCGGCGCGGAAGGCGAGAACATCGGTGTCGTGACCCCCGAACGGGGAATGGCCCTGGCCGAGGAAGCGGGACTCGATCTCGTCGAAATTTCGCCGACCGCCACGCCTCCGGTCTGCAAGATCATGGATTTCGGCAAGTTCAAGTATGAAAGCCAGAAACGCGAGTCCGAAGCTCGCAAGAAGCAGAAGATCATCGAGATCAAGGAGGTCAAGTTCCGCCCGAACACCGACACCCATGACTACGAGGTCAAGATGCGCAGCGTCATGCGCTTCCTCGAGAATGGCGACAAGGTGAAGGTGACGCTGCGTTTCCGCGGTCGCGAGATGGCTCACCAGAATCTCGGGCGCGAGTTGCTGGAGCGGGTGGCCGAGGACGTAAAGGAACTCGGCAAGGTCGAGAACATGCCCAAGATGGAAGGGCGTCAGATGGTGATGATGATCGGGCCGCTGAAGTAGCCGCCCTGGCCATGGCCGGATCTGTAGGGGGCCGTCCGTGGGGACGGCCCTTTCTCTTTGGGTAACGCTTCCGCCAAATATCGGGCAATGCCTTAAATTCGCCTCGGTGACGGTAACGCGCGGTCAACATCTTGCTGCTTTGTTGGAGGAAGACAGTTGCCAATCCTCCCAAAAAAGGGCCGGCCCCATCATGCAGAAACGTGAACCCACCCGCCTGTGGGCCTACGGCCTTGACCGTACGGCCCGGGACTCGCTCAAGGACGCCGGCAAGATCATCATCCCGCATCTCGACGAGATGCTCGACGATTTCTACACCGATGTCGACAACGCGCCCGAATGGTCCGACTTCTTCAAGAAGCCGGGGCTTCGCCTTCATGCCAAGACCAAGCAGAAGGAGCATTGGATCAGGCTGTTCACCAACGATTTCACGCCGGACTATTTCAAGGCCGCTGACACGATCGGCCGGGTTCACTTCCGAATCGGTCTGCCATTCCGTCACTATGTCGCCTCTTACGCGCGTGTTTCGGCGCGGCTTCAAAAGATGCTGGCCGCAGAAACCCGCAGCATCCTGCCCTTCCTGGGCCAGAGCAGGAACAACGATCTGGTCGACGCGCTCAGCCGCGCACTCCTGCTCGACATCGAACTGGCGATCACCGGCTTCCAGGACGCCCAGACCGAAGCGTTCGAAGGCCGGATCCATGCCCTCGGCGAAAGCTTTGAGGCAGAGGTCGGTCGGGTCGTCGATGTGCTGCACGCGTCGATGAGCCAGTTGCACAGCGCTGCCAACGGCCTCGATACGGAGATCATGGGCGCCCGGCAAGGGGCGGGGTCGGTTTCGGCCAATGCGGGCCAGATCGTGACCAGCACCCAGTCCGTCGCCGCCGCGATCGAACAGTTGTCAGCCTCGATCTCCTCGATCACTCAGGATGTCGTCGCGGCCGCCTCGGCCTCTGTCAACGCTGCAGCCGAGGCCGAGGCGTCGACGGATCAGGTGGTTGCGCTTCAGACCGCGGTCGAGGAAATCGGCGAGGTGGTCAGCCTGATTTCCTCGATCGCACGCCAGACCAACCTGCTGGCCGTCAACGCCACCGTCGAGGCCGCCCGCGCTGGCGACGCGGGCAAGGGCTTCGCCGTCGTCGCCTTCGAGGTCAAGGCGCTTGCCCAGCGCATCAGCGAGGCGACCGCATCGATCACCGACCGCATCGGCCGGATCCAGACCGAAAGCGGCACGATGGCGGCACGGATGTCGGAGATCGGCGAAAGCGTCCGGCGGGTGAAGGGCTTCACAGAAAGCATCCGGACCGCGGTGGACGAACAGAAGCAGGCGGCGCAACACATCGCCTCGCATGCCGAATCGACCGCGGCCAGCAGCAACGAAATGGCAGGCATGATCCATGACGTCTCGACGCGGGTCGAGCGTACCGGCACCACCTCCGGTACGCTGAAGGACGCCGTGGCCACCGTCTCGGGCGAAACGGTGACATTGTCGGAACGGGTGCGAATCTTCCTCGGATCGCTGCGCGCGGCCTGACAACCGCTCCGCGGGGCGTTGGCTGCGTCGGTGCGTCCAATGTTCCTTGCGCTGGCGAGCCATGAAGCCCTGCCACCGTCCAGGGACAAGAACGCCCCCGCCGGTCCAACCGGCGGAGGCTCGATTTGATTGCGCGTCGCGCTGCTCAGCCCGCGGCGGTGACGGCCCGGCCGGTCAGCACCTTGACCAGATGCGCGCGGTATTCGGGCGAGCCGTGCAGGTCGCCGATCATCATGTCGGCATCCAGCGACAGCCCCGCGATGGCGCCCGCGCTGAAATCGCCGGAAAGCGCCGCCTCGGCCTCGGCCCAGCGGAACACACCCCCTTCCGAGGCGCCGGTCACCGCGACGCGTACGCCGTCGTCGTATTTCGCCACGAACACCCCCACCAGCGCAAAGCGTGAGGCCGGTTGCTCGAACTTCTGATAGGCCGCGCGTTCGGGCACCGGGAAACGGACCTCGGTGATGATCTCGCCATCCTCGAGGGCGGTGGTGAACATGCCCTGGAAGAAGTCGTCCGCCGCGATGTCGCGGTTGACCGTGCGGATCGTCGCGCCAGAGCCCAGCGCCGCGGCCGGATAGCAGGCCGAGGGGTCGTTATTGGCCAGCGACCCGCCGATGGTGCCGCGATTGCGCACCGCCGGATCGCCGATATTGCCCGCAAGGGCCGCCAACGCCGGGTAATGCGCCGCCGCCTCGGCCGCGACCACCGCATGCGGGGTCGCGCCTCCCACGCAGACCGCGCCATCATCGGCGATGCAGACCCCCTTGAGTTCCGCAAGCCCGCTCAGGCAGACCAGTTTCGCAGGCGCCGCCAGCCGCTGCTTGAGCGTGGGGATCAGCGTCTGCCCCCCGCCCAGCGCCTGCGCCTCTTCGGCACCCAGCGCCGTTACCGCCTCGTCCAGCGTCGCCGGGCGCACGAGTTCGAAAGCATACATGCGTGATCCTCCTCAGCCCTGCATCGCCGCCCAGACGCGCGAGGGCGTCAGCGGCATGTCGATATGGGTGATATGGCTGTGCCCTGCCCGTTGCAGCGCATCCACCACCGCGTTCACAACGGCAGGCGGGCTGCCGATGGCACCGGCCTCGCCGCAGCCCTTGACCCCCAGCGGGTTGTGGGTGCAGGGCGTCTGGCAGGAATGGTCGACCGCATAGAACGGCACGTCCGAGGCCCGCGGCATGGCGTAATCCATGTAAGATCCCGACAGAAGCTGGCCGTATTCGTCATAGGTCGTGGTTTCCAGCAGCGCCTGCCCGATCCCCTGCGCGATGCCGCCATGGACCTGGCCATCGACGATCATCGGGTTGACGATATTGCCGAAATCGTCCGCCGCGGCAAAGCGTTCGACCGTCACCTTGCCGGTTTCGGGGTCAACCTCGACCTCGCAGGCATAGGCGCCTGCCGGGTAGGTGAAGTTGTTCGGATCGTAGAACGCGGTTTCCTCCAGCCCCGGCTCGATCTCGTCGAGGGGATAGTTGTGCGGCACATAGGCCGCCAGCGTCACATCCCCCCAGGCCACCGACTTGTCGGTGCCCGCAACGGTGAACCTGCCGTCCTTGAGTTCGATATCCTCGGGACTGGCCTCCATCAGGTGGGCCGCGATCTTCCTGGCCTTGGCAATGATCTTGTTCGTCGCCTTGACCATCGCGCTGCCCCCCACGGCCAGAGAGCGCGAACCATAGGTGCCCATGCCCATCGGCGTGTTGGCCGTGTCGCCATGCACGATCTCGACCATGTTGTCGGGGATGCCGATCATGTCGGCCACCACCTGGGCGAACGAGGTTTCGTGCCCCTGCCCGTGGGAATGGCTGCCGGTCATCACCACCAGACCGCCGGTTGCGTTCACCCGCACCGTGGCGCTTTCGTAAAGCCCCGCGCGGGCACCAAGCTGGCCGACCAGATGGCTGGGCGCGATCCCGCAGGCCTCGATATAACAGTTGACGCCAAGGCCGCGCAGCTTGCCGCGCGCCTTCGACTCCGCCAACCGCGCCTCGAAGCCCGCCACGTCGGCGATCTCCAACAGCTTGTCCATCGTCGCGTTGTAGTCGCCGGTGTCGTATTCCACCGCGACGGGCGTGGCATAGGGGAACTGGGTGATGAAGTTCTTGCGCCGGAGCTCGACCGGGTCCATCCCCATCTCGCGCGCCGCCTTGTCGATCACGCGTTCCAGCTGGAACGTCGCCTCGGGCCGCCCTGCGCCGCGATAAGCATCCACCGGCACAGTGTTGGTGAACACCGCCTTGACGTTCACATAGATCAGCGGCGTGCGGTAGTTCCCCGCCATCAGCGTGCCATGCAGCCAGGTCGGGATCGAGGGCGCGAAGGTCGAGAGGTAAGCCCCCATATTGGCATAGGTCTCGGTGCGGATCGCCTGGAAATGGCCCTCGGCATCCAGGGCCAGTTCGATCCGCGTGACGTGGTCGCGGCCCTGGGCGTCGGTGACGAAGCTTTCCGACCGGGTGCAGGTCCACTTGACCGGCCGGCGCAAATGCCGGGCAGCGAAGGTGACGGCCGCCTCCTCGGCATAGTGGAAGATCTTCGACCCGAACCCGCCGCCCACATCGGGCGCCACCACGCGCAGCTTGTGCTCGGGGATGCCCAGCACGAAGGCGCCCATCAACAGCCGGATCACGTGCGGGTTCTGGCTGGTGGTGTAGAGCGTCGAGTCGTCGGTGGCGAAATCGTAGTCGCCGATGGCCACCCGCGGCTCCATCGCGTTGGGCACCAGCCGCTGGTTCACCAGATCCAGCGTGGTGACGTGATGGGCGGTCTCGAAGGCCTTGTTCACCGCTTCGCGGTTCTCCTCGACGAAGCCCCAGTCATAGCAGAGGTTCGAGGTCAGCTCGTCATGCACCTTGGGCGCGCCCTCGGCCAGCGCCGCCTTCATGTCGAGAACGGGTTCGAGTTCCTCGATATCGACCACGACCGCCTCGGCCGCGTCGCGGGCCTGGTCATAGGTCTCTGCCACGACCAGCGCGATCGGATCGCCCACATGGCGCACCTTGCCCGTGGCCAGCACAGGGTGACCGGGTTCCTGCATCACCGCGCCGAACCGGTCGGTCACCTGCCAGCCGCAGGGCAGCCCGCCGACCCTCTCGAAATCGCCCGCGGTGAAGACGCGGATGACGCCGGGCATCCCGGCGGCGGCGTCGGTGTTCACCCCGTTCAGCCGGCCATGCGCCACCTGGCTGCGCACGAAACAGGCATGGGCCTGTCCTGGCAGGTTGATGTCGTCGGTATAGCGGCCCCGTCCCGTCAGGAACCGCACATCCTCGCGCCGCTTGGTGCTGGCGCCGATGCCGTGATCTTTCGGCATGATATCCTCCCTGGATAATCCGTCTGCTGCGCGCCCTCGCCGGACGCCTATTCCGCGGCCACCGCGTCCCCGTGGCCCAGATGGCTGACATCCTGTCCCGAGGCTGCCAGTATCGCCTTGACGATGTTGTGATATCCCGTACAGCGGCAGATATTGCCCTCGAGGTAATGCCGGATCTCGGCCTCGCTGGGCGTCGGGTTCTTGGCCAGCAACGCCGAGGCCGTCATCACCATGCCCGGCGTGCAGAAGCCGCATTGCAGCCCGTGATGATCCTGGAACGCCTGCTGGATCGTCGAGAGCGAGCCATCGGGATTGGCCATCCCCTCGATGGTGCGGACCTCGGCGCCCTCGCATTCCAATGCGAAGGTGGTGCAGGATTTCACGTCCTGCCCATTCACATGCACCACGCAGGCACCGCACTGGCTGGTGTCGCAACCGATATGGGTGCCGGTCAGGCCAAGCCCCTCGCGCAGGAACTGGGACAGCAGGGTGCGTCCCTCCACCTCTCCGGAAACGGCCTTGCCGTTCACGGTCATCGTGACCCTGGTCATCGATATCCTCCCTTTATCCGGGGCGAGTAAAGCATGGGGAACAGGGTTTGAGAACCGTTGATTTGCGCATGCTCTGGTCTGGCCTTCGCGTCGAATGAGGCGGACGAAGCGAGGCGATTCCGGGCCTCAGCCCTCGCGCGGTTGCGGCCGCGACGGGATCTCCTTCAGAAGCCCCCCCACCCCCATCGCGGCAATCTCGTCCGGGCCGATGCCCAGCCCGCAGGCGATCCGTTCCAGCACCCAGTCCGCCCCGTTCAGGGCAGGGCTGCGGGCACATCCCGGCAGGCCGATCACCGGCCGCCCGCCCTGTTCGCCCAGGAACAGCAGGTTGCCCGGATCGACCGGCATGCCGAAGCGCGTGACCGTGCCGCCCGCCGCGCGCACCGACGCCGGACCGGTATCCTGCACATCCGAAGTGGCCGAGCCGGTCAGGATCAGCGCGATCTCGCCCGGCAACGCGCTCAGCGCCGCGGCCATAGCGGCGGTCTCGTGCGGCACGGCGGCAGCCGCGGCAAGCGTGATGTCCAGCGCCCTCAGGCGGGTCTCTACCGCCGCGCGGCCCTTTTCGCTCACTCCCGGTTTCTGGCCCGCCACCTCGGACAGGATCAGCCCGGCGGTTCGGCGCGTCACCGGATGCACGCGGATCGCACCCGGCGCGGCGGCACAGGCTGCGGCAAGGGCTGCGCCGGGCACCGCATAGGGGATGATCTTGACCGTGCCCACCAGAAGCCCCGGCATGACCCGGGTCAGGGGCGCAAGCGTGGCAAGCGTCACGCTGGGGTCGATCCGGTTCAGCGCGTGGATCGCGTCAGCATCCAGCCCGACCACCCCCGCGCAATCCGCATGCAGGTTGACCCGCCCGCGCGCCGCCGCCCCGATCCGCAGCCCCGCCCCCGCCGGGTCGGGCGCCAGCGCGCGGGCAAGGCGCGCCGCGGCCGCGTCCTCGGCCACATCACCGGGATCCGGCCGGGCGACGGTGATCCGCGTGATGCCCGCCGCGGTCAGCGCGGCGATCTCGGCCCTCCCGAGCACGAGGCCCTTCTTCAGCATCCGCCCGCCGACGCGCAGCGAATGGGCCAGAATGGCCCCCTCGGCCTCGTCAGGCGCCAAAGGGCCGAAGCGCATCAGCCCGTCCTCAGCGTCGCGACGATCTGGGCCATGATCGAAACCGCGATCTCGGCCGGGCTGCGCGCGCCGATATCCAGGCCGACCGGCGCATGGATGCGAGCGATCCGCTCAGCCGGGATGCCCGCCGCCTCAAGCCGCTCGACCCGTTTCGCATGGGTCCGGGGCGAGCCGAGGCAGCCCAGATAGAAGACGTCCGAGCCCAGCGCGGCCAGGATCGCGGGATCGTCCAGCTTGGGGTCATGGGTCAGCGTCACGACCGCCGTGCGCGCATCGAGCCCATGAACAGCAAGCCCGGCATCGGGCCAGTCGTCAAGGATGGTCTCGCCCGGGAACCGCTCGGCCGAGCCAAACGCGGGACGCGGGTCGATCAGTGTCGGCGCAAAGCCTGCAAGCCGCGCCATTGCGACCAGCGGTTGCGCGATATGGACCGCACCGATGACGGCCAGCCGCAAGGGCGGGTTATGGATCGCGACGAAGCACACCCCCTCGAAGCCCGAGCGGTCGGAGCGCATGCGCTCGGCGATCTGCGGACCGAGGGCGGTATCCTCCGGCCCCGCCAGCCGCCTTTCCCAGCTTTCGGTATCGACGAGATAGGCCAGGGCACGGCGCGCGGCGCGGGCGGCGACCAGATCGGCCAGCAGCGCCTCGGGCATGGCCGCGCCCACGGGCTCTACCAGCACCCGGATGCGCCCGCCACAGGCCAACCCCACGGCAAAGGCATCGTCATCGCTGACCCCGAAATCCAGCAGGCGCGGACGCCCGTCGCCCAACGCCTCCAGCGCCTCGGCGATCACCGCGCCCTCGACACAGCCGCCCGAGACGGACCCCGCCATGCCGCCCTCGCCCGAGATCGCCAAAAGGCTGCCCACCGGGCGCGGCGCGCTGCCCCAGGTCTCGATCACGGTGGCCAGGACCGCGCCCTGACCTGCCCGGTGCCAGTCCAGCGCGGTTTCCGGAATCGCGTCGAAATCGCCTGTCTGCATGCGCGCCCCTCCTCCCTCGCGGGATAATGGGCGCGGCGGGGCGGCTTCGCCAGAGGGAATCTGCGCAGAAAGAAAAGGGCGCCGCGGGATGTCCCGCGGCGCCCCTCGTCCCTTGTCAGGGTGGACTCACTCGGCCGGTTCGGCCTTCGTGTCAGTCACAGGCGCGGCCTTGCCGACCAACCGCCGCGGCAGCAGGATCGCGATCAGGATGAAGGCGATTCCGATGCCGATGCCGAGCATGTCGCCCGTGATCGGCAGATCGGGCAGCGCCGCGGGATAGCTGGCCCCCGGAATCTCGCCGATGGTCCATTTCTCGCCGTTGAGGAAACCGATCTCCTCCCAGAACGGATAGCTGAGCGCATAGGCCCCCGCGCCGATCAGGCCGCCCGCGATGAAGAACAGCGCGTCAAGCCGCCCGGTCGCCGCCGCACAGACGCCTGTGCCCGGGCAATACCCGGCAATGGCCCAGCCGATGCCGAGAATTGCGCCGCCCAGCAGCACGCCCACATGGATCTCCTTGACCGACATGTGGCCGACCTCGACCACACCCAGCATCTGGCCGCCGAACATCAGGATCGAAGCAGTGCCGATTGCAACGAAGATGGTCTTCATCAGATGGGTATTGGTCAGGTTCAGCATCCGGCCGATCCAGTTCGGGTCGGTCGCGCCGATACGCTCCAGCATGATGCCGAACAGCCCGCCAAGCCCGATTGCGAGTGCGATCTCCATCTCAGGCCTCCTTCTTCAGCAACATGCGGGCGGTGGGAAAGGCGGTCAGGAAGGCCCCGAAGGCAAAGAGATAGCCCGAGACCGCGGTCTGCATCATCCCCGACATCATGTGCCCCGAGGTGCAGCCTCCCGCCATCCGCGCGCCGTAAAGCACGATCACCCCGCCGAGGAAGGACAGAACCCAGCGCCCGATCCAGCCAGTGCGGAAATTGGCGCTCCACAGCGCCGGGCTGAACCGTTCGCGCAGCGGGATGCGCCCGAAGGCAACCGCCGAGAGTAACGCGCCGCCCATCATCGCGGCGACGAAGATCACGCTGTAGTTGACCGGATTGGCGATGTCCTTGGCGTATTTCGCGAAATAGGGATAGGTCGAGGTCCAGCCGCCATTCGGCCCCTGCGTGATGAGACCCGGTGCGTTCCTTTCCCAAAGAACGCCGTCGATGACCACGAATTGCGTCGACACGCCGATCGGCTGGACCAGCAGCACCGCAAGGAAAAACACGACGCCCAACAGCGGGCCGCCGATCTTCCAGTTCAGAACCATGGAGTTGTCCCCCTCATGACATTCGTTATTTCGAATGCAACTCTGGCACGGTGGACCGCACCGATCCAGATCAATGATGCCGCGCCAAAGAAAAACGCCGTGGGAGGGAGGGCCCACGGCGTTTCTGTGAGTCGGCACCGAGGGAGGGAGGGCCCTCTGGCGCCAGGGAACCTGCGTTGGGAGAACACAGGGACCGTCTGCGGGTTTCAGGACAGGCACCGGGAACTTGCGCCCATCGCCGCAAACGATGAATGCTGGATGCAGGTTATGCTGCGCCGCGGCCTTGATCTGGATCAACCGGTCAGGAATGTCGCACCTGCAGCATAATCCGGTCGCGCTCTCCGGCATCGCCGACATCCGTGATCGCCCGGGCCAGATCCTCGAGCGAGCGGATCGAATGGCCCGCCCGGAAACAATCGACATGCGGCAGCATCGCCCTTATTCCGCGGGCTTTCGGCGTGAAACCGTCCCAGCGCAGCAGCGGGTTTATCCAGATCAGGCGGCGGGCCGACAGGTGCAGCCGCTGCATCTCCTGCGACAGGGTGTCCACCTCGTCCCGGTCCAGCCCGTCGGTGATCAGCAGCACCACCGCCCCCTGCCCCAGCACCCGCCGCGACCAGTCGCGGTTGAATGCATGCAACGCAGAGGCGATTCGCGTGCCGCCCGCCCAGTCCTGCGCCTCGGCGCCCGCGGCAGCCAGCGCGGCATCCACGTCGCGGGTGGCCAGGTGGCGGGTGATGTTGGTCAGCCTGGTGCCGAAGGTAAAGGCATGCACCTTTGCCCAGCCCGCCCCCTTTTCATTGGCGACCGCGTGCAGGAAATGCAGCACCATGCGCGAATATTGCGACATCGAGCCCGAGATGTCGCACAGCACCACCAGATTCGGCCAGCGGCTGCGCCGGTTCTTGAGCGCGACCTCGCGCAGTTCGCCGCCACGGCGCAGGGCATTGCGCATCGTCGCGCGCCAGTCGGGCATCCGGCCATGCCGGTCTGCGCGGGTGCGGCGCGAAACCAGCGGCTTCACCGGCAGGCTGAGCCGGGCCAGCATGCGCTTTGCCTGCGCGATCTCGGCGGTGCTCATCTGTTCGAAATCCAGCGTCTTCAGCCGCTCGCGGCCCGAATGGGTCTGGCTGGCGTCGATCTCGACCTCGTCGGCTGGCGCGTCCCGCGGTTCGGGAAGGTCACGCTCGACCCCGTCGAGCAGGGCCTCGGCGGCGCGTTTCTCGGCAGCCTTCGCGGTCCGTTCCTCGGCCACGCCGCGCAGCGAGGGCAGCATCAGGCTCATCATGTGTTCGAGAAAGCGCGGATCGCGCCAGTAAAGCCGGAACACCTGGTCGTAGACCTGCCGGTGCTCGGGGCGCGAGAGAAAGCAGGCGGCGAGGGTGTGGTAGAAATCCGCGCGCTGCGAGAACCCCGCCGCCTCGACCGCGCGGATCGCGTCGATCACCCGGCCGGGACCGACGGGAAGCCCGGCCTTGCGCAGGGCGCGCGCGAAATGGAGGATGTTGTGCGACAGCTTGCCATCTTCGGGGATGTCGAGCGTTTGCAGGTCTGCCATTCTCGGCCTCGGGCTCTGTTGGAGAGGCCGGGGGGCCGTCTGCCCCCCGGACCCCCCGAGGATATTTCAGGCCAGAAGAAGATCGGGCCGGATCGGGTCAGGCGGGCGCCAGTTCCGCGCGGACCTGATCGAGCAGGCGTTTCGCCTCGGAGCCCTCGATCTTCTGGATGTCGTCCTGGTATTTCAGAAGCGCCCCGATCGTGTCGGCGATTACCTGCGGCGAAAGGTCGATCACGTCGAGCGCGAGCAGGCATTTCGCCCAATCGATGGTTTCGGCGACGCCGGGTTTCTTGAACAGGTCTTCGGAGCGCAGTTTCTGGACGAAGGCCACGATCTCGCGCGAAAGCGTTTCCGCCGCTTCGGGGGCGCGGGCATGCAGGATGTCGAGTTCGCGCTGGAAATCGGGGTAGTCGACCCAGTGATAGAGGCAGCGCCGCTTCAGCGCGTCATGCACCTCGCGGGTGCGGTTCGAGGTGATGACCACTATCGGGGGGTGCGGGGCCTTGATCGTGCCAAGTTCGGGGATGGTGACCTGGAAATCGCTGAGCGCTTCGAGCAGGAAGGCCTCGAAGGGTTCGTCGGTGCGGTCGATCTCGTCGATCAGCAGCACCGGCGGCCCCTCGACCTGGGGACGCATGGCCTGGAGCAGCGGGCGTTCGATCAGGTATTCGTCCGAGAAAAGCTCGTCCTTCAGCGCGGTCCGGTCGGCGCCCGCGCCCTCGAAGCCCATCGCCTCGGCGGTGCGGATCGCGATCATCTGCGCGGCGAAGTTCCAGTCGCAGACGGCCGAGGCGGCATCGAGACCTTCATAGCATTGCAGCCGGATCAGCCGGCGGCCAAGTGCTGCGGCCAGCGCCTTGGCGATCTCGGTCTTGCCGGTGCCCGGCTCGCCTTCGAGAAAGAGCGGCTTGCCCAGGCGCAACGAGAGGAAGGTGACCGTCGCAAGCGCCCGCCCGCAGACATAATCCTGCCCGGCAAGCAGCTGTTGCACCTCGTCGATCGAGCCTGGTCCTGTTCTGTCCATCCCTGTCCTCCCTGCGCCTAGAACTGCATGGGCGCGGGCGACGGTCAAGCACCGGGATGGCGAAGATTGCCAGGCGCGGCGGGACGCGCTAAGCCTCGGGCACAGCCCGGAAGGAGAAATCACGATGGAAGGCGCCCTGCCCCTGACCCCGAAGGATGCCCCGGATCTGGCCCGGTTCGACTGGCAGGACGCGCTGCGGCTGGAGGATCGGCTGGACGAGGACGAGCGGATGCTGCGCGACGCGGCGCGGGCCTTCGCCCGTGACCGGCTGCAGCCCCGCGTGACGATGGCCTTTCGCGAGGAACGGGCCGAGCCCGGGCTTTTCGCCGAGATGGGGGAAGCGGGCCTGCTGGGCGTGACGCTGCCCGAGGCCCTTGGCGGACTGGGTGCCTCCTATGTGGCCTACGGGCTGATCGCGCGCGAGATCGAGCGGGTGGATTCGGGCTATCGCTCGATGATGAGCGTGCAAGCCTCGCTGGTGATCTATCCGATCTTCGCCTACGGCACCGAGGCGCAGCGCCAGCGCTATCTTCCCGGTCTTGCGCGGGGCGAACTGATCGGCTGTTTCGGGCTGACCGAACCCGATGCGGGAAGCGACCCCGCCGGGATGAAGACGCGGGCCGAGAAGATCGCGGGCGGCTATCGGCTGACCGGCACCAAGACCTGGATATCGAACGCCCCCTTCGCCGATGTCTTCGTGGTCTGGGCGAAGTCCGAGGCCCATGGCGGCAAGATCCGGGGCTTCGTGCTGGAAAAGGGCATGGCGGGTCTGTCGGCCCCGAAGATCGAGGGCAAGCTGAGCCTGCGCGCCTCGCCGACGGGCGAGATCGTGATGGAGGGCGTCGAGGTCGGCGAGGATGCGGTGTTGCCGGGCGTCGAGGGTCTGAAGGGGCCGTTCGGCTGCCTCAACCGGGCGCGCTACGGCATCGCGTGGGGGGTGCTGGGCGCGGCCGAGGCCTGCTGGCACGCTGCGCGCGCCTATGGGCTGGATCGGCGCCAGTTCGACAAGCCGTTGGCAGGCACGCAGCTCTACCAGAGGAAGCTTGCCGACATGCAGACCGAGATTTCACTGGGGTTGCACGCCTGCCTTCAGGTCGGCCGGTTGCTGGACGAGGGGCGCGCGGCGCCCGAGATGATCAGCCTCGTCAAGCGGAACAATTGCGGCAAGGCGCTGGAGATCGCGCGGGCGGCGCGCGACATGCATGGCGGCAACGGGATCTCCGACAGTTTTCCGGTGATGCGCCACATGCTGAACCTCGAAACGGTGAACACCTACGAGGGCACGCATGACATCCACGCGCTGATCCTGGGGCGGGCGCAGACCGGGCTGCAGGCGTTCTTCTGACGGCCAGAAGCCGCAGGCGGCACGACCGCGCTCAGAGATAATAGCGGTCGCGGAAGATGTGGCGCACGACATCCTGACGGGTCAGTCCGCGGGCGGCGAGATCCTCGTCGCTGAGCGCGTTCAACCGCTCGATCTGGCGGGTGCGGGGATGGTGTTCCATCACCCGGACAAGCGCAGCGATGAGGGTGGAGAAGATCGAGCCGGTGCTGCCGGTGATCGTGCTGTCTGCAAGTGCCATCTTGTGGAAACTCCTGTCGATTCACAGATGTTTCCTCCCATGTCCGCGAAAGTAGGACAGATGCGCTGACATGACCAATGCCCGCTGGCAAAGCCCGCCTTGCACCCAGCGGGCAGCGGAGGTGGGAAATCTCAACCGGATCTTCAGCCTTTCGCGGTTCGGTGCTCCACCCCGGTGCTGCGATTCGCACACAGGCGTCGTGATCGCCACTGGAAAGCCGTGCGGCGATTGTGTATCGCGCAGCCCATGACACAGCGCCTCACGATCCGCCGCCCCGATGACTGGCACCTGCATCTGCGCGACGGCGCCATGCTGGCGGGCGTCCTGCCAGAGACGGCACGCGACTTCGCCCGCGCGATCATCATGCCGAACCTGGTGCCGCCGGTGGTCACGGCGCAGGACGCGGCCGATTACCGGGCGCGAATCCTCGCCGCACTGCCCGAGGATATGGCCTTCACGCCGCTGATGACGCTGTATCTGACCGAAGAGACCGACCCGAAGGACGTAGCCGCGGCCCATGCAAGCGGGCTGGTAAGCGCGGTCAAGCTGTACCCGGCGGGCGCGACGACCAATTCGGCCTCGGGCGTGCAGGACTTCGACAAGGTCCGCGGCGTGCTGGAGACGATGGCCGGGATCGGCTGTCCGCTTTGCGTGCATGGCGAGGTGACCGACCCCGAGGTGGACATCTTCGACCGCGAGGCGGTGTTCATCGACCGCGTTCTGGACCCGATCCGCCGGGCGGTGCCGGGGCTGCGCGTGGTGATGGAACACCTGACCACCGCCGACGGGGTGGACTATGTCCGGGCGCACGAGACGGGGCTGGGCGCGACGATCACCACGCATCACCTGATCATCACCCGCAACCATATCCTGGTCGGCGGGATCAAGCCGCATTACTACTGCCTGCCGGTGGCCAAGCGCGCACGCCACCGCGACGCATTGGTGGCCGCCGCCACATCGGGCGACGCCCGGTTCTTCCTCGGCACGGACAGCGCCCCGCACAGCGATCCGACCAAGGAGTCGGCCTGCGGTTGCGCCGGCATCTTCTCGGCGACCAACACGCTGTCCTGCCTGGCGGAAGTGTTCGAGCGCGAAGGCGCGCTGGACCGGCTGGAGGCATTCGCCTCGCTGAACGGCCCGGCCTTCTACCGCCTGGCCCCGAACGCCGAAACGATCACGCTGGTCAAGGGCGCCCCCGTGGCCTTCCCCGACAAGATCGCGACGGGTGTCGGGCCGGTGACGCTGTTCGACCCCGGCTTCCCCCTGCACTGGCGGGTAGAGCGGTAAGCCGCTTGTTTCCTTCAACCACTTCGCCGGGACGGCTCGAACCCTCCCGCCGCCAGATCGAGAGGTCCGCGCCATGATCCCCACCGCCTTCCCCGACCAGGCCGAGATTGCCCGGTTGTCGGCCCGCATGCTGCTGGAGGTGGGCGCGGTGCATTTCAACGCGGAAACGCCGTTCACCCTGGCCTCGGGCCTGCCCTCGCCCACCTATATCGACTGCCGCAAGCTCATCTCCTTCCCGCGCATCCGCGCGACCCTGATGGATTTCATGGCCGTGACCGTGATGCGCGAGGCAGGCTTCGAGGCCTTCACCAATATCGCGGGCGGCGAGACCGCGGGCATCCCCTTTGCCGCGCTGGTGGCCGAACGGCTGGCGCTGCCGATGACCTATGTCCGCAAGAAACCCAAGGGCTATGGCCGCAATGCCCGGATCGAGGGCGTGATGGGCGAAGGCGACCGGGTGCTGCTGGTCGAGGACCTGACCACCGATGGCGGGTCCAAGCTGTCCTTCGTCGATGCGATCCGCGAGACCGGCGCGGTCTGCGGGCACACGGCGGTGATCTTCTATTATGGCATCTTCCCGGAAACCGAGGCCACGCTGGCCGCCCATGGGGTGAAGCTGCACCACCTCTGTACCTGGTGGGATGTGCTGGCCGAGGCCCGCGCGCAGGGCGCGTTCGACGCGGCCACGCTGGCCGAGGTCGAGGCCTTCCTGACCGCACCTCGGGACTGGCAGGCGGCCCGACAAAAATAGCCGGGGACGGCGCTGTGGATGGCTTGGGGAAAACTCGCCCGGAGAATCGCTCGCGCAACCAAGGTTTTGCGGTTATCCTGAGTTGAGATACAACCTGCAGGGGTGGCTGAGGTTACCCACAGGCCATGCACAGCTGTCGCGCCGCGTTCTCCACCATCTTCTTGCCATGTCGCGCGGCGGTCTCTTGCGCTAGGCAGGCCGGACCAGAATCCAGGGGCAGGCGATGAACGAGATCAGATCGATCCAAACGGGCGGGACCGAGGACGAGGCCGGCACCCTGCCGCACAACATCGAGGCCGAGCAGCAATTGCTGGGCGCGATCCTGACCAATAACGACGTCTTCGACCGGATCGCGTCGATCATCCAAGCGCATCATTTCTACGAGCCGGTCCACCAGCGCATCTACGAGATTGCCGCCGCGCGCATCCAGAAGAATGCGCTGGCCTCGCCGGTGACGCTCAAGGCGTTTCTCGCGGATGACGAGGGGCTGAAGGAACTGGGCGGGCCGGCCTATCTGGCGCGTCTTGCGGGCGCGGCGATCTCGACCTTCGCGGCGCGCGATTACGCCCAGATGATCTACGATTTCGCGATCCGGCGCGAGTTGATCCGGCTTGGCCGCGACATCTCGGACAAGGCGGCCAAGGTCGATATCTCGTCCGAGCCGCGCGCCCAGATCGTCGAGGCCGAACAGGCGCTTTACAAGCTGGGCGAACAGGGCCAGTCCGAAAGCGGGTTCCAGTCCTTCCTCAAGGCCGTGACCGACGCGGTGAACGTCGCCAATGCCGCCTATCAGCGCGACGGTCAGCTTTCGGGCGTCTCGACGGGCCTTGTCGACCTGGACCGCAAGCTGGGCGGGCTGCACCGGTCGGATTTGCTGATCCTCGCGGGCCGCCCGTCGATGGGCAAGACCTCGCTGGCCACCAATATCGCGTTCAACGTCGCGAAAGCCTATCGCCGGGGGCGGCAGCCCGACGGGTCCGAGGGCGCGGTCGATGGCGGCGTCGTCGGCTTCTTCAGCCTCGAGATGAGCGCCGAACAGCTTGCCGCGCGGATCCTGTCCGAGGCGTCCGAAGTGCCCAGCGAACAGATCCGCCGCGGCGACATGACCGAGGTCGAATTCCGCCGCTTCGTCGAGGCCGCCAAAGCGCTGGAAGCCTGCCCACTGTTCATCGACGACACGCCCGCCCTGCCGATCAGCCAGTTGGCCGCCCGCGCGCGGCGGCTGAAGCGGACCCACGGGCTGGATGTGCTGGTCGTCGACTATCTTCAACTCGTCCGTCCCGCCACGGCCAAGGACAGCCGGGTGAACGAGGTTTCCGAGATCACGCAGGGGCTCAAGGCCATCGCCAAGGAACTGGACATCCCGGTGATCGCCCTGTCGCAGCTGTCGCGTCAGGTCGAAAGCCGCGAGGACAAGCGCCCGCAACTGTCCGACCTGCGGGAATCCGGTTCGATCGAACAGGACGCCGATGTGGTGATGTTCGTCTACCGCGACGAATACTACAAGGAACGCGAGAAACCCGGCGAGGACAATCTCGAAGCCATGGCCAAGTGGCAGGAGGTCATGGAACGCTGCCATGGCAAGGCCGAGGTCATCATCGGCAAGCAGCGTCATGGCCCGATCGGCACGGTGGAACTCAGCTTCGAGGGCCGGTTTACCCGCTTCGGCAATCTGGTGAAGCCCTGGCAGCAGGGTCATGGCGACACGGACGGTTTCTGACCGAAGCCCCGAAGGCACAAGGTGTTCGCGTCGCGGTGTCCAGCCCGGAAATGAGGCTTCGATCATCCCTTCGCTGCGGCGGGATTGCACCCTGGGCTTCTGGCAGGGGAACCGGCAGGGGGCGGGCGCATGGCGAAAAACGACAGCCTTCTGGCGGCCTGGCACCTGCGGGTCTTGGCGCTGCAGCCGGGGCACGGGAATCGCGGACAATCCCGGAAGGCGGCGACACCGAGGGGGGCGTCCGTCTGCTTCCGGCTTGCCTGCCGGACGGGACATCCGCTGGAATTCGTGATCGAGGGCAGCCCCGGGCATCCGTTTTCCGAGGGCAATGCCCGGGTGACCCTACCGATTGGAACGATGCCCGCCCTGCTGCCACCACCGCCGCACGCCCCCGCATCCCCCACCGGCCGCAGCCCCGGCCGCGCAACCGGTTGCTGCCCTGCCCGATCCCGGAACCACAGCGATGGACGAGGATGCGGACGACCGCGAGGACAGCGCCGAGAGCGTCGAGACCGCCATGCCGTCCCGCCGCCGCGACCGACCGTCCCGATCACGCTGGGCATCGACGATGCGGACGCGCTCGCCCTCGCCCGCGAGATCGCAGGCCCCATCCTCGAAGCGGTGCGCGCGATCGAGGGCGAGCCCCCCGAACTGCAAGCCGGCCGGATCGCGCTGGCCCGCGAAAAGGCGCTGCTGTTCACCCGGCTCTGCGGCAGCGCCTATTTCGGCCCGACCGGATGCAGCGGCGTGGTCTTCGCGCTTGCCGGCGACAGCGCGCTGCCGGTTTTCGGAGATGGAGACCTGTTCTCGACCAAGGGGCTGTCGGTTTCCGAAGCGGGCGCACTGGACGGCTGGACTGCGCCTGTCGCAGAGACCGGCGAGACCTTGATCTGGACCGGCGCCCGCCACGAACGGCGCTGAACATGGCGACCGAAAACCGGAATCCGCCTTGACGTATGCCCCGCCCCTGTCGGAAACAGCGCCCATGGCCAGCGGACTGCTTACCATCGACCACGACGCGATCGCGCGCAACTGGACCGCCCTTGACCGCGCCAGCGGCCCGGGCGTCGAAACCGCGGCAGTCGTCAAGGCCGACGCCTACGGGCTCGGCGCGGCCGAGGTCGCGCGCACACTTGCCCGCGCCGGTGCCCGCCGCTTTTTCGTCGCCGTGGCCGAGGAGGGCGCCGCGATCCGCGCCGCCCTTGGCCCCGGCCCCGAGATCGGCGTCTTCGGCGGCCACATGGCGGGCGATACCGGCCTGATCGCCGATCTGGGCCTCGTGCCCATGCTGAATTCGCCCGAGCAGTTTGCCCGCCACCTTGCCGCGCTGCCGGGCCACCCTTTCGGCATCCAGCTCGATTCCGGCATGAACCGTCTGGGGATGGAACCCGGCGACTGGGCCGCGATCCGCGCCGACGCGCTGGCCGCCGGGCCGCGGCTCATCATGAGCCACCTCGCCTGCTCCGACGAGGACACGACCGGCTTCAACCGAAAACAACTCGCCTGTTTCCGCGAGATGACCGAGGGCTGCGGCGTGCCGCGCTCGCTTTCGGCCACGGGCGGCATCCTGTTGGGCCCCGACTATCACTTCGAGATCACCCGCCCCGGCATCGGCCTTTACGGCGCGCTTCCCTTCGCCGAGGCCGCGCCCGTGCTGCGCCTGTCGCTGCCGGTGATCCAGATCCGCGCGGTCGAGTCCGGCGAAAGCGTCGGCTATGGCTGCACCTGGACCGCCGACACCCGCCGCATCGTCGCCACCGTCGCGGGCGGCTATGCCGATGGCATCCTGCGCTATCTGACGAACCGCGGCACGCTCTGGGCCGATGGCTGCCCCTGCCCGATCCTCGGCCGAGTCTCGATGGATCTCATCACCGCCGATATCACCGACCTGCCCGACAGCCCCGACGCGCTAGACCTGATCGGCCCGGACCAGAGCGTGGACGAAGTCGCCGCCGCCGCCCGGACCATCGGCTACGAGGTGCTTACCAGCCTCGGCCCGCGCTACTGCCGCCGCCATGTCGGCGCGGCCGCGCCATGATCCTCGCCCCGGTCGCCGCCATCGGCCGCTCGACGCTGGCGGGGCTCGCAGCCCTTGGCCGGATCGCGATCTTTCTCGTGGCGACGATTGCGGCGATGCTCCGCCCGCCTTTCTACCTCCGCGAATTCCTTCAGGCGCTCTGGGCGATCGGTTACAATTCGCTGCCCGTTGTGGCGCTGACGGCCCTGTTTACCGGCGGCGCGCTGGCCTTGCAGATCTACGAAGGCGGCGCACGTTTCAACGCCTCGCAGGTCGTTCCCTCGATAGTCGCCATCGGCATGGTGCGCGAGCTTGGCCCGGTGCTGGGCGGGCTGATGGTCGCCGCGCGCGTGGCCTCGTCCATTGCGGCCGAGATCGGCACGATGAAGGTGACCGAACAGATCGACGCGCTGGTGACGCTGTCCACCGACCCGATGCGCTATCTGACCGTCCCGCGCGTGCTGGCGGCGACCATCGCCCTGCCGGTGCTGGTCGCGGTGGGCGATTCCATCGGCATCCTGGGCGGCTATCTGGTCGGCACCGGGCGGCTTGAACTGAACGCCGCCGCCTATCTCAAGACCACGGTCGAGTATCTCACGCTCTGGGACGTGACCTCGGGGCTGATCAAGGGCGCGGTCTTCGGCTTCATCGTGGCGCTGGTGGGCTGCTATTTCGGGATGAATTCCGAGCGCGGCGCGCAGGGCGTGGGGCGGGCCACGAAATCGGCGGTGGTGACGGCCTCGGTGATGATCCTGGCCACCAACTACCTGCTGACCGAACTGTTCTTCTCCGCATGATCGCGCTGTCCGGCCTTCACAAAAGCTTCGGCGCCAACCGCGTGCTGCGCGGCGTCGACCTGACCGTGCCGAAGGGCGAAAGCATGGTCGTCATCGGCGGCTCGGGCACCGGCAAGTCGGTGCTGCTGAAATGCATCCTCGGGCTGGTGAAGCCCGATGCCGGCACGATCCGGATCGACGGGCAGGATGCCGCCAGCCTTGACCGCGACGCCTTTCTCGCGCGGTTCGGGATGCTGTTCCAGGGCGGCGCGCTGTTCGATTCGCTGTCCGTCTGGCAGAACGTGGCCTTCCGGCTCTTGCGCGGCCCCGGGAAACGCCCCAAGGCCGAGGCGCGCGAGATCGCCATCGAGAAACTGCGCCGCGTCGGCCTGAAACCCGAGGTGGCCGACCTCTACCCCGCCGAGCTGTCGGGCGGCATGCAGAAACGCGTCGGCCTTGCCCGCGCCATCGCCGCCGAGCCGGAAATCATATTCTTCGACGAACCCACCACCGGGCTCGATCCGATCATGGCCGGTGTCATCAACGAACTGATCCGCGAGATCGTGGTCGAGATGGGCGCCACCGCGATGACCATCACCCATGACATGACCAGCGTGCGCGCCATCGCCGACGACGTCGCGATGCTCCATGACGGGGTGATCCAGTGGACCGGCCCGGTCAAGGACATGGACGCGGCGCCGGACCCCTATCTGCAACAATTCATCCACGGCCGCGCCGAAGGCCCGATCGAATCGGTGCGCTAGCCGCTTCCTCCTTCTTCTGGCCCGAAATATCCCGGGGGAGTCGCCCGGAACGGGCGACGGGGGCAGCGCCCCCCGCGGCCGGCGGCCGCGCCATGCCCAACCCCGGACAAGCGGGGCGAAAGCCCCGCGCGGGCCGGGGGCGGGAGCACCCCCTTGCCCGGCGCGCGTCCTTCCGCCAAGAAAGGCCATGGCCAAAGCCGCTCCCAGCTACACCTGCAACGCCTGCGGCGCGTCCCACCAGAAATGGGCGGGCCGTTGCGATGCCTGCGGCGCCTGGAACACCATCGCCGAAGAGGCGCCGCTTTCTGCCGGTCCCGCCGCGAAATCCCTTGGTGCCGCTCGTGGCCGGGCCCTGCCACTCTCCGACCTCGCCGCGACCGAGCCCGAACCGCCCCGCGCCGCCTCCGGCATGGCCGAGTTCGACCGGGTGCTGGGCGGCGGGCTGGTGCCCGGCTCGGCCATCCTCGTCGGCGGCGATCCAGGCATCGGCAAGTCCACCCTGCTTTTGCAGGCTACCGCAAGCTTCGCCCGCAGCGGGCTGAAATGCCTCTACATTTCGGGCGAGGAGGCGGGCGCCCAGATCCGCATGCGCGCGCGCCGCCTGGGTCTTGCCGATGCACCGGTCACACTCGCCACCGACACAAACCTGCGCGACATACTGACCACGCTGGATGCCGAACGGCCGGGTCTTGCCATCATCGATTCGATCCAGACGATGTGGGCCGACATGGTCGACAGCGCGTCCGGCTCCGTTGCCCAGGTGCGCGCCGCCGCCCATGAACTGACCGCCTTCGCGAAACGCCGCGGCTCGGCCGTCATCCTTGTCGGCCATGTCACCAAGGAGGGCCAGATCGCGGGCCCGCGCGTGGTCGAGCACATGGTCGACACCGTGCTGTATTTCGAGGGCGAGCGCGGGCATCAGTTCCGTATCCTGCGCGCGGTCAAGAACCGCTTCGGACCGGCCGACGAGATCGGCGTGTTCGAGATGACCGGAACGGGCCTGGCCGAGGTGCAGAACCCATCCGCCCTGTTCCTGTCGGGGCGCGGCATGCCTGCGCCGGGGGCGGCCGTCTTTGCCGGGATCGAGGGCACGCGGCCGGTGCTGACCGAGATCCAGGCCCTTGTCGCACCCTCGCCGCTGGGCACGCCCCGGCGCACGGTGGTCGGGCTGGATGCCGGGCGGCTGGCGACCACGCTTGCCGTGCTCGAGGCGCGCTGCGGCATCCCCTTTACCGGGCTCGACGTGTTCCTGAACGTCGCGGGCGGGCTTCGGGTCACCGAACCCGCGGCCGATCTGGCGGTGGCCGCGGCGCTGATCAGCGCGCGCGAAGATGTCGCGCTGCCCACGGATTGCGTCGTCTTCGGGGAAATATCGCTCTCCGGCGCGCTCCGGCCGGTAGGACAGACGGAAAACAGGTTGAAAGAGGCGCAGAAACTTGGTTTTTCCACAGCCATCGCGCCCGCGGACAGCAAGCCGGGCGCCCCGACGGGACTGAGCCTGCGGCGCATGCCGGACCTGGCAGCCTTCGTCGGGGAAGTGTTCGGCGCCGGCTGAGGCCGAGGAGGGATTGCCATGGAAGGGTTTACCGCAGTCGACGGGGTCGTTGCCGTCGTCATCCTGCTTTCGGCGATCCTCGCCTATTCGCGCGGATTCGTGCGCGAGGCGATGGCGATCGCAGGCTGGATCCTGGCCGCGGTCGTGGCCTTCATCTTCGCGCCCACGGTCGAGCCGCTGGTCTCCGAGGTGCCTTTCCTCGGCACGCTGGTCGGAAATTCCTGCGAACTGGGGATGCTCGCGGCCTTCGCGGGCGTGTTCATGGTGGCGCTTGTGGCGGTCTCGCTGTTCACGCCGCTTCTGTCCTCGATGATCCAGGGCTCTGTGCTGGGCGGGCTCGACCAGGGGTTGGGCTTCCTGTTCGGCGTGGCGCGCGGGGTGCTCTTGGTGGCGGTGGCGCTTTTCGTCTACGGCATGGTGGTCACCACCGCCGAGTACCCGATGGTGGACAATTCGCGCTCGGCCGACATCTTCGGCGCGCTGACCCGCCAGATCGCCGAGGCCGATCCCGACCAGGCGCTGGGCTGGCTGACCCGCCAATACGAGACCTTGATGGGCGCCTGCGACCGTCCGGCGGCACCGGCACCCGCTGGCACGCCCCTGCCCCCCGCCGACGCCCAGTGAAAGCCTGCGCGCGCGCCAGTGTGATCCTTTCGTGACAGCGCGCGCCCAAGCGCGTAGAGAGGGGCCAGTCCCCGCCAGTTGGATTCGGAGCCTCGACGCCCATGCGCCCGATGACCCCGCATGTTTCGCCCGAGCGCGACATGCCCCCCGCCCATCCCTTCGATGACGACAAGCTGCGCGAGGAATGCGGCGTCTATGGCGTGATCGGCCTGACGAACGCGGCGAATTTCGTCGCGCTGGGCCTGCACGCGCTGCAACATCGCGGCCAGGAGGCGGGCGGCATCGTCAGCCATGACAGCCGGACCGGGTTCCACTCGGCCCACCGCTTCGGCTATGTGCGGGACAATTTCACCAAGGCCAGCCTGATGGAGACGCTGCCGGGCATGCTGGCCATCGGGCATGTGCGCTACTCCACCGCCGGCTCCAAGGGCCAGACCGCGATCCGGGACGTGCAGCCCTTCTTCGGCGAGTTCGCGATGGGCGGTGCGGCCATCGCCCATAACGGCAACATCACCAATGCCGAGGCGCTGCGGCGCGAGCTGATCGACCACGGCTCGATCTTCCAGAGCTCGTCGGACAGCGAATGCATCATCCACCTGATGGCGCGCTCGCTGCAAAAGACCATTCCCGAACGGATGAAGGACGCGCTGCGCCGGGTCGAGGGTGCGTTCTCGGTGGTCGCGATGACGCGCACGAAGCTGATCGGCGTGCGCGATCCGCTGGGCGTGCGCCCGCTGGTGCTGGGCCGGTTCGGCGATGGCTGGGTGCTGTCGTCGGAAACCTGCGCGCTCGACATCATCGGCGCGGAACTGGTGCGCGAGATCGAGCCGGGCGAAATGGTGCAGATCTCGCCCGAGAAGGGGGTGGAAAGCTTCCGCCCATTCGAGCAGCGGCCCTCGCGCTTCTGCATCTTCGAGCAGGTCTATTTCTCGCGCCCCGATTCCATCCTGGGCGGCCGCTCGGTCTACGAAACGCGCCACCAGATCGGCATGGAACTGGCACGCGAAGCACCGGTCGAGGCCGATCTGGTCTGCCCGGTGCCCGATTCCGGCACGCCCGCGGCGATCGGCTTTGCCCATGAAAGCGGCATCCCCTTCGGCATGGGGATCATCCGCAACCAGTATGTCGGCCGCACCTTCATCGAGCCGACCGAGCAGATCCGCAACATGGGCGTGCGGCTGAAACTGAACGTCAACCGCGCCCTGATCGAGGGCAAGCGGATCGTGCTGGTCGATGACAGCGTGGTGCGCGGCACCACCAGCCGCAAGATCAAGGAAATGATCCTGGATGCAGGCGCCAGGGAGGTGCATTTCCGCATCGCCTCGCCGCCCACCGCCTGGCCCTGCTTCTACGGCGTCGACACGCCTGAGCGCGAAAAGCTGCTGGCCAGCCGCATGACCGAGGACGAGATGCGCGACTATCTGGGCGTGGACTCGCTGCGTTTCATCTCGCTTGACGGGCTTTACCGCGCTGTGGGCGAAGCCGGGGGGCGCAACGCGGCCTGCCCGCAATATTGCGATGCCTGCTTCTCGGGCGATTACCCGGTTGCGCCCTCCGACATGATCGAGAAGGGCTTTCAGACCAAGGCGGCAGAATAGGGCTGCGCGCGGATGTCGCCCTTTGCCGACCCCATCTTGACCCCTCCGCGCAGCTGACCGAAAGACCAAGCATGACAGACCAGAAAATCGCCCTTGTAACAGGCGCCTCCCGCGGCTTCGGCGCGGCGGTGGCCGAGGAATTGGCCCGGCGGGGCTATCACGTCGTTGCCGTGGCGCGCACCAGCGGCGCGCTCGAGGAGCTGGACGACCGCATCCAGGCCGCAGGCGGGCATGCGACGCTTGCACCCATGGACATCACCGTTGATGATGCCATGCGCACCCTTTGCCGCGGCATCTATGATCGCTGGGGCCATGTCGATCTGTGGGTGCATTGCGCGATCCAGACCCCGCCCTTCAGCCCGGCCGAACAGATCGACCTGAAATTCTGGACCAAGGCCGTCGCCGCGAATGTCGAGGCGCTGGGCGTGTTGGCGAATTTCATCTCGCCGCTGCTGCGCGCAGCCCCCGGGGGCGGCCATGCCGTTCTGGTGGACGATCTGGCCGAAGGCCCGTTCCTGGGCGCCTATGCCGCCTGCAAGGCCGCACAACGCGCGATCTTCGCAGCCTGGGCGGCCGAACAGGCGCGATTGCAGGACGTGCATGTCCACCGCTTCGTGCCCGCGCCGATGCCCACCAACCACCGCAACCGCCTTTTCCCGGGCGAAGACGTCTCGGGCCTCGCCCGGCCGAAGGACGAAGCGGCCCGGATGGTGACGGAACTGGGGCTGGGCTGACCAAGGCGCTTCAGCGCGGCTCCGTGTCAGATCGGTGCCCGAACGACCCGCGCGCCGACGCGCGCGGGTCCGATCATTGCGGCCTCTTGCCGGGTCAGGCCCGGTTGCGCCGCCGCCGCATGACGCCCAGCGCGCCGAGACCCGTCAGCATCAGCCACGCGCCCGCAGGAAGCGGTATCACGCCCGGATCCGTCGTCCCGAGCGAGCCACCCTGAATGAAGATCGCCGAGTCGAGGATTCTGTCGCCCGCATCTGCGATCTTGAACGAGATCGTGTTCATGCCCTCGGCGATTGCACCCTGCGCCGTGAAGACGCTGGTGAACCCGTCATATTCGATATTGAACGGCGTCGGAGTTCCAAGATCCGAAGGATCGTTGTCCTTGTAGAAGGCGGAATTCGATCCGTTGTTGACGTTGTTGATCGAAACGGGCGTCGAGGTGCCGGGGATGAACGCCAGGTTCGTGCCGTTCAGGAACAGCCCGAACACGTCGTTGTATGGGGAGCCCACATACTCGTTGTATTCCTCGGACGCGAAGGCGTAGTTGAAGAACAACGTGTCGTCGTCGCTGGTGAAGTTGATCGTCAGGACCGTGGCATCGAATGTCGAGAAGCCCGGAATCAGTGCATTCAGATCGCTGTCACCGCCGAGACCGAAACTGGTGGAGGTTCCGTCGGAACTGTTCGGCCCGACCGCGTCCTGCACGTCGCCGGTCGACAGGATCACGCCCTGGTCGATGCCGATGCCCGTCGCACCGAAGCCCGTGAACGTTCCGGCGGCGGTGGCCCCCGCAGAGCCAGATCCGTTACCGCCGGTCAGGGACGCGCTCACCACCGTGATGCCCGAACCCAGCAGGGCATTGGCCAGAGCCGTGGCGTCCGTCGACACCGTTACCGACGCTGCGTAGGCCCCCCCGGACGCCAACGCCATCGTACCCGCAATCGCGGTCGTTCTCAGAAATCGCATGTCTTTCCCCTTCGGACTATACTTGAAACCGGGCGCTCCAGCGCCCCCCCTCGGAACCGGGACGACCCGACTCTGCGCCGTCGATTTCTGGCACACAGCACAGAAAACGTCCCACCCCCTTTGTTAACCTATCCTAAACCGCACGTTTTCCCAAAAGGTTTTCCGAACCCGCATTCCCAGTCGCTACAGAGCCCACGGAACCCGCTTGCCCTGTCCCGACCTCTCTCATAGGAAGGTCGGGATCCAGCGGGTGGAGCATGCGCATTCTCATCACCAATGACGACGGCATCAACGCCCCGGGGCTGAAGGTGCTCGAGGCCATCGCCGACGAGATCGCGGGTCCGGGCGGCGAGGTCTGGGTGGTCGCCCCCGCCTTCGAGCAATCGGGCGTGGCGCACAAGATCTCCTATACCCACCCGATGATGATCGCCGAGCTTGGACCCCGCCGCTTTGCCGCCGAAGGCTCGCCTGCGGATTGCGTGCTCGCCGGCATCTACGACGTGATGACCGATGCCCGGCCCGATCTGGTGCTCTCGGGCGTGAACCGGGGAAACAACGCGGCCGAGAACGTGCTTTACTCGGGCACCATAGGCGGCGCGATGGAGGCCGCGTTGCAGGGGCTGCCCGCGATCGCGCTGTCGCAATATCTGGGCCCGCTGAATTTCGACGAGGCGCTGCAATTCGACGCCGCGCGCGCCCATGGGGCCGCGACGGTGCGCGCGCTGCTCGACGAGGGCCACTGGGACAGCGCCGATTACCGGCTGTTCTACAACGTGAACTTCCCGCCGCTTCCGGCCGACCGGGTCAGGGGGCTGCGCGTGGGACCGCAGGGATACCGGCGCGACGCCTCCTTCGGGGTGGAACCGCACCGCTCGCCCTCGGGGCGCAAGTTCCTGTGGATCAAGGGCGGGCCGCAGCACCTGCCGACCGCGCCGGGCTCGGACGCGGCGCTCAACCTTGACGGCTACATCGCGGTCACGCCGATGCGCGCCGACCTGACCGCCCATGATGCCATCGGCGCGCTGAAGGCCAGGCTGGAATGACCGCCGACGACCATTCCGAACGCAAGATGCAGTTCCTTTACACGCTGCGCTCCAAGGGGGTCACGGATGCCCGCGTGCTGGACGCGATGGAACGCATCGACCGCGGCGTGTTCATCAAGGGCCATTTCGCCCCGCGCGCCTATGAAGACATGCCGCTGCCCATCGCCTGCGGCCAGACCATCAGCCAGCCCTCGGTCGTCGCGCTGATGACCCAGGCATTGAACGTCCAGCCGCGCGACAAGGTGCTCGAAGTGGGCACGGGGTCGGGCTATCAGGCCGCGATCCTCTCGCGGCTTGCCCGCCGGGTCTATACGGTCGAACGCCATCGCCGCCTTGTCAACGAGGCGCAGAAGCGGTTCGAGGCGCTGGGGCTGACCAATGTCACCGCGCTGGCCGCCGACGGGTCGTTCGGGTTGCCCGAACAGGCGCCCTTCGACCGCATCCTTGTGACCGCGGCGGCCGAGGATCCGCCCGGGCCGCTCTTGGCGCAATTGCGCGTTGGCGGTATCATGATCGTGCCCGTCGGGCAGTCGGACACGGTGCAGCGGCTGATCAAGGTGACCCGCGGCGAGACCGGCTTCGATTACGACGAGCTTCGCGAGGTGCGTTTCGTGCCGCTGGTCGAGGGGCTCGGCAACGACTAGGAACAGCCAGAGGGTCCGGGCAAACGGGCCCCGCATCAGCGAGGATCGAGCGATGTCCATCTCCGACCATGCCGCCCGCTTGCCCGCCCGTGTTCTTGCCCTGGGGCTTGGGGCCGGGTTGCTGGCTGGCTGCGAAAGCGGCTGGGATTACGATTTCCGCGACATGGGCGGCAGCGAAGGCCAGGCCGTCAGGGTCGAAAGCGGCCCGCGCCCCGACCCCGATGCCCGTGGCGTGATCTCCTACACCAATTACCAGGTGGCGGTGGCCCGGCGCGGCGACAGCCTGAGCGACGTGGCAAATCGCGTGGGCCTGCCGGCCGAGGAACTGGCGCGCTATAACGGCATACCGGGCGATGCCCGTCTGCGCGAAGGCGAGATCGTCGCCCTGCCCCGCCGTGTGCCGGATGGCGGCACCGCCTTTGGCGGGTCGCGCAGCGATGACCGGATCGACATCACCAACATCGCGGGCGATGCGATCCAGCGCGCCGAACCCACCGCGGGCGCCGTCACCCCGGCCCGGGGGCCGGAACCCCTGCGGCACAGGGTCGAGCGCGGCGAGACAACCTATTCCATCGCGCGTCGCTACAATGTCACGCCCCGCGCATTGGCCGACTGGAACGGACTTGGCCCCGACATGGCGGTGCGCGAGGGGCAATTCCTGCTGATCCCGACACCCGCACGCGAGGTCGCCGCCGCGCCCGCCGTCGCGGCAACCCGCCCCGGCGCCGGATCGGCCGCCCCCACCCCGCCCAGCGCAGCCAAGCCGCTGCCGCGCGACGAAACGACGACGGCGGCGGCGGCCCCGCCCGCCGCCCCGGCCTCGCCGCAGATGCAGACGGAAAGCACGGCCCAGGCCCGGTTCGCGATGCCGGTGCAGGGCAGCATCATCCGCGGCTATCAGAAGGGCAAGAATGACGGGATCGACATCTCGGCCCGCGCGGGCAGCCCGGTGAAGGCCGCCGCGGACGGCACGGTCGCCGCGATCACCCGAGACACCGAACAGGTGCCGATCCTCGTGGTGCGCCACCCCGACAACATGCTGTCGGTCTATGCCAATATCGATGGGATCGCGGTCGAGAAGGGTGCCAGCGTCAAGCGCGGCCAGACGCTGGCCCAGGTGCGCGCGGGCAACCCGGCCTTTCTGCATTTCGAGATCCGCAAGGGCTTCGAAAGCGTCGATCCGATGCCCTATCTGACACCGTGATCCCTGAGCAAGTCGGGTATCCGGACCGGGAGGAAGGCGCGGGCGCGTTCAGATCCGGACGCCGCGGCGTGCGGCGAGATCGGTAAAGAACTGCCAGGCCACCCGCCCCGAACGCGCCCCGCGCGTGGCCTGCCATTCGATCGCCTCGGCCCTGAGCGTTGCGTCGTCGATGAAGAGGCCATGGGCGTCGCAATAGCCGCGGATCATCGCGAGATACTCGTCCTGGCTGCACGGGTGAAAGCCCAGCCACAGCCCGAAGCGGTCCGATAATGACACCTTTTCCTCGACCGCCTCGGACGGGCTGATCGCGGTTGAGCGTTCGTTCTCGATCATGTCGCGCGGCATCAGGTGGCGCCGGTTCGAGGTGGCGTAGAACACCACATTCTCGGGCCGTCCCTCGATCCCGCCATCCAGCACCGCCTTGAGCGACTTGTAATGCTGGTCGTCATGGGAAAAGGACAGGTCGTCGCAGAACAGGATGAACCGCTGATCGGGGGCCGCGCGCAGCAGCGTCAAGAGCCGGCCGATCGTGGGCAGGTCCTCGCGCTGGACCTCGACGATCTTCAGCGCGTGGCCCTCGGCGCGGATCGCGGCGTGGATCGCCTTGACGAGACTCGACTTGCCCATGCCGCGCGCCCCCCACAGAAGCGCGTTGTTCGCGGGCAGTCCCTGCGCGAAATGCCGGGTATTCTCCAGCAGCGTGTCGCGGGCGCGGTCGATCCCCTGCAACAGGCCCAGGTCCACCCGGTTCACCTCGGCCACCGGGGCGAGACGGTCGGGCGCGACATGCCACACGAAGGCATCGGCGCCTGCGAAATCGGGGGCCTCGGCGGGGGCGGGGCTCATCCGTTCCAGCGCCTCGGCAATCCGTCTGAGCGCATCCGCCCCGGTCACGGGCGCGCGTCCCCGCCCTGATCGAACTCCTTCATCAGCGGGTCATCGTCCGAGTCATCCTCGAACCAAAGCCCCTGTTCGCGCAGTTCCTTCTCGCGCTTCTTCTCGACGCGGCGGACCAGAAGGATCGAGATCTCGTAAAGCCCGTAGACCACCATGAACAGGATGATCTGGGTGATGACATCGGGCGGCGTGACCAGCGCGGCCAGCACAAGGATGCCGACCACCGCATACTTGCGCATCGACC
This sequence comes from Rhodovulum tesquicola, assembly GCF_024128855.1. Taxonomy (GTDB): domain Bacteria; phylum Pseudomonadota; class Alphaproteobacteria; order Rhodobacterales; family Rhodobacteraceae; genus Rhodovulum; species Rhodovulum tesquicola. The sequence goes on from NZ_JAMYDV010000009.1 coordinate 131,323, forward strand.
CCAGACCCGCCGCCGAGACAAGCCCCGCCTTGCCCATCAGCGTCAGCAGCACCGGCAACTGGAAGCACAGCCCGAAGGCCAGCACGAACTTGATCGTCAGCGACAGGTATTCCTGCACCGATCCGTGAAAGGTCACGCCCGCGGTCTGCGACATGACCTCGCCGCCCTCGACCGGGATCGCACCGACCTGCTGGAAGCCGAGGAAGAAATCGAAGGCCAGCGGCGTGACAACGTAATAGGCAAAGGACGCGCCGAGGAAGAACATGAAAGGCGAGGCGATCAGGAAGGGCAGGAAGGCGTGCTTTTCCGAGCGGTAAAGCCCCGGTGCCACGAAGCGCCACATCTGGTAGGCGATCAGCGGGAAGGCCAGCGCAAGCCCGCCCACCAGCGAAATCTGGATCGCGACAAAGAAGCCTTCCTGCAACTTGATGAGGTAGAGCCCGCAATCCTGCCCGCGCGAGGCCAGCGCGGAACAGATCGGCCGGGTCAGGAAGTTGAAGATCGGCTGCCACACGAGGAAACAGGCCACCATGGCCGTGATGAAGCCCGAGACCGAATAGATCAGCCGCGTGCGCAATTCCGCCAGATGCTCGATCAGCGGGGCAGAGCTGTCGTCGATCTCTTCGCTCTTCATGCGTCGCTCTTGGTCTCGGGGGCGGGCGCGGCTGCGGGAGCCGGTGCCGAGGGCGCTGCGGGGGGAGTTGTAGTCCCCGGGGGTGTCGCGGTGCCGGACGTTGCCGTGCCGGGGGACCGCTTCGGCTCCCATTTCTCGAAAGCCTCGGCCGCCTCGTTCAGCGTGTCGAGACCCATCTTGCGCGGATTGGCGATGTCCTTCAGGTCCTTGACCGTGTCCTTCATGCCGGCCGTGTCGGCGGCATCGTCCATGGCGCGCTGGAACTCGCGCGCCATGTTGCGCGCCTTGGCGGTGAAGCGGCCAAGCGTGCGGAACATGCCCGGCAGGTCCTTTGGGCCCACCACGATCAGCGCCACGATGCCGATCAGCAGAAGTTCGGTCCAGCCGAGGTCGAACATGGGACTATGCGCGGGACAGGCGGATCAGGCCTTGTCCTTCTCCTGTTCGGGGGTGACGTCGCGCGCGGCCTCGAGGCTTTGCTTGGCCTCTTCCGTCTCTTCCTTGACGCCCTTCTTGAAGGCGGTGATGCCCTTGCCGACCTCGCCCATCAGCGACGAGATCTTGCCGCGGCCGAAAAGCACCAGCACCACGACGGCGATCAGCAGCAGGCCGGGAAGGCCGATATTGTTCAGCATGGGTCTCTCCCTCCGGGCGGGCATGTCCCGCCCCGCATGGAAATCTGTCTGTCACATCTATTGGGTCTGACGGCCAGATCAAAGACCCATTCCATCGCATTTCCGCAATTATTTGCCTATTCCTGCCACCCGCGGGGCGCCCGCATCGCGCCAGTCGACACGTTCATGGCCCGGCGCGGGGAAGACGAAACAGCGGTCGCGACGGATCATCAGCCACATGGGCGTGCCGGGCCGGGGCAGGAATACCGCGGGCACGGTCGCCTTCAGGATCGTCGCGTCGTAATCCATCCGGAACTCCACCAGGCTTTCCGACCCCATGAAGCGCGCGCGTTCCACCACGGCGCGCGCCGCCACGCCGGTTTCGGGCGTCGGGTTCGGGCCGCGGCCGTTGCGGTCGAAGTCGATGCGGATATGCTGGGGGCGGATGATGATGTCCACCTCGGACCCGTCGGGCATTGCAGGCGTCAGGAACTGGCCAAAGGCGGTCTCCGTCAGCAGGTTCTTCACCTTGCCCCGGATCACGTTGATATCGCTGAAGAAAGCCGCCGCTGCCCGATCCATTGGGGCGTTGTAGATATTGTAGGGCGCGCCCTGCTGCACGATCTTGCCGTGCCGCATCAGCGCGATCTCGTCGGCCATGCGCATCGCCTCGTCGGGCTCATGCGTGACAAGCAGGACGGCGGCGCCCTCTTCCTTCAGAACGCTCAGCGTGTCGTCGCGGATCTCGTCCCGCAGGCGATTGTCCAGCCCCGAAAAGGGTTCGTCCATCAGCATGATCTTGGGCCGCGGCGCCAGCGCGCGCACCAGCGCCACGCGCTGCTGTTCGCCGCCCGACAACTGGTGCGGATAGTCGTCGATATGGCCCAGCAGGTCCACCCGTTCCAGCAACTGCTCGACCCGGCGGCGTTTCTCGGCGCGGCTGCCGGTTAGCCCGAAGGCCACGTTCTCGGCCACGCTCAGATGCGGGAACAGAGCGAAATCCTGAAACATCAGCCCGACCGAACGGCGTTCGGGCGGCAGACGGAACACCGTGTCGCAGACAAGGTTGCCGTCGATGAAGATATTGCCGCTGTCCTGCATGTCGACGCCCGCGATCACCCGCAGAGTCGTGGACTTGCCGCAGCCCGACGGCCCCAGAAGACAGGTCACCTGCCCCGGCATCACCTTGAGCGACACATCATCCACCACCGTCCGCCCACCGAAGACGCGGGTGATGTTCTGGATTTCCAGCCGGGGGGTTAGGGAACTCAAGACCTGCCTCGCACGCGTTTTCCGATGGAAACTATCGGGATTCCGGGGCAGATATCAATGCGCACCGCCCCCCGCAAGGCCGGGGGACAGTGCTGTGCCCATAAGATGGGCAGATGCGGTCAGGATCGGCCAGGCCCGGACCGCTCAGCCCCGGCAATAGGGCTGCGCCCGCGTCCAGGCGGCAATCTCCTCGCGCTTGGTGGACACGCTCATCGGCCCCCAGTCGGCGGCGACGCCGCCACGCCCGGCCGCCACGACGCCATCGCGCGGCACGGTCCGCGCAGCGATGCGGATCGCACAGCTGATATTCGCCGCGCCGTCCTTCAGCGCCTCGCCATTGGTCGCCGAACAGCCGTGCTGGCGCGCGGTCGCCGGTGAGATCTGAAGCAGCCCGAACCAGCGCCCGCCGCCGCCCACGGCCTGCGGGTTCCAGGTGCTTTCATGCTTGGCCAGCGCCGAGAACAGCCCGGCCCAGAAGGCCTGACGCTGCGCCGTGCCCGCGGTTGCATAGGCCGGGCACCATTGCCCGATATCGGCCGGAACGGTCTGGGCCAGCGTCGCGCCATGGCTCGACAGCGCCTTCAGGCTTGCCTCTGTCCAGCTCGGCGCCTCGGGACGGTGATCCCAGCCCATCCGGGGCAGGTCCCCGGGCATGAAGGCGGCACGGCTCGCGCCATCGGTGGTCTTCACGCATCCCGTGACCGCCATGGCGAGGCAAAGGGCAAGCGGCAGAAATCGCATCGACTGACCATGATGTTGCACCGGGCGCAATTTGTCCGGCGCGCGAGTTCTGACCGCCCTGCGCCCACCGGGCAACCCTGTCCTTCGGGCATGCGCGACGCACCGCCGATCGCGGCCTGCCCGATCGGCGATCCTCCGCCGCCCCGTCCCCCTTGCCCGCGCCTTTGCCCTGCCTTAGACAGACCCCGCTGAGAAAGGACCGCCCCGATGCTCGACCTTGCCTATCAAGCCCCCAAACCCAAGGTGATCTCTGGCGCCAAGGCCGATTGGGAACTGGTGATCGGGCTCGAGGTCCATGCCCAGGTGGCCTCGAATGCCAAGCTGTTCTCGGGCGCCTCGACCACCTTCGGCGCCGAGCCCAATGCCAATGTCGCCTTCGTCGATGCCGCGATGCCCGGCATGCTGCCCGTCATCAACGAGTTCTGCGTGGCCCAGGCGGTGCGCACCGGGCTGGGGCTGAAGGCGCAGATCAACCTGGTCTCGGCCTTTGACCGCAAGAACTATTTCTACCCCGACCTGCCGCAGGGCTACCAGATTTCCCAGCTTTATCATCCCATTGTCGGCGAGGGCGAGGTGTTGGTCGACATGGGTCCCGGCATCGCGCGGCTTGTGCGGATCGAGCGCATCCATCTCGAACAGGACGCGGGCAAGTCGATCCACGACATGGATCCGGCCATGTCCTTTGTCGATCTCAACCGTACCGGCGTCGCGCTGATGGAGATCGTCAGCCGCCCCGACATCCGCGGCCCCGAGGAGGCGGCGGCCTATGTCGGCAAGCTGCGCCAGATCATGCGCTATCTGGGCACCTGCGACGGCAACATGCAGAACGGCAACCTGCGCGCCGATGTGAACGTCTCGATCTGCCGCCCCGGCGCCTACGAGGCGTGGCTGGCCGGGGATGCCGAGGCGCTGGGAACACGCTGCGAAATCAAGAACATGAACTCGATGCGGTTCATCCAGGCGGCGATCGAGCACGAGGCCCGGCGCCAGATCGCCATCGTCGAGGACGGCGGCAAGGTGGTGCAGGAGACGCGGTTGTACGACCCCGACAAGGGCGAGACGCGGTCGATGCGCTCGAAGGAGGAGGCGCATGATTACCGCTACTTCCCCTGCCCCGACCTGCTGCCGCTGGAGATCGACCAGGCCTGGGTGGACGAGATCAAGGCCGCGCTGCCCGAACTGCCCGACGAGAAAAAGGCCCGCTTTGTCAACGACTTCGGCCTGACCGAATACGATGCCGGCGTGTTGACGGCGGAGGTGGATTCGGCGGGGTATTTCGAGGAGGTGGCGAAAGGGCGGGACGGGAAGACGGCGGCGAACTGGGTCATCAACGAGCTGTTCGGACGGCTCAGGAAAGATGACCGGGAGATTACCGACAGCCCCGTGAGCCCGGAACAACTGGGAAAGATCATCGACCTTATCACCTCGGGCGACATTTCCGGCAAGATTGCCAAGGACCTGTTCGAGATCGTCTACACCGAAGGCGGGGATCCGGGCGAGATCGTCGAGACGCGGGGGATGCGGCAGGTCACCGACCTGTCGGCGATCGAGGCGGCGGTCGACGAATGCATCGCGGCGAACCCGACGCAGGTGGAAAAAGCCAAGCAGAATCCGAAGCTTGCAGGCTGGTTCGTGGGCCAGGTGATGAAGGCCACGGGGGGCAAGGCGAACCCGCAGGCGGCAGGCGAGATCGTCGCGCGGAAGCTGGGCCTCTGACCGCGACCGGCCCGTTCGGCAAATCGGACTTCCATCGGATTTTCATCGGACTTTCATCGGACTTTTTTCCGATGGCTTGATCGGTCGCCAGGGCCCGGCCTAGGCTGGGCGGCATAGATTTGTCGATTGGAAAGCCGCCCATGGCCGCCCCCCTGAAAAACGCGATCAGGCTGATCGTCGCCATCGGCGGTTTCGCGGCCAGGCCGGACCTGCTGGGCGGGCTGAAAGCCGGTGTAGAGATCCACGACCTTGCGCGCGGGATGCTGGCCAGGATGCCGCCGGGCCTGAAGACGATGGCCGACGACCTGACCGCCGAGGCCGAGGCCATCTTCGGGGCCATGGCGCATGAATTGCCGCCCGACGCCCCGATCCTGTTCGAACAGATGGTGGAAATCGCCCTGCCCGACCCGCAGCAGATCGTGGCGGACGGGATGGATGCCGAGCGGATCGTCGCGACCATGCTGGCCCGCCTGACCCAGATCGAACACACCCGGGCACCGATGCCCGACCTGTTCCGGGCCATCGTCACCCCCGCCTTCGCGCGGCTGCTGGAAAGCCCGAGCTTCGCCGACGACCTGACGCCCGCCTTCATGGCCGGCGTGCTGGGCGATCTGGACCGGATCGAGGGGAAGATCGACAATCTCGGCGCGCGGCTGGAAGATATCGAGGCGCAATCGCGCGAGGCGCTGAACGCGATGGCGCTGCGCTTTGGCGAGCCAGCGCCAGAGGACATGTCCCTGCCCGCGTTGCAGGATTTCCTGACCAAGAAGGCCCGGGACTACCGCGCCCTGAAGGCCGAGGTCGAGGCCATCCCCGATGGGCTGAAACGGCTGTCGAACCTCAAGGCCGCCGCCCGGGGGGCGATCGAGGCGGGCGATCTGGACGAGGTGGAAACCCTGCTGTCGCTTGTGCAGGAGGTGGAGCTGGACGAAGCGGCCAAGACCGCCGAACTGCGCGCCGACAACGCCCTGCTGCGCGGGCGGGCGGAACAGGCCTTCACGATCCTGTCCGCCGCCGCCGACAGCTTTGCGGCCATCGACCCGCGGGCCCCGCCGCGGCGGCGGATCAACTTTGCGGGCCGGCTTTACCAGCACGGCTGCGCTATGGCGGGCTAGGGCTGGCGCTGTCGGCGCGAATGTGGCGGGCGGTGCTGGATGGGCTGGACATCGACGAGGCTCCGCAGGACTGGGCAGGAACACAGAACAATCTCGGCATCGCGCTCGAAACCCAGGGCACCCGCACCGCCGGTCCGGAGGGCGCGGCCCTGCTGGGCGAGGCCGTCGACGCCTATCGCGAAGCGCTGCGCGTCCGCACCGAGGCCGACCACCCGGTGGACTGGGCCATGACGATGCAGAACCTTGGCGCTGCGCTCATATCTCAGGGCGACCGCACCGCCGGGCCGAAGGGCGCAGTGCTGCTGAGCGCGGCCGTCACCGCCTATCGCGAAGCGCTGCGCGTCCGCACCGAGGCCGTCCACCCGGAGGACTGGGCCATGACGATGCAGAACCTCGGCAATGCGCTCCAGACCCAAGGCAATCGTACCCCCGGGCCGGAGGGCGCGGCGCTTCATGGCGAGGCCGTCGCCGCCTATCGCGATGCAGTGCGCGTCCGCACTGAGGCCGAGCATCCGGTGGACTGGGCCATGACGCAGGAGAACATGGCGCTGGCGGAGGAAGCGATTGCTGCGCACGATTCTACGGTCGACCCGCGCCCGCATCTGGAGGCGGCGCTGGATCATGTCGAGGCGGCGCTGCGGGTCTATGACCCCGTGCATATGGCCCACGATTACGAACAAGCCAATGCGCTGCGCGCGCGCATCCTGAAACGGCTCTCCGAAAGCTGATCGGGGGGCGGTGGGCGGCGGGGCTCGAATCGGCTAGGAGGGGCGAGGCGAAGAGCGCGGGACGGGCGATGAGCGTTTACGAATACAGGGTGCTGCCTGCCCCCGAGCGGGGCAAGCGGGTGAAGGGGGCGAACGGGGCGGCGGATCGGTTTGCGCTGGCGCTGACCGAGATCCTGAACGCGATGGCGGCCGAGGGCTGGGAATACCAGCGCGCCGAGAGCCTGCCCTGCAGCGAGCGCAAGGGACTGACCGGGCGGATCGAGGTCACGCAGAACCTGCTGGTGTTCCGCCGGGCGCGGATGCCGGGCGAGGGGCGCGCCCTGCCCGACAGCCCCGAGGCGATCGCGGCGGCGGCGGCGGCCTCGCTGGCGGGCTTTGCCGGACGGGGCGTCCCGCCTGCGGGGGTGCCGAGCCTCGGCGCGCCGAGCCGGGCGCCGGGGCCGCGGCCGGGCCGTCCGCTGGGCCCGGCACGGGACGACTAGACGCGGATGTCGAGCGCCAGCGCGTGGATGCGGGCGACCAGGTCGGGGCCGAGGGCGCGGTGGATGGCGCGATGCCGCTCGATCCGCGAGAGCGGCGCAAGGGCGGGGGCGGCGATGGTCACGCGGAAATGCGTCTCGCCCCCCTCGCGCCAGCCCGAATGGCCGCGATGGCGTTCGCTGTCATCGACCACGTCGAGATGCTCGGGGGCGAGTTCCGCCATCAGACGGTCACGGATTTCCTCGGCAATGCTCATTTTTCGTCCTTCGCCCCCTTCATTCTCACACTCAACTGACTAAACTCTCTGGTCCGAGTCGCAAAGGGCACAGGCCATGACGAAAACCGATCCCTTCGGGTTCGACATCTCCGTCTCGGCGGACAAGAAGAAGCGCACGCGCGGGCGGCGCGGGATGTCCGGGGCGTTCGAGACGTCGCAGCGGGTCTGCGAGCATGCGGGCTGCAACCTTGCGGGGCAGTACCGCGCGCCGAAATCGCCCGATCATCTCGACGAGTACCTGTGGTTCTGCAAGGAGCATGTGCGGGAATACAACCTGCGCTGGAACTTCTTCCATGGCGTCACCGAGGAGGAGTTCGAGGCGCAGATCGACAAGGACCGGGTGTGGGAGCGCGAGACGCGGCCCTTCGGCAATCGCGACGAACAGCGGGCGTGGTCGCGGCTGGGGGTGGACGATCCGATGCAGGTGCTGGGCGAGAATGCCACGCGCAATCCGGGGCGCAAGAACGGGAACACGCGGCGTCTGCCGCCGACGGAGCGCAAGGCGCTGGAGATCCTGGGCGCGGAGGACAGCTGGACCAAACTGGAGATCCGCAAGCAGTACAAGTCGCTGGTCAAGGACCTGCACCCGGACATGAATGGCGGCAACCGCGCCGACGAGGACCGGTTGCAGGAGGTGGTCTGGGCCTGGGACCAGATCAAGGACAGCCGCAGCTTCAAGTAGGGCCGCAGCGCGGCGCGGGCCGGGGGCGGTCGTTGCGACCCGGACGGGTCGTTGCGGACGCTGGGGTGCGTGCGCGCCTGTCCTTCAAAGCGGCAGCAAGGGCCGCGGCGGCGCGGCGCGCGGCGTTCCGCGCGGATGGCGGCCGCTGTTCTGCGGATCGGGGGTCGCCGGGGCCTGTCCTTCCGCGCCCGGCCGCGCTGTCCGGGGGGATGCCGACCATCCCCCCGGACAGCCGCCGGGCGAGAGACGGGGGGGGGTGCGCCGTGACAGGAGCGGCGCTGGCGGGCCGGGGATCGGGGTTCTGACGTCGATCCGGGGAGGTCCGCCCGGCGGGTCAGGAGGCCGCGCGCCTGTGCGGGGCCTGCGCGGCATAGGCCCGTCCATCGTCGATCCGCGCGATGCTGTCGGAGGGCGTGCGGAACAGCGCCACCTGCCGGGCGAGTTCGCGCGCGTCGTTGGCGAGGACCTGACTGGCGGCGGTCGATTCCTCGACCATCGCGGCGTTCTGCTGGGTCATCGTGTCGAGATGGCCGACGCCGGTGTTGATCTCGTGCAGCGTGACGGCCTGTTCGGCGGCGCCGCGCGAGATCTCGGAGATATTGGCGTGGATGCCCGCCACCCCCTCGATGATCTTCTGCAACTCGTCCCCCGCGTGCCCGACCAGCCCGACGCCGGTCTTCACATGCCGCGCGCTTTCCTCGATCAGCGTGTTGATCTCGCGCGCGGCTTCCGCGGCCCGGCCGGCCAGCGCGCGCACCTCGGATGCGACGACGGCAAAGCCGCGGCCCGCATCGCCTGCCCGCGCCGCCTCGACCCCGGCATTCAGCGCCAGAAGGTTGGTCTGGAAGGCGATGTCGTCGATGACCGTGATGATCGTAAACGGTGTTTTGCCCCCACCTTCCTGTGATTTTTCCGTTCTGCGAGTCCGTCTCTGTTGGCTAACAGGGGTGGAGTTTCTCCATGGAGACTATGACGGAGTTTCTCAGTTCACTTGGCGTGGT
>NZ_JAMYDV010000010.1 GCF_024128855.1 Rhodovulum tesquicola
TTCCGGCGCGAAAGCCTCGTCCAGACGATGCGTCAGATCGCCGGAGGACAGCGCCGTCAGACCCCGCCCCAGCCGCTCCACCGCAACCGCCTGCTCCGCGCGCGACCGCTCGCGCTCGGCATCGGCCGCTTCGGCGGCGGCAAGCTTGTCGCGGAAGGCGAAGAGGCTCCGCCCGAGAACCCCGAACTCGTCTCTCCGGTTTTCGACCTCGATCACCGTGGTGTAGCGTTCACTGGCCACGTCGTTCATCGCGCCAAGCGTGCTTGCAAGGGGCGCGGTGATGCTGCGCACCAGAAAGTAGGACGTCGCCGCCAGAAACAGCAGGCCGACCGCCAGTGCCGCAAGCGCGGTATTGCGCTTGGCGGCGAGGTCGGCCTGGATGTCCGAGACATAGGCACCGGTGCCGATCATCCAGCCCCAGGGCGCGAAGGCGGCAACATAGCCCATCTTCATTTCGGGGATGTCGGTGCCCGGCTTGTTGAACCAGTAATCGATCCGGCCGGCGCCGTCCCTCTTCGCGATCCGGTGCATTTCCTGGAAGAACATCAGGCCCTTCACATCCCGGAACCCGGACTGATCCGCGCCGATCCAGTCCGGACGGAAGGGATGCACCTGGAAGACCAGATCGTCGTCGAAGGCGAAAAAATAGCCGTCTCGCCCGAACCGATAGGTCGACAGGGTCTGGCGGCCCATGTCCTGCGCCGCTTCGAGCGACAGCGTGCCCTCGGCGACCTGGCGGTCGAGATCGGCCAGTTGGCTGATCGCTGCGTCGGAAAGGGCGCCAAGTTCGGCCTCGCGCATGTCATAGGCGATTTCGACGGCCCGCAGCATCAGGAAGCTCGCCAGCGCAAGGGACAGCAGCAGCGCCAGAACGACGATCGCGTAGATCCGGGTGGAAATCCTGTGGAGCATCGTGGTCATGGCTGGTCCCTTTTGATGGCATGCCGGATGATGGTCGGAGTGATCCGACCCCATGATGAAGTCCGAGAGTGCGGAGCCTGCGTCGTCGCGGTCGCGCGGCAAGCCGGGGTTCGGGACCGCGGCGCCGCAGCCCCTGGATCGCGGCGGCGGCCGATCCGCGCTGCGGCTGGCGTGTGTGGCATGCGTCCGACCTCCTGCTTGTTGACGCGCCACGCGGGCACGCATTCTCCCACAAGGCCATGGCGGGGATTGCCATCCGGTTACCCGGGCCGCATCCCGATCGGGAAACTGCGACAAAATCGATCAAAAGACGTCGATATGGCCGCCGGAATGGGGCGCCTCGCGGCGGGTCGGCCCGCCGAACAGGGCGCGCAGCTGGTCCAGACGCAGATCCTCGAGCACGCTGCCGGGAATGCAGGTATCGGCGGGCGTCTCGCGGGCCAGACGCTCGGCCAGCGGACCCAGATCGTCGAGGATCTGGATCACCAGGTCGACAAGCTGCAATTCGCGCGCCCCGCCCGCGGAGGGTGCGGGCGTCCCCGTGCGCGCGAGCACCGCACGTTCATAGCGACGCAACAGATCGGCGGCATGGCCGAGCTCATGCCCCAGCCCCCCGAGCAGCCGCGCCAGGTCGAGCGGCGCGGCCTCGCCGGGCAGGTCGATCCGGACCGGGGCGGTCACAACCGGCCTACCACGGCCTCGATGGCCTTCTTCATGGTGGCGGTGGTGAAGGGCTTCTTGACGAGATTGTTCAGGCCCAGTTGCTGGCCCTTCTGGATCAGTTCGGGCGTCGGCGTGCCGGTCACCAGGATATAGCCGATGCGATGGGTCGACCGGTTGCGCCGCAACCCCTCGAGCAGTTGCAGCCCGTCCATGCCGGGCATGTTGTGATCGGCAAGGACAAGGTGGACCGGGTCGGCGACAAGCCGGTTCAGCGCGGATTTCCCGTTGTTTTCCGCGCTGATCTGGAAAATCCCGATCTCTTCCAGCGACTGGGTGACCAGGCCGCGGCTGACGGCCATATCGTCCACGACCATGACGCGAAGCGAATCCTTGAGCGACATCTTCAGTCCTTTCCTTCTGGTAACGATGGCCTCGGCGCGCCCTGGGCGCACTTGCGGTAGGCGGTGACCCCGGCGGTCTCGAGCAGGCCGGTGGCCGGGCCGGTCACCCGCTCGGAATGGCCGATGAAGAGCATGCCGCCCGCGGGCAGCTTCTCGGCGAAGCGCAGCCAGAGCGATTGCTGGGTGGCCTTGTCGAAATAGATCGCCATGTTGCGGCACATGATCGCGTCGAACAGGCCCGGCATCGGCCAGGGGCCGTTGATGTTCAGCCGCCGGAAGGTGATGAGCGGGCGCAGCTCGGGGCGGATCTGGCGCTGCGCCTTGTTGCGCTCGACCGGGTCGAAGATGCGCGCCTCCCAGTCGCCGGGCGGCGTCTTGCAATCCTCGGCGGGATAGCGCCCCTCCTCGGCCCGCCGGAGCACGAACGGGTCGAGATCGGTGGCCAGGATCTTGATGTCGAGCCGGGCGGCCTCGGGGCAGAGCTTCAGGACACTGCCCGCCAGCGAATAGGGTTCCTGCCCGCTGGAACAGCCCGCCGACCACAGCCGCACCCGCCCGCGATTGCGCGCCCGCGCGATCAGCGGCGGCAGCACCTCGTCCTCGAGCTGGGTGAAATGGTGATGCTCGCGATAGAAATGGGTGACATTCGTGGTGAGGGCCGAGATGAAGTGATCGCTCTCCTGCTCGAGATTGGCCTGAAGATAGGCGTGATAGGCGCTGAAATCCTCCAGGCCGAGGACGACGATCCGCTTGCCCAGCCTGGAATGGATCATGGCCTTCTTCGAGGGTTCCAGATGCAGCCCGTATTCCGTCTTCGCGAATCCGGCGATCCGGGCGAAATCGCTTTCGACGAACGGAATGTCCGCGGAACGCCGGAAGGCGGAAGAGGTGGGCTGCGCGGTCATGCGACTTCCCGCAACACGCTGGGCAGCAGCACCGAGGGCGAGAGGATGCGCGACATGCCTTCCTCGATCGAGATCAGGCCGAGGATGCTGTTGGGCACGTCGCCGCGGCCCATGGCGGGCGCCTCGCAGATCTGCTCGCCGCTGACGGTCAGGATTTCCGACACCGAGTCGACCAGCAGGCCCACGGTCTTGTCGCCCACGGCGACGACCATGATGACATGGCGGGGCGAGGCGTCGCATTTGCCAAGCCCGAGCCGCGCGGCCAGGTCGACGATCGGGATCACCGCCCCGCGCAGGTTCATCACGCCCAGCACGGCGCTTTCCGCCTGCGGCAGCGCGGTCACCGGCGACCAGCGCCGGATCTCGCGGATCTGCGTGATCTCGATGCAATAGCTCTGGCCGCCCGCCTTCAGGGTCACGAACTCCAGAACGTCGTCCTCAGACCATTGCTGCGGTCTTGCCATGCTGCGTCTCCTCTATCAGCGCCACGTCCCGGCCGAGATCTCCGGCAAGGGTTAGGATGGCATCGGTGTCGATGATCAGGGCGATACGGCCATCGCCCAGGATTGTGGCGGCCGAGATCCCCTCGATCGCGCCGTAATTGCCCTCGAGGCTCTTGACCACGACCTGCCGCTGGTCGGAAATCTCGTCCACGGCCAGGGCGACATGGCCCGAGCGTTCCGAGCGGATCAGGATCAGGATATTCTCCGAGGAGATCTCGTCCCCGCAGGTGAAGCCGAGCAGGTTGCCCAGATGCACGATCGGCACATAGGTGCCGCGGATCGACAGCAGCCGACCCTCGCGGCCATAGGGCACGATATCCTGCGGGCGCGGGCGGATCGTTTCCAGCACGCTAGAGAGCGGCGCGACCAGCGTCTGGCCGGCGGCGTGGATCACCATCCCGTCCATCACCGCAAGCGTCAGCGGCAGCGAGATCGAGAACAGCGTGCCCTCGCCCGGGCGGCTGGAGATCGTCACCTTGCCGCCCAGCGTGGTGATCGCGGTCTTGACCACGTCCATCCCCACGCCACGGCCCGACAGGTTGGTCACCTTCTCGGCGGTCGAGAACCCGGCCATGAACAGCAGGTTGTCGATCTCGGGCTCGCTGAGCTTGGCATCCGCCGGCACCAGGCCCTTGGACACCGCGATCTCGAGGATGCGCTTGCGGTTCAGCCCGGCACCGTCATCGGCGATTTCGATCAGCACATCGCCCGAACGATGCGCGGCCGAAAGCCGGATCGTGCCCATCACCGGCTTGCCCGCGGCGATGCGTTTCTCGGGGCTTTCGATGCCGTGATCGACGGCGTTGCGGATCATGTGGGTCAGCGGTTCGGCAAGACGCTCGACCAGGGTCTTGTCGATCTCCGTCCCCTCGCCTTCGGCAACCAGGACGACCTCCTTGCCCAGGCTGTCCGCGGCCTCGCGCACGATGCGCTGCATCCGCTGGAACAGGGGCTTGACCGGCTGGGCGCGGATCGCCATGACGCCTTCCTGCAACTCGCGGGCGAGATACTGGTAGTCGTCCAGATCGCTCATGATGTCGGAATTCGAGGCCAGCCCGGTCTCCTGCAGTTTCTGCGCGATCACCGCCTGGTTGATGATCAGTTCGCCCACCGTGTTGATCAGCCGGTCCACCCTTTCGGGATCGACCCTGAGCGTGGTCTGCGGCACGGGTGACGCGGCCTTCGCGGCGCCCTTCGCCGGGTTGACCGGCTCGGCGGCGACCGGGGCGCGCGTTTCGGCGGCAAGCGCCAGCTCGATCGGCGCCGGTGCCGTCTCGCGCGGGGCGGCGGCGCGGAACTCCACCTGCGGCGGCGCGGTCTCTTCGGCCACGGACGGGGGCGGGAGGTCCGGCACGGGTTCGGCCCCGTCCGCGCCGGGATCGTCGACCGCCTCGATCTGGCAGAGATCCTCGAGGAACATGAAGACGTCGCGCACGGCATCCTCGGTCATCTGCCCACGCAGCGTCAGGTCCCAGTTGAGATAGCACCGCTCCGGGTCGAACGCGTCCGCCTCGGGCAGCGCCGACAGGTCGCAGCGGGTCTCCACATGGCCGAGCATGGCAAGCTCGGAGAACAGCAGGACCGGGTCATGGCCGTTGCGGAACAGATCGGAGGACGCGGTCAGGCGGATGCGGAAGCAGGTCTCGCCCGCCTGCGCGGGCGCCGTGTCCTCGTCCCCCTCCTCGCCGAGCGGGTCCAGAACGAGCGGCTGGAACCCGAAGAAGTCCATGTCCGCGCCCATGTCCGCCGCGGCGTCCCCCGCGTCCTCCGCCGCCGTGCCCGACAGCTCGTTCAGCTTGTCGAGGATGGCGGGCATCGCCTCGGGGATCTCGGTGCTGTCGGCCTGGGCAAGTTCCACCAGATCGGCCAGCATGTCGCCCGAGCGCAGGATCGTGTGCAGCGCATCGGTATCGGGCACCAGCTCGCCCGAGCGCACCCGGTCGAGCACCGTCTCGAAGCAATGGGCGAAGGTGACCAGGTTCTCCAGCCCGAAGGCCCCGGCCGCGCCCTTGATCGAATGCACCGCGCGGAAGATCGCGTTCACCGTGTCGTCGTCGGCACTGCCGGCGATCATGTCCTGCGAACCTTCGGACAGCTGTTCCAGAAGGTCCTCGCACTCGGCGAAGAAAGTGGCCTTGAGATCATCGCGAGACATGGTCAGCGCACCCCCGTCACACGGCGGATCACGCTGATCAGGCCTTCGTCCTCGAACGGCTTGACGATCCAGCCCGTCGCCCCGGCATTGCGCGCGCGTTCCTTCAGCGCGGGGCCGCTTTCGGTGGTCAGCACCAGGATCGGCACGCGCGCGTTCACGCCGCCGCCGCGGATCGATTCGATCACGCCGAACCCGTCCATCTTGGGCATGTTGATGTCGGTGATGACCGCGTCGTACTGGTCCTGCTGGAACACGTCGACGCCATGCACGCCGTCATTCGCCGTGGTCACCGAGAAGCCGGCCGAGCTCAGCACCTCGCGCACCATCTCTCGCATGGTCAGGGAATCGTCGATGGCAAGAATGTTGATCATTACTGCACTCCTTCGGTGCCGAGAATCGCCTCGCCCAGGCCGAGCAGCCGCAACCCCTCGACGAAGCCCTCGGAGGGCTCGAGGATGTCGAAACTGCCGCCGCCGGCCTCGACATGGCGCCTGAGAAAGGCAAGAAGCTGGGCCGCGAGCGCGGTGGGCGCATCGGCCCCGTCGGCGTGCAGGGTCACGGCATGCGGCCCGTCCCCCAGCACCGCCTTCACGATCTCGCCGGGCGCGTCGGCCCAGGCGGGATCGCGGATATCGAGATCCAGGTGACGATCAGGCTCCATTCCGAATCCCCGTTTTCCTGTGTGTCAATCAATGTCTCTGTCTGTCTAAGCCCGCGAAGCCTAAGAACTGGTGAACATGTCCCGTCCGGCCCGCCCCCCACAAAGGCACCCCGCGGAGCCCCTGCCTATCGCCGCCCGATGGGTCGGTTTTTGGGCGGCGGCTGGACGTCTCGGTGGCACGGGCATGTCATCGGCGGCGCGGGGCCCAGCCTGTCGGGGGGCCAGGGGCCGTCGCCGGGAGGGGCGGCAAACCGATTCGCACGGGGCATCCGGGGCGGGTCGTCCGGGCCGATCCGGGGAATGCACCGCGCGGGGAAGGGCCGGAGGCCGAAACGGGCGGACCCGGGACGCGTCGGGGGGCATCGCAGGGGTCGAACCGCCCGCCGACGCGCCCCTGCGCCGCATGCGGGCGACCGGCGCCGCTAGGCCGCCGAGGCGCGCAGCGGCACCGCCCCGTGAGCGGCCGCATGGAACCGCGCCACCAGCGCGCGCAGCCGTTCGCCCTCGGCCTGGAGCGTGTCGCTCGCCGCCGTCGTCTCCTCGAACATCGCCGCGTTGTGCTGGGTCACATGGTCGAGCTGGCCGACCGCGATGTTGATCTCGCCCAGGCCCACGGATTGCTCTCCGGCCAGCTTGGCGATCTCGCTGACCCGGTCGGTGACGCCCTCGACCGCCGCGACGATGGCGTCCAGCGCCTCGCCGGTGCGCCCGACAAGGCCCACGCCCAGCTTGACCTTCTCGCCCGAGGACGAGATCAGCGCGCCGATCTCGTGGGCGGCCTCGGCGGTGCGCTGGGCAAGCGCCCGCACTTCCGAGGCGACGACGCCGAAACCGCTGCCCGCACCGCCCGCCCGCGCCGCCTCGACCCCGGCATTCAGCGCCAGCAGGTTGGTCTGGAAAGCGATGTCGTCGATCACATGGATGATCCGCGCGATCTCTCCGGCCGAGGCGTCGATCTCGCCCATCGCGCGCACCGTCTCGCCCACGATCTGCGCGCCGGACTGGGCCTTGCCGATGGCATCCCGGCCGATCGCGTCGGCGCCGCGCGCGCCCTCGGCGGTGGCGCCGATCGAGGTGGTCAGATCCTGCAGGGCCGCCGCGGTCTCTTCCAGCGTGGCGGCCGCATTCTCGGTCCGCTGCGACAGCTCATGCGCCGAGCCGTTGATCGCGGCGACGCTGGCATTGATCGTCTGGGCCGAATCCGTGATGTCGGCGATCAGTTCCCCAAGGCTGGCAACCGTGGCATTGTAGTCGCGGCGCAGCGCGTCGTAGCCTTCGCCCAGATCGGCGTCGATATGCGCCCCCATATCGCCCGCGGCCAGCCGCCTCAGCCCCTCGGCCAGGGTGTCCACCACTGCCTTCTGATGCGCCTGGGCGGCGTCGCGGTCGCGTTTCAGCGCATGTTCCTTGGCGATGCTTTCGCGGAAATGGACCAGCGCCTCGGCCATCTGCCCGATCTCGCCACCGACCTTGCGGTCGGCCTGGAAATCGAGGTCGAGATCGCCCCCGGCCAGCCGCCGCATCTTGGCGATCATCCGCAAGAGCGCCTTCGAGATCTGCCCGCTGAACAGCACCGCAAGGCCCAACCCCGCCAGCAGCGCCACCGCCCCGGCCCCGAAGGCCAGCAGGCGCATCTGCCCCGCGATCGCCAGATAGGCGCTGCGCGGCACCATGACATGCACGAGCCCCGCGGTATTGCCTGCGAAATCGGCCACCGGAATGATCCGCGCGGCATAGCTCTGCCCGGCGATTTGCAGTTCGCGCGCGGCGTTCGCCTCGTCCTCGGCCGCCTCCGCCGCAGCGGGCGTCAGCAACGGGTCACCGGCGATGGTGGCCACCGCGCGCTGGATCGTGGCATCCGTGGCCGAAAAGCCCGCGATGCTGGTATCGGGCAGGATGTAGAATTCAAGCTGCGTGTCGCTGTTGCGCACCAGCCCCTGAAAGAACGCCGCATCCAGATCGAGCCCGATCTCGACCGTGCCGACATGCCGCCCCTGATGGGCCACGGGGCTGATGCCGCGAATGCCCAGCCCGCCCCGGCCGCGTTCCAGACCGGCCAGCGGCGCCTTGCGCGCATTGGCCTCGATCACCGTCTTGCGGAAGGCCGACAGGTCGTCGCCGAACTGGTCGGGCTGATGCACCCGGAACAGCGAGGTGGCGGGCGGTTCGTGGAACTGGAACTGCACGATGCCGCGCTCGGCGCGCATCTGCGCGAAACCGGGCACGAACAGCGCGGCCAGCCGGTCGCGGTCCTGCGCGGCGGCGGCGGCTTGCACCTCGGGGATCGCGGCGACAAGGGCGGCGGTGGTCAGCGCGCTGCCGATCCGGTCGTCGATCGCCGCCTGAAGGCGCAGCTCGAACTGGTCCAGCTCGCGCAGCGTGCCGCGGTCGATCAGGCCCTTCATGCCCCAGAGCATCGGCGCCAGCACCAGTCCGGCGGTCATCAGGACCGACACGGAAATCGCCAGGATAATTCTTTTTCTGAAGGACATGGAACGCTCCCCCTTGTCCGGGACTGGGCGCCGCGAAACATCGGCACGCGCGAGGAAGCATTCAGAACAGATGTTACTTCGGGCTTAAGCCGCCTGTCGGGGATCCTTCGGATTTTACCGATCCCGCGCTGCGGGGCGCCTCAGACGCCCAGATAGCGTTTCAGAACCTCGGGCCGGGCGCGCAGATCGGCGGCGTCCACCGTCTCGCGGCTTTGGCCGTTCTCGACGAACACCACCCGGTCGGCGGCCGACAGGACCGCGTCAAGCCGTTGTTCGACCAGCAGGATCGCCACGCCCTCGGATTTCAGCCGGACCACCACCTGCCTTATCGCCTCGATCATCGAGGGTTGCAGCCCCTCGGTCGGCTCGTCCAGCAACAGCACCCGCGGCTCAAGGCACAGCGCGCGGGCGGTCGCCAGCATCTGCTGCTCGCCCCCCGACAGGGTTTCGGCGCGCTGGCCCATCCGGTCGGCCAGCCGCGGGAACAGATCCAGCACCCGGGCCAGCACATGGCGCGGGCTGTTCCGCGTCATCAGACCGATTTCCAGGTTCTGCGCGACCGTCAGCTCGGCAAACAGCCGCCGCCCCTGCGGGATATAGCCGATCCCGCGCCGGGGCACCTCATGGGCGGGCAACCGGCCGATATCCTCGCCCTCCAGCGTGATCCGGCCCGCGCTCAGCGGCAAGAGCCCCATGATCGCCTTCATCGTCGTGGTCTTGCCCGCGCCGTTGCGGCCCAGCAGGCAGGTGATCTCGCCCGGCCGCACGGCCAGCGACAGCCCGCGCAGCACCTGCACCGGGCCATAGCCCGCGTCGATGCCGGTCACCTCAAGCATCCGCGCCGGTCCCCAGATAGGCCGCCTGCACCGCGGCCGAGCCATGGATCTCGGCCGGGCTGCCCTCGGCCAGCACCTCGCCGAAATCCAGAACCGTGATCCGGTCGGCCAGCGCCATGACCACGCCCATGTTGTGCTCGATCAGCAGGACCGTCGCCTCGGCCGCGACATCGCGGATCAGCCGCCTGAACGCCGCGATCTCGCCCTCGGCCAGCCCCTGCGTCGGCTCGTCCAGGATCAGCAGGCGCGGCGCCTGCGCCAGCCCCATCGCCAGTTCCACAAGCCGCTGGTGGCCATAGCTCAGATCGCCCGCCAGCGCATCGCCATGGCCCGCAAGCCCCACCCGTTCCAGCACCGCAGCCGTCTCGCGCGCCACCGCGGCCCGGTCGCCGCCCAGCCTGCGCCGCGCGGCCAGCGCCACGTTCTCGGCCACGTCGAGCCGCGCGAAGACCGAGGTGATCTGGAACGTGTAGGCCATGCCCAGCCGCACCCGCGCATGCGCCGGCAGCCGGGTGATGTCGCGCCCCTCGAAATGGATGGTCCCCGATGTGGGCGCCACCCGTCCGATCAGCATCGACACGAAGGTGGTCTTGCCCGCCCCGTTCGGCCCGATCAGCGCCCGGATCTCGCCCGGTTCCAGGTCGAAATCGACCTCATGCACCGCGCGCAGCCCGGCAAAGGATTTCGACAGCGCCCGCGTGGACAGAAGCGCGCTCATGGCAGCCACCGCAGCCAGCGCCGCCGCACCTCGCCCACCAGCCCCTGCGGCGCGAACAGCGTCAACAGCACCAGCGCCACGCCCGCGACCAGCATGTAGGCCGGTGTCAGCCCCGACGAGATGTCGATCAGGTAGAACATGAACAGCACGCCGAAGAACGGCCCGATCACCGTGCCCGCGCCGCCTAGCAGCACCCACAGAAGCGGGAATATCGAGAAATGCACCTCGGCGAAACTGGCGCCGACATAGCCGAACATCAGCCCGTAGGCCGCCCCCGCCGCCCCCGAGAACATCCCCGACAGCACCACCGCCGCCAGCTTGTGGCGGAAGATGTCATAGCCCAGCAATTCGGCCCGCTCGGGGTTCTCGCGGATCGCGACCAGCACCCGGCCAAAGGGCCGCCGCACCAGCCACAGCGCCGCGGACAGGCACAGCGCGAACAGCCCCAGCGCCAGCAGGTAGCGGATATCCGGATCGGTCAGGTCCAGCCCGAAAAGCACCCGGTCCGCCCCGGCCAGCACCAGCCCCTCGTCGCCCCGCGTCCAGCGCGCGGCCAGCAGGATCGCCAGATAGAAGGCCTGCGAAAACATCAGCGTCACGATCATGAAGGCCACGCCCACCGTCCGCAACGCGAGCAGGCCGACCACCAGCGCCAGCCCCCCGGCCGCCGCGATCCCGGCCAGAAAGGCCAGTTCCGCCCCCAGCCCCAGATGGTAGAGCGGCATCCCCATCCCGTACATTCCGGCTGCAAAGAACATCGCATGCCCAAGGCTCAGAAGCCCGGTATAGCCGAACAGCAGGTTGTAGCCGATCGCATAGCAGGCCAGCACCATGACCCGCGCCAGATTGCCATGGTGATAGACCGGCAGCACGAAATGCAGCGCCAGCAACAGCGCGAGCAACCCGCCATGCAGCGCGAGGATCCGGGCATTCATCGCGCGGGCTTTCCCATCAGCCCCTGCGGGCGGAACACCAGCACCAGGGCCACCAGAAGCGTCGCGACGATCTTGGCCAGCGTCGGCGAGAAGAACACCGACAGGATGCCATCCGACAGCCCGATCAGCAGCGCCGCGATCAGCGTGCCGGGCAGGCTGCCCAGCCCCCCGATGATAACCACGATGAAGGACAGCAGCAGCGCATCGCCCCCCATCAGGTAATGCGCCTGCTGGATCGGCACGATCAGCACGCCCGCCAGCGCCGCCAGCCCCGCCCCCAGCCCGAAGACCAACGCATAGACCCGCTCCACCGGGATGCCGAAGGCCTGCGCCGTCTCGCGATCCAGTTGCGTGGCGCGCATCACCAGCCCGATCCGCGTGCGCGTCATCAGGATCCACAGCAAGGCCAGAACCACGACCGCCGCTCCGATCACGAACAGCTTGTAAGAGGTGATCGACAGCCCCCAGGGCCAGTAAAGCGACGGGCCGCCCGCGCCCCACTCGACCCAGGGCAGCGCGATGCGCTGGTTGAAGGGGGCCGCCACCGGCCGCGCATCCGGGCCATAGCCCATCAGCGTCACCTGCTGAAGTATGTAGAGAATCCCGATGGTCGCGACGATGGTCCGCTCGGGGTCATAGCCCACCCGTTTCAGCACCGTGACATCGGCCGCCACCGCCAGCGCGCCCACGATCAGCGGCACCGCGACCAGCGCCGCGACGAAGCCCAGGGCGCCCCCGCCCGCCATGCCCGCGACGACAAAGGCCAGCACCGCGCCCAGCATGTAGAATTCGCCATGCGCGACATTGACCACCCGCATCACCCCGAAGACAAGGCTCAGCCCCGCGGCCATCAGCGCCAGCACCGCGGCCGTCACCGCGCCTTCCAGCGCTGCCAGCATCAGGTAGGGACCGAACTCCATGCGGTCGCGTTCTCCTGTCGGGGGGACGGGCGGCGCTCAGAACGGGCGCGTGGTGTAGTCCACCTCGTCGGGATAGAAGGTCTCCTCCAGCGGCACGGTGCGCACCACGTCCAGACGCCCGTTTTCCAGCCTGGAGACATGCTGCTGGCCGAACACCTGATGCGTCCGCCCGTTGAACAGCTTGGCGCCCTGCGGATGCTCGTTCGATTCCGGCATGTCGGTCATCGCCTCGACCGCCTCGACCAGTTTCTGGCGATCCTGCGGCCCGGCATAGCCCGCCGCCTCCATCCCGCGCTTGATGACGTGAAGCGTCTCCCAGCAGCCGAACATGTGGGCATAGGTCGACACGTCGCGCGGGTCGCGCACCGAGGCGCCGTTCTCGTCGATGCCGACTTCGGCGCGGAAATGGCGGTCGAACCCGGTCTGGTCGGGCTGGATGTAACGCGGCATGCCCTCCCAGAAATAGCTGCCTTCCAGGAATTCGAGCCCGGGGCTGCGCAGGTCCACCGCCTCCAGGCTGTCGATGAAGCCGAAGATCGCCGGGCGCGAGGGGCCGAAGAACTCGCCCATCTCCTTGACGAAGGTCAGCACCGCGGGGCCGACCATGACGTGATAGATCACCTCGGTCTCGCGCGGGATGCGGGGGAAATACCTGGTGAACGAGGTCTCGGTGGGCGGGATCGCCAGCTTGGCAATCACCTCGCCGCCCTGCGCCGCGATCGCCTCGGAGAAGAAGTCGCGATGGTCATGGCCGAAGGCGTAATCGGGAAAGATCATCGTGACCTTCCTGCCCAGCGTCTCGGCCACGAAGGGCGCCATGGCCAGAACCTGGCTCTTCACATCCGTGATGCCGGGCTGCAAGGTCCAGCGGTTCAGCATTCCGCTGGCGACGTGATGGCCCTCGGAGACCACGAAATAGGGCAGCTTCAACTCGCCCGCCCGCGGGGCGGATCCGATCACCACATGGCTGAACAGCGTGCCGAAGGCCACGTCCACCCGATGCTGGTTGGCGAATTTCTCGACCACCTCGGCGCCGCGCCGCGGGTCGGTGCCGTCATCCTCGGTCACGATTTCCAGCGGCCTGCCATTGATGCCGCCCGCCGCGTTGATCACCCGCGCCGCGGCCTGCGTGGTGCGGTCATACCAGCGCCCATAGGCCGCCCCGATGCCGGTCGCATGCATCTGGAACCCCACGCGGATCGGCGCGGCGCTCTGGGCATGGGTGTAGCGCGCCCAGAGCGGCAGCGCGGCAGCGGCGGTCCCCGCCCCGGCCAGCGTCTTCAGCGCGGCGCGGCGGGGGGGATCGGCGGGCGTGGCGCCCGGTTTGGTCGGATCTGACATGGCTTCATCCCCCGGCAAGGAACGGCGTTGTGGCGTCTTGCGCGCCAGTCTGTCGGGCTGCGCGGGCTTTGTCCATGTCTGACGGTCCCGCGGCGCCGCAGAGCCCGCCGGAACAGGGGCCTGCCCGCCCTGCCCCGACACAAGCGCGGCCCGGCGAATCGATGACGCCCGGCGACATGGAAATCAGGTTGCGCGCCTGCGGCGCATTGCATTGTCTCGCCAGCGGCTTGCGCCGCTTGCTCGGATCTGCCTCCGGCGGGGATATTTGGGGCCAGAAGAAGGACGCAGGCCCGCCTATTGGGGCCGACAGTCGCAGCCGGTCGGCAGGCCCTTCTCGTCGAGCTCGGGCGAGCAGCATTGCTGCCCTTCCTGTGTCGTGCAGCAATAGATCTCGCGCCCGGCCACGCCTTGCCCGGGCCAGGGGCAGGGCGCGGCCGGGGCCGGTATGGCCAGCGTCGCCAGCATCGTCAGAAATGTCATCATCCGCCTTGCTCCCTTGCCCTGGCCCCGCGCAGGGGCGTCATTCCGCCGCGAAGCGCGGAAAGACCCCCCGGATCACCGCGCGCAGCCTGTCCGGATCCGCGTCTGGCGCGCGCTCTGCCGTTGCGGCCAGATAGGCCTTGACCGCCTCCAGCGTCCGCGGCCCGGCGATGCCATCGACCCGGCCCGCATCGAAGCCCGCGGCGTTCAGTTCCTCCTGCAGCAGGCGCACGGAATGGAACCCGGCGGGCAGCCCCGCCCCTTCGGGCAGCGCGGCGGGCGCGCGCAGCACCGTCAGCACCCGTTCCGCGCCGAACCGGTTCTCGCCGGTCACGAGCGCGGCATAGCCGCCATCGGGGCTGATCTCGATGCCCTGCACGGGGGCGGCAAGCTCGATCCCCCCCCGTGCGCGCAGCCGCCCATCGTCATCCACCCCGAAGCGCAGCACCCGGCGCATCGACGTGCCGGAGACGAGGATCTCGGCCCCGTCGCCGCTGGCGGCCAGCAGGCCGAAGGCGCCGGTCCGCCCCTCGGCGGCCGCGCCGTCCAGCGCATCGAGGCCGATCTCGGAGGAAAGCGCGCGCGAGATAAGCACCTCGCCTGCGGCAATGATGATCTCGAAGAAATAGAGCCGCCCGATATTGGGATCGAGCGCCAGAACCCCGCGCCAGGGCGGTCCCCCCTCTTTGGCGGGGGGGCGCTCGATCAGCGCGTGACGCACCGAGAAGAAGGTCGTGACCGGGGTTTTCTGGGCATAGATGTTGGCGACGCGGAAGCATTCGACATGACCGGGCTTTTCCTCCGGCCCGGCCAGTCGGCCGAATTCCAGCGCCGCCCCCTCGATGGTCGAGGACACATAATATATCTGGCCCTCATCCTCCAAGATCGACAATTGCGCGGAGGCCCCGCAGCGCAGATCGAAGGTTCGCCGTTCCGTGCCGGGCGCGACATCGGAGAAATCGTCCGGCACGGACAGGATCGAGAAGGCCACCGGACTGCCGAAATGGGCCATCCCCGAGGCATCGAAGGCGACCGACGAGAACTGGCTGATCCCGGCGGCGTTGTCGGCCACCTGGTAGAGCCGGAACCAGTCCTCGATGCCTTCCCCCGGCGCGATCGGAAAGGCCAGGATGCTGCCGCCCAGCAGCATCAGGCTTTCGCGGTTCCAGCGCTGGCCGGCCACGAACAGGTTGCCCGCCGGGCTGATCGCCAGGTCCGAGGCCAGCGTGTCCAGTTCGAGGCTGGCGCGCAGTTCGAGCGGGAACAGCGACCAGTGCATCAGCCGCCCGTCGGCGATGGCGAAGAGCCCGGCATGGGCCGGATCGAAGGCCATGCTTTCGACATTGCGCAGCGAAAGGACCGCATCGGCCTCGGCCCGAACGTCCCGGGCGGCAGCGGGGGCAGCCAGCACGAGCGCCAGTGCAAGCGTTATGAGGGATCGGAATGGCATGTCTCGTTCTGGTCCAGCCTAGGGGTCTCGGAACTCAGAAGGTCGCTCATCTGCCGCGCCGGGTCGAGGGGCAGCATGCCGCCGCCGGTGGCGCCGTTCCCGGCGCTGTAGACCTTGCAGGGCAGGATAACGGGGCTGTCATAGCCCTCCTCCTCGTCGATGGTGGCGTCGATGATGGCGCGCAGCACGATTTCCGGGGCCGTGCCGGCGGTGCCGGACGCCTCGCGGACCACCTGAAGGTAATACCACCCGTTCCAGGGTTCCAGCCCGCCCGCCGCATGCCGCGCCTCGGCGGCGAAGTAATGCTGCTGCACGAAATTCTCGGCATAGGGATACTGGTACTGCCCGCTCGGCGCGAGCAGCGGCGCGCCCTCGCCGCCCGGCGCGGGGCCGCGGCCCGACAAGCCGGCATGGTCGATCGACTGGCAGGTGCGCACGATCGCGGGATTGCTGCGGAACCGCTCGTCCAGCAGGGTGAAATAGCCCCGCACCGTGGGCATTTCCGACACGGTGACATCGGCCCCCGCCGCGGGCAGGAACAGCGGCGTCAGGCAGAAGCGCAGCGCGGGGCTGAAGACGGGCGCCGAGATCTGGCGTTCATAGGCCAGCGTCATCGTCACCCAGCCGCCCTCGATGCGGCCGGAAAAGCGCCAGACCGGCTTGGCGAGGTCGTCATAGATCTCGTCCAGCGTGCGGCGGATCGGGCGGCCCTGCAACGCCTCGGCCACGGCCTGCTCGAAGGTCTGCTGGGCCTGGCGCTGGACGATGTCCTCGATCCGGCCCGCGAGGCTTTCGAAGGTCTTGTCGGCCACGGTCTTGGTGGTGTTGAAGGCCGCGCGCAGCTTCTGCATGTCCGCCGACAGAAGCCCGGTGCTTTTCTCGACCGCACCGGCGCGGGCCTCCAACGCCTCGGCGCGCGCGCCCATCGCGTCGATCCGCGCGCCGATCTCGGACCGGGCGGCGGCCAGATCCTCGGCCAGATCGTCGATCCGCGCCGCCAGTTCCGCAGGCCCCGGCAGGTCGGGATAGCAGCCCGCCACGTTCTCGCTCAGCCGGAAGGTCGCCGAGGTGATCGCCGCGATCGGGGTCATGCCGTAGTAGTCCGGCTCGCCGATCGCGCTGATCTCGACGCCCGAGACGATGCCGATCAGGCTGGTCTCGTCCTCGGCCAGGATCGGCCCGCCGCTCATCCCCTGCGCCAGCAGGCTGTCGGTCTCGATCACGCCATCGGGCGTGGTCTCGGTGGTCGAGAGGATCCCCGCCCGGAACGAGGGGCGAAAGCTGCGCGTGCCGTTCGGAAAGCCGGCGGCGAAGATGCGCTTGCGGATCATCCGCTCGTCCAGCCGGCAATAGCGCAGGAAGGGATAGACCTGCGTCTCGGCGAATTTCAGCAGCGCCACGTCATATTCGC
Source organism: Rhodovulum tesquicola (assembly GCF_024128855.1). Taxonomy (GTDB): domain Bacteria; phylum Pseudomonadota; class Alphaproteobacteria; order Rhodobacterales; family Rhodobacteraceae; genus Rhodovulum; species Rhodovulum tesquicola. Next base: position 16,793 of record NZ_JAMYDV010000010.1, read on the forward strand.
CCGGCACCCGTTCGGGTTGCAGCACCATGACCCGCGCATTGTTCGGATCGGCCACGCCCGGCAACCCGCGGCACTGGCTGCCCGCGGGCGCGACATGGCGGGCGGTCAGCACATGGCCCTCGGCGCTGACCAGCACGCCCGAACCGACGCGCTTGCGGCCCTCGGGATCGGTGCATTCGATATAGACGACCGTATCGGCCACCGGATCGGCGCGCAGCGCCCCGCCCGTTCCCACCACCGCCAGCGCCGCCAGAACCAGCCCCCGCCCGATCATCGCCCCGCCTCCGCGCCCTGGTCCGCGATCCATTCGGCGATCCGGCGCATCCGCTCGGGCGTGATCCGGGTAAAGGCGTTGTGGCTCGCCCAGGGCTCCTCGCCATGCAGCCCGTTGGTATGCACGCCGACCAGAACCGCGCGATCCGCGCCCAGGAAGACCGGCGAACCGGAGGTGCCGCCATAGGTATCGTTCAGATAGAACCCCTTGAGATCCCGCAATATCCGCAGGCTGTCGGTGCTGACCCATTGCCGCCCCGGCGGCGCCTTGTCGGCGGCATAGCCCTGCACCACCGTCACGGCACCCAGTTCGGCCTCGTCCAGCACCCGCACCCCCGCCCAGCCCGTCGCCTCGCCCACCCGGCAATCGAGCTTCAGCGCCCCGAGGTCGTAATCGCGCGCCTCCTCGGCGCTGGTGGCCGCGGTCCAGCCCTGCAACACATGCGCGCGCCGCACCCCGCATTCGCCAAAGGGCGTGGCCGCGCGGTTGCGGCCGGGCAGCACGCGATAAGCCGAATAGGCCCGCCCGAACACCGTGCCACCATGGATGCAATGGGCCGCCGTCAGCACGGTATCGGCCGAGACCATCATCCCCGAACACAGGCTCGTGCCGCCAAAGGCGTTCCGGAACAGGATCTGCACGATGGCGCGTTCGGGAAACCCTGTCGTGTCGTTCACCGCCACGCGCTCGTCCTCGCCGATCACCGAGAACGGCACCCAGGTCTCGGGCCTGACCGACAGCCCGCCCATCTCGTATTGCGCATAGATCGCCGAGGCGTCCGACAGTTCCGCCGCCAGGTCGGGCGCCATGGTGGGCTGGGCGACGGTCCGGCCGGTGCCGGTTGCGGGCGGCAGGTCCACCGGCGCGGCCGCACCCGCATCGCCGCCCAGGTCGAAACTGACGCTTGCCTCGGGCGCGGACAGCGCCGGGCGCGGCGCGCCCGCCTCGGTCATCGGCTCGAACAGCGCCGCCCGCGTCGCCCCGTCCATCAGCCCCGTCTCGGGCAGGCCAAGCTCGTGCTGCAAGGCCCGGATCGCCCGCTCGCGCCGGACCTCATCGGCCCCCACAGCCCCCGCTTGCAGCAGCGCCGCAAGCACCAGAACCAGAGCGAACCGCATACCCCCAGACCTCCCCCACGGGTGGACTGCCCGGCAACAGGGCGCAATCGCAACGAAAAACCCATGCGAACTGTCGCGCCCGCGCCCCGGTCCTGTCAACGGTCCTGTCAACCTCGGCGCGCAGGCGCGTCAGTCCAGCGGCCCGAATTCCGCGACCGCCGCCCCCGGCGCCAGCAGCGGCTGGTCCTCCATCGCGCCCGATTCCGTGCCGGTCGCGGACAGCACCGTGCCCAACAGCGCCAGCACCTGATCGTCGCGGATGCCCCAGACCAGGTCCTGCCCGCGCAGCGTGACCGTGCCGCCCGCGCTGCCCGTGACCTCGGATTTCAGCGCGGCGGCCAGATCGCGCTGCACATCCATCGCCACCGACCCGTCCGCGCCGCTGCGCGTCGTGGCGGTATAGGTCACATCCGCCATCAGCGCGGCTTTTATCATGGTCAGCGGCTGGCCCGCCGACAGCCGCAGCGCCACCGCCTCGGCGCAGGCGGCATCGCGCCGGGGCAGGCCCCGGATCACGTCGTCGTCGGACAGTTCCAGGATCCGCACATTGCCCAGCGTGATGCGGATCTCGCTGATCTCCTCCAGCCGCCCGCCCGCCCTGATCCGGTCCAGCAGCCCCGCATCCAGCGCCAGCGTCCGGTTCAGCGCCGAGGAAAGCTCGGTCGAGATCGAGGCCGAGACCGGGATCTCGGCCAGTCCCAGCCCCAGCGCCTGTTCCGGGCGGCAGACCACGCCCAGCGCGACCGGCTCGGTCCCCGTGACCAGCACCAGCGTGCCGGGCAGCGCGCTTTGCGTGGGCGGGCGGAACTCGGTATAGCCGTTCTCGGCGAGGATCTCGCCGATCGTGGCCGGGCGCGCGCCGTCCATCAGGCCAAGCGCCACATAGCCGCCCACCCCCAACACGGCGAGTCCGCCCAGCCCGGCGATCAGCTTCCAGTTCATCCCGCTCCCCTCCCGCTCAGGCGCGGCCCCTGTCCGGCGGGGCAAGCCTAGCACAGCGCCCGGCCCGGGTCGCGGGTGATCTGGCCGCCCGGTCCGGCGGGATCCGACCGGCCATGGGCGCGGATCGGCGCAAGGAGATTTGCCATATGAAAACCCGATGGAAGTCCGACGAAAGTCCGATGGAATTCCGATATCCCGTTCCGCCCGCCGCGCAGGCCCCGCCGCCCCACGCTCCCGGCCCGCGCAATGGGCTTGACTCGAATCCGGGCATCCTTGACGCTCAAGGGGTTAGGCATGATCAGAGGCGTGTCTCGAAGGTATGCCGGCGATGCCGCGACCGCATGCATCAGGTATTGCGCATGCGCCGGGGTGTTGCCCTGCTGTCCTGTGGGGGGATGGAATTTTTGTTCGAGTAAAAGGCTTTAGCTGGTAAATTTCCGCGCGCCCGGCGGCTTGCAGGCGCGCTTTCCTGGGATGTCGGGCTTTCGACGCGCTGTTGATGCAAGGAGCATCCAATGGCTGTCGCAGTCTCCTATCCCGGTGTATACATTCAGGAAATTCCCTCCGGCACCCGCGCCATCGCCGGCGTGCCCACCTCGATCGCCGGTTTCGTCGGCTACACCGCCCGCGGCCCGGTCAACGCCCCCGTCCAGCTTTTCAGCTATGCCGATTTCGAGCGCAATTTCGGGGGGTTGCATCTCGACAGCCCGCTGTCCTACGCGGTCAGCCATTTCTTCCTGAACGGCGGCGCCAGCGCCTGGGTGGTCCGCGTGGCCGAAGGCGCGGTGCCCGCCGCCATCGGTATGCGCACCGGGGCAGGTGACCTGACCCTGACCGCCACCGCCGCCAGCGAGGGGGCCTGGGGTAACGCCTTGGTTCTGAACGTCGATTACGACACCGCGAACCCCGACGAGAGCTTCAACCTGACCGTTACCGAGTTCATCGACCGCGCCGGCCGCATGGTCCCCGCCCGGACCGAGGCGCATCGCAACCTGTCGATGGACCCCAATGCCGCGACCTATGCCCCGACCGTCCTTGAGGCCGATTCCCGGATGATCCGGCTGACCGACGAGGGCGCGGGCGGTGCGGCGGCCGGAATGGCGCGTTCCGGGCCGCTCACCGATGCCGAGATTGCCGCGCTGGACGACACTGCACGGCGGCTGGCGATCTCGATCGACGGCGGGCCGTTCATCGAGTTCGACCTGTTCGGCGAAGGCGGCGGGCTGGCCACGCTGGCCGCGCTGCGCACCGCGCTGAATACCATCGTGCCCACGCTGGAGCCTGCAAACCCCGGATTTTCCGGCTTTTCCTGCGCCATAGACGGCGACCGTCTGGTGGCGACATCGGGCAGCACCTCGCGGCAAAGCTCGGTCCGGTTCCGCCGCGCCTCGATCCGGTCCGCGGCGGCGCGGCTGCGACTGGGCCTGGCCCAGGGCGGGCGCGAGATCCATGGCTCGGCCCCGACACGCCCCGTGCAAAGCGGCACCGCTGGCGCGCGGATCGAGGATTTCGACGCGCTCGATTTCAGCACCGATCCGATGACCATGTCGGTTCAGGCGCTGGATACCGCGGGTGCCGCGCTGGCCGATATCACCGTGGTCCTTCAGGACAGCGGCGCCACGCCCCCCGTGCCCGCCCCCACGACGCTCGCCGAGGCGCGCGCGCGGATCGAGACGGGGCTGCGCACCGCGACCAACGAAGCGCTTTCGCGCGCCAGCGTCCAGACCATCGGCGGCGCGATCGTGGCGCGCGCGGGCGGGGCGGATCCGTCGGTCCGGCTCGATTTCGGCGGGGCGGGGGCTGCGACGCTGGGGATCGGCGGCGGCGGCGAATTCGTCAATGTCGCGGGCTACCGCATGGGGTCGGGTCCAGATCTGGCCGCGCAGGTGGGCGCGGTCGGCGGCGATGACGGCAGCGTGCCCGACGAGAACGCGATCCTGGGCTCGCGGGCAGCCAAGACCGGGCTTTTCGCGCTGGAGGATGTGCGCGATCTGAACATCCTGAACCTGCCCGAGGTGAATGACGCGGGCGTGCTGGCCAATGCCATCGCCTATGCCGAGGAACGGCGCGCGATGATCCTGATCGACATGCCCGGCAATGTCACCGATTTCGAGGGCGCGCGCGCCTGGATCGGGGATCCGGCCAATGCCGGGCTGCGCCACCAGAACGCCGCGGTCTATTTCCCCCGCGTGCGCATGCCCGACCCGCTGCAAGGCAACCGTCCGCGGTCCTTCGCGAATTCCGGCCTGATGGCCGGGCTTTACGCCCGCACCGATGCCGCCCGCGGCGTGTGGAAGGCCCCCGCGGGCATCGAGGCGCGACTGCGGGGGGTGACCGCGCTCGACTATGCGCTGTCCGACCCCGAGAACGGCGTGCTGAACCCGCTTGGCCTGAACTGCCTGCGCAGTTTCCCCGTCTTCGGCCAGGTCAGCTGGGGCGCGCGGACCATGGTGGGGGCGGATGCGCTGGCAAGCGAATGGAAATATGTCCCCGTGCGCCGGATCGCGCTGTTCATTCAGGAAAGCTTGTATCGCGGGACGCAATTCGTGGTGTTCGAGCCCAATGACGAACCGCTCTGGGCGCAGATCCGGCTGTCGGTCGGCAGTTTCATGAACCAGCTTTTCCGCCAGGGCGCGTTCCAGGGCGCGACCCCGCAAGAGGCCTATCTGGTGCGCTGCGACCGCACCACCACCACCCAGGCCGATATCGACCTCGGGATCGTCAACATCGTCGTGGGCTTTGCGCCGCTGAAACCGGCCGAGTTCGTCATCATCCAGATCCAGCAGCTTGCCGGACAGAGCCAGAGCTAGGGAAAGGCCGGGACCATGGCAGAATTCAGCGTCAATACCCACCGCTTCGACCCCTACAAGAACTTCAAGTTCCGCGTGAAATGGGATGGCCGCTATGTCGCGGGCATCTCGAAGGTCGGCGCGCTGAAACGCACGACCGAGGTGGTCGAGCATCGCGTCGGCGGCGACCCCTCGACCAGCCGCAAATCGCCCGGCCGGTCCAAGTTCGAGGCGATCACGCTGGAACGCGGCGTCACCCATGACCCCGAATTCGAGACCTGGGCGAACCTTGTCTGGAATGTCGAGGCCGGGCTGGGGGCCGAGGTCGCGCTCAAGGATTTCCGCAAGGACATCATCATCGAGATGTATAACGAGGCGGGCCAGCTGGCGCTGGCCTACAGCGTCTACCGCTGTTGGGTGTCCGAGTTCCAGGCCCTGCCCGAGCTTGACGCCAATGCCAATGCCGTGGCGATCCAGTCGATCAAGCTGGAAAACGAGGGCTGGCTGCGCGACCGCGAGGTGGTGGAACCGCAGGAATAGGGGCGCGAACGGGCAGACGGCCCGGGAGGGCCTTGAACGATGCGGGCAGGACTGAACCCAGAGGCGATGCTGATGGCCTGGGAGGCCGGGCTGGGCCGAGGTCCGCTTGACCGGGCGCTGGTGCTGCTCTGGGCGGGCGGGTACGGGGACACGGCCGATCTGGCGCTGGCCGAGCGTGACCGCTTGCTGCTGGCGTTGCGGCGGGCAACCTTCGGGCCGCTGCTCGACTGCGTGGCCGCCTGCCCCGCTTGCGGCGCGGATGTCGAGGTGACGCTGGAGGCCGACATGCTGGCGGGCGCACTTGCGGCGCCCGTGCCCGGCCCGCTGCGGATCGGCAGCCGCGCGGTGACGCTGGCGCCGCTGACCAGCCGCGATCTGGCCGCCGCACGCGGCGTCGCGCCCGAGGCGCTGCCGGGCTTCCTGCGCGCCCGCCTCGTGGCCGAAAGCGACCCGCTGTCCGAGACCGAGGCCCGCGCGATCGAGGCCGAGATCGAGGCCCGCGCGGCCGCGACCGAGGCGCGCTGCGTGCTGAGTTGCCCCGATTGCGGCGCCGACTGGCGTGAAAGCGTCGATATCGCCGCCCATCTCTGGGCCGAGGTCGAGGCCGCCGCCCTGCGCCTGCTGGCCGAGGTGGCGGAGCTTGCCCGCGCCTATGGATGGCGCGAAGCGGATGTGCTGGCGCTGTCGCCCGCCCGCCGCGCGGCCTATCTGCGCCTTGCGCGGGGGGCGGCATGAGCGCGCTGGCCCGCCTAATCGCCCGGGCAACCGGGCAGGCGCCCGCGGGGCTGCGCCCGCGCCTTGCCGCGCGGTTCGAAACCGGACCGGGCGCGGATGCGACACTCGCCGAAACCGTGACCGAGACGCTTGCCCCCCGCCCCGCCGCCGAAGCGGCCCCGGAGCCCCACCCCCGCCATACCCGCGCAAACCCGCCGCCCGATCCGGCCGCCGAACCGCGCCCGACCCCGCCCCCGTCGCGCGCCGCGCAGCCTGCGCCGCCTGCGCCGCTGGACCAACCCGCTCTGCCCCTTTCACAGGCGCAGAAGCCCGAGGCGCTGGCCGAGGCAAGGGTCCCGGCCGCCCCTGCCCCCGCGCCGGCTGCGCCGCCCCAACCGGCCCCCGCCCCGACAGCGGCCCGGCCCACACCCCTGTCCCCGCCGGAACCCGCATCCGCGATGCGGACGGCCCCGCCCCCCGCCGCCACGCTCGGCCCGCCGCCCGAACCGCTGCAACCGCCCGCCGCTGCGTTGCCCCGCGCTCCGCAGCCCGCCCCGCACGCGCCGCCACCGGTTGCGGCAACGCCGCCCCCTGCCCCGCCCCCGCCGCCCGAGATCACCATCCATATCGGCCGGTTGCACATCGTCGCCGACCCGCCCCGCGCGACACAGGACCCGCCCCGCACGCGCCGCGGCACGGCCCCGCTGGCCGATTACCTGCGCGGCAAGGAGGGCGGGCGATGAGCAATGTGCTTGCCCTGTCGGCCGTGACCCAGCTTCTGAAAAGCCTGCTGCATGACGCGCTGATCGAGGCCGATGCCAGCCAGGTGCTGGGCGGCGATTTCGCGGTCACGGCCCTGCCGCCCGACCGCATCCTGACCGACGATGCCGAGGCGCAAGGCAACCGGCTGAACCTTTACCTGCACCGGATCACCCCCAACGCCGCGTTGGGCAATGACGAGCTGCCCAGCCGCGATGCGCAGGGGCGGCTGACCCGGCGGCCGCGGCTGGCGTTGGACCTGCATTACCTGCTGACGGCGATCTCGGGCGAGCAACTGAATGCCGAGACGCTGCTGGGCTTTGCGATGCAGACCTTCCACGAAACCGCCATCGTCCCGCGCGAGGCGATCCGCAACGCCCTTGCCGCCGGGATCGCGGGCGATGTCAGCCCGACGCAAGGCTGGCTGGACCAGGCGGTGCGGCTGGCCGATCAGGTCGAGCGGATCAGGATCACGCCGCGCGCGCTGTCGCTTGACGACATGTCGCGGATCTGGACCGCGATGCAGACCAGCTATCGCACCACGGTCGCCTATGATGTCGCGCTGGTGCTGATCGAGCGCGAGATCGAGACGCGCCCCAGTCTGCCGGTGCTCAGCCGCGGCGGGCTGCGCGATGCCGAAAGCGGGCGCGATCCGGGCGTGGCGCTGCGCCCCGATCTGCTGTCGGGGGTGCCGACGCTGATGGGGATCGAGCCGCTGGATGGCCAGCCGGTGATGCGACTGGGCCGCCGGATCGCGCTGAGCGGCAGCGCGCTGGACCGTGGCACGGCGACGGTGCGCTTCACGCGGCCCGATACCGGGCAGGTGCTGGAGCTTTCCCCGCCCGGCCCCTCGGCGCCGCACCGCATCGTGGTCGACCTGCCCGCCGGTCCGCCACGCCCGCCCGGCGATCCGCTGGCGGGCAGCGGCGCCGATCCGGGCGCGTGGCGGATCGGCCCCTATTCGGTCGCGCTGCATCTGCTGGGCGATGACGGGCGCGATGCGGCAACGAACGCGCTGGCCATCGCACTGGCCCCCGCCATCGCCGCCAGCGCCACGGCCACGGCCGGGGGCGTCACGGTCACCGTGACCTGCTCGCCACCGATCCGGCCGGGCCAGAGCGTCGCGATCCTTGTCGGCCAGCAGATGGCCCTGGTCGAGACACCCGCCGCCCCGACAACCACCGTCGCGGCCGAGTTCACGGGCCTTCCCCCCGGCGCGGCGCTGCCGGTGCGGCTGCGCGTCGATGGCATCGACAGCCCTGTGATCGACCGGCTGGCCGAGCCACCCGCGCTGAAAACGGTGACGATCCCATGACCGCCGATCCGCGCATAACCGCCGCCGAAACCGCAACGCAGGCAATGCGCGCCGCCCTAGCCCGCCATTGCGACACGCTGGCCGCCCGTGTCGCGGCACCGACCTCTCCCGGCCCGCTGCCGCGCGACGGCACCGCCGGATCGGCGCTGGAAACCCTGGCCCTGCGCTTCGGGCTGACGCCGATCGAGGCCGACCTGATGGCGCTGGCCGCCGGACCCGACCTGCATGCCGGGCTGGCCGAGGCCATCGCCGCCGCAACCGGGGGGGCGCGCGCCGATCTTTCGCTGGCGCTGGCGGTGCTGGGTCCCGAGGCATGGACCGCGCTTTGCCCCGCCGCGCCGCTGCGCCGCCACATGCTGCTGACGCTGGACGGCACCGGGCCGATGCTGCGCCGGACGCTGGTCGCGGATGAACGCGCGGTGCAGTTCCTGATGGGGCTGGGCTATCTCGACCCGCGTCTTGCGGCGCGTGTCCGCCCGCTGCCCCTGCCCGAGGCGCCCCCGACCGGCGCGGCGCGCGACAGTGCCGCCGCCATCGCGCGGGCCTGGGACATGCCCGGGCCGCTGCCCGTGCTGCTGCTGGCCGGTCCCGATGCGGCGGCCGCGCGCGCGGCGCTGGCGACGGCCGCCGCCGCGCTGGGCCTGTCGTCCTGGCGGATCGCGGCGGCCGACATTCCCGCCGACCCGGCCGAGCGTCACGCGCTGGCACTGCTGATCGACCGCGAGCTGGCCTTCGGCGATGGCGCCCTGCTGATCGAGGCGCAGCCCGAAACCGCCGATGCCGCCCGCGCGCTGGCCGATCTGCTGCATGGCCCCACCGCCATCGCCGCGCCCGATCCCGAGCCGCCCGAACGCGCGCCGCGCCTGCGGATCGAGACCCCGGCCCCCGACAGTACCGAACGCCGCGCGCTCTGGCACGCGATTCTGGGGCCGGGACGCGCCGCGGTGCTTGGCCCCGCGCTTGACCGGCTGGCGGGGCATTTCGCGCTGGACCGCGCAGGCATCGCCGCCGCCGCCGACATGCTGCCCCCCGGCAGCCCGCCCGAAACGCTTGCCCCCGCACTCTGGCGGGCAGCGCGGGTGCAGGGGCGGCGCCGTCTGGACGGGCTCGCGCAGCGGATCGACTCGCGCGCCACCTGGGGTGACCTGGTGCTGCCCGCGCCGCTGATCGCGCAGCTCAAGGACCTGGCCGCCCATGTCCGCCAATGCTGGCAGGTCAGCGACCAATGGGGCTGGCGCGAGAAAAGCCCCAGGGGCCTGGGTTCGGCGGCGCTGTTCGCGGGGGCCTCGGGCACCGGCAAGACGCTGGCGGCCGAGGTGATCGCGGGCGAGCTGTCGCTCGATCTTTTCCGGATCGACCTGAGCCAGGTGGTCAGCAAGTATATCGGCGAGACCGAGAAGAACCTGTCGCGCGTCTTTGCCGCCGCCGAGGCCAGCGGCGCGATCCTGCTGTTCGACGAGGCCGACGCGCTGTTCGGCAAACGCTCCGAGGTGCGCGACAGCCATGACCGCTATGCCAATATCGAGGTCAGCTACCTGTTGCAGCGGATGGAATCCTATCCCGGCCTCGCGATCCTGACGACGAACCAGAAATCGGCGCTGGATGCGGCCTTCCTGCGGCGGCTGCGCTTCGTCGTGACCTTCCCCTTCCCCGATGCGGCGGCGCGCGCCGCGATCTGGGCGCGGATCTTCCCCGCCGCCACGCCGACCTCGGGGCTCGATCCCGCGCGGCTGGCGCGGTTGAACCTTGCGGGCGGGGCGATCCGCTCGGTCGCACTGAACGCAAGTTACCTGGCCGCCGACACCGGCGGGCCGGTCACGATGGCCCACGTTCTGGCCGCCGCCGAACGCGAATACGCCAAGCTGGAAAAACCCTTCACCGCCGCGGAACGGAGGGCGCTGGAATGACGCCGCAACGCATCACGATCCGGATCGACGCGCTCAGCATCACGGGCGGGCCGGTCTCGCGCGGCTCGCTCGAACGCGCCATCGCCGGGGCGCTGGCCGAGGCGCTGGCTGGCAGCGCCCCGCTGACCCCCGCCCCGCAGGCCCGCGCAGGCATGGCGGCGCGGGCACAGGCCGACGCGGGCGAGGCCGGGATCGAACCCGCCATCGGGCGGGCGGTGGCCGGGCTGGCCCGCAGCGTGCTGGAAGGAACAGGCCCATGACCCACGCCCCGCCGCAACCCGCCCAACCCGCCACCGCCGCGCGCGTGCAGGCCAAGCCCATGCTCGGCCGCCCGGGCGACCGGTTCGAGCAGGAGGCCGACCGCATCGCCGATACCCTCACCGCCGACCGCCCCACGCCCCTGACCGGCCCCTTGCCGGTCACGCCGCTGATCCAGCGCCAGCCCGACGAGGAAGAGAAGCGCAAGAAGGAGGACGAGGTGCAGATGAAATCCACCGGTGGACCCACGGCAACGGGGACCGCGGTGGAATCCGCGGCAGCCGCCGTCGCGACCGGAGGCCGGCCGCTGTCGCGCGCCGAGCGGGGCTTTTTCGAACCCCGCTTCGGCCGCGACCTGTCTGCGGTGCGCCTGCACGAGGGCGCGCGCGCGGGCGCGGCTGCCCGCGGCATCGGCGCACGCGCCTACACGCTGGGACAGAACATCGCCTTCGCCCCGGGCGAATACACCCCCGGAAGCCCGAGGGGCCGACACCTGATGGCGCATGAACTGACCCATACGCTTCAGCAGCGCACGGCAGGCAGCGCAAGCGCGGCAGCGGCCATCGAGACCGAGGCCGAGCGCAGCGTCGGGCATCTGGCGGCGGGCATGCGCCCGGAAATCCGCCACAGCCTTGCGCCCCGAAGCATTGTCCGGTTCGGCCAGCCCCAGCATGTGCCCGATCAGACCTTCATCGCCGATCCCGCGGGCGACGGCTTCCTGACCCAGGCCGACAGCTATCATCGGGCCTGGGGCCTGAACCCGCAGGCGATCAACAGCATCGCAGGCATTGTCGAGCGACTTGCCGCCAGCACCGGAGCCCTGAGCCGGATCAGGCTGGTTACACATGCCGACCGGAACAACCTTTTCATCCGGATGTTCGAGGGCGGCACCCAGGGCGTGCTTGAACCGCACTTGCGCGGCTTTGCGCAGAATCAGGGACGCGGCCTTGAATCCTATCTGACGACGCAGTTGCTCAATCAATCCTCGATAGACACGGTCGTGGACGCCACCCGCGCCGAACATACCGCGCTGATGTCGACCTTCGGCCTTGGCCAGTCCGGGGCCAGACCGCAACCCGTGATCGCCAATTTCCTGCGCCGCACCGTCGAGCACTGGATGTTCCAGGAAGGCGCGCCCGACAGCGCGCTTTCACCGGACGAACAGCAGACGGTACAGACGCAATCCGCGACGATGGAGCAATCTCTGCGGATCATCCTTAACCAGATCAATCTCGACCTGCTCGCCGAACTCGAACGTCTCTCGGTGGCGCTGCGGACCAAGGCAACCGAAATCCTGCGGTTTCCGAACGGGCTCGGCTTGCAGGATCCCGACCTGATATCCGACCTAGCAGCCGCGAATACCGGGGCGAACGCGCAATTCTATGAAAGGCTGACGCAGGTGCGGGAGCGGTTCTCGGCCAGCAGCACGATCGACCTTCGCGGATGCCGCGTCGGCGGAAACGCCAGCTATATGAGCGCGGTCGGCACGTTCTTCGGCAAGAACGGCACCAATCCCACCGTCACCGGGCCTGACTGGTGGCAATCCTTCCCCACGCTTGGCTTCCGCTCCATTCCGGACAACGAAATCCCGACCCAGGCGGCGAATGCGGATGTCATGGCCTCGCTGCGCCACTGGTTCGGCGAAATGGGCATACAGGACACGTTCTCTACAGACGAGGAAAGGCTGCGCCACTTCCTGAACCAACCGATGGTCCTGCCGGTGCGGCAAAGATCAGTGGCGCCAGACGCCTACGAATTCCTGGCGCTTCACCCCATCCGCGACCAGGCGATCAGCGCGTGGCTTGGCGGGGTCTGGTCAAGCCAGGCTCCGCAGCTTGCCGCAATGCAGCAGGCCGGGATCATGAATCCAGCGAACCGGCAGGTCGAGGCGCTGACCGACCAGGATCCGGACGGAACGATCACCGAAATCGTGATCTCGCCCGACAGCCGCTACGCAGCGCATATCAGAAACACATAAGGAGACGTGCATGGCCCCCGCGACACGCTCCCGCCGCTGCCCATCAGCTACCCCAGCGCATGCGGAGGGCTGCCCATGACCGGCTTTCCCCGTTCCCCCCGTCTGACCCGCGCGGGGCTGGTGCTGATCGAGCCGGGCAGCGGCGCGGTGCGCCGGATCGTGGCGCTGCAATATGCCGCCGAGACGCTGAGCCGTCGGCTGAGCGCGCAGGCGGTCGAGGGCGAGGGCGCGCGGGCGCATCCGCTGCGGCTGACCGGCCCCGCGGTCGAGACGATCACCTTCGAGGCGGAACTGGACGCGACCGACCAGCTTGAATTTCCCGACAGCAACGCCGCCGCGGTCGAGACCGGGCTGTTCCCCGCACTTGCCGCGCTGGAATCGATGCTGCACCCGACGGTCGCGCAACTCGAACGCCAGGGCGCCCAGCGCCGCAGCGGCAGTTTCGAGATCACGCCCGTCGAAACCCCGCTGGCGCTGTTCGTCTGGAGCCGCAGCCGCGTGGTGCCGGTGCGGCTGGCCGAACTGTCGATCACCGAGGAATTCTTCGATCCCGCGCTGAACCCGATCCGCGCGCGGGTCAGCCTGACGCTGCGGGTGCTGTCGGTCGCCGATCTGGGCTTCGACCATCGGGGCGGCGGGCTGTTCATGGCCTATCTGCAAGGCAAGGAGGCGCTGGCCGCACGCGCCGCCGCCGGGCAGCTGGGCGAATTGGGACTTGGGGGGCTGCCGGCATGAAGAACCCAATCCAGGCGATGTTCGAGGCGGGCATCATCGAGCGCACCGATTTCCCGCCCGAAAGCCGCTATCACGGCATCCCGACCGCGCAGGTCACCGGGCCGGACGGCCAGCCGGTGAGCTATCTGCAACGCCGCCTCTCGCCGCCGCCCGAGGAATTTGCCCTGCGCCACCTGCGCGAGACGAACCAGGGCGACCGGCTGGACCGCATCGCCGCGGCCGAGTCGGGCGATGCGGAAATGTTCTGGCTGCTGATGGATGCGAATGGCGCGATCTGGGCCGAGGACCTGGAGGAACCGGAGACCGCGATCCGCATCACCTGGCCGCGCGGCGTGCCCGCGCCGCCCGAGGAATAGCGCCATGATCAAGGGCATCGACCTGACGCTGCTGTTTGGCCCGGGCATCCCGGTGCCCGCGCCTGCCTCGGTCGTCGATGCCCTGCAATCGGTCAGCATCGAGGACAATTCCGGCGAGACGCAAAGCGGCTTTTCGATGGAATTCGCGGTCGAGAAGGACTCGCCGCTGAACACCGTCTTCCTGCTGGCGGGCGGTGCGGCGCTGCCGATCCTGCGGGTGGCGCTGGTGGCCACGGTGAACGGGCAGGCCAGCACGCTGATCAACGGCGTGGTCACCCGCACCGCGCTGACCCCCGGCACGGGCGGGGCACCCGGAACGCTCAGCGTGCAGGGCAAGGATCTGACCGCGGCGATGGAGATCGTCGATTTCTCGGGCCTGCCCTATCCCGCGATGCCGCCCTTTGCCCGCGTCGCGATGATCCTTGCGAAATACGCCTGGCTTGGCGTGATCCCGCAGGTGATCCCATCGGTCGAGGGGCCGCCGCTGCCGACCGAACGCATCCCGCGCCACCAGGATACCGACCTGGCCTATATCCGCGCGCTGGCCGATGCGGCGGGCTACACCTTCTTCATGAAGCCCGGCCCCGCGCCCGCGACCAGCTTTGCCTATTGGGGGCCAGAGGTGCGGATCGGCGCGATACAGCCCGCGCTGACCATCGATTCAGGCAGCGCCACCAATGCCCAGGAACTGCGCTTCACCTTCGACAAGGACGGCACCGAGATGCCGGTGGTGTTCATCCAGAACCGCGAGACCCGCGCGCCGATCCCCATTCCGATCCCGTCCGCGATCCCGTTTCATCCGCCCCTGGGCGCGATCCCGCCGCTGCCGCCGAAGATCCGGCGGCTCACCGACACCGCGCGGATGAACCCGATCGAGGCGCTGGCCCGCGGCTTTGCCCATGCCGCCCGCCATTCGGACGCGGTCACCGGGCGGGGCCGGATCGACGTGCTGCGCTATGGCCGCATCCTGAAAGCACGCGGGCTGGTGGGGGTGCGCGGCGCGGGCGCGGCCTTTGACGGGGTGCATTACGTCGCCAGCGTCACCCACGAGATCCGGCGCGGCAGCTACAGCCAGGGCTTTACCCTGAAACGCAACGGGCTTCTGCCCACCCAGGCATCGGTGCCGGCATGACGCAACGCTATTACGGGAAATATCGCGGCACGGTGCTGAACAATGTGGACCCGATGATGATGGGCCGCATCCAGGCCATGGTGACCGATGTCTCGTCGGTGGCGCTCAGCAGCTGGGCGATGCCCTGCTTTCCTGTGGCGGGGCTTCAGACCGGATCGGTCGCGGTGCCGCCGATCGGCGCGGGCGTCTGGATCGAGTTCGAACAGGGCGATCCCGACCATCCGATCTGGTCGGGCTGCTTCTTCGGCTCGGCCGCCGAGGTGCCCGCGCTGCACCTGATGACGCCGCCCGCGCTGTCGGCGCTGACCATGCAGACGCTGGGCCAGAACGGCGTCACGGTGACCGACCTGCCCGGCCCCACCGGGGGCATCGTCATCAAGACGACCGCCGGCGCCTCGCTCATCGTGAACGATACCGGCATCTACATCCAGAACGGCCGCGGCGCCTCGATCACGCTGATCGGCCCGACCGTCACCGTCAACAACGGCGCCCTGACCGTGATCTGAGGAGGAACGCCATGCCCGGACCCATCCTGCATCTTGGCGCGGTCGTCACCTGCGCGCATAGCGGTCCGGCCACGCCCACCGCGCCCTTTGCGCGCGTCCTGGTCTCGGGTCAGCCGGTCGCGACCCAGCCCGGCCCCTGGGCAATCACCGGCTGCGCCGCGATCCCCTGCGTCACGGGCAGCTACCTGGTCGCGGCAACGCGGGTCTTTGCGGGCGGCCAACCCGTGGTGCTGATGGACAGCGTTTCGACCACGACGCCGACGGGGTCGCCGATGATCCCGGTGATGGCCCAGACCCGCGTGATCGGGAGTTGAGGCGATGCAGATCGACTTTCCCTATCATTTCGACGGATCGGAACGCACCGCACGCGCCGCCGAGGCCAAGCACATTCGCGACCTGATCGAGCAGATCCTGTTCACCAATCCCGGCGAGCGGGTGAACCGCCCCGATTTCGGCGCGGGCGTGCTGCAACTGGTCTTTGCCGCCGCCAGCCCCGAGGCCGCGGCCACCGCCGAATTCCTGATCCGCGGCGCGCTGCAACAGCATATGGGCCAGCGCATCGAGATCGACGCCGTGGAAACCGAAGCCGAGAATGCCACCCTGCGCATCCGCATCGCCTATCGGCTGCGCGGCCGCGAGGGGCAGGAACTGGCCGAATTCGCGCTGGAGACGGGGACATGATCTATCGCTGCTGCCATCCCCGACGGCGCGAACTGGTGCTGGCGAACCCGCCGCTGAACGGCATCGACTTCCTCGAGGTTCTGGATGGCGAGGCGCCCGCCGACACGCCGCGCCAGCGCACGCTCCTGCTGCGCTTCCTGCGCGCCGCACCCGACCTGACGCCGGGCGATCTGGACCTGACGGGCGGCGAGCGGATCACCGGGGTCGGCATTACCTGGGTCATGCGCGCCGACACGCCCGACCCCGCGCTGGCCGAACCGGGGCTGATCGCCCATCTGGCCACGCTGGACCCCGAGGCGCAGGCCGCGACGCTGGTGCTGCGCACCGACAGCCATGGCGATCACGCCCGCTACACGCTGCGCCTGACCCGCGCGGGCGACCCGCTGTCGCCGCCGGACGGGATCGACCGGCTGCTGGCGCAAGTGGACTTCTCGTTCAAGGTGGAATGTCCCACCGATTTCGACTGCGCCCCCCGCACCGACTGCGCCCCGGACGCACCCGCGCCGCCCGCGATCAGCTATCTGGCCAAGGATTATCGCAGCTTCCGCCGGCTGATGCTGGGCCGGATGGCGCAGATCATGCCCGACTGGCGCGAACGCAACCCGGCCGATCTGGGCATCGCGCTGGTCGAGATGCTGGCCTATACCGGCGACCGGCTGAGCTATGCGCAGGATGCGGTGGCCACCGAAAGCTATCTGGCGACCGCGCGGCGGCGATCCTCGGTGCGCCGCCATGCCCGGCTGGTGGATTACCGGATGCATGACGGGGCGAATGCCCGGGTCTGGGTGCAGGTCCGCGTCACCGCCGAGGTCACGGCCGAACCGGCCGATCTGCAATTCCTCACCCGGCTGCCCGGCTTCGACCCGGTTCTGACGCCCGACCAGCGCGAGCGCGCGCTGGACCGCGACCCGCAGGTGTTCGAGCCGCTGCATCGCGGCACCTTCCGGCCAGCACATGACCGGATCGACTTCTATACTTGGGGCAGCGACGAATGTTGCCTGCCCAGGGGTGCCACGCGGGCCACGCTGGCGGGCGATTTCCCCCATCTGGCGCCCGGCGACATCCTTGTGCTTGCCGAAGGGCTGGGGCCGCGGACGGGACGTGCCGCCGATGCCGACCCGACGCGGCGCCATGCGGTGCGCCTGACCGCGGTGCAGGCCGGGCTGACCGACCCGCTGCCGCTGGAACCCGGTGCCGATCCCGCCCGGATCACCGAAATCCGCTGGGCCGAGGAAGACGCCCTGCCCTTTGCGCTGTGCCTGTCGGCCCGGCGCGACGATGCTGCGGGGGGCGGGGTGGTGACCGGGGTCAGCCATGCGCTGGGCAATATCGTGCTGGCCGATCATGGCCGCAGCATCGCGAACGAGCCGCTCGGCCGCGTGCCCGAGCCGCATCTAAGCCTTGTGCCCGCGCCCACGGGCGATCCCTGCACCCGCCCCGACCCCCGGCCCGTGCCACCCCGGTTCGCCCCCCTTCTGGCGCTTGGCCCCGTCACCCAGGCCGCCGTGATCCGCGACCCTGTGACGGGCGATGCGGTGGCCCATGACCCGCTGGCCACCCGATCCGCCCATGCCGCGATCCACCAGCCGCTGGCCGCCCGCGCGCCCGCCGTCACCCTGACCGATGACAGCCCGGCCCATGACGACTGGCAGGCGCGGGCGGATCTCTTGAACTCCTTTGCCGAGGATCGCCATTTCGTGGTCGAGACCGAACGCGACGGCCGTGCCCGGATCCGCTTTGGCGACGATCTGAACGGACGGCGGCCGAACGCGGGCACGGGGTTCGCCGCGCGCTACCGGGTGGGCAACGGCCCCGAGGGCAATGTGGGCGCGGGCGCGATTGCCCATGTAATCACCAACAAGGGCGGGATCGAGGCGGTGACGAACCCGCTGCCCGCCACGGGCGGGCTGGGCCCCGAAACCATCGACGAGGTGCGCGCCGCCGCCCCCTTTGCCTATCGCCGCCAGGAACGCGCGGTGACCGAGGCCGATTATGCCGAGATGGCCCGCCGTCACCCCGACGTGCAGCGCGCGGTCGCCACGCTGCGCTGGAACGGGCACGGGCACACCGTCTTCGTCACGGTGGACCGCTTCGGCGGGCGGCCCGTGACACCGGAGTTCCGCACCGAACTGGCCGAGTTTCTCGACCGCTACCGCATGGCGGGCTACGACCTTCAGATCGACGCGCCGCGCTTTGTCGCGCTGGAAATCGCGCTGTTCGTCTGTGCCGGTCCCGATCATTTCCGGGCCGGGATCCGGCGCGAGGTGCTGGACATGCTGTCAAGCGCGCGCCTGCCGGGCGGGCGCAAGGGCCTGTTCCACCCCGACAATTTCAGCTTTGGCGATCCTGTCTGGCTGAGCCGGATTCATGCCGCGGCGATGGGTGTCGAGGGGGTGACATCGGTCAAGGCGACCACCTTCCGCCGCCGCGGCACGACCGCGACCAAACCGCTGGAAGACGGCGTGATCCGGATGGGGCGGCTGGAAATCGCGCAATGCGAGAATGACCGCAACTTCCCCGAACGCGGTTCGCTTGCCATCACCATGGGAGGCGGCAAATGACCGACGCCCCGATCCGCATCGGCCATCCCGATACCCCCGCCGCGCCCGGCGATGCCTGCGGCTGCTGCGAGGGGGTGACGCTGTCCACCCCGCGCCCGGTCGAAAACCGCCCCGACCTGGGCCGGGTCCAGACCCGGACGGGCCTGCATGGCGATTTCAAGGCCTCGATGCTGGCCCGGCTTGCGTCATCCACCCTGCCGGCGCTGGCCCGCCTTGGCACGCGGGCCGATGACGATTTCACCATCGCACTGATCGACGCCTGGGCGTCGGTGCTGGACGTGCTGACCTTCTACAACGAGCGCCACGCGACCGAAGCCTATATCGACACCGCCAACGAACGCTTCTCGATCGCCGAGATCGCCCGGCTGATCGGCTACCGGCTGCATCCGGGATCCGCGGCCGAGACCGATCTGGTCTTCCTGATGGAGGATCCGCCCGGTGCCGCGCCGGATGTGGCCGAACTGACCATCCCCGCCGGGACCCGGGTGCAAAGCACGCCCGGCCCCGACGAGACCGCGCAAGTCTTTGAAACGCTAGCCGATCTGGAGGCCCGCGTCGCCTGGAACCGGATGCGCCCGCGGCAGAACCGGCGCGTGACGCTGGCCGAGGGCGACACCGGCACCTGGCTTGCCGGGCAGGCGACGGGGCTGGCAACCGGGGATGCGATCCTGATCGTCCACCCGCAACGCTTCGACAACGGCTGGCCCGGGTTTTCCACCGGCTCGGCGCTTTGGGCGGTGCGGCGGCTGACCCGCGTCGCGCCCGATCCCGCGCTGGACCGCACATGGATCGAGTGGGCGGGCGCGCTTGGCACGCTAAGCCCCGCGGGCGAGGACGAACCCGTGCACCGCGTCTATGCCCTGCGCCGCCAGACCGCGCTTTTCGGCCATAACGCGCCGCATCCGGCGGTCCTGGCCTCGTCCACACGCACGGCTTTCGGCTTTGTGGGAACGGCGCCGGAAAATTCGCCCTCGCCGATCACCGGCAGCAGCGGCAATGTGGGCGACTGGGATTTCGCCGGGCGTCAGGCGGACACGCGCATCGTGCTGGATGCCGTCCACCGGGAGTTCACGCCCGGCGGCTGGGCGGTGCTGAGCAGCCCCGGCGCCGCGCCCCAGCTTTTCCGCATCGCATCCGTCACCGCCGAGGCCGAGGCGCGCTATGCGATCAGCGGGCGCGCCACGGTGCTGACCCCGGACCGCTCCGGCTGGGTCGCGGATTTCGCGGGCGATTACCGCCGGGTTGCCGTGCATGGCGGCAGCGAGGAACTGGTGCTGGCCGAAACCCCCGAACGCGATTTCCTTCACGGCGCCGATATCACGCTGGACGGGGTTGTGCCCGACCTGCCCGAGGGTCGCCTCGTCTATCTGAAAGGCCGCCGCGCGCAGGTCGAGACCGCGATTGCCCGGCTGACGGTGCTGCGCGCCGATGGCACGCTCGACAGCGTGGCGCGCGGCACGCGGCTGACGGTCCAGGCGGTCCTGTTCGCCCCCGCCGCGCCGCTGCTTGGCCTGTGGCTGGTCACCGATCCCGAGGGGCGGCTGGCCCTGACGCTGGCCCTGCGCGGCCAGTTGCCCCCGGTCGCGGCCGACGAGACCAGCCCCGCAATCGTCCAGCGCCACCGGATCGCCGGTTTCGACCAGTCCGATCCGCTGCATGGCAGGATCACGCTGGCGGACCCGATCCTGTCCCCCCTCGACCGGGCCAGCGCGGTGATCCATGGCAATATCGCGCGCGCCTCGCATGGCGAGGGGGCGTCCGAGATCCTGGGCGCGGGCGATCCCGCGCAGCCCTTCCAGCGCTTTGCGCTGAAACAGGCGCCGGTGACGCATCTGGTCGCCTCGACCGAAACCGGCGTGGCGTCGAGCCTGCGGATCCGCATCGACGGGGTGGAATGGGCCGAGGTGCCCGACCTTTACCAGCGCGGTCCGACCGCGCGGGTCTTTGCCACGACGCTGGCCGATAGCGGTGAAACCACGGTGCGCTTCGGCGACGGGATCTCGGGTGCAAGGCCACCAGCGGGGCGCGACAATATCGAGGCCGAGTATCGCAAGGGGCTGGGCCGCGCGGGCAATCTGCGGGCGGGGCAATTGTCGCTGGCGATCGACCGCCCGCTCGGGCTGAAGGAGGTGACGAACCCCGCCGCGGCCAGCGGCGGCGCCGATCCCGAAAGCGCCGGGGCCGCGCGGCGCAACGCGCCGATCCGCACGCTGACGCTGGGCCGGATCGTCTCGATCACCGATTACCGCGATTTCGCGCTGGGTTATCCGGGCATCGCGCGGGCCGATGCGCGCTGGGTCTGGCAGGGCGAAAGCCGCCGGATCGTCGTCACCGTCGCGGGCGAGGATGGCGCGGTGCTGGCAGGCTCGGGGCCGGTCCTGAAGGCGCTCGGGGATGCCTACCGAACCTATGGCGACCCGCTGGCAAGCTTCGAGCTTCTGTCCTACGCCCCCGCGCGTTTCCGGCTGGGGCTGAAGGTCGCGGTCGATCCCGCGCATGACACGCCCAGCGTTCTGGCGGCGGTCGAGACGGCGCTGCGCGCGGCCTATGCCTTCCAGAACCGCGATTTCGCCCAGCCCGTAGCGCTGTCCGATGTCGCCGCCGCGGCGCATCGGGTGGCCGGCGTGCGCGCGGTCGATATCGACCGGCTCTATCGCGAAAGCGGGCCGCAATCGACGCCGACCGACCACATGCTGCTTGCCGCGCGCACCGGCCGCACCGGCAGCGACGGCGCGCTGCTGGCGGCCGAGATCCTGACGCTTTCGCCCGCGCCCTTCGACCACCTGGAGGCGATGCCATGACCCGCGTCACGCCAGAAGCGTTATACGCGCTGCTGCCCGCGATCCACCGGCTGCGCGATGCCGACGAGGGCGGTCCGCTGGCCGCGCTGGTCGACGTGCTGGCCCGCGAGGGCGCGGTGGTCGAGGAAAGCATCGAGCAATTGCTCGACGACCTGTTCATAGAGACCTGCGCCCCCTGGGCCGCGCCCTATATCGGCGGACTGGTCGGCTACCGCACGCTGCATCCGGTCGAGGGGCTGGCGGCGGGCAGCCGGGCCGAGATTGCCAACACCATCGCCTATCGCCGCCGCAAGGGCACCGCGGAGGTGCTGGAACAACTGGCCCGCGACGTGACCGGCTGGCCCGCCTCGGCAGTGGAATATGTCCAGCGCACCGCCTGTTGTCAGCACATGAACGTCGCCCGCCCCGGGGCACAGACCACGGCGAACCTGCGCAACCCGCTGGCGCTGGAACGGCTGGGCGGGGCCTTCGACATTGGGGCGCGGTCGGTCGATGTCCGTTCGATCACGCAAGGCCAGGGGCGGCGCGGCATCGGCGGGCGGCACAACCTGCCCAATGTCGGGCTGCATCTGTGGCGGCTTCAGGCGATGCGCCAGAGCCTTGTGCCCGCGACTTCGGTGGATGACCGGCGCTTTCTGTTCGACCCTCTGGGCGCGCCGCGCCAACTGGTCAACCGGCAGGAGGCCGAGCGCGAGATCACCGCGCTGGCCGGGCCGGTGAACGTGCCGGGCGCGATCACCCGGCGGATGCTGGACGCCACACCCGCAGCCTGGATCCGCGGCGACGCGCCGGGCGGGCTGCGCGCCCTCGATATCTTTGTGGGGGGCGCGCCGGTGCCGGTTTCGGATATCGCCGCCTGCGATCTGTCCGATGACGGGGCGGGCTGGGCGCATGTCCCCCATCCCCCCGATCCGGCGGGCAGCCTGCGGCCCGTGCGCGTCGATCCCGTGCTTGGCCGCATCGCCTTTCGCGACCCGCCCGGGGGCGAGGTGCGGGTCAGCTTTCACACCGCCTTTCCCGGCCCCATCGGCGGCGGCGAATACAACCGCGCCGCCAGCCTGCCGCCGCCCGCGGGCACGGGGCGGCTGATCCGCTTTCCCGACAGCGGCCATGTCAGCCTGCAAGACGCGCTGGACAGCATCGGCCCCGAGGGCGGCATCGTCGAGATCACCGAGAACGGCATCTACCCCGCCCCCGCCACGATCCGCGCGCCCGAGAATGCCGGGATCGGGCTGCGCAGCGCGGACGGGGTGCGGGCGATCCTGCGCGGCAGCGATCCGGTCACGATCAGCGGCGCGGCCCGGGGCCGCGTCACGCTGAACGGGCTGGTGCTGGATGGCTGCGCGCTGGAGGTCGTGCCCGAGGGCGGCGTGTCGCTGGCCGCGCTGGACCTCGCGCATGTCACGCTGATCCCGGGGCTGTCCTTCACCGCTCAGGGCCGCCCGGCCAGCCCGGGCGCGGTCAGCCTGCGGGTCACGGCCACGGGCGTCGCGGTCAGTATCGCGCGCTCGATCCTCGGGCCGGTGCGGATGACCGACACCGCAAGCCTGCGGCTGGAGGACAGCATCCTTGACGCCGCCGCCGCCGATCCGGCCGACAGCCCCGCGGGACTGGCCATCGCGGGGCTTGCGGACAATGCCCCGGCGGGGGCCGTGACGATCCTGCGGGCAAGCGTGATCGGCCGCATCCGCGCACGCGCACTGCCGCTGGTGTCGGATGCGATCCTGTTCGCCCGCCCCGCCAGCCCCGGCGAGCCACCCGTGCGCGCCGAGCGGCGGCAAGAGGGATGCCTACGCTTTTCCTATGTGCCGCCGGGCTCGATCGTGCCGCGCCGCTTCCGCTGCCAGCCGCAACTGGCCATCGACGAGGCGATCGCTTCGCGCGCCGTCCTTCTTGGCGGGCCGGTGCCGCTGGCCGAACGGCAGCTGATCCGTGCCCGCATCCTGCCCTGGCTGGTGCCCGCCTTTACCGCGCTGTCGGCCAGCGCGCCCGCCTATGCCCAGTTGCGCCAGAGCGCACCGGCCGAGATCCGCAAGGGGGCGTCCGACGAGGGCGAGATGGGCGCCTGGCATCTGCTGCACCAGCCCCAGCGCGAAACGAACCTGCGCCTGCGCCTTGACGAATACCTCCGGTTCGGCCTCGCGGCCGGGCTGATCTTCGAAACCTGACCGAAAGGACCCGAGCGATGGGCGGCGATTACAGCAAGGACAGTTTCGACGCGCTGCGCGACTATGCCGGGGTGTTCCTGCAACAGGGCCGGCCGGTGCTGGACTCCGACTGGAACGAGATGGTGCGCGTTCTGGAGCGGCGCATCCGGGCGGGCACGGTGGACACGATCGGCCGCGCCGTGGTCACGCGCGAGACGGAAACCGGCTTTCACATCCGCCTTGCAGGCGGCGGGATCGAGATCGGGCCGGGGCGGCTTTATCTTGGCGGGATGCTGGTGGAAAACCACGGCAATGCCGATTTCGCGCGGGCGGGCGACGGCCCCGTCCCGGTCTTCGACCGCGGCACCGGCCCCGCGACCGCGCCGCAAGGCGTTCTGGACGAACTGGCCTCGCCCCCCGAGGGCTATGTCGCCTACAGCGCCCAGCCCTGGTGGCCGACGCCCGAGGATCCGCCCCGGGTCAGCGGGCCGGTGCTGGCCTATCTGGTCGCCTGGCAGCGCGAGGTGACGGCGCTGATGGACCCGACGCTGCTGGACCCCGCGCTGGGCGGGGTGGACAGCGCGACGCGCTGGCAGACAGTCTGGCAGGTGCGGCTCTTGGGCGGGATCGGCACGGGGGCCAGTTGCGCCACGCCCGACGAGGCACTGACCGGCTGGGCCGCGACCATCGCGCCCTCGACCGCGCGGCTGAGCACCGATACCGTCGATGTCGAGGATCCCGAAGATCCCTGCCTTGTGCCGCCGACCGATGGCTATACCGGGCTTGAGAACCAGTTCTACCGGGTGGAAATCCATCAGGTCGGCGACAGCGGCGCCCAGACCGATGCGTGGTTCAAGTATTCGCGCGAGAATGCCTCGGTCGCGGCCGCCATCGAGAGCTTTGCCGCCTCGGCCGACCGGATCACCGTGCGCAGCATCGGCCGCGACGAGATCCTGCGCTTTCGCGAGGGCAACTGGGTCGAGATCACCGATGACCGGCGCGAGTTCGACCATCGCTCGGGCCAGATCCTGCGCATCGCCGCGGTGCGCGAGGACATGCGCGAAATCGAGCTTGAGGGGACCATAGACCCCGACCTGATCCCCACCGGCCTTGACGGTGACACCCCGCGCGCACGCCATTCCCGGCTGATCCGCTGGGACCAGACCGGCGTGATCCGCAACATCGCCGACAATTCCGTATGGTGGGATCTGGACGCCGAGAACCCCGGCGCGCCGCCCGGGCTGATCCCGGTGCCGCCCGCGGGCACGGTCCTGCTGCTGGAATCGGGGATCACGGTGGCCTTCTCGACCGCGCCGGGCGCGGGGCGGTATCGGGCGATGGATGCCTGGCGGTTCCGCGCGCGCACCGCGGGCACCCAGATCGAGCGGTTGACCGAGGCCCCGCCCGACAGCGTCCAGCGCCATTACTGCAAGCTCGCGGTCCTGACCTCGCCCAGCGCCGCGCCGGACGATTGCCGCATCTTCTGGCCGCCCGACCCCACGCAGGTCCCCGCCGGCGAAGGCTGCGCCTGTTCGGTCTGCGTCACCCCCGAAAGCCATGCCTCGGGCCCGCTGACGATCCAGGCGGGCATCGACCGCGTGGCGGCGGCGGGCGGCGGCACGGTCTGCCTGAACCCCGGGCGCTACGAATTGCGCGAACCGTTGCGCATGGCGAACCTGTTCGGCGTCACGCTGAAGGGGCACGGGATCACGACGGTCATCTCGTTGCAGAACGCCGTGGGCGCGGCCATCGAGATCGACACCTGCATAGACATCCGCATCGAGGATCTGTCGATCATCGTTGCGCCCGAAAGCGCGGGGTCCACCGCGCCCGGCGCGGCCTCGGCGCATGGGCTCAGGGCGACGCATACCGCGACGATGGCGCTGCGCCGCCTGGCGATCCTGGTGCTGGCCTCGGGGCCGACACGGCAGGATCATGGCATCGTGCTCGAAGGCATCGTGATGGCCGCCAAGATCGAGGAATGCCTGATCGCGGCGCCGATGGGAATCGGCTCGGTCTCGGCCTTCGACGCGATGGGCGGCGGCGGGGTGGTCGCCGCGGTCGAGCCCCGCCCGGGCTGGCTGGCGCTGGCCGAATTGCGGATGCTCGACAACATCGTGTTCGCGGACAATGTCGGGCTGCGGCTGGTGGGCCTTGCCTTCAGCCTTGCAGGCACGACCATGGCGCGCAACGTCTTCTCGGGCTCGATGGCGGGGGTTGCGCTGAACTGGTTCGAACTGCCCACGGGCGGCACAGCACTTGACGGCAACACGATCCAGTCCGAAGGCCCCGCCGCCGTGATCGGCGTGAACGACATCCGCCTTCAGGACAACGAGATCAGCGGCGGACCGGTTGCGGCCGACGGTATCCTGATAATGCCCAACGTGGTGCCCGAGGTGCCGGTCTCGGCGCAACTGATCGGCAACCGCATCTCGGATCTGGGCGGCGTGGGCATCCGGATCGCGGGCGAGTATGATGCCCTGCTCATCAAGCGCAACCTGATCCGGCGCTGCGGGCTGGCCGGGATCATGTCCCAACCGGGCTTTGCCGGGCGCCATATCGCCATCGAGGACAACGTGATCGAGGATATCCGCGGCGGGCCGGATGGCGTGGGCGCGGCGGGGATCGTCCTGCTCGGCGTGATCGAGGGGCAGGCGCGCGGCAATTCGATCCGCGGGATCGGACGGGAAATGCCCGACCGCTCGCAGAATGCCGGAATCGCGCTGCAAGGGGTGCTTGCCCTCGCGATCGAGGGCAACACGATCACCGAGATCGGCCCCGACCGCGCCGAGGCGCGGGCCTGGGGCGTGCTGGGCCGTCCGCCCTGGTTCCAGCTTTCGGTCCGGGACAACCGCATCGACGGCACCACGGAACGGCGCGGCGAATTCACTGCCTGGCAGGCCATCGAGATCGGCTCGGAGGAGGATATCGCGCGGATCGGCGATGGCGCGGCCCTGCGTGAGGCGTTCACCGGCACGATGGGGGCGGTCCCGGGCATCGAGCGGCGCGACATCGGCTATGCCGCCATCGACGGGCGGCTTTACGCGCTGACCCATCGCGACGCGTTCGAGGTGGCGCCGATCCTGCCCGTCCAACTGGGCGTGGCGGGCAACCAGGTGATCCATTTCGCCCCACAGATTGCCCCGGTCGTCGTCATCGCCGCGCCCGGCACCGCCTCGGTCGATTTCAGCCGCAACCAGTGCGACCTGCTGGGCGGCGCGAATATCGCGGCGCAGGTGGTGATCGCCGCCGAACGGATCACCGCGGGCGCCAACAGCCTGCGCCACCCGCGCGAGGCGGGGCTGTCGCTGCTTCTGGCAACGCGCGCGGCGACCCCCGTGGGCAACATCACCTCGGCCGGCGTTCAGGTCACGCCCGCGGGCCTGCCTGCGGCCTTTGCCGCGCTCAACATCATTGCCCCCTGAGACAGAAAGGACGCATCATGGCCGACAGGATCGCCCGAGTGGCCCGCGAGCGCAGCCTCAAGACGCTTGCCCAGCGGCTTTTCGTGATCGAGGAACCCGAGGCCGAGCGCAAGCTGCAACTGGCTGAGGCCGCGCTGTTGCGCGCGAACCCGGAGCTTGCCACGCCCGAAGGCTTTGCCAGCGGCAAGGCCATCGTCATTCCCGGCGATATCGGCCTGCCGCGCACCGACCGGGTGATCGCGGCGCGGGCGGATGCGGGCGGCATACTGGACGAAACCGGCACCCGGCTGGAGCTTGCCGGGCGGGTGCTTTCGGACCGCTTCGCCGCCTCGGGCAAGGCGACCGAACGGGGGCTGGCGCGGCTGGGCGACCGGGCCTTCGCCCAGCAGGTGCGCCGGGCGCTGCCCGAAAGCGCCGAGCTTGCATCAAAGGCCCGCGAGGCGCTGGCCAAGCGGCAGGAGGAGGACAAGACCCGCGCCGAACGCTTCGCCAAGGCGCTGGACGAGGCGCAGGAGCGGCTGGCCGCCCTCAGGGCGCTGGCCGAACGCCAGCGCTGAGGGCGGCGCAGCGCCCCTTACCGGCTGCCGGGCAGGCTGCCGCGCCCCTGCCCCGCCAGCCCGCCCGAAACCTCCTCGGTCGCCTCGGAGGGCAGGTCATCGGGCAGCGCGAGGTTCAGCCCGATCGCGATCAGCGCAGCGGGCAGGATGCCGCTGGTCATCAGGATGCGCAGCGTCTCGGGCAGGTGCTGCACCGCCGAGGGTTCAAGCTGCAAGCCCAGCCCGACCGACAGCGCGATGGCAAAGATCACCATGTTGCGCCGGTTCCAGTGCACATCCGACAGCATCGAGACACCCGCCGCGACCACCATGCCGAACATCACGATGACGCCGCCGCCCAGAACCTCGATCGGGATGGTGCGGATCAACGCGCCGACCTTGGGCACCAGACCGCACAGGATAAGGAACAGCGCGCCGATGGTCACGACATGGCGGCTCATCACACCGGTCATGGCAATCAGGCCGACATTCTGGCTGAATGAGGTGTTGGGCAAGCCGCCGAAGACACCGGCAACCGCCGTGCCGACCCCGTCGGCATAGGTCGCGCCCTGAATTTCCTTCTCGGTCGCCTCGCGCCCGGCGCCGCCCTTGGTGATCCCCGAGACATCGCCCACGGTTTCCACCGCCGAGACAAAGGCCATCAGGCAGAAGCCCACGATGGCCGCCACCGAGAATTCAAGCCCGTACTTGAACGGCACCGGCACCTCGATCAGGCCCGCCCGGCCCCAGCTTGTCGCGATGCCCTGAAAGGTGACCATGCCGATGGCCAGCGCATAGACATAGCCGACAAGAATGCCCACCGCGACCGCCGAGACCGACAGCATCCCGCGGGCATAGAATTTCAACCCCAGCGTGACGAACACCACCACCAGCGCCGCCGACCAGCTGCGCAGGCTGCCGAATTCCGGCGTGCCCATGGCCGGAACGCCGCCCGCGGCATACTGGATGCCCACCTTGACCAGCGCGAGCCCGATCATCGTGACCACAAGCCCCGTCACCAGCGGCGGCAGCGCAAAGCGGATGCGCCCGATCACCGTGCCCAGCGCGGCATGGAACAGCCCGCCCACCAGCACGCCGCCAAAGATCACCGGCAGCGCCTCGACCCCCTTGCCCGCGACCAGCGGGATCATGATCGGGATGAAGGCGAAACTGGTGCCCTGCACGATCGGCAGCCGTGCGCCCACCGGGCCGATGCCGATGGTCTGGAACAGCGTGGCGATGCCCGCGAACAGCATCGACATCTGTATCAGATAGGACATGTCCGGAAAGCCCTGCGCCCCCGCGGCCGAGCCGAAGCCGAAGCCCGCCGCACCGGCCAGGATGATCGCGGGCGTCACGTTCGAGACGAACATCGCCAGAACGTGCTGGATGCCGAGCGGCACCGCCTTGTAGAGCGCGGGCGTGTAGTTCGGGTCGCGGAGTTGTTCCGGCGTCCCGATGGTGCTGTCTGCCATCGTCCTTCTCCCTGTTTTTGCGCGCCGCCCTTACGGGGTGACGCGGATGGGCCGGCCCAGGCGGTGCTCCTCAAGGTTTCCTCCCGCACCGATGCGGTCGATGACCGCGAAAAGGCCCGGGCCGGCAATCGGACACAGAACGCCATGCCAAGTGTTCCGTGCGATGTTCACGCATTGGTATCCTTCGGCAACGAAGGCACGGGGAGTTCCCGGCGCCCCGCCCTCGTCTGGCGCGACAATCACCAGATATCGGCCGCCCTGCATCGGAATGAAGCATTGCGAGCCCAGCGGATGACGTTCCAGCAGCGTGCAGTCATGGGGCAGGCTGCGGATCTCGGCCTGAAACAGGCTGAGGCCCGGCCGCCCGTCGACGATATCCAGCGTGGCAAGGTCGGTGAAGCGGCGGCAGGCGCCCTCGTTGATCAGCCTGAAATCGCCGCCCGGCTCGATCACCTCGCCGAAAGAGGCGAAGGCGTCGGCGGTCAGGGGGGCCGCGGTCAGGCTCATGCGCCGGGCAGCGCGAGTGCCGGATGGCGGTTCACGTCCTTGTAGAGCAGATAGCGGAACCGCCCCGGCCCGCCCGCGTAACAGGCCTGCGGGCAGAAGGCCCGCAACCACATGAAATCGCCCGCCTCGACCTCGACCCAGTCGCGGTTCAGCCGGTAGACGGCTTTCCCCTCCAGAACGTAAAGCCCGTGCTCCATCACATGCGTTTCCTCGAAGGGGATCAGGCCGCCGGGCTGGAAGGTGACGATGTTCACATGCATGTCGTGGCGCAGGTCGTCCGGATCGACAAAGCGCGTCGTGGCCCAGCGCCCATCCGTGCCGGGCATGGCGACCGGCGCGATCTCGGTCTCGCTGGCGAAGAAGGGTTCGGGCATCTCGATTCCCTCGACCGCCTGATAGCGCTTGCGGATCCAGTGAAACCGGGCCGGATGCTCGCCCAGCGCCCTCAGCCGCCAGCCGCAGCCGGGCGGCAGATAGGCATAGCCGCCGGGCTCGACCAGATGGGCAATCTCGCCCAGCGCGATCTCGATGGCGCCCTCGGCGACGAAGATCACGCCCTGGGCGCCCGGATCGGGCTCGGGCGCGTCGCTGCCGCCGCCGGGTGCCACTTCCATCACATATTGCGCAAAGGTCTCGGCAAAGCCGGTCATCGGCCGGGCAATGATCCAGGCCCGGGTATCCCGCCAATGCGGCAGGTTCGAGGTCACGATATCGCGCATCACGCCCCTGGGGATCACCGCATAGGCTTCGGTGAACACCGCGCGGCCGGTATGCAGCGCCTCCTGCCCCGGCAGCCCGCCATGGGGCGCGAAATAGGGGGGATGGGTCATTGCGGCAGCATCTCCTTCAGGCGGTGAAGCGCGATCCGTTCGACCTGGCGGCAGGCTTCGGCGAATTCCTGATCGGCGTCGTTCTCAAGCCGCCGTTCAAAACCCGCAAGGATCGACGCCTTGTCGTGGTCGCGCACGGCTATGATGAAGGGAAAGCCGAAGCGCGCGGTATAGCGGGCATTCAGGTCCTGAAACCGCGCGCGCTCGGCATCGGTCAGCGCGTCGAGCCCGGCGGAGGCCTGTTCCGCCGTCGAGTCGGGCGTCAGCCGTCTGGCCTGCGCAAGTTTCCCCGCCAGATCGGGATGGGCGCGCAGAACGGCCAGCCGCCGATCCGCATCCGCCATCCGGAACACCCGCGCCAGCGCATTGTGCAGCCCCAAGGCGCAATCATGCGCGGGGCCAAGTTCCAGCCCATGCGCCCCCTCGGCGATCCAGGGCGAATGTTCGAACACGCCGCCGAAGCGGTCCACGAACCGCGCACGGTCCATCTGCGAGGGGCGTTCCCAGACCACCGGGGGATGGGTCGCGGCCCAGTGATCCGCAATGTCGATCCGGCGCGCGACCCACACATCGTCATGCTGCGCGACATAGTCCAGAAACCGCGCCAGCGCCGCCGCCCGGCCGGGCCGGCCCACCAGCCGGCAATGCAGCCCCACCGACATCATTTTCGGCGCCCCCGCCCGCCCCTCGGCCAGCAGCACGTCGAAACTGTCCTTGAGATAGGCGTAGAACTGGTCGCCCGCGTTGAAGCCCTGCGGCGTGGCGAACCGCATGTCGTTGGCGTCCAGCGTATAGGGCACGATCAACTGGTGGCGCTCGCCAAAGCTCATCCAGAATGGCAATTCGTCGGCGTAACTGTCTGCCACATAGGCAAAACCGCCATTCTCGGCGGCCAGCCGCACGGTGTTCATCGAGGTCCGCCCGGTATACCAGCCGCGCGGGGTCGCGCCGGTCACCGCCTCGTGCAACCGCTTGGCCTCTTGCATATGCGCGCGCTCGTCGGCCTCGGACCAGTCCCTGTACTCGATCCATTTCAGGCCGTGGCTGGCGATTTCCCAGCCCGCCGCCTGCATCGCGACCACCTGCTCGGGGCTGCGGGCCAGAGCAGTGGCGACGCCGTAGACCGTCACCGGCATGTCGCGTTCCGTGAACAGGCGATGCAGCCGCCAGAACCCGGCCCGCGCGCCGTAGTCGTAGATCGTCTCCATGTTCCAGTGGCGCTGGCCTTGCCAGGGGGCTGCGCCCACGATCTCGGACAGGAACGCCTCGGACGCTTCGTCGCCATGGAGAATGCAGTTCTCTCCACCCTCCTCGTAGTTGACGACGAACTGCACGGCGAGCTTCGCGCCGCCGGGCCATTTCGGGTCCGGCGGCGTGGCCCCATACCCCCTGAGATCGCGCGGATACCTGTTCATGCGCCCTCCGATCGCTTCACTTTCGCATAATCCAAGAAGACCCCTGCCGTCTTTCAAAAAAATCCTGAAAGTGTTTCGGGCCGCGGGGCGTTTATAGTCCTCCCGCGCTCGGGCATGACCGGGAAAACGGCACAGGAGGCATGCGATGCCCGGATATCTGACGACCCATGTTCTGGACACGGCGCGCGGCTGCCCGGCCGCGGGGCTGCGGATCGAGCTTTTTCGGCTCGACGGCGCGGATCGCGAGACCATGGCCGAGATGCGCACCAATGCCGATGGCCGCACCGACGCGCCGATCCTGCCCGAAGACGCCTTCGCGCCGGGGAGCTACGAGCTGGTGTTCCACGCGGGCGACTACCTGCGCGGGCTCGGGCTCGCGGCCGATTTCCTCGACGTGATCCCGCTGCGCTTCACGATGGCCGAGGCAGATCACTACCACGTCCCGCTCCTGCTCTCGCCCTACGGCTATTCCACCTATCGCGGCAGCTGATAGGCGCGCTCTCGCGCCTTGAGTTCCGCCTTGATGCGCTCGGCCATGAACTCGATGAAGAGCCGACTCTTGGGGTCCTGGTTGCGCTTGTGCGGAAACAGGCAGGCGAGCTGCGCATCGGGCGGCGGCGTCGATTCGGCCACCGGCACCAGCGCGCCCGAGGCCAGGTGCTCGGCCACGTCGAAGACCGCCTTCATCACGACCCCGCGCCCGTCCAGCGCCCATTCCGTCAGCACATCGCCATCGTCGCAGGCATAGGGCCCCTTGATGTCGAAGCGCTGCGGCCCCTCGGGCGTGCGCAGCGTCCAGCGGAATTCGGTCGAGCCGGGGAAGCGCAGCAACAGGCAGTCATGCCCTTGCGCCACCAGATCGGCCCCCGCCCGCGGCATCCCGCGCCGCTCGAGATAGGCGGGCGCGGCGCACAGAACCCGCGGGCAATCGGCCAGCATCCGCACGCGCAGTCCCGAATCGGGCAGATCGCCCAGCGCGAAACTGACATCCAGCCCCTCGCCCGTCACATCCACCCGGCGGTCCGACAGCCGCAACCGGACATGCACCTCGGGGTATTTCTCGTGAAATTGCGCCACGTTGGGCGCGATCAGCCGCCGCCCCACCCCCAGCGGCGCCGAGACGAAGATCGACCCGCGCGGGTTCAGCGTCACCTCGTGCACCGCCGCCTCGGCCTCTTCCAGCGCCTCGAGCACCTTGAGTGCCTTGGGATAGTAGATCCGCCCCTGCTCGGTCGGCTGGATCGACCGCGTGGTGCGCACGAATAGCCGGATGCCCAGATGCCGCTCGAGCTCCGCGATCCGGGACGAGGCCACCGCCGCCGAGACCTGAAGATCGCGCGCGGCGGCGGACATGTTCTCCAGCTCGTAGACGCGCACGAACATGCGGATATTGTTGAGACTGGTCACGGATCGGTCACGGGGCGATTGTTCGGGTATTCTTGAAACTGATCGGCGGTTTCAGGAATTATCAGAAAGCCCAGGGTCCGTATAGCGTGCCGGAAGGACCGCAAGGAGACCCCAGATGTTCGACACCGCGATGATCCTCGACTGGCTGGAATTCGCCATCCGCTGGCTGCATGTCATCACCGGCATCGCCTGGATCGGATCGTCCTTCTATTTCATCGCGCTGGATCTGGGGCTGCAAAAGGTGCCGAACATGCCCCGGGGCGTGCTGGGCGAGGAATGGCAGGTGCATGGCGGGGGCTTCTACCATATCCGGAAATACACCGTGGCCCCCGATCACATGCCCGAACACCTGACCTGGTTCAAATGGGAGGCTTACTGGACCTGGATCTCGGGCTTTGCGCTGCTGGCTGTTGTCTACTGGGTCGGGGCGGAGCTTTACCTCATCGATTACACGAAGATGGACCTGACCCAATGGCAGGCCATCGCGATCTCGGCGGGGTCGCTGGCGCTGGGCTGGGTGCTCTACGACCTGTTGTGCCGCAGCAAGCTGGGCCGACAACCGACCACGCTGATGCTGATCCTGTTTGCCATTCTCGTCGTCATGTCATGGGCTTACACGCAGGTCTTCACGGGCCGCGCGGCGCTTTTGCATCTGGGCGCGTTCACCGGCACGATCATGGTGGCCAATGTCTTCCTCGTCATCATGCCGAACCAGCGAATCGTGGTGGCCGACCTCAAGGCGGGCCGCACGCCCGACCCGAAATATGGCGCGATCGCCAAGCTGCGCTCGATGCATAACAATTACCTGACGCTGCCGGTGATCTTCCTGATGCTGTCGAACCACTACCCGCTGGCCTTTGCCAGCGAGTACAACTGGATCATCGCCAGCCTCGTCTTCCTGATGGGGGTCACGATCCGGCATTATTTCAACACGATGCACGCCCGCAAGGGCCGCCCGAACTGGACCTGGGGGGCGACGGCGGCGGTGTTCCTGGCGATCATGGCGCTGTCGGCCGCGCCGATGCTGAAGGGCGCGGAGCCGGTTCAGGACACCGCCCTGCCCGCCCACCTGGCCCCGGCGGTCGCCGCCGCCCATTTCGCCGAGGTGCGCGAGATCGTCGAGACGCGCTGCGCGATGTGCCACGCCGCCGAACCGCTCTGGCCGGGGCTTGCCACCGCGCCCAGGGGCGTGCGGCTTGAGACCGAGGCCCAGATCGCGACGCAGGCGCGGGCGATCTACCTTCAGGCGGGCATCACCCATGCCATGCCGCCCGGCAACCTCATGCAGATCGAGGAGGCAGAACGCGCCCGGATCGTGGCCTGGTATCGCAGCATCGGCGCGGCGCGGCAGATGGCCCGCGCGCAATAGCCCAGCGCCTGCCCGCGGCCCCGATCTCACCTTCTTCCTGGCCGAAATACCCCGGGGGTCGCCATTGAAGCGCCGTGGCCATTGTCGCTCGAACCAATGGCGCACCAATGGCAACTCCGAGCGACAATGGCGACGGGCAGCGCCCCCGGGCGGGTCGCCCCGGCGCCAGCGGGGCGAAACCGCGCCTAGCCCAGTTCCAGCGTCGCCACCGCGGAAATCACGTCACCGCCCACCGGCGCCTCGCCCCGGTACATCCGCGCCGTCTCGAACACCGGCACCATCCCAAGTCCGGCGCAATGGGCCGAAAGCCACCGCCCGTCGGCGGGAAGGTCGATCATCACCGCCGCCTCGCCCGTCACCACCCCCGCCGCCTCGATCAGCGCCGCGGCAATCGCCTCGGTGCGCGCCACCAGCGGGCCGATCTTGTAGCCCTCGCGGCATTCGCGCAGCGTGACGAAGCCCGCGATCTCGCCCTCGGCGCGCGCCACCAGGGTCTTGCGCGTGGCCGTGTCGGCCAGCCATCCGGACAGGAAGCGCGGCTTCTCATGGCCCGCGGCGCGCGCTTCCAGCGCGATCAGCCCGGGCCGTTCGCGCGCGCCGGCCGGTCCGATGCCCGCATGCGGCGCTCCCGGCAGCACCCCCGCAAAGCGCACCGTGCGTCCCGCCATCGCGAAGCCCGATCGGGCATAGTTCGCCTGCTGCGCCGCCACCCCGTCCAGCCCCACGCTACGCGGCCCGGCATGCTCCAGCGCATGCTGCCACAGGTGCAGGCCGACCCCCTTGCCGCGATAGTCCGGGTGGCAGATGTAAAGCCCCAGAAACGCCACCCTGTCGGAATGGTTCACCACCGAGATCGCGGCCGCCACCCTGCCATCCAGTTCGGCGACGAAGAACCCCTCGGGATCGGTTGCGTGGAACGGCTCGGCATCCTCCAGCCCCGGGTTCCAGCCCTCCTCGGCGGCCCAGCCCAGCACGAGGTCGAGTTCCCTTCGGCTCATGGTCCTTGGTTTCATGCCCGCCCCAGCGCCTCTTTGAGCGAGCGCCGCTGCCCCGGCGCCTCGCGCAGGTCGAGAGAGGACAACAGGTCCAGCAGGTGCCCCTTCATCAGGTCTTCGGCCAGCGCCCCGTCCCGGTCGGCCAGTGCCTTGAGCAGCGCGTCATGGGCATGGCTTTCGCAGAGCGCGTTGCGCCGCCGCCAGTATAGCGCGATCACCAGCGACGAGCGCGATACAAGCTGGCCGATGAACTCGGCGATGGTGGCCTGGTCGGCGATGCGGGCGATCTCGATATGAAAAAGCCCCGACAGCCGCAGCGCCGCGCCGTCCTGCCCGGCATGCAGCGCGGCATGTTCCTGCGCGATGTGGCGGCGCAGGATCGCGATATCCTCGGGCGTGGCGCGCTCTGCGGCGGAGCGCGCGGTGCGCGGCTCCAGCAGCGCGCGCGCCTCGAACACCTCGCGCGCCTCGCGCACCGAGGGCTGGGCGACAAAGGCGCCGCGATGCGGCTCGATCGTCACAAGCTGGTCATGGGCAAGCTGTTGCAGCGCGGCGCGCACGATGGTCCGGCTGACGCCGAAAATCTCGCCCACCTCGTCCTCGGACAGCTTCATCCCCGGCCCCAGCCGGTGTTCGTGGATCGCGCGGGTCAGGCTGTCGGCCACCTCCCGCGCGCGCGTGGCACGGCCGCTTTCACGACCGGCCGCATGCGCGCTGGGGATGCCAAGCTCGTTCACCGGATGACTTTCTTTTCTGGGGCGGGGCGGGGGCCCGTTTGCCCCTGTTTGGCGAAATACCGGACGGGGCTCAAGATTCGCGAGGGCGGGGCGGGTTCGGACACATGATCGTATACAATCTGCGCACCTCTTGCAGACATTCCCGCTCACAATCGCCCATTCCGCGGGCAGTTGAAGAATCCCCCCGCCCCGGCCGCGCCTTGCGGTTCCCCGGCGCAGGCCCACGCGAGAGTGTGGGTCAGCAGCGATGGAAACGCCCATGCGATCGGACCTCGACCTTGAACTTGTCGCTCTGACCAAGCGGTACGGCCAGAGCCTTGCGGTGGATGGCATCCACCATCTGTTTCACGCGGGCAGCTATGCCTGCCTGCTGGGTCCGTCGGGCTGCGGCAAATCCTCGACGCTCAGGATGATCGCGGGCCACGAGGACGTTTCGGACGGCGCCATCGTGCTGGGCGGTCACGACATCGCGCATCTGCCGCCCGCGAAACGCGGCACCGCGATGATGTTCCAGAACTACGCGCTGTTTCCCCATCTCAGCGTCACCGACAACGTGGCCTTCAGCCTGAAAATGAAGGGCATCGACCGCGACATCCGCCGCAGGCAGGCGGGCGAGATGCTGGAACTCGTGCACATGCAGCATCTGGCCGACCGGCTGCCCGCGCAGCTTTCGGGCGGCCAGCAGCAGCGCGTGGCGCTGGCGCGGGCGCTGATCACCCGGCCGCAGGTGCTGTTGCTGGACGAACCGCTCTCCGCGCTCGACCCGTTCCTGCGCATCCGCATGCGGGCCGAGCTCAAGAAGCTTCAACGCGAACTGGGGATCACCTTCATCCATGTCACCCATGGCCAGGACGAGGCGCTGGCGCTGGCCGACGAGATCGTGGTGATGAACAACGCCCGCATCGAACAGGCCGGCCCCGCGCGCGAGGTGTTCAACGCGCCGCGCACCGAATTCGTCGCGCGTTTCATGGGCGGGCATAACGTGATCGCGCTGCCGCAGGGCCATTTCGCCATCCGCGCCGACCGGATCGCCCTGACCGGATCCGAAAAGGGCAGGCTGGAAGGCCGGGTGACAGGCATCGAATACCAGGGCGCCAGCGTCGCGCTGACCCTGCTGGCCGCGGGCGATCAGGAGATCACCGCGCTTCTGCCCGAGGAGCAGTATTTCGTCCAACCCATCCAGCCCGGCGACAGCGTCGGGCTGAGCTGGGACGACGCCAACCTGCACGCGCTTGGCGCGTGACACCAGACGTCCATCATGGAGAGACAGATGACCCAAGCGACCAAGACCGGCCTGAGCCGCCGGACCCTGCTGACGGGCGCCGCCGCGGGCGTGGCGGCCAGTGCCTTCCCCGCGCCGATGATCTGGGCGCAGAACATCAAGGACATCACGCTGCGCCAGTTCGGAACGGGGGTGTCGAACCTCAACGAGGTGGCGCAGAAGGTGAAGGAAGAACTGGGCTTCACGCTGGAAATGACAGCACTTGACAGCGATGCCGTGACCCAGCGCGCCGCGACCCAGCCGAAATCCTTCGACATCGCCGATATCGAATACTGGATCTGCAAGAAGATCTGGCCCACCGGCAACCTTCAGGCGATGGATACCTCGAAGATCGCGAATTACGACAAGATCGTGGGCATCTTCCGCTCGGGCAAGCTGACGCCGGAAAGCACCATCGCGCAGGGCACCGCGCCGCATAGCGTGGGCTTTACCTCCGGCCCCGGCGGCAAGGATTTCGTGGCCGAAGAGTCGGGCTGGATGACGCTGATCCCGACGATCTACAACGCCGACACGCTGGGCATCCGCCCCGACCTGATCGGGCGGCCCATCGAAAGCTGGACGGAACTGTTGAACCCCGAATTCAAGGGCAAGGCGTCGATCCTCGACATCAGCTCGATCGGCATCATGGACGCCGCCATGGTCTGCGAGGCGATGGGCGAGATCGCCTATGGCGACAAGGGCAACATGACCCGCGAAGAAATCGACAAGACCATGGCGATCTTCACCGAGGCCAAGAAGGCCGGCCAGTTCCGCGCCTTCTGGAAGACCTTCGACGAAAGCGTGAACCTGATGGCGAGCGGAGAGGTGGTGATCCAGTCGATGTGGTCGCCCGCCATCACGGCGGTCAAGTCGCGCGGCATCCCCTGCGTCTACCAGCCGCTGAAAGAGGGCTACCGCTCCTGGGGTGGTGGCATCGGGCTGTCGGCGAACCTGTCGGGGCTCGCGCTGGACGCGGCCTATGAATACATCAACTGGTATCTCTCGGGCTGGGTCGGCGGCTTCCTGATGCGGCAGGGCTATTACTCGGCGGTGCCCGAAACGTCGAAGGACTTCATGTCCGAAAACGAATGGGGCTACTGGTTCGAGGGCAAGCCCGCCACCGACACCATCACCAACCCGCAGGGCCAGCCGATGGCGCAGGCGGGCGACGTGCGCGATGGCGGATCGTTCCACGACCGCATGGGCGCGGTCGCCTGCTGGAACGCGGTGATGGACGAGAACCAGTACATGGTCCGCAAGTGGAACGAGTTCATCGCCGCCTGACGGCCTGACCAGACCCGGCGCGCGCCCGAGCCTTGCGCGCGCCGGTCCTTGCCCTTTGCGACAGGACATGCCGATGGCCGCACTTCTCAAGAACCGACATCTGACGGGCTGGCTCTTGGCCTCGCCGCTGGCGGCGGTGCTGGCGTTCTTTCTGGTGCTGCCGATCCTGATGATCGTGGTCGTCAGCTTCTGGGGCGCGACCGAATTCTCGATCTACCCGGCCTTTCAGTTCGACAATTACCACTTCCTGCTGACCTCGCCCGTCACCTTGCAGGTCTTCCTGAACACGTTCAAATACGCGCTGGTCACCTGGGCGCTGACGCTGGGCATCGGCTTTACCGTCGCCTATTTCCTGGCCTTCCATGTCCGCAGCCAGACCTGGCAGATCGCACTGTTCCTTTTGTGCACGATCCCGTTCTGGACATCGAACATCATCCGCATGATTTCATGGATCCCGTTTCTGGGGCGCAACGGTCTGGCCAATTCCACGCTGATTTCCTGGGAGGTGATCGATGAGCCGCTGGAATGGCTGCTGTTCTCGGATTTCTCGGTGATCCTGGCCTTTGTCCACCTTTACACGCTGTTCATGGTGGTGCCGATCTTCAACACCATGATGCGCATCGACCGCAGCCTGATCGAGGCCGCCAATGACGCGGGCGCCACCGGGTTCCAGATCCTGACCAATGTCATCATCCCGCTCTGCAAGCCCGGCATAATGATCGGCTCGATCTTCGTCGTCACGCTGGTCATGGGCGATTTCATCACCGTGCGCTTCATGTCCGGCAGCCAGTCCGCCAATGTCGGGCGGCTGATCTCGAACGACATCGCACTTCTGCAATACCCCTCGGCCGCGGCGACGGCGGTGATCCTGCTGGTCACGGTGCTGATGGTGATCGGCACGCTGCTGCGCTTTGTCGATATCCGCAAGGAGCTGTGACATGGACCGCCGCCGCCCCCGTTCCTTCTATCCGCTGGCTGCCTTTTTCGCGCTGTTCCTGCTGTTCCTTTACGGCCCCACCCTGACAATCGCGATCCTGTCCTTTCAGGGGCCAACTGGCGGGCTGACCTTTCCGATGCGGGGCGTGTCGCTGCACTGGTTCCACGACCTGTTCCAGCAACAGGCGGTGGGCGATATCTGGGGCAGCTTCCGGCGGTCATTCGCGCTGGGGCTGATGGTGATGGTGACGACCGTCGTCGTCTCGGTCATGGGCGGGCTGGCCTTTCGCAAGCGGTTCGCAGGCTCGGGCGTGCTGTTCTACCTTGTCGTCACGGCGCTGGTGATCCCCTCGATCCTGATCTCGCTGGGGGTGGGGCTGATCTTTAACCAGACCGGGCTTGACGTGCACTGGTCGACCAGCGGTTTTGGCGCGCAACTGACCTGGACGCTGCCCTTTGGCCTGCTGATCATGTTCGCGGTCTTCAACCGCTTCGACAAGAGCTATGAGGAAGCCGCCCGCGATCTGGGCGCCAGCCCCTGGCAGACCATCGCCCATGTCGTGCTGCCGATCATCGCGCCCTCGCTGATCGGCGTGGCGCTGTTCGGCTTCACGCTTTCCTATGATGAATTCGCCCGCACGCTGCTGACCGCGGGCAGCCGCAACACCCTGCCGCTGGAGATCTACGGCATGACCACCAATGTCACGACGCCGGTGATCTTTGCGCTGGGAACGCTGACGACACTGTTCTCCTTCCTTGTCATCGGGGTCTTCCTGACCACCGTCTGGGCGCTGAACCGCCGCCGCGCGCGGGCCGGGTCGGATGCGGGCAAGGGGATGGTCTAGGCGCATGGGCTACGTCTTCATCAACCCCAATTCCACCGCCGCGATGACGGACCAGGTGCTTGCCATGGCCCGCGCCGCCCGGCCCGGCGCCCTGTTCGAGGGCTGGACCTCGACCCTTGGCCCGGCTGCCATCCAGGGCTCCGAGGATGGCGCGGCCGCGGTGCCGCCCCTGCTGGACCTGGTCGCGCAGGCCGATCGGGCGGGCGCTGCGGGGGTTGTGATCGCCTGTTTCGACGATACCGGCCTTGACGCGGCGCGGCGGCTGGCGCGCTGTCCGGTGATCGGCATCGGGCAGGCGGCCTTTCATATCGCGGCGCTGCGCGGCTGGCGGTTCTCGGTCGTCACCACGCTGTCGGTTTCGGTGCCGATCATCAAGGACAATATCCACGGCTCGGGTCTTGGCGGGCATCTGGGCCGGGTGCGCGCCAGCGCCGTGCCGGTTCTGGCGCTGGAAGAGGATCCCGACGCCGCCTTTGCCCGCATCGCCGACGAGGCCGCGCGCGCGGTGTCCGAGGATGGAATCGACGCCGTCGTCCTGGGCTGTGCAGGCATGGCGCGGCTGACGGGGCATCTGCGCGCAAGCCTTCCGGTGCCGGTGATCGACGGCGTGGAAAGCGCGGCCCGGCTGATCGCGGCGCTCTGAGACGTCAGCCCGCCTTGGGCGGCCATTCGGCGCCGCGGGCCTCCATATAGGGGCGGAAATATTCGCGGAAGGCGGGGAAGCCCTCGG
Organism: Rhodovulum tesquicola; assembly: GCF_024128855.1. Taxonomy (GTDB): domain Bacteria; phylum Pseudomonadota; class Alphaproteobacteria; order Rhodobacterales; family Rhodobacteraceae; genus Rhodovulum; species Rhodovulum tesquicola. Next base: position 58,058 of record NZ_JAMYDV010000010.1, read on the forward strand.
CCAGCATCAGGAATTCCTCGCGGTTCAGCACGAGAACCCTTGTGTCCTCGACCGCGCGCACGGTGGTCTTGCGCCGCGTCGCGCCAAGGATCAGCCGCTCGCCGAAATGCCCGCCGGGGCCGATCCGGCGCACATGGCGCTCTCCGGTCGCCGGGTCGGTCCGCTCCATCTCGACCGCGCCCGAGATCACCGAATAGAACCCGTCCGAGCGGTGGCCGGCCTCATAGACGATATCGCCCGCGCGGAAATGGGCATAGCGCATCGGCGCGCGCGGCAGGGCACGCAACTGCACGACGCTGCGCGCGCCCAGCATGTCCAACGTCCAGTTCACCATGACCTTGATCCGCGTGCCTATCCCCGGCAGCAGCGCCAGGTAATAGGACCGCCACAGCACCCAGGCCGGGAAACCGGTCAGTTGCATCCCGAACACCTCGGCCACGCCGCGATGCGCGCCGAGCGATGCCAGCGATCCGCGCGAGCGGTAGGCGAAGGGCCTGACCGGCTTGCCCCTGACGGCGGCGGCGATGTTGCGGGCAATGCGCTCGGCCTCGCGCACGGCGAATTGCGCGGTGGGCGGCGCGAAATCGGTGCGCGCCTCGGCGCCGTCCTTCAGCGGGATCAGCGCGCAATCGCCCAGCGCCCAGACATTGTCATGCCCCTTGACGCGCAGCGTGCGGTCCACCGCGATGCGGCCATGCTGGCTGGGCAGGCCCATGCGCGCGACAACCGGCAGGGGCGAATTGCCGATGGTGGCAACGATGGTGCGGGTGTCGATCACCTCGCCGGTCGTGGTGACAAGCTGCGTGCCCGTGGCCGAGGCGACGCCGGTGTTCAGCTTGAGCTCGACCCCGTGGCGGGTCAGGTGACCGGCGGCATAACGCGCCAGCCGCTCGGGCATCTCGTTCAGGATGCGCGGGGCGAATTCGACCAGTTGCACCCGCACCTCCGAGGGGTCGATGCGGGGATAGAATTTCAGCGACCGGTCGATCAGTTCCTTCATCTCGCCCACGGTCTCGACCCCCGAGAACCCGCCGCCGATCACGGTGAAGGTCAGCGCGCCGCGCTTGGTCGCGGGCACCTGGCTGACCTGGGCATGTTCGAGCTGCTCGATCACATGCTCGCGCAGGCGCCGCGCATCCTCCAGCGTCTTCATCTTGAGCGCGTGTTCCTCAAGCCCCGGGGTGCGGGACAGATCTACCCCCTGCCCCAGCGCGATCACCAGATGGTCATAGCGCACCTCGGTCGGGCGGCGCTGGATGCCCTGGAACACGGTGACGATGCGGCGTTCGAAATCCACGCTGTCGATCTGCGCCTTGCGCACGAACACGCCCCTGAGCAGAAACCGCAGCGGCGAAACCGCATGGCCCGGCGTGATCGAGCCCGCGCCGACCTCGGGCAGAAGCGGCTGAAAGACGAAATAGTTGTCTGCATTGATCAACTCGACCCGCACCGACTTGCCCAGCCGCTTTCGCAGCGCCCGCGCCGCATACATGCCGCCGAAGCCGCCCCCCAGAACGACGATCCGATCCGCCATGGCGATCCCTTTCTTGCTGCGATGCAGCATAACGCGTCCGGCGCCACGGGCCAGAGGCATTCGCCGCATGCCGCGATTGCCCTTTTCGCAAGGCTGTGGCAAGGCCCGCCCGATGACACTGTCCCGCCCCCTTTCAGCTTATCTGGCGTTCTGCCGCTGGCTTGACCGCGCCGCGCTGGCCCTGTGCATCAGCGCGGGCCTGTTCCTGACCGGCGCGGTGCTGGCCATCGTGGTGCTGCGCTACGGCTTTGGCATGGGCTTCATCCAGTTGCAGGATGCCGCGGGTTATGCCTTTGCGGTGCTGGTGGCGTTCTCGTTGCCGGTGACGCTGGCGCGCAACGGGCATGTCCGGGTCGAGGCGATCTCGGAACGCCTGCCCACGGCCTATCTGCGCGCGGCCGATGCCGTTGCGCTGGTCCTGTTCCTGATCCCGGTCTTCGGCCTGATGATCCGCGCCTACTGGCCGGAGCTTGCCTATTCCTGGTCGATCCGCGAAGGCTCGGTCGAGACCGGGGGCATGCCGGGGCTCTACCTCGTCAAGACCGCGCTGCCGGTGGCGGCGGCGATGATGATCCTGCAAGGCATCGCGCAGCTCCTGACCCCGAGGGTCAGCGAATGACCGGGGCCGAGGGCTTCCTGCTGGCGATGGGCCTTGGCCTGTTCGCGGGTATCCTGAGCGGCATCCCGGCGATGCTGGCGATCGCGGGCGTGCCGCTGGTCACGGCGCTGATCGCTGCGGCGTTCGGTATGTTCGACCTTTCATTCCTGAACTTCTATCCCGCGCGGGTCTGGGGGGTGATGTCGAACCGGCTGTTGATGGCAGTGCCCCTGTTCATCCTGATGGGCGTGCTGCTGGAACGCGCGCGTCTGGCCGAGCGGATGCTGGGCGTTCTGGCGCGGCTGACCGGCGGATCGTCGCGCGGTATGGCGCTCAGCGTGCTGGCCTTTTCGGCGCTGATCGCGGCGTCCACCGGCATCATCGGGGCGACCGTGGTGATGCTGGTGCTGATCGGCCTGCCCGCGATGCGCGCGGCGGGCGTGGACAAGCGGCTTGCGGCGGGGCTGATCTGCGCCTCCGGCACGCTGGGCCAGGTGATCCCGCCCTCGATCGTGCTGGTGCTGCTGGGCGACCAGATCGGCAATGTCTATCTCGAGGCGCAGCAACGCGCGGGCAATTTCGCCCCCGATGCCGTCTCGGTCGGCGATCTTTTCGCGGGCGCGCTGGTCCCCGGCCTGATGCTGGTCGCCTTCTACGCGCTTTACGTCGCGTTGCGGCTGAGGCCCCTGCCCGGCGCAACCCGCGCCCCGCGCGACCCCGTGCCCGCGGCCGAAGTGCTGTTCACCTTCCTGCCGCCGGTCCTGCTGATCGCGGCGGTGCTGGGCTCGATCCTTGCGGGCGTCGCCACCACCACCGAGGCCGCGGGGCTGGGCGCGGTCGGCGCGCTGTTGCTGGCCGCCCATGCGGCCGAGCCGCTGCGCGCGGGCCGCTGGCTGATCGCGGGCGCGGGCCTCGCGGCGCTGGCGCTGGTGGGGATCGGCATGGGCGGCATGGGCCGCGCCGCGCCGGGCAGCCCCGCGGCGCTGGCGGCACTGGGCGCCGCGCTGGTGATCGGGCTCGGCACGCTCTGGGGGGCGGTGCGGCTCTGGGGGGCGGGACTTCTGCAAGGCGCGATGACCGAGACGATCCGCATCTCGGGCATGGTCTTCGGCATCGTGGTCGCGGCCTCGCTTCTGGCGCTGGTGTTCCGCGGCTTCGGCGGCGACCGGATGGTGGCCGAGATGATGGCGGCCCTGCCCGGCGGCACCTATGGCGCGATAGCGCTGGTGATGGTGCTGATCTTCCTGTTGGGGTTCCTGCTGGAAGCGGTCGAGATCATCTATATCGTGGTCCCCCTGCTGGGGCCGCCGATCCTGGGCACCGACATCTCGCCGATCTGGTTCGCCATCCTGATCGCGATTAACCTGCAAACCTCGTTCCTGACCCCGCCCTTCGGGTTTGCGCTGTTCTATTTCCGCTCTGTCGCGCCGCGCGACATCACCACGCTCGACACCTATCGGGGCGTTGTCCCCTTTGTCCTGTTGCAGTTGGCGGCCCTTGGGGTTCTGATCGCCTGGCCCGGGCTTGCCACATGGCTGCCGCACCAGATTTTCCGCTGAGACCGAAGAGGACCGACATGGACCGCAGAACCTTCCTGACCACTGGCGCCGGTGTCGCCGCCGCTGGCACGCTGGCCGCCCCGGCCGTTGCGCAGGGCAAGATCACCTGGAACCTGCCCACCGCCTTTCCAAAGAACGCCCCCGCCGTCGGCACCAATGTCGTGACCTTCGCCGAGAAGGTCGCCGCGATGTCGGACGGCCGGCTCAGCTTTACCGTGCATGGCGCGGGCGAACTGGTGCCCGCCTTCGCGGTCGAGGATGCGGTTCAGGCAGGCAACGCGCCGGTGGGCCACGGGCCGACCTATTACGCGGCGGGCAAGAACCCGGCGCTGCACTGGTTCACGGGCGTTCCCTTCGGGATGACTTCGGCCGAGCATTTCGCGTGGCTGCGCTGGGGCGGCGGACAGGCGATCTGGGACGAGATCTATGCCCAGCGCAATCTCAAGCCCTTCTATTCGGGCAATTCCAACACCCAGTCCGGCGGCTGGTTCAAGCGCCCCGTCGAAAGCGTCGACAGCCTGCGCGGCATGAACATGCGCATCGCCGGGCTGGGCGGCGAGATCTATCGCAAGCTTGGCGTGAACGCTGTGCTGATGCCCCCGCCCGAGATATTCCAGGCGCTGCAATCGGGCGCGATCGACGCCGCCGAATGGGTCGGGCCGATGCTGGATCAGGCCTTCGGGCTGCAAAAGCTGACGGATCTGTGCTATGTTCCCGCCTTCAACGAGCCGGGCGCGGGGCTGGCCATCGTCTTCAACGCCGATGCCTGGGCCGAACTGACCCCCGACCTGCAAGCGATCTGCGAGGCGGCGGCCTATGCCGCAGCCCTCGAGGTGCAGGCGCAGTTCGACTATTACAACGCCAAGGCGATGGCCGATCTCAAGGCGCAGGGCGTGCGGTTCCTGCCCTTCCCCGAGGACGTGATCGCCGCGCTGCGGAACGCCTGGGCCGAGGTTCAGGACGACCTGACCGCGGCGAATGCCGATGTCGCGAAGGTGCGCGAAAGCTATGACGCCTATCTGGCCCAGGCGCGCGACTATGCCGGCGAAATGACCCTGCCGCTGCTTGCGGGCCGGATCTGAGCATCGGGGCCGGTCGCCCAGGCGGCCGGCCCTAGCCTTCGCGGGTCTCGCCTTCGAGGATCGCGGCCAGCCCCGCCCGGTAATCGGGATGGCGCAGGTGGATGCCGAGTTCCGTCTTGATCCGGTCGTTGCGCACCCGCTTGGATTCCGCGTAGAAACTGGCGGCCATCGGGCCCAGATCGGCGGCCTCGAACGGGATCTCGGGCGGCACCGGCAGGCCCAGCATCCTCGCGGCAAAGGCGATCACGTCCTGCGCGGGCGCGGGTTCGTCATCGGCGACGTTGTAGACCGCACCGGGATTCGGCCGCGCCATCGAGGCGGCAAGCACCTGCGCGATATCCTCGACATGGATGCGCGAGAAGACCTGCCCCTCCTTGACGATCCGCTGCGCATTGCCCTCGCGCAGCCGGTCGATGGCAGACCGGCCCGGACCATAGATGCCCGGCAGCCGGAAAATGTGCAGCGGCAGGCCCAGCCCCGCCCATTCCGCCTCGGCCGCCACGCGTGCCGCACCGCGCCCGGTGGCAGGCGTCAGCGGCGTCGCCTCGTCGACCCAGCCGCCCCGATGGTCGCCATAGACCCCCGTTGTGGACAGGTAGCCGACCCAGACCAGATGCCGGGCCGCGCACAGCGCCTCGCCCAGCGCGGCCACCACCGGATCGCCACCAGCCCCGGGCGGCACGGAACTCAAGACATGGGTCGCCGCGGCCAGCGCCGGGCGCAGATCGTCGCCGGGCCAGATCACCGGCTCGACCCCTTCGGCGCGCAGCTCGTGCGCCCGCGCCGGGCTGCGGGTAGTGCCGATCACGCGCCAGCCCGGGCCAAGCACCCGGCCCAGTTCGCGCGCGGAATAGCCATGCCCGATGGAAAGAAGCGTTCCTGTCATGCGCCCAGCATCGCGCGCCCGGCGCCGCGCGGCAAGGGGGCGCGCGCAGGGCTTGCGCCGGGCGGCCAAAGCGTGAAACCTGTCCCGGCACAGCCCAGGGACGCCACATAGATGCAGGACCATGCCGATGAACTGCCGCTTGTCGGCCCCGAACTGCCCGGAGCGGAGGCGTTCACCGATGCCGGGGCGGCGGTCGCGCGTCTGGCCGGGATCTACCAGACCTCGCGCAGTTTCCTGCGCGAGCGTTTCCGCGAAACCCTTGCGGGCCAGGCGCCGAGGGCACGGTTCCGCGCGGTCTATCCGCAGGTGCGCTTTTCAACCGCGACCCATGCGCAGGTCGACAGCCGCCTGAGCTTTGGCCATGTCGCCGAGCCCGGAACCTATGCCGCGACGATCACGCGGCCGGACCTGTTCGCCAATTACCTGCGCCAGCAGATCGGCCTGTTGATCGCCAATCACGGCCAGACCGTGGTGATCGGTCCGTCAGAGACGCCGATCCCGGTGCATTTCGCGGTGACGGGCGAAACCGGGCTGTCCGTCCCGCAAGAGGGCGTTCTTGACTATCCGCTGCGCGATCTGTTCGACGTGCCCGATCTGAACACCACGAACGACGACATCGTGAACGGCACGCTGGCGCTGGCCGAGGGGGCTGCCCGCCCGCTGGCCCCCTTTACCGCGCAGAGGGTGGATTATTCGCTGGCGCGGCTTGAACATTATACCGCCACGGCACCGGAACATTTCCAGAACCACGTCCTGTTCACCAACTACCAATTCTATGTCGAGGAATTCGAGGCGTTCGCCCGAGCCGCGCTGGCCGATCCGGCCTCGGGCTACACCGCCTTCGTCGGCCCCGGCAATGCCGAGATCACCGCGCCCGACGCGCCCCTGCCCGCCCCGGCCAAGCTGCCGCAGATGCCGACCTATCACCTGAAACGCGCCGACGGGCAGGGCATCACGCTGGTCAATATCGGCGTCGGCCCCTCGAACGCAAAGACGGCGACCGACCATATCGCGGTCCTGCGCCCGCATGCCTGGATCATGGTCGGCCATTGCGCCGGGCTGCGCAACAGCCAGCGGCTGGGCGATTTCGTGCTGGCGCATGGCTATCTGCGTGACGATCACGTTCTGGACGACGATCTGCCGGTCTGGGTGCCGATCCCGGCGCTCGCGGAAATCCAGGTGGCCCTTCAGGAGGCGGTGGCGCAGATCACGCAGCTTGACGGCTATGAACTCAAGCGCATCATGCGCACCGGCACGGTGGCCACCATCGACAACCGCAACTGGGAGCTGCGCGACCAGTCCGGCCCGGTGCAGCGGCTGTCACAGTCGCGCGCCATCGCGCTGGACATGGAAAGCGCGACCATTGCGGCCAACGGGTTCCGGTTCCGGGTGCCCTATGGCACGCTTCTATGCGTATCGGACAAGCCGCTGCATGGCGAACTCAAGCTGCCGGGCATGGCCAGCGACTTCTACAAGACCCAGGTCTCGCGCCATCTGGCCATCGGAATCCGCGCGATGGAGCGGTTGCGCGACATGCCGCTGGAGCGGATTCACAGCCGCAAGCTGCGCAGCTTCGAGGAAACGGCCTTCCTCTAGGCGGAAAACGCCCACAAAATGCGTGAAAACCGGTGATTTCAATCCACAAATCGTTGTGTGCCGCCGCAATATCGAGTTTAATCCCCAGGATGAGCCCCCACAGAGGGCACGAACGAGGAGACCCTAGATGTCGAAACCGATGACCAAGACCCAGCTCGTCGCGGCCCTGGCCGAAGAAATGGGCGCTGACAAGAAGACCGCGACGGCGGCACTGGACGCGGTGACCAGCATCATCACCCGCGAAGTGGCGGCGGGCGGCTCGGTGACCCTGCCGGGCGTGGGCAAGATCTACTGCCGCGAGCGGCCCGAGCGCATGGTGCGCAACCCTGCCACCGGCGAGCAGTTCCAGAAGCCCTCGGACAAGGTCGTCAAGATGACCATTGCCAAGGCCCTGAAGGACAGCGTGAACGGCTGAGGCCCAAGCCTTTCCGCGCTGCCGGAAACGGTTCAGGGTCGCCCGCGTGGCGGCCCTTTCGCTTTGGGGGGAGCAATGGATCTGCGCGCGCTGGCGATGGGCCTGGCCTTCGCCTTCATCTGGGCCTCGGCCTTCACCTCGGCGCGGATCATCGTCGCCGATACCCCGCCCCTTGGCGCACTGGCGCTGCGCTTCCTGATCTCGGGGCTTCTGGGCATCGGGATAGCGCTGGCGCTGGGGCAAAGCTGGCGGCTGACGCGCGAGCAATGGCGTGCCACGCTGATCTTCGGCATCAGCCAGAACGCGCTGTATCTGGGCCTGAACTTCGTCGCGATGCAAACGCTCGAAGCCTCGATGGCGGCGATCATCGCGTCCACCATGCCGCTTCTGGTGGCGCTGTTCGGCTGGCTGGTGCTGCGCGAAAAGGTGCGGCCGCTGGGCACGCTGGGGCTGGTGATCGGTTTTGCCGGGGTGGCGATCATCATGGGCAGCCGGATCACCGGCGGCGTCGATCTCTATGGGTTGTTGCTGTGCATCGGCGGGGTCTTTGCGCTGACCGCGGCGACGCTGGCGGTCCGGAGCGCCTCGTCGGGCGGCAATGTGCTGATGATCGTCGGGCTCCAGATGCTGGTGGGCGCGGCGGCGCTGGCACTGGCCTCCGCCGTAGCGGGCGAAAGCCCCGAGGTGCGCTGGGGCTGGCCGCTGGTCCTTGCCTTTGCCTACACGACGATCTTTCCGGGTCTCGTCGCCACGCTGATCTGGTTCCTGCTGGTGCGCCGGATCGGCGCGGTGCGGGCGGCGACCTTCCACTTCCTCAGCCCGTTCTTCGGCGTGTCCATCGCCGCGCTCCTGCTGGGCGAGACGCTGGGGCCGCTGGACGTGACGGGTGTCGTCGTCATCATGGCGGGAATCCTGGCCGTGCAATTGTCGAAACAGACCCGCACGACCGCGCCGTCCGACCGCCAAGGCTGACCGTCCACGGGGGCGCTCGCCCGTAAAGCGTTGGATAACGCCGCGCCGCCCCCTATGCTGGTGCCCATGACCCCCTTTGACGAGCCGCAAACCACACCCCCTGCTCCGAATGCCGCCGGGCCGGACCTGGCCGCGCTGATCGCCTGCCCGCGCTGCGATGCGGTCTATCGCGCGGTCCAGCCCGGCCCCGGCGAGCGCGCGGTCTGCGCATCCTGCAAGACGGTGCTGATCGCGCCGCGTCGCCGGGCGGGCCAGCACCTGATCGCGGTCGCCGTGGCGGTCGTGGTGCTGGTGGTGGCGGCAACGCTGGCCCCCTTCCTCGCCATCGAGGCGGCGGGGCGCAGCAATGCCAGTTCGGTGCTTGACGCCGCGCTGGCCTTTGCCGCAACCGGGCCGGTCGCGATCCTTGCGCTGGCGGTGGCGGCGCTGATCGTCTTCATCCCGGTGCTGCGCGCGCTTCTGGTGATCTATGTGCTCGGCCCGGTCGTTCTGGACCGTCCGCCCGCGCCCCATGCCGCCGCCGCGTTCCGGCTGTCCGAGGACCTGCGGCCCTGGTCGATGGCCGAGATCTTCGTCATCGGCTGTGCGGTCGCGCTGGTCAAGATCGCCGATCTGGCGCAAGTCCATTTCGGCCCCGCCTTCTGGATGTTCGCCGCCCTTGTCGTTCTGGTGGTGGTGCAGGACGGATTCATGTGCAGGTATTCGGTATGGAAATCGCTGGAACGCTGAGAACCGCGCGCGAGATGGGGCTGGTGGCCTGCACAAGCTGCACCCGGGTCTGGCCCGCGGGCACGGATCGCTGCGGGCGCTGCGGGCATCGGTTGCACACGCGCGCGCCGATGGCGCTGCAACGGGTCTGGGCGTGGTGGCTGGTCGGCGTGATCGCCTATGTGCCCGCCAATCTCTACCCGATGCTGTCCACCCGCACGCTCGTCGCCTCGCAGGAGGCCACGATCATCGGCGGCGCGGTCGACCTGGCCCGCCACGGCAACTGGGGCATCGCGCTGGTGATCCTGACCGCCTCGGTCGCAATCCCGCTGGGCAAGTTCCTGGCCATTGCCATGCTGGCGCTGGGCGTGCGCCATGGCAGCGCGCTGTCCGGCAGCCGCCGCCAACAGCTTTACCAGGTGGTGGAATATATCGGCCGCTGGTCCATGATCGACGTCTTCGTGGTCGCGATCCTTGCCTCGCTGGTGCAGCTTGGCGCCGTCGCCTCGGTCAGCCCGGGCCCGGCCAGCCTGTTCTTTGCGCTTTCGGTGATCTTCACCATGCTGTCGGCACAAAGCTTCGACAGCCGCCTGATCTGGGACGCCGCGCGGGAGGGGCGCCGCGCATGACCGACCTGCCGCCCGAAACCCCCGTCGAGCCCGCCCGCCGCAGCCTTGTGGAACGGCTCTCCATCGTCTGGGTGATCCCGGCCGCGGCGCTGGCGATCGCGCTGGGGGTGGCCTGGAACAGCTATGCCGAACGCGGCCCGCTTCTGGAGCTGGTGTTCGAGACCGCCTCGGGCATCCGCGCGGGCGAGACCGAGCTGCGCTATCGCGACGTGACCGTGGGGATCGTGGAAAGCGTCGCCTTCACCGAGGGGCTGGACCGGGTGCTGGTCGGCGTCCGGCTGGATCGCGACGTGGCCGAATTCGTGGACGAGGACGCGCAATTCTGGGTGGTCCGCGCCGAGGTGACGCCGCGCGGCGTGTCGGGGCTGGAAACCGTGCTGTCGGGCACCTTCATCGAGGGCATCTGGGACGACACGCCCCGCGGCTTCGTCCAGCGCCACGAGGCTTCGACCACCGCACCGCTGAACCGCGAGGGGCGCGCCGCGCTCCGGCTGCGGTTGCGTGCGGCAGGCTCGGCCTCGCTGACGGCCGAGGCGCCCATCGTCTATCGCGGCATCGAGGTCGGCCGGATCGGCCGGGCCGAAGTGTCCGAGGACGGCGCCACGGTCGAGGCCGAGGCCATCATCTTCGCCCCGCATGACCGGCTGATTTCCTCGGCAACGCGGTTCTGGGATACCTCGGGTTTCCGCTTCTCGCTGGGGCCGGGGGGCGCGCGGCTCGATTTCGACTCGATCGCCTCGCTGGTCTCGGGCGGGATCACCTTCCGCACCGTGGTTTCGGGGGGCGCGCCGGTCGAGCCGGGCACGCAGTTCAACGTCTATTCCGACGAAGCCGCGGCGCGCGCCAGCCTGTTCGGCGCGGATGAGGGCGAGTTGCTGACGCTGACCGTGATCTTCGAGGAGAATGTCAGCGGTCTAGCCGTGGACGCGCCCGTGGACCTGGGCGGCATCCGCATCGGCAAGGTCACGGCGCTGGGCGGGATCGTGGATGCCGCGCGCTTCGGCGACGAGCGGGTGCGCCTGACCGCGACGCTGGCGATCCGGCCGGGCCAGTTGGGCCTTGACGGCAGGCCCGACCCCGAAGCCGCGCTTGATTACCTTGCCGCCCGCGTGGACGAGGGGCTGCGCGCGCGGCTGGTCACGGCCTCGCTGCTGACCGGCGGGCTGAAGGTCGAACTGGTCGAGATGGCCGATGCGCTGCCCGCCGCACTGGATCGCGCGGCAAGCCCGAACCCGGTCCTGCCGACCGCGCCGGCCGAGATCGCCGATGCCGCCGCCACCGCCGAGGGGATCTATAACCGTATCAATGCCTTGCCCATCGAACAGGTGATGGAAAGCGCCATCGCCGCGCTCGACAATATTGCCCGTCTGGCGGGAAGCGAGGATATCCGCGCCGTGCCGGGAGAGGTGCGCGCCCTGCTGGGCGAGGCGCGCGGGCTTGTCGGCACCGACGAGGCGCAGGCGCTGCCCGGGCGGCTCTCGGCGGCGGTGGGCGAACTGGAAACGCTGGTCGCGCGGCTGAACGAAAGCGATGCCGCCGGGCGGCTGGGCGCGGCCATCGACGCGGCCGCCGCCGCCGCCGCACGGGTCGAAAGCACGGTCGAGGGCGTGCCCGACCTGGTGGCCCGCCTGACCGCAATCGCCGAGAATGCCGAGACCGTGCCGCTGGACGAACTGGCCGCGCGGCTTTCGGCGCTGATGGACGCGGCCGCGCGGCTGGTCGATACCGATGCCGCCCGCGCCCTGCCTGCCGATCTGTCGGCCGCGCTGGCCGAGTTGCGCAATGTGCTGGCCGAGCTGCGCGACGGCGGCGTGATCGAGAACGCCAATGCAACGCTCGCCTCGGCACGGGCCGCCGCCGACGGGTTCTCGGCCGCCGCCGAAGACCTGCCCGCCCTTCTGAACCGTGCCCGCGCCGTGCTGGACGAGGCCGCCGCCACGATCCGCGACTATGACGCGACGCGCGGGGTCGGTCGTGACCTTGGCCCCGCGATCCGCGAGGTCGAGCGCGCCGCCCGCGCCGTCTCGACGCTGGCGCGGACGCTGGAACGCAATCCCAATTCGATCCTGTTCGGACGCTAGAGATGAAACACGCCCCCCTGCTCGCCCTTGCGCTGGCCACCCTTGCCGCGGGCTGCGCCGGCACCCCGCCCCTGCGCTACACCGTGCCGGAAGCGCCGGTCGCAGGCCCGCGCCTGCCCTCGGCCTTTGCGACCATCGCGCTGCGCGAGGTGGCGCTGCCCGCCTATGCCGCTTCGGACGAAATTCATGTCCGCGGCGCGGACGGGGCGCTGGCGCCCGCGCCCGCGGTGCTCTGGGCCGACGATCCGGCCCGCGCGATCACCGGCGATCTGGCGCGCTATCTGGGCCGGATGACCGGCGCGACGGTCGCTGCCGAACCCTGGCCCTTCTTCGAGCGCGCCGATGCCACGCTAGAGGTGCGCGTTTCCGACATGCTGGCCGAGACGGAAGGCCGGTTCCGGCTGTCGGGCCAGTATTTCGTGGCCCCCGAACAGGGGCGGCGCGGGCGTTCGGGCAGCTTTGCCATCACGACTGCTATTGTCCCGGGCGGGGGCCCGGCCGCCATCGCCGCCGCGCGCGGCGAGGCACTGCGCGACCTTGCGGCGCTGATCGCGCGCGAAGGGCTGCGTTAGAGTCGGCGCGGCGAACCGAGCGTCTATCTCGTGCCGTCGATCTGGCCGTTGCCCGCAGCCCCGGTCCGCGGCCCCTCCGCGACCCAGAGTTCCAGCCGACCGGGTCTTGGCTTTCTGGGCGAGTCGGTGAAATCGCGGGCCACACCACCCAGCCGCCGGGCCAGCATCCGGGCCGCCTCGGCATCCTGGCGGTAGAAAAAGCGCACATCGGTTTCGCGGATCGCAACCCGCACACGGGCGGGCTGTGCCATGTCGTACCCGGCCCTGACCAGCGTCGCGACCACTTGGGCCACGCCGCCCTCGGACACCGAATGCGGAATGAAGACGCTGACGAAGACGTCCTTTACCGGCGGCAGCGGCGCCTTCGCAGGTTGGGCGTCCGGCGGACGGACGGGGAAAGACATGTCCGCCGGAGCGCGCGGCGGCCCCGCCACGGAAACGGCGCCTTCAGGCGCCGGAAGCCTCGCGGCCGGTGGATCCGCTTGCGGGGCGGTCGCTGCCGGGCCGCCGACCCAGGGGGCGGCAATGGGCACAGGCGCGACCGGGACCGAACCGGCAAACGCCGCAGGTGGCGTGGACAGACGGGCGGCCCGGGGAGGGAAGACCGGACCCGGAAATGCGGCTGACAAGGGGAACGACGCCGCCTCGACGAGAGGCGCCCGGGACAGGGCATGTGCGACCGTCATTGCGGCTGGCGGGCGCAATAGACCCGCCGTCGCAACCCGGGCGGGGGGCAGGTCGGGCATCGTTCCGGCCGCGCGCATCGTTCCGGGTCCGGCCGGGCCGATGGGAGGCGGATCGGGTCCGGCTGTCCCTGCTGGCGGTTCCCCGGCGAGCGGCAGCTCGAGCGCCGAGACGGATAGCTGTCCGGGTCGGGGCAGCACGGGTGCCGAACTTGCGGGCAGCCCCGATGCGGCATCCCGCGACGGCGCGCCGGTTTCGGTCGGCAGAACCGTTGCGAGCGTCGGCCGCGAGGGGTCGGGCCATGCGCCGACCGGCACCGCGCGGCGATCCGTCATGCCGACAAGCTGCATCGCGGCGATGCCGACGACCAGACCCAGGGCAAAGGCGGCAAGGACCAGCACGGCCCTGCGGAGTCGGCCATGCCGCCGATCCGCGCCACCCCGTTCCGCGGCCCGGGCCTGGGCAAGCGCCATCTCCAGCCGCGGCGCTTCGGACACGCGATCTGCGATCCGATTCGCGACCGTGAGTATCGGCCCACGCACCGACGCCGTGCGGGACGGTCGCGCGGGGACCAGTTCAGCGTCTCGGTCCGAGGACCTTGCCGCCTGCCCCGTTGAGGCATCGCCTTCCTGCGATGACCGGCGCGGCGCCGCGACAGGGGCCGGGACCGCGTCGGGCCGGTCCTTGCCGCGCTCTCCCGCATCCGGGGCCGCACAACCCCTTGTCCGGGACGCCTTTTCGGCAAGCACCTTCTCGCGTTGAAGGCGCGCTTCCTCCAGGCGCTTCTGCCACGCCTCGGAATTCAGAAGTTCGATGACCCTCGCCCGTTCCGACCCGGCCAAGTCGGGTCCGGACGGCGGCGAATCCGCTCCAATCCTCTCGCCCATTCCGCCCACCCCCAAGTGGGGCATCCGATCGGCGCAACCGTCCTACAGGTTCCGGACCGGCCGACCGGCCACAGCGTCGGAAAAACTGCCGCACATCCCCGGGTGGAATTTTACCCAAAGGCCCCCTTTGGCACAACGTCGCAGTTCCGGCCCAAACCCCCGCCGAATGCCCCGGCACGGACCGGGCCGTGTCCCTTCGGCAACTCAGCCCTCCGGCACGGGTTGCAGAAAGCCGAAATCGCAGCCCTCGTCGGCCTGGAGGACATGCTCGGCGTAAAGCCGGTCATAGCCCCGCCGCGCCTCGGGGGGCACGATGTCGGGCGTCCAGTCCGCGCGGCGGCGGTCAAGCTCGGCCGCGTCCACCAGCAGTTCGATCCGCTTCCCGGCCACCGACAGCCTGATCCGGTCGCCGGTGCGCACCAGGGCGAGCGGCCCGCCGATCGCCGCCTCGGGCGCGACATGCAGCACGATCGTGCCGAAGGCGGTGCCCGACATCCGCGCGTCCGAGATGCGGATCATGTCCTTGACGCCCTTCGAGGACAGCTTCTTCGGGATCGGCAGATAGCCCGCCTCGGGCATGCCCGACGCGCTCTTGGGCCCGGCGTTCTGCAAGACCATGATGTCGTCGGGGCCGATGTCGAGATCGGGGTCGTCCACCCGCGCGGCGAGATCGCCAAGCGAGGAAAAGACCACCGCCCTGCCCTCGTGTTCGAACAGGGTCTTGTCGGCGGCCGAGCGTTTCAGGATCGCGCCGCGCGGGGCGAGGTTGCCGAACAGCGCCACAAGCCCGCCCTGGGGTTCCAGCGGCGCGTCGGCCGAGGCGATCACGTTGCGGTCGACGAAACCGGGATCGTTTTCCAGCCGGTCGCCCAGCGTTTCGCCGGTGACGGTCAGCGTGTCGAGATGCAGCAAGGGTTTCAGTTCCCGCAGCACGGCGCCGACGCCGCCCGCGAAGAAGAAATCCTCCATGTAATGGTTGCCGACGGGTTTCAGGTTCACCAGCACCGGGGTTTCGTCGGAAAGCTCGTTGAGCCGGGACAGCGGAATGTCGATGCCCAGCCGCCCCGCGACCGCCGTCAGGTGGATGATCGCGTTGGTGGACCCGCCCAGCGCCAGCAACACGCGGAGCGCGTTTTCCACCGACCTTTCGGTGATGACCTGGCTCGGCCGGATCGGGGCGTCGATCATCCGCGCGGCGGCCAGACCAGAAGCCTCGGCCGCGCGCAGGCGGTCGGCGTGGACGGCGGGAATGGCCGCGGTGCCCGGCAGCGCCATGCCCAGCGTCTCGGCGATGCAGGCCATGGTCGAGGCCGTGCCCATCACCGCGCAGGTGCCCGCGGTCGTGGCCAGCCGCCCCTCAATCTCGTTGATTTCCTCAGTGGAAATCTCGCCCGCGCGGTATTTCCCCCAGAACCGCCGGCAATCGGTGCAGGCGCCCAGCCGTTCGGTGCCGTAGCGCGAGGTCATCATCGGCCCCGCCACCAGCTGCACCGCCGGCAGGTCGGCCGAGGCCGCGCCCATCAGTTGCGCGGGCACGGTCTTGTCGCAGCCGCCCACCATAACGACCGCATCCATCGGCTGGGCGCGGATCATCTCTTCGGTGTCCATCGCCATCAGGTTGCGGAATTTCAGCGAGGTGGGGTTCAGGAACACCTCGCCCAGCGAGATCGTCGGAAACTCGATGGGCAGCCCGCCGCCCAGCAGGACGCCCCGTTTGACCGCCTCGATCAGTTCGGGGAAATGCCGGTGGCAGTTGTTGAAGCCCGACGCGCTGTTGGCGATCCCCACGATGGGTTTCTTCAGCACCTCGCGGGAATAGCCCATCGAGGCCGCGAAGGAATTGCGCAGGTAGACCGAGAAATCCCGGTCGCCGTAATTCGTCAGCCCGCGGGCAAGGCCCCGGCCCGTGTCGTCTTCACTCATGTGAACCCCTTACCGCGCGAGTTTCATCTTGAGGTATTTCGGCTCCAGATAGTCGTGGAGCCCCAGCGAGCCGCCCTCGCGCCCCATCCCGCTTTCCTTCATGCCGCCGAAGGGCGCCTCGGCGGTGGCGAGCAGCATCTCGTTCACGCCGATCATGCCGCATTCGAGGTCTTCGTAGGCCCGCGTGGCCGTGGTCAGATCGTTGGAAAAGACGTAACCGGCCAACCCGAAGGGCAGCGCGTTGGCGCGTTCCATCACCTCGTCATAGTCGCGGAAACTGGTGATGGGGGCGATGGGGCCGAAGGGTTCCTCGTGCATCACGCGGGCGTCGTCGGGGACGTGGCCCAGCACCGTGGGGGCGAAGAAGAAGCCGCGGTTGATGCCCTCGGGGCGGCGGCCGCCGGCAAGGATGTCCGCGCCCCGGTCCACCGCGTCGGCCACGAGGTCCTGGATCGTGGCCAGGCCGCGGGCATTCGCCATCGGCCCCATCTGCACGCCCTCGTCCAGCCCGCGGCCGAGTTTCAGGCCGTTCGCCACTTCCGCGAAGCGGGCCGAAAAGCGGGCGTAGTGGCTCTCGTGGACGTAGAACCGCGTGGGCGAGATGCAGACCTGCCCGCAATTGCGGAACTTGGTGGCAGCACAGGTCTCGGCCACCTTCTCGGGGTCCACGTCCTCGAAGATCAGGACAGGTCCGTGACCGCCCAGTTCCATCGAGACGCGTTTGACGCCGTCGGCCGCCAGCCGCAGGATCTCCTTGCCCACCGGGACAGAGCCCGTGACCGAGACCTTGCGCACGATGGGGGACGCGATCAGGCGTTCGGCGATCATGCCGGAATTGCCGGTCAGGAAGTTGACCGCGCCCGGCGGCACGCCGGCGTCGTGGCACGCCTTGACCAGCGCGGCGCAGGAGGCCGGGGCCTCGCCCGCGGGCTTGATGATGATCGCGCAGCCCGCGCCCAGCGCCGCGGCGATCTTGCGCGCGGGCAGCAGCGCGGGGAAGTTCCAGGCGCTGAAGGCGGCGACCACGCCCACGGGCTGATGGATCACGGCCATGCGGGCATCGGGCGTGCGCGCCTCGATGATCTGGCCGTAGATGCGCTTGGTCTCCTCGGCATACCATTCGAACTGGTCGGCGGCGGCGCCTGTCTCGCCCCGCGCCTCGGCCAGCGGCTTGCCGGTCTCCAGCGACATCAGCGTGGCGATCTCGTCCACGCGCGCGCGGATCAGGTCCGCCGCGCGGCGCAGGATCGCGCCCCGCTCCCACGTCCCGGTCTGCCGCCACTGGGCGAAGCCCGCCTGGGCGGCGGCAAGGGCCGCGTCGATATCGGCCTCGGTCGCCACCGCGATGGTGCCAAGCTGTTCCTCGGTCGCGGGGTCGTGGACGCCGCGGGTCGCGCCATCGCTCGCCGCGCGCCAGTCGCCGCCGATGAACAGGTCCAGATCGTGATACATGTGTCCCTCAGATATTCTGTTGCAGGTAGCGCGACTGGACGTCGTCGACCCAGTTGCCGACATTCCAGCTGCCATAGGCGCCCATCTCGGATATCGGATCGCGCCCGTTGTAGACCGGGATATGGATCAGCGAGAGGCCGTCATGTCTGTGCGCCTCGGCCAGGGCGGCCTCAAGTTCCGCGATGGAATGCCCGCCGTAAAGCGCCTTTACCCCCTCGACGGCCGCGGCCATCAGGACGTAATCCACCTCCACGCTGTCGTTCGTGGCGAACTCCACCCCGTATTGCGCGTATTGCAGGCCGGTGATCGCGGCCATCCGCCGGTTGTCGAAGAGCGCGATCATGCCCTTCACGCGATGTTCCACCGCGTCGATCAGCACCTGCGGGTTCATCATGAACGACCCGTCGCCGGTAAACGCGATGGCGTATTTCGGATCGCGCACCCCCGCCGCGCCCAGCAGCGCCGAGACCGCGAAGCCCATGTAGGAGGCGCCGGTCTCGGTGAAGGTCTGGCCGGGCGCGTCGTCCTCGACGATCTGGAAGCCGTTGGCCTGCACGTCGCCCGCGTCGAAAAGTTTGATGGCTCCCTGCGCCCTGGCGAAACGGGCGACCGCGCCGATGGCGGCGGGCTGGGTCAGGCAGTCGCGCCCGAAGGCCGCATCGTGCATCGGAGGCGCGGACAGGCGGCTGGCCTTGAAGGCGGCCCATTCGGCCTTTTTCGCGGCGCAGGCGGCAAGCCAGTCGGGGCGGTCGGCCCGTTCGGTCGCGGCGATCAGGCGGTCGGCCACCGCCCCCACATCGCCGGGCAGGCAGACCGTGTTCGCGTAATGCGAAACGTCGTCCAGATCGCCGTTGATGTTGAGGACAGCGCGCGCCTTGGGATAGCCCACGCCCGAGCAGTCGGCCTGGCAGACGCCCCGCGAGCCCGCGAAGATCACCAGATCGGCCTCCTCCATCGCGAAATTGCCGCTGATCGACCCCTTGGAGCCGCCCACATGCATGTTCTGCGGATGCGCGTCGGGCAGAACGCCGGTGGAACCGGGGGACAGCACAACCGCCGCGCCCAGATGCTCGGCCAGCCGCCGGATCGCTGCGGGCGCGCCGCGCGTGCCGCCGCCTGCCTTGATGACCGGACGCTCGGCCCGGGCCAGCAGGTCGCGGGCGCGTTCGAACACGCCGCTGCCGGCCGCGGGGGCCATCCGGGGCACGTCCAGACGGCCGGGCAGCGTGGCGAGGTTGATTTCGGCCGCCTGCGGCTGGGTGTTGATCGGCAGCAGGATGTAGAACGGCCCCGCCTTGTAGGGATGATGCACGCAGGCGGTGCCCCGGCGCAGGCAGTCGCGCAGCGCCTCGGGCGTGTGCAGGGTGTAGGACTGACCCATCAGCGCGGTGATCCGCCCGAACATGCCCTGTTCGGGCTTGGGGACCTGCTGCATGTTGTAGCCTTCGCCCCGTGTCGTCTCGTCGCCGTAGATGTGGTAGACGCCGACCCCGTTCGAGGCGGCGGCCAGCGAACCCGCCATCGCCTGCAAGGCGCCGGGCCCGATCGAGGTTACAACGGCGGGTGTTTCGCCATGGACCCAGGCGCGCGCGGTTGCGGCATGCGCCATCTCGACCTCGTTGCGACAATGGACGACCGTGACCTGCCCTTCCTCGGCATAGACGCGCAGCACGTTGCCCAGATCGGTCGAGCCGTGGCCGAAGATCGCGAAGAAGGTGCGCACCCCCTGCCGCAAGAGCCCCAGCACCAGCCCTTCGGAGAGCGTCAGCGTGGCGCGGGCGGGCAGACGGCCGGCGGCCAGCGCCTCGGTGAGCCCGCCGGTTTCGGCCAGCGCGCGGGCACGCTCGCGCATCTGGGCCTCCAGCGGGGTATCGGGCCGATCATTCGGATGGGGTGACTGAAGCACGTCTCTTCTCCTCCGTTCTGCGGTCGGACAGCGTGGCGCGGGTAGAGCGCAGCAGTTGCGCGCCGACGACCAGCGCGGCTAGGCCCAGGAACACGGCGCCCGGGACGGACGCGACGAATACGGACGGGTCGCCCTCGGACAGGATCATCGCGGTGCGGAAATCGCGCTCGATGGCCGGGCCAAGGACAAGCCCCAGGATGATCGGCGTCAACGGAATGCCGACGCGCATCAGCCCGTAGGCCAGCGCCCCCAGCACCGCCACCGACACCACGTCGAAGACCGAGTTGCGGATCGCGAACGCGCCGTAGGCGCACATCACGATGACCGCCACCGCCAGCAGATGCGCAGGCACGCGCAGCACCTGCACGAAGAAGCGGATGCCCAGAAGCTGGATCGCGACGACGGCGACATAGGCCACGATGATGGCGATGTAGATCTGGTAGATCTCGCCCGGGTTCTGGATGAACAGCATCGGCCCCGGGATCAGCCCGTGGATCAGCAGCCCCGACAGCAGGATCGCGGTCGCCGGATCGCCCGGGATGCCCAACGAAAGCAGCGGGATCATCGCGCCCCCCGTCACCGCATTGTTGGCCGTCTCGGGGGCCACCACGCCCGCCATCTCGCCCTTGCCGAAGCGTTCGGGGCGTTTCGAGGATTTCCGCGCATGGGCATAGGCCAGGAACGCCGCAATCGGCCCACCGGTGCCGGGGATCGCCCCGATCCCGGTGCCCAGCAGCGCACAGCGCAGCATCAGCCAGAAGTCGCGCAGGATATCGCGGATCGTGGGCAGTTCGGCGCGGACATCGGCCACCTCCTGCGGCTTTTGCTCGCCCGCGTAATGCTGCACGAAGGCGTCGATCACGTGCGGCACGGCGAAGAGCGCGATCATCGCCACCAGCAGGCTCACCCCCTGCTGCAGCACGACAGTACCGAAGGTCAGCCGCTGCGCGCCCTCGATCTCGTCTATGCCGATGGTCATCACCATCAGCCCCAGAATGCCCGCGATCAGCCCCTTGACCAGCGATTTCTGCGCCAGCCCGCAGATCGTGGACAAGCCGAAGACCAGCAGCCCGAAGGTCTCGGCCGGGCCAAACCTCAGCGCGAGCCTCGCCACCATGTCGACCGAAACCACCATGATGATCAGCGAGACGATGCCCCCGAAGGCCGAGGCCACGACCGCCGTGCCCAGCGCCAGCGACGCCTTGCCACGGCGGGTCAGTTGATAGCCGTCCAGAACCGTCGCCGCCGCCGAGGGCGTGCCCGGTATGCCCAGCAGGATCGCCGAGACCGAGCCCCCCGTCATCCCGCCGATATAGGTGCCCAGCAGCAGCCCGATCGCGGGCGCGGTCTCCATCGAGAAGGACATCGGCACCACCAGCGCCATCGCGACGGTGAAGGTCAGCCCCGGAATCGCGCCGAAGACCACGCCCAGCAGGCAACCCGCCATCACCGCGACAAGAGCGGCGGGCGCAAGAGCGACCTGGGCTGCGGCAAGCAAGAGGTCCATCCGGGTCCTTCCCTTTGCGCCGGACCCCGCAAGGCGCGGCCCGGCCCGTTTGCGTTCAGAACAGCGAGATCCAGGTTCCGCGCGGCATGTAGGCGCCCAGCAGCTTGCCAAAGGCGAGCCAGGCGCCCAGCGCGATGCCGAAGGCCATGCCGCCCACCACCAGCGGGCGGCGCTCGCCGAGGGCGACGACCAACGTTGCGGAAACCGTCAGCACGGTCGCAGGCAGAAACCCGATCTTCTGCATCAGGACGCCATAGGCAGCGATGATTCCGCAGACCGTCGCGACAAGTGCCAGACGCCGCCCCGCCGAGACCGGCGGCGCGGCCGCCGAGCCCTCCCCCTCGCCGGGCGGGTCGAGACCATGGCCCCCGCGCAGACCCTTGAGCAGCAGCAGCGCCGACAGCACCGCCAGCCCCACGCCCAGCCAGAACGGGAATGCCCGCGGCCCGACCCCATGGCCGACCGGCACCGTCAGCCACACCGCTGCCGTCCAGGCCAGTGCAAGGACCAGCAGAACGCTGCCCGCGATCAGATCCTTGCGGCGCTCGCCCGCGTCGGGGACGGGTGGCATGGCGCTACTGCTCCGTCAGGCCGAGCTGGCCCATCAGGTCGGCGATGATCGTATCGTCGCGCGCGATCAACTCGCCGAACGCCTCGTGCCCTGCGAATTCGACCTCGAAACCGATGGTCTGGGCCGCCTTTCGGAATTCCTCGCTTTCGGCGGCCAGCCTCGCGGCCTCTTCCAGACGGGCGATCGCCTCGGGCGGCGTGCCAGCCGGGGCGGCCAGGCCGCGCCACATCACGATGTCCATCTCGCCCGCGCCGCTTTCGGCACAGGTCGGCACGTCGGGCAGTTGCGAGATCCGCGCCGCAGAGGTCACGCAAAGGATGCGCAGCGTGCCCGCCTCGTGATGCGAGACGAACTGGCCCGGCCATTGCAGCGCCGCGTCCAGCCGACCGGCCAGCAATTCCACCGGCGCGCGGCCCTGGTCATAGGGCACATGGATCGCGCTGTCGGACAGGTCCAGCGCAGCCAGGATGGCCTCGGTCGCCAGATGCGTGAACGAGCCCCGGCCCGAGGCCCCCACCTTCAGCTTGCGCCCTGCGGACTTGATATCGGCCGCCATGTCGCTCAGCGTTTCCCAGCCACTGTCGGCCCGCACGGCGATAGCGGGCACCTCGACGCTGATCTTGGCAACCGGCGCAAAGGCGGTGTAGTCGAAGGGCAGCCCTCCGCCATGGTGGACGGTGCTGATCGAGTTCGAGTTCCAGACGATGTTGTAGCCATCGGGCGCCGTGCCGTGGACGTGCTGATAGCCCACCGCGCCCCCGGCCCCGGTGCGCGCGACCGGCACCACCGGCTGCGGCAGGTGCCGCGACATCAGTTCGGCCAGCAACTGCCCGATGGTCTGGGCGGTACTGCCGAACAGGATGGTCATCTCGACCGGCTTTTCCGGAAACTCGGCCCGGGCCGGGGCGCAGAGCCCGACGGCCATTGCCGCCGACAGCGCCACGGATGCGATGATCCCCTTCTGCATGTGGTCTTCCTCCCTTCGTTGGGCCGCCTTTGGGCGGCATGCGGCAGTCCTCCACTGCCAGTCCCTATCTGACGCGCCGCGCCTCCCCTGCGCGACCCGTCCCTTTGGTCAGTCGGGCCGCTGCGACAGCGCCCAGGCGTCGCGGATCACCCGCTTGGCGTTGGCCATGATCACCTCTGACACCTCGCCGGCCAGAACGGGCCGCACCTCGGCGCTGACCACCGGGCGCACGGGCTTGTCGAAGAAGCCGTTCCTGCGCAGTTCCCGGAAGAAGGTCACCACTTCGGGCGTGTCGGTCTCGCCGCCCGGGATGCCGAAGCGGGGCTGGATATCGCCATAGGCGGGGTGCGACTTGTCGCGGAAGGCGCAGTTGCCCAGATGCACCGCGTCGAGGAACTCGGCCATCTGCGGGATGCTTTCCTCGGGCGTCTCGTCGAGCAGCGGGAAATGGCTGAGGTCCGTCAGCAGGCCGAAATGCGGGTAGTCGGGGCGGATCGCGCGGGCGATGTCCACCGCGTCGCCCACCGGGCCGATCAGGTTCTTCTTGTCGATGCCGCGGTCGAAGATCTTGAGCGTGAAGGCCAGCCCGTCCTTTTCCTCGGCCGCGTAGTCGAGGATCTGGTGCAGCGAGTCGATCAGCAGCTTCTTGGCCTCCTCGCGCTTCGCGTCGCCGGGGTCTTTCCCTGCGATCAGGCGGACCACCTCGGCGCCGAGCTGGCGCGCCTCGTCCACCGCGCTCTTGATCTCCTGCACCGCCTTGGCACGTTCGCCCGTGTCGAAATGGTTGAGGTTCAGCTTGTTGGTCAGCGATTTCGGCTGGGTGGCGTAGGCGACCGACAGATGGCTCTGGTCCAGCAGGTGACGGGCGGTGTTCCTGACCCGGTAATCCTTCATCCAGCCCACCTCGACGGCGGTCCAGAATTCGTCGGCGCAAATCTTCTCCAGCGTCTCGACGATGGGGCCTGCGCCCGTCTCGATGCCCGGGAAGGCCTTGAAATGGACGATGCCGACCCGCATCGCGCTGTACATCGAGGTTTCCATGCTTTCTCCCTGTCCCTCGCGCCGCCCTCGCGGCACCCTTTGCTATTCCGCGGCCTCGCGGGCGCCCGCCGCGCGGGCCTGTTTCTCGGCGATGGCCGCCAGCACCTTTTCCGGCGTCGCGGGCAGCGAGCGGATGCGCACGCCCACCGCGTCGTGGATCGCGTTGATGATCGCGGGCGCGGTCGGCACCAGTGCCGGCTCGCCGATCCCCTTGGCGCCGAGCGGGCTGAGGGGGTCGGGATCCTCGACCAGGATCGAGGTGATCTCGGGCACGTCCAGCGCGGTCGGCAGGATGTATTTCGCGAAACCGTGCGTCACCGGGTGGCCGTTCGCGGTCTGGTAATCCTCCATCAGCGCCTGGCCCAGGCCCTGCACCACGCCGCCCTCGATCTGGCCCTCGACGCCGCGGGGGTTGATGACCCGGCCCACGTCATGCGCGGCCCAGAGGCCCAGCACCTGCACCTCGCCGGTGACGGTGTCGACCTCGACCTCGGCCACCTGGGTGCCGAAGACATAGGCCTGCCAGGGCGCGCCCGAGCCGTCCTCGGGGTCGAGCCCCGTGCCGTGCGACGTGAAGTGCCCCGCGCCCACCGGCACCACGCCGCGCCGCTTGCAGAGGTCCACCGCCTCGGCCATGGTCATGGCGAGGTTGGTGCCCTCGGCGCGCAACTCGCCGTCGAAGGCGACGAGGCTGCCCGCGTCCACCTCCCAATGCGCCGCGATCTCGGTGAAAAGCCGCGCCTTCGCCTCGCGGCACGCGAGCGCCACGGAATTGCCGATCATGTAGGTCTGGCGCGTGGCGCCCGCATGGGCCGCCTCGGGCGAGCGCGCGGTATCGTTGTCGCCGATGGTCACGTCCTCGGGGCGGATGCCCAGTTCCTCGGCGGCGATCTGGGCCAGCACCGTCAGGATGCCCTCGCCGATCTCGGTCACGCCGGTCACGACCTTGGCGGTGCCGCCGTCATCCAGTTCCGCCCAGGCGCCGGCGCGGTCCACCGTGGCGGTCCGCGCGATGCCGTACCAGCTTGCCGCGACGCCGCGGCCGCGCATCTTGCGTTGCATCAGGCCACCCTTTCCTTGCTGTCCTTCGGCGTCTCGAACCGCGCCCCCAGCGTGCAGGGCGCGCGCGTCCCCGGCCCCCCCAGGTCGCCCCGCGTCGGCCCGCGCATGCCCACCGGGCCCGGCTCCCAGCGCGACGCCTGTTCGGCCGCCTCCAGCACCCGGTCGATCGAGGCCGAGGTCAGCCGTTGCTGCGTGTGGGTGAGCGAGCCCGCCCGCATCATGTTGCGCCGCCTGATCTCGAACGGGTCGAGGCCCAACCGTTCGGCGGCGATGTCCATCATGCTTTCGGTGGCGAATTGCGCCTGCATGCCGCCGAAGGTGCGGAAGGCGCCCGACGGCGTGTTGTTGGTGTAGACGGCGGTGGTGTCGACCTGCAGGTTCTCGACCTCGTAGGGTCCGCAGGACAGGATCGCGGCCTTGCGCATCACGCCTTCGGACGACATGCCGTAGGCACCGCCATCGGACAGCATCTCGAAGCGGATCGCGGTGATCCGGCCGTCGTTCTTCAGCCCCATGCGGTATTTGACACGGGAGGGATGCCGCTTGGCCGAGGCGATGATCGATTCCTCGCGGGTGAAGACCAGCCGCACCGGGCGGTCGGTCTTCATCGCGGCCAAGGCCAGCATGCCCTGGTAGATCATGTCTTCCTTGCCGCCGAAGCCGCCGCCCACCGGCGACATGATGAAGCGCACCTTGTTGATGGGCTTGGCGATGATCTCCGACAGCATGTGGCGGTGATGGGTGATGTTCTGGCTGGGCGAAATCACCGTCACCACGTCATCGGCATCGACATAGGCCAGCCCCGCCTCGGGTTCGAGATAGGCGTGTTCGACCTGCTGGGTCGAGAACTCGTCCTCGAGGATCAGGTCGGCCTCGGCGAAGCCCTTGTCCACGTCGCCCTTCCGGATCGGGATGTGCTTGACCACGTTGTCGGGGGCGTAATCGTGGATCACCGGGGCACCGGGTTTCAGCGCGTCCTCGGGGTCGAAGAGGCCCGGCAGTTCACGATATTCCACCCTGATCTTCGCCAGCGCCCGGCGCGCGGTCGCCGCGTCCTCGGCGGCGATGGCCGCGACCGCCTCGCCCACGTGGCGCACCTTGCCGCGCGCCATCACCGGCTGGTCGTGGACGAAGACGCCGAAGCCGTCCTTGCCCGGCACGTCGTCGGCGGTGATGACGCAGGCCACGCCTTCCATGGCTTCCGCCCCGGAGGTGTCGATGGAGACGATCTCGGCATGGGGATGGGGCGAGCGCAGGACCGCCATGTGCAGCATGCCCGGCATCACCATGTCGCCCGCGTATTTCAGCCGGCCCGTCACCTTGGAGGGCGCGTCCAGCCGCCGGACATTGTGGCCGATATAGCTGTCGCCCACGCCTTCGGGCTCCAGCACGGCGGGGCTGGCGCGGCCCGTCACCACGTCGCGGGCCAAGGCCACGGCCTCGATGATCTTGGAGTACCCCGTGCAGCGGCAGATATTGCCGCCCATGCGTTCCTTGATCTCGTCAAGGCTCGCCTCGGGCGCCTCGCGCAGGACGGACGTCGCCGCCATCACCATGCCGGGGATGCAATAGCCGCACTGGCTGGCCCCGGTCTTGTGGAACGCCTTCTGGATGGCCTCCAGCTCGCCCGGCCTGGCCAGCCCCTCGACGGTCTGGATGTCCGCGCCTTGCGCCTTGGCCACCGGCATCAGGCAGGATTTCACCAGCTTGCCGTCCACGAAGACGCTGCACGTCCCGCATTCGCCCGCGCCGCAGCCTTCCTTGGTGCCGGTGAGGTTCAGCTCGTCGCGCAGGAAATCCAGCAGGCGCTGGCCGGGATCGGCACGGCGCGTCACCTTGCGGCCATTCACCCGCATGTCCAGTGTCATCTCAGGCATTGAGAGCCTCCTTGAGTCCGGCCGCTTGCGGGGCTGTGCGCGCCCGCTCTGCGGCCTCTTCCAGCGCGGCGCGGACGAAGCCCGGCACCACGCGGCGGCGATACTCGACGCGGCTGCGCGAGGCGACGCGGGCCGCCGCGGCCTCGGCCACCTCGGCGATCAGGCGGGCGTCCAACGCCGCGCCCTTCAGCCGGTCCTCGATGTCGCGCAGGCGTTCCGGCACGGGTCCGACACCGCCCATCGCAAGGCGCACGTCCTCGAAACGGGTGCCGGTCTCGTCCAGTTTCACCAGCGCGGCCACGCAGGCGACCGAGATCACCAGCGAGCGGCGCAGGCCCACCTTCTGGAAGGACGCGCCGTAGCCCTCGGTGCAGTCGAGCGTCACCGAGTTCACGATCTCGCCGGGCGCAAGCCGCGTGGCGCCGGGGCCGGTCACGAAATCCTCGACCCGCATGGTGCGGCACATGATGTGATCGCCCGCCCAGCGGCGAAGCTCCAGTTCGCCGTTCAGCGCAAGGACGGGGGGCGTGCCATCGGCGGCGGGCGAGGCGTTCACCAGATTGCCCGCAAGCGTCGCCTGCTGGCGGATCTGGTCGTCGGCGAACCAGACCGAACAATAGGGCATCACCGGCAGCCAGCGGGCCAGCCGCGGGTCGTCAAGGAAATCCTGCCAGACGGTGTTGGCGCCCAGCCGCACGCGCGCCCCGTGGCGTTCGTAGCCCCTGAGTTCCGCGACCCGGCTGAGGTCGATCCCCAGCGGCAGGTCCACGTCGCCCGCGCGCCCCTCGCGCGCCCAGGGCAGGATGTCGGTCGCGCCCGCCACCAGCCGCGCGCCCGCAGGGGCCTCGGCCCAGAGCGCCAGCGCCTCGGGCAGCGTCGCAGGCATTTCATAGCGTTCGAATGTCAGCATGTCCCTGGCCCCTCCCTTGGCCATGGACGGGGCCGCCCGTCGCGGGGCGGCCCCGGCGGTTTACTCGGCGGCCACGCGCTTGGCCTCGGAATGGCGGTTCTTGACCACCACCTTGATCGCGTCCTCGACCCGGTCCCTAGCGTAGCGGATCGCCTCCTTCAGGTCGTCCATCTCGAAGGTGTGGGTGTGGATCAGCGTGGCGTCGAACCGCTTCTGCCGCATGAAGGCCTCGGCCCGGTGAGTTGCGGATTTCCCTTCGCCGCGAATGCCGTAGACATAGATGTTGTTGCGCACCAGATGCGCCACATCGACCTGCGGCGGCTCGCCCGGAAAGGCCGCGAGGCAGACCTTGCCGCCCCGGTTGACCATCTGGCAGGCCTCGTTGATCGCGTTCGCCGCGGCGGAACATTCGAGGACGTAGTCCACGCCCGCCCCGCCGTTCAGCCGCTTGACCGCCTCGACCGGATCCTCGTTGCGGACGTTCACGACGTGGTCGGCGCCGAGCTTCTTGCCCATCTCCAGCCGGTTGTCGCGGGTCCCCGTGAGGATCACGGGCTGCGCGCCCAGCGCCTTGGCGACCGCGACGCCCAGCAACCCGATCGGCCCGGGCCCGGTAACCACCACGCTTTCGCCCGCGACCAGCCCGCCCAGTTCGGTCAGGCCATACATCGCGGTTCCGGCGGTGACGACCAGCGTCGCCTCCTCATCCGACATGCTGTCGTCCACATGGATCAGCGTGTTGATGTTGTTGACCTGGTATTCGCAGAACCCGCCATCGGTGGTGAATCCGTTGGCGCGGTGGCCCTTGTCCACGTCGCCGTAGTTCTTGCCGTAATTGTGGCAGGACGTGTACATCCCCTGCCGGCAGCGCTTGCACTGGCCGCAGCCTGCATGGATTTCCACCGTCACCCGCTGGCCGATCTCGTATTCGTCCACCCCGGGGCCCAGCGCCACGACGGTGCCCATGTATTCATGCCCCGGCGTGAAGTTCTTGTTGAAGGGCGCCCCGCCCTCGATCTGCGCCGGAGGACCGTGATAGATGATCTCCAGGTCGGTCGCGCAGATCGCCACGGCGTCGATCCGGACCAGCACCTCGGCCTTCTTCGGCACCGGCACCGGCTTTTCGGCAAGCGTCAGCTCGCCCGGATCGCCCAGCACCCAGGCCTTCATCTTCTCGGGGATCGGATAGCGGCTATCCGTCTTTACACCCGCTGGCATCGCCATCTGTGATTCCTCCCTTTTGTCCCTGTTTCCCATTCCTCCCCGGACCGCCCCCTCCCTAGGGGCGACCCAGGCGCAACCTGTCCGACAGCCTGCGGGCGCAGGCCACCACTTCCTGCGCGACATGCGCCCGGCAGGCCTCGGTCGCCAGGGCCGCGGGCATCGAGGCAGAGATCGAGCCGATCACCGCGCCCTTCTCGTCCCTCAGCGCCGCGCCGTAGCACACCACCCCCGCCTTGAGTTCCTCGTTATCCACCGCAAAGCCGTTGCGCCGGACCCAGCGCAGATCCTCGGTCAGATCCGCCAGACTGGTCAGCGTGTTGTCGGTGAACCGCTCCAGCCCGTTTTCGGAAATGATCTTCAGCGTCTCGCCCTCGGGCAGCCAGGCAAGGATGGCCTTGCCGGTCGCGGTGGCATGGGCGGCGCGCATCTTCACCACCTCGTCGGCTTCAATGACATGGGTCTCGGCCACATTTGCCCTGAACCGCGTGACCAGCGCGCTGCCCTGCATCTCGGCCAGTTGCACGCTCAGCCCCAGCCGACCGGACAGTTCGATCAGGTCGGTGCGGGCGAAATCCGACAGGTCGGCCTTGCGCGCGCTCATCTCGGTCAGTTCCTGCAAGCGCGAGGACAGCATGTAGCCCCGGCTGCGCCCGGCATTCAGGACATAGCCGCGCTCGACCAGGGTCGCGACCAGATGATGGCAGGTCGAGACGTTCAGTCCGGCCTGCGCGGCCACCTCGCCCAGCGCCAGCGCGTCGGGCGCGGCAGCCAGGATCTCCAGGATGTCCAGCGCGCGCTCGACCGACTGGATGCGTCGCGCCGCCGCCTTCTCCACCGAGGCGAAAGAAGGATCCGCCACGCTGTCCCGATATGTCGCCGCCCTGCTCGCCATCACGTCCTCCCGGGGGAAATTTCGCCCATGGTTGGATGAGCGTCAAGTATTTTTCCAAATATCGAAGTCATTTTCACATTGTAAAATAATATGGCGGCGATCTCCTTGACTTGGCAGCGCGCAGCCTTATACCGCCCCAAGGGAGGTCCGTATCACCCGAGCCGGAGCCGCGCAGTGAGTACCCATTACATCGTCTATGTCAGCCAGGCCGCACAGGCGCTGACGCCCCACGACCTTGAGGACATCCTTGAAGAGGCGCGAAGCTACAATCCGCGCCACGGTATCACCGGGGTCCTGCTTTTCGCCGAGGGCGAGGGGCGCTATCGCGGCAGCTTCATGCAACTTCTCGAAGGCGACGAGGCCGCAATCGAGGCGCTGAGAAAGCGCATCTTCTCGGACCCGCGTCACCATACCAAGATCGTGCTGGAACGCGGCGTGAAGGCCGGGCGCGACTTTCCCGACTGGTCGATGGCGTTCCGCACGGTCGATCGGTCGCAACTGCGCGCCCATCCCCGTTTCGCCGATCTGTGCGAGCCGCATTTCCAGGACCGCTGCGCCGCCGACGGCGCGGATGGCGCGCTGTCCTTCCTGTGCGATTTCTGGCAGCAGGCCGCCTGAGGCAGCCCGGCCTCAACTTTCGTAGCGCGTTCGACCCCGGCGCTTGGCGTCGATCGGCAGGACCATGTGCATCGGTTGATGGGCACGCTGGGAACAGGCCTGGCGCGGGCAGATGTGGCAGGCGATGCCGATCTGCGCCACCATGCCCGGATCGCGGTCCAGATTGACGGCGCGCGCATAACCGATCCGGTGCGCATCGCCCCGCTCGCAGCCCAGCGCCACCACCAGCCGACTGTCCTGCGGGGTGCGGCTGAAAACCGGACGCGGGCTGGTGCGGCTGATCGTGAAGAACTGCGCCCCGTCCGGCATCTCGACCAGTTGCGGCAGCACCATGTCGGGCATGCTGAAGGCGTTGTGGATATTCCAGGCCGGGCAGGACCCGCCCTTTTCTGCCAGAGCAAATGGTGTGGCATTGACCCGCTTGGTGACATTGCCCGCCCGGTCGACGCGCAGCAGAAAGAACCCGATCCCCCGCGCCCCGTCGCGCTGCAGCGTGGTCAGCCGGTGGCAGACCTGCTCGAAGCTCATGCCGAAGGCGGCGGCCAGCCGGTCGATGTCATAGGCCGATTGCTCGGCCAGATCGAGGAAGGGCCGGTAAGGCATCAGAAGCGCCGCGGCGAAGTAATTCGCCAGTTCCACCCGGCAGCGCGCGCGCGCAGGCTCGGTCGCGATGCCGCTTTCGGCGACCAGCCCATCCAGGATCTCGGGCAACTCGACCAGCGCGAGCACATGGGCGATCTGAAACACCCGATTGGGATGGTCCAGCGCCTCGGACAGCAGCACGCAGCCTGCGCGGTCATCGAACAGCCGCAGCGTGTCGGGCATCTCGTCAAGGCTGACCTGTCGCACGTCGATCTGGAACTTCATCCGCAGATAGCGCTTGAGCAGCGCATACATGTCGTCCGGCGCGCCGACGATCTGACGGCGAATGTCTTCGGCAGCGGTTTCCAAGGCATCGAAGTAATTGGCGTTGTCGCGAAAGAAGTCGTGGATCGCGGTCTCGGGCGAGGCCCCCAGCAACTCGCCCGCCGAATCGCCCAGCCGCGACAGCCGCTCGACCGCGCTGCGATGGCCGCGGTAAAGCTGAAGGAACAGGTCCACCAGCCGCGGCGCATGATCGACCGCGGCCCGCAGTTCCGCCAGATCCGGCCGGTCGCGGTCGAAGGCAGGATCGGCAACCGCGCTGCGCAGTTCGGCCAGCCGCGCGGCGTCGCGGTCGCTGAGCAGTTCGCGCATGTCCACGCCATAGGCTTCGGTCAGGGCCATGAGCACCGGCACCGAAAGCGCACGCTGGTTGTTCTCGAGCAGGTTCACATAGGCAGGGCTGACCTTCAGCCGCCGGGCCATCTCGGCCTGGGTGTGGCCGTGGTCGCGGCGAAGCTGCCGCAATTGCGATCCGATCAGGGCCTTGCGCATCTTTACAACATTACAAAAAGGTGTGGATGTTAACTTCAAACTTATCACAACAACTCTTTTCGGTGTGGAATTTTCTGCGCCGTCCGCGATTTTCGGAGACATGAAATGGCGTTGCATGGTCCGACCGCGGGAGGGTCGCCTGATGCGAGCGCCGCCGTTTCCAACAGGGAGGAAGAAAATGCTCACCACCTTCACGCGCCGAGGCGCGATCGCTCTCGTGGCGTCGGCCGCCATCGCTGCGGGCAGCCCGGCACTTGCCGAGGACTGGAAACCCATGAAGCCGGTCGAGATGGTCATCATGGCCGGCCAGGGCGGCGGCGCGGACCGTCTTGCCCGGCTGTTCCAGACCATCATCCAGAAGGAAAAACTGGCGCAGATGCCGTTCCTGCCGGTCAACAAGGGCGGTGGGTCGGGGGCCGAGGCGCTGCGCTATCTCAAGGACAAGCAGGGCGATGCCCATGTCATCATGGCGACGCTGAACAGCTATTACACCACCCCGATCCAGACCGAGATCGGCGTCGACATCGAGGAATTCACCCCGCTGGCGCGCATGGCAGTCGATGTCTTCGCGCTGTGGGTCAATGTCGACAGCGGCATCGAGACGATCGAGCAATATGCCGAGGCGGTAAAGGCCGCGGGCGGGTCGTGGCGCATGGGCGGCACCGGCACCGGCCAGGAGGACAGCCTTGTGACCGCACTGCTCGAACGCGAATTCGGCATCAGTCACACCTACGTCCCGATGGCGGGGGGCGGCGAGGTGGCGACCGCGCTGGTTGGCGGCCATGTCGACGCCACGGTGAACAACCCCTCCGAGGCGATGAGCTTCTGGCAGGCGGGCCGCGTGCGTCCGATCGCGCTGTTGACGGCCGAGCGGCTGGACAGCATGCCCGGCGTGCCCACCTTCGCCGAACTTGGCCATGATCTGGAATACTACATGCAGCGCAGCTTCGTCGCGCCGGGCGGGCTGACCGAGGCGCAACAGGCCTATTATGTCAACCTCCTGCAAAAGCTGCATGAATCCGAGGAATGGCAGACCTATGCCCGCGACCAGGCGCTGTTGACCGATTTCCTGACGGGCGACGAGCTTCAGGCCTATTTCCTGTCCGAACGCGAAAAGCACCGCGACATCCTGAAAGGTCTGGACACGCCGTCCTGATCCTTTCGCAGACCTTCGCTGGCGGGCGGGCCCTCGGGTCCGCCCGTATCTTCGAACGCGCAACCGGATGGGAGGCACCATGCTCGCCGCGGACAGACTGATCGCGCTCGCCCTGATGGGGCTGTCGCTTTACTTCATGTGGTATGCCAAGGCGCTGCCGATCGGCTGGGTCGCAGCTTCCGGCCCCGGCGGTGGAGCGTTCCCGTTCTGGCTGTCGGCGATCATGCTCGCGGCCTCGTCGCTGATCCTGCTGCGCAGTTTCATCAGCCATCCGCATGAGGGCGAGAAGTTCTTTCCCGATGCCGACGCCATTCCGCAGATCGCGGGCGTGATCGGGCTGTTCGTTGCGACCATTGCGGTCATTCCCTTCATCGGCACCTATCTGGCGCTGATCGCGTTCCTGTTCATCTACCTGAAATTCTTCGGCCATCACGGCTGGGTGCTGATCGGCATCCTGACGCTGGCCACCCCGGTCGTGGTGTTCTTCTTCTTCGAGGTGACGCTGAAAATCCTGTTGCCCAAGGGCTGGACCGAGCCGTTCTTCATCCCGCTTTACGCGATGTTCTTCTGAGGAGGGGCGGCCATGGAAGTTCTTTCGCTGCTTGCCGACGGTTTCGCGACCTCGCTGACACCGCTCAACATCATGATCGTGATCCTCGGCGTGACGGCGGGGCTGTTCATCGGCGCGATGCCGGGGCTGGGTTCGGTGAACGGCGTGGCGCTGGTGCTGCCGCTGACCTTCATCGTGCCGCCCACCTCGGCGATCATCCTGCTGGCAGCGATCTATTACGGCGCGATGTATGGCGGCGCGGTCAGTTCGATCCTGCTGGGGATCCCCGGCGCCTCGACGGCGGTCGCCACCACATTCGATGGCAGGCCGATGGCCCTGCAGGGCAAGGCGGGGCTGGCGCTGATCGCGGCAGCGGTGGCCTCGTTCGTGGGCGGCACGATCTCGGTGATCCTGTTCACGATCTTCGCGGCACCGCTGGCGGAGCTGGCGCTGAAATTCGGCCCGGCCGAGGAATTCGCGCTCGTTCTGCTGGCCTTCACGACCTTCGTGGGGCTTGGCGGGGACGATACGCTCAAGACCATCGTGATGATCTGCCTCGGGCTGGTGCTGTCCACCGTGGGGCTGGACATGATCTCGGGCCAGCCGCGGCTGATCTTCGGCGACATTCCGGGTTTCTATTCGGGCATCAGCTTTCTGGTGCTGGCGATCGGGGTCTATGGCGTGGGCGAGGTGCTTTACACCATCGAGACCTCGCGCATCTCGCCCGCCGTCTCGACCGCACGGCTGCGAATGCGCGACCTGATCGACGGTATCCGCGAGATGAACAAGATGTGGAAGACCATGAGCTTCGGCTCGGTGCTGGGCTTTTTCGTCGGCATGCTGCCAGCCGCCGGCGCGACACCCGCCTCACTGATGAGCTATGGGCTGGCGCGCACCTTCTCGAAGAAACCCGAGACCTTCGGAAAGGGCAATATCGAGGGTGTGGCCGCGCCCGAGACGGCCAACAATGCCGCCTCGACCGGATCGCTGCTGCCGATGCTGACGCTGGGCATCCCCGGTTCGCCCACCACCGCGCTGCTGCTTGGCGGCATGGTGATGTGGGGGCTGATGCCGGGGCCGATGCTGTTCATCGAGCAGCAGGATTTCGTCTGGGGGCTGATCAGCTCGCTCTACACCGCCAACCTTGCGGCAGTGCTGATCAACATCGCGCTGATCCCGCTTTTCGTCTGGGCGCTGCGGATGCCGTTCTCGGTGCTCTGTTCGATGGTGCTGGTGCTGTGCATCCTGGGCGGCTTTGCGCCCAGCCAGAAACTGCACGATGTCTGGCTGATCGCGGGCTTCGGCGTGGCGGGCTACCTGCTGCGCAAGGCGGATTATCCGCTCGCGCCGCTGGTGCTGGCACTTGTGCTGGGCCCGTTGATGGAGAAAAGCTTCCGCCAGGCGCTGATCAGCGCGCAGGGCGATGTGACCTTCTTCATCTCGCGGCCGCTGTCGGCAACCTTCCTGGCGCTCGCGGCGATCTTCTTCGCGCTGCCGCTGATCAAGATGTTGCGCCGGCGTATCGCCAAGCGTCACGCGCCGGCCGAATGATCGGCCGGATGCCCGCAGGGACAACACGACCTAGAGAAAGGATATCGAGGTGACGACCATCAAGGCATTCCTTCAGGGACATGACGACACGAGCCCCGCCATCGGCGCGCCGGGCCGCGACTGGCTGAGCTATGGCGGGCTGCGCGCGCTGGGCGACAAGGTGGCAGGCCAGCTTCACGCCGCGGGCGTGGGCCGGGGCGACCGGGTGGCCATCGTCCTGCCGAACGGGCCGGAAATGGCCACGGCCTTCGTCACCATCGCCCAGGCGGCGATGACCGCGCCGCTGAACCCCGCCTATCGCGAGGACGAATATGCCTTTTACCTCGAGGATCTGAAGGCCAAGGCCATCGTTCTGGCCGAGGGCTATGACGGCCCGGCGCTGGCCGCGGCCAATCGTTTCGGGCTGACCGTGCTGCGGCTGCGCTTCGATCCGGCGACACCCGCGGGGGAGTTCGAGCTTGTGGCCGAAGGCGGCGGCGGGGCCTGCGATACCGGCGAGCCGCTGCCCGGCGATGTCGCGCTGATCCTGCACACCTCGGGCACCACGTCCCGGCCCAAGATCGTGCCGCTGCTGCAATCGAATGTCGCAGCCTCGGCCGCGAATATCCACGCCTCGCTGGACCTGACGCCTGCGGATCGCTGCCTGAACGTGATGCCGCTGTTCCATATCCACGGGCTGCTGGCCGCCGTCTCGGCTTCGCTCTCGGCGGGCGCCTCGATCTGGTGCGCGCCGGGCTTCGACGCGCTGAAATTCTTCGGCTGGCTCAAGGATGCCGACCCGACCTGGTATACCGCGGTGCCGACCATGCACCAGGCGATCCTGTCGCGCGCCGGCCGCAACCGCGATGTCATCGACGCCGCGCGGCTGCGCTTCCTGCGCTCGTCCTCGGCCTCGCTGCCCGCGCAGGTGATGACCGAACTGGCCGAGACCTTCGGCGCGCCGGTGATCGAGGGCTACGGCATGACCGAGGCCACCCACCAGATGTGTTCGAACCCGCTGCCCCCCCGCGCGCAGAAGCCCGGATCGGTCGGCATCGCGGCGGGTCCGATGGTGCGCATCGCCCATGAGATCGAGGACCGGCTGACAGACGGCACGGGCGAAGTGGTGATTTCCGGGCCGAACGTGACGCCGGGCTACGAGGGCAATCCCGAGGCCAATGCGAAAAGCTTCTTCGAGGCCGACGGCCAGCGCTGGTTCCGCACCGGCGACCAGGGGGCCTTCGACGATGACGGCTATCTGCACCTGACCGGGCGGCTGAAGGAGATCATCAACCGCGGCGGCGAAAAGGTCAGCCCGCTGGAAGTCGATGGCGTGCTGATGGAGCATCCCGCGATCGCGCAATGCGTGACCTTCGCCCTGCCCCATCCCAAGCTTGGCGAGGAAGTCGCGGCCGCCGTGGTGCTGCGCGAGGGCGCGACCGCCACCGGGCGCGAGATCCGCGATTTCGCCGCCGCGCGCATGGCCGATTTCAAGGTGCCGCGCAAGGTGGTGATCCTGGACGAGATCCCGAAAGGCGCGACCGGCAAGCTGCAACGTATCGGACTGGCCGAGAAGCTGGGGCTGGCGGAAAGCGCGGCTTGAAGGGAGCCCGGCCAAGGGCCGGGCTGCCTCCGGCGGGGATATTTACGGCCAGAAGAAGACAGGGCGGCGGGCGCGGGTCCGCGGCGAGACGAGGGATTGTGCATGAAGATCTGTGTGTTCGGAGCGGGCGCCATCGGCGGCTATATGGGGGCGAAGCTCGCGCAGGCGGGCGCCGAGGTCAGCCTGGTGGCGCGCGGCCCGCATCTGGCGGCGATGAAGGACCGGGGCCTGCGGCTGATCGAGGAAGAAACCGGGACGGATGTGACGGTGCCGGTCAATGCCTCTGACAACGCGGCCGATCTGGGGGTGCAGGATTACGTCGTGGTCACGCTCAAGGCCCATTCGGTGCCGCCGGTGGTCGAGAAGATGAAGCCGCTGATCGGGGAACATACGACCATCGTTTCCGGCGTGAACGGGGTGCCCTGGTGGTATTTCCACAAGATCGGCGGCCCGCTGGAGGGCACGCGGCTGGCCTCGGTCGATCCGGGCGATGCGCAATGGAACGGGTTCGGGCCGGACCGGGTGCTGGGCTGCGTGGTCTATCCGGCGGCCGAGGTGATCGAGCCGGGCGTGGTCAAGCATATCGAGGGCAACCGCTTTTCGCTGGGCGAGCCGGACGGATCGAAATCGGAGCGTGCGGTGCGGCTGTCGGAGGCACTGGCGGCGGCGGGGCTGAAGGCTCCGGTGCGGCCCAAGCTGCGCGACGAAATCTGGGTCAAGCTGTGGGGGAACCTGTCGTTCAACCCGATTTCGGCGCTGACGCATGCGACGCTGGATGTGCTGTGTACCGATCCGGGGACGCGGGCGGTAGCGCGCAACATGATGCTGGAAGCGCAGGAGATCGCCGAGAAGCTGGGCGTGAAATTCCCCATCGACGTCGATCGCCGGATCGAGGGCGGTGCGGCCGTGGGGGCGCATCGCACGTCGATGTTGCAGGATCTGGACATGAGCCGGCCGATGGAGATCGACGCGCTGGTGGGTTCGGTGCAGGAGCTGGGCCGGGTGACCGGCACGCCGACCCCCACCATCGACGCGGTCCTGGCGCTGGTCACACTGCGCGCGCGGGTGGCCGGGCTTTACTGATCTGGTAGCGCCCGGACGGAAACGGGGCGCCCGATACCGGGCGCCCCTTGTGTTTCCCGGCGGTTCAGTCCTCGGTGACCGACAGCGCCACGAAGCGCGGCTCTCCGTCGCGGCGCACGAGCAGCAGCAACGACTTTCGCCCTGCATCGCGGGCCTCGGAAATGCGGGCTTCTAGATCGGCAATGGTCAGCACCTTGCGCTGGCCTGCCTCGGTGATCAGGTCGCCCGCGCGCAGGCCTTTTTCATAGGCCTCGCCCGTTTCGTCGATATCCTGAACGACAAGCCCTTCGGCGCCCGCGCCCAGTTCGAGCTGTTCGCGAAGAGCGTCGGTCAGGGGAGCAAGCGTCATGCCGAGCATCTCGCGCGTGTCGGGTTCCTCGGAGGTATCGGGCGCGGCCACGGCGGGCACGGCGCCCTCGGCGGTTTCGCGGCGGCCCAGCGTCACGTCCAGCGTTTCCGTCTCGCCGCCACGGAACACGGTCAGTTTGACGGTCTTGCCGACGGCGGTGTTGCCGACCTGGCGCACCAGCCCGCGGGTGTCGTCCACCGTGACCCCGTCGAAGCTGAGGATCACGTCGCCCTGTTCCATGCCCGCCTCGGCTGCCGGGCCCTCGGGCACGTCGGTCACCAGCGCGCCGCGCGCCTCTTCCAGGCCCAGCGCCTCGGCCATGTCGGGGGTCAAGTCCTGGATGCGCACGCCCAGCCAGCCGCGCCGGGTCTCGCCGAATTCCTTGAGCTGGTCGACCACATTCGTCACCACAGTGGAGGACATCGCGAAACCGATCCCGATCGAACCGCCATTGGGCGACAGGATCGCGGTGTTCACACCCACCACCTCGCCCGCCATATT
This sequence comes from Rhodovulum tesquicola, assembly GCF_024128855.1. Classification (GTDB taxonomy): domain Bacteria; phylum Pseudomonadota; class Alphaproteobacteria; order Rhodobacterales; family Rhodobacteraceae; genus Rhodovulum; species Rhodovulum tesquicola. The sequence goes on from NZ_JAMYDV010000010.1 coordinate 96,399, forward strand.
GAAGAGCGGGCCACCCGAGTTGCCGCGGTTGATCGCGGCATCGGTCTGCAGGTAGTCGTCATAGCTGCCCGACAGCGCCCGGCCCCGGGCGGAGATGATGCCCGCCGAGACCGAGAAGCCCTGACCCAGCGGGTTGCCCATGGCCATCACCCAGTCGCCCACCCGCATCGCATCGGACTCGCCGAAGGACACGAAGGGCAGCGGGCTGTCGCTTTCGACCTTCAGAAGCGCGATATCGGTATTGGGATCGGTGCCGACAACGCTGGCCTTGAGGGTCGTGCCCGAGAAGAACTCGATGGTGATCTCGTCGGCCTTCTCGATGACGTGGTTGTTGGTGACGATATAGCCATCGGGCGAGATCACGAAGCCCGAACCCAGCGCCTGACTGCGGCGTGGCGGGCGGGTGCCGTCGCGATCCGGATTCATGAAGTCGCGAAAGAAGTCCTCGAAAGGCGACCCCGGCGGGACCATCGGTGTCACGCCGGTATGGCCCGCGATCGTGGTCGAGGTGGTGATGTTGACCACCGCCGGGCTAACCTGCTCGGCGAGATCGGCAAAGCTTTCGGGCGCGGCGCGGGCCAGCGCGCCGGATGCCTGTCCCAGCGCAAGGGCGGCGGCCAGCGCCAGTGCGCGCGCCGGGCCAAGCCAGGCCGACGCGGGACGGGCGGTATTGGAAATGGCCTGCGATGTCACGCTTGGATCCTCCTGCATGCGTTCCCTGCGGGTCCGGCCAGAGCGTGCAGGGACCGAACCCCTTGTTTCCTGCGATATGCGCCTGACGCGGGACGGTGCAACTCAACGCCCGTCGCGGCGCGTCAACAGGCCGTGATGGGCGCAGTGTTTCACCCCGCAAGCCTTTGGGCAAGCCAGATGAGCGCGGTGCCCAGCGCAACGGCGACCAGCCCGATAAACCGCCGTGTTTCCGGCGGGATACGGCGGATCAGGTCAACCAGTTCGTCCAGACGCGAAGGGGCCAGTGCGAACACCAGCCCCTCCACGACCAGAACCAGCCCGATGGCCAGAACGACAAAGCTCATTGCGCTGCGGCAATCCCCGGAGCCGGCGGTTGCGGACGCTCGGCCTGCTTGAGATAGTCGAAGAACTCGCTGTCCGGCGTCAGCACCATCGACGAATTGCCCGCCATCAGCGAATTCTCGTAGGCCCGCAGCGAGCGCAGGAAGGCGAAGAACTCGGGATCGGCACCGAAGGCTTCGGCGAAGATCGCGTTGCGCTCGGCATCGGCCTCGCCTCGGGTGATCTGCGCCTCGCGCTCGGCATCCGAGACCAGTTCCACCACGGTCCGGTCGGCCAGTGCGCGCACCCGCTGCGCCGCCTCGTTACCGCGGGCGATCTCGTCGGCGGCCTCGCGTTCACGCTCGGCCCGCATCCGGGCAAAAGTCGCCTCGAGGTTCTGTGCGGGCAGGTTGGTCTGCTTCAGCCGCACGTCAACCACTTCCAGACCGATACTGCGGGCAAGCTCGCGGGACTGGTCGCGGATCCGCGTCATCAGGATGCGCCGATCCTCGGACAGGATGGTGTCCGACGTTACCTGATCGGCACCCAGAACGGCCCGGATCTGGGCGTTCAGGATCGAGGACAGCCGGTCCTCGGCCGCGCGCAACCCGCCGACGCCAACGGCCTGACGGAACTGCACCGCATCGGCGATGCGATAGCGGGCGAAGGCGTCGACCACGAGCCGACGGTCATCCGAGGGCGTGACCTCGATCGTGTCGGTGTCCAGCGACAGGATCCGGTCGTCATAGCGGACAACCTCCTGGATGAACGGGATCTTGAAGGCGAGCCCGGGCTCTTCCTTGACCGCCTTGATCTGGCCGAATTGCAGCACCAGCGCCTTTTCGCGCTCGTCCACCACGAAGATCGAGGACAGCCCCAGGATAAGCGCCAGGAACAGGATCGGAACGATCATCATCGTCTTGCGCATCTTCAGTTCCCCCCTGCCCCGGTCGTGCTGCGGCGCAGCTCGTTGAGCGGAAGGTAGGGCACCACGCCCTGACCGCCCTCGCCACCCAGCACCGCCGGATCCAGAATGGTCTTGTCCACCTCGCCCATCACCTTTTCCATGGTTTCCAGATATAGCCGCTTGCGCGTGACTTCTGGCGCCTTGACATATTCGGTCAGGACCGCCGTGAAGCGGCTGGCCTCACCCAGCGCCTCGTTGGTAACGCGGGCACGATAGCCTTCGGCCTGTTCGATGATCTGCGCGGCCTCGCCTCGGGCCTGGGCCACCACGCGGTTTGCATAGGCATCGGCCTGGCGTTGCAGGCGGTCGCGTTCCTGTTCGGCGGCCTGAACCTCGCGGAAGCTGTCGATCACCTCGGCGGGCGGGTCGGCCTTGTCGAGGTTGATCCGCACGATGTTGATGCCGCTGTCATATTCGTCCAGCGTCTCCTGGATGTTCAGCCGCGCCGTGTCCGCGATGATGCCCCGGTCGCGGTTCAGGATCGGCGACAGCGGCGAGGCGGCGATGATCTCGCGCATCACCGATTCCGACACGGCCTGCACGGTCAGTTGCGGATCGCGGATGTTGAACAGCACCTTGGCCGGGTCGTTGATGTTCCAGACCACCTGGAAGTCGATATCCACGATATTGGCATCGGTGGTCAGCATCAGCCCGTCTTCGATGGCCCCCCGGCGCATGCCGATATTCTCGGTGCGCTCGCCGGTAACGTTGACCACCTCGGCGGTGATCACCGGCCAGGGGGCAAAGTTCAGACCGGGCTGGCCGGTGGCATAATACTCGCCCAGAAACAGCTCGACCGATTGTTCCTCCGGCTTGACCGTGTAGAGCGAAGAGAAAAGCCAGACCCCGACGGCCGCCAGAACGCCGAGCGCGATCCCGCCCTTGGTCAGCTTCGGACCGGAGCCGCGCCCGCCACGCCCGCCCATCAGCACGCGCAACTGCTCCTGCCCGCGGCGCATCAGCTCGTCGATCTCGGGGATCTGGGGCGGCTCACCGCCGGGGCCGCGGCCACCGCCGCCGCCATTACCGCCGCGGTTGCCACCGCCCTGGCCTCCGCCGCCCCAGGGACCGCCACTTTGTCCAGCCATCCAGGTCTTACCTCTTTCCTGTTACCGTTCTCGCTCGTCTCGCAAACTCGTGTGACCTAACTGGTCGCTCGGGGGCGGAATTCAACCCGCCTTCACCACGTCCTGACCGGCGCCTTCAACGTCACAAGTTCCTCTGCCATGGTCGGATGCACCGCGACGGTGCGGTCGAAGTCGTCCTTGGTCGCGCCCATCCGGATCGCGATCGCGGCCAACTGGATCATCTCGCCCGCATGGTCGGCGACGATATGACACCCCAAAACCCTGCGGGAATGGGCGCAGACGATCAGCTTCATCAGCACCCGATCCTCGCGTCCCGCAAAGCCCGACTGCATCGGCCGGAACGCGGTTGCGTAGACCTCCACCCCGCCGCGGGCGCGCGCCTCTTCCTCGCTGAGTCCCACCGTTCCGAATTCGGGCCGGGTGAAGACGGCGCCGGGCACCAGCTCGTGATCGGCGCGCGTGGGGTTGCCCTTGAACACCGTCTCGACAAAGGCCGCGCCCTCGCGGATCGCCACGGGCGTCAGGTTGATGCGGTCGGTCACATCGCCCACCGCATAGATCGAGGGGACAGCGGTCTGGGAATAGCCGTCGACCTCGACCGCGCCGTTCTCCTTCAGCCCGATGCCCAGATCCTCAAGACCCAGACCCGCGGTGTTGGGGACTCGCCCGGTCGCGTAAAGCACCGCATCATATACCCCGTCATGTCCGTCGGTGGCCTTGACCCACAGCCCGTCCGCGACCCGGTCGATCCGCTGCACGTTGCAGCCCAGCCGAAGGCCGATGCCCTGGTCGCACATCGCCCCGGCGATATGGCCGCGCGCCTCTTCGTCGAAACCACGCAGGATCTGCGCGCCGCGATAATACTGCGTCACCTTGACGCCCAAGCCACTCAGGATGCACGCAAACTCGCAGGCGATATAGCCGCCACCGACGATCAGGATGCGCTTGGGCAGCGCCTCGAACCTGAACACCTCGTTCGAGGTGATGACATGCTCTGACCCCGGGAACTCGGGCACGAAGGGCCGGCCGCCAGTCGCGACCAGGACATGGCGCGCGGTCTTCTCGGTGCCATCGGCCAGCCGCACGGTATGTGCATCGGCCAGCACGGCGCGCGTATCGAAGATTTCAACCCCTGCCTTCTGCAGGTTGCCGCGATAGATACCCTCAAGCCGGTCAAGCTCGGCATCCAGCCTGGCCCGGAACACCGCCCAGTCGAAGCCGCCCGCCGCGACATCCCATCCATAGGCGCGCGCATCCTGCATTGCGCCTGCATAACCCGAGGCGAAGACCATCAGCTTCTTGGGCACGCAGCCGCGGATCACGCAGGTCCCGCCCATGCGGTATTCCTCGGCCAGCCCGACCCGCGCGCCCGCCTCGGCCGCGGCCAGACGCGCCGCCCGGACCCCGCCCGAACCGCCGCCGATGACGAAAAGATCGTAGTCGAAGGCCATGCCGCGCTCAGACATCCTTGAACAGGTTCTCGCTTTCGGCGAATTCGATGCTGTCCTGTTGCACGCTGCCCGCAGCCACGTCGCGCAGCTCGACCCGACCATCCCCGTGACCGATCACCACGGTGTCGCAGATGTCGATGAACAGCCCGTTCTCGACCACACCGGGAACCTGGTTCAGCACCAGCGCCAACTGCCGCGGGTTGCCGATGCGCAGCAGGTGGAGATCGAGGATATGGTTGCCCTCATCGGTGACAAAGGGCATCGCGCCGTTCATGCGGATCGTGACGTCGCGGCCCAGCACGTCCATTCCCTCCAGCATCTCCTCGACCAGCTTGCGCGTCGTCTTCCAGCCGAAGGGGATCACCTCGACGGGCAGCGGGAAGGCGCCCAGATGCGCCACCTCCTTGGCCGGATCGGCAATCACCACCATGCGGTCGGACGCGCTGGCGACGATCTTTTCCTGCAAATGCGCCCCGCCGCCCCCCTTGATGAGGTTCAGCTCGGCATCGAACTCGTCCGCCCCGTCGATGGTCAGGTCCAGCCAGCCCGCCTCGTCCAGCGCGATCACCTCGATCCCCACCTCGCGCGCAAGGTCGGCCGTGCGTGTCGAGGTCGGCACCCCCTTGATCTTCAGCCCCTCCTCGCGCACCCGCTCGCCCAGGCAGCGCACCATCCAGGCCGCGGTCGAGCCGGTGCCCAGCCCCACCTTCATCCCGTTTTCCACCATGTCGCTGGCACGCCTGGCGGCAACGAACTTGGCCTTCTCGATGGGGGAAAGCTCGGCGGACATGGGCGGTCTCCTCTCTCGGCTCCGTGCCCTTATAGGCAAGTTGGATCAGGGCCGCGAGGGGCAATCGCGCAGGAGGCACGACCGCGCGCTCCGCGCGAAACGTCGCTTTCGGGATGGAAAATGGCGCAGGCCATGCCAGTTATGATGACGGGGAGGAGTTCCATGTATCTGTCCGTCTTCGACATCTTCAAGATCGGCATCGGGCCTTCGTCCTCGCACACGATGGGGCCGATGGTGGCCGCGGCGCGGTTTCTCGACCTGCTGCGCGCCTCTCCCTTTCGCGCCCATGGCCTGCGCGCGACGTTGCACGGCTCGCTCGCCTTCACGGGTGTCGGGCATGCCACCGATCGGGCAGTCATACTGGGCCTCGACGGGGTGAGCCCCGAAACCTACGATGCCAATGCCGCCGAAGCCGCCCTCGCCCGTATCCGGACCGAGAATCGCGTCATGCCCGAGAGGCTGGACCCGCTCGCCTTCGATCCTGCCCGGGATCTGGTCTTCGACTACGACCGCGCGCTGCCGGGCCATGCCAATGGCATGGTCCTGTCGGCCACCGACGCCCAGGGCGACGTGATCCTGACCGAGACCTATTATTCCATCGGCGGCGGCTTCGTGCGCACGGCGGCCGAACTTGCGTCCGGTGATCCCGAGGACGGCACAGGCGCCCCCGTCCCCTACCCCTTTCGCAACGCGGCCGAGATGCTGGACATGGCCGCCCGATCCGGCCTGACCATCGCGCAGATGAAGCGGCAGAACGAACTGACCCGGCGCAGCCCCCCCGCGCTTGAAGACGGGCTTGCGGCGATCTGGACGGCGATGTGCGATTGCATCGACCGCGGGCTGGCCACCGACGGCACCCTGCCCGGCGGGCTGAACATACGCCGCAGGGCACATGCGATCCACCAGGCGCTGATCGCCGAACGCGGGCTGAACCTGACGCCGCCGCACACGATCAACGACTGGATGAGCGTCTATGCCATGGCGGTGAACGAGGAAAACGCCGCCGGCGGGCGCGTGGTCACGGCGCCCACCAACGGCGCGGCCGGCGTTGTGCCCGCCACGATCCGCTACTGGCTGGATCATGTGCCCGGCGCGCAGCCCTCGAAGACCGGGGATTTCCTGCTGACCGCGGCCGCCATCGGCAGCATCATCAAGCGCAACGCCTCGATCTCGGGCGCCGAATGCGGTTGCCAGGCCGAGGTCGGCTCGGCCGCGGCGATGGCGGCGGCGGGGCTGGCCGCGGTCATGGGCGGCAGCCCCGGACAGGTGGAAAACGCCGCTGAAATCGCGCTGGAACACCACCTGGGCATGACCTGCGATCCGGTGAAGGGGCTGGTGCAGGTGCCCTGCATCGAGCGCAACGGCCTGGGCGCGATCAAGGCTGTCTCGGCCGCCTCGCTCGCACTGCGCGGCGACGGGGACCATTTCGTGCCGCTCGATGCCTGCATCGAGACCATGCGCCAGACCGGCCGCGACATGAGCGAGAAATACAAGGAAACCGCGCTGGGCGGGCTGGCCGTCAACGTGCCGAACTGCTGAGCCCCCTGACCGCGCTGTAGCTTCCATCCTTCTTCTGGCTTCAAATATCCCGGGGGGGAGTCCGCAAGGACGGGGGGCAGCGCCCCCCTGCCCCGCCGCGCGCACTCTGGGCAGGGCGCTGGACGGGATCGCAGGGCCGGTGCATCACTGCGCGATGAGCCCCGCGCCCGACCGCATCCTCGCCGGCATAATGCTGATGATCGGCTTCACCGTCACCGCCCCGGTGATGGACAGCTTCGCCAAGTTGGCCTCGTCCGAAATCCCCGTCGCCCAGATCTCGGCCGCGCGCTTTGCCGTGCAGGCGGCGATCCTGGTTCCGCTGGCGGCGCTGCTTGGTCTCCTCACCCGCCCCACCCCGGGCGAGGCCGGACTGCACCTGCTGCGCGCCGGCCTGATCCTCGCCGCCACCTCCGCCTTCTTCGCCGCGCTGCGGGTGATGCCGCTGGCCGATGCCATCGCGATCTTCTTCGTCGAGCCCTTCATCCTGACGCTGCTGGGTGCGCTGGTGCTGGGCGAAACCGTGGGCTGGCGGCGGGTTCTGGCCTGTATCATCGGCTTTGTCGGCGCGCTTCTGGTGATCCGGCCGAGCTTTGCCGCCTTCGGGGCGGCGGCCCTGCTGCCGCTTCTGACGGCCTTGTTCTTCGCCTGCTACATGGTCGCGACCCGGCAGGTGGCGCGCCACACCCATCCGGTGGCGCTGCAGGCGTGGACGGCGCTGGGCGCCTGCGTGATCGTGCTGCCGCTGCTCGCGGTCTTCGAAGGGTCCGGTATCGCCCCGCTCGACCCGGTCATGCCACGGGGCATCTTCTGGCTCTGGCTCGCCGGGGTGGGGCTTGCCGCCACGGTCGCGCATCTCTTCATCAGCGCCGCGCTCAGATGCGCGCCCACCGCGGTGATCGCGCCGCTTCAATATCTCGAGATCGTCGCCGCTGCCGTTCTGGGCTTCCTGATCTTCGACGATCTGCCCGACGCCCAGGCCCTGGCGGGCATCGCGATCATCATGGGCGCCGGACTTTACGTCTTCATGCGCGAGCGTCACCTGAACCGCCCGCCACCACCTGCGCCATGAGCGCCGCGGCGCTGGCCTCCAGTTCCGTCTCGGGCAGGATGACCACCATGGCACCGGTCTCGATGCGCAGCGTCACCGGGCCGGTCACCTCGTTCGAGGTGCCGATCCGCCCGCCCGGCGCGAAGTCGAGCCCGGCGATCGGCCAGCGCAGCCCCTCGCTCTCCCCCCGCACCGGCCCCATCGGGAACAGCGACAGCCGCGCGCCTTGCGGCGGGGCTAGGCGCAATTCCGGCGGACAGAGAAAACAGATATCCGCCTCGCCGATCAGGATGCAGCGCCGGTCGGGATAACGCGCCAGCGCGTTCATCGCCGCCAGCGCATGGTCGATCCGTGCCCCCATGAAGCCCAGACCGAGCATCAGCGGCGCGGCCACCGCGCGCAGGCATTTCTCGAAATCGGTGCTATCCTGCTCGGTGACATGGTGCAGTCGCTCGACCGGCAAGGCGGCGCGCGTCCGATCCGAAATCGAGTCGAAATCCCCGATCGCCAGACGCGGCATCAGCCCGGCGGCAAGCGCGTGATCCGCCCCGCCATCGGCAGCCACCACGTCTGACACAAGGCCCAGAACCCGCGTCAGCTGATTCGGGTTAACGACACCTCCCCCGAGGATTGCGATCGGGTCGGGACTCTGGAGCAATCGCGGCGACATTCTTGCAGCAATGGGTCAGGACCAGGGCCAACGCAACCGAAACGCCGAAAAATCCACGAAAAAACACTTTCTGTTCATCTTTAGGAAGGAGCCTATGGTAAATACTCGCGCGATGAGCGGGGGGAGAAAGCGAACGAACATGGTTGGTGCAAGCAAGATACTCACGGTGTCCTACGGCACCTTCTCGTGCACCCTCGAAGGGTTCGAGGATTCCTTCGACACGATGAAGGCCATCGCCGAATACTTCCGTGACCTTGCGGCCGAGGACCGTTTCTTCGGCGCGGAACCGCCCAGCCCGGACGCCGCGATGCTGCAACGCATCGCCGAACGCGAGATCCGCAAGCGTGTCGAGGCCCGCGTCGACGAGGGCGGAATCCTGCTTCGCCCCGCAATTGTGCCAGGCGACGATCTGTCCGCCGAGGCGCCGCGGGTCTTTGCCGAGATGCCGACCCGCACCCAGGACGAGCAACCGCAGGCCGCACCGGGAATGCGCCCTTCCGACGAACCCGAAACCGTCGCGGCCAAGCTCGCGCGTATCCGCGCCGTGGTCGAGAACGCGCGCGCCGCCGCCCCGGCCGAGTATTCCGCCCCCTTTGCCGAGGCCGGGTTCAAGGTCGAGACGCCCGCAGCCCGCCAAGCGGAGGGCCAGCCCGGCCCAAAGTCGCCTGATCCGGCCGCAGAAGCGCCGGAGCCCCCGTTTGCCGGACCAGCCGCAGAACCGCGTGCCACCGGCGAAGATACCGCGCCGGACCCGGTTCCGGGGACGCCTCCGCATGCTGCGCCTGCCCCAGCCGCCACACCGGTCGCCGAGGCAACGCTCTCCGACGAGGGTGACGATGACACGGATGCGGGCACGCGGGCGCGCGTTCTCGCCGCTCTCGACCCCCGTCCCGCGACTGGGGCCGCGCCCGTCGCAGTGACCGCGCCCCCCACCGATCCCGTGCCTGCCCAGCCGCGCGCCCGCGCCCGGGTTCTCAAGCTCAAGCGCGAGGATGTCGTCGCCCGCTGGCCCGAGTCCCCGCCGCTTCCCTTGGCTGCGACCAAGACCGCAACGCAGGAGCATACACCGGACGAGGCGCGTCTGCCCGATGCGCTCGAGGCCGAGCTTCAGGCCGAGCTTGCCGCCGTATGGGCCGAGTTCAGCGCCACCACCACCAGGGACGAGGCCCCCGAGGCGGCCCACGACACGTCAGCCCCCGAAGACAAGGACGGCACCGGCGCAGCGGCCGCGGCAGCGGCCCGCGAGGAGGTCCCGGACGAGGACGCGCAGCGGGTAGACGCCGGACACGCGGACATCGCGCTGCGAGACTCCGAGCCCCCGGATGACGAAGCGGCGCAGGAGGTGCGGCGCGAAGTTGACACGCCACTCCTCCTCGATCAGCCCCTCGCCGTGGAGCGGACGCCGCCCGCGGCCCCCGATGTCCAGGGCGACGAGACCGCGCCCCTTGAGCTGCCCACCGCCGCGCAGGCATGGCCCGATGCGGACGATGCCGCCGACGCAGCGAACGAAGAACCGGAGGCCCCCACCCGGGTCGAGACCGCATTGCAGCGGATCTGGGACGAGACGAACACCAAGCTCGACGGTGCAGAGCAGACGCGCCGCCACAGTTCGATCGCGCATCTCAAGGCTGCGGTGGCCGCGACCTTCGCCGAAATCAAGTCGGGCGCAGCCCGTTCCGCCGGGTCCGAGGACGAGCACGCGCGCCGCCCCTATCGCCAGGTGCTGGCCAAGGTGGTGCGCGGCGAACGCACGGCCGGGTCCGACGCCGCAACCGACGAACCCCAGCGGCTTGCCCCGCTCATGCTGGTCTCGGAACAGCGCGTCGACATGCCGCACCCCTTCCCGGGCGAGACCCCGATGGCGATCCGCCCCCGGCGCGTCACCGCCACGGACGCCGAAGACGGCATGGCCACCGACAATCCAGAGGCCGAGTCGGCCAGCGATCAGGAATTCTCCCGGTTCCTGGAAGGGTACGGCCCAACCGGCATGGCCGACCTGCTTGAAGCGGCGGCGACCTATCTGCAGGTCGAACGCGGGCTGGAACGCTTCACCCGTCCCGAGGTGCTGCGGCTTGCGCAGGCCCGCCTTGGCGAGGGGGACTCGCGCGAAGAGTTGCTGCAGGCCTTCGCGGGTCTGCTGCGGACCGGCACCTTCAGGAAGGTCCGGCGCGGAGAGTTCGTGCTGGCGACACTTGCCCCAGACGGCGAAACGCCAGAGGCGGCACGCCGCCACGCCTGAGAAGTTCCTGGGGGCCGGCCCCGCGGTGCGTGATCGACCGCGCATGGAGCAACCCTTTTTGGCAAGGGACCGGCAGGAACCCCGGATCGCTCCGCCGCAGGCCCGTTTACGCTATCGTCCTGCGGAACTGTCCTTGCCCGGCGCCCCATCCACATCGCGGCCCCCCGCCGCGCCGGGGTCCGCCTTGCCGGAACGGACCCGCGGCGGTGCAGCGGAGGCGTCAGGGTCCGGCTGGCCGATGCCACGGAAAACGAAGCGAAACGGCAACGCCCAGACGATGCCCAGCGCGATATAGACCACCAGTTCGAGCCAGAATGGCGGACGGTCGAACAGCGCCACCACGCTGACGGCCACCATGATATAGGCGGGCAGCCCGATCAGAAGGATCACGAGCGACCAGCGGCGGCGGGCTTTCCAGGACAGGGCCATCAATCTGCGAAGGGGTCGGTTACAAGGATCGTATCGTCACGTTCGGGCGACGTTGAGAGTAGTGCGACCGGGCACTGGATCAACTCCTCGACCCGGCGGACATACTTGATCGCGTTGGCAGGCAGGTCGGCCCAGCTGCGCGCGCCTTCCGTCGAGTCCGACCATCCGGGCAGGTCCTCGTAGATCGGAACGCAGCGCGCCTGCTGGTCGGCGGCTGTCGGCAGATAGTCCAGGCGCTGGCCGTCCAGGTCGTAGCCCACGCAGATCCGAAGCGACTCGAACCCGTCCAGAACGTCGAGCTTGGTCAGGGCGATCCCGTTCACCCCGGATGTGGCGCAGGTCTGGCGCACGAGCACCGCATCGAACCAGCCGCAGCGCCGCTTGCGCCCCGTCACCGTGCCGAATTCCCGGCCCCGCTCGCCCAGACGTTCGCCATCGGAATCGCCCAGTTCGGTCGGAAACGGCCCCTCGCCCACGCGCGTCGTGTAGGCCTTGACGATGCCGAGGACGAAGTCGATCGCGCCCGGTCCCAGGCCGGTGCCGGTCGCGGCCTGGCCTGCGATTGTGTTCGACGAGGTAACGAAGGGATAGGTGCCGAAGTCGATATCCAGCAGCGCCCCCTGCGCGCCCTCGAACAGGATGCGCTTGCCCGCGCGCCGCGCCTCGGTCATCACCTTCCAGACCGGCGCGGCATAACGCAGCAGCTCGGGGGCAATGGCGCGCAGATCGGCCAGCAGCGCGTCCCGGTCGATCTCGGACAGGCCCAGCCCCGCGCGCAGCGCGTTGTGGTGCACCAGCGCCCGGTCCACCCGCAGTTCCAGTGTCGCGTCATCGGCCAGATCGGCCACCCGGATCACCCGGCGCCCCACCTTGTCCTCGTAGCAGGGCCCGATCCCGCGCCCGGTCGTGCCGATCTTCGCCACCGCCGTCTGCGCCTCGCGCGCGCGGTCCAGTTCGCCATGAAAGGGCAGGATCAGCGGTGTGTTCTCGGCGACCATCAGCGTCTCGGGCGAGATCTCGACGCCCTGGGCACGGATCGCCTCGATCTCCTTGAGAAGATGCCAGGGATCGAGCACCACGCCATTGCCGATCACCGAAAGCTTGCCGCCCCGCACCACGCCCGAAGGCAGCGCATTGAGCTTGTAGGTGACGCCGCCGATGACCAGCGTGTGGCCGGCATTGTGGCCGCCCTGGAACCGCGCGACGACATCCGCGCGCTCGGACAGCCAGTCGACGATCTTGCCCTTCCCCTCGTCGCCCCACTGGGCGCCGACGACGACGACATTGGCCATGGCGGACTTCCTCGCTTAGCTGGATGCAAACCCGCGCCGGTATATCGGCCATGGTCGCCGAGGCAAGCGGTTTTCTCGGACAATGCCGCCGCGGCACGCACCGTTCGCCGACCGGCGGGATTTCGCGTCCATCCCGCGGGTCCGAACGTCCCTGCGACGATGAGGCAGGCCATTTTTCGCCGCAACGGGACTATCCAGAGGTAGACTCTGCCGCGAGTCGGCTTCTGTCGAAATATAACCACGGAGGACGAGAAATGTCCGGATTTCTGCTTCGTTGGGCGATTGCCGCAATCCTTCTGGCAGCCGCCTACAATCCGACCCAATACAACTACACGACCTGGGCGCAGGCGAACTACGAGGGCGACCAGAGGGCCCTGGTAATCGGGCTCGGCGCCATGCTCGCCATCGCGTTTCTGGTCTACCTCATCGGCTCGCTGCGCGCGCTGGGTGTCGTGGGCCTGTTCCTTGTCGTCATCATCTTCGGCCTTCTGGGCTATATCCTGATCGACAAGGGCATCATCGAGCCCGTCGTCAGCGCGACCAATATCTGGGGCGGCATCGCGGTGCTGTCGCTGATCCTGGCCAGCGCGATGAGTTGGCGCCGCGGGACCAAGGCTCCGGCCAAGAAGAGCGCGGCGGCCAAGAAACCAGAGACCAAGACGGCTCAGGCCTGAAGGGGTTGCGGGGGCGGCCCGTTGGGCTTAGGTAGACCGCCAGACCAAGTCCGGGGCCGCCTCGCATGGAAAACGTCATCCTCATCGTCCACCTGATCCTGGCGCTTTGCCTGATCGGCATCGTGCTGTTGCAGCGCAACGAAGGGGGTGGCCTCGGAATGGGCGGCGGCGGTGCGGTCACCGGCCGCGCGCCGTCGACGCCGCTGGGCAAGCTGACCTGGTTCTTCGCCATCTGCTTCATCGGCACCTCGATCACACTGACCATCATCGCCGCACAGAACGCCGCCGGGGTCTCGGTCCTTGACCGCGTCCGCGGCGCGCCCGCCCCGGTCGAGGCGCCCGTGCCGGACCCCGGCACATCGGGTCTGCCCGCAGGCGAGGGGCTTTTGCCGCCTCCGCCGGTTGCACCGGGCGACACCTCACCGCTGCTGCCGCCGCGGGCCGACTGAGCCCTTCCCGCCCGGCCGCGCTGCAACAAGCTTTCAGCCCGGCCGGGCCGCAGGAACAGCTTCAGAACCCTGGCCGCAGTAAACCCACAAGGGGTTGCGGCACAATCGAAATCCTTAACAGCATCTAGCGGTCCGGTTGCGGCACGCCACCGAATACGCTATATGTCGAGTCCCGTGATACCGCGGCGGCTCGACGCCGAATCGGGCAGTGAAACGACAAGCATCACGGGAGTCGCCGAGCCTATGGCACGCTTCATCTTCATCACCGGCGGGGTGGTTTCGTCGCTCGGCAAGGGTCTGGCTTCGGCGGCGCTCGGGGCATTGTTGCAGGCGCGTGGCTTTACCGTGCGGCTAAGGAAGCTGGACCCCTACCTGAATGTCGATCCCGGCACGATGAGCCCGTTCGAGCATGGCGAGGTCTTCGTCACGGATGACGGCGCCGAGACCGATCTGGACCTTGGCCACTACGAACGCTTCACCGGCGTTTCGGCGCGTGCGACCGACTCGATCTCGTCGGGCCGCATCTATTCCAACGTGCTGGAAAAGGAACGCCGGGGCGACTACCTAGGCAAGACGATCCAGGTGATCCCCCACGTCACGAATGAAATCAAGGACTTCATCCGCATCGGCGAGGACGAGGTCGATTTCATGCTGTGCGAGATCGGCGGCACGGTCGGCGATATCGAGGGCCTGCCCTTCTTCGAGGCGATCCGCCAGTTCAGCCAGGACAAGCCGCGCGGCCAGTGCATCTTCATGCACCTGACGCTGCTGCCCTATATCCGCGCCTCGGGCGAGCTGAAGACCAAGCCGACCCAGCATTCGGTCAAGGAACTGCGCTCGATCGGGATCGCGCCCGATGTGCTGGTCTGCCGATCCGAAGGGCCGATCCCCGAGAAGGAGCGCGAGAAGCTGGCGCTGTTCTGCAACGTCCGCCCCGATGCCGTGATCGCCGCGCAGGACCTGAAGTCGATCTACGAGGCGCCGCTGGCCTATCATCGCGAGGGGCTGGACCAGGCAGTTCTGGATGCCTTCCAGATCAGCCCCGCGCCCAAGCCCGACCTGGCCAAGTGGGAGGATGTGTCCGACCGCATCTTCAACCCCGAGGGAGAGGTGCGGGTGGCCATCGTCGGGAAATACACGCAACTCGAGGACGCCTACAAATCCATCGCCGAGGCGCTGACCCATGGCGGCATGGCCAACCGCGTCCGCGTCCGTGCCGAGTGGATCGACGCCGAGATCTTCGAACGCGAGGATCCCTCGCCCTGGCTCGAGGGGTTCCACGCGATCCTGGTGCCCGGCGGGTTCGGGGAACGCGGCACCGAGGGCAAGATCAAGGCCGCCGAATTCGCCCGCACCCGGCAAATCCCCTATCTCGGCATCTGCCTCGGCATGCAGATGGCGGTGATCGAGGCGGCGCGGAACGTGGCGCATCTGGCCGATGCGGGGTCCGAGGAATTCGACCACGAGGCGGGCCGCAAGCGGTACACGCCGGTCGTCTATCACCTCAAGGAATGGGTGCAGGGCAACGCCACCGTCACCCGCAAGGCCGATGACGCCAAGGGCGGCACGATGCGGCTGGGCAGCTACACCGCGCATCTGGCAGCCGGTTCGAAGGTAGCCGGGATCTATGGCGCCACCGTGATCGAGGAACGCCACCGCCACCGCTACGAGGTGGACATCAAGTATCGCGACAAGCTGGAGGCCTGCGGGCTGGTCTTTTCCGGCATGTCGCCCGATGGCCGCCTGCCCGAGATCGTCGAATGGAAGGATCACCCCTGGTTCATCGGCGTTCAGTTCCACCCCGAACTGAAATCCAAACCCTTCGCCCCGCATCCCCTGTTCGCCGATTTCGTGCGCGCCGCGGTCGAGGTGTCGCGGCTGGTCTAGGGCGATGCTCTCCTACCAGCATATCTATCACGCGGGAAACCTGGCCGATGTGCACAAGCACGCGCTTCTTTGCGCGATGCTCGACTACCTGACCCGCAAGGACAAGCCGCTGAGCTATATCGAGACCCATGCCGGGCGCGGTCTCTACGATCTTGCCGCGCCCGAGGCGGTCCGGAACGGCGAGGCAGCAGCGGGCATCGGTGCGCTTGAGGGACGGCTGCCCGCCGACCACCCCTACCGGCGGCGCCTGGTCGAGGTTCGCGCGCGGTTCGGCGCCACCGCCTATCCCGGTTCGCCGCTTCTGGCAGCGCTGTCGCTGCGCAAGGGCGATGTGATGCACCTGGCCGAGCTGCATCCGCAGGAATATCAGGCGCTGTCGCAGGTCATGGCCCCGTTCGGTGCGCATCTGCGCCCCGAGGACGGCTTTCGCGCTGCCCGCGCGCTGGTGCCCCCCACGCCCCGGCGCGGGCTGATGCTGATCGACCCCAGCTTCGAGGTGAAGGCCGATTATGCCGCGATCCCCGGCCACCTTGCCGCGATCCACCGCAAATGGGCGGTGGGCACGCTGGCCCTGTGGTATCCGATCCTGCCCGCCGCGCCGCATGCCCCGATGATCGCCGCGCTTTGCGAATCCTTCCCGGACGCGCTGGATCATCAGGTCCGCTTTCCCCCGGCGCGGCCGGGACATGGCCTGATCGGCTCGGGCATGTTCATCGCCAACCCGCCCTGGGGCGCGCAAGACGAGGCCGCCCGCCTCACCGCCCTTTTCGCCAGTCTGAAAGGATGAAGACCATGCCCAAGGGATACTGGGTCGCCCATGTCGACGTGCACGACGCGGACGCCTATGAACGCTACAAGGCCGCCAATGCCGCGCCCTTCGCCGAATACGGCGCGCGCTTTCTGGTGCGGGGCGGCGAGCAGCAGCTGCGCGAGGGCGCTGCGCGCAGGCGGACCGTGGTGATCGAGTTTCCCAGCCTCGAGGCCGCGCTTGCCTGCTATGAAAGCCCCGCCTACCAGGCCGCCCGCGCCCTGCGCGACCCCGTGTCCGAGGGCGATCTGGTGATCGTCGCGGGCTACGAGGGCTGAACCCGCTTTTCCGGCGCGCGCAGGCATCGTATATCACCCCCATGTTCGCCGATTTCCTCAGCCGGCTGTTCCGGCCCGACCCCGACCGCCTGCCCGATGACGATGCGCGCCTCGCGCTTGGCGCGCTTCTGGTGCGCATTGCGCGCGCCGATGGCGAATACGCCCATGAAGAGGCCGAGCGGATCGACCGCATCCTTGCCGCCCGCTACGGCCTGCCACCTGCGGACGCCCATGCCCTGCGCCTGCGGGCCGAGGCGCTGGAAGCCGAGGCACCCGATACCGTCCGCTTCACCCGCGCGATCAAGGACGCCGTGCCCTACGAGGAGCGCGAAGGCGTGATCGAGGCGCTGTGGGACGTGGTTCTGGCCGATGGCATCCGTGACGAGGCCGAGGACGGGCTGTTGCGGCTGGTGGCCAACCTGCTGGGCGTGAACGACCGCGACAGCGCGCTGGCCCGCCACCGGGCCGAGACCCGGCGCAGCAGCTGAAGGGCGCGCAAAACCCACGGGCGAGCGGATCGGACGCAACTGCCCAAATCCTGGGCGCAGCCCGCGCCTTCCGTAGGTTCCCCGTTGCAATCGCAGCGGAATCGCGTCCTACTTCGGGGCCGTCAAGCAACAAAAGCCACCCTTCGTGACAGACGCAACACCGCCCGTCCTTGAAATCCGCGACCTTCACAAGAGCTATGGCGCTCTGGAGGTCCTCAAGGGCGTGAGCCTTGCCGCGCATCGGGGCGATGTCGTCTCGCTGATCGGCTCGTCCGGTTCGGGCAAGTCGACGCTTCTGCGCTGCGCCAACCTGCTCGAGGACAGCCAGCAGGGCGAGGTCCTGTTCGAGGGCGAGCCCGTCACATGGCGCGGCATCGGCCCGAACCGCCAACCCGCCGACCGCCGTCAGGTCATCCGCATCCGCACCAACCTGTCGATGGTGTTCCAGCAGTTCAATCTCTGGGCGCACATGACCATTCTCCAGAACGTTATGGAGGCCCCAATCTCCGTGCTGGGCGAGGATCGGGCCGAGGTCGAGACCCGCGCCCGCGCGCTGCTCGACAAGGTGGGGATCGGCGACAAGGCCGATGCCTGGCCCGCGCAGCTTTCGGGCGGCCAGCAGCAGCGCGCCGCGATCGCGCGGGCGCTGGCGATGCAGCCCCGCGCGCTTCTGTTCGACGAACCCACCTCGGCGCTTGACCCCGAACTGGAACAGGAGGTGGTGCGCGTCATCAAGGCGCTGGCCGAGGAGGGGCGCACGATGATCATCGTCACCCATGACATGCGGCTGGCGGCGGATGTGTCGGACCATGTCATCTTCCTGCATCAGGGCCTGATCGAGGAAGAAGGCCCGCCCGACGAGTTGTTCGGCGCGCCAAGGTCCGAGCGTCTCAAGCAGTTTCTAAGTGCAACCGTGGCGGCCTGAACCGCCCAACCAGACCAACGGGAGAGTAACCATGAAGTCCCTGATCCTCGGCACCGCCGCGCTTGCGTTTTCGGCGGGCCTTGCCCTTGCACAGGATGTCGTCCGCCTTGGCACCGAAGGCGCCTATCCTCCCTACAATTTCATCAACGACAACGGCCAGGTCGACGGGTTCGAGCGCGAACTGGGCGACGAGCTGTGCATCCGCGCCGCGCTGAACTGCGTCTGGGTCACGAATGACTGGGATTCGATCATTCCGAACCTCGTCTCGGGCAATTACGACGTCATCATCGCCGGCATGAGCATCACGGACGAGCGCAAGCAGGTGGTGGATTTCGCGCAGGAATACACGCCTCCCTCGGTTTCGGCCTATGTCGGACTGGCCGAGGATGCCGATATCGAGGGCGGCGTGGTCGCGGCCCAGACCGGCACGATCCAGGCCAATCACGTGGTCGATACCGGCGCAACGCTGCTGGAATTCGCCAATCCCGAGGACACGATCGCGGCCGTGCGCAAGGGCGAGGCCGATGCGGCGCTGGCGGACAAGGATTTCCTGTCTCCCTATGTGGCCGAGGGCGATCTGGTCTTCGTCGGCGAGGACGTGCAGCTTGGCGGCGGCATCGGGGCAGCGTTCCGCAAGTCCGACCCCGAACTGCGCGACAAGTTCGACGCGGCGATCCAGTCGATGAAGGATGACGGCACGCTGAACGAGCTGATCGCCAAGTGGCTCGGCGCCGAATCGCCCTTGTTCTGACCCGATGAGCGGGGCGGCCCCGCGCCGCCCCTGACCCGCCATGTTCGCGTCCTGCGCCGATCCGTCCACCCTCGAAGGGCTTCACTGGCTTGCCTGCTACCTGACCAGCGGCAAGCACATGGCGTTCTATGCATCGTTCGGCACGGTGATGGCGCTGCTTGCGATCACCGCGCCTGCGGCGCTGGCCTTCGGCTTCGCCGGTGCGATGGCGACACGCTCGCGGCTCTGGCCGGTGCAATGGCTGGGCCGGGCCTATACGGCGATGGTGCGTGGCGTGCCCGACATCATCTTCTTCCTCTTCGTGCCGATCGCACTGGACCAGGCGCTGGAATGGGTCCGGCACAAGACGATCTGCCCCGACTGGACCGAACCCGTCCGGCGCGGCAGCGATTTCGTGGTCTGCGCCCAGGCCAAGCTGCCGCTGTCCTCCAGCCCGCAATGGGTGCATGACACCTATGGGTTCGCGCTGGCGGTCACGGCCTTCGCGGTGGTCTTCGGCGCTTTCGCCGCGAATGTGCTGCATGGCGCAATGCGCGCAGTGCCGCGTGCCCAGATCGAAACCGCCGAGGCCTATGGCATGACCCACGCCCAGGCCTTCTGGCGCATCCTCGTGCCGCAGATGTGGATCTTTGCGCTGCCCGGCCTGTCGAACCTGTGGATGATCCTGATCAAGGCCACGCCGCTGCTGTTCCTGCTGGGGGTGCAGGACATCGTCTACTGGGCACGGGAACTGGGCGGGGCCAAGACCTCGATCTATGCCTATCCCCATCCCGACTGGCGGATCTATTACTTCCTCGGGCTTCTGGTGTTCTATCTGGGGCTGACCAAGATTTCCGAGGTGGTGCTGGGCCGACTGAACGCGCGGCTTTCGCATGGTCAGGCAACGCTGGCGGGCGAAGCCCAGCGCAAGGCCGCCGCATGAGCTGTCTTCAGACCATACAGGATTACGCGCTGCGCTCGGTCGGGATCGGCGAGCGTCTGTTGCCGCGTTCGGGCTTCACCATTTGCGAACAGGTCACCCTGATCGGGTCCGGGATGATCTGGAACGTCTATTTCGGCCTGTTCGCGCTGCTTGCGGGCTTCTTCCTTGCGACCGCCGTGGCGCTGGCGCGGCTCAGCCCGCTGGTCGCCCTGCGCAAGCCAGCGGAATGGTTCATCTTCCTGTTCCGCGGCTCGCCGCTGTTCATCCAGTTCTTCCTTGCCTACGAGGCGTTCGTGCTGCTGCCCAAGGCGGGCCTCACGCTGGACCTGATCTTCGTCGAGATCACCGCCGATACGCGCTGGCTGACGCGGGCCTGGGCGGGGGCGCTGATCGTGCTGTTCCTGAACACCGCCGCCTATACGGCCGAGATCTTCTATGGCGCACTCCGCTCGGTGCCCAGGGGCGATCTGGAGGCCGCCGACGCCTATGGCCTGTCGGGCTGGGCGCGGTTTCGCCGGGTGGTCTGGCCCACGATGCTGCGGCTTGCCTGGCCCGCCTATACCAACGAGGCGATCTTCCTGTTCCACGCCACCACGCTGGTCTTTTTCTCCGGCTTCCCGGCCTGGCAGCAGAAGGGCGACGCGCTCTACTACGCGAAATACTTCGCCGACAAGACCTTCAACCCCTTCGTCGCCTATCCGATCGTGGCGGGCTATTTCATCCTGATGACGCTTGTCATCATCGCGATCTTCGGACTGATCAACCGCCGCCTGAACCGCCACCTGCCGCCCGAGGCCCGTCCCCGGTTGCGCATCCGCCCGCAGGTCGTGCGATGATCGCCTGGCTCGACACCCATCCCGAAGTGCGCACGATCCGCATCGGTGCGTGCGACCTGAACGGTCAGGCGCGCGGCAAGCGGTTGCCCGCGCGTTTTGCCGCCAAGGCCGCCGAGGAGGGCGCGCGCTTTCCGCTTTCGGCGCTCAATCTCGACATCTGGGGCGAGGATATCGAGGACAGCCCGCTGGTCTTCGAGACGGGCGACGCCGATGGCGTGCTGCGCCCCACGGGACGCGGCGTCGTGCCGATGCCCTGGCTCGAGTCGCCTAGTGCCCTGTTGCCTGTCTGGATGTTCACCGAGAACGGGGCGCCCTTCGAGGGCTGCCCGCGCCAGGCGCTGGCGCGGGTGCTGGATGCCTATGCCGCGCGTGGCTGGCAGCCGCAGGTCGCCACCGAGCTGGAATTCTACCTCGTCGACGACAGCGAAAGCGTCCCGCAACCGCCCCGCTCGCCGCGCTCGGGCAAGCGGCGCGAGGCGGCCGAGATCCTGAGCCTGCGCACGCTCGACGCCTTCGACGGCTTCTTCACCGATCTCTACGACGCATGCGAGGCGATGGACATCCCGGCGGATGCCGCGATTTCCGAGGCTGGGATGGGCCAATTCGAGGTCAACCTGATGCACGGCCCGGCGATGAACGCCGCGGATGATGCGTGGCTCTTCAAGATGCTGGTCAAGGGACTGGCGCGGCGGCACGGGATGGCGGGCAGTTTCATGGCCAAGCCCTATCCCGACCATGCGGGCAATGGGCTGCACATGCATTTCTCGGTGCTCGATAGCACGGGCGCCAACCTCTTCGACGATGCCCGCCCGGATGGCCCCGGACGGCTGCGCGCCGCGGTCGCAGGCTGTCTTGCCGCGCTGCCCGACATGACGCTGGTGCTGGCGCCGCATGCCAACAGCTATGAGCGGCTGGTGCCCGGGGCACATGCGCCGACACGGATCTGCTGGGCGCAGGAGAACCGCACCGCGGCGCTGCGCATCCCCGGCGGAAGCCCGCGCGCACGCCGCATCGAACATCGCGTGGCCGGCGGCGACATCAACCCCTATCTGCTGATCGCGGCGGTTCTGGGCGCGGCGCTGATCGGCATCGAGGACGATCTGACGCCACCCCCGCCGGTCACCGGCAACGCCTATCTGCAGGATCTGCCCCAGATCCCGACCTGCTGGGAGGGCGCGATCGACGCCTTCGAGGCCAGCCCGCTGATCGCGCGGATCTTCGCGCCCGGCCTGATCCGAAACCTCGCGATGACCAAGCGTCAGGAGGCGCGCCGGGTGGCCGACCTGGATGAAGACGCCCGGCTTGCGCTTTACCTCGACACGGTCTGACAGGGCAGACATCCGGAGGGATTTCGCCCGGCTTGCGCCGGGCGACCGGGCGGGGGGCGCTGCCCCCCGTCCTTCGGACTCCCCCCGGGATATTTGGGGCCAGAAGAAGGACCGGAAAGAAAGAGCGGACGAGACGTCCATGGAGGGGGTTGTCCGTCCCCGGGCCGCTGACTAGGTTGGCGGCGCATAAACCAGAGACCCCGAAATGCGGATCGGCATATTGCAGACCGGCCATGCGCCCGAAAGTCTTCGGGCAGCGCATGGCGATTATCCCGACATGTTCACGCACCTGCTTGCGGGCCACGGATTCGACTTCGTCACCCATGATGTCGAGGCGATGGACTTTCCCGCCTCGCCCCTTGACGCGGGCGGCTGGCTGATCACCGGCTCGCGCCATGGCGTCTACGAGGACCATCCCTTCATCCCGCCGCTGGAAGGGTTCATCCGCGCCGCAATGGAAGCCGCGGTTCCGGTCGTGGGCATCTGTTTCGGCCATCAGATCATCGCCCGGGCGCTCGGCGGACAGGTCGAGAAATTCGCGGGCGGCTGGGCGGTCGGGCCGACCGATTACCGGATCGAGGGGCGGACCTACCGGTTGAACGCCTGGCACCAGGACCAGGTGCTCCGCCCGCCCGAAGGTGCCCGGACAGTCGGCTGCAACGATTTCTGCGCCCATGCCGCGCTGATCTATGACGACCGGGCCTTTTCCGTTCAGTCGCATCCCGAATTCGACCGGGGCTTCATCGCCGGACTGATGCAGACCCGGGCGCCGGGGCTGGTGCCCGAGCCCGTTTTGGCCGAGGCGCGCACGCGGCTGGACCCGCCCACCGATTCCGAGGCCATGGCCGCGCGCATCGCGCGGTTCTTCACCGAAAGGCGCTAATCCGATGTCCCACTGGCTCGACCAGCTTCCCGAGGCCGCGACGGCCTATCTTGGCGGGCGCAAACCCGACGAGGTGGAATGCATCGTCGCCGATCTTGCAGGTGTCGCCCGCGGCAAGGCGATGCCCGCCTCGAAATTCGCCACCCAGGCCCGGTTCTATCTGCCGAACTCGATCTTCCTGCAGACGATCACCGGCGACTGGGCCGACATTCCGGGCCAGGCCTTCACCGAACCCGACATGATCCTTACGCCGGATTTCACCACCGCGACGGCCGCGCCCTGGACGGCCGACCTCACGCTTCAGGTGATCCACGACATTTCCGATCAGGCGGGCAACCCGGTTTCCATCGCGCCGCGCAACGTGCTGAAACGGATCGTCGGGCTTTACAACGCGCGCGGCTGGAAACCCATCGTCGCCCCCGAGATGGAATTCTTCCTCGTCGCGCGCAACGTGAACCCCGCCGAGCCGGTGGAGGCACCGATCGGCCGGTCAGGCCGCAAGGCCGCCGCGCGGCAGGCCTATTCGATGAGCGCGGTGGACGAATACGGCCCGGTGATCGACGACATCTACGATTTCGCCGAGGCCCAGGGGCTGGAGATCGACGGCATCCTGCAAGAAGGCGGCGCCGGTCAGGTGGAACTGAACCTGCGCCATGGCGATCCGGTGCGGCTGGCCGACGAGATCTTCTTCTTCAAGCGACTGATCCGCGAGGCGGCGCTGCGGCATGACTGCTACGCCACCTTCATGGCCAAGCCGATCGAGGACGAGCCCGGTTCGGCCATGCACATCCACCATTCGGTGGTCGAGACGGTGACGGGCCGCAACATCTTCTCGGAATCCGATGGCGGCGAAAGCCCGGCCTTCATGCATTTCATCGCCGGGTTGCAGACGCATATGCCATCGGTCGTCGCGCTGCTTGCGCCCTATGTGAACAGCTATCGCCGCTACGTCCCCGACTTTGCCGCACCGATCAATCTGGAATGGGGGCGCGACAACCGCACCACCGGGCTGCGCGTGCCGGTCGCCGAACCCGAGGCACGCCGGGTCGAGAACCGGCTGGCCGGGATGGATTGCAACCCCTATCTGGGCATCGCGGCGTCGCTCGCCTGCGGCTATCTGGGCCTGGTCGAGGGCGCCCAGCCCAAACCCGAATACAAGGGCGACGCCTATTCCGGCGACGAGTCGATCCCGCGCAACGTGTCCGAGGCGCTGGACCTTTTCGGCGCGTCCCCGGCGATGCGCGAGGTTCTGGGCGAGGAGTTCTGCGCCGTCTACGAGTCGGTCAAGACACTGGAATACAAGGAGTTCCTGCAGGTCATCAGCCCGTGGGAACGCGAGCATCTCTTGCTGAACGTATGAACCTCCTGTTCGCCAACGACCGCCGCGGCGCCTGGCCGGCAAGCTGGTATGCCGAGGTCACGCCGCCGCTGGACCCTTTCCCGCCACTCAGGGGCGACATGCGGGCGGATATCTGCGTGGTGGGCGGCGGCTATACCGGGCTGTCGGCGGCGCTGCACGCGGCCGAGGCCGGGGCCGATGTCGTGCTGGTCGAGGCGCATCGGATGGGCTTCGGCGCCTCGGGGCGCAATGGCGGGCAGGTCGGATCGGGCCAGCGGCTGCATCAGGACGCGCTGGAGCGGATGCTGGGCGATGCGGCCGCCACCCGACTCTGGCATCTGGCCGAGGATGCGCGCGCGCTGGTTGCCGATCTGATCGCGCGGCACGCCATCGGCTGCGACTACCGCCCCGGCGTGGCCTATGCCGAATGGACCGCGCGCGGTGTGGCGGACGCACATGGCTATGCCGAAAAGCTGCGCCGCGACTATGGCTACGATCTGGTCGAGCCGCTGACCCGGGACGAGATGCGCGCGCTTGTGGGATCGCCCGCCTATCGCGGCGGGGTGATCGACTGGGGCGCGGGGCATCTGAACCCGCTGGCCTATGCGCTGGGGCTGGCGCAGGCCGCCGCCGCGGCCGGGGCGCATCTGCATGAGGGCACGCTGGTCCAGCGCATCGAGCCGGGGACGCGGCCCGTCGTGGTCACCGAAAGCGGCCGCGTGACGGCCGACCGGGTGATCCTCGCGGCGAACGGCTATCTGGGCGGACTCGACCGGCATGTGGCTGCCCGGGTCATGCCGATCAACAATTTCATCGTCGCGACCGAACCGCTCGGCGCGCGCGCGGCAACGGTGCTGGCACGCGACATCGCGGTGGCCGACAGTCGCTTCGTGGTCAATTACTTCCGCCTGACACCGGACCGGCGGCTTCTGTTCGGCGGCGGCGAAAGCTATGGCTACCGCTTCCCCGAAGACATCCGCACCAAGGTGCGCAAGCCGATGCTTCAGGTCTTTCCGCATCTGGCGGATGTGGCCCTGACCCATGCCTGGGGCGGCACGCTGGCGATCACCCGCACCCGCCTGCCCCATCTTGCCGCGCCTGCGCCGGGCATCCTGTCGGCGGGCGGCTATTCCGGGCATGGGGTGGCGCTGGCCACCCTTGCGGGCCGCTTGCTGGCCGAGGCCGCGCAAGGCCAGAGCGAGGGCTTCGACACGCTCGCCCGCCTGCCCTGCCCCCCCTTCCCGGGCGGCGCTGCGCTGCGCAGCCCGCTTCTGGTACTGGCGATGGCGTGGTTCGGCCTGCGCGACCGGCTGGGCATCTGACCCCTGGCGCGGCATTGTCCGCGGCCGGGCTTTCCTTTACAGGAAATTCGAAAGCGCAGTTCAGGAAAGGCGAACCCATGCCCCTCGCCCCCAATGTCCACGACGCCGAACCGATCCCCGAGGCCGCGCGGGCCGAGATCGACCGGCTGTTGCAATCGGGCGACCTGTTCCGCTACAACGCCGCCGCCGATGCGCCTGTGACGCTGCTGGAGCGCGAGTTCGCGACCCTGATGGGCACGCGCTTCGCCGTCGCCGTCTCGTCCTGTTCGGCGGCGCTGTTTCTCTCGCTCAAGGCGCTGGACCTGCCGCGCGGCGCGCGCGTCCTGATCCCCGCCTTCACCTTCGCTGCCGTGCCCTCGGCGGTGATCCATGCCGATTGCCAGCCCGTGCTGGTCGAGGTCGGCGCGAATTACCGGATCGACATCGACGATTTCGCCGCAAAACTCGACACCGGCATCGCCGCCGTCCTCATCAGCCACATGCGCGGCCATACCTCGGACATGGACGCGATCCTTGCGCTATGCGCGGAACGCCAGATCCCGGTGATCGAGGATGCGGCCCATTCGCTGGGCACGCTCTGGCATGGCCGCAGGATCGGCACGCTGGGCGCCATCGGCTGCTTCAGCTTCCAGTCCTACAAGCTGGTGAACGCGGGCGAAGGCGGCATGCTGGTCACCGACGACCCCGACCTTGCCGCGCGCGCGGTCATCATGTCGGGCGCCTATGAGCATAACTGGAAGAAACATGACGGGCTGTTGAACAGCTTTGCCCGCTGGCAGAACCGCCTGCCGCTTTACAACATGCGGATGCAGAACCTGTCGGCCGCGGTGATCCGTCCGCAACTGCCCGAGATCGACCGCCGCGTGCGCGACGGGCGGGCGAACCACGATCACGTCGCGGTGCGGCTGAACGCCTGCCCGTGGTTCGACGTGCCGCCCCCCCTGCCCCCCGAAACCCGCGCGCCCGACTCAATCCAGTTCAACCTGGTTGGCTTCGAGAGCGATGCCGAGGCCGTCGCCTTCCAGAACGAGGCCGCAGCGCGCGGCGTTTCGGTGCAGGTCTTCGGACTGAGCCGGGACAATGCCCGCGCCTTCTGGAACTGGCAGTTCATCGAAGGGCCGCTGCCCGACCTGCCAGGAACGCGCGCGATGCTGATGCGGGCCTGCGATACCCGCCTGCCGGCCAAGCTCACCCGTGTGGAACTCGATCTGATTGCGGATGCGCTGGTTGCCGCGGCCGAAGCGGTGAAGGGCATCGAGACCCGCGCCTACGGCACCTGAGGCGGATCAGCCGTTCAGCTGGGACAGCTTGCGCTGCAACTCGGCCAGCTCGCGGCGGATATCTTCCAGTTCGGCGCGGTCCGCGCCCCCGTCCTCGTCGTCGCGCGCGGGTCCGGAGCTGGCGCTTGCCCAGCCCCCGGTCATCGCCTTGAGGAACGCCTCCTGCTGCGCCTTCAGCGCCTCGAAGCCGGGCATGGCGGCGATCGGGTTCATCCGTCCCATGTTCTCCATCATCTTCGACTGGCTCTCGCGCAGCATGTCGAAGCTTTGCGCGAGGAACTGGGGCACGATCGAATGGGCCGAGGTGGTATAGCTGCGCACCAGATCCGTCAGAACGTTGATCGGCAACACGCTTTCGCCCTTGCTTTCATGCTCGGCGATGATCTGGAGCAGGTATTGCCGGGTCAGGTCGTCGCCGCTTTTCAGATCGACGATCTTCACCTCGCGGCCCTCGCGGATCACCTTGGCGATATCCTCCAGCGTGACGTAATCGCTCGTCTCGGTGTTGTAGAGACGACGGCTGGCATAGCGCTTGATCAGCAGCGGATCTTTCGCGTCGGTCACGGGCGGGCCTCCCTCGATGGCAATGCCGCAGAGCGGCGCAGCCAAGCTTATGCGCTGCAAAGCCAAAAAGAAAGGGCGGGCACAAGGCCCGCCCCAGTATTGACCATTCGACAGGGAGGAGGAGTCGAGGCCAATTCGAATATGTGGTTCACACCGCCGGGGTGGAGACCTTCTTGACGGTCTTCGTCGCGGTGGTGGTGGCTTTCTTCATCGCCGTGGTGGCGTCCTGAGAGAAGTCCTTGCCCGCGGCCAGCATCAGCTCGACGGTTTCCATCTGGACCTTCTTGGCGACTTCGGCGAAGGCGGCCATGTTTTCGGCAGCCATCTCGGCCGAGGCGGAGGCGAAATCGGTCAGCGACTTGGTGTAGTCGGTGGGCTCATCCTTGACGGTGGCCACTTCGCCGAACTTGGCCAGCGTGTCCTTGGTCCACTTGGCGGAGATCTCGGTCGATTTCTCGGCCGCTTCCAGCGCGACCTTCGACATCTTCTCGGCCAGCGCGGCCTGGGTCTTGAACGCGTCCTGCATGGCGGTCGGGTCCATCGAGAACGCCGACATCATGTCCTGCATCATCTTGGTGAAGTCTTGGGTATCAGCCATTGGGGGTCTCCTCTTGCGGGCAACCCGCCCGCCTCTGCTGTGATCCTGAAAAGAACATACATGCTGCACTGCAGCATTTCAAGTCTTTCTGCTGCGGTGCAGCAAAAAATCGCCGGGGACACACCGTCAGGCGGTCTTGCCCGCCAGGACGTAGGTCCCGGGCGCGTCGCACAGCGCCTCCAGCGGCCCCTCGCCGGGAATGCGCGCGGGCACCTTCTTGCCGGAACGGCGGCTCAGCCACTCCTGCCAGCGCGGCCACCATGACCCCTCGTGGAACTCGGCGCTCGCGCGCCAATCGTCCGCGGGGGTGTCCTTCAACGGTGCATCGCTCGTGTAATGGCCATATTTCCGCTTGCTCGGCGGGTTCACGATCCCCGCGATATGGCCCGATTGCGACAGGATGAAGGTCTTGTCCCGGCTGCCAATCCTGCGCACGCCCTCATAGGACGAGGCCCAGGCCGCGATATGGTCGGTCTCGCAGGCGATGGCGAATACCGGCACCTTGACCTCCGAGATCTTCACCCTCTCGCCGCAGATCTCGAAGCCTTCGGTGGCGAACCGGTCCCCCTGGCAGAGCCCGCGCAGGTATTCCACCACCATCCGCCCCGGCAGGTTCGTCGAATCGCCGTTCCAGTAGAGCAGGTCGAAGGCGGGCGGGCGTTCGCCCATCATGTAATTGCGGATCGCGGGCCGGTAGATCAGATCATTCGAGCGCAGGAAGGAAAACGTCCGCGACATGAAGAAACTGTCCAGATAGCCGTTCTCGGTCACCTCGCGCTCGATCCCGTCAACGAAATCGTCGTCGAGGAAGACGCCCACCTCGCCCTGGTCCGAGAAATCGGTGAGCGTGGTGAAGAAGGTGGCCGAGCGGATCGAGCGGTCCTTGCGCTTTTCCATCAGCGCCAGCGTCAGCGACAGCGTCGTGCCCGCGATGCAATAGCCGATGACATTGACCTTGTCCTCGCCGGTGATCGCCTTCACCTGCGCGATGGTTTCCAGATAGCCTTCCTCTACATAGGTGTCCATGCCGACATCGGCATAGCTGGCATCGGGGTTCACCCAGGAGACCACGAACAGCGTATAGCCCTGATCCACGATCCACTTGATCAGCGAGTTCTTCGGCGTGAGGTCGAGGATGTAGAACTTGTTGATCCAGGGCGGGAAGATGATCAGCGGTGTCGCATGCACCGTCTCGGTGCTGGGCGCGTACTGGATCAGCTCCAGCATCCGGTTGCGGAAGACAACCTTGCCGGGCGTGGTGGCCAGGTTCTGGCCCACGGTGAATGCCTCGCGGTCGGCCAGCGTGACGAGGATCTCGCCCTCATTGGCCTCGATGTCGCGCACCAGGTTTTCCAGCCCGTCCACCAGCGACTGCCCGTCGGTCGCCACCGCCTTTTCCAGCGCCTCGGGATTGGTGCCCAGGAAATTCGCGGGCGACATCAGGTCCACGATCTGCTGGGTGAAATATTCCAGCCGCTTGGCATCCTTGGGCGACAGCCCCTCGACCTCGCGCACCGCCCGGGCGATCGCCTCGGCATTCATCAGGTATTGCTGCTTGACGAAGTTGAAATAGGGATGCGTCTGCCACAACGGGTTCGAGAACCGCGCATCGGGGGGCGTTCGGTCCTCGGGCGCCTTGAGCGTGCCGCGCGCCAGCGCCTCCTGCGCCTCGACGAAATGCTTCAGCGACTTGCCCCAATACGCGACCTGATGCTCGATCAGCTTGGAGGGGTTGCGCATCATCTCGACCATGTAGGCCGCGGCCGCCTTCATGTAGAGATCATGGCCCGGCCCCTGCAGGTTCGGGTCGATCCGCCGCTTGCGCGACACCGCCGACATGAGACGCTCGGTCAGCCCCTCCAGCTTGGCGAGGTTCTCGTTCAACCGTTCGAGATTCTTGCCCGGCGCATCTTCTTCAGTTGTCACGGCGCGGTTTCCCCCTTACTTTTCGCGTTTGCAGCATGCCGCCTCCCCGGCTTTCGCTGTCCCTGCATCTCCGATATCCTATCGGAAAAGGAGTGGCGAATGAAATACATGGCGACCTACGACCTGATGGAGACGGCGCGCACCACCAACCAGTGGCTCGGCGCGACGGCGCAGGCCATCGGCTCCTACCCTGCCGTCAGCATGGTGCCAAACCCGTTCTTCCGGCTTGTCGCGGCCTGGGGCGAGGTCACGGAACGTACCTTCGCGCGGATGGTCGCCAAGCCCGACTGGAACATCAACACGGTGGTCGCAGGCGACGGGCGCGACCATATCGTCTCGGTCGAGAAGGTCGTGCAGCGCCACTTTGGCGACCTGATCCATTTCCAGGTCCATGGCCGTCCACCGAAGCCGCGCCGGGTGCTGCTCGTCGCGCCGATGTCGGGCCATTATGCCACGCTTCTGCGCTCGACCGTGGCGAGCCTCCTGCCCGATTGCGAGGTCTTCGTCACCGACTGGCACAATGCGCGCGACATCCCCGTCTCGGCAGGCAAGTTCGACGTGGAGGATTACACCCTCTACCTTGTCGATTTCATGAAGTTCCTCGGCCCCGAAACGCATGTGATCGCGGTCTGCCAGCCCGCGCCGCTGACGCTGGCCGCGACCGCCTACCTGGCCGCCGAGGACCCCGACGCCCAGCCCCGGTCGCTGACGCTGATCGGCGGGCCGATCGACCCCGATGCCGCCAAGACCGATGTCACCGATTTCGGCCGCCGCGTCACCATGGGCCAGCTCGAACAGGTCGCGATCCAGCGCGTCGGGTTCAAATATGCGGGCGTCGGTCGGCTAGTCTATCCGGGGTTGTTGCAGCTTGCATCCTTCATGTCGATGAATGGCGACCGCCATTCCAGGGCGTTCTCCGAACAGGTGCTGCGCGCGGCCAAGGGCGAGGCGTCGGACCACGACAAGCACAACCGCTTCTATGACGAATACCTTGCCGTCATGGACATGACGGCCGAGTTCTACCTGTCGACGGTCGAGCGTGTCTTCAAGCGCCGCGAGATCGCGCGCAATGTCTTCAAGGTGGCAGGCCGCCAGGTCGATATCGCCGCGATCACCGATGTCGCGGTCAAGACCGTCGAAGGGGCGAATGACGACATCTCGGCCCCCGGCCAGTGCATCGCGGCGCTCGACCTGCTGACCGCCCTGCCCGAGTCGAAGAAGGCCAGCCACCTGGAACCCGGCGCGGGCCATTACGGCATCTTCGCGGGCAAGAGTTGGCGCAACAATATCCGTCCGCTGGTGCTGGACTTCATCGACGCCAATTCCGGCACCCCGCAACCCGGCCGCGCGCATCTGCGTACCGTCTGAGGCCGCGCCCGCCGGGCGCGGGCGCCTTCGGCGCGTGGGTATTTGGACCAAGAAGAAGCCAGGTGGCGCGCTCGATCAGCGCGCCGTCAGGTCCGTGATGGCGGCTTCGACCAACGCAAGGTTGTCCGGTTCCGAGAACCGGTGGTCTGCCCCCTTGACCAGCGTCAGGCGCGCATCGGCGCAGTCCATGTGGTCGAGCAGCCGCAGCGCGACCGGAACGGGCACGTCCTCATCCGCCGTCCCCTGCAACAGCCGCACCGGAAAGGGCAGCCGCAGCGGCGTGCGCAGCACGAGGTTTGCGCGCCCGTCCTCGATCAGGCGGCGGGTGATCGTGTAGGGGCTGTCGGCATAGGCAGAGGGGATCTCGATCCGGCCTTCGGCCATGATCCGGGTGCGCTGGGCCTCGGCGAAACCCGCCCACATGCTGTCCTCGGTGAAGTCGGGCGCCGCCGCGATGCCCACCAGCCCCACGACCCGTTCGGGCATGGCACGCGCCAGCAACAGCGCGATCCAGCCGCCCATGGACGATCCGACCAGCACCTGCGGCCCCTCGGTCAGCGCGGCGATGGCCGCCGCCGCATCCGCCGACCAGTCGCCGATGCAGCCATCGGCGAAGGCGCCCGAGCTCTGGCCATGCCCCGAATAGTCGAAGCGCAGGAAGGCGCGGCCCTCTGCCCGCGCCCAGGCCTCCAGATGCGTGGCCTTGGTGCCGGTCATGTCGGACATGAAGCCGCCGAGGAACACCAACCCCGGCCCCGCGCCCGGCAAGCGGTGATGGGCAAGGCGGCGGCCTTCGGGGGTGGTCAGGAACTCGGGTGCGGGCATCGGGATATCTCCTGTGGCGGGGCGAGCCTAGGCAGGCGGGCTGCCGGTCGCAACCCCGCCCCCCTTGCCCGGACCCGGCTTTTCCGCTTTGCTCGCCCCATGACCGGACCCCGTTTCACCGATCTCGTGGCCAGCCTGCCCGCCACCGTGCCCTTCGTCGGCCCCGAGACGCAGGAGCGCGCCCGTGGCCGTCCGTTCCGCGCGCGGCTGGGTGCCAATGAAAGCCTGTTCGGCCCCTCGCCGCGCGCCGTCGCCGCGATGCAGGAGGCCGCGCGGGAAGCCTGGAAATACGGCGATTCCACCAGCCACGACCTGCGCGCGGCACTGGCTGCCGATCTGGGCGTGGCGCCCGGGAATGTCATGGTCGGCGAGGGGATCGACGGGCTTCTGGGCTACCTGGTGCGGATGCTGGTCGCGCCCGGCGATCCGGTCGTGACCTCGGCCGGCGCCTATCCGACCTTCAACTACCATGTCGCAGGCTTCGGCGGCGCGCTGCATCTGGTTCCCTTTGCGGGCGATCACGAAGACCCCGACGGGCTGATCGCACGGGCGCGGGGGGTGGGGGCGAAGCTTGTCTACCTGTCGAACCCGAACAACCCGATGGGCAGCTGGCACCAGGCCGCGCGCGTGCAGGCGAAGATCGACGCGGTGCCCGAGGGCACGCTGATGGTGCTGGACGAGGCCTATATCGAGTTCGCCCCCGAGGGCACCGCGCCGCCCATCGACCCCGACGACCCGCGCGTGATCCGGTTCCGCACCTTTTCCAAGGCGCATGGGCTGGCCGGTGCGCGGGTGGGCTATGCCATCGGGGCGGCCCCGCTGATCGCGGGTTTCGACAAGGTGCGCAACCATTTCGGCATGTGCCGGATCAGCCAGGCGGGCGCGCTGGCCTCGCTGGGCGATCCCGCATGGCTGGCCGAGGTCGGCGCTCAGGTCGCTGCCGCGCGGGACCGGATCGGGGCCATCGCACGCGCGAACGGGCTGGTGGCGCTGCCCTCGGCAACCAATTTCGTCACCGTCGATTGCGGCGGGGACGGGGCGCTGGCGCGCGCGGTGCTGGCCGGACTGGCCGAGCGCGATGTCTTCGTGCGGATGCCCGGCGTGGCGCCGCTGGACCGCTGCATCCGGATCTCGGCAGGGCCGGAGGATCAGTTGGATGTGCTGGCCGAGGCGCTGCCCGGCGCGCTGGCCGATGCAAGGGATTCGGCCGCGCGGTGATCTGGTCACTGACCGCGCGCAGCAGATCGGTCAGGATGAGCCGAGATCAACCCCCAGACCCGGAGCGGCGATGAAACAGACCCTTCTGATGGAGAAATACCCGGTCTTCGACATGGACCTGCCCAAGTCCGAGACCTCTTGCCAGAGCGTCGATGACATCATGGCCGCCCTCAGGGCGCGGATCGACGCCCATCCCAAGGTGGCCTTCATCGCCATCTTCGACCATTTCGCGCATACCACCGCGATCGGCGGTACCATCGGCGAAGGGATCCGCGACGCCCGCAACATCGTCTTCTGTTTCGGGATCGCGTTGCCGAACGCCCATGTGCTGGCGGTCCGGCCCCGGTCCATCGGGGTGGCCGATCTGGGCGAGCGGTTCCACATCACCTTCATGGAACCGCCGATGGAGATCGCGACGCGCGAGATGGAAGCCTGGTGCAAGGCGCTGGCCGACCGGACCTGAGACGGCATCGCCGGGCACAGGGGGGCGCTGCCCCCCGTCCTTTCGGACTCCCCCCGGGATATTTCGGGCCAGAAGAAGGACAGGGGCGCAGGGGCGGCGTGACGGAACGCCTTGCCCTTCGGCGTGGCGCGGCCTAGGGCTGTTGCGCATGAGAATTCTGTTTCTTGGGGATGTCATGGGCCGGGCGGGGCGCGATGCGGTGATCGCGCGCCTGCCCGGCTTGCGCGCGGATTGGGGGCTGGATTTCGTCGTGGTCAATGGCGAGAACGCGACGTCGGGGGCGGGGCTCAGCCCGGCGCATGCGCGCGCGTTGCTCGATGCCGGGGCGGATTGTCTGACGCTGGGCGATCATGCCTTCGACCAGAACGACATGCTGGGCTTCGTCGAGCAGGAGCCGCGCATCCTGCGCCCGCTGAACTATGCCAAGGGCGCGCCGGGCAGGGGGGCGCGGCTGTTCGAGGCGCGCGGCGGGCGCAAGGTGCTGGTGGCGCAGGCGCTGGGCCAGGTCTTCATGAAGCGGCCCTTCGACGATCCGTTCTCGGCCATCGAACCGGTCCTGAAGGCCCATCCCCTGGGCGGGCTGGCGCAAGCGGTGCTGGTCGACATGCATTGCGAGGCGACCTCCGAGAAGATGGCGATGGGCCACTTCTGCGACGGCCGCGCCAGCCTTGTGGTCGGGACCCATACCCATGTGCCCACGGCGGACGCGCAGGTTCTGCCGCGCGGCACGGGCTATCTGTCCGATGCGGGCATGTGCGGCGACTATGATTCGGTGATCGGCATGGAAAAGGACGAGCCGATGCGCCGTTTCATCACCGGCATGGCCAAGGGGCGGTTCACCCCGGCCGCGGGCGAGGCGACGGTTTCGGGTGTCCTTGTCGAGACCGATGACCGTACCGGGCGGGCCACGCGCATTGCCATGGTACGCCAGGGCGGGCGGCTGGCGCAGGCCGGTCCCTGAGCCCTCAGCCCGCGCGATAGGCCTGCCGGATCAGCCCGGCCAGCGCCTCCAGCGTGGGGCCCGGCGCGACATCCGAGACATAGAGGTCGATCAGGGTGCGCGGCAATTCGGGCAGCGCGCCGCCATGGCTGATGCGTTCGACATAGGGCGGCATCGCGCCTTCGACGACGGTGTGCACCGCCAGATCGGCGCTGACGCTGGCCTCGACCGTGCGGATCGAGTCGCTTTCGACGGCCATCTGCCAGGGGATGCCGGCCCGGTCCAGCGCCTCCTCGACGTCCTGGCGGAAGATGCAGGCATGTTCATAGGCCAGCCGCAGCGGGCGCTGTTTCCAGGCCTGCCCGCCGATCGCGCCGACCCAGACCAGCGGCAGTTCGGCCAGCGTCTCGCCGCCCGGGCCGCAGCGATCCTCGGTGGTCAGGATCAGGTCCACCTCGCCGCGGCGGAACTGTTCGCGCAGCCGCGTGGTGTAGGACGAGATCAGCTGCACCCGGACACGGGGAAAATCGGCGGCAAAGCGGTTCAGCACCTGCGGGATCGCCGGATAGACGATGTCATGCGGCACGCCCAGAACGATCTCGCCCTCGTAATCCTGTGCGGTCATGCGGGCATAGACCTCGTCGTTCAGCGACAGCAGGCGGCGGGCATAGCCCAGCAACTGCTCGCCCGCCGCGGTCAGCCGGACCCGGCGCTCGGAGCGGTCCAGCAGATCGAGCCCCAGCGCCTGTTCCAGCCGCTTGATCTGCATCGACACCGCCGATTGCGTCAGGTTCAGGAACCCCGCCGCCCGCGTCACCCCGCCCGCTTCGGCCACGGCCACGAAAGAGCGCAGGGCGGTCAGGTCCAGATGGCGCGGCATATCACGATCCTTGATTCATCGCATAACAATCATTCGTTTGAAGAATGAAACACGATGCGCGATAGGCTGCAAGCAGAGAGAGCAGTCCGCATCAAGAAGGAGGCACGGCCATGGCCCATATCGTCACCGACACCATCTGGGGCGTCCGTCTTCCTGCGCTTGGCGATCTTTTGCGCCGCATTGGCCTTGGCCTTGGCGTTGCCCGCCAGCGTCACCGTCTGGCCGAGCTTGACGACACGCTGCTGCGCGACATCGGGCTGACCCGGGACGAGGCGCTGGCCGAGGCCCGCCGCCCGGTCTGGGACGTGCCGCAGACCTGGCTGCGCTGAGCCGCGCGGCAGGCTGACGGAAACGTTAAGGTATCGCGCCGTTTTCGGACCGGCGCGGCTTGAAATGCTTTCCCCCTTCGCCGATATTTCCCCGCAATGGCGGGGTCCGGATTGTCCGGTCCGCCGGGTGTGAAAATCTGAGGAGGCAGCGATGGCTGACTACAACACGAACACGATCCGCGCGGGCCAGACGGCGGGCATCCGCTCGTCGGCGCAGATCGACGCGGGCCTTCGTGCCCATATGAACAAGGTCTACGGCACCATGTCGGTCGGCATGGTGATCACGGCGCTGGCCGCCTGGGCGATCTCGGGGCTGGCCGTCGCGGCAGATGGCACGCTGACCGGGCTTGGCATGGCGATCTACGCCTCTCCGCTGAAATGGCTGATCATGTTCGCCCCGCTTATCATGGTCTTCGGCTTCGGCATGGTTGCGAACCGGATGTCGGCGGCGGCCGCGCAGCTCTACTTCTACGGCTTCGCGACGCTGATGGGCCTGTCGATCAGCTCGATCTTCCTGGTCTTCACCGGGCTGTCGATCGTGCAGACCTTCCTGATCACGGCGATCGCCTTCGCGGGCCTGTCGCTGTGGGGCTACACCACCAAGAAGGACATCTCGGGCTGGGGCTCGTTCCTGATCATGGGCGTGATCGGCCTGATCGTCGCCTCGATCGTGAACATCTTCCTGGGCAGCCCCGCGATCATGTTCGCGGTGTCGATCATCGGCGTGCTGCTGTTCTCGGCGCTGACCGCCTATGACACCCAGCGGATCAAGACGGACTACATCCAGCATGCGCAGTCGATGGACAGCGAATGGCTGGCCAAGTCGGCGATCATGGGGGCGCTGAACCTCTATCTGGACTTCATCAACCTGTTCATGTTCCTGCTGAGCTTTCTAGGGAACAGAGAGTAAAGCTACCGACCAGGTCGTTAGCGACCAAAACCCCGCCAAGCCTCCGGTTTGGCGGGGTTTTTCTTTGTCTTGACTGCTTCTTATCGATGTCTGCTTCGAGAACCCTGCGAGCGCATATCACACGACAGGAAGTGTAATCGCCGCACAACAGGGCAAGTTTCGACGTCAATTCAACTGCTTAGATAGGTCCACTGGCCACCCAAGGGTTTACAATCTCGCGAATCACGAACGTTTTGGCGCTTGGCGCACTGAATACTGTCTGAGACGTTCCGTCATATCGCCTTATCCTCGAACACTTCGTCTTTCGCCTCTGCGGCCAATTTCTTTGGCAGTAGCTCGTGAGAGCATGTTGCAGAGGTTAGTCAGTGCGGAAACAAGACCCCCTGAGGTTCCAGGTCCAAACCTGCCGAAATGGATCCAGGTACCGTCATCTCCTTGTTGATCGCCAGACTCTGTCATCCAGTCTGCTTGCAGGTCTCTTCGAAGCATATCTGGCAAGGTCCTCCTACTCCCCCTCAACGATTAGGAAGGCCCTCGAACATGTCGCCGCATTTCTCGCCTGGGATGCGGAAGGTCGGGAAGGCGGATGTACGCAACTGTCGATGGGGCGTCCGCTTACGGAACCTCAGATCCGGAAATTCAAGGAATGGCTCCGTTCCCGAGCAATCATCAAAAGGACCCGTCGCGAAGAGGAGGCATCAGATCTCGATCCGGAAATCTCCGAGCAGGACAAACCCAGTAAGCTGGTGGGATCTGAAGCCAAGACCATAAACTCGATTCTCGATGGCGTTGCCAGCTTTGAAGACTGGTGCCTGCGCCATGCGCTTGTTCGTCACGGCCACCAAAGCAAGCTCGTCGACGTCCGTGCGGTCCAATCCGAGCTCTGGAAGAGCGCACATGAAGCGTCTCCTAAGGTCCGCTATGCTGAAGATTTTACCGACGACGAGATTCTGCAAATCGAGCAGTACTTCAGATCACTCGCGTTCATGGCTGACCCTGACAGGGTCAATCCGTCCGATTTCCGGAACTACGTCATCTGGCGCATGGCCATTGAGTACGGCCTCCGCATTGGCGAGATCCTTGCTTTCCGGACCATCGATCTCCCAAGCAGGGAAGCCAACTACATCAAGATCGTGCGGATCGAAGAGCGCCGCGATCCCCCGGATCCCCGGGGTAAGAGTGCGCCAAGGCCGAAGACCCTCTCTCGCGACCTGGGCACATATTTCGCGAACAGCAGCTTCCCCGATCTCTTCTCGAAGTACGTCGCTGAATATCGCTGGGCCGAGGTCTACAACCCGCGCCTCGGAAAGACGCGGCGGCGCTTTGTCTTTGATCACCCCTATCTCTTCATCTCCGATCACGGTTCTCCGCTACCATCAAGTACCATCGAGAGCATCGGCGCGCGGGTCGCCAAGGAACTCAAAATCAAGTTCCACTGGCACAAGGCGCGGCACTCATTCTTCAATCGCATCTACGCCGCCGCGGAACGTATCCCCAACACCACTGATCGCGAGCGAGCGCGGCAACAGATGCAGTATCTCGGCGGCTGGTCATCTCCCGAGAGCCTGATGATCTACACGCTGACGGCCCGCAGGGATACTGCACGCCGCGGCAGCTTTATTCTGTCTGGCCCTGAGGAGAAACCAGTGTGGGATGTTCTAGGGTGAATAGATCGACTCTGATATTCAATGCTGAAACAGGTCTCTTTGAAGGCGCTGATGGCGCTCTCTATGTCGAGAATACTTTCGACCTTAATAACCCGCATATGATCAGAGTCGATGGCGAAGTATGGATCGCGCGCCACAACGGGAAACCCTTCCGCTTAGATTGGCGCCGAAAAGCAATCCCTCCGTCCATCCGCTTCACTCTACAGGAAGCCGCAAGATTTCAGCTCATGCGGCACGCCCCAAGTCATCTTAAAGCGCTTAGGCAAATGCTTAAGGAGCTGGACGAGTCTTGGAGTAGCTTGGGAACCCCTCAGCCAAACACCTTCAGCGATATCGGAATGAGGGGAATGAGCCATCTTCTAACGAGGCTTTCGCCACAATCGGCTTCAACTCTCCGAGAAACCTACCGCATTCTTGCGACAAGGGATCGCGGGGGCTGTTCACTTGCGGTCTACAACGTTTTGAAGGACATCAACCTACACCCCAATCACTCTGGAGCAATACCTGAAGTGCGGCGGTGGGATAACACTCGTGGAGCGCTGACAACATCTGAACTCGAACACCTTCGAGCGCACCTACTTGTCAGGAAAGAGAGAGAGACAGACCATGAGCACTTCGTTCGGGTTTACCTACGCAGCTGTGTTTCGGTCGGAAAACGTGCAGTACAACTTTTGCACATGTCTGCCGATGGGGTCAGGATAATTCCGGGCGATCCTCGTTACCAGAAGTTCCTTGTGATCCCGGGGGGAAAATTTCAGCGGAACGAAGAGGCTGGCCTTTGGCCGATCTCGGAGCATCTCTATGAGGATCTGATGGACTTTGCAGCGCGGCCCGCCGTTTCCGAGGCGCAGGACCGCTTCGGGTACTTCTTCGTGACCCCGATTACTTCACAAAGCCGCGTTAGCGGACCTCGGGAATCAGGCAACGTCCAAATTCTGATCGGAGACTGGATTCAGCGACGAAACCTGGTCTCGCCTCGAACTGGCAAAATCATGCGGGTCACGTCAACCCGCATTCGGCATACCGTAGCGACACAAATGGCCAAGAAGGGCTACTCCAAGGGCGATATCCAGGCAATGCTCGAGCATGCAAGCGATAGCGCTGCCCTCGCTTATCTTGATGCCGTCGGTAACGACATGACACCGGCACTCGAGCGCATCAACGACGCTCTTGGCCGCGTCTTTTCCGATCTCAGTGACGCCTTCTTCAAGGGCAAGGTTATCAGCCGTCCAGAAGGCAAGATCAAGAAGCCGGTCATTAGACCAGATCCCAAGAACATTGCCGTGGTCGGACAGTGCGGCCTACATTCCGCCTGCCCAAAGCATCCCTTTTTCTCTTGCTATAACGGCTGCCCCTACTTTCTCCGCTTCAAGGACACCGACGAGGACGCCAACCGCGAGTTTCTTCGACGCGAGTACGAGCAATGGAGGGCCGCCGAACCGTCGACGATGCGGGCCAAGTCGCACGATGATTTTGCCCAGATCGACAAGGGGATGGAAGAAGCTTCCAAACATGGGGGTGATGTTGAATGAGTATCAACGCAAGTCGCTCGATCCTGCCGATCCGCGCCCAGGTTGTGCCCGAACGACAGGATCTGATCGACGGACTGGACGCTCATCTTCCCGGCGCGTCCAGCTTTGATGACGACAGCTGGAACGTTTGGTCCTGGGGTAAAAGACGACACCGGGAAGGGACGACGACTGCTAATTTTGCACACATTCTTCACGCGGAACTGCGCGTCGCCATCAAGCTCATGGTTCTGCACAAACGCGCCACTGAAAAGGTCACCCACACCTATGCCTTCCCAAACATCCGAGTTGCGAGCTTTCTCGGCGAGATTCTGGGAGCACGACCTCTTTCAAAGCTGACCAATGCAGACGTGCAGCGATGTGAGCAGCGTCTTTCCACGCAGTACGGGGCTGGATGTAGCTACCTCACTAACCTGGCAATGATCGCCGAATACCTGAATACGTGGTTTGCTCTCCCCGTCACCTACAAGAGACCCAAGACCGCAGCCGCTCGGTATGGCGTCAAGGGAACAGATGTCGGGCGGCGCAAAAAGCTGATCCCCGAAAGTGTCCTGGGACAACTTCTGGCGCTGCAAACGCGCACAGATCTCGATGCCGAGGATCGTCTCTTCGTCAGTGCACTCGCGATCAATGTTGCCTGTGGTTTCCGTATCTCGGAACTGATGTCTCTTCCGGTAGATTGCCTGGTCAATGATGAAGACGCGCTTTATGTGCGGCATGTCGAGTCAAAAAAGGGAAAAGCCGCCCCGCGGCTGATTCCCCCTCAGCTCAAGCCCGTCGTTGAAGCGGCAGTGAGTGACCTCATCGAGATCACCAATGAGGGAAGAAACATCGCGCGACGCTGGGTCGAGAAAAAGCAACCAGACTGGTCCCTCGTTCTCGAGGATCCTGCAGCCATTGCCTACTTCCTCGGAGAATTCCTCCATGAATGGACGTCGGATCCGGACCATCGGCTGATCAATCCGGACGCCGCGTGGCACAGGGATCGCGGTTGGATCGACGTTCTCGGAGCCCTCAGGCGGAACAACGGCGCCGTCAATGCCACGACCGAGCAACTCGATCTTTCGTGGTCGTCGTTCAATGAACTTTGCAAGCAGCAATGGGCCAGCCGTCGAGGCGTTCTTTGCGAACGAAAGAAAGGCCTGACGGTCGAGGATTGGCAGCGGCGCGACCGACGCGTGATGAGCAAATATCAATTCTTTCGCGCGATTGGCTTTGCCTCGGGTCAGTACCGAAAGTCGGATCAGATGCAGGAGATGATCGATGCTGCAACGCGGGCGCAGATGAGGGGCGAGGTCTATCCGATGCCGCCGTTCGAGATCGAACTGGAGGCGAGATTTGGTCGATCGCGCCCGGTGCTCCTCGCGGACCAAAATGCGCGCCCTCTCCTCTTCGTCGATGAGGCCCTGATGGTCGTGCCGAAGTACTTGATCGGGTCCCACGAAACCAAGTCCGAGGACTTCAAAGTCCTCGAGGCGGAGCAATTCATGATGTGGTTGGGAGGGAGACCGGGTCGGGCGTCGGTCTTCGAACGCCACGGTATCACCGATCCACGCACTGGTCACCCCGCCAAGTTCGTGTCGCATGACATCCGCCACTGGCTGAACACTGCTTATCATCGTGGTGGGCTCAGTCCGGAGCAGATCGCAATCCTTTTCAACCGGCAATCTTTCGAGGGCAACTCCACCTACAATCACATGACCAACGAGGAGCGCCGCGAGGCAGTTGCTGGTGGCGTCCGTGATCATGCGATTACAGGGCACATCACCGACACCTTCCGCTCCATCGCCGAGGTCAATCGTTCCGAAGCGGAGATGTATCTTCAGGCGATGACGCGTCAGCTGAACGTTATGCCGCACGGCCTGTGCGCCAAGGACTTGGCCGCGGAACCCTGTCCTCATCACCTCAGCTGCTTCAGCTGCGCGACCGACGATCAGGGTGTCGGCACCCCGTGTGCCTTCCTGATCGTCGACGCCTCGGATGATGGTCAAGTTAAGGAAATCAAACGCATACAGGACAATGCTGACGCAATGCTCGACTGGTTCGAGGAAGACGGGATGTCTGACGCGCCCCAGGTTCAGCACTTCAGGAACATCGCGAGCTCCACCCGCAAGATTCTATCGGAGGATGCATGACGGACAGGACGAAAAGGACCTGTGCCATCTGGCACCCGCGCATCGAAGCGGCCATTCGCAGTTCTCAGAAGAAGGCTGCAAAAGCCAAGAGGCCCTTCAAGCTCAACCTCGCGGAGCTTGCACGGGACCTTGGGACGAGCCGCCCAACAATCTACAAACACGAGCGCTTCATTGAGCGGGTTCTTCAGAAACTCGATGCGGAACGCCGGCGCGTCGATGGCCATGCCGGTCTCGAATTCCTCAAGGATCAGTTGAAGCGCAAGGACGACGAGATCGCCATTCTGACGGCGCGCAATGAGACCCTCATGCGGGATCTGCAGACCGTCTACGACCACATCTATGGCGCCAGTCTGACTGCCGCAGAACTGGTCGACGCCGTCGTCCGCGATCGGACAGACGCAGACGGTCAGTGCATCCTCTGCGGCTCCGAAGTCAAATCCCTGCCGGAAAAAAAGACGAACGTCGTGCCGCTTCCCCCAAAGGGCCGCAGATGAGTCAGGCGCGCTCAGAAGACAATGTCGATGCCCTGAGGGCGTATCTGTCCTCCGTGGAGGCTCTACCCGCCCGCGGCGGCAAAGTCAGCATCGCCGCCGTCGCTTCGGCTGCGGGGATCGATCGCCAGGTTCTCTACCGGAACCCGACAGCAAAAGCTCTCCTTGAGCAAACCGTCGCCGAGAAAGGCCTTATCGGCATCGAAGCTCGTGGTGTCGGTGAGCGCAGCGCAGCGGAAAAGGTCCTCGAGCAACGGGTTCGAAGCCTCGAAGCGCGAAACGCGGCCCTGGCCGCAGAGAACCACGGCCTGCGAGCCCAGCTCCGAAAGTACGAGCACCTCGATCAAATGTAAACGGTGTTTTGCCCCCACCTTCCTGTGAT
The DNA here is from genome assembly GCF_024128855.1 of Rhodovulum tesquicola. Classification (GTDB taxonomy): domain Bacteria; phylum Pseudomonadota; class Alphaproteobacteria; order Rhodobacterales; family Rhodobacteraceae; genus Rhodovulum; species Rhodovulum tesquicola. The sequence goes on from NZ_JAMYDV010000010.1 coordinate 139,321, forward strand.
TTTTCCGTTCTGCGAGTCCGTCTCTGTTGGCTAACAGGGGTGGAGTTTCTCCATGGAGACTATGACGGAGTTTCTCAGTTCACTTGGCGTGGTG
>NZ_JAMYDV010000011.1 GCF_024128855.1 Rhodovulum tesquicola
CTCTACAACGGCCAGCTCCCGCAATCAGTGCTCAAGGGCCGAACGCCCATCGACGCTCTGAAGGACTGGCAGCGGCAAAGGCCGGACATCTTCAAGAAACGACCGTATAATCACGCGGGATGTGACATCTAACTCTTTCCTGTGCCAGTACGTCGCTTTCTCGTAGTTGGCATCGATTTTTTTACCCTTCGCTCAGACCAAGCCGCATCTTCAATCCGTGCGATTTCGAGATCAAGCCAACTAACGCATTCACTTATCGCATTTGAGGCGAGGCACATCTGCCCAAAAAAAATAATTTTCACAGGAAACTCCAACGCCTCTCCGTCCTCCTTCACTTCACAGACAATACTACTGCGCCCATTCTTCAGTAGTGAGTTTCTTTCGTCTTCAATAAAGCCAAAGTAGTCATTGCCGCATTTTTTTGGCGATTTCCAAAATACATAGCGCTTCTCGACAGATGCCCGGAGAAATGCATTGCGCGCCCCATCAGATTTCTGTAGGACATGGGCAACACTCCTAAGTTGAACAACGCACGCCTTCCAGGCAGACTCAAACTCAAACCTCGATTGGGCACCCATCAAAATACGATTAAAGTATCTCACCCGGGCAAGTTCCCGCCGCGCTGAGAAAGCATAGCAATGCCCAAGTCGGGACTTTTCCTTATTTATTCGCCTATCTTGCACTTTATTTTTCTTAGCCATTTCGACAAATTCACTTAAATTTCATTATCGGCCAACCCATAATATCACAAAATACATCTACGAACACCAGCGCTGCATCAGTCCGTGGCAGCGTCCCCGGACGTTTGGCTCGAAAATCGGTCCATTGGAGCAATTTCCTGGCCAAGGCCGGGGTCGCCCATCACCCATCCATCTTCAACGCATTGATGAACGCCTGCTGCGGGATCTCGACCTTGCCGAACTGGCGCATCTTCTTCTTGCCCGCCTTCTGCTTGTCCAGCAACTTCCGCTTGCGCGTCGCATCGCCGCCATAGCACTTGGCGGTCACGTCCTTGCGCAGCGCCGCGATGGTCTCGCGGGCGATGACGCGGCCACCGATGGCGGCCTGGACGGGGATCTTGAACATGTGGCGCGGGATCAGTTCCTTGAGCTTCTCGCACATCACGCGGCCGCGGGTTTCGGCGCGGTCGCGATGGACCATGACCGAAAGCGCGTCGACGGGTTCGTCATTGACCAGGATCTGCATCTTGACCAGGTAATCCTGCCGATAGCCCGACATCTGGTAATCGAAGCTGGCATAGCCCTTGGTCACCGATTTCAGGCGGTCGTAGAAATCGAACACCACCTCGTTCAGCGGCAGGTCATAGACCACCATGGCGCGCTGGCCGGCATAGGTCAGGTCGAGCTGTTCGCCGCGCCGGTCCTGGCAGAGTTTCAGCACGTCGCCCAGATATTCGTCGGGCACCATGATCGTGGCCTTGATGCGCGGCTCCTCGATATGGTCGACCAGGGTCAGGTCGGGCATGTCGGCGGGGTTGTGCAATTCCCGCATCGTGCCGTCGCGCAGGTAGATGTGGTAGATCACGCTGGGCGCGGTGGTGATCAGGTCGATGCCGTATTCGCGTTCCAGCCGGTCGCGCACCACTTCGAGATGCAGCAGCCCCAGGAACCCGCAGCGGAAGCCGAAGCCCAGCGCGGCCGAGGTTTCCATCTCGTAGGTGAAGGAGGCGTCGTTCAGCGCGAGTTTCTCGATCGCGTCGCGCAGGTCCTCGAACTCGTTCGCATCGACCGGGAAGAGGCCGCAGAACACCACCGGGATCGAGGGCTTGAAGCCCGGCAGCGGCGTCTTGATGCCCTTCTTCTCGGTGGTGATGGTGTCGCCGACGCGGGTGTCGCGGACCTGCTTGATCGAGGCGGTCAGAAATCCGATCTCGCCCGGGCCGAGTTCCGCGATGTCCTGCATGGCGGGGCGGAAGACGCCGATGCGGTCGACCTGATAGGCGCCGCCGGTCTTCATCATCCTGATGCGGTCGCCCTTTTTCAGCACGCCGTCGATGATGCGCACCAGCACGACGACGCCGAGATAGGCGTCGTAATAGCTGTCGACCAGCAGGGCCTTGAGGGGTTTGGCGGGATCGCCCTCATGCGGGGGGGGCAGTCGGGTGACGATGGCTTCCAGCACGTCGGGGATGCCGAGGCCGGTCTTGGCGCTGATCTGGATGGCGTTGCTGGCGTCGATGCCGATCACGTCCTCGATCTGGGCGGCGATGCGCTCGGGCTCGGCGGCGGGCAGGTCGATCTTGTTCAGGACGGGGACGATCTCGTGATCGGCGTCAAGCGCGGTGTAGACATTGGCCAGCGTCTGCGCCTCGACCCCTTGCGTGGCATCGACGACCAGCAAGGATCCCTCGACCGCGCGCATCGAGCGGGAGACCTCATAGGCGAAGTCGACATGGCCGGGCGTGTCTATCAGGTTGAGAACATAGGTCTTTCCGTCCTTCGCGGGGTATTCGATGCGGACGGTGTTCGCCTTGATCGTGATGCCGCGCTCGCGCTCGATATCCATCGAGTCGAGCAACTGCTCCTTCATGTCGCGCTCGGCGACGGTGCCGGTCAGCTGGATCAGCCGGTCGGCGAGGGTGGATTTGCCGTGGTCGATATGGGCCACGATGGAGAAGTTGCGGATTTGTGCGAGATCGGTCATGGCCGGGATATGCGGCGCTTTCGTGGGCCGGTCAAGCGGCGGCGCGTGGCGGGGGGCGGATTCCGTGCCGCAGGACGAATCGCGGGGAACGGCCTTGTTTTTCAGGGCCGCGGCGATCGGACCCGCTTCGGGTTTTCATCGGGTTTTCATCGGACCCGGGCGCGGGGCGGGATGGCGCGGCGTGGCGCTGTCGGCGGGGCCGCGCGCGGGGCGCGAATTGTGCCTTTCCGGTCACAGACGGACAGCAAGTGCCTTTTCCGGACAGGCGGCAGATCCCTGCATTGTTGATTGACGGCGTTCAAATCATTGGAATTCATAATGATTAACAACCAGAAATACCGAAAAAGACAGGTTGAGTCGCCTCATGCGCGATCATATAGGCGGAAATCGGCTCATCCACGGGCGGCCGCAATTGCCGGGCCGCCACGCACCATAAACGGAACGAGGGGTAGGGCATGTCTGTACAGAACGCCGGTCCGGTCGACCGGGCACGACCCTTGCCGGGCGCCGCGTTGCCCAGCGAGCAGAGCCGGGGCCTTCAGGCCCTGATCCTCGATTACGAGTATTTCGAACAGCTCTGCGCCGAGGCGCTGGACGAACAGGCCGCGCTGGGCCGAAAGATCGCGCGCCGCAGCGCCGCCGCCCCGGCCCTGCGGGATGCCCCCGGCCGGTCCGCTGGCGTCGCGGAGGCCGCCCCGTCCGGCGCGGCGCCGCTGTCCCCGGCGCGGATCGTCCGCCGCGGCACACTGGCCCGCAGCGTCATCGGACCCGACCTGCCGCTGCGCGGCAAGAACGTCGTGCTGAACGGATCGGACGCCGATCTGCAGGAACTGGACGCGATCGAAAGCCGGATCATGCTGCTGAAATACCAGATGCAGGATCTGGAGCGCACGATCCTGGAAACCCGGCCGATCCATGCGCGGGACGCGTCGACCAAGCTGAAATTCATGGTGGCCCTGCTGATGAGCGCGCCGCATTTCGAGAAGGATTATTTCGCCTATCTCGTCGAGGAATGCGCGCAGGTGGTCGGCGCCCAGCCGACCTGAGGGCGCGCGCCCGCGCGGTCGCGATTGACCTTGGTCAATGCCGCGATGCCGGATTCTGGCACCATCCACGGGGGTGCGCCTGCGCCCCCGGGGAATGCCGGTCGATCCGCAGAGGGGTGCAAGATGTCTTTCCGCCTGAGCGTCGCAATCGTGGCCACCTGTCTTGCGGCCACGCCCGCCGCGGCGCAATTCGCCGAACAGGTCCTGCTGCGCCAGGGCGCGTGGCATGTGTCCCATGTGCGCAACACCCATACCGGCGAGGATTGGTGCGAGGCGGCGACGGTGAACCGCGACGGCACCTCCTTCGACATCACGCTGTTCTCGGACGGGGCGGCGGCGATGTATATCATGGACGAGGCGTGGGATTTCGGCGGGCATACCTATTTCCCGATCTTCGTCGATATCGACCGCTCGCGCTGGACGGTCGAGGCGACCGCGGGCGGAACCGCGATCTCGTTCTTCTTCGGCGAGGATGTCGCGACGCGGCGTTTCCTGCGCGAATTGCAGGCGGGCAACGCGGTCGCGGTCCATGAACAGGGCCTGTCGCGGCCCTTTGCGCGGTTCTCGCTCAGCGGGTCGCGGGTGGCCATCGACGCGGTGTTCGAGTGCTGGAGCATGATCCAGTAGGCAGGCCAGTTGACCCGGCCGCGGGGCCGCGCCACGCTTGGCCTGTGCGACATGCGATCCTGATCCTGGGCGCGGCGATGCGGCCCGACGGCACGCCCGGCGCGGCGCTGGTGCGGCGGGCCCGGCATGGCGCGGCGCTGTGGCGCGCGGCGCCCGGGGCGGTGGTGCTGGCCAGCGGCGCGCATGGCGAGGCCGAGGCGATCGGGGCGATCTGCCGGGCCGAGGGCGTGCCCGAAGACCGCCTGCTGCTGGAATGCGCGGCGCGCAACACTGCGCAGAACATCGCGCTTTCGGCCCCGATCCTGGCCGCACATGGCATCGCGCAGGTGACGCTGGTGACGGATTACTACCACCTGCCGCGGGCGCGGCTGCTGGCGGCGCGCGCGGGGCTGCGGGTGGCCGGGGCCGCGCCGCGCCACGGGATCGGGCGGCCGCATCGCCATGCCTGGCTGGTGCTGCGCGAGGCGGCGGCGCTGGTCGCGGCGCTCAGCGCCAGACATCGACCGTGACGTAATCGCCACGGCCGCCCTGCCCCCAGATCCGCACCACGACCGTCGCTCCGCCCGCGACGATGCTGCGCGCGGCGACCGGGTCGATCCGGCCGCCCATCAGCATGCGTTCCATCGCCGCGCGGTTGTTCGCGTCGGCGAAGAACGGATCGCCCTCGTCGCCCGGGTCGCGCTGCCCGAAGCGGTGGAAATTGGCACGGTCCTGGCGCAGGATCTGCCAGGGCTCGCGCAGCCGCTCGCCGCGCGAATTGTAGAGATCCTGCGGGCCGATGACGGCCACATATTCCCCGACAAGCTGCTGCGCCGGGGCCGCGACGGGGGCAAGCGCAAGCGCGGCGGCAAGCAGGGCGGAACGGGCAAGCGACGGCATCGGCGGCACCTCCGGGTCTGGCGCGATCCGGTCCTGTGTGGTCCGGCACGGACGAACCTGCATTGACGCCGGTCAAGGCCGGGTCAGTTGAAACTGTCGAAGACCTCGTACATCACCGGCTCGAAATTCTTGCACAGTTCGGCAAAGCGGCGGTTGCGCGCGCGCATCTCGTCCGAGCGCAGCATCGCCTGGAAATCGTCGCGCCGCTGCCATTGCGAATAATTGGCGATCCGGGTCTGGGCGTCGTTGACATGCAGCCCCGCGCCGATGAAGCCGGGCTGGCGCGAGATGAAGTTGCGATAGGCGTCCTGCAATTCGTCCAGCAGGTCCTGGCAGGTGCCGGGGGTCACCTCGAAGGTGGTGATGACCGTCTGCAACTCGGCGCTGCGCGATATGGTGGGCATGGGAACCTCCGCTTGGGTCTCGTGGAACTAACGCAGCACATGCACCGAGCAGGGCGCGTGGCGCACCACCCGGGCGGCGGTCGAGCCGAGGAAGTAATCCTTCAGCCCCGGCCGGTGCGACTGCATCACGATGCAGTCGATGTCATGCGTCTCGGCATAATCGACGATGGTGATCCCGGCATGTCCGGTGACCACGCGGATCTCGACATCGGGGGCGTCCTGAAGGTCGCCGGCCAGATCGGCGCGGATCGCCTCGCGGGTCTGCGCCTCCTGATCTGCGGCGAGATATTGCGCCACATAGGGCGGGATCGCCTCGGCCACGGTCAGCACGGTGATGCTGCCGCCCTCGGCGCGCAGCTTGCGGGCCAGCGCGATCACGTCGTCGAGCTGGGGCCCGTGATCGACGGCGACGGGAACGAGAATGTTGTTGTACATGGGGTCTGCCCTCCCTCGCTCCATCTAGAATGGCAAAGCCGGGAAGATGCAACCTTGACCCAGGTCATGCCCGCGCGAAGGCCAGCACCTCGTCGGCGAGCGCGGCGATCTCGGCGGCGGCCGGGCCGCGCCGCGCGGCCTCCTGTACGCCCTGGCCATGGCCCAGCGTCTCGGCATAGGCGACGCGGTTGGCCAGCCGGGCAACCGCCAGCGTGGCGGCAAGACCGGCGGCGGTCTCGGCCACCTCGGCGGCCAGCCTTGTGCCCGCCTTGATCCGGTTCAGCACCACCAGCGCCATCTTGTCCTCGCGCCGGGCCAGATCCAGAACGCCCTCGGTCGCCCAGAGGTCCACATGGCTGACCGCCACGGGCACCAGCACCAGATCGGCAGCGCGCAGGGCGGGGCGCAGGTCGCTGTCGGCCTTGGGCGGTGTGTCGATCAGCACGACGTCATGGGCACGGGCGAGTTTCGCGCATTCATATTCCACGCCCCAGGCCGAGGCGGTGGAAAACTCCATGTCCGGCGTCTCGCGCCCCTCGAGGCGGGCCATGAACCAGCGGCCGAGGCTGCCCTGCGGATCGGTGTCGATCAGCGCGACGCCCAGCCCCTGGCGCGCGAATTCCACGGCCAGATTGGCCGCGAGCGTCGTCTTCCCCGAGCCGCCCTTCTGCTGCGCGATGGTGATGATCGTGCCGGTCATGCCCGCTGCACCCCTCTGCGGCCCGAGTTTTCCGCCGCGCCGCAGCATAGGGCGCGCCGTCGACCTTGCCCAGCCCCAAATCGGCCCCCGCCCCTGTGGCCGCGGCACCGCGCGCGCGGGCGAAATGCCGCCGGAGGCTATCCCGCAACGAAAGGTGGATTATTCTGCCCGAAGGCTCGCCTCACGAGGGAATGCGCGATGCGATGGACCGCCCTGCTGGCGCTGACATTCTGGCCGCTCGCCGCGCCCCTGGCGCAGGCGGGGGCCTGGCTGCGCGAGGATGGCGCGGGGATGCTGGCCTTTTCGCAGGAAATCGCCGGGTCGGGCGCGAATTACAGCTCGGTCTATGCCGAATACGGGCTGAATGCGCGGATGACGCTGGGCCTGGACGCGGGCAAGGGCGAGGCGGCCGAGGACTGGATAGCGGTGGTCTTCCTGCGCATGGGGCGCGAATTCGACTGGCTGCCGGGCCGCGTCGCCACCGAGTTGGGCCTTGGCGCGGCGGGCGCGGCGGAGGGCGGCGCCGAGGGCGTCCTGCAATCGGGGCTGAGCTGGGGCAACAGTTTCCAGACCGGGCTGGGCTGGGCCTGGGTCAATCTGGACGCGAAGGGCATCTTTCACCTGGCCGCCGCCTCCGAGACCGCGCCGCCCGCGGTCGCGGGCCTGCCCGTGACGCTGACCGAGGGCTACAAGCTGGACCTGACGCTGGGACTGAACCTGTCCGAGCGGATGCAGGTCAGCCTCGAGATGCGCTTCGAGGATCCGGCCGAGGGCGCGGACAGCCTGCGCCTTGTCCCCGCCATCGCCCGGCGCGTGGGCAGGCGCGGCTGGATCAGCCTGGGCGCCATCGTCGGGCTGGACGGCACCAGCGCGTCGGGCCTGGTGCTGGGCAGCCGGGTCGAGTTCTGAGCGTTCCCCGATTCGAGCCCGCGCCCCGGTTTGCGCGGCACCGTTCCCCCGCGGCGAACAATCCCCGCCCCGCCCCCCCGCATTGCCCGGATGCACCGGCACAATGAATCGCGAAACTTTGACAGGTCGGGCGGGATCGCGGCAGGTTCGTCCTGTCTTTCTGCATCCGGGTGGGGGCCCTTGCAGATGTGACCGGACCGGAAGGACTGATCGCATGGGAACCCACGACCGCCTTGTGCCCCCGGGCCTGTGGCAGATCCGTCCGTTGCATGCGGGGCCGGGCGATGAGCCCATGCCCAGGCGCCGCTACGAGGTGAGCGGGCTTTGCCCCGACGGCTACCCGCAGCACTTTGTCCGCGCCCTGCCCGCCGAGCCCCATATCGACGAGGCCTTCTGCGCCTTTGCCCATGGCACGCTGATCGCCACGCCCGGCGGGCCGGTCGCGGTCGAGGATCTGCATCCCGGCGTGATGCTGAGCACGGCCGATGCCGGGGCGCGGCGGCTGATCTGGGTGGGATCCACCGTGCTGATGCCGATGACGGATGCCCTGCGCCCGGTGCCGCCGATGCTGACCCGGCTGACGGCGGACAGCCTGGGCCTGGGTCGGCCGATGCCCGACCTGATCTTGGGGCCGCGCGCGCGGATGCTGTTCCGCCATCCCGGCTGCCACGACATCCTGGGCACCGGCGCGGCATTCGGGCCGGCCTCGGCCCTTGTCGATGGCATGGCGCTGATCGGCCTGCGGGTGACGCGCCCGACCCGGGTGTTCCACCTGGCGCTGGAGGCGCAGCACATCCTGCTGGCCAATGGCGTCGAGGTCGAGAGCTACCACCCCGGCGAGAATGCCGCCGACCTGATGGACCCGGCCGCGCGGCTGCGATTCCTGGCGCTGTTCCCGCATCTGTGCGGGTTCGAGGGGTTCGGGCCGATGTCCCTGCCCCGGCTGACCGCCTTCGAGATGGAGCGGATGCGCGCCGCCTGACCCGCCGTCTCAGGCCTGGCGGGCAAGGCGTTCCTCGAGCACCTCGAAGGGAACGCCGGGATCGTCCTTGGCGCCGCGGATCACCAGCGAGGTCTTGACCGAGGCGACATTCTCGGCCGCCGTCAGTTCCTCGGTCAGGAAGCTCTGGAAGGTCGAGAGGTCGGGGGCGACGCATTTCAGGATGAAATCCACCTCGCCATTCAGCATGTGGCACTCGCGCACCAGCGGCCAGGCCCGGCAGCGGTTCTCGAATTTCGTCAGGTCCGCCTCGGCCTGGCTTTGCAGCCCGACCATCGCAAAGACCTGCACCTCGAAGCCCAGCGCCCGGCTGTCCACATCGGCGTGATAGCCGCGGATGAAGCCCGCCTCTTCCAGCGTGCGCACCCGGCGCAGGCAGGGCGGCGCCGAGATGCCGACGCGGCGGGCCAGTTCCACATTGGTCATGCGCCCATCGGCCTGCAACTCGGCCAGTATCATGCGGTCGATCGCGTCGAGCTTTGCGCCGGGCATCCTGCTTCCCTCGAATTTTTGCGGATCATAGGTTCGGGGTGCGTCCTGCGCAATATTGTTTCACGCTTGCGCAAGATTTTAACGGTCCTGCCCCCCCGGCGCAACGCTGCGACGGATCGGCACGGCGGGGCTTCCATGGGGCGGGCGCGGTGGCTATATCGGCCCGGCGCGGAAAACCGCAGGACAGGAGATCGGCAGATGGGCGAGACGCGGCACAGCAAGGTTCTGATCATCGGCTCGGGTCCGGCGGGCTATACCGCCGCCGTCTATGCCAGCCGCGCGATGCTGGAGCCCCTGCTGATCCAGGGCATCCAGCCCGGCGGCCAGCTGACCATCACCACCGAGGTCGAGAACTGGCCCGGCGAGGTCGAGATCCAGGGCCCCGAGCTGATGCAGAAGATGGAGGCCCATGCCAGGGCGATGGGCACCGAGATCGTGGCCGACATCATCACCGCGCTGGACCTGTCGAAACGCCCCTTCACCGCCACGGGCGACAGCGGCACCACCTATAGCTGCGACGCGCTGATCCTGGCCACGGGGGCCCAGGCGAAATGGCTGGGCCTGCCGTCGGAGGAGAAGTTCAAGGGCTTCGGCGTCTCGGCCTGCGCCACCTGCGACGGTTTCTTCTATCGCGGGCAGGACGTGGCGGTGATCGGCGGCGGCAATGCGGCGGTCGAGGAGGCGCTGTTCCTGACGCGGTTCGCGTCGAAGGTGACGCTGGTGCATCGCCGCGACGAGCTGCGCGCCGAAAAGGTGTTGCAGCACCGGCTGTTCAACAATCCCAAGGTCGAGATCCTGTGGGACCATTCGCTGGACGAGGTGACGGGCACCGACGCCCCACCCGGCGTCGAGGGGATCCGCGTGCGCCATGTCCATACCGGCGCGGTGACCGAGATCCCCTGCAAGGGCGTCTTCATCGCGATCGGCCACGCGCCCGCCTCGGAACTGGTGCTGGGCCAGCTGGACACCCATATGGGCGGCTATGTCGTGACCCAGCCCGACTCGACCGCAACCTCGATCCCCGGCGTCTTTGCCGCGGGCGACCTGACGGACCACAAGTATCGCCAGGCCGTCACCTCGGCGGGCATGGGCTGCATGGCCGCGCTGGAGGCCGAACGCTTCCTCGCCGAACAGGGCTGAGGAGGGCGCCTGCGCCCCCCTGCCCGATCCTGCGCGGCGCTCAGGCGGCCCGGGCGCGGCGGCGCAGCGCGGCGATGCCGCCAAGCCCCGCCAGCAGCATCAGCCCCGAGGCGGGCAGCGGCACCGGCGCCAGCGTCTCGACCTCGAACGCGATGCCGTCCCAGTCGGCGACCATCGGCCGGCCGGCGCTGTCCAGACGGACCTCGACGATGCCGGTATTGCGCAGGTTGTTCGACAGCGCGAAGCCCAGCGTCACGTTCTCGGCGAAATAGGGCATGACCCAGCCGATCGAGCCGCCATGCCCGACGATCGCCACCACGCCGTCCTCGTCCTTGTGCGCGTCGATGATCGCCCGATAGGCTGGAACGATCCGCGCCACCAGTTCGTCCAGGGATTCGGACGCGTCCACGCCCGCGATCCGGGCCGCGGTGTTCCCGCTCGCCCATTCTCCGAACATGGCGTAGATCGCATTGTAGTCCAGCCCGGCCGACCCGTCGCCGAAACTCCATTCCCGGATCTCCGGCTCGACAACCGGGGTCAGGCCGAATTCGGCCGCCGTCGGCGCGATGGTCAGCGCGGTGCGCTGGTAGCTGCTGACATAGATATGGGTCAGGTCCAGATCCTTCAGCACCCCGACGAGGTCCTGCGCCTGCTGCTGGCCCAGCGCAGTCAGCGGCGGATCGAGGATCTCCTCGGGCGTCGAAGCGGCGCCCGAATTGGTGGTGCTTTCGGCGTGGCGGATGAACAGGAAGGTGGCGGCATCGGCGACGCTGACCGGGGCGACAAGGCCGGTCAGGGCGACTGCCAAGGCAAGACGCAGAGACATTCCAGGCTCCATGGCTGTGAATGCGGCGATGGTTAACGGGCGGGTGTGACGGCGCCATGACAGCCCCCGCCCCGACACCGGCGCGACACCGGCCCGTCCGCAACCGGAACCTGCACCCTGTCGCACCGGAGAGCCGGCGAACAATTTCCCCCGAACCGATGCGTTTTCGCCAGATCCGGCCATTCTTCGCGGGTGCACCCGGGTTCCGCTTGAACTGCGCCGCACTTGCACGCTATGGCGCCCGCGAGGTCGGCACGGCCCGGCCGATCCCAGCTTGCGCCCAGCAAATCAGGTTTTCCCATGTCCCTTTCCAACCTCACCCCGATCCCCGAACTCTTTGTCTCGCCCGAAAGCGCGCAGAAGCTGAAGATCGAGGCGGGCACGCTGCCCAGCTGGGATCTGACGCCGCGCCAGATCTGCGACCTGGAACTGCTGATGAATGGCGGGTTCAACCCGCTCAAGGGGTTCCTGTCCCAGGCCGATTACGACAGCGTGGTCGAGAACATGCGGCTGGCCGATGGCACGCTCTGGCCGATGCCGATCACGCTCGACGTCTCCGAAGACTTCGCCGCGGGGATCGAGCCCGGCCAGGACATCGCGCTGCGCGACCAGGAGGGCGTGATCCTCGCAATCCTCAGCGTCACCGACCGCTGGACGCCGGACAAGGCGCGCGAGGCCGAAAAGGTCTTCGGCGCCGACGATCTGGCCCATCCGGGCGTCAACTACCTGCACCACACCGCCGGAAAGGTCTATCTGGGCGGCCCGGTTACCGGAATCCAGCAGCCCGTGCATTACGATTTCCGCGGCCGCCGCGACACGCCCAACGAGCTGCGCGCCTATTTCCGCAAGCTCGGCTGGCGCCGCATCGTCGCCTTCCAGACCCGTAACCCGCTGCACCGCGCGCATCAGGAACTGACCTTCCGCGCCGCGCGCGAGGCGCAGGCCAACCTGCTGATCCACCCCGTCGTCGGCATGACGAAACCGGGCGATGTCGACCATTTCACCCGCGTGCGCTGCTACGAGGCGGTGCTGGACAAGTATCCGCAGGCCACCACCACGATGAGCCTGCTGAACCTCGCCATGCGCATGGCCGGCCCGCGCGAGGCGGTCTGGCACGGGCTGATCCGCAAGAACCACGGCTGCACCCATTTCATCGTCGGCCGCGATCATGCGGGCCCCGGCAAGAACAGCCAGGGTGCCGATTTCTACGGCCCCTACGAGGCGCAGGAATTGTTCAAGCACTATGCGGACGAGATCGGCATCGAGATGGTCGATTTCAAACAGATGGTCTATGTGCAGGAAAAGGCCCAGTATTTCCCCGTGGACGAGGTGCCCGAAGGGGCGACCGTGCTGGACATCTCGGGCACCGAACTGCGCCGCCGCCTGCGCGAGGGGCTGGATATCCCCGACTGGTTCTCCTTCCCCGAAGTGGTCGGCGAACTGCGCCGCACCTCGCCGCCGCGCGCGAGCCAGGGCTTCACCGTGTTCTTCACCGGCCTGTCCGGCTCGGGCAAGTCGACCATCGCCAACGCGCTGATGGTGAAACTCATGGAGATGGGCGGCCGGCCGGTGACGCTTCTGGATGGCGACGTGGTGCGCAAGCACCTGTCCTCGGAACTCGGCTTCTCCAAGGAACATCGCGACATCAACATCCGCCGGATCGGCTATGTCGCCTCCGAGATCACCAAGAATGGCGGCATCGCGATCTGCGCCCCGATCGCGCCCTATACCGCCACGCGCCGCGCCGTGCGCGAGATGATCGAGGCCTATGGCGCCTTCTGCGAGGTCCATGTCGCCACGCCCCTCGAGGAATGCGAGAAACGCGACCGCAAGGGGCTCTACCGGCTCGCGCGCGAGGGCAAGATCAAGGAATTCACCGGGATTTCCGACCCCTACGAGGCCCCCACCGCGCCCGAACTCAGCGTCGACACCACCGGCGTCGATGTCGACAATTGCGCCCATCAGGTGATCCTGAAACTCGAACAGATGGGGCTGATCGCGGGCAACTGACCCGCGCCCCGCCTGCTTCTTCTGGCTGCAAATATCCCCGCCGGAGGGGCGCGGCCGCAAGGCCGCGCCACGCCCAACCCCGGACAAGCAGGGCGTCAGCCCTGCGCCGGACGGGGGCGAGAGCGCCCCCCGCGCCCCGGCTCAATGCACGTTGACCGGGGCCAGGTCGTTCTGCCGCGCCAGCGCGAAGGCCAGCGCGCGGTCGCGCACCAGGGCCAGCCGCTCGCCGCTGGCCGCATGCAGCGCGTAAAGCCCGTCCAGCCCCCCGGCCTCGCGCTGCACCTCTTCGGGCAGTTCGGCCAGCTTCACGGGCCGCACATAGACGATCCGCTCGCCCCCTTCGGGAAAGACCTCGTGTTTCCTGTCCATCAAATCTGCCCTCCTCACGCGCGCCTGATGCGGATCGTCTGCACCACGCTTTCGGGCACGAGGCGCTCCAGATCGACATGCAGCAGGCCGTTTTCCATGGTCGCGCCCGTCACCTCGACCCCGTCGGCCAGCACGAAGCTGCGCTGGAACTGGCGGGCTGCGATGCCGCGATGCAGGAACACCCGGTCGGCGCCCTCCTCGGCCTGTCGGCCGCGGATCACCAGTTGCCGGTCCTCGACGGTGATCGCCAGATCCTCCTCGCGAAAGCCCGCCACCGCCAGCGTGATGCGATAGCCCGTTTCCGAGGTCTGTTCGATGTTGAAGGGGGGGTAGCCCTCGTTGCCGGTCTTGGCGGTCCGTTCCACGAGGCGTTCGAGCTGCTCGAATCCCAGCAGGAAGGGATGCGAGCCGAGGGTCAGTTTCGACATATGGGCAAGTCCTTGAACAAGCGACCTGAAGTGCGATCCGCCCCGCATCCGCGGCGGCGTGGACGGGATATGGGGATGGCGCGCGCGCGCCGCAAGTCCGGCTTCCCGCCGCGGGGCAAACGCGATAACTTGACAGGATCAGGGAACGCAGCGACTCAGCCCCGGGAATGTCGATGAACATCGCCAGCGAGATGAACTCCGAAGAAGTCCTGCGCGTGAAGCTCGAGGTCCTTCGGCGTGAGCATCGCGATCTCGACGACGCGATCCGCGCCCTTCAGGACACCGGGACCGGCGACAGCTTCACGCTGATGCGGCTGAAAAAGCAGAAACTCGCCCTCAAGGACCGCATCGCGCTGATCGAGGATCAGCTGACCCCCGACATCATTGCGTAAGGCCCGCACCCGTCTATAGTGCCCGCTCGCGAATCCGGGAGGGCGCTGCATGGCGGACGTGAAAGTGGGCATCATCATGGGCAGCCAGTCGGACTGGCCCACCATGAAGGAGGCCGCCGCGATCCTCGACGAGCTTGGCGTCGCGCATGAAACGCGCATCGTCTCGGCCCATCGCACCCCCGACCGGCTGTGGGAGTATGGCCGGGCCGCTGTCGGCCGCGGCCTTCAGGTCATCATCGCGGGCGCGGGCGGGGCGGCGCATCTGCCCGGCATGATGGCGTCCAAGACCCGCGTGCCGGTGATCGGCGTGCCGGTCCAGACCCGTGCGTTGAACGGGGTCGACAGCCTCTATTCCATCGTCCAGATGCCCAAGGGCTTTCCCGTCGCCACCATGGCGATCGGGGCGGCGGGCGCGGCCAATGCCGGGCTGATGGCCGCGCAGATCCTCGCGCTGTCCGATCCCGTGCTGGCGGCCCGGCTCGACCGCTGGCGGTCCGATCTCTCGGCCTCGATCCCCGAGGAGCCCGCCGATGACTGAGCCGCTTGCGCCCGGCGCCACGATCGGCATCCTTGGCGGCGGCCAGTTGGGCCGGATGCTGTCGGTCGCGGCCGCGCGGCTGGGCTTTCGCAGCCATGTCTTTGATCCCGCGCCCGAACCGCCTGCGGGCCATGTCGCCGACAGGGTGACGACCGCCGCTTACGAGGATACCGCGGCGCTGGCCGCCTTTGCCGCCTCGGTCGCTGTCGTCACCTACGAGTTCGAGAACATCCCCACCGCCGCGCTGAACGCGATCGAGGCGCAGGTCGCGATCCGGCCGAACCGGCGCACGCTGGCCGTGTCGCAGGACCGGCTGACCGAAAAGGCCTTTGTCACCGAGCTTGGCCTGAAGACCGCGCCCTTCGCCGCCGTGGATGACGAGGTGGACCTGGCCGAGGCCATGGCCGAGATCGGCCTGCCCGCCATCCTGAAAACCCGCCGACTGGGCTATGACGGCAAGGGCCAGGCGCGGATCAACCGGCCCGAGGATGCGCCCGCCGCCCTCGCCGCGATGGGCGGGGCGCCCGCGATCCTGGAGGGTTTCGTGTCCTTCACGGCCGAGATCTCGGTGATTGCCGCCCGCGGGCTGACGGGCGAGGTGGCGTGCTACGATCCCGGCCTGAACGTGCATCGCGACGGCATCCTGCACACGACCCGGGTGCCCGCGCCGCTGACGACCGCGCAGCGCACCGATGCCGTGCTGCTGGCGGGCCGCCTGCTGAACGCGCTCGATTATGTCGGCGTGATGGGGGTGGAACTGTTCGTCGCCCCCGATGGCCTTCTGGTCAACGAGATCGCGCCCAGGGTGCACAATTCCGGCCACTGGACCCAGGATGGCTGCATGATCGACCAGTTCGAGCAGCATGTCCGCGCCATTGCAGGCTGGCCGCTGGGCGACGGGTCGCGCCATTCCGATATCGAGATGGAGAACCTGATCGGCGCGGATATCGACAAGGTGCCCGCGCTGGCCCGTGATCCTGCCGTGGCGCTCCATCTTTACGGCAAGGCCGAGGCGCGGCCGGGCCGCAAGATGGGGCATGTCAACCGCTGGCTGGGGCCTGCCGCGCGCCGGTAGACGCCCCGACGCCCCGGCAAGGCCCGGATCGGCGCGCTTGTGCCCGGGGCGCGGGCCGGGCAGTCTCGCGCCATGACCGCCGCCACGCCCCGCCTTGCCGTCCGCGCGCTGATCCTGCACGAGAACCGCCTGCTGCTGGTCAATGCTTGGCCCGGCGGGATCAGCGACCTGTGGTGCGCGCCGGGCGGCGGGGTCGAACGGGGCAGTTCCCTGCCCGACAACCTCGCCCGCGAGGTGCATGAGGAAACCGGGCTGCGCATCGCCATCGGCGCGCCCTGTCTGGTGAACGAGTTCCACGACCCCGGCCGCCCGTTCCACCAGGTCGACATCTATTTCCGCTGCACCATCACCGGCGGCAGGCTGGATGCCGACTGGCGCGACCCCGATGGCGTGGTGACCGAACGCCGCTTCTTCGCCCGGGACGAGATGACCGCCATCCGCTACAAGCCCGACAGCCTGCCCCGGGCCGCCTGGGGCAGCGGCGTGATCTACGACCCGCTGGAGCCGCTGGTGCGGTAACGCGCCCGATTTTCGTCCCATTCCGCACCTGGCACGGGGGAAATTCATTTGGGGACCGGGCGATGTTTCAGGGTTCAGCAATCGGCCGCGTGGCGGTCTTCGTCGATGGCGACAATGTCCCGGCCCCCCATGCGCCCGCAATCCTGACCGCCGCCCGCGAATGGGGCGAGCCGCATGTCCTGCGAACCTACGGACAGGCGCAGAACCTGACGCCCTGGCAGGAGGTGCCCGGCTTCCGCTTCTTCTGCGCGGGCATGGAAAAGAACGGGGCCGACCTGCTTCTGGCCATCGACGCGATCGAGCTTGCCCTGACCGATCCGCCCGAGACCTTTGTCATCGTCAGCAGCGACCGGGATTTCCGCCATCTCGCGATCCGCCTGCGCGAAAGGCGGTTGCGGGTGCTGGGAATGGGCCGGGCCAGTTCCGCGCCGGCCTTCCGGTCGGCCTGTTCCGCATTCATCGAACTGGGCGCCGCCTCGCCCCCTGTCTTCAGGACATCGAACAGCGTGGCCGCACCCGCGCCCGCAAAGACCGAACCGATGCCGACCGATCCGGCAATCGCCCCGCTCGACCGCAAGATCCGCGAAACGATCCTTGCAGCCCCAGGAAAGGGAAGGATGGAAATCACCCGGCTTTCGGCCGAATTGCACAAACTCCATGGCGTCCGGATCGGCAGCCAGCCCGAGAAGACCTGGCGCGGCTATCTGGGCAAGCGGCCGAACCTCTACCTGCTCGATCCCAAGGGACCGAATGCCTGTGTCCGGCTCCGCACCGAAGGCTGGCCCGCCGGGTAGACCGCCCTTTCCCTGTCTGCCCCGCAGCACCCTGCGGATTGCCGCAGGCCCGCGCCCGCGCTAGCCTGCGCCGACCGGAACGGAGGCCCCATGACCATTCATATCGGCGCGAAACCCGGCGAGATCGCCGAGACCGTGCTGCTGCCCGGCGATCCGATGCGCGCGCAATGGGCGGCCGAGACCTTTCTGAGCGATCCGGTCTGCATCAATCGCGTGCGCGGCATGCTGGGCTTTACCGGTTTCTGGCGCGGCAACCGCGTGACGATCCATGGCAGCGGCATGGGCATGCCCTCGCTGTCGATCTATGCCAACGAACTGATCCGCGATTACGGCGCGAAGACGCTGATCCGCATCGGCTCGGCCGGGGCGATGCAGCCGCATGTGGGCTTGCGCGACATCGTGCTGGCGATGACGGCCTCGACGCTGTCGACGCCCTCGCGCGGCATCTTTCGCGAGTTGAACTATGCCCCCTGCGCCGATTTCAGCCTGCTCTCCGCCGCGCATGCCGCCGCCACCGCCCGCGGCATCGCGGCCCATGTGGGCGGCATCTATTCGTCGGACGTGTTCTACGATGAACGCCCCGACCTGAACGACCAGATGACCCGCCACGGGGTTCTGGCGGTCGAGATGGAGGCCGCCGAGCTTTATATCCTGGCCGCCCGGCATGGGGCACGGGCGCTGGCGGTGCTGACCGTTTCAGACCATCTGCCGACCGGCGCCGCCCTGCCGCCCGAGGCCCGCGAGCAGGGTTTCGCGGACATGGTCGAGATTGCGCTGGAGGCCGCCTTCGCCTGAGCGCAGCGCCTGTTGAGACCGCGCGACATGGGTATTTTTGCCAAGAAGAAACCCCCAGGGTCACAGTCCGTGACTGCGGTCATAGGGGGCGGGGGCGGGCGAGCGCCGGCCCTCCAGCGTGCCGGGGGCGGGGGCGAGGATCTCGACCAGAAGCGGGTGGCAGGTGGCCGTCATGGGGCTGTTCGTGCCGCAATCGCCCCAGGGGCAGGCCGAGAGCGCGCCCAGAAGGTCGATCTCGGCGAAGAACTCGACATGATCGCCCGCGCGCGCGGGGCTGGCCTTGGTGAAATAGCGTTGGCTGTCGCGGGTGAATCCCGTGCACATGAACAGGTTCAGCACGTCATGGACATGCGGCTCGGCCGCATCCGGGGACAGGCCGGTTTCGGCGGCCAGCGCGCGGACCAGGTTGGAATGGCAATGGTGGTGATACTGCCCGCCGGTCAGCAGCGCGCCCGTATAGGGATCGCAGCGCGTGCCGATCACGTCATGCACCCCCGCCCCATCGGCATCGACCCCGTACCAGCCCAGGCTGTCGGCGATGATCGTCGCCATCGGCCGCAGGAAGGGCAGGCAGGACCACAGCCGGTCGCCCACGCCCAGATGCGTGCCATGCAGCGCCCGGGTCTTGCCCGAATAGAACCGTTCGGACAGATCGTCCGCCGCCCACAGGTTCAGATCGCCCACCTGCGACCCTTCGGGGCAGGAGATCCGCAGGACCTGCCCTGCCGCCACCCGGAAACAGCGCGCCGCGCGCGGGGGCACCAGCAATTCGGCGGTCTTTGCTGCGCCGTCGCGCGCGCGGGCGTAAAGCGCCAGATCGGGCGCGGGCAGCGTGTCGGGCGGGTAGCAGATCACCGGGGGCGCGGCGCGGCGGGCGGCGGCGTCGGGGGGCGTTTCGGGCATCGGTCCTCCGGGGCAAGGCTTGACAGGGCGCGGTCGCGCCGACACCCTTTTCCTAACACCGGAGGAGCGCGGCCATGAAGACCCTGCTTGCCTGCTGCCTGATCGCATTGGCCGGTCCCGCCTGCGCGCAGGACTGGGGCGATCTGGACAGCGCCCTGATCCGCGACCTGGCCCCCGGCGGCGAGAGCCTCGGCAGCTACTGGATGCCCAACCATGCCGATCCGGCAGAGGCGACCCGCGCGCTGGCGGTGCTCTATGCCCATATCCCCGGCTCGGCCAGCGGCTTCACGATCCATGCCGGGCTTTATGCCCGCGATGCGGAGGGGTTCCGCTATGCCGGGCCGGTCTCGGGGCTTTTCGGCACCGAGCCGCGCGAGCCGGTCTTCCATGCCGAGAGGATGGAACTGACCACCTCGATGCCCGGCCCGGACGATCCGCGTTGCTGCCCCAGCCGCGCGCAGCGCTGGTCGATCGACTATGCGACGCTGGCGGCGACGGCGCTGGACTGAGGCGCGTCGCCTCAGATCGCGCGCTCGACCATCATCTTCTTGATCTCGGCAATCGCCTTGGCCGGGTTCAGGCCCTTGGGGCAGGTCTTGGTGCAGTTCATGATCGTGTGGCAACGATAGAGCTTGAACGGATCCTCCAGCTGGTCCAGCCGCTCGCCGGTCGCCTCGTCACGCGAGTCGATGATCCAGCGATAGGCATGCAGCAGCGCGGCCGGTCCCAGATACTTGTCGCCGTTCCACCAGTAGGACGGGCAGGCCGTCGAGCAGCTGGCGCACATGATGCACTCGTAAAGCCCGTCCAGCTTCCTGCGATCCGCGGGCGACTGGCGCCATTCCTTGACCGGCTCGTTGGTCTCGGTCTCCAGCCAGGGCATGATCGAGGCGTGCTGGGCGTAGAAATGGGTCAGGTCCGGGACCAGATCCTTGACCACCGGCATGTGCGGCAGCGGGTAGATCTTCACCACGCCCTTGATCTCGTCCATGCCGTAGGTGCAGGCCAGCGTGTTGATCCCGTCGATATTCATGGCACAAGAGCCGCAGATCCCCTCGCGGCAGGAGCGGCGGAAGGTCAGCGTCGGGTCGATCTCGTTCTTGATCTTGATCAGCGCGTCCAGGACCATCGGCCCGCAGGTGTCGAGATCGACGAAATAGGTATCCACCCGCGGGTTTTCCCCGGTGTCGGGGTCCCAGCGGTAGATGCGGAACTCGCGCAGATTGGTGGCCCCCGCCGGTTTCGGCCAGGTCTTGCCGCTGCGGATCACCGAGTTCTTGGGGAGCGTCAGTTCAACCATATCCGTCTCCTCAATAGACCCGCGCCTTGGGCGCGATCTTCTTCGGGTCGATGCCGCCCTCGTCGAGGGTGGTCAGCGGCTCCAGCTTGACCGGGCGGTAGGCCAGGCGCACCCTGGGGCCGTCGACCCAGGCCAGCGAATGCTTGCGCCAGTTGGTGTCGTCGCGGTCGGGGTAGTCCTCGTGGGCATGTGCGCCGCGGCTTTCCTTGCGCGCCTCGGCGGCGACCACGGTGGCCAGCGCGTTGGGCATCAGGTTGGTCAGTTCCAGCGTCTCCATCAGGTCCGAGTTCCAGATCAGCGACCGGTCGGTGACCTTGATGTCGTCCATCTTGCCCGCGACGGCGGCCATCTTCTGGCAGCCCTCGGCCAGCGTCCTGTCGGTGCGGAAGACCGCGGCATCGGCCTGCATGGTCTTCTGCATCTCCAGCCGCAATTCGGCGGTTGTCAGGTTGCCCCTGGCATGGCGCAGCCCGTCGAAGCGGGAGAGCGCCGCGTCGATCGAGGCCCCGTTCGGGCTGGGCACCGCCGTGTTCGGATCGACCACGTCCCTGGCCCGGATCGCGGCGGCGCGGCCGAACACCACAAGGTCGATCAGCGAGTTGGAGCCCAGCCGGTTCGCACCGTGCACGCTGGCACAGCCCGCCTCGCCCACCGCCATCAGGCCGGGCGCGATGTTGTCGGGATTGTCCGCGGTCGGGTTCAGCACCTCGCCCCAATAGTTCGTGGGGATGCCGCCCATATTGTAATGCACGGTCGGCAGAACCGGGATCGGCTCGCGCGTCACGTCGACACCGGCAAAGATCTTGGCGCTTTCGGAAATGCCGGGCAGGCGTTCGGCCAGAACCTCGGGCGGCAGGTGGGACAGGTTCAGGTGGATATGGTCCTTGTTCGGCCCGACGCCCCGGCCCTCGCGGATCTCGATGGTCATGCAGCGGCTGACCACGTCGCGCGAGGCGAGATCCTTGTAGGTCGGCGCATAGCGTTCCATGAACCGCTCGCCTTCCGAGTTCGTCAGATAGCCGCCCTCGCCGCGCGCGCCCTCGGTGATGAGACAGCCCGCGCCATAGATGCCGGTGGGGTGGAACTGCACGAATTCCATGTCCTGAAGCGGCAGCCCCGCGCGCGCCACCATGCCGCCGCCATCGCCGGTGCAGGTATGGGCCGAGGTCGCGCTGAAATAGGCCCGGCCATAGCCCCCCGTCGCCAGCACCACCATCTTGGCGGCAAAGACATGGATCGTGCCGTCGTCGAGCTTCCACGCCACCACGCCCTGGCATTGCCCGTCCTCGGACATGATCAGGTCGATGGCGAAATACTCGATGAAGAATTCCGCCTTCTGTTTCAGGCTCTGGCCATAGAGCGTGTGCAGGATGGCATGCCCCGTGCGGTCGGCGGCCGCACAGGTGCGCTGCACCGGCGGGCCTTCGCCGAACTCGGTGGTGTGGCCACCGAAGGGGCGCTGGTAGATGCGGCCCTTCTCGGTGCGGGAAAACGGCACGCCGTAATGTTCCAACTCGTAGACCGCCTTGGGCGCCTCGCGCGCGAGGTATTCCATGGCGTCCGTATCGCCCAGCCAGTCCGACCCCTTGACCGTGTCATACATGTGCCACTGCCAATGGTCCGGGCCCATGTTGCCAAGGCTGGCCGCGATGCCGCCCTGGGCCGCCACCGTGTGCGAGCGGGTCGGAAAGACCTTGGTGATGCAGGCCGTCCGCAGGCCCTGTTCGGCCATGCCCAGCGTCGCGCGCAGCCCCGCGCCACCGGCGCCGACCACCACAACGTCGTATTCATGCGTCTCGTATTCGTAAGCGGCCATCTTGGTCCCTCGAAGAACTTACAGCGCGATGCGGATGACCGCGTAAAGACCGGCCGCCATGGCCGTGTAGCTGACGCAGATCATCGCGATCAGCAGTATCGTGCGGCGGATGCCGCGGGTGTAATCCTCGATGGCCGTCTGCGCGCCCTTGCGGAAATGGTAGATCCCCACCCACAAGGTCAACAGCGCCACCAGCGCCGGAAACGGGCGCGAGAAGGTGGCGACCACCTCTTCATGGCTGCCGCCCAGCGTGCGGCCGAAGACCAGAACGAAGGCCGGGATCAGCCCCGCCAGCGCCACGCCGGTCACGATCAGGATCCAGTGATGTTCGGTCCCGCTCTTGGCGGCGCCAAGGCCCAGCGCGCGCTTGCGGTCGGTCAGATAACGCATGGCTTCCCCCCTCAGACGACCAGCACGGTCAGCAGCGTCAGCACCGCCGAGCCGCCGATCACCGCCCAGCCCAGCGCCTCGGCCGTCTTCAGCTCCAGCCCGCGGCCGGTATCCCACAGCAGATGCCGCAGGCCCGCCAGCGTGTGATACCACAGCGCCCAGAGCGACAGGGTCAGCACCAGATCGCCGAACCACGAGGTCAGCACCCAATCGGCGCGGGCAAAGGCCTCGGGGCCCTTGGCGGCGGCCAGGAACCACCACACGATCAGGATCACCGCCACGATCAGCGCATTCCCCGTGACCCGGGTCAGGATCGAGGTGACAGAGGTGATCTGCGGGCGATAGACCTGAAGATGCGGCGAAAGCGGCCTGTTACCGCGGTTGAAGTCAGCCATGGCGTGCCTCTTGTCTGGGCGCAGCTATCGCCCGATCTGATAACGGTTTCTGCGCCCTTGTCACGGCTTGCGCCGCGCTTCGGGCGTGATTTTTCGTCCGCCGGACGAAAAAACCGGGTTTTGTGATCACGCCAACGCGGCATGTGATCACAACCCGGCGGACCGCCTTACATCGGGGTCAACGCCCAGTAGTCGAGGTCCAGCAACACATCGCCCAGATATTTCCCGTCCTCGCCGCGCAGCGCGCCCGGCACCGCCCCCGGCTTGACCGCCACCAGCCGCAGCCGCAGCGCGCCGACGCCGGGCGCGGCCGTCTCGGCCTTGTCCAGCACCTCGGACCAGGCCGCGACCGTATCGCCCGCGAAACAGGGATTGGCATGCGCGCCCGCGTTCAGCCCGACGATCATCTGTGCATTCGCCAGCCCGTTGAAGGACAGCGTGCGCGCCAGGCTGATGACATGGCCGCCATAGATCAGCCGCCGGCCATCCTCGCGCAGGGTGGCGTCGAAATGCACCTTGGAGGTGTTCTGCCACAGCCGCGTGGCCAGCATGTGCTCGGCCTCCTCGACCGTCACGCGGTCGACATGGTCGATCACCTCGCCCACCGCGTAATCGCCCCAGCGATGCGGCTCGCCCGCCAGCGTGAAATCGTAGCGCGTGAAATCCAGCCCCTCGGGCAGCACCAGATCCCGCGGCGCCACGCTGTCGGCCAGCGCGGGCACCACCGTTTCGGGCGCGGGGGCTGTGGCATCGCGCTTGCGCACCATCACCCAGCGCACATAGTCCATGACCAGTTCGCCGCGCTGGTTCAGCCCCCGCGTGCGCACCCAGACGACACCCGATTTGCCGTTCGAGTTCTCCTTGAGCCCGATCACCTCGGATTCGGAGCGCAGCGTGTCGCCGGGCCAGACCGGCCGGTGCCAGCGCCCCTCGGCATAGCCCAGATTGGCGATGGCGTTCAGGCTGATATCCGGCACGGTCTTGCCGAACACGGTATGGAACGCGATCAGGTCGTCCATCGGCGCGCCGGGCAGCCCGCAGGATTGCGCGAAGGCATCCGAGGAACAGACCGCGTGCCGCGCGGGATAAAGCGCGTGGTAAAGCGCCCGCTCGCCGCCCGACAGGGTGCGCGGCACCGCATGCGCGATCACCTGCCCGACATGGTAATCCTCGAAGAAACGCCCCGGGTTGGTCTTCACCATGACCTCACAACTCTCCCAGCTTGAGATCCGGGGCGTAAAGCCCCGGCACATCCTTCACCACCGCCTGCGCACAGCGCATCCTTCCGCTCGCCGGGTCATGCGCATAGGCGGGCGAGCCGTAAAGTTCCCACCCTTTGGCCAGCGCCTCGGTGACCTTGTGGCAGAAGGCGGCGGTATCCTCGTCGGTCAGCAGGCGATAGGCGCGCATCAGGCCGCGCCCGGCGCCGGCAGGGGCCAGACGCCCAGCCACATGTGAACGCCAAGGATCACCAGGTAGAGCACCACGGAAATCACCCCCAGCTTGATGTCCCCCGCCAGGCTGCCGCCACGCCAGGTCGTGACCGGCTCCCTTGCGTTGATCAGCAGCACTTCGACAATCGCCCAGACCAGCAACCCGCCGAACAGCACGATGGACGCCAGATCGCCATTCACCAGCAGATGCGCCACCGCCCAGGTGGCAAAGCCATAAAGCATCGGGTGGCGGAACAACTGCCGCGCCCGGCTCTTGGAATTGCCGAGGCCAAAGAACACCACCGCCAGCAGCATCAGCGTGTTGTTGGCATGCACCATGAACCCGGGCGTCTGGTAGATCTCGGGCGCGGTGTTGCCGCGATAGCCGATCACCATCAGCACCACCGACAGGACCAGCGGCACCGCAAAGAACGCCTTGGACGCCGCGCCGAAACGCTGGTCCAGCGCCGCACGCGGGCCGGGGAACAGCCGCTTGAACAGATGGGCAAAGCTCCAGAGCAGAACGCCGAGGATGATAAGGGTCATGTCACAGCCTCCAGTTGCGCGATCGCCGCCGCCTTGGCGAGCGTTTGTCGTGCCGTGACGATATGCAGATTCTCGACGATGCGGCCATCCACAACGGCGATCCCCAGCCCGTTGCGCCGCGCCTCGTCGAAGGCGGCGATATGGCGGCGCGACAGTTCGATCTCGGCCATGGTCGGCGCAAAGACCGCATTGGCCGCGGCGATCTGTCCGGGGTGGATCAGGCTCTTGCCGTCAAAGCCCAGGTCGCGGCCCTGCGCGCATTCCGCGCGCAGACCCTCCTCGTCCTGAAAGGCGTTGTAGACCCCGTCGATGGCGACGATCCCATGCGCACGCGCCGCCAGCAGGCATTGGCTGAGGCTGGTGACCAGCGGCAGGCGGTCGGCGCGCGGGCGGCAGCGCAATTCCTTGATCAGGTCATTGGTGCCCATCACGAAGCCGCCGACCCGAGGATGGGCGGCCAGCGCATCCGCGTTCAGCACGCCGCGCGGCGTTTCCATCATCGCCCAGAGTTCCACCCCGTGGATCGCATCGCCCAGCGCATCCAGTTGCGCCGTGGTCTCGACCTTGGGCAGCAGCATCGCCTGCGCGCCGGTCCCGCGCATCGCGGTCACGTCATCGGCGCCCCATTCGGTATCCAGCCCGTTCACCCGCACGATCAGGAAGCGCGGCCCGAAGCCGCCCTCGCGCAGCGCCGCGGCCAGCAGGTCGCGCGCGGCGCGCTTTTCCTCGGGGGCGACGGCATCCTCCAGATCGAAGATGATCGCATCGGCGGGCAGCGTCCGGGCCTTGTCCAGCGCCCGCGCCTTCGAGGCCGGAATATAGAGAACGGAACGGAACGGGCGGGCACGCGGGTCCATTGATTCTCCCCTTGGGTCATTTTGTTGCGCCAATCACCATAGGCGGGACATAATCCGCAACCCCTTTCATGCCGCATCGCAGAAAAATCTTGCGCTGCGATGCAGAGCAGCGCGCGCTGCCCTCAGGCTTTGTTGCGCATTCCCCTTCAGGCTCGGCGCTGACAGCCACCCCGAACGGAGCCTTGCCCATGACCCGCCCCCTCGCGCTTGCCGCGCTTCTGCTCGCCCTGCCCCTCCCGCTTCAGGCCCAGGCTCAGGCCCAGGCCGAAAATGCCCGCCAATGCGCCCCGCGCGAGGCGCTGGTCGCGCTTCTGGCCGACCGCTACGGCGAGTCGCGCCAGGCCCTGGGGCTGGCCGCCAACAACGCGGTGGTCGAGATCTTCGCCAATCCCGAAACCGGCAGCTGGACGATCACCGGCACCCTGCCCTCGGGCGTGACCTGCCTGATCGCCAGCGGCGAGGCCTGGCAGGCGCTGGCCGAAAGCCTGATCCGGGGCGAAGGCGCCTGAGCCCCAGAATCAGCGCGCGGCCCCGTCCGGGGGCCGCGCCCCCCGCCGGACAGCCCCGGCACGCCGCCGCGCGCCCCGCCCTGCAGCGCACCGGCCCCGCCCGCAACGCCTTGGCGCAGCACCCTTTCCCCCATCCGCCCCCTGCCCGCCCGGTGCGCCGCGCCGCGGCGGCCTTGCGCGATGGACGGCAAAGGCTTACCCATCGCGCCGAAACCAACAGACGGGGAACAGACACATGGCCAGACCCAAGATCGCATTGATCGGTGCGGGGCAGATCGGGGGCACGCTCGCCCATCTCGCCGCGATCAAGGAACTGGGCGACGTCGTGCTTTTCGATATCGCCGAGGGCGTGCCGCAGGGCAAGGCGCTCGACATCGCCGAATCCGGCCCCTCCGAAGGGTTCGATGCGCGGCTCAAGGGCACCAATGACTATGCCGATATCGCAGGCGCCGATGTCTGCATCGTCACCGCGGGCGTGCCGCGCAAGCCGGGGATGAGCCGGGACGACCTGCTGGGGATCAACCTCAAGGTGATGAAAGCCGTGGGCGAGGGCATCCGCGACAACGCCCCCGACGCCTTCGTGATCTGCATCACCAACCCGCTGGACGCGATGGTCTGGGCGCTGCGCGAATATTCCGGCCTGCCGCACGAAATGGTCGTGGGCATGGCCGGCGTTCTGGACAGCGCGCGCTTCCGCCATTTCCTCAGCCTCGAATTCGACGTCAGCATGAAGGATGTCACCGCCTTCGTGCTGGGCGGCCACGGCGACACGATGGTGCCGCTGGTGCGCTATTCCACCGTCGGCGGCGTGCCGCTGCCCGATCTGGTGGACATGGGCTGGACCACGAAAGAGAAACTGGACGCGATCGTGCAGCGCACCCGCGACGGCGGCGCCGAGATCGTCGGCCTGCTCAAGACCGGCTCGGCCTATTACGCCCCCGCCACCTCCGCCATCGAGATGGCCGAGGCCTATCTGAAGGACCAGAAGCGCCTGCTGCCCTGCGCGGCCTGGGTCAATGGCGCCTATGGGCTCAAGGGGATGTATGTCGGCGTGCCCACCATCATCGGCGCGGACGGCATCGAGCGGATCGTGGACATCCGGCTGGACAAGGCCGAGCAGGAGATGTTCGACAACTCGGTCGCCGCGGTGCGCGGGCTGGTCGAGGCCTGCCAGGGTATCGACCCCACGCTGGCCTGATCCCGGGCATATCCGGGCCGGTCCCGCGCGGTCCGGCCCGTCAGAACCGATAGGCCAGCCCGATATTCAGCGCGTTGGTGATCACCTCGGTTTCCAGCGCGCCGCCGCCCGTCAGATCCGCGTCGATCCGCGACCAGGTGCCCTTGTATTCGCCGAACAGCGCGGTCCGGTCGGTCAGCCGCCATGTCGCCCCGAAGATCACCGCCACGCTCGGGCCGACCAACTGGTATTCCTGCGTGACCGGCGCACCGGGGCCGGTCCGCACCTCGACATGGGGGATGACCACGCCCGCGCTGGCGCCTGCATAGGGTGTCCAGGCACGGGACGGATCGGGCCATCGCCGGATGATGCCCGCGGTCAGGTTGTTCAGACCGTCGGTGAATTCCAGCATTTCGAAGCCCGACGCCGCCAGCGTTTCGTCATCGGCATAAATCTTGGTGTGGTTGAAATCCAGCGTGTAGCCGAAGGTCTCGCTCCGCCACCAGACCCCGCGCAGGCCCCAATGCGGCGGCATGTCGAAGGGTCTGCCCTCCCAGCCCGCCGTGAAGTCGAAATCGCCCGCGCCCGCCGGATCCGATCCGCGCACATTGCTATGCGGCGCCGACTGGTGGCCGGTATAAACCCAAAGCTCCATCTCGGCCTTCGTCGCGCTGCCCGTCGCCGCGGCAAGGGCCGACAGGGCGAGGATGGCACCGCGACGGCGCCAGCGCCGCGCCCGTCGGCGCACACCGCGCAAGACAGGCGTCACCGCCCGGAGCCACAGCCCGCGAAACGCCCGGTCGAACGCCCCGAGCTTCAGCACGGCCACCGCATAGCCCAGAACGGCCCCCGCCAGCGTCTGCCAGATCGTGTGCTTGCCCGCGTCGATGCGCGATCCGCCGACGAACCCGGCCGACAGCACCGCCAGCGCCTGCGCGCCCGGGCTGTCGCGCAGGCAGCCCATGACCAGGGCGGTCGCGCCGAAACTCGCCGCCGCGGTGTGGCCCGACGGGAATCCATGCCCGCCGCCACTCGGCCGCTGGTTGATCGGCGCATCGCCCAGGCCGAATTTCGGCCCCTTGATCGCCGACTCTAGCAGCAGGTATCGCCCCGTATAGCGCACGCCATCGCCCTGCGCGATGGCACAGGCCAGCCCGGCAAGCGGCAGGACGACCTGCAGCCGGTCACCGATCAGCTGCGCCTGCCGGTCGGACAGCACCACGACTAGCGAAACGATGGCAAGCATGCCAAGCAAGGCCAGGTGGCGCATCAGACAGGACATCCCGGCAACCCGCTCCGGACCGCGCATGCGGACGATTTGCGCCTGTATCGCTTCGGCATGTAACGTTTTTGCAAGGCGGCCGAACGTCCGCACCGTTTCGGGCGACAGGATGCCGGCCGACGGGGCGGCGGAATCCCGGAGGCTTTGTGATCACGCTTTTCTCGGGTGTGATCACAAAGGTCGAAAACATCGCGGAATCCCGCCGGTCCCGGCCGAAAACCATTTCGTCGCACCCTGTTCCGTGCTTAGAGATCCGGAAATCGACAAGCATGGGACAGCGTGATGAACATCCACGAATATCAGGCCAAGGCCCTGTTGCGCAGCTATGGCGCGCCGGTGTCCAAGGGCCATGTCGTCACCCGCGCCGAAGAGGCCAAGACCATCGCGGGCGAGGTTGACGGCCCGCTCTGGGTGGTCAAGGCGCAGATCCACGCGGGCGGCCGCGGCAAGGGCCATTTCCTCGAACCCGAGGCCGGCGAAAAGGGCGGCGTCCGGCTGGCCCGCTCGGTCGGAGAGGCCGCGGAAGAGGCCCGCAAGATGCTGGGCCGCACGCTGGTCACCCACCAGACCGGCCCCGCGGGCAAGCAGGTCAGCCGCGTCTATATCGAGGCGGGTTCGGACATCGCGCGCGAGCTTTATCTCGCCATGCTGATCGACCGGCAATCCTCGCGCATCGCCTTCGTCTGCTCGACCGAGGGTGGCATGGATATCGAGGAGGTGGCCGCCAGGACCCCCGACCGCATCCTGTCCTTCACCATCGACCCCGTGACCGGCTACCAGCCCTGGCATGGCCGCCGCGTCGCCTTTGCCCTCGGCCTCGAAGGCAAGCAGATCCGGCAATGCTCGACGCTGCTGGGCCAGCTTTACAAGCTGTTCCTCGAACGCGACTGCGAGATGATCGAGATCAACCCCCTGATCGTCACCGATACCGGCGACCTGAAATGCCTCGACGCCAAGTTCGCCTTCGATTCCAACGCGCTCTACCGGCAGGAGGACGTCCTGTCGCTGCGCGACGAGACCGAGGAAGACCCCAAGGAACTCGCCGCCTCGAAATATGACCTGAACTACATCGCGCTCGATGGCGAGATCGGCTGCATGGTCAATGGCGCGGGGCTGGCGATGGCGACCATGGACATCATCAAGCTCTACGGCGCGGAGCCCGCCAATTTCCTCGACGTGGGCGGCGGCGCGACCAAGGAGAAGGTGACCGAGGCGTTCAAGATCATCACCTCCGACCCGAACGTGAAGGGGATCCTCGTCAACATCTTCGGCGGCATCATGCGCTGCGACGTGATCGCCGAAGGCGTGGTCGAAGCCGTCCGCGAGGTCGGCCTGAAGGTGCCGCTGGTGGTCCGGCTCGAAGGCACGAATGTCGAGAAGGGCAAGGCGATCCTCAACGGCTCGGGCCTCGACGTGATCGCGGCGGACGACCTGTCGGACGCGGCGGAGAAGATTGTCAAAGCGGTGAAGGGGTAAGGCGAATGGCCGTTCTCGTCGACGAAAACACCAAGGTCATCTGCCAGGGCTTCACCGGCTCCCAGGGCACCTTCCACTCCGAACAGGCGATCGCCTATGGCACGAAAATGGTCGGCGGCGTGACGCCCGGAAAGGGCGGGCAGAAGCATCTCGACCTGCCGGTCTTCGATTCCTGCCACGAGGCGGTGGCGAAGACCGGGGCGAATGCCACGGTGATCTATGTCCCGCCGCCCTTTGCGGCCGACTCGATCCTCGAAGCCATCGACGCCAGGATCCCGCTGATCGTCTGCATCACCGAAGGCATCCCGGTGCTGGACATGATGACGGTCAAGCGCGCGCTCGAAGGGTCGGATTCAGTGCTGATCGGCCCCAACTGCCCCGGCGTCATCACGCCCGAGGCCTGCAAGATCGGCATCATGCCCGGCCATATCCACCGCCGCGGCAGCGTGGGCGTGGTCTCCCGCTCGGGCACGCTGACCTATGAGGCGGTCAAGCAGACCACCGATGTGGGCCTCGGCCAGTCCACCTGCGTCGGCATCGGCGGCGACCCGATCAAGGGGACCGAGCATATCGACGTCCTCGAATGGTTCCTCGCCGATGACGAAACGCAAGCGATCATCATGATCGGCGAGATCGGCGGCTCGGCCGAGGAGGAAGCCGCCCAGTTCCTGCGCGACGAGGCCAGACGCGGCCGCAGGAAACCCACCGCGGGCTTCATCGCGGGCCGCACCGCACCGCCCGGCCGCCGCATGGGGCACGCGGGCGCCATCGTCGCCGGCGGCAAGGGCGGCGCCGAGGACAAGATCGAGGCGATGAAAGCCGCCGGGATCGTGGTGGCCGACAGCCCGGCACGCCTCGGCGAGGCCGTGCTGACAGCCATCAAGGCATAACCCCAGAGGGGCGCGCGCGGCCGTCGGGAACCGGCCGCGCCCCCCATACGCGCGAGGGAGGATTCCATGACCGAGCAAAGCCCCAACACCGCCTTCCACGACTCGTCCTTCCTGCAAGGGCATAATGCCGAGTATGTGGAACAACTCTACGCCCGCTACGCCAACGACCCCGACACTGTCGACGAGCAATGGCGCCGCTTCTTCGCGGACCTGGGCGATGACGAGGTCTCGGTCAAGCGCGAGGCGGCGGGCCCCTCCTGGGCGCGCCGCGACTGGCCGCCCGCGCCCAATGACGACCTGACCGCCGCGCTGGATGGCCAATGGCCCGGCCTGCCCCCGGTCAGCGAGGCCCGCGCCGCCGAGGACAAGATCCGCGAAAAGGCCGAGGCACAGGGCGTCAAGGTCACCGATGACGAGATCAAGCGCGCGGTGCTCGACTCGATCCGGGCGCTGATGCTGATCCGGGCCTACCGGATACGCGGCCATCTGGTCGCCGATCTGGACCCGCTGGGCCTGCGCAACGCCACGCCGCACCCGGAACTCGACCCCGGCTCCTACGGCTTCACCGATGCCGACATGGACCGGCCCATCTTCATCGACAACGTGCTGGGCCTTCAGGTCGCCTCGCTGCGCGAGATCCTCGCCATCGTGAAACGCACCTATTGCGGCACCTTCGCGCTGCAATACATGCACATTTCCGACCCCGAGCAATCCGCCTGGCTCAAGGAACGGATCGAGGGCTACGGCAAGGAAATCAAGTTCACCCGCGAAGGCCGCCGCGCGATCCTGAACAAGCTGGTCGAGGCCGAGGGCTTCGAGAAGTTCCTGCATGTGAAATACATGGGCACCAAGCGGTTCGGCCTTGACGGCGGCGAGGCGCTGATCCCGGCGATGGAACAGATCATCAAGCGCGGCGGCGCGCTGGGGGTCCGGGAAATCGCCATCGGCATGCCGCACCGGGGCCGCCTGTCGGTTCTGGCCAATGTGATGGGCAAACCCTATCGCGCGATCTTCCACGAATTCCAGGGCGGCAGCTTCAAGCCCGAGGATGTGGACGGTTCGGGCGACGTGAAATACCACCTTGGCGCGTCAAGCGACCGGGAATTCGACGGCAATGTGGTGCACCTGTCGCTGACCGCGAATCCCTCGCATCTCGAGGCGGTGAACCCCGTGGTGCTGGGCAAGACGCGCGCCAAGCAGGAACAGGCGAACGACCGCGAGCGGCGCACCGTTCTGCCGCTGCTGCTGCATGGCGATGCGGCCTTTGCGGGCCAGGGCGTCGTGGCGGAATGTTTCGGCATGTCGGGGCTGGTCGGCCATCGCACCGGCGGCACGATCCATATCGTCGTGAACAACCAGATCGGCTTTACCACCGCACCGCATTTCAGCCGGTCCAGCCCCTATCCCACCGATATCGCGCTGATGGTCGAGGCGCCGATCTTCCACGTCAATGGCGACGACCCCGAGGCGGTGACCCATGCCGCCAAGGTCGCCATCGAGTTCCGCCAGAAATTCGGGCGTGACGTGGTGATCGACATGTTCTGCTATCGCCGCTTCGGCCATAACGAGGGGGATGAGCCGATGTTCACCAACCCCCTGATGTATCAGAAGATCAAGAAGCACAAGACGACGCTGCAACTCTATACCGAACGTCTGGTGGCCGACGGGCTGATCCCCGAGGGCGAGATCGAGGACATGAAGGCCGCGTTCCAGTCGCATCTGAACGAGGAATTCGAGGCCGGCAAGGAGTACAAGCCGAACAAGGCCGACTGGCTGGACGGCCGCTGGTCCCATATCAAGCGCGGCGGCGGCGATGATTACCAGCGCGGCGATACCGCGATCTCCGAAGAGACGATGCAGGCGATCGGCCAGGGCCTGACCACCGTGCCCGAGGGCTTCGACCTGCACAAGACGGTGGGCCGGTTGCTCGACGCCAAGCGCGAGATGTTCGGTTCCGGCAAGGGGTTCGACTGGGCCACCGCCGAGGCGCTGGCCTTCGGCAGCCTGCTGACCGAGGGCTACCCGGTGCGTCTGGCGGGCCAGGACTCGATCCGCGGCACCTTTTCCCAGCGCCATTCCGCGCTGATCGACCAGAACACCGAGGAACGCTATTTCCCGCTGAACCATATCCGCAAGGGCCAGGCGAAATACGACGTCATCGACTCGATGCTGTCGGAATATGCCGTTCTGGGCTTCGAATACGGCTACAGCCTCGCCGAACCCAACGCCCTGGTGATGTGGGAGGCGCAATT
This sequence comes from Rhodovulum tesquicola, assembly GCF_024128855.1. Taxonomy (GTDB): domain Bacteria; phylum Pseudomonadota; class Alphaproteobacteria; order Rhodobacterales; family Rhodobacteraceae; genus Rhodovulum; species Rhodovulum tesquicola. The sequence continues at coordinate 33,269 of NZ_JAMYDV010000011.1, forward strand.
CGGCGATTTCGCCAATGGCGCGCAGATCATGTTCGACCAGTTCATTTCCTCGGGCGAACGCAAATGGCTGCGCATGTCGGGCCTTGTCGTCCTGCTGCCCCATGGCTTCGAGGGCCAGGGCCCGGAACACAGTTCCGCCCGCCTCGAACGCTTCCTGCAGATGTCGGCCGAGGATAACTGGATCGTCGCCAATTGCTCGACGCCCGCCAACTATTTCCACATCCTGCGCCGCCAGTTGCACCGCAGCTTCCGCAAGCCGTTGATCCTGATGACGCCGAAATCGCTCCTGCGCCACCGGCTGGCGGTGTCCGAGGCCAAGGCCTTCCTGACCGGCTCCTCCTTCCACCGGGTGCTCTGGGACGACGCCGAAACCCACCGCGCCTCGGACTTCAAGCTGAAACCCGACGCCGAGATCCGCCGCGTCGTGCTCTGCTCCGGCAAGGTCTATTACGACCTTCTGGAAGAACGCGACGCCCGCGGGCTGGACGATGTCTACCTCTTGCGGATCGAACAATTCTACCCCTTCCCGGCGCTGAGCCTGGTGAAGGAGCTTGAACGCTTCCACGACGCCGAAGTGGTCTGGTGCCAGGAAGAGCCCAAGAACCAGGGCGCCTGGTCCTTCATCGAGCCCAATCTCGAATGGGTGCTGACCCGCATCAACGCCCGCCACCACCGCCCGCATTATGTCGGCCGCCCCGCCGCCGCCTCGCCCGCCACCGGGCTCGCCAGCCAGCACAAGGCCCAACAAGCCGCGCTCGTCAACGACGCGCTCACCATCGAAGGGTGATCCCATGTCCACCGAAGTCCGCGTGCCCACCCTGGGCGAAAGCGTCACCGAAGCCACCGTCGCCACCTGGTTCAAGAAACCCGGCGATCCCGTCGCCGCCGACGAGATGCTGTGCGAGCTGGAAACCGACAAGGTGACGGTCGAGGTGCCCGCCCCCGCCGCCGGAACGCTGGGCGAGATCGTCGCCCCCGAGGGCGAGACCGTCTCGGTCGACGCGCTGCTCGCCACCATCACCGAGGGCGCCGCGAAACCCGCCGCGGGCAAGGCCAGGGCCGCCCGGCCCGACGCCGCCCCCCAGGCCGCGCAGGACATCGCCGTCATGGTCCCCACGCTTGGCGAAAGCGTGGCCGAGGCGACCGTCTCGACCTGGTTCAAGGCCCAGGGCGACCATGTCGAGCGGGACGAGATCCTGTGCGAGCTGGAAACCGACAAGGTCTCGGTCGAGGTGCCCGCGCCTGCCGCCGGAACCCTTGGCGCGATCCTCGCCGCCGAGGGTACCACGGTTGCCGCGGGCGGCCAGCTGGCCACGCTGGTCGCGGGCGAAGGCGCCGCCGCATCCCCCGCGCCCAAACCCGCCGCGGCGCCCGCCCCGACCACCGGCAAGGATATCGAACACGCCCCCTCGGCAAAGAAACTGATGGCCGAAAAGGGCCTCTCCCCCGATGCCGTGACCGGCTCCGGCCGCGACGGCCGCATCATGAAAGAGGATGTCATGCGCGCCGCCGAGGCCCCGAAACCCGCCCCCAGACCCGCCGAACCGCCCAGACCCGCCCCCGACGCCGCCCGCGCCCCGATCCCCGCCGAGGATGCCGCGCGCGAGGAACGGGTGCGCATGACCCGCCTGCGCCAGACCATCGCGCGCCGGCTCAAGGACGCGCAGAACAGCGCGGCGATGCTGACCACCTATAACGAGATCGACATGTCCGGCGTCATGGCGCTGCGCAAGGAATACAAGGATCTCTTCGAAAAGAAGCACGGCGTCAAACTCGGCTTCATGTCCTTCTTCACCAAGGCCTGCTGCCACGCGCTCGCCGAAGTGCCCGAGGTCAATGCCGAGATCGACGGCACCGACATCGTCTACAAGCAATTCGTCCATATGGGCATCGCCGTCGGCACCCCCTCGGGCCTCGTCGTGCCGGTGCTGCGCAATGCCCACGCCATGGGCTTCGCCGAGATCGAGAAACGCATCGCCGAACTGGGCATCCGCGCCCGCGACGGCAAGCTGTCGATGGCCGAAATGCAGGGCGGCACCTTCACCATCTCGAATGGCGGCGTCTACGGCTCGCTGATGTCCTCGCCCATCCTCAACCCGCCGCAATCGGGCATCCTGGGGATGCACAAGATCCAGGACCGCCCCGTGGTCGTCGCCGGCCAGATCGTCATCCGCCCGATGATGTACCTCGCGCTCAGCTACGACCACCGGATCGTGGACGGCAAGGGCGCGGTGACCTTCCTCGTGCGGGTGAAGGAGGCGCTGGAGGATCCGAGAAGGCTGTTGATGGATTTGTGAGGTTGCCCTTTTGACGATGATGGCGAGGTAAGCCGTGGAAGAGGTCGAAAAAATTCAGGCCGAAGTCCGGCAAGCAAACATTGAAGTAATAAGGGAGATCGGCTTCTTTGCCTATCGCACTCTGATCACTCTTAACTCGGGCGCATTCATCGTGATCCTCACCTTTGTGGCAAACGCAAAAGAGAATAGTGAGTTTGAGTTAGATTCTTTCTGGCTCAAATCGGCTATGTGGGCATTTTTGGCTGGGATCACCCTTACCTTCTTGAGCGCAACGGTTGCCTACCTCCAGGCTCAGCTGAACCTATTAAATAAGTCACTTCCATTAGGTTCTGGGGCGGCCGGGCATTTGGTATGGCTCCTTACACCTGTCATCCTCGCATTCCTCGCATTCGTAATTGGTGGGGTTTTCGCAATTTCTGGAATCACAGCAAAATGACCCCCGAACTCTATGCCCTCGCCCTCGCCATCCTGCTCCAGGCCGTCCAGCTCATCCTTCTGGCGATCCCCGCCAATATGGAACTGGGCGCCAACTACACCGCCGGTCCGCGCGACACGCCGCCCGAACGGCCGCTCTCGCCCCGCACCGCCCGGATGCAGCGCGCGCTGAACAACCATTTCGAGGCGCTGATCCTCTTCACCGCCGCCACCGCGCTGGTCACCCTCTCGGGCCAGTCCTCGCTCTTCACCGCCATCTGCGCCTTCACCTATCTCGGCGCCCGCATCCTCTATGTCCCGGCCTATGTCCGCGGCTGGGTGCCCGGCCGGTCGATCCTCTGGGCCGTGGGGTTCTTCGCCACGCTGCTGATGACGCTGGCCGCACTCCTGTGACTTCTTCTGGCCGGAAATATCCTCGGGGGGGGCCGCGCCAGGGGCGCGGCGGGGGGCAGACGGCCCCCCTGCCCCGGTCCGAGACCCGAAAGAAGTCCGATGAAATTCCGATGAAAGTCCGATCGAATTCCGACAGCCCGAACCGGCAAGGGAGACCGCAATGGCAAGCTATGACGTGATCATCATCGGCGCCGGCCCCGGCGGCTATGTCTGCGCCATCCGCTGCGCGCAACTCGGCCTGAAAACCGCCTGCGTCGAAGGCCGCGAGACCTTGGGCGGCACCTGCCTGAACGTGGGCTGCATCCCCTCCAAGGCGCTGCTGCATGCCTCCCACCAACTCCATGAATCCCAACACAATTTCGAGAAGATGGGGCTGAAGGGCGCGGCCCCCAAGGTGGACTGGACCCAGATGCTCGCCTACAAGGACGAGGTCATCGCCCAGAACACCAAGGGCATCGAATTCCTGTTCAAGAAGAACAAGATCGACTGGATCAAGGGCTGGGCCACGATCCCCGAACCCGGGCTGGTCACCGTCGGCGACGAGACCCACAAGGCGAAAAACATCGTGATCGCAACAGGTTCCGAACCCGCCACCCTTCCGGGGATCGAGATCGACGAGAAGCTGATCGTCTCCTCCACCGGCGCGCTGTCCCTGCCGAAGATCCCGAAGAAACTGGTCGTGATCGGCGCAGGCGTGATCGGGCTGGAACTGGGCTCCGTCCATGCCCGTCTCGGCACGCAGGTGACGGTGCTGGAATATCTCGACCAGATCACCCCCGGCCTGGATGCCGAGATCGCCCGCAGCTTCCGATCCATCCTGAAGAAACAAGGGCTTGAGATCATCACCGGCGCCGCCGTCCAGTCCGCCGAGGCGCTGAAGACCAAGGCAAAGGTGACCTACAAGCTCCGCAAGGATGACAGCACCCACCAGGTGGACGGCGATGTGGTCCTCGTCGCCACGGGGCGCAAACCCTTCACCCAGGGCCTCGGCCTCGACGCGCTGGGGGTGGACCTGACCCAACGCGGCCAGATCGCGACGGACGGCCAGTACAAGACCTCCGTCAACGGGCTTTACGCCATCGGCGACGCAATCGAGGGCCCCATGCTCGCCCACAAGGCCGAGGACGAGGGCATGGCCGTCGCGGAAATCCTCGCGGGCCAGAAAGGCCATGTGAATTATGGGGTTATCCCCGGCGTGATCTATACCGCGCCCGAGGTGGCGGCGGTCGGCGCGACCGAGGAAAGCCTGAAGGAAGCAGGCCGCGCCTACAAGGTCGGCAAGTTCTCCTTCATGGGCAATGGCCGGGCCAAGGCGATGTTCGCCGCCGACGGATTCGTCAAGATCCTGGCCGACGCGGAAACCGACCGCATCCTCGGCGCCCATATCCTGGGCCCCAATGCGGGCGAGCTGATCCACGAGATCTGCGTCGCGATGGAATTCGGCGCCTCCGCCGAAGACCTCGCCCGCACCTGCCACGCCCACCCCACCTGTTCCGAAGCGGTGCGCGAGGCGGCGCTCGCCTGCGGCGACGGGGCAATCCACAGCTAGGCCCCGCTCAGGTGGCCAGCATCCGCAGCCCCTGGGTCACGTCGGTCCGGATCGCCAGCCGCAGCGCGGGTTCATCGCCCGCCCGCAGCGCCGCCAGGATCATCCGGTGGTGCTGCGGCGGCTCGGTCCGGCCCAGGCGTCCGTAAAGCGCGCGCATGGTGGGGCCGAGTTGCAGCCAGACGGTTTCGGCCATGGCCAGCATCGCGGGCGCCTGCGCGCGCAGGTAAAGCGCGCGGTGAAACTCCAGATTGGTGCGGATGAATCCCACCGCATCGCCGCGCGCCACCACCTCGCCGATCTCGGCATTGATCTTCTGCATCCGCTCGATCAGCGCCATATGGGCACGCGGCAGCGCGCGGCTGGCGAGTTCCGGCTCCAGCAGGGCGCGCAGGGCGGCCAGTTCCTCGATCCGCTCGTTCGACAACTCGGGCGTCGCGACCCGCCCCGAGGAGGACAGCGTCAGCGCGCCTTCGGCCACCAGTCGGCGCACCGCCTCGCGCGCGGGGGTCATCGACACGCCGAATTGCCGCCCGATGCCGCGCAAGGTCAGCGCGGCCCCCGGGGTCAGTTCCCCGTGCATGATCTGGGTTCTGAGCGTGCGGTAAAGCCGGTCATGGGCCGCGGTGCCCGTCTCGCCCGGCCGGGTCTGGATCAGCATGGATCGACTGTGATCACGGGCGCGTCAAACGTCAATCGCCGAAGCGCACCCGATGCAGCGCCGCCCCGTTCGCGCGCAGCCAGGACCGCGGGGCGGCATAGTCGGGCATCAACCGGCGCACCACGGCCCAGTAGGCGGGGGAATGGTTCATCTCGGCCAGATGCGCGACCTCGTGGGCGGCGACGTAATCCAGCACCTGCGGCGGCGCCATGATGAGCCGCCAGGAAAACATCAGATCCCCCCGCGACGTGCAGGACCCCCAGCGCGAGCGGGTGTCGCGCAACGTCAGCCGTCCATAGGGGCGGCCCAGTGCGCCCGCGTGGCGGTCCACGGCCTCGGCCAGCGCGGCCCGGGCCTCGGCCTTGAGGAAGGCCTGCACCCGGCCCGCCACGCCCGCCGCGGGGCCGGGCACCGCCAGCGCCTCGTCGATCAGGCGCGGCGCGCGGCCGGGTCCGGTCACGATGGGCAGCGCGCGGCCGCGGAACGGCACGGTTCCGCCCAGCGCAACGGCGTGATCGTCGGGCCGTGCGGCCAGGTGGCCGCGGATCCAGCCCTCCTTTTCGCGCAGGAAGGCCAGCCCCTCGGCCATCGGCGCGCGGCGGGGCAGGGTCAGCGTCACCCGCCCGTCAAGCTGCGAGATGCGCAGCGAATAGCGCCGCGCCCGCGCCGACCGGCGCAGCGCGACCTCAAGCGGGGGATCGCCGGGAAGGCGCGTGCTGTCCATCTCTGCCTCGTCCGATTTCCCGCTTCAATAGCATTCCAAAAGGGCTTTGACACGTCGGGGGACTTGTGGCAGGTGGCTGCAACCGCAAAGACATCACCCCCGAGAGGACCTCCATGCCAAAGGATGAATGGGGCGTAAAGCGCGTTTGCCCGAGTTGCGCGACCCGCTTCTACGACCTTCAGCGCGATCCGATGACCTGCCCCGGCTGCGGGAACAGCTTCTCGCTGGAAAGCCTGACCGCAGGCAAGGGCAGAACGCTGCTGGCCGAGAAGGCGGCGCCGGTCAAGGCCGTTGTCGACGACGATCTGGAAACCGATGATGCCGTGATCGACGACGACGACGACGAGTCCACCGATGTCGATCTGGGCGACGACGTGCTGGACGACGATGACGACAGCGTGTCGCTGGACGATCTGACCGACATGTCCGCGGATGACGACGACGAGACGTGATGCGTCCTTGCCGCCATTCCGGCTGATCGCCGGGATGGCGTCCTTGCCCAGCCGGTGACCTGAAACCGCGCAGCGGCCGGGCACCGGCACGGCGGCTGCACTGCCCCGCACGCTCCTGCTTTCCCTTGCCAGGCGGCCTTTCGCGCGCTCAAACTCCGGCGAAATGCCAGGGGGAGCGCATGTGCTGGAATGCCGGAGTGACCGTCGCGATGGTGGGGATTGGGGCCGCAGCCACGGTGATCGCGGCGCGGCGGGGCGAGCCCACGGCGATCTGGGCGACGCTGGGCTTCTTCACCGCGATGGAGGGGTTGCAGGCCGCAGGCTACGGGGTGGTCGACCAGTGCGGCGATCCGGCGAACCGGGCGGTGACGCTGCTGTCCTATCTGCATATCGCGATCCAGCCCTTTTTCATCAATGCCTTCGCGATGGCGCTGGTGGCCCATGCGGTGCCCGCGCGCACCCGCCGCGCGGTCTGGGCGATCTGCGCGGCCTCGGCGGCGGTGATGGTGTTCCAGTTGGTGCCGGTCGAGGCCCTGGGACAATGCAGACCGGGCGAGGTGCTGTGCGGGCCGGGGCTGTGCACGATCTCGGGGGAATGGCATATCGGCTGGGAAGTGCCGCTGAACGGGCTGTTCACACCGCTGTCGGACTGGCTGGGCTTTTCGGCGAATTTCCCGACCTACCTGTTCGCCGCCTTCGTGGTGCCGCTGATCTACGGCTCCTGGCGCTTCGTGATCTTTCACGCGCTGTTCGGGCCGGTCCTTGCGAACCTGCTGACCGACAACCCCAACGAGATGCCCGCCGTGTGGTGCCTGTTCTCGATCGCGCTGGTGCTGGTGGCGATGAGTCCCGCGATCCGGCGGCAGGTGGCCGGACCCGCGGCGGCCTAGCGCTGGATGCTGTCCAGCCAGCGCGCGATGGCGGCGATCTCGGCGCTGGTGCGGATCTCCTCGCCCGTGGGGGCGGTCAGCGCGACCGCCTCGCCCCGCATCGAGAAGCCGAAGATCGGCATCGGCCCGCCATGGGCGGCAAGTTCGGTCCGCCCGTCGATGACGGCGATCACCCGTGCCAGCGGAAAGGCATTCCCTGCGCCCGCGGTCAGCAGGGTCAGATCGGGCATCGCCACCGTCAGGATCGAGGCCATCGGCCCGTCGCCGCGCGCGTCCAGCCCGTGGCAGGTCGCGCAATGGGCGCGAAAGAGCGCCACGCCCGACGGCGGCTCGGCCGCAAGCGGCGTGGCGCCAAGGCCAAGGGCAAGCAGGACGGTCGGGAGGCGCATGGCAGGACTCCGAATTCTCTGCACCCAGCCTATGACGGGGCGTGGCCGCGACGCCTTGACCGGGATCAACCGCCGATCGGGCTTGACGATCCCCGGGCGCGCGCAGAGATTCGGAAAATGAATAGCGAATTGAGTGAACTGGAGCATCTGCTCGACGCGGCCGAACTGCTGCGGGCCATTCAGGCACGGCGCCCCGCAATCGCGCAATTCCACAACGAGGAGGCCCTGTTCGCCGACGGGCGGATGGCCGCGTTCCGTGGCCGATACAATGGCGCGGCCGTGGTGCTGACGCTGTTCCATGGCGAGGGTCACGTCGATCGGACACGCCGCCGCAAGCGCGAATTCGACCGGCTGGAGACGGCGCTGGCGGACGGGCGGTTCCGGATCGCGCCGCTTGTGGCCGCCTGGCCCGGCGAGGGCATCACGATGACCGCAGAGGTGACCGGCAGGGGGCTGGATGCCGAGATTGCGGCGGCAGAGCCTGCCGGGCGCGACGCGCTGGTCGGCGAGGCGGGCGAATGGCTTGCCACGGTGCTGGCCGGGGCGCACCGGCAGGCGGTCTTCGGCGGGCGGCACTGGGTGCGCAACGCGGCGCGGCAGCTGGCCCGGGTCGGCGGGGCCGAGGACCGGGCGCTGGCCCGGACGCTGGGCACGCGGCTTGAGGCGTTGCTGCCGACGGTCGCGGGAACGACCGTGACCCAGGCCCTCATCCATGGCGATTTCCGGCCCCGCAACCTGGTGCGCAGCGGCGAGGCGCTGTGCGGGATCGGGATGGCAGTCGCGCAATGGATGCCGGTGGCCCGCGATCTCGCCCGGTTCCTGGTCGATCTGCACCTGACCCATCCCCGGCCGGGCGGGCGCCGCGCCTTCGGCATAGATGCGGGCGACCTGGACGCCCTGAGCGCCCCGCTGGCCCTGCTGGAGAGGCGCGAGCGGGCGCGCCTTCTGCCCTTCTTCATCGGGGTCGAACTGGCCGACAGCTTCGCGCAGGGGGCGCGGGAACCGGACCGGTCGGAGGCGTTATGTGCGGCGGTGGCCCATTTCCTCGACGGTAACGGGCTGCCGCTGCTCTGACCGCGCGCAGGTGTTCAGACCAGCCGCCCCTCCTGAAGGTGCAGCACGCGGTCCATGCGCGCGGCAAGTTCAAGGTTGTGCGTCGCGATCAGAGCGGCAAGCCCGGCGCCGCGCACCAGGTCCATCAGCGCGGCAAAGACCCGGTCCGAGGTGGCGGGGTCGAGATTTCCCGTCGGCTCGTCCGCCAGCAACAGCCGCGGGCGGTTGGCCAGCGCCCGGCAGACCGCGACGCGCTGCTGTTCGCCCCCCGACAGCGCCGCGGGGCGGTGATCGGCGCGCGCGCCCACCCCCATCCGGTCCAGAAGCTCCTGCGCCCGGGCCTCGGCCTCGGCGCGGGGGCGGCCGGCGGCAAGCTGGGGCAGCACCACGTTTTCGGCCGCGGTGAATTCGGGCAGCAGGTGGTGGAACTGGTAGACGAAGCCGATATCGGCACGCCGCGCGGCGGTGCGCTTTCGATCCGAGGCGCGCGCCATGTCCTGCCCGGCGATCCGCACCGCGCCCGCATCGGGCGTGTCCAGAAGCCCCGCGATATGCAGCAAGGTGGACTTGCCCGCGCCCGAGGGCGCGACAAGCGCCACCACCTCGCCCGGCGCGACGGAAAGCGAAGCACCCGACAGCACTCGCACCTCGCCGGGCGTGCCGGGATTGTAGCTTTTCTCGACGCCATCAAGCGCCAGCGCCGGATCACTCATAGCGCAGCGCCTCCACCGGGTTCATGCGCGCCGCGCGGCGGGCGGGGAAGATCGTGACGACGAAGGACAGGCCCAGCGACAGGATCACCGCCGAGGCGACGTCGCGGGCCTGAAGCTTGGCGGGCAGTTCGTAGATGCCGCGGATCGAGGGATCCCAGACCCCGCCCCCCGCGACATAGTTCACCGCCGAGAAGATCGGGTCGATCCAGATCGCGAACAGGCAGCCCAGGATCACGCCGAAGAAGGTGCCGATCAGCCCGACGAAGGCGCCGCAGATGAAGAAGACGCGCAGCACCGCGCCTTCGGTCAGGCCCATGGTGCGCAGGATGCCGATGTCGCGCCCCTTGTTCTTGACCAGCATGATCAGCCCCGAGACGATGTTCATTGCCGCGATCAGCACGAGGATCGACAGGATGATGAACATCACGTTGTCCTCGATATCGAGCGCGCGCAGGAACGCCCCCGAGGCGTCGCGCCAGGTCCAGAGCAGAACCCGCTCGCCCCCTGCACGCAGCAAGGGCAGGGTCAATTCGTCTATCCTTTCGGGATCGGCGACCATGACTTCCAGTTCGTCGGCCACGCCCTCGCGGTTGAAATAGCCCTGCGCCTCGGCAAAGGGCATGTAGACGCGGCTGCGGTCGATGTCGTAGCGGCCCGCCGAGAAGACATAGACGATTTCATAGGCGTTCACGCGGGGGCTGGTGCCGAAGGGGGTCTTGACCCCCTCGGGCGAGATCAGCCGGATCCGGTCGCCCACGCCCACGCCCAGTTCGCGCGCGACGCCCGTGCCGATGGCGATGCCCTCGGGGAAGCGCGCGATGTCGCCCAGCGCGGTTTCGGGATCGGCGATGCGCGGGATCGTGGCCAGGTCTTCGGGCGCGATGCCATAGACCTCGACCCCGGAATTGCCCGACCCGGAGGCCGCCATCACCTGCCCGCGGACCAGCGGCGCCACGCGGGTCACACCCGGCACCGCGCGCAGCCGTTCGGCCATCGCCTCGTAATCGGGGATGGTGCGGCTGGCCACGCCCTGCTCGTCCACGCGGGTCGAGGAATAGACGGTCACATGGGCGTTCGCGCCCAGGATCGTATCGACGAACTCGGCCCGGAACCCCGCACGGACGGCCAGCGTGGCGATCAGCGCAAAGACGGCCAGCGTGATGCCGATCAGGCTGATCCAGGTCATCACGGACACGCCGCCCTCGGCGCGGCGGGCGCGCAGGTAGCGCCAGGCGATCATCCATTCGAAGGGGGCGAAGGGGGCGGTGCCGTTGGCCAAGGGGGCTATCCTGTCGGTTGCGCGGGCGGACAGTGGTCGGCCGTCGCGGCAGCGTCAAGCGGCAAAACGGCCCCCCTCGCCGCGCATCGGCCGCCAGCGGGTCCCGGCGGCCGAGGTCGTGTCCTGGGGGGTCAGGCCGCGCTGGCCGAGGCCCGGACCTGATGGCGCGGCGGCTGCATCTGGATCTCGCCCAGCGTGAAGGTCGCGTAATGACAGGTCAGTTCGGTGCCCGCCGGAATGTCCCAGCGCGCGAAGCCGTGAACCTGATCGGAGAAATCCAGGTTCGGGTCGTCGGCATGGTTCATGAACCGCCCCTCGTCGCATTCGAGGATGATCCGGGTCGGGTCGGTCCAGTCGGGATAGGAATAGCGTTCGAGGAACTCGCGCACATGCGGCTCGACGCTGTCGAGGATGCTTGCGGGATATCGGATGTCCAGCACCGGGTCGAAGCGCCAGACATTCTGACCCTTGCATATGTCGTCACGGCAGAAGACGCCGAGTCCTTCGATCTCGGACGGGGCGAGGTAGCAGCGCACTGTCATCATGCGCCTATTTCCTTCTGAAGGGCCGGGCCGCCAGCCGGGATGTCGAAGGTGACTTGCGTCAGCGCGTGGCGGCGCGCGCAACAGGCGAGAGTGAAGCAACGCGGACGAAAATCAATGGGCAAGATCGCGGGCCGGGCCGGCATCCGCGCGGGTGACGCCGAAAGGCGGGGCCGGGGGCGCTGCCCCCGGACCCCCGGGATATTTCCGGCCAGAAGAAGGCAGAAGCGCCGCTCAGAGCCAGGTGTGAAAACTGGATTTCGCCATCGGCTCCCAATGGGTGGCGGTGTGGGGAGCGTAGATCTCGGCCACCCGGGCCACGGCCGCCTCGGGGGACATCTCCTCGCTGGTGCCGGTGCGGCGGCAGGTCAGTTCGACCACGCCCGATTTCAGGCCCCGCGGCCCGACGGTGATCCGCCAGGGCAGGCCGATCAGGTCCATCGTGGCGAATTTCGCGCCCGCGCGTTCCTCGCGGTCGTCATAGAGCGGCTCCAGCCCCTTTTCGGCCAGCGCCTTGTAAAGCCCGGCGCAGGCGGCGTCGGCCTCGGCATCGCCCTGTTTCAGGTTGACGATGCCGCAATGGAAGGGGGTCACGCCCTCGGGCCAGATGATGCCGTTCTCGTCGTGGTTCGCCTCGATCAGCGCGCCGACCAGACGCGACACGCCGATGCCGTGGCTGCCCATGTGGACCGGCACGCGCTCGCCCTTGTCATTGGTGACGGTGGCGCCCATCGGCTCGGAATACTTGGTGCCGAAATAGAAGATCTGGCCGACCTCGATGCCGCGCGAGGATTTGCGCCGCGCTTCGGGGATCTGGCCATAGATCGCCGCGTCATGGGTTTCGTCGGTGCGGGCATAGGGGGTGGTCCATTCCTTGACGATCCCGGCGCATTCCGCCCGGTCGTCATAGTTCACCTGCCGGTCGCCCAGTTTCAGATCAAGGATGGCGCTGTCATAGAACACCTCCGACTCGCCGGTATCGGCGAGGACCAGGAATTCGTGCGTGTCCTCGCCGCCGATGGGGCCTGAATCGGCGCGCATCGGAATCGCCTTCAGCCCCATGCGCTCGTAGGTGCGCAGATAGCTGACCATGTGGCGGTTGTAGGCGTGGATGGCTGCATCGTAGTCGATGTCGAAATTGTAGCCGTCCTTCATGTAGAACTCGCGGCCGCGCATCACGCCGAAGCGGGGGCGGATCTCGTCGCGGAATTTCCACTGGATATGGTAGAGTGTCAGCGGCAGGTCCTTGTAGCTGCCGACATGGGCGCGGAAGATGTCGGTGATGAGTTCCTCGTTGGTCGGCCCGTAGAGCATGTCGCGGCCATGGCGGTCCTTGATGCGCAGCATCTCCTCGCCGTAATCGTCGTAGCGGCCCGACTCGCGCCACAGATCGGCCGATTGCAGCGTCGGCATCAGCATCGGGATATGGCCCGCGCGGATCTGTTCCTCGTGGACGATCTGCTCGATCCGTTTCAGCACCTTGAAGCCCATGGGAAGCCACGAGTAGATGCCCGCGGATGCCTGCTTGATCATGCCCGCGCGCAGCATCAGCCGGTGGCTGGCGATCTGCGCCTCGGCGGGGGTTTCCTTGAGCACCGGCAGGAAATAGCGGGACAGGCGCATTTTCGACCTTTTCCTCGTGAATTCGCGTTCCCGACCCCTTATGTCATCGCGCAGGACCAGACAAGCGCCGCGCGTCTCGCAGGAGGCCCCCGGGGCATCGGGAGAGGGCGCAGGATCGGGAGGGGCGGATGGCATTGCCGGTGCGCGAACAGGTGACCTATTGGGGGATCGCGGCGGCGGTCTTCCTGGTGCTTTTGTGGTTTCTCGGCAATGTGATCACCCCCTTCGTGATCGGCATGGCGGTGGCCTATTTCCTCGATCCCGTGGCCGACCGGCTGGAACGGCTGGGGCTGTCGCGGGCGGGGGCGACGGTGGCGATCACGGCGGGCGCGGTGGTGATCTTCGTGGCGGTGGCGCTGCTGGTGCTGCCCACGCTGATCCAGCAGGCGATCAGCCTGGTCAATGCCGCGCCCGAGATCGCGCGCCAGGTCCAGGCCTTCCTGGTCGAGCGCTTTCCCACGTTGAACGACAACGGCTCGCCGATCTCCCGGACATTGGCCGGAATCGGCGACACGGTGCAGTCGAGGGGGGGCGAGGTGCTGAACGGGGTGATCGCCTCTCTGGCCAGCATCGTGAACGTGGTCGTCCTGCTGGTGCTGGTGCCGGTGATCACCTTCTACCTGCTGCTGGACTGGGACCGGATGGTGGCCCAGGTGGACCGGCTGCTGCCGCTGGACCACGCGCCGCAGGTGCGTCAGCTGGCCGGCGAGATCGACCGCACGCTGGCAGGCTTCATCCGCGGCCAGGGCACGGTCTGCCTGATCCTCGGCATCTACTACGCCGCGGCGCTGAGCCTGCTGGGGCTGAAATACGGGCTGGTCGTGGGATTCACTGCGGGGATCATCTCGTTCATTCCCTATGTCGGCGCCATCGTGGGCGGCGCGCTGGCGATCGGGCTGGCGTTGTTCCAGTTCTGGGGCGAATGGTGGTTCATCGCGGGCGCGGCGGCGATCTTCGTGGCGGGCCAGATGATCGAGGGCAATGTGCTGACGCCCAAGCTGGTGGGCGGGTCGGTCGGGCTGCATCCGGTCTGGCTGATCTTCGCGCTGGCGGCCTTCGGCTCGGTCTTCGGCTTTGTCGGCATGCTGGTCGCGGTGCCGGTGGCGGCCGTTCTGGGGGTGATGGCGCGTTTCGGGATCGCGCAATACAGGGAGAGCCGGCTCTACCGCGGCCTTGCGGCCCTGGAAGATGCGCGCGACGGATCCGGGAAGGACGAGGACGCCGCCTGACATGGCCCGCCAGTTGATCCTCGACCTGCCCGTGCGACCCGCACGGGGGCGCGCGGCCTTCTTCGTGGCGCCCGCGAACGAGATCGCCGTGGCGCAGATCGAGGATTGGCGCGCCTGGCCGGGCGGCAAGCTGGTGCTGATCGGCCCGGAGGGATCGGGCAAGACCCATCTCGCCAATGTCTGGGCGGAACTGACCGGCGCCCCGGTCCGTTACGCCGCCGATCTCCCGGCCGCGGATCTGCCCGCGCTGGCCGAAACGGGTGCGGTGGCGGTCGAGGATGCCGACCGGATCGGTGGCGACCGCACGGCCGAGACGGCGCTGTTTCACCTGCACAACCTGCTGGCCGCATCGGGCGGCGCGCTGCTGGTCACCGCGCGCGGCCCGGCGCGGGACTGGGGGCTGGGGCTGCCCGATCTGGCCAGCCGGATGCAGGCCGCCGCAACGGCGCATCTGGACCCGCCCGACGACGCGCTGCTGGCCGCGGTGCTGGTCAAGCTGTTCGCCGACCGTCAACTGGCGGTGAAACCCGATCTGATCGGCTATCTCGTGGACCGGATGGAACGCTCCTTCGCCGCCGCCGCAGAAACGGTCGCCGCCATCGACCGCGAGGCGCTGGCCACCGGGCATCGGCCGGGCCTCCGGCTGGCCCGCACGGTGCTGGACAAGACCCTGCCCGAGGCCCGATAACTGTCACTCAGCCGTCACACCCTGAATTCATAAGCACGAGCATGACCCAGGCCGATTTCCTCAAAGCCCCCTTCCCCGCGCCCGTCGAGATTCCCGAAGCCCAGCGCACGGGGCCGAAGCGGTTCTTCAACCGCGAACTCAGCTGGCTGGGCTTCAACTGGCGTGTCCTCGAAGAGGCCGACAACCCGCGCGTGCCGCTGCTGGAGCGGGTGCGTTTCGTGTCGATCTCGGCCACCAACCTGGACGAGTTCTACACCGTGCGCGTGGCGGGCCTGCGCGAACTGGCCAACAAGGGCAATACCACGCCCGCCGATGATGGCCTGACCCCGGCCGAGCAACTGGTGCTGATCGACCGCGATGCGCGGCGGCTGTTGCAGGCGCAGCAGGCAAGCTGGAACCGGCTGAAGAAACTGATGGAAGAGGCGGAAATCCACCTGCTGACCCGCTCGCGGCTGACCAAGGCCGACCGGGTGCATCTGGGCGAGCATTTCCTGCAACAGGTGTTTCCCGTGCTTTCGCCGCTGGCAATCGATCCGGCGCATCCCTTCCCCTTCATCCCGAATACCGGCTTCTGCCTGGCCTTGCAGCTGGAGCGCGAGAAGGACGGCCAGCCCTTGCAGGCGCTGCTGCCGATCCCGCACCAGATCGACCGCTTCATCCGCCTGCCCGCGCGCGAAGGGCAGGCGCGGTTCCTGCCGCTGGAGGAATCGTTGCTGATGCATCTGCACCTGCTGTTCCCGGGCTATCGGGCGGTGGGCAGTTGCACCTTCCGCGTGCTGCGCGACAGCGATCTTGAGGTCGAGGAAGAGGCCGAGGATCTGGTGCGCGAATTCGAGGTCGCGCTGAAGCGCCGCCGCCGGGGCGAGGTGGTGCGCATGAAGATGTCCTCGGGCGCGCCCGAGGAATTGCGCTCCGTCATCATCCGCGAATTGCACATCACCGAGGAGGACGCGATCGAGGTGCGCGGTCTGATCGGGCTGGCGGATCTCAAGGAACTGGTGATCGACGACCGCCCGGACCTGCTGTGGAAAAGCTTCACCCCCCGCGTGCCCGAACGGGTGCAGGACCATGAGGGCGACATGTTCGCCGCGATCCGGCACAAGGACATGCTGCTGCACCACCCCTACGAGACCTTCGACATGGTGGTCCGCTTCCTGCAGCAGGCCGCGCGCGACCCGAACGTGGTGGCGATCAAGCAGACGCTCTACCGCACGTCGAAGAACTCGCCCATCGTCGAGGCGCTGTGCGAGGCGGCCGAGGATGGCAAGTCGGTCACCGCGCTGGTGGAGCTCAAGGCCCGCTTCGACGAGGCCGCCAATATCCGCCAGTCGCGGCGGCTGGAACGCTCGGGCGCGCATGTGGTCTATGGTTTCATCAACTACAAGACCCATGCCAAGATCAGCACCGTGGTCCGCCGCGAGGGCGAGAACCTGGTGACCTATACCCATTTCGGCACCGGCAACTACCACCCGATCACCGCGCGCATCTATACCGACCTGTCGCTGTTCACCTGCGACGCGGCGCTGGGACGGGATGCGACCAAGGTGTTCAACTATATCGGCGGCTATGCCGAGCCCGACGGGCTGGAGAACCTGTCGATCTCGCCCTTGTCGCTGAAATCCACGCTGTTGCAGCGCATCGCCGAAGAGGCCGGGCATGCCCGCGCCGGGCGGCCCGCGCGGATCTGGGCCAAGATGAACTCGCTGATCGAGCCCGACGTGATCGACGCGCTTTATGCCGCGTCCAATGCGGGGGTGAAGATCGACCTTGTCGTGCGCGGGATCTGCGGCATCCGGCCCGGCATCAAGGGGCTGTCCGAGAATATCCGCGTCAAGTCGATCATCGGCCGCTTCCTGGAACATTCCCGCATCGTCTGCTTCGGCAACGGCTATGGCCTGCCCTCGCCCAGGGCGCGGGTCTATATCTCGTCGGCCGACTGGATGGGCCGCAACCTGAACCGCCGGGTGGAAACGCTGGTGGAATGCACCAACCCCACGGTCAAGGCGCAGATCGTGGACCAGGTCATGTCCGCGAATCTGGCCGACGAGGCGCAAAGCTGGGTCATGCAGCCCGATGGCAGCTTCGTGCGGGCCAAGGCGGGACCGGACGCGTTCAACTGCCACAGGTTCTTCATGGAAAACCCGTCGCTGTCGGGCCGTGGCACCGCGGGGGCGGCCGATGTGCCCCGGTTGGCGAACGTCGCCGATTGACGACGGCGGACGTGCTTGGCAGAGTCCCGGCACGCCAGGGGCGAAAGGCAGCAGATGGACGGCAGCGGCGACGACCGCCCAGAAGCATGGGAACCCTTTGGCCGCCCCCTGTTCGGCGGCCCCGAGGCGCGGGCGCTTTCTCGCGTGGGGGTCGTGGATATCGGGTCGAACTCGGTGCGGATGGTCGTGTTCGACGGCGCGGCCCGCAGCCCGGCCTATTTTTTCAACGAAAAGGTGATGTGCGGGCTGGGCGCGGGGCTGGGCCAGACCGGGCGGCTGTCGCCCGAGGGGCGCCGGCGCGCGCTGGCGGCGCTCAAGCGGTTTGCCCTTCTGGGTGAGGCGATGGGGGCGGCCCCCCTGACGGTGGTTGCCACCGCCGCGATGCGCGATGCCGAGGACGGCCCCGATTTTCGCCGCCAGATCGAGCGCGAGACCGGCCTGCGGCCCTGGGTGATCGACGGCGCCGAGGAGGCGCGGCTGTCGGCGCAGGGCGTGCTGCTGGGCTGGCCCGGTGCCGAGGGGATCGTCTGCGACATGGGCGGCTCGTCGGTCGAACTGGCCGAACTGGACGGCGGCCGGGTCGGCAAGCGGCGCACCTCGCCGCTGGGTCCGCTGAAACTGCAGGACGTCAAGGGCGGCAAGAAGGGGCTGACCCAGTTCATCGCCCAGGAGGTCGAGACGCTGGCCCGCGGCATGGATTGTTCGCGGGGCCGGTTGTTCCTGGTGGGCGGGTCGTGGCGCGCGATCGCCCGGCTCGACATGGAGCGGCGCGGCTATCCGCTGACGGTGCTGCACGAATACCGGATGACGCGGAAATCGCTGGCCGCCACGATCGACTGGATCGAGACCACCGGGGTCGACGCGCTCCGCGCCCGCACCGGCATCTCGATCGAGCGGCTCTCGCTGGTGCCGATCGCGGTGCAGGTGCTGAAACGGCTGGTCGCCCGTCTGAAGCCGCGCGAGATCGCCGTGTCGGGCTATGGCATCCGCGAGGGACTCTTGTACGAACAGATGCCGGCCGAGCTGCGCGCCCGCGATCCGCTGGTCGAGGCCTGCCGTTTCGTCGAGGCAAGTTCCGCCCGCTTCCCCGGCTTCGGCAAGCGGCTCTACAATTTCGTGCTGCCACTGTTCGGCGCGGCGGGACCCGAGAAGCGGCGGCTGATCAAGGCGGCCTGCCACCTGCATGACACCGCCTGGCGCGCGCATCCCGACTATCGCCACGAGGTCTGTTTCGACACCGCGACCCAGGCCAATCTGGGCGGGCTGGAGCATTGGGAGCGTGTGTTCCTCGGCGTGTCGCTGCTGCACCGCTACAAGAACAGCCGCGCAGGCAGCCGGTTCGAACGGCTGTTCGGCCTGCTGGACCCGATCCAGATGCAACAGGCCGAGGTTCTGGGCAAGGCGCTGCGCTTTGGCGCGATGTTTTCATCGGACACGCCCGACACGCTGGCCGAACTGCGCCATTTCCCCAAGAAGAAGCGGCTGGAACTGGTGCTCGACGCCCGCGCCGAGCCGCTATTCGGCGAAGTGGCCGAGGCGCGGTTCGCCTCGCTGGCCAAGGCGCTGGGGGTCGAGACGGGCGTGCGGATCCGCCGGGCCTAGATCTCGATATCGTCGGGTGGGGGCAAGGGCGGCGCGTCGGGCTTGCGGCGGATCAGGATATCGCCATTGGGCAGCCGCTCGGGCATCTGGTAGGCGTCGAAATCGTCCACGATCTCGACCAGCCGCCGCAGCGCGGGCTGCATCGTCTCGGCCAGATCGCGAAGCGCGGGTTCCAGCTCGTCCCCGAGCCCCTTGAACAACAGCCTCATGCCCTGACCAAGCAGGTCCATCCCCTCGCGCATCTTCGCGTCCGGCAAGGGTTCGGCCTCCTGCGCGGCGGCAGGACCGAACGCGACGAGGGCGGCTACGCAAAGGGCGGCGATCCGGTTCATGGGCGCAGTATAGGCGCGGGCAAGGGCGGGTCAAAGCTCGATGTCGAGGCTGACCGGGAAATGGTCGGAGGCCGCCAGCAGCGCCTCGCGCAGTTCGGGCACGCGGTAAAGGTCCGGGTCGTCGAACGGATGCCAGATCCGCCAGGCCGGGCGGCGCGCGCGCAGGTCGGACGAGATCATCACATAGTCCAGCAGCGCCGAGAGATAGTGCCGCTCGGAATGGATGTAGAACCGGGCGGTGGCGGGCTGGGCGGCGGATCGGCCCTGTTGCGCCTGTCGCGCATGGGGATCGTAAAGCCGCATCTCGCGCGGCACGTCGAGGCCCATGACGATCTCGACCCCGGACCGGCCGAACAGCTTTTCGTATTCGTCCAGCCCCGGGCCATCGTTGAAATCGCCCAGAACGATCAGCGACTCCCCCTCGGCCAGATGCGCCTCGATCCGCTGGCGCAGCCAGATGCATTGCGCCAGTTGCTTGCGCCGGTTCTGGATCGAGATGCGCATCACCTCGTCGGGGGTCGAGGCGCCATAGGGGGCCTTGGATTTCACATGCACCCCGATCATCCGAAAGGCGAAACCCGCCGCACTTCGCACCGCCAGTTCCAGCGGCGGCTTGGAAAAGCGGATCAGTTCGGCCGCGGCATCCACGTCCAGATCCCAGCGGAACACGCCGTCAAAGCGCGGCGCCTCGGCCGAGCCCTTCTTTCCGGTCGGATCGCCCTGCGGGTCGTGATGCGCGCTGATCCGGTCGGGATCGTAGAGCAGCGCGATTTCCTGCTGGCTGTCGGAGGTGAAGCCGATCAGCACGCGCCGCGCGCGCAGGCCCATCACCTGCGCGAAATTCTCAAGCCCCGTGACAGTCGAGCGGCGGCCGGTATCGTCGGGCGCCTCGACCACCAGAACCGCATCGGCGTCCAGCGCGGTAAAGACGATGCCCAGCGCCTCGATCTGCTGGTGACGGGTGACGCCCGTGCGGGCGGAGGGCTGGTCATCGTCCAGAAGAGTGCCGAGGTCGTCGAACAGGGCATTGAACCATTCGACGTTATAGGTGGCGATCCTCACGCCGCGCGGTCCTGAAGGATCTGTTCCCAGGCGGCGTTGACCGCGATCAGCCGCCGCTCGGCAAGGTGGATCGCCTCTTCGGGCACGCCGCGGGCATGCATCCGGTCGGGATGGGTCTCGCGCACCTCCTTGCGCCAGACCTTGCGGATGGCCTCAAGATCGTAGCCGGGATCGACGCCCAGCACGGTATAGGGATCGGGCGCGGCATCGGGCACGAAGCGGGCGCGCAGCGTGCGGAACTGCGCCTCGCTGAGGCCGAAGGCGGCGGCGACGCGGGCAAGGAACGCATCCTCGGCGGGGTGATAGTCGCCATCGGCCAGCGCGATGAAGAACAGCCCCTCCATCAGGTCGCAAAGCGGTTCCTTGCGGCCGCGGAACATGCGGCGGATGCGGCGGGCATATTCCTCGAACCCGGCCACGTCCTGGCGGGCAAGGTCAAAGACGCGCGCGGCATTCCCTTCCTCCGACGGCGGTATGGTAAAGACCTCGCGGAAGGCCGCGACCTCGCGGCGCGTCACCTGCCCGTCGGCCTTGGCCATCTTGGCGCCCAGCGCGATCACCGCGATGGTGAAGGCCACCGTCCGTTCGGGCGGCGTGCGCAGGCGGTCGAAGACCGTGGCAAGGCTTTCCCCCTTGGCAAGCACAGAGACAGCGGCAGAGATGCGGGACCACAGCGACATGACCGCGAGATTAACCCGCGGCGGGGCCAGTGTCAGGTGCGACGGAAAGCATCTTCTGCATCAGCACAAGATCGAGAAAGCGCCCGGCCTTGACCCCCACCTGGGGCAGGCGGCCGACCTCGGCATAGCCCAGCGCGGCGTGAAAGGCGATGCCGCCGGGGTTGTCGGCGCTGACGGCCGCGATCATCGCATGCACCCCCGCATCGGCGGCATGGGTCTCCAGCGCGCCCATCAGCGCCCGGCCAAGCCCCCTGCCCTGCCCACCCGGCGCCAGAAGGATCGTGTGCTCCATCGTGCGGGCATAGCCGTCGCCGGGGCGGAACGGGCCGTAGGTGGCCAGCCCGAGGATCGCACTGTCCTGCTCGGCGACGAAAAAGCCATGGCCCGCAGCGGTGCGGGTCTCGATCATCTCGGCGACGCCTTCGGGCGTCTTCCGGGCGGAATGAAAGATGATCGTCGTGTCGCGGATGATCGGGTTCCAGATCGCGACAAGCGCGGCGGCATCCCGGGCCGTGGCCGGGCGGATCGTCATTCCAGCGCGCGCCGCCCGGACGGCGTGTCGATCAGCGCGCGCAGCGCGGGCGCGGGCGCCTGGTGCAGCGCGATCCGCGGGTCGTCGATCAGGCCGCGCAGCGCAAGGCGCAGCTCGTCGGCGCGCGGGTGATGCAGTTCCAGCGCGGCCAGCCGACAACCGGTTTCGGGCAGAAGCCCGGCGGGATGCGCCGCCCCCTGCCAGTCGATCAGCGCGGGGAACAGCCCGTCAAAGGGCAGCCGCCCATCCTCGGGCACGGCCATGCGCCAGCGCAGGTCGCCGCGGGCAAGCTCGATCGGCCTGCCGCTGCCCGAGGGCGCGCGGGCAAGCGCCGCATCCAGATCGTCGCAGCGCACGATCCAGTTCGTCAGCCGCGGCGGCCCGGCGAAACGGTCCAGGTCGAACCAGCGCGGGCGGCCGGGCGCGGGCGCCGCGGGGTCGATGGCGATGACTTCGAGATAGAGGCCGGGACCGAGACGCAACAGCCGGTTATGGGTGCCCATCGCGGCATGCCGTCCCCCGGGCGAAAGCCGCACCTCCAGGCGTTCCTCGACGGCGGCCATGCCCGCCTCAAGCGTCTCGGCCGAGATGGCGAGGTGATCGAGGCTGAGCATGTCGCGGGCACTCCTGTCGGCCGGGTCCGGTGCATGTGATCCCCGCCGGGGCGGGGATGCAATGGCAAGCCTGCATCTGACGCAGCGTCGCCGCCGCCGGGGCCGTGCTGTCAGGCCCGCGCCTCGCGGATCAGGCGCAGGATGTCATTGGCCGCGGTCGGAATGTTGGTGCCCGGCCCGAAGATCGCCTTGACGCCCGCGGCCTTGAGGAAGTCGTAATCCTGCTGCGGGATCACGCCGCCGCAGATCACGATGATGTCCTCGGCCCCCTGCGCCTTGAGCGCCTCGATCAGCTTGGGCGCCAGCGTCTTGTGGCCCGCCGCCTGCGACGAGACGCCGATCACATGCACATCGTTGTCGATGGCATCCTGCGCGGCCTCTTCGGGGGTCTGGAACAAGGGGCCCACATCGACGTCGAAGCCGATATCGGCAAAGGCCGTGGCGATGACCTTGGCGCCGCGGTCATGGCCGTCCTGGCCCATCTTGACCACCAGCATCCGCGGCCGCCGCCCCTCGGCCTCGGCGAAATCCTCGACCGCCTTCTGGATCGCGGCGAACCCCTCGTCGCCCTCATAGGCCGCGCCATAGACGCCCGAGAGCGTCTTGACCTCGGCGCGGTGCCGCCCGAACGCCTTTTCCATCGCCATGCTGATCTCTCCCACCGTGGCGCGCGCCCGGGCGGCCTCGACCGCAAGGCGCAACAGGTTGCCCTGACCGCTGAACGCGGCCTGTTCCAGCGCGGACAGCGCCGCGTCGCAGGCCGCCGGGTCGCGGCTGGCGCGGATCTGCTCCAGCCGGGCGATCTGGCTGTCGCGCACCTTGACGTTGTCGATGTCGAGAATGTCGATCGGATCCTCCTTGGCCAGGCGGAACTTGTTGACGCCCACGATCACCTCGTCGCCGCGGTCGACCGCGGCCTGCCAGCGCGCGGCGGCCTCCTCGATGCGCAGCTTGGGCATGCCGGTCGCGACCGCCTTGGTCATGCCGCCCATCTCGTCGACCTCTTCGATCAGATTCCACGCCGCCTCGGCCAGATCGGCGGTCAGCTTCTCGACATAGTAGGAGCCCGCCAGCGGATCGACCACCTTGGTCACCTTGGTCTCGTTCTGAAGGATCAGCTGGGTGTTGCGCGCGATCCGGGCCGAGAATTCGGTGGGCAGCGCGATCGCCTCGTCGAAGCTGTTGGTGTGCAGGGATTGCGTGCCCCCCAGCACCGCGCTCATCGCCTCATAGGCCGTGCGCACGATGTTGTTGTAGGGGTCCTGTTCCTGCAACGACACGCCGCTGGTCTGGCAATGAGTGCGCAGCATCAGCGAGCCGGGGTTCTTCGGCTCGAACTCCGACATGATGCGGTGCCAAAGGAAGCGCGCCGCCCTCAGCTTGGCGATTTCCATGAAGAAATTCGTACCGATGGCGAAGAAGAAGGACAGCCGCCCGGCAAAGGCATCGACATCCAGCCCCCGGGCCAGCGCCGTCTTCACATATTCCTTGCCGTCGGCCAGCGTGAAGGCCAGTTCCTGCACGAGGTTCGCGCCTGCCTCCTGCATGTGGTAGCCCGAGATCGAGATCGAGTTGAACCGCGGCATGTCAGTGGACGTGTATTCGATGATGTCGGCCACGATCCGCATCGAGGGTTCGGGCGGATAGATATAGGTGTTCCGCACCATGAACTCTTTCAGGATGTCGTTCTGGATCGTGCCCGACAGAAGCGCGCGGTCCACCCCCTGTTCCTCGCCCGCGACGATGAAGCTGGCCAGAACCGGGATCACCGCGCCGTTCATCGTCATGGACACGCTGACCTGATCCAGCGGGATGCCGTCGAACAGGATCTTCATGTCCTCGACGCTGTCGATGGCCACGCCCGCCTTGCCGACATCGCCCACCACGCGGGGATGGTCGCTGTCATAGCCGCGATGCGTCGCCAGGTCGAAGGCGACCGAAACGCCCTGTTGGCCCGCCGCCAGCGCCTTGCGGTAGAAGGCGTTGCTCTCCTCGGCGGTGGAAAAGCCCGCATATTGCCGGATCGTCCAGGGCCGACCGGCATACATCGTGGCGCGCGGACCGCGGGTATAGGGCGCCGCGCCGGGGACCGAGCCCATATGCGGCAGGCCCGCGATATCCGCTTCGGTATAGAGCGGCTTGACCGGGATGCCCTCGGGCGTCTCCCAGGTCAGATCCTCGGGGCTGCGGCCGCGCAGTTCCTTGGCGGCCATCTCGGCCCAGCTTCTGGTCTTGTCCGTCATCGGATCGTCCCTTTTCGTCTCGTTCCCCCGCCCGCGGGCGGGTTCAAGCTTCGCTTTCCGTTCCCGCGCGCCTATATCTGGACGCGACAGGAGGGTTCATGAAAAAACGTCTCGTATCTCTTGCACTTGCCGCCCTCGTCCCGTTTGCCCTGACCGCAGGTGCGATGGAGGAGGCGACGCCGTTCGAACGCTGGCAGGCGGACCACATGACGATCCTGGACGCGCGCGAGGTCAGCCCGGACGAGTTCCACTGGATTGCCCGTCCCGTGGTCGTGTTCGCCGACAGCGAGGCCGATCCGCGGTTTGCCCAGCAGATGGACCTGCTGACCGCGCGGATGGACGAACTGGCGCTGCGCGACGTCGTGGTGATCACGGACACCGATCCGGCCGCCCGCAGCGCCTTCCGCCAGGCGTTGCGCCCGCGCGGCTTCGCACTGGTGCTGGTGGCCAAGGACGGCAACGTGGCCTTGCGCAAACCCGCACCCTGGGACGTGCGCGAACTGACCCGTTCGATCGACAAGATGCCGCTACGCCAGCAGGAGATCCGCGACCGCCGCGGCGCCGGGTCGGACTGAGCCCGGCCACGGGCCGCCCCCGAAGGTGGGGGGAAAGGGGCGGCCCGGAAGGTCATTCGAACTCCATGATCACATCGTCGACCGCAAGGCTGGCGCCGGGGCCGGCCTTGATGCTGGCGACGATGCCCTTGCGTTCGGCGCGCAGGATGTTCTGCATCTTCATCGCCTCGACCACGCACAGCGCCTGGCCTTCCTGCACCTCCTGGCCCTCCTCGACATCGACCGAGACGATCAGGCCCGGCATCGGGCAAAGCAGGAATTTCGAGGTGTCGGGCGGCAGTTTCTCGGGCATCAGCGCGGCAAGTTCCGCCTGGCGGGGGGTGAAGACCGCCACCTTCATCTCGGCGCCGCGATGGCGGATGCGGTAGCCGTTGGGCGACTTGCCGACCTTGAGCACCAGCGGCACGCCGTCGATATGCAGCACCGCCAGCGGGTTGCCCGGCGTCCAGTCGGAGGTGACGCGGTGGGCGTCGCCCTCGGCAAAGCGCACGGTCGAACCCTGGCGGTCGGCGTCGATGGTCAGCGCGAAGCGTTCGCCCTGGGCGACCACCACCCAGTCGCTGCCGACCTTGCGTTCGTGATTGTCCATCGTGCCCGAGATGCGCGCGCGCCGGATCTCGGCCACGCGGAACATCGCCGCGGCCGCGGCGGCCACCCGGCGCAGTTCCTCGCGCGGCAGGCTGACGCCCGCGAAACCGTCGGGATATTCCTCGGCGATGAAGGCGGTGGTGATCTCGCCCGAACAGAAGCGCGGGTGATCCATGACCGCCGAGAGGAAGGGCAGGTTGTGGCCGATGCCCTCGACCTCGAAGGCATCCAGCGCGGTGCGCATCTCGTCGATGGCCTGGTCGCGGGTGGGCGCCCAGGTGCAGAGCTTGGCGATCATCGGGTCGTAATACATGCTGATCTCGCCGCCCTCGTAGACGCCGGTATCGTTGCGCACCACGGCCGCCTCATGCGCCGATTCCGCCGGCGGGCGATAGCGCGTCAGCCGCCCGATCGAGGGCAGGAAGTTGCGATAGGGATCCTCGGCGTAAAGCCGGCTTTCCATGGCCCAGCCGTTCAGCTTGACGTCCGCCTGCCCGAAGGACAGCTTCTCGCCCGCCGCGACGCGGATCATCTGTTCCACAAGGTCGATGCCGGTGATCAGTTCGGTGACGGGATGCTCCACCTGAAGCCGGGTGTTCATTTCCAGGAAGTAGAAATTGCGGCTGCCATCGACGATGAATTCCACCGTCCCGGCCGAGGTATAGCCCACGGCGCGGGCCAGCGCGCAGGCCTGTTCGCCCATCGCCTTGCGCGTCGCCGCGTCAAGGAAGGGGCTGGGGGCTTCCTCGATGACCTTCTGGTTGCGGCGCTGGATCGAGCATTCCCGCTCGCCCAGATAGAGCGTGTTGCCATGCTTGTCGGCCAGCACCTGGATCTCGATATGGCGGGGCTGGGTGACGAATTTCTCGATGAAGATGCGGTCGTCGCCGAAGCTGTTCGCCGCCTCGGCCCGGGACGCCTGGAAACCCTCGCGGGTTTCCTCGTCGGTCCAGGCGATGCGCATGCCCTTGCCGCCGCCGCCCGCGCTGGCCTTGATCATCACCGGATAGCCGATTTCGCGGCTGATCTTCACCGCCTCGTCGGCATCCCCGATCAGGCCCATATAGCCCGGCACGGTCGAGACCCCGGCCTCGGCCGCCAGTTTCTTGGAAGTGATCTTGTCGCCCATCGCCTCGATCGCGCTTGCGGGCGGGCCGATGAAGGCGACGCCCGCGGCCTCCAGCGCCTCGGCGAACAGCCGGTTCTCGGACAGGAAGCCGTAACCGGGATGGACCGCCTGCGCGCCGCTGGCCTTGATCGCCTCCATGATCCGGTCGATCACGATATAGGACTGGTTCGCGGGCGGCGGGCCGATATGGATCGCCTCGTCCGCCATCCGCACATGCAGCGCATGGCGGTCGGCGTCGGAATAGACGGCCACCGTCTTGATGCCCATCTTGCGGGCGGTCTTGATGACCCGGCAGGCAATCTCCCCCCGGTTGGCGATCAGGATCTTCTCGAACATTTCCGTCCTTTCCAGCATTCCGCCGGGCCGCACCCGCCCCGGCGCATAAACGAGAAAGGGCCACCGGAGCCCGCAGCCCCGATGACCCTGTCAACATTCCCGCAGGCCGACCCGAAGGCCCGCCCGGTCAGATCATCTGCAGAAACCCGCGTCGTCGCACAGCGCGCCCGCAGCGGCGCCCACGGCCGCCCCGGCCGCGACATTGGTGTCGAGCACATCGGCCACGACGGCACCGCCGACCGCACCGGCAAGCGCCCGCTCGGTATCGTTGGCCATGCAGCCCGCCAGAGAGCCAACGGCCGCGACCGCGACCAGAATCTTGAGAATACGCATCCTACTCTGCCTCCGTTCGGATTTTTGTTGCGCCGGGAGTTTACTGCGGATGGAACGCGGACGGAACGGAAATCGTTCCGCCTGCGGGCCGGCAAACCGTGGATGGCGACGGGAAGAACGGGGGTAGGCCTGACCCTAATGGGGTCAGGCCTGGGGGTTGGGGAAGGGTAACGGTAGTACAAGACGCGGGGATGAAGGGGTATCAGTCCACCGCGTCCTTGGTCAGGATTCCTCACTTGCGCCCAAAAGAAAAGGCCACAACGCACAGGCGAGTCAATTTTGGCCGATTCCCGCCGACAGGCCGAATCCCTGAGCAAATTCATGCCTAACCCTCGCCGCCGAAGATGTCGGGAAAGGCCATTCGGGCGCGCGCCACGTCAATTCTGAGCAGGGCGTCGTAGCTTTCGGGATCGAAAGGATCTTCGGCAGGCACGACCTCGCGGCCAAAGACCCAGGACAACCGCCCTGCATCGAGATTGCCGCGCTCGAAGGGTTCGCCGCCGAAATGCTCCCACAGCGCGGCCATGAACGCCGCGTCGGCGCGGCGGTCGGAATTGCGGCGGTCGGCATAGCGTTCACGGGCGACAAGCCGCGTCGCGCCGTCCTTGTTCGCCCTGCGAATCGTGAACTGGAAATCGGTGCCCGGAAGGCGGCCGGGAAAGCCCCTGTGCTTCAGCATCGCGTCTCCTCCCGGGCGGCAGGCGACGCGGAGGGTGTCGGGGCGGGCCAGGCCCGCCCCGCGCCCGTATCAGTACTTGGTGTACTTCGGCTCGCCGACGACGGGCTCGGGCTCGACGTAGACGACTTCTTCCTGTTGGGCGCAGGCCGCGACGAAGGCCACGAGGGACAGCGCCATAAGGGCCTTGATGCTCTTGGACATCCAGAACTCCATTTTCTTGCAGGGGCCGACACCAGGTCGGCCACGATCACGTTGAAGGTCACAATTCCGGGACCCACTCGAATCATAGACCAATCACAACGCTTTGCACATGGGATGCGCCGCGAAACTGCCACCTGTGACTCAAAAGGCGCAGCTATCCGCCAAATCGGGACTCGGCGTGCAAGATGTTGCTTCATCGTCAGAAACCCTCCCACACGCAGCGTCCGTCCTCGGGGCGGAACGCCTCGAAGAACTGGGTGGCCTCGGGGTCTGCCTGACCGAAGGGAACGGGGCGATCCATCAGCGTGATGACGATCTGGGCAAGCTCGGGGCCGGTGTCGGACAGACGCGGCAAGGCGTAGCTGTCGCAGAGAAACTCGATGTCGCCCGCGGCCAGTTCGAACGGCATGGTGCCGCCGTCGCGGGCGATCTGCGGGGCGAGAAAGCGGAAGCGGACGGCCATCCCCCCGGTTTCCGCCTCGCCGGTGATGGTCTCGTAAAGCGTGACGGGCTGGCCCGAGGGCACGTCGATCACCTCTTGCGCGGCGAGGGCGCCGGGGACAAGCGCAAGCGCAAGGGCCACCCGGCGCCCGGCGCGTCGGGCGGGCGGGCGGGCGCCTCGGGGAAGGGCAGGCTCGGGCATCGGACCACCTCCGTCACGGGCCGACACGCGATGCGCCGACCCGACCTGGGATCACAGCGGGATGTTGTCGTGCTTCTTCCAGGGCATCGGGCGCTTCTTGTTGCGCAGCGCGGCGAAGGCCCGGCAGACGCGGCGGCGGGTGGAGCGGGGCTGGATCACCTCGTCGATGAAGCCCCGCTCGGCCGCCACGAAAGGATTGGCAAAGCGGTCCTCGTAATCGGCCGTGCGCTTGGCGATCTTGTCGGCGTCACCCAGTTCCGAGCGATAGAGGATCTCGGTCGCGCCCTTGGCGCCCATCACCGCGATTTCCGAGGTCGGCCAGGCGTAGTTGATATCGCCGCGCAGATGCTTGGAACTCATCACCACATAGGCCCCGCCATAGGCCTTGCGGGTGATGACGGTCACTTTCGGCACCGTCGCCTCGCCATAGGCGAACAGCAGTTTCGCGCCATGCTTGATGACGCCGTCATATTCCTGCTTGGTGCCGGGCAGGAAGCCGGGCACGTCGACGAAGGTCAGGATCGGGATCTCGAAACAGTCGCAGAACCGCACGAAGCGCGCGGCCTTGCGCGCGCTGTCGATGTCCAGAACCCCCGCCAGAACCATCGGCTGGTTCGCCACCACGCCCACGGTGCGGCCCTCCAGACGGATGAAGCCGGTGATGATGTTCTTGGCGAAATCCTCCTGGATCTCGTAGAAATCGCCCTCGTCCGCGACCTTCAGGATCAGTTCCTTCATGTCATAGGGCACGTTGGGGTTGTCGGGGATCAGCGTGTCGAGGCTGGGATCCACCCGCTCGGGGTTGTCGAAGAAGGGGCGCACGGGCGGGACCGAGCGGTTGTTCAGCGGCAGGAAATCGACCAGACGCCGCACCTCGTAAAGTGCCTCGACATCGTTCTCGAAGGCGCCATCGGCGACCGAGCTTTTCCGGGTGTGGGTGGATGCACCGCCCAGTTCCTCGGCGGTGACCACCTCGTTGGTGACGGTCTTCACCACGTCGGGGCCGGTGACGAACATGTAGGACGAATCCCGCACCATGAAGATGAAATCGGTCATCGCCGGCGAGTAGACCGCACCGCCCGCGCAGGGGCCCATGATGACGCTGATCTGGGGCACCACGCCGCTTGCCTCGATGTTGCGCTGGAACACCTCGCCATAGCCCGCAAGGCTGTCCACGCCCTCCTGGATGCGCGCCCCGCCCGAGTCGTTGATGCCGATCACCGGGGCGCCGTTCTGCATCGCCATGTCCATGATCTTGCAGATCTTCTGGGCATGGGTGGCCGAGACCGACCCGCCCAGCACGGTGAAGTCCTGCGAAAAGACATAGACCTGCCGGCCATTGATCGTGCCCCAGCCGGTGATGACGCCATCGCCATAGGGGCGGTTCTCCTCCATCCCGAAATCGGTGCAGCGATGGGCCACGAACATGTCGAATTCCTCGAACGAGCCCTCGTCCAGCAACAGGTCGATCCGCTCGCGCGCGGTCAGCTTGCCCTTCTGGTGCTGGGCCGCGACGCGTTTCTCTCCGCCCCCCATGCGGGCGATGTCGCGGCGGCGTTCGAGCTCGTTCAGGATGTCTTTCATCGGCGCTGGCCCCTTGCGGAAATTTGCGGCAACCTATCGGGGGCGGACACGACATAAAAGAACCTTTCGGAATATTTGCAAAGTTTTGGAAGATGTCCGCTTGCTAATTGTAAATCCGCTAACTTCCTCAGGCCCGGAGATACGCCGCCACAGGCCGGATTTGACCGGATGGACTAATCACGCGGCACGCCGTAAGCCGAGAACATGCCGACACGACCAGAGATCCGGCTTCTCGACCGGACGACCCCACCGCATATCCTGACGCTGGTCCTGCTTGCGGGGCTGTCGGCGCTGTCGATGAACATCTTCCTGCCGTCGCTGCCCAACATGACCGCGCATTTCGGCACGGATTACCGCCTGATGCAGCTGTCCGTGGCGCTGTATCTCGGCATGAACGCGGTGCTGCAACTGGCGATCGGGCCGATTTCCGACCGCTACGGGCGGCGCCCGGTTCTGCTGGTCTCGATCATGCTGTTCCTGGTCGCGACGCTGGGCTGCATCCTGGCCCCCAATGCGGGCCTGTTCCTGGCCTTCCGCATGGCGCAGGCGGTGATCGTGACCGGCATGGTGCTGTCGCGCGCGGTGGTGCGCGACATGGTGGACGACGCGCAGGCCGCCTCGATGATCGGCTATGTCACGATGGGCATGGCGCTGGTGCCGATGATCGGGCCGGCCATCGGCGGGGTGCTGGACCAGGTCTTCGGCTGGCAGGCAAGCTTCGCGATGCTGCTGGTCGCGGGACTTGCGGTGCTGGCGCTGACCTGGGCCGACCTGGGCGAGACCGCGCGCCCGCGCGAGGTCAGCCTGCTGGGGCAGTTCCGCGAATATCCCGAACTGTTCCGCTCGCGCCGGTTCTGGGGCTATGCGCTGGCCGCAGGCTTCGCCTCGGGGGCGTTCTTCGCCTATCTGGGCGGCGCGCCCTTCGTCGGGTCCGAGGTGTTCGGCCTCAGCCCGGCGGCGCTGGGCCTGTATTTCGGCATCATCGCGCTGGGCTATATGGGCGGAAACTACCTGGCCGGGCGCCTCTCGGTGCGGGTGGGGATCAACGGCATGATCCTTTATGGCACGCTGGTCGCGGGGGCGGCGCCGGTGATCTCGATGGCGCTGATCGGGCTGGGGCTGGCGCATCCGCTGGCATTTTTCGGGGTGATGGCGCTGGTCGGGCTGGGCAACGGCATGACGCTGCCGAACGCGACCGCGGGGATGCTGTCTGTGAGGCCGCATCTGGCGGGGACGGCCAGCGGGCTGGGCGGCGCGATCATGATCGGGGGCGGTGCGGGGCTGTCGGCGCTGGCGGGCGCGCTGCTGGTGCCGGGGCGCGGAGCCTGGCCCTTGCTGGCGATCATGCTGGCGACCTCGCTGATGGCCGTTGCCGCGGTGCTTTACGTCCGCCGGATCGACCGGCTGGAGGGGCCGCCGGGCGCGCCAAGGCCGCCGCGCGGGTGACACCCGGCTTGCACGCAGACTTTGCAAAGGTTAGTTGGGCTCATCGCTAATCCGCTAATCGCAGGGGCATCCCCGATGACCGATCGCAAGCTTTACGCCGGCGCGAAACTGCGCGAGACGCGCACGCGGCTGGGGCTGACCCAGAAGGATTTCGCGGCGCGGCTGGGCATCTCGCTGCCCTATCTGAACCAGATGGAGAACAACAACCGCCCCGTCTCGTCCACGGTACTGCTGGCGCTGGCCTCGGAATTCGGCTTCGATGTCACCGAGCTTTCGTCGGGCGATGCCGAGCGGCTGGTGTCGGACATGCGCGAGGCCGTGGCCGATCCGGTCTTTGGCGGGCTGGCGCCTCCGCTGGCGGATCTGCGGCTGGCGGCCTCGAACGCCCCGGCGCTTGCGCGGGCGTTCCTGGAACTGCACCGGGCCTATCGCCAGAGCCACGAGCGGCTGGCCTCGCTGGACGAGGCGCTGGGGCGCGGGGATGCAGGGCTGCGGCCGTCGCCCTGGGAAGAGGTGCGGGACTTCTTCCACTATTGCGACAATTACATCGACGCGGTCGATCACGCCGCCGAACGGTTTTCCCGCGCCGGGGCTGGCCCCGACGATCCCGAGCGCCGCGCCGAGCACGCGCTGGAATCGGCCGGCATCACGTTGCGGGCCGCGGATATTCCGGGCCTGCGTCACTTCGACAAGAGCACCCGCACGCTGACCCTTTCGGCCCGCCTTCACGGTCCGACCCGGCGGTTCCAGTTGCTGCATCAGCTTGCCCTTCTCACGCAATCCCCGCTTCTGGAGGCAACGCTGGATCTGGCCCGGTTCCAGACCCCCGAGGCGCGCGACATCGCCCGGATCGGGATGGCGAACTATTTCGCGGGCGCGGCCCTATTGCCCTATGGGCGCTTCCTCGCGGCCGCGCAGGAAACCCGCCATGACCTGGAACTTCTGGCCGACCGTTTCGGCGCCTCGGTCGAGCAGGTGGCGCACAGGCTCTCCACCCTGCAACGGCCGGGCGCCAAGGGGCTGCCCTTCTTCTTTGTCCGTGTCGATCAGGCGGGCACGATCACCAAGCGCCATTCCGCGACGCGGTTGCAATTCGCGCGCTTCGGCGGGGCCTGCCCCCTGTGGAACGTCTATCGCGCCTTCGAGACGCCGGGCCGGTTCCTGAGGCAACTGGCCGAGACCCCGGACGGCGTGCGCTATCTGAGCCTTGCGCGCGACGTGACCAAGCCGGGCGGTGCCTGGGGGGCGCCGGTGCGCCGTTTCGCCATCGGGCTGGGCTGCGAGATCCGGCATGCCGACCGGCTGGTCTATGCCGACGATCTGGACCTGACCAACGCCGCCGGTTTCGAGCCGATCGGGATTTCCTGCCGCATCTGCGAACGCCGCAATTGCCACCAGCGCGCGGTGCCCCCGCTGGAACGCCGCCTCAGCGTCGATCCCGACCGGCGCGGCCTGCTGCCCTACGAGGTCGCGGAATAGGTTTTGACGTCTGCCCGGTTCGGCCCGTAAATGAAGATGGGAAGAACAGGGAGGAATCCATGGAACTCACGGGCAGCCGCGTCATCGCGGCCGACCGGGCGGCGGTGTGGGAGCGCCTGACCGATCCGGACACGTTGAAGGCCTGCATCCCCGGATGCCAGGAGCTTGAGGGCAGCATCGAGGACGGGTTCGAGGCGGTCGTCACCCAGAAGGTCGGCCCGGTCAAGGCGACCTTTCGCGGCGCGGTCAAGGTCTCGGATCTGATCGAGCGGCAAAGCTATACCATCCTCGGCGAAGGCAAGGGCGGTGTTGCCGGCTTTGCCAAGGGTCGCGCGGATGTGCGGCTGGAAGATGCCGAGGGCGGCGGGACGGAACTGATCTATGACGTCCATGCCGAGGTCGGCGGCAAGCTCGCGCAGCTAGGCTCTCGGTTGATCCACGGCACGGCGCGGCGGCTGGCCGACCAGTTCTTCGACACATTCGCCGCCGAGGTGGAAGGCCCCGCCGCGGAAACGCAGGGCGAGGCCGCCACGGGGTAGGTCTGCGGCTCAGGCCGCCGCGGTGCGCAGGATGCGGGCGATCTCGTCCTTCAGCGTCATCCGCGTCTTGCGCATCTCGCTCAGGTGAAAATCGTCGGTCGGTTCGATATCGGTCTCGGCCCGGTGCACCGCGCCGTTGATCTGGTGATATTCGTCGAAGAGGCGCGCGAAATGGGCATCCTTCGCCTTGAGCGCGTGGATCAGCTCCGCCTTGTCGGGAAATTCCTCGGCAAGCTCGTGCGGCGTGTTGGTCATTTCCGGCTCCATCTGTCCCTTGGGTCGCACCGACCCTAGGAAGCCCGCGCGCGGGCTGTCCTTGACCCCGATCAAACCCGGGCCTTTTCAGAGGCCAAGCGCCTCGCCATGTTTCAGAAGGATGGGCACCACCAGATCCTCCTCGTCGACCAAGTGCCGGTCCAGAAACCGGCCGAACCCCGCCAGCGTCGTCCCGAGCGCCCCGGCCCGGTCGCGTTGGTCGGCAGGCGTGGCCCGGATCAGCCCGTTGACCGCGCCCGCCAGCGCCGCAAGCTGCCCGTCCAGCGCGTGATGGTCGCCGTCCAGGATGTCGAAGCCCCGCACCAGCCGCGGTTCTGCGGCCAGAAGGCGGGGGAAATAGTGCAGATCCTCGATCTGGTGATGCCCGTGCAACTCGTCCAGCAGCAATTGCGCATAGCGGGCCGTGTTGCGCACCGCCTGTCCGGGCTCGGCGCTGCGCTCGACGATGGACCGGCTTTCGGCCCCGATCCGGTCGATCAGCGCGCGGAACATCAGGTGGCGTTCCAGCCAGAACCGGGTCAGCCCGTCAAAGCGGACATGGCTGTCCCACAGATCGCGCGGGTGCTCGTCCAGCAGCACGCGCAGCGCGTCGGGCAGGCCCGTGCGGATATCGAGGGTCAGTTCGTCGGCCATGCCGGGAAGCTAGGCGAAAGGCGTTGCTCGGCAAGGTGGCGTCACAGCTTGGTGGCCTCGGGCGGCGGGGTGGTGACGCGGCGTTTCAGCGTCGCCTCGCGCCAGGAGATGAAAACCACCGCCGCCACGATCATCGCGCCGCCAAGGATCACCCAGCCATCCGCCGCCTCGTCGAAGACCAGCCAGCCCAGCAGCGTGGCCCAGACCAGTTGCAGGAAGGTGACCGGCTGGGTCACCGCCAGCGGCGCAGCGCGGAAGGCCATGGTCATCGAGTAATGCCCGGCGGTCGCGAAGAAAGCGACGAGGAACAGCCAGAACAGTTGCGACAGCGTCGGCGTCACCCAGACCGCCAGCGCGAGGGGCGCCAGCGCCAGCGTCACCGTGAGCGAGAGCATCGCCACGACGACGGCCGCCGAGTCGCGCTCGCTCAGCCGCTTGGCCATCAGATAGGAGGCACCGAAGAACAGCGCGGTGAAGATCATCGCCAGATGGCCGTCCGACAGTTCGCGAAACCCCGGGCGCAGGATCACCAGAACGCCCGCAAAGGCCACCGCGATGGCGAGGATCCGGCGCAGCGCCAACCGCTCGCCGAAGACCAGCGCGGCGCCGATCGTGACATAGACCGGGTTGAGATAGTTCATCGCCGTGACCTCGGCGATCGGGATTCGGGTCATGGCGTAGAACCAGCAGATCACGCCCAGCGCGTGCACAAGCCCCCTCACCGAATACTGCGCCAGCCCGCGCCGGTCGATCCCCGCGCGCAGCAGCGGCCCCAGCATCGGCGCGAGAAAGACCAGCCCCAGCAGATAGCGCAGGAACGCCGCCTGAGGCGCGGGCACGGCATCGCCGACATGCTTGACCAGGGCCGTGACCGCCACGAAATTCGCGCCGGTCAACAGCATCCAGAGGATCCCCGCGAGGGGCCGCTGCCCCCCGGATGCGTCCGCGCCCCGAGCCATGGCGCGACTTCACCCCAGGCAGGCGCGGGACGCAAGGCCCGGCGATCGGGGGCCGGTGCAACGCAGGCTGCGTCAACGTCCCTTTAACCTCTTGTTTGCCATGATGAGACCGGCGGCCGGATGCCGAAGACGACGGAGACCACGATGAGAGAAACCTGGCATCCCTCGTCAGGACCATGGGAAGACGACGATCTGCTGCACGGAACCCCACGTTTCGTGATGGTGCGCGCAGCCCCCGCCGTGCGGCAGGCGCTGGCGCTGTTCTCGTTC
Source organism: Rhodovulum tesquicola (assembly GCF_024128855.1). Lineage (GTDB taxonomy): Bacteria > Pseudomonadota > Alphaproteobacteria > Rhodobacterales > Rhodobacteraceae > Rhodovulum > Rhodovulum tesquicola. Next base: position 69,128 of record NZ_JAMYDV010000011.1, read on the forward strand.
CTTCTGGCGGCCGTCCCGGCGATCGGATTTCTGGCCGACATCCCGTTGCTGCACCGGCCCTTCCCGGGCGAGGCGGGCATTCCCCCGCTGACACTGGTCGCCCTTGCCGCCCTGGCGCTGGCAATCCTGATGCAGCGGCCCTTTGCCCGCAGCGGTCCGGTCGAGCGGACGCTTCTGCTGCTGGCGGCCATGATCGGGCTGGGGCAGTTGATCTGGCTGAGTCGCGGCTTGCCGCTGGATCCCGAAGTCACCGGCATCAGCGAGGCCGTGGGCATCCTGGCGCTGGCCAGCGCGCTGGCGTTGCGCCGCCGCCGCCCGGCATGGCCCGCCATGGTTCTGGCAGGCGCCGCCGGGATGATCTGCCTGACGGCCTTTCTGGGCTATGCCATGGGCATCGGCCAGTTGCGCGGCGCGTTGTCGCCCTTCACCATGCTGATCCTGACGCCGCTGGTGCTGGGCGCCCAGATCGCCCAGGCCCGGCGCCCCGTCTGGCGCACGCTGTTCCGCGACGACAAGCTGGCCCGCGTGCTGCGCATGGAGATGGCGCTGGCCGCCATCGTGCCCACCGCGCTGGCCATCGTGATCTTCCGGATGGACCCGAACGGCCCCAGTGCGGCGGACGCGTTCTACGCCCAGGCGATGATCCTGTTCTGCTGCACCGGCGTTCTGGTCGCGGGCCGGATGCGTGACCGGCTGGACCGCGAACGCCGGGCCCTGTCGCGCGAATTGCAGCGCGCCTCGCTGATCGACCCGCTGACGGGGCTGGCCAACCGGCGTGGAACCCTGGTGATGGCGGGCCATGCGATCCATGCCGCGCGCCGTGGCGGGCGACCGGTGTCGATGGTGATCTGCGACCTCGACCATTTCAAGGCGGTGAACGACCGGCTGGGCCACGGGGTCGGCGACCGCGTGCTGGAAACCGCCGCGCGGCTGATGTCGGCGCGGCTGCGGATGTCGGATGTCGCCGGGCGCTGGGGCGGGGAGGAGTTCCTGCTGGTGCTGCCCGACACCACGCTGGCGGGCGCCGAGGCGCTGGCCGAAATCCTGCGCCATGCCCTGGCCGAGGAATTGCGGATCCGGCCCTCGGGAGAGATCGGCAAGGGGCCGGGCGGCAAGCCGCTGACCGCGTCCTTCGGCTGCGCCGTGGTCGAGACGCCGCGGAACGACGGGTTCGAACGCGCCCTCGATACCGCCGATCAGGCGCTCTACGCGGCCAAGCGCGGCGGCCGGAACCGGGTCGCCAGCGCCACGGATATGGCCATCGCGGGCTTTCGCTGAACGGCCGGGATCACAGCTGGGCCAGAACCTCGTCACTGGCCTCGAAATTGGTGGTCACGCGCTGCACGTCGTCATCATCCTCCAGCGCATCCACCAGCTTCATCAGCTTCTGCATGCCCTCGAGGTCAAGCTCGGTCGTGGTGCCGGGCTGCCAGATCAGCCGGGTCGATTCGCTTTCGCCAAGCTGCGCCTCGAGCGCGGCGGCCACCTCGCCCAGATCGGTATCGGCGCACAGGATCACATGGCCGTCCTCGCTGCTTTCGGCATCCTCGGCGCCGGCCTCGATCGCGGCCATCATCACGGAATCGGCGTCACCCACGGCGGCGGGATAGCGGATCTCGCCCTTGCGCTCGAACATGAAGGCGACCGAGCCGGTCTCGCCGAGATTGCCGCCATGCTTGGTGAACAGCGACCGCACGTTCGACGCGGTGCGGTTGCGGTTGTCGGTCATCGCCTCGACGATCACCGCCACGCCATCCGGGCCGTAGCCTTCGTAGCGGATTTCCTCGTAATTGTCGCCCTCGCCGCCCTGCGCCTTCTTGATCGCGCGCTCGATATTGTCCTTGGGCATCGAGTTGGCCTTGGCCTCCTTGACGGCGAGGCGCAGGCGGGGGTTCTTGTCGGGATCGGGATCGCCCATCTTGGCCGCGACGGTGATCTCCTTGGACAGCTTGGAGAACAGCTTGGCCCGCACCGAGTCCTGCCGGTTCTTGCGGTGCTGGATGTTCGCCCATTTCGAATGGCCTGCCATGGAACCCTCTTCGACGGCTGTTTTCGACGCCCCGCTCTATAGGCCAGCGCGCCGGTGCGCCGCAAGAGCGCGCGGGGACGCCCGGGCCGGGGCGGCATTCGCTTGTCAGGCAGGCCCATTCGGGATATCCCCCCACCTCGTGCCGCAGGGCGCCGGGGAGACGATGTTCGACCAGCTCAAGACCCGCCTCGATGCCTTCGATCGCCGGATGCGGGATGCCTTCGACGGCGACATCTCGACGCCTGCCGGACGGTTTGCGGCGTTCTGGCATTTCCAGATCATGGACCATGCCTTCCTGCGCATCTTCTGGACCAACCTGCACCAGTTCGCGCCGGGGGCGTGGCGGTCGAACCAACCGGATGCGCGGCGGCTGCGGCGCTATCGCGACATGGGCATCCGCACCGTGCTGTCGCTGCGCCGGGACGGACCTGCAAGCCATCAGCTGTTCGAGGCCGAGGCCTGCCGCGCGCTGGGGCTGACGCTGGTCAACCACCGCATGCATGCCCGCCGGATGGCACGGCGTGCCGATCTGCTGGCGCTGCTCGACCTGTTCGAGACCATCGAGAAGCCCTTCGTGATGCATTGCAAGTCGGGGGCGGACCGGTCCGGGATTGCCTCGGCGCTTTATCTTCTGCATGTCGAGGGTGCGACGCTTGCCGAGGCAAGGCGCATGCTGCACTGGCGTTTCATCCATTTCCGCAACTCCGACAGCGGCGTTCTGGACCAGATGCTCGACGCCTGCGAGGCCGACATGATGACCGACCCGATGCCGATCCGCGACTGGATCGCGACGCGCTACGACCCGGACGCGATCGAGGCGGCGTTCCGCGCGCATCGCCACCGGGGCCGCTGAACGATGGACGCGCAGCACGACAGCCGACCCATCATCCGCTGGCTCTGGCGCGGCTATCTGCGCCGCCATATCGGGATGATCGGCGCCGCGATGGCGCTGATGACCATCGAGGGCGGCACGCTGGGCGCGCTCAGCTACCTGTTCAAGCCGATGTTCGACACCATCTTCATCGCCGGGAACCGCGACGCGATCCCGCTGGTGGCTGTGGCGGTGATCGTCCTGTTCCTGGCCCGCGCGATCGCGGGTTTCGGGCAGCGGCTGCTGATGGCGCGCGTGGGCCTTTCGGTTTCGGCGGCGTTGCAGCGCGACCTTGTCGGGCACATGCTGACGCTGGACAGCGTGTGGTTCCAGAAGACGCCGCCCGGCAACCTGATCGAACGGGTGCGCGGCGACACCATGGCCGCGGCGAATATCTGGAACACGGTCTTCACCGCGGCGGGGCGGGACGCGGTGGCGCTGATCTCGCTGTTCGCGGTTGCGGTCTCGATCGACTGGCTCTGGACGCTGATCGCGCTGGCGGGCGTGCCGCTTCTGTTCGGCCCGATCGCCATCCTGCAACGCTGGGTGCGGCGCACCACGCGGGCCGCGCGCGAGGCCGCCGCCTCGATCTCGAACCGGCTGGACGAGACGTTTCACGGGGTCACCACGATCAAGCTGAACCGGCTGGAATCGCGCGAGGATGTCCGCTTCGCCAGGACGGTGGACGGCTATGTGCAGGTCCAGATCCGGTCCGAGGCCGGGCAATCGGCCATCCCGGCGCTGATCGACGTGGTGGGCGGGATCGGCTTTGCCGGTGTGCTGGTCTTCGGCGGCATGCAGATCATCGACGGCGACAAGACGGTGGGCGAGTTCATGGCCTTCTTCACCGCCATCGCCCTTGTCTTCGAGCCGCTGCGCCGCCTGGGCCGGGTCTCGGGCGCCTGGCAGGCCGCGCTGGCCAGCCTCGAACGGCTTTTCGCGGTGTTCCAGGAACGCCCGACGATCCTGTCCCCCGCCAGCCCCCGCACCCTGCCCGCCCCCGGTGGCAAATGCGACATCGTTCTGGACGACGTGCACCTGTCCTATGGCGATGCGCCCGCGCTGAACGGGCTGACGCTGACCGCGAAGGCGGGGCAGATGACCGCGCTGGTGGGGCCGTCGGGCGCGGGCAAGTCCACCGTCTTCAACCTGCTGACCCGGCTGGTCGAGCCTCAGCGCGGCCGGGTTCTGGTGGGCGGCGTGCCGGTGGATGCGCTGCCGCTGGCGGAACTGCGCGACCTGTTCTCGGTCGTCACGCAGGAGGCGCCGATGTTCGACGAACCGCTGCGCGAGAATATCTGTCTGGGCAAGGACGTGTCCGAGGCGCGGCTGGCCGAGGTGGTCAGGGCCGCCCATATCGCCGATTTCCTGCCCGCCCTGCCCGCGGGGCTGGACAGCCCGGCCGGGCCGCGCGGCTCGAACCTGTCGGGCGGCCAGCGCCAGCGCGTCGCCATCGCCCGCGCGCTGTTGCGCGATGCGCCGATCCTGCTGATGGACGAGGCGACCTCGGCGCTCGATTCCCAGTCCGAACGGATCGTGCAGGAGGCGCTGGCGCGGCTGTCGCAGGGACGCACGACGCTGGTGATCGCCCATCGCCTTGCCACGGTGCGCAACGCCGACAGGATCGTGGTGATGGACAAGGGCCGCGTCGCCGAAGAGGGCACCCATGACGAGTTGCTCGCCCGGGGCGGGCTCTATGCCGGGCTCTACCGTCTGCAATTCGCCTCGGAAGGCTAAGCGCGGGCGCTATATCCGAAGGAACACCCAGCAAGGGAGACACGCATGCAGGTCGAGGCCGCCAGCGACCGGACGGTTCTGAAGATCACCGGCGAGGACCGGGTGGCGTTCCTGCAGGGGCTGGTCACCAATGACGTGCGCCAGATCGACGGGCGGCTGGTCTATGCCGCGCTGCTGACGCCGCAGGGCAAGTATCTGGCCGATTTCTTCCTTGCCGGGACCGAGGACGCGATCCTGATCGACGTCAAGACCGGGATCGCCGAGGCGCTGATCCGGCGGCTGTCGATGTATCGGCTGCGCGCGAAGGTGGGGATCGAACCTGCCGGGCTGCATGTGCTGCGGGGGCTGGGCGCGGCCCCGCCGGGCGCCTTCCCAGACCCGCGCGATCCCGCGCTTGGCTGGCGGGCCTATTCCCCGGTTCCCGGTCCCGAAGGCGCGACCGACTGGGACGCGACCAGGGTGGCGCATTGCATCCCCGAGACCGGAATCGAGCTGGTCCCCGACGACACCTATATCCTCGAAGCCGGGTTCGAGCGGCTGAACGGCGTCGATTTCCGCAAGGGCTGCTATGTCGGCCAGGAAGTCACCGCCCGGATGAAGCACAAGACCGAGCTGAAAAAGGGGCTGGCGACCGTGCGCATCGACGGCGCGGCGCCGGTGGGCACGCCCGTGATGGCCGGCGAAAAGCCGGCGGGCGTGCTGTTCACGCAGGCGGGCGGCCGGGCCATCGCCTTTCTCCGCCTCGACCGCGCGGCGGGGCCGATGCGCGCAGGCGCGGCGACCGTCACGCTGGACGATGGCTGACCGGGACGCGATCGGCGCGCTTCTGGGCATGCCGGTCGCGGGGATCGTGCCGCTGCACGGGGGAAGCCTGTCGCAGGTGGTGCGCGCGACACTGACGGACGGGCGCGTTGTCGTCGCGAAATCCGGGCCACTTGTCGCGCGCGAGGCGCGGATGCTGGCGGCCATGGCGCAGGCCGGTGCCCCCTGCCCGGCCGTGATCGCGGTGGCGGGCGATCTGATGGTGATGGAACATCTCGACGAGACGCGGGCCGGACCGGCCGGATGGGCCGCGTTGGGCAGGGCGCTGTCGCGGCTGCACGCGGCCCGGGGCGCGGGCTATGGCTGGGACGAGGATCATGCCTTCGGCCCGGCGGCCATCCCCAACGCGCCCTGCCCCGACTGGCCCGGCTTCTGGGCCGAACGGCGGCTGCTGGCCTGGCCCGGCGCGCTGCCCGTCGGCATCGCAGGACGGGTCGAGCGGCTGGCCGCGCGCCTGCCCGACCTCTTGCCGCGCCACCCCCCGCCCGCCTTGCTGCATGGCGATCTGTGGGCCGGGAACGTGCTGTTCACGCAGCAGGGCGCCGCGCTGATCGACCCGGCCTGTTACCACGGCCATGCCGAGGTGGACCTGGCCATGCTGCATCTGTTCGGCCGCCCGGGCGCGGACCTTGCCGGGGCCTATGACCCGCCGGAGCCCGGCTGGCAGGCGCGCCGCCCGCTTTATCAGCTCTGGCCCGCGCTGGTGCATCTGCGGCTGTTCGGCGGCGGCTATCGCGGCATGGTCGAGGAATGCCTGGATACGGTCGGGGCCTGATCCCGGCGCGCGGCGCAAGAAGGTTAACACGGGGTTGAACGCGGAACCGGCACCCCCATATCTTGGCGTTGAGAGGGCCGCCCCGCGACAATATCATGTGTGGTTTCAACCTCAGCCATGCGCTATACGCATGAGAGGTATTCGAAAACGGAAATACCGAATCGATGCAAAACCGTCATATTCGGCGTCACGCCCGAAACGCAAGAGCAAGAATAAAAGGACGACGAGATGGCCGATTTCGTTGATGGCACCGCTTTCAATCACGAACAGGGCAACCGCGCCCGAAAACTGTTCGCTGCGGTGGTGCTGGCCGCGCTGGACGATGCGATCGCGGATGACAAGAAATACGGGAACGGACCCGAGCAGATCGCCCGCTGGGCGCGCTCGCGCGATGGGCGCGAGGTGCTGTCCTGCGCCGGGATCGACCCGAACGAGCGCGTCGTCACCGGGCTGATGGAATTCGTGGCCCGCGGCGTGCGCACATCGGTCGCGTTGTCGCGCGAGGAAAGCGAACGCCGCCAGGCCCAGGAGGCCGAAGCGGCCTGATCCTCGTCCCGACCACGCCAGGGCGCGCCCTTCGGGGCGCGTTTCGCGTTTAGCGGGATTGCGTCTTCGTCGCCCGGCAGGGATCGCCACCGGGCCGCCCCCTCCCCGCGCTAGTCCGTCTCGCGCGTGGTCAGCGCGCGGTTGATCTCGCGCCGCACAAGCTTGCGCAGGTTCTTCGTCATCCGTTCGCCCAGATCGCCCTGAAGCTCCTGCCGGATGATCGTGGCCACCAGCTTGCGCAAGGCCTCGTCGTCCTGAACCGCCAGCGGACCGGACGCCCCCGCCACGGGGTCGCGGGACGATGCCGTCTCGGCGGCCCTGCCCTCATGCGGCGCGGGGGCAGCGGCGGGCCTGGACCAGCCGGTGGCCGCCGCAAGCGTCTCGGTCCCGTCGGGTTCCCATTCGTCGTCGCAGCCGGCAAAGGCCGCTTCCAGCTCGGCGATCCTCTGTTCGAGGCTCGACGCCTCGGCGGCTGCGGGCTGCTGCATGGAGGGGCTCGGCGGCGCCTTGTCGCGAACGGGCGCAGGCGGTGTCTCTGCCGGTCCACCCTCCGTCCCGACCCGCAATGCAGGCGTCAGGATCAGCCGTCCCGGCGCGCCGGGACCTGCCGACGCCTCGTCGCCGACGCTCCGGCGGATCGACGAGATCACCTCGTCGTCGCGAGGGGGGACGCTTTCCGGCATGGATCCAGCGCAGACCTTGTTTGCCAACTTACCCCGGAACGTAGCGGGATGGTGGCCCCCAGACAATGCCTGCGGACCGGTCAGTTACGCCCGAGTCTTTCCAGAACCTTGTCGAGCTGCTTGCCCTGGATGCTCTTGGCGGGCGCGTTCGAGACCGCGTTGTAATAGGCGCGCGGATCGTAGGTCGGAATGCCCAGGTCCAGATGCTGGGCCGTCAGGAGACCCATCGAGGACAGCACCCGGTAGATCGCGACATACTGGTTCGCCTCGGCCTGCACCCGGGCGGTGCGGGCATCGAGAAGCTCCTGCTCGGCATCGAGCACATCAAGCGTGGTGCGCGCACCCAGCCGCGCCTCCTCGCGGGTGCCCTCGAAGGCAAGCTGTGCGGCGGCGATCTGCTCTTCGGTCGCGGTAAGCTGCGCGCGGGCAACGGCGAGGCTGGACCAGGCGTTGCCGACCCGCTCATCGACCAGCCGCACGGCCTGCAACAGCCCCGCGCGCGCCTGCTCGACCCCGGCCCGGGCCTGACGCTCGGCGGCGTAAAGCCCGCCGCCCTGATAGATCGTCTGGTTCAGCGACAGCCCGACCGAGCCGTATTCGCCGCCATCATCCTCGGCCACCACCCCGGCGCTCGCCGAGATACTGGGCCGCATCGCCGCCTTGGCCCGACCGAGGTTCAACTCGGCCACGGTGACGTTGTGCTGGGCCTGAACGATTTCGGGATGGGTCTTGACCGCGATCGCGCGGGCCGCATCGGAGTTCTGGGGCAGCGCCGGAAAACGCGGAATGCCGCTGAGCGCGCCGGGATAGCGGCCGATGGCAAGCTTGTAGGCCTCGCGCGCGATGGCAAGGTTGCCCTGCGCCGACACGAGGTTCGAGCGCGAGGCCGCCAGCCGCGACTGGGCCAGCGAAACGTCTGTGCGGGTCACCTCGCCGACCTCGAAGCGGTCCTCGGTGGCGCGCAATTGCTGCGAGATGAGCCGCACGTTGTTCTCGGCGAGGGACACGTTCTGGACCGCCGCGAAGACATCCATATAGGCCAGCACGGCCGCGAGCAGCACGTTCTGCTCGACCCCCAGAAGCGCCGCACGGGTGGCCAGGACCGATTCCCGCGCCGCGTCGATCGCCAGCCGGTTGTTGCCACCGTCATAAAGCGTCAGCCGCGCGGTCAGTTCGGCCTGCGCGCTGGAGGAATACTGCCCCTGGCTCGGGCTGCGGGTGTTGCCGTCCTGGTAGCGGCCGTTGATCGCGAAGTCGATGATCGGCCGCAGCGCCGCCACGGCGCGGGCGACATCCTCGTCTGCGGCACGCAGCACCGCGCGGTTCTGGTCCAGCAGATGCGAATTCTTGTAGGCGTCGATCAGCGCGTCGGTCAGCGTCTCGGCGCGCGCGGACGCCCCCCCGACAACCAGCGCCGCCGACAGGGCCGCGCCACCCAGCACTTTCAGGAAACTGCTCATGTCTGCCTCGCTCTTTGTTGTCCGCGGCCTCTTGTTCTGTCCCGGGCGCGGCGGTGATGAACGGACCCTGCCCGCTAGAACTGGAATTGCGGCAAGCGCGCGAAACCCGGAAGGACCGGCGCACCGGCATTGAAGAGAAAGCGCCAACTGACCGCCCCACCGACCTTGCGGCCGATGCGCGCGACGCCCAGGCTGCCCTCGACGAAGATCGCCACGATCCGCCCGCCCTCCTTGAGCTGGTCGAGGATCGCCTCGGGCAGATGCTCGATCCCGCCCTCGATCACGATCGCGTCATAGGGGCCGTGGCGCGGCGCGCCCTCGGCCAGCGCGGCGCGCTCGACGGCGACATTGTCCACGCCCTGCTCGGCCAGCAGCGTCTCGGCCTCCCGGGCCATCGCCGCATCCTCCTCGACCGCGATTACCGCATCAGCCATCCGGGCGATCACGGCGGCCGAATAGCCAAGCCCGCAGCCCAGATCCAGCACCAGATCGCCGGGCCCCGGGGCGACCGCCTCGAGCATCTTGGCGAAGCTGCGCGCCTCCAGCACGGTGCGGCCGGGCGCGAGGGGCAGGTTTTCCCCGATATAGGCCGCGCCGCGAAGCCCCGCGGGCACGAATTCCTCGCGCGGGACCGCAAGAAGCGCCTCGATGATCGGCAGGCGCGTCACGTCCGAGGGCCGGACCTGGGTATCGACCATGGCCTCGCGGAGGGCGTCGTAATCGGGCATGCGGCTGAAGTCTCCGGCTCGAAATTAACCTGAAAAGGTGATGCCACATATCCCCGGCTCCGGCAATGCCCGGGGAAGCCGGCATCGCTGCACTGTGGCAGGCTGGCCCAGTCCGCCGCTGCGCGCTCCGCCCACATTGCGCGCCCTGTGCATGGCAACCGCCCCGATGCGCAATCGGCGCGTCGGGGACGCAAGCGATTGCGGTCGGCGGCGCCCGGGTTTCCGGGCGAACCGGCCGATACCGGGCCATTCGGAAAATGCCGCCGGGACCACCGGGCCGGTTGCGGGCGGTGATGCCATGGGCCATCTGTTCGGGGAACGCGACCACGCCCCGCCGTCGGTCGGCGCCCTGGTGTCGAAATGTGGGAAATGATGCTGGACAGGTTGTCCCGATGACGCGCCGTTTCACCGCCTCCAAGGCCGCGCGCGGCAATTGCGGGGCCGGGACGGCCAAGCATTTTCACCGTCCGGCGCAGGAATTCGACCGCCTGCGCGCGCCGGTCCGCCCCGGCGGATGGCTGGCATTCCAGACCTGCTTCCAGACCGGGGAGTCACGGTTCGTCGACCGGCATTGCAGCAAGGATCCGACCCATCTCGTGTTCGACCGGGCCTGGACCTTCCGGTTTCCGGCAGAGGACCGGGGCTGGGCCTGCGAGCTGCCGGTCATGGACTTGGCGCTGCTGCGCCGCCCGGAGACGGGCGCATGACAAGCTGGCTGCACGAGGAGCGGCTGCAGGCGGTGCAAGCGGTCCTGCGGGACAGCGGTGCGGCCCGGGTGGTCGATCTCGGCTGCGGGGATGGCGACCTGTTCGTGCGGCTGGCCGCAGAGCCCGGCCTCACGGAACTCGTCGGCGTCGATATCTGCCGCGGCGCGCTGGCGCGGTTGCGCGGACGGCTGGACGCGCTCGGCCCCTTCCCCCCCCGGATCGACCTGCGCGAAGCCTCGATGACCGATCCCACACCCGATCTGGCCGGGTTCGATTGCGCCATTCTCGTCGAGACGATCGAGCATATCGACCCAGGCCGCCTGTCGCAGCTGGAGCGCGCCCTGTTCCTCGGAATGCGCCCGCGCATGATCGTGATCACGACGCCCAATGCCGAGTTCAACCCGCTGCTCGGCGTGCCGCCGCACCGGATGCGCCATCCCGGTCACCGGTTCGAATGGCCTCGGGCGAAATTCCGGCAATGGTGCCAGCGCGTGGCCGGGGCTGCGGGCTACGCGGTCGCGTTCCACGACATCGCGGGCCAGCATCCCGACCTCGGCGGCGCCAGCCAGATGGCCGTCTTCGACAGGCCCGGGGCGGCCTGCATCGAGACCCGGAAGCCGGGATGATCCGCCGACCCTTCCGGCAACGCCTCGCCGGGGCCGCCACCGCACGACGCCGCGCGCCGATCATCCGCGCCACGGCAGGACGGGCGCGCAACGGTGGACAAACCCGCTCGAAATTCCTATGTCTTCCGGGAAGGCGGGCCCGATGCACGTTTCGGCGGTCCGGCCATTCGATCGCATTCATCATAAATCAAGGAAGTTCCGGCACACCGCCCGCAACGGACGTGGCAGGCGGCCGCGAACCCCGCAGCTTGAAGTCAAAGGATACCAGATGACACTCAAGGTCGATATTCAGGAAAGAGAGAACGAACTCGTCGGCAAGGGCACGATCGACGGAATCGTGCCGTTCTATTTCAAGGATCAGGGACATCGCTGGATGGTCCGGATCGGTCCGAAATGGATCCTGAAGCAGAACGAGGCGTCGGTCGAACCGTCGCCCTCCCCCTTAACCGCGCGCAGCAAGATGTACTGGGCCATCGCCCAGTACCGGAACCACGCCCGGGATCACGCGCTCGGCTCGGCCTGAGCCGGGCGGCGCAGATCGCGCATGCCGCTTTGCGGGCGATGCGACCGGGGCATGACCGCATGACTTCCCTGCCGCCCCGACGTGACCGCAAGCAGATCCTGTCGCGTCGGGCGGACCGGAAAGCGGGCCAGGCGGCGCCCCTGACAATCGGTCTGTCGTGACCTGACCCGGCCCTTCTCGGCCCGGTCCCGCCTGCCCGGTCCGCAGGCTGCCCGCCGCATCGCGCGGCCCCTCCCCACGCAGGCCGCATCGCCGGCCGCAGTTGCAGGCAGGCCCCGCTGCGCGGGCTTGTCCGTTTGCGTTTCGCGGGAATCCCTTTATTCAGGGTCCGAACCGCATCTTGTCGGCGCCTCGCTGAATGGTGCCTCGGGGTGAAAACCCTCCGGTAGACCGAAAATCCAGACCGCCGCGCATCGCAGCGCGCAGCGATGAAAAGGAATCGAGTTGAGCATGATCAAATCGCTTTACGACTACCGCGACCAGTGGATCGGCAATGTCCGAGGCGACATCCTGGCCGGGCTTGTCGTGGCGCTGGCGCTGATCCCCGAGGCGATCGCGTTCTCGATCATCGCGGGCGTCGACCCCAAGGTGGGGCTTTACGCGTCCTTCTCGATCGCGGTGATCGTGGCGATCACCGGCGGGCGTCCGGGCATGATCTCGGCGGCGACGGCGGCGACCGCGGTGCTGATGGTCACGCTGGTCAAGGAACACGGGCTGGAATACCTGCTGGCCGCGACCGTTCTGGCGGGGCTGATCCAGATCGGCGCGGGGCTGGCCAAGCTGGGCCACCTGATGCGGTTCGTCTCGCGATCCGTCATAACCGGCTTCGTCAACGCGCTGGCGATCCTGATCTTCCTGGCGCAGATTCCGGAACTGACCGGCGTGACCTGGGTGACCTACGCGATGGTCGCGGCCGGCCTTGCGATCATCTATCTCTTCCCGCTGCTGACCACCGCGATCCCCTCGCCGCTGGTCACCATAGTGGTGCTGACGGTTGCGGCGACGCTGCTGGGCCTCGATGTGCGCACCGTGTCCGACATGGGCGCGTTGCCCGACACGCTGCCGGTCTTCCTGATCCCCGACATCCCGCTGACCCTGGAGACGCTGCAGATCATCCTGCCCTATTCCATCGGCGTTGCGGCGGTCGGCCTGCTGGAAAGCCTGATGACCCAGACCATCGTCGACGACCTGACCGACACGCCCTCCGACCGCAACCAGGAATGCATCGGGCAGGGCATCGCCAACACCGCGACCGGGTTCATCGGCGGCATGGCGGGTTGCGCGATGATCGGGCAGTCGATCATCAACGTCAAATCCGGCGGGCGGGGGCGGCTGTCGACCTTTAGCGCAGGCGCGATGCTGCTGTTCCTGATCGTGGTGCTGGGCGATCTGGTGGGCCAGATCCCCATGCCCGCGCTGGTGGCGATCATGATCATGGTCTCGATCGGGACATTCTCGTGGTCGTCGATCCGGAACCTGCGCGAACATCCGCGCTCGTCCTCGATCGTGATGCTGGCGACCGTGTTCTTCGTGGTCTACACCCACAACCTGGCGATCGGGGTTCTGGTCGGCGTGCTGCTGTCGGGCATCTTCTTCGCGGGCAAGATCGCGCAACTGTTCCGCGTCACATCCGAGATCTCCGAAGACGGCCGCACCCGGACCTATGTGGTTGAGGGCCAGCTCTTCTTCGCCTCGACCGAGGATTTCATGAAGTCCTTCGACTTCAAGGAGGCCCTGGAACGCGTCACCATCGACGTCAGCCGCGCGCATATCTGGGACGTTTCGTCCGTTGCGGCGCTGGACATGGCCGTGCTCAAGTTCCGCCGCGAAGGCGCGACGGTCGAGATCGTGGGGCTGAACAAGGCGTCCGAGACCATCGTCGACCGGCTGGCTGTGCATGACAAGCCGGACGCGATGAAGGATCTGGTGGGACATTGAGGGGGTAAGGATGTCTGGAATACTGATGGCGCTGGTCGATGGCTCGGCCTATTCCGAAAGCGTCTGCCACCATGCCGCCTGGATCGCGGGCCGCACCGGGGCACAGGTCAAGCTCTACCATGTGATCGACCCGCGCCGCGCGCGGGGACAGCGCGACCTGTCCGGCTCGATCCGGCTGGGCGCGCGCTCGACGCTGATGGAACAGCTCACCGCGCTGGACGAACAGCACGCCAGGCTCGCCCAGGCCCAGGGCCGCGCGATCCTCGAGGATGCCAAGGCCCTGATCGAGGCCGAGGGGATCGAGAACGTCATCACGCGGCTGCGCCATGACGACATCGTGGCCACCGTCGAGGCCAAGGAAGGCGTGGCCGACATGATCCTGATCGGCAAGCGCGGCGAGGCGGCGGGGCCGGACAGCCCGCATCTGGGCTCGAATTTCGAACGCATCGTGCGCGCCAGCCACAAGCCGGTCTTCGTCGCCAACCGTGCCTTCAGGCCGATCAACCGTGTGCTGATCGCCTATGACGGCGGCGTATCCGCGATGAAGGCGGTCGACTACGTCGCCCGCGATCCGCTGTTTGCCGGGCTCGAGGTCATCGTAGCCAGCGCCGGGTCCGACAATGCCGAACTGCGCAGCGCGCTGGACAATGCGCGGGCCACGCTGAAGGCCGGCGGCCACGAGGCCGAGACGCGCATTCTGAAGGGCCAGCCCGAAAAGGCGCTGGGCGATCTGGCAGAGAGCGGCGGGATCGACCTTCTGGTGATGGGCGCCTATGGCCATTCGCGCATCCGCACCCTGGTCATCGGATCGACCACCACCGCGATGATCCGCACCTGCAAATGCCCCGTCGTGCTGATGCGGTGAACCGAATGACCGACGCGCCCGACCCGGATGCGCTGAAGGCGCTGTTCCTGCCGCGCCTGCGCGCCGAGCTCGACGCCCTTCGGTCGGCCTCGGCAAGCACCGCCGCCGATCGCAGGCCCGTGGAACTGGACCAGCAGAGCGTCGGACGGCTCAGCCGCATGGACGCCATTCAGCAACAGGCGATGGCCGCGGCCCAGGATGCCCGCCGCCACGCCCGCGGCCGGGCGCTGGACGCCGCGATCCGGCGGATCGGGAACGGCGAGTTCGGCTGGTGCGCCGATTGCGGCGATTTCATCGGCCTGCCGCGCCTCGATCTCGATCCCACGATGACCAGATGCACCGACTGCGCCCGCTGAGGCGCGCCGCGATCGGGCGCCACCGTCCCTTGCGAAAGGATCGCGCCCCGAGACTTTCGGCTTGCCTCACCATCGCATCTCCCCTATAGGCGACGCTTCTACACGAACTCCACCGAATCCCGGGTGACCCAAGGGGGGCCCTTCGGTGATGTTGAAAGGAACAAGGCGCATGAACGCCAGCGAACTTCGGGACAAGACCCCCGACCAGCTCCGCGATCAGCTTGTGGCCCTGAAGAAGGAGGCGTTCAACCTCCGCTTCCAGCAGGCCACCGGCGCGATGGAGAACACCGCCCGTGTCCGGCAGATCCGGCGCAATGTCGCCCGGGTCAAGACCGTTCTGAACGAAAAAGCCCGCGCGGCGGCCGAGTAAGGAGCCAGACAGATGCCCAAACGTATCCTGCAAGGCACCGTGACCTCGGACAAGAACGACCAGACCGTGACGGTCCTGGTCGAGCGTCGCTTCAAGCACCCCGTGCTGCAGAAGACGATCCGCAAGTCCAAGAAATACCGGGCCCATGACGAAGCCAACACCTTCAAGGTCGGCGATATCGTGCGCATTCAGGAATGCGCGCCCAAGTCCAAGACGAAACGCTGGGAGGTGGTGGCGCAGGTCTGACCTGATCCCCACAGCCCGGTTTGAACGAAACCCTGGGGCAAGACGTCCCCAAAGGTCGGGAGAAACCAAATGATCCAGATGCAGACCAATCTGGATGTCGCTGACAACTCCGGCGCACGCCGGGTTCAGTGCATCAAGGTCCTCGGCGGGTCCAAGCGGAAATATGCCAGCGTCGGCGACATCATCGTGGTGTCGGTGAAAGAGGCGATCCCGCGCGGCCGCGTCAAGAAGGGCGATGTCCGCAAGGCCGTCGTCGTGCGCACCGCCAAGGAAGTGCGCCGCGAGGACGGCACCGCGATCCGCTTCGATCGCAACGCCGCCGTGATCCTCAACAACAATCTCGAACCCGTCGGCACCCGCATCTTCGGGCCGGTGGTGCGCGAGCTGCGCGCGAAGAACTTCATGAAGATCATCTCGCTCGCCCCGGAGGTGCTGTGATGGCTGCCAAGCTCAAGAAGGGCGACAAGGTCATCGTGCTCGCCGGCAAGGACAAGGGCCGCGAGGGCGTGATCACGTCCGTCGATCCCAAGGGCGGCAAGGCCGTGGTGGACGGCATCAACATGGCGATCCGCCACCAGAAGCAGACCCAGACCACCCAGGCCGGCCGCATCTCCAAGGCGATGCCGATCGACCTGTCGAACCTTGCCATCATCGACAAGAACGGCAAGCCCACCCGCGTCGGCTTCAAGATCGAGGACGGCAAGAAGGTGCGCTACGCCAAGACCACGGGGGACGCGATCGATGCTTGATGCCGCCACCTATACCCCGCGCCTGAAATCGGTCTACCGCGAGACCATCAAGGCCGCGCTCAAGGAAGAGTTCGGCTATAGGAACGACATGCAGATCCCGCGGCTCGACAAGATCGTGCTGAACATCGGCTGCGGCGCCGAGGCGGTCCGCGACTCCAAGAAGGCCAAGTCGGCCCAGGAGGATCTGACCCGCATCGCCGGTCAGAAGGCCGTCATCACCAAGGCCAAGAAGTCGATCGCCGGCTTCCGCGTCCGCGAGGACATGCCGCTCGGCGCCAAGGTCACGCTGCGCGGCGACCGGATGTACGAATTCCTCGACCGCCTCATCACCATCGCCATGCCCCGGGTCCGCGACTTCCGCGGCGTTCCCGGCAAGTCCTTCGACGGACGCGGCAATTACGCGATGGGTCTGAAAGAGCACATCGTCTTCCCCGAGATCGACTATGACAAGGTCGACGAGGTCTGGGGGATGGACATCGTCATCGCCACCACCGCGAAAACCGACGCGGAAGCGAAGGCGCTGTTGAAGCATTTCAACATGCCGTTCAACAGCTGATCGCGGGAGGAACAGGACCAATGGCCAAGAAATCCATGATCGAACGCGAACTCAAGCGCCAGCGCCTGGTCAAGCAATACGCTGCCAAGCGCGCCCGCCTGAAGGAGATCGCGAAAAACGAGGAGCTTCCGATGGAAGAGCGGTTCAAGGCGCAGCTCAAGCTCGCCAAGCTGCCGCGCAACTCCTCGGCGACGCGGCTGCACAACCGCTGTCAGCTCACCGGGCGTCCGCACGCCTATTACCGCAAGCTCAAGGTCTCGCGGATCATGCTTCGGGAACTCGGCTCTCAGGGCCAGATCCCCGGCATGGTGAAGTCGAGCTGGTAAGGAGGGGAAGAAATGTCCGTGAACGATCCTCTCGGCGATATGCTGACCCGCATCCGCAACGCGCAGATGCGCGGCAAGTCCACCGTCCGCACCCCGGCCTCCAAGCTGCGCGCCTGGGTGCTGGATGTGCTGACCGACGAAGGTTACATCCGCGGCTACGAGAAGGTGGACGGCCCCAACGGCCTGCCCGAACTCGAAGTCAGCCTGAAATACTTCGAAGGCCAGCCCGTGATCCGCGAACTCAAGCGCGTGTCGAAACCCGGCCGCCGCGTCTACATGGGCGTTGGCGAGCTGCCGCAGGTGCGTCAGGGCCTGGGCGTGTCCATCGTCTCGACCTCTCGGGGCGTGATGTCGGATGCGGCCGCGCGCTCGGCGAATGTCGGCGGCGAAGTGCTCTGCACCGTGTTCTAAGGAGGAAGGCAATGTCTCGTATTGGCAAAAGACCGGTCGAGCTGCCGTCGGGTGTGACCGCATCCGTCTCCGGCCAGACCGTCGAAGTGAAGGGGCCCAAGGGCACCCGCAGCTTCACCGCGACCGACGATGTCACCATCGCGGTCGAGGACAACGCCGTCAGCATCACCCCCCGGGGCAGCTCCAAGCGGGCGCGCCAGCAATGGGGGATGTCGCGCACCATGGTCGCGAATCTCGTGACCGGCGTCACCCAGGGCTTCAAGCGCGAGCTCGAAATCCAGGGCGTCGGCTACCGCGCCCAGATCCAGGGCAACATGCTGAAGCTGAACCTCGGCTACAGCCATGACGTGAATTTCGAGGTTCCGCAGGGCGTCACCGTGACGACGCCCAAGCAGACCGAGATCGTCGTCGAGGGCATCGACCAGCAACAGGTCGGCCAGGTGGCAGCGAACATTCGCGAATGGCGCGGCCCCGAGCCCTACAAGGGCAAGGGCATCCGCTACAAGGGCGAGTTCATCTTCCGCAAGGAAGGCAAGAAGAAGTAAGGGCGCGACAGATGGCAAACAGCAAACGGGACCTGTTCCAGAAACGCCGCCTGCGCGTGCGGAACAAGCTGCGCAAGATGAACGACGGGCGCCTGCGCCTGTCGGTCTTCCGCAGCAACAAGAACATCAGCGTTCAGCTGATCGACGATGTCGCCGGCGTGACGCTGGCCGCCGCCTCCAGCCTGGAAAAGGATCTGGGCGTGGTCGGCAAGAACAATGTCGAGGCGGCCGCCAAGGTCGGCGCGGCGATCGCCGAGCGGGCCAGGAAGGCCGGGGTCGAGGAATGCTATTTCGACCGCGGCGGCTACCTCTATCACGGGCGCGTCAAGGCGCTGGCCGATGCCGCCCGTGAGGGCGGGCTGAAGTTCTGAGGAGACGAGACATGGCAGAACGTGAACAACGCCGGGACCGCCGCGACCGCGACGAAACCCCGGAATTCGCCGATCGTCTCGTGGCGATCAACCGGGTCTCCAAGACCGTGAAGGGCGGCAAGCGCTTCGGCTTTGCAGCCCTCGTGGTGGTGGGCGACCAGAAGGGCCGCGTGGGCTTCGGCAAGGGCAAGGCCAAGGAAGTGCCCGAGGCGATCCGCAAGGCCACCGAACAGGCCAAGCGGTCCATGATGCGCGTGCCGCTCCGCGAGGGCCGCACCCTGCACCACGACATGGAAGGCCGCCACGGCGCCGGCCGCGTCGTGATGCGCTCGGCCCCGCAAGGGACCGGCATCATCGCGGGCGGCCCGATGCGCGCGGTGTTCGAGATGCTGGGGGTCCAGGACGTGGTGGCGAAATCCATCGGTTCGCAGAACCCCTACAACATGATCCGCGCGACGCTCGACGGGCTGCGCAAGGAAAGCTCGCCCCGTCAGGTGGCGCAGCGCCGCGGCAAGAAGGTGGCCGACATCCTGAAACGGGATGACGCGCCGACCGAAGCCGTCGCCGAAGCGTAAGGAGGCGATCCCATGACCAAGAAGACCATCGTGGTCAAGCAGATCGGCTCGCCGATCCGCCGCCCCGCCGTCCAGCGCCAGATCCTGATCGGCCTGGGCCTGAACAAGATGCACCGCACCCGCGAACTCGAGGACACCCCCTCGATCCGCGGCATGGTCGCCAAGATCCCGCATCTCGTCGAGATCGTCGAAGAACGCGGCTGAGCGGGCGGTGGGTTGACACCCACCCTACGGATCGGAAAGCGCCCCGCATCACTTGGGGCGCTTTTCTCTTTTGCGGGCTTTTCGCGGGGCAGATTCCCCCCTCGGCGCGCTGCCGTTGCGGCCCGCGGAGGCGGCGGTCCATCGCCGAGCCATCGGCCACCAGGGCGCAAGCGAGACCCGTTCCGCTCGCATCTCCCCGCGCCAGCGTCCCGCCCGACCGAAGACAATGCCCCCTGCCGGACGCGCGTCCCGATGCCGCGCGCAAAGGGTTGCATGGGCGCGGAGTCCCGTCTATACGCCCCCGGTGGCCCCCACGGGCCCCATCTCACATCCAGCTAACGCCGTGGCCGCCCAATTCGCTTCGGGGGCGCGTCCGGCTCAGGAGAAGCGACATGAAACTCAATGAACTCCGTGACAACCCGGGTGCCGCGAAAAAGGCCAAGCGGGTCGGCCGTGGCCCGGGCTCGGGCAAGGGCAAGACCGCCGGGCGCGGCATCAAGGGCCAGAAATCCCGCTCGGGCGTCTCGATCAACGCCTTCGAGGGCGGCCAGATGCCGCTCTACCAGCGCCTGCCCAAGCGCGGCTTCACCAAGCCGAACCGCAAGGCCTATGCGGTGGTCAATCTCGGCCTGATCCAGAAATTCGTCGATGCGGGCAAGCTCGACGGCACGGCGCCCATCACCGAGGATGCGCTGGTGGCCTCGGGCCTGGTGCGCCGCAAGCTTGACGGCGTCCGCGTGCTCGCCAAGGGCGAGGTGACCGGCAAGCTGACGCTCGACGTGACCGGCGCCTCGCGCGCGGCTGTCGAGGCGGTCGAAAAGGCCGGCGGCACGCTCAAGACCGCCGCCCCGGCCGAGGCGACCGAATAAGTGGTTGTTCGCGGGCTCCGGGCCGCTTACATCCTGACCTAGTTTTCCATTGCGCCGCCGGAGCCGGAAGACGGTTTCGGCGGCGTTGTCCTTGAACAGAGGCTCAGCATGGCATCTGCAGCAGAGCAAATGGCCGCGAACATGAGCTGGGGGGCCTTCGGCAAGGCCACCGAGCTGCGCCAGCGCATCTTCTACACCCTCGGTCTTCTGATCGTCTATCGCCTGGGCACCTATATCCCGGTGCCCGGCATCGACGGGGTCGAGCTGCGCAACTTCATGGACCAGGCCGCGGCCGGTCTGGGGGGCATCCTGTCGATGTTCACCGGCGGCGCACTGGGGCGGATGGGCATCTTCGCCCTCGGCATCATGCCCTATATCTCGGCCTCGATCATCGTGCAGCTTCTGGCCGCGATGGTGCCCCAGCTCGAACAGCTCAAGAAAGAGGGCGAGCAGGGCCGCAAGAAGCTGAACCAGTATACCCGCTACGGCACGGTGTTCCTCGCGACCTTCCAGGCCTATGGCCTTGCCGTCAGCCTCGAGGCCGGGGGGCTTGCCTCCGATCCGGGCTGGTTCTTCCGCGCGGGCACGGTCATCACGCTGGTCGGCGGCACCATGTTCCTGATGTGGCTGGGCGAACAGATCACCGCGCGCGGCGTCGGCAACGGCATCTCGCTCATCATCTTCGTCGGCATCATCGCGGAAATCCCCGCGGCGCTTGCGCAGTTCTTCAGCCAGGGCCGCTCCGGCGCGCTCTCGCCCGTGGTCATCATCGGCGTGATCGTGATGGTCGTGGTCACGATCGCCTTCGTGGTGTTCATGGAACGGGCCTTGCGAAAGATCCACATCCAGTATCCGCGCCGCCAGGTGGGGATGAAGGTCTATGACGGCGGCTCCTCGCACCTGCCGGTCAAGGTGAACCCGGCGGGCGTGATCCCGGCGATCTTCGCCTCGTCGCTGCTGCTGCTGCCGACGACGGTGGCGACCTTCTCGCACAACCAGGCGGGGCCGGTGATGACGGCGCTGCTGGCCTATTTCGGTCCCGGCCAGCCGCTTTATCTCGCCTTCTTCTCGGGCATGATCATCTTCTTCACCTATTTCTACACGTTCAACGTGGCCTTCAAGACCGAGGACGTGGCCGAGAATCTCAAGAACCAGAACGGCTTCGTTCCGGGGATCCGGCCGGGCAAGCGCACGCAGGAATATCTCGACTATGTCGTAACCCGCATCCTGGTGCTCGGCTCGGGCTATCTGGCGCTGGTCTGCATGCTGCCCGAAGTGTTGCGCGCCCAGCTTGCCATCCCGTTCTATTTCGGCGGCACGTCGGTCCTGATCGTCGTCTCGGTGACGATGGACACGATCCAGCAGGTCCAGTCCCATCTTCTGGCGCACCAGTACGAGGGGCTGATCGAGAAATCGCAACTCAGACGCAAGCGCAAAGGCGCAAGGAAAGGGACAGCGCGCAGATGAACATCATCCTGTTGGGCCCCCCGGGGGCCGGGAAGGGCACGCAAGCCCGCCGGCTCGTGGAGGAACGGGGCATGACCCAGCTTTCCACCGGCGACATGCTGCGCGAGGCGCGCAGCTCGGGCACCGAGATGGGAAAAAGGGTGGCGGCGGTCATGGATCGCGGCGAACTGGTGACCGACGAGATCGTGATCGGCCTGATCGCCGAAAAGCTCGAAGGCGGCGGCGGCGGGTTCATCTTCGACGGCTTCCCCCGCACGCTGGCCCAGGCCGACGCGCTGGGCGCCCTGCTCGACAACATGGGCCAGCGGCTCGATGCCGTGATCGAGATGCGCGTCGATGACGAGGCGCTGGTGGCGCGGATCACCGCGCGCTCGACCTGCGCGGGCTGCGGCGAGGTCTATAACGACATCAGCCGCCCGATTCCGGCCGACGGCACATGCGTCAAATGCGGCGCGACCGAGTTCACCCGCCGCGCCGACGACAATGCCGACAGCCTGCGCCAGCGGCTGATGGAATATTACAAGAAGACCTCGCCGCTGATCGGCTATTACCACGCCAAGGGTCAGCTTTCCGTCGTCGACGGGCTGGGCGAGATCGACGCCGTGTCGGCCGAGATCAAGGCGGCGCTTGACAAGGCGTGATACTCCCCCTTGACGGGAAACGGGATTCGCCCTAGGCACGGCGTCTCGATCATGAATCGACCTTTTGTCGCACAAGGCGTGCGCCGCGGCGGCAACGGGCAGAGCGGCCCGAAGGCAGGATGCTTTCGGGCCTCAGTTGTGAAAAAAGGTTCCGGGATTACGGAACCGCAACCGAAGGAACATACGTTTGGCTCGTATCGCTGGCGTCAACATACCCACCGGGAAACGCGTCCCCATCGCACTCACCTATATCCACGGCATCGGCCCGTCCTCGGCCCGCGCGATCTGCGACGCGATCGGCATCGACGCCGCCCGCCGCGTCAACGACCTGTCGGATGCCGAGGTTCTGGCCATCCGCGAGCATATCGACGCCAATCTCACCGTCGAGGGTGATCTGCGGCGCGAAGTGCAGATGAACGTCAAGCGGCTGATGGACCTGGGCTGCTACCGGGGGCTTCGCCACCGCCGCAACCTGCCCGTGCGCGGCCAGCGCACCCACACCAATGCCCGCACCCGCAAGGGCCCGGCAAAAGCCATTGCCGGCAAGAAGAAATAAGGGAGGGCAGGACAGATGGCACGCGAAAAGACCCGCATCAAGCGCAAGGAACGCAAGAACATCGCCGCCGGTGTGGCGCATGTGAACAGCTCCTTCAACAACACCAAGATCCTGATCTCCGACGTGCAGGGCAACGCGATCGCCTGGTCGTCGGCGGGCACGATGGGCTTCAAGGGCTCGCGCAAATCGACCCCCTATGCCGCCCAGATGGCCGCCGAGGATGCCGGCCGCAAGGCGCAGGAACATGGCGTCCGCACCCTCGAGGTCGAGGTGCAGGGCCCCGGCTCCGGCCGCGAATCGGCCTTGCGCGCGCTCGCCGCGGTCGGCTTCAACATCACCTCGATCCGCGACGTGACCCCCATCGCGCATAACGGCTGCCGTCCGCCCAAGCGCCGCCGGGTCTGATCGGGCATTCTTTCTACCCGGGCCAGGCGATGCCGGCCCGGGTCGCAGGCCATTTCCCTCGGGCGTCCTTCGCTACGGACATGGGCGAAGGACAGGAATTGAGGAGACGCACATGATCCACAAGAACTGGCAGGAACTCATCAAGCCGGTGCAACTCGACATCCGGACGGGCAACGATCCCGCGCGCCAGGCGACCGTGGTCGCCGAACCGCTGGAGCGCGGCTTCGGCCTGACGCTGGGCAATGCGCTGCGCCGCGTGCTGATGAGCTCGCTGCAGGGCGCGGCGATCACGTCGGTCCAGATCGACAACGTCCTGCACGAGTTTTCCTCGGTGGCGGGCGTGCGCGAGGACGTGACCGACATCGTCCTCAACCTCAAGGGCGTCGCCCTCCGGATGGAGGTCGAGGGGCCCAAGCGGCTGACCGTCTCCGCCAAGGGGCCGGGCGTCGTCACCGCGGGCGAGATCTCGGAAACCGCGGGCATCGAGGTGCTGAACCGCGACCATGTGATCTGCCATCTCGACGAGGGCGCGGATCTGTTCATGGAACTGACCGTGAATACCGGCAAGGGCTATGTCGCCGCCGACAAGAACCGCCCCGAGGATGCACCGATCGGCCTGATCCCGATCGACGCGATCTATTCCCCGGTCAAGCGGGTCGCCTATGACGTGCAGCCGACCCGCGAGGGCCAGGTGCTCGACTATGACAAGCTGACGCTCAAGATCGAGACCGACGGCTCGCTCACCCCCGATGACGCGGTGGCCTATGCCGCCCGCATCCTTCAGGACCAGCTGTCGATCTTCGTCAATTTCGACGAGCCCGAATCCGCCGGCCGCGATTCCGAGGACGAGGGGCTGGAATTCAACCCGCTCCTGCTCAAGAAGGTGGACGAGCTGGAACTTTCGGTGCGCTCGGCCAACTGCCTGAAGAACGACAACATCGTCTATATCGGCGACCTGATCCAGAAGACCGAAGCCGAGATGCTGCGCACCCCGAACTTCGGCCGCAAGTCGCTGAACGAGATCAAGGAAGTGCTTTCGGGCATGGGCCTTCACCTTGGCATGGATGTCGAGGAATGGCCGCCCGAGAACATCGAGGATCTGGCCAAGAAGTTCGAGGACCAGTTCTGAGGGACGGTGGGTTTCACCCACCCTACGCCGGACGGGTAGGGTGGGTGCCAACCCACCGCAACGACGACAAGGGCAACCCGCCCCAAGGAGAGCGGCCCGCACGCATGGGCTGCCGGACAAAGCAAAACCGCCCCAACGAGGGCAAGACCGGAGAAGAGAAATGCGTCACGCCCGCGGCTATCGCCGCCTGAACCGCACCCATGAGCACCGCAAGGCGATGTTCGCCAACATGGCCGGCTCGCTCATCGAACATGAACAGATCAAGACCACGCTGCCCAAGGCCAAGGAACTCAAGCGCATCGCCGACAAGCTGGTGACGCTGGGCAAGCGCGGCGACCTGCATGCCCGCCGCCAGGCCGCGGCGCAGCTCAAGCAGGACGCCCATGTGGCCAAGCTGTTCGAGGTTCTGGGTCCGCGCTATGCCGAACGCCAGGGCGGCTATGTCCGCGTGCTGAAGGCGGGCTTCCGCTATGGCGACATGGCGCCGATGGCCATCGTCGAGCTGGTGGACCGCGATCCCGACGCCAAGGGTGCGGCCGACCGCGCCCGGCTCGAGGCCGAGGCCGACGCCGAGGAATAAGGCACGCCCGGACCGCCCGGACCGATGCCCGCGCAAAAGGAAAAGGCCCCGCCGGATGGCGGGGCCTTGTTCAATCGGCCGCAGGCTCAATTCCCGGGCGCGATGTTCAGGCCATGACCTCGGCTCCCGCCCTCGCCCGGCTGTCCTCCACGAGTCGGTCCATCTCGCGCAGCATCCGCTCAAGCTGGATATCGGCGACGGGCGTCGCGCCCAGGAATTCCAGCAGGTCCGTCCGGATGCCCGCGGGCAGCCGCATCAACTGGTTGAAATGGTTCGGGTGGATTGAATGCACCGTCTACTCCCCTTAACTATGCAATGCGCGCGCTCCTCGTGCAACAATTTACGGTTGACTGCAAAACCTTCAACTTGTCTAAAAAGTCATGTTCGAAAAGGCCGTGTTTGACAGGGAACTCAGGGTTCTCGACTCGTTGGCTCCCCAAGGGTACAACATCGGGCTCCACATACGCTTTACCTCCCCCCTGATGACCTTCCAGAGCTACGACCCGGAGTGGCTGGCCCACTACACCGAACGTGGATATGTCCTGCGCGACCCGATGGTCGCCTGGGGCTTCTCAACCACCGGCGCGACACGGTGGAGCAATCAGAACATCCCCGATCCGTTCGGCATTCTCGAGGATGCCGCGCGTTTCGGCTTGAGGTACGGCGTGACGATCTCCTGGGGGCCGATCGCCTCCAGGACCATTGCGAGTGTGGCACGAGCAGATCGGGAATTCGAGGATGCCGAGATCGACAAGATCGAGGCCCTCGTGCGTCGGTTGCACGACATGACCGAGCCGCCGCAAGAGCTGACAAAGGCTCAGATCGAGGCGCTGAAATGCATCGCGGACGGCGACCGCCATGCGGCCGCTGCCAGCAAGCTGGGGATATCGGAAAGTGCGCTCAAGGCCCGTCTCGCCTCTGCCCGCGAGCGGCTGATGGCGCGCACCACAGCCGAAGCGATTCAGCGCGCCAAGGATTACAGGCTGCTCTGACGGCCGTCGCCCTCCGCAAGGTTACAGACCACACCACCAACCCTGCAGGAGGCTCTTATGCAGACCACGACCCTTTCCTTCGAAAACCTTCACAACCATGGCGAGCTTTTCGCAAACATGCTTCGCGCGCGTCGCGAGCTTTTCATCGAGCGCAACAAATGGGACCTCCCCGAGGCGCTGGGGATGGAATATGACCAGTACGACACCCCCGCCAGCCGCTGGGTCGTCGTCCATGACGAGCTGGGCCAGGTGCTCGCGGGCAACCGCCTGACACCGACCACCGCGCGCTGCGGCATCTACACCTACATGATCCGCGACGCGCAGAAGGGGCTTCTGGACACCATCCCCTCGCACCTGCTGCATGACGAGGCCCCCGTGGCCGAAACCGTGTGGGAAAGCTCGCGGCTCTTCGTGTCGCAGCGCGTGCCGCTGGTCCAGCGCCGCCCGATCTACTTCAACCTCGTGCAGGAACTGGCCAAGGCCGCCCGCAGCCTGGGCGCCAGCCAGTGCCTGACGCTGCTGAACGCCAACTGGACCCTGTGGTACAAGCGTGTCGGCATCGACATGACCGCCATGGGCCCGGTGATGGAGATCGACGGCATCAAGAACCAGGTGGTCTCGATGAACTTCGCGTCCAACCTGCACTGAGGCTGCCCGAACCCCCCGCCTGGGTGGGCGGGGGGTGCCGGGGCGTTGACCTCCGGCCCGGGCGCACGCATATCCTGAATGATCGCAACCGCGAATTCCGCCATGACGCGCCTCCTTGTCCTGCTCTGCCTTGCCCTCGCCGCACAGCCGCTGGCCGCCGAGGACCGCCGCCCGCCCGCCAGCGCGGCCGAAATCAGCCTCAGCTTCGCCCCCGTGGTGCGCCAGACCGCGCCCGCCGTGGTCAATATCTACGCCCGCCGCGTGGTCGCCGACCGCGTCACCCCCTTCGCGGGCGATCCGTTCTTCTCGCAGCTCTTCCGCGATTTCGGCCGGGTCCAGCCCCGCGTGCAGAACGCGCTGGGCTCGGGCGTGATCGTGTCCGCCGACGGTCTGGTGGTGTCGAACTACCATGTCGTCGGCCAGGCCACCGAGATCCGCGTGGTGCTGACCGACCGGCGCGAATACGACGCCGAGGTGCTGCTCTCGGACGAGGACTCCGACCTCGCCATCCTGCGCCTCCAGGGCGCGCGCGACCTGCCCGCGCTCCCGTTCCGCGATTCCGACACGGTCGAGGTCGGCGAGCTCGTGCTCGCCATCGGCAACCCGTTCGGCGTCGGCCAGACCGTCAGCCAGGGCATCGTCTCGGGACTGGCGCGCTCGGGCCTGTCGATCGGCGGCGGGCGGGGCTATTTCATCCAGACCGATGCCGCGATCAACCCGGGCAATTCGGGCGGCGCGCTGGTCGACATGGCGGGCCGCCTCGTGGGCATCAACACCGCGATCCTCTCGCGCTCGGGCGGCTCGAACGGCATCGGCTTCGCGATCCCCGCCAATCTGGTGACGCGCTTCGTCGACCAGGCCCGCGCGGGCCGCGACCGGTTCCAGCGCCCCTGGGCGGGCGTCTCGGGCCAGCCGGTCGACGCCGCGCTGGCCGAGGGTTTCGGCCTCGATCTGCCGCAGGGCGTCGTGCTCAGCGACCTGCACCCCGACAGCCCCTTCGGCAAGGCGGGGCTCAAGGTGGGCGATGTCGTGCTGGAACTGGGCGGCGCCCCGGTGAACACGCCACAGGAAATGCTCTTCCGCCTCTCGGCCGAGGGCGTGGGCGGCGAGATCGCCGTCACCTACCTGCGCCAGGGCCGCGAACGGACCGCCCGCGTCGCCCTGATCGCGGCCCCCGAAACCCCGCCCCGCGCCCCGCTCACCGTCACCGGGCGCAGCGTGCTGGCGGGGCTGTCGGTCGTCAATCTCAACCCCGCCGTCGCGCAGGAGACCGGCCTGCCCGCCGAGGCGCAGGGCGTTCTGGTCACCGATCCGGGCGAACTGGGCGCCCGGATCGGCCTGCGCCCGGGCGATATCCTGCTGCTGATGAACGACCGCCCGATCCGCAGCACCGCCGACGTGGCCGAGGCCGCCCACGCGGGCGGGCGCAACTGGCATGTCGAATATCTGCGGGGCGACCGGCGCGGCGTGTTGCGCTTCCGTGTCTGACCGCCTTGCCCTAGGCTTGGCCGATGGCTGACCTGTTCGACCGCATCGACCCCGCCCCCCCGCACAAGCCAGGCCCCCGCCCGCTGGCCGACCGGCTGCGCCCGAAACGGCTGGCCGAGGTGATCGGGCAGGACCATGTCCTGGGCCCCGAGGGGCCGCTGGGCGTGATGCTGGCCTCGGGCACGCTGTCCTCGCTGATCCTCTGGGGGCCGCCGGGCGTGGGCAAGACCACCATCGCGCGGCTGCTGGCCGACGAGACCGACCTTTCCTTCGTCCAGATCAGCGCGATCTTCACCGGGGTCGCGGATCTGAAGAAGGTGTTCGAGGCGGCGAAACTGCGCCACGCGAACGGCCAGGGGACGCTGCTGTTCGTGGACGAGATCCACCGCTTCAACAAGGCCCAGCAGGACGGGTTCCTGCCGCATATGGAGGATGGCACGATCCTGCTTGTGGGCGCGACCACGGAAAATCCCAGCTTCGAACTGAACGCGGCACTCCTGAGCCGGGCGCAGGTGCTGGTGCTGGAAAGGCTGGATCTGGCGCATCTGGAACTGCTGGCGCAACGCGCCGAACAGGAACTTGGCCACGCCCTGCCGCTGACCGGGCCCGCGCGCGAGCAATTGCTGGAAATGGCCGATGGCGATGGCCGCGCGCTTCTGAACCTGATCGAGCAGATCGCGGCCTGGAAAGTCGAGGGCGCGCTGTCGCCCGAGGCGCTGGCCCGGCGGCTGCAGAAACGCGCCGCGCAATACGACAAGTCGGGGGACGCGCATTACAACCTGATCTCGGCCCTGCACAAGTCGGTGCGCGGCTCGGACCCCGATGCCGCGCTCTACTGGCTGGCGCGGATGCTGGAGGGCGGCGAGGATCCGCGTTTCCTGGCCCGGCGCATCACCCGGATGGCGATCGAGGATATCGGGTTGGCCGACCCGCAGGCGCAGACGCTGTGCCTGGATGCGTGGTCCGTCTATGAACGGCTGGGCAGCCCCGAGGGCGAACTGGCGCTTGCGCAGGCGGTGATCTATCTGGCGCTCGCGCCGAAATCGAACGCGGGCTATGCCGCCTACAGGAACGCGCGGGCGGCGGCGAAACGCACCGGGTCCGAACCGCCGCCGAAACATATCCTGAACGCACCGACGAAGCTGATGAAGGACGAGGGTTACGGCGCGGGCTACGAATACGACCATGACGCGCGGGACGCCTTTTCGGGGCAGGACTATTTCCCCGAGGCGATGACCCGCGGCGTCTATTACAGCCCCGTGGAGCGGGGTTTCGAGCGCGAGCTGAAGCGCCGCCTCGACCATTTCACGAGGCTGCGTGCCCAGCGGCGGGGCGAGGGCTAGCGCCGCGAGGGGTTTCGCCCCGGCTGTCGCCGGGGCGACCCGGCGGGGGGGCGCTGCCCCCCCGGACCCCCCCGGGATATTTGAGGCCAGAAGAAGCCAGGGCCGGGGGCGGTTGACAACGCGCGCCAAGGCGCAGAAGGGAGGCCCATGACAAGCATCGGAACGATCCTTCAGGTGGCGTTGGGCGGCGCGATCGGGGCGCTGGGGCGCTACCTCACCGGGCTGGCGACGATCCGGCTGATGGGGCCGGGCTATCCCTGGGGCACGCTGACGGTGAATGTGCTGGGCTCGTTCCTGATGGGCGTGCTGGTGGTGGTGCTGGCGCGGAAGTTCGGCAATGCCTATGCGCCCTTCCTGATGACCGGGATCCTCGGCGGGTTCACCACCTTCTCGGCCTTCTCGCTGGATGCGCTGACGCTTTACGAGCGCGGGCAGGTCCATATGGCGGCGGGCTATGTCTTCGCCTCGGTCGCGCTGTCGCTGCTGGCGATTGCGGCGGGGCTGTGGGTGGCGCGGGGGCTGATGGCATGACGGGCGTGCAGACCCTGACGGTGGCGCCGGGCGAGGGCGAGCAGCGGCTGGACCGCTGGTTTCGCCGGCATTTTCCGCATGTTCCCCAGACCCGCATCGAGAAGATGTGCCGCAAGGGCGAGATCCGGGTGGATGGCGGCCGGGTGAAACCCGCCACGAGGCTGGAAGAGGGCCAGCAGGTGCGCATTCCGCCGCTGCCCGCGCCGGGCGAGGCGCCGCCGCGCGCCGCGGTCGGCGAGGCCGATGCGGCGATGATCCGGGCCTGCGTGCTTTATCGCGACGACCACATCATCGCGCTGAACAAGCCGCCGGGGCTGGCGACCCAGGGCGGTAGCGGCCAGACCCGCCATGTCGACGGGCTGGCCGAGGCCTTGCGCTTCGGGCTGGAGGACAAGCCCCGGCTGGTGCACCGGCTGGACCGCGACACCTCGGGCGTGCTGCTGCTGGCGCGCACCCGCGCGGTGGCGCATGCGCTGACGGCGGCCTTCCGCGCCCGCGAGACGCGCAAGATCTACTGGGCCGCCGTCGCGGGCGTGCCCAGCCCCGCGATGGGCACGATCCGCTTCGGGCTGGTCAAGGCGCCGGGCCACGGCGCGGGCGGCGAGGGCGAGAAGATGCGCTGCATCCATCCCGACAAGGTGGACAAGACCCCCGACGCCAAGCGCGCGGTGACCGATTACGCGGTGCTGTCCTCGCTGGCCAAGCGCGTCAGCTGGTGCGCGCTGGTGCCGGTCACGGGGCGGACCCATCAATTGCGCGCGCATATGGCCGAGATCGGCCATCCCGTGATCGGCGACGGCAAATATGGCGGCTCCGGCCAGGTCAACGAGGGCGAGGGCTGGGGCGCGCAGCTGGGCGGCGAGGTCAGCCGCAAGCTGCACCTGCATGCCCGCCACCTGCGCCTGACCCATCCGGTCACCGGCAAGGTGCTGACCATCACCGCGCCCCTGCCCGAGCACATGAAGCGCACCTGGGACATGCTGGGCTGGGCCGAAAGCGACGTGCCCGCCGACCCGTTCGAGGATCTCGCGTGAGCGGGCTGCGGCTGGTGATCTTCGACGTGGACGGCACGCTGGTCGACAGCCAGGCGCATATCGCCGCCGCCATGACCGCCGCCTTCGCCGCCGAGGGGCTGGCTCCGCCGCCGCTGCCCGCGATGCTGTCGGTGGTCGGGCTCTCGCTGCCCGTGGCGCTGGCCCGTCTTGCCCCCGACCTGCCCGAGGAGGGCCGCGCGCGGATGGTGGAGCGGTATCGCGGCCAGTATTTCACCCGGCGCACCGAGACCGCCTCGCCGCTTTATCCCGGCGCACGCGCCGCGATCGAGGCGCTGGCCGCGCAGGACAACACGCTTCTGGGCATCGCCACCGGCAAGTCGGGCCGCGGGCTCGACGCGATCCTCGCCGCGCATGGGCTGGCCCGCCATTTCGTGACCCGCCAGCATGCCGACCTGCACCCGTCCAAGCCGCATCCCGCCATGGTGCTGGCCGCGCTTGACGAAACCGGGGTGGCGCCGGAAAACGCGGTGATGATCGGCGATACCGAATTCGACATCGCGATGGGGCGCGCGGCTTGCGTGCGCACGCTGGGCGTTCGCTGGGGCTATCACCCGGCGGACCGGCTGGCCGCCGCGGATGCGCTGATCGAGGATTTCGCCGCGCTGCCGGGCGCGCTCGACCGGCTCTGGGGGCGGGCATGACCGCCTGGGCACCGAAACGCTTCTGGGCAGAGGCCAGCGTGGACGAGACCGAGGCGGGCTTTGCCGTGCTGCTCGACGGCCGCCCGGTCCGCACCCCGGCCAAGGCCGCCTTCCTGCTGCCCACCCGCGCCATGGCCGAGGCCGCCGCCGCCGAATGGGACGCGCAGGAGCGCGAACTGCGCCCGCTGACCATGCCCGTCACCCGCGCCGCCAATGCCGCCATCGACCGGGTCCGCCCCCAGCAGGCCGAGGTCGCTTGCCTGATCGCGGCCTATGGCGAAAGCGACCTGATCTGCCACCGCGCCGACAGCCCCGCCGAACTGGTCGCCCGCCAGGCGGCGTCCTGGGACCCGCTGCTCGACTGGGCGCGCGACAGCCTCCGCGCCCCGCTGATCCCGACCGCGGGCCTCCTGCCCTGTGCCCAGCCCGCCGACAGCCTTGCCCGTCTGGCGGCCCGGGTGGCGGCACAGGATGCCTTTGCGCTGACCGCGCTGCATGACCTGGTGGCGCTGTCGGGCTCTCTGGTGATCGGGCTGGCCGCGCTCGACCGGGCGGTGGCGCCGATCGAACGGCTCTGGGATCTCTCGCGCATCGACGAGACCTGGCAACAGGATCAATGGGGCATCGACGACGAGGCCGCCGAGGTCGCGGCCGCCCGGCGGCGCGACTTCCTTCAGGCCCGCCGCTTCCTCGATCTCGCGCGCCCGATGCCGTGATCCTGCCGGGCTGGCGGCAGGTGCCGGGTCTGCGCACATGCGCAGGACCGGCCGGGGGAAAGACAGGCGGGGGAAGATGCGGGCCTGTGCGGCCTTGACCTCGCCCGGTTAATTTGCCCAATCTTGCACCGCCGATGGGGGTGCGTTATCCGGGCGGGCCATTGCCCGGGCAAGGCGGGCAGAACTGGCCGTCCGAGGGGCGGAAAAACTCGGGAAGAGGTGCAAATGATACGATCCCTCCTGCTCGGCGTGTTCGCCGCCGCCAGCCTCGGGGCGGGATCCGTTCCCGCCGAAACGCTGGAGGCGGTCAGGGAGCGGGGCAAGGTCAGCTGCGGCATCAACTCCCGGCTCGTAGGCTTCTCGGCCCCCGATTCAAGTGACAACTGGCAGGGGTTCGACGTGGCGATCTGCCGCGCCGTGGCCGCGGCCGTGCTGTCCGATGCCGCGGCGGTGGAGTTCCATGTCGCCGGCACCGATGCGGAAGGCATGGACCTGCTGACGGACGGCAAGATCGACATCCTGTCGCGCAACATCGCCTGGACCTTCGGGCGCGATGTCGGCCAGGACGTCACCTTCGTCGGCGTCAGCTATTACGACGGCCAGGGGGTCATGGTGCCGAAATCCCTCGGGATCGCCTCGGCCCGCGAACTCGACGAGGCGACGGTCTGCATTCCCGGCGGCGCGGGCAGCCAGGCGAATATGGCGCGGCTGTTCGCCGCGAACAATACCGGCTTCCAGCCGGTGCCGGTGGACAGCGACGAGACCGCGGTTCAGAAATACCTCGCGGGCGAATGCGAGGCCTACACCAACGACGCCTCCGCGCTGGCCGCCACCCGCGCCACCTTCGAGGATCCGGCCGCGCATGTGATCCTGCCCGAGCTTGTCTCCAAGGAACCGCTGGGGCCCGTCGTGCGCCATGGCGACGATGACTGGGCCGATATCGTGCGCTGGACGCTGAACGCGCTGATCGCCGCCGAGGAATACGGCGTGACCTCGGCCAATATCGACGAGCTGGCCGCCAACCCGACCTCGACCCCCGAGATCAACCGCCTGCTCGGCACCGAGGGCGATCTGGGCGCGATGCTTGGCCTGCAAGCGGACTGGGCCGTCAGGGCGATCAAGGCCGGCGGCAATTACGGCGAGCTGTTCGAGAAATATATCGGACAGAAGACCCCGGTCGGTCTGGCGCGCGGGCTGAACGCGCAATGGACCAATGGCGGGCTTCTTTACGCCCTGCCCTTCCGCTAGGCCCGGCCGCTGGGGGGCGTCCCCCCCTTCCCCCGATCCCCCCACCGACAGCCCGCGTCGGGGATGTCGGCTTTGCGACCAGAACCCGACAGAAAGTCCGATGAAAGTCCGATGAAAATCCGACGGTTTTCCGATTTCGGGGATCCGCCGCCTTGGCACGCTTGCTGCTAGCTCTCCGGCGGGGACGCGCAAGCGATTAACCCCGAGATTCCCGCCCCTTCCGGGGCGCCAAGGACAGGAAAACGTGACATGGCCATCGTGACCTTCTCTTCGCCCCTGATGCACAAGGACAAGGCGGTCTACGCCATCGCTGGCGACACCAAGACCATCCTCGCCCTCGCCGAGGAAAACCGGATCCCGATCCCCTTCGAATGCCGCGACGGCAATTGCGGCTCCTGCCTGATCGAGGTCAGCTATGACGCGCCCGAACGGAAAAAGGCGATCATGTTGACGGACAAGGAAAAACTGACGCTCACCCAACTCGGCAAGCTGACCGCGCAAGAGATCGAGGACGCCGAGGTGCGCGACATGCCGCCCCGCTACCGGCTGGCCTGCCAGTTCATCGCGCGGGACGAGGATGTGACGATCACCTTCACCGGCAACCCCGGCGGCGCCGACTGAGGCGCACCACCCGGCCGGGTCAGGACGCGATGTCGCGCGGCGTCACGAAGTCCACCACCCGGCCGGTGCCGAAGGCGACATCGCTCCAATCCCCGGCATCGAACTCGGCCACCAGCGTCGCGCAGGTCGGATAGGTCTGAAAACGCTGGCTTTCCGGCGCCTTCCGCAACAACCGCCCGGCAAACTCCCCGATGCCGGGATTGTGCCCCAGCATCAGCACCGGCGAGGCCGCGCAATGCCTCAGAACCTCCAGCATCCGTTGGGCAGGCGCGTGATACAGCGCGGGATCGCGCCGCATCACGGTACATTCGCCCAGCGCAGGCGCCATCCGCTCCCAGGTCTCGACGGTGCGCCGCGCGGTCGAGGCGACCACCTCGGCCGGGACATGCCCGCGTTCGGCCAGCCAGTCGGCGATAAGGGGTGCTGCGTCACGGCCACGGGCGTTCAGCGGACGGTCATGGTCGTCCTGCCCCGGATCGTCCCAGCTGGATTTCGCATGGCGGACCAGGATCAGGCGCAGGGTCATCGGCGGGCCGTCTTGCTGCTCGTCGGTTGGGGGCATCCTGTCACAGCTTTCCCGGGCCGCCTAGCCCGTTTGACGCGGCGCGCGGATCAGCGATCCCGCACCATGATCGGTGAAAAGTTCCAGAAGGCAGGCATTGGGGGCTCGTCCGTCCAGGATGACCACCGCCCGCACGCCGCCCTCGATGGCGGCCAGCGCGGTTTCGGTCTTGGGAATCATGCCGCCCGCGATCACGCCTTCTTCGGTCAGCGCGCGGATATGGTCGGGCGTCA
Source organism: Rhodovulum tesquicola (assembly GCF_024128855.1). Lineage (GTDB taxonomy): Bacteria > Pseudomonadota > Alphaproteobacteria > Rhodobacterales > Rhodobacteraceae > Rhodovulum > Rhodovulum tesquicola. The sequence goes on from NZ_JAMYDV010000011.1 coordinate 103,872, forward strand.
GTTCCGTCACCACCTCGCCGCCCGCATCCTTGACCCCCGCCACATCGGTCAGCAAGAGCAGCCGGTCGGCCTTGAGCGCGGCGGCGATGGCCCCCGCCGCGGTGTCGCCATTGACGTTGAAGGTCTCGCCCGCACGGCCCGCACCGATCGGCGCCACGACCGGGATCATGCCCGCCTCGAACAGGCTGTGCAGCACGCGGGGGTTCACCTCGGACGGGGTGCCGACGAACCCCAGCGCGGCGTCGGTTTGCTCGCAGAGCATCAGCCCGCCATCCTTGCCCGACAGGCCCACCGCGCGGCCGCCCTGATCGTTGATCGCCTGCACGATCCGCTTGTTCACGCGGCCCGACAGCACCATTTCCACCACCTCGACGGTGGCGGCATCGGTCACCCGCTTGCCGCGCACGAACTCGGACTGCACGCCCAGTTTCGCCAGCATCTCGTTGATCATCGGCCCGCCGCCATGCACGACCACCGGGTTCACGCCGACCTGGCGCATCAGCACAACGTCGCGCGCGAAACTTTCCATCTCGGCATCGTCGCCCATGGCATGGCCGCCGAACTTGATCACGACGATGGCGCCCGTGTAGCGCTGCAGATAGGGGAGCGCCTCGGACAGCGTCCGGGCGGTGGCGATCCAGTCGCGATTCATGGCGGTCTGTTTTCTCATCTCTCGGGTCCGGCCTCTGGGCGCATCTGTTATCCCGCCCGGGCCCGCACGCCAAGGGCGATTGTCTTTTCGTCGCGCCTGCGTAGGGTGGCCCCTCAAGGAAGGGACGCGCGATGAGCCAGAGAATCCTGCTTCTGACCGGCGCCAGCCGGGGCATCGGGCATGCCACCGTGAAACGCTTCTCGGCCGAGGGATGGCGGGTTCTGACCTGTTCGCGCCACCCGTTCGATCCGCGCTGCCCCTGGCCCGGCGGGGCCGAGAACCATGTCCAGATCGACCTGGCCGATGCCGCGGCCACCAGACGCGCGATCGAGGTGGTCCGCGGCAAGCTGCCCGAGGGCAAGCTGCACGCCCTGGTCAACAATGCCGGCATATCGCCCAAGGCCGAGGGCGGCGGGCGGATGAACACGCTTGAAACCGACCTGCGCATCTGGGGCCATGTGTTCAACGTGAACTTCTTCGCCTCGATCGTGCTGGCACGCGGGTTGCAGGATGAACTTGTCGCGGCGAAGGGTGCGGTCGTGAACGTGACCTCGATCGCGGGCAGCCGGGTGCATCCCTTTGCGGGGGCGGCCTATGCCACGTCCAAGGCGGCGCTGGCCGCGCTGACCCGCGAGATGGCGCATGATTTCGGGCCGCTGGGCGTTCGGGTGAATGCCATCGCGCCGGGCGAGGTCGATACCTCGATCCTGAGCCCCGGCACCGAGAAGATCGTCGAAACCCTGCCGCTGCGCCGCCTGGGCCAGCCCGACGAGGTGGCAAGCGTGATCCATTTCCTCTGCTCCGACGAGTCGAGCTATGTCACCGGCGCCGAGATCGAGGTGAATGCCGGGCAGCATGTCTGAGGCCGGTGGCCTCAGCCGATGCCCGCTATGATCGCGCGCAACGTTGCGATGCCGTCGCCCTTTTCCGACGAGGTCAGCACGATTTCGGGAAAGGCCGCCGGGTGGCGTGCCAGCGCGGCGCGCACCTGGTCCAGCACCTTCGCGCGGTCGGCTTCCCGGACCTTGTCGGCCTTGGTCATCACCACCTGAAAGGTCACCGCCGCCCCGTCCAGCAGGCGCAGGATTTCCTCGTCCACCGCCTTGACCCCGTGGCGCGTGTCGATCAGCACGAAGGCGCGGCGCAGCGTCTGGCGCCCGGCCAGATAGGCTTTCAGCAGCCGCTGCCATTTCTCGACCACCGCCACCGGCGCCTCGGCATAGCCATAGCCGGGCAGGTCCACCAGGTAATGCCGCTCGCCCAGCGTGAAATAGTTGATCTCCTGCGTGCGGCCCGGCGTGTTCGAGGCCCGCGCCAGCGCCTTGCGGCCCGTCAGCGCGTTGATCAGACTCGACTTGCCCACATTCGAGCGGCCCGCGAAACAGATCTCCGCCCGGTCGGCAGGCGGCAAGCCGTCCATCGCGACGACGCCCTTCAGGAACTCGACCGGCCCGGCGAACAGCTTGCGCCCGCGCTCGGCGGTTTCGGCATCGGGCTCGGGGGCCAGCGGAAAGGGCAGCGCGGTCATTGTGCAGTCTCCAGCGCGGCCAGGTTGCTGCCGCGGATGGCGTTCAGGTTGCGGTCGATCCTGTCGATGGGCCAGTCCCACCACGCGATGGCCAGAAGCCGCGCGATAGTGGCGTCGTCGAAGCGGCGCCGCACCTCGCGCGCCGGGTTCCCCGCGACCACGGCATAGGGCCGCACATCGGCGGCGACAACCGCCCCCGCGGCGATGATCGCCCCCGCGCCGATGGTCACGCCCGGCATCAGGCGCGCCTCGGTTCCGATCCAGACATCGGAACCGATCACGGTGTCGCCGCGGTTCTCGGCCTCCCATGTCGCGGGGTCGAAGCCCTGTTCCCAGCCGCCGCCAAAGATGTTGAAAGGATAGGTGGAAAAGCCCGACATCGCATGTGTGCCGCCATTCATGTGGATCTGCACGCCATGGGCAATGGCGACGAAATCGCCGATCACCAGCCGGTCGCCGACGAAATCGAAATGATGCAGCACGTTGCGGTCGAAGAAATCCCCCGTCCGATGGCGGTCGTCGTAATAGGCATAGCGGCCCACGGCGACATTGGCCCGCCCCTCGGCCAGCGGTCGCAGGAAGGTGACGGCGGGTGCCGCCGCCATCGGGTGCAGCCGGTTCGGATCGGGGGCCATCAGACCTGCTCCACCCGGTCGCCCAGCGCCACGCGGCCGCCCGTGACGACCTTTGCATAGACGCCCAGATCGGTATGGCCCCAATGGCGTTCCAGCGCGCCCAGCGTGTCGGCGTCGCGCTTGCCGGTCTCGGGGTTCACGCTGGTTGCCATGCAGCGCCCGATCCGCTCGCAGACCTCAAGCTCTGCCTCACCCAGACGCAGCCGCCGGCCGATCCAGTCGAACTCCTCCCAGGGGGCAAGCCCCTCGATCCAGAAATTCCCGCGAAACCGCCGCGGATCGAGCGGTTGGCCCACCGCGTCCGACAAGGCCCGCAGCGAGGCCAGGCCCAGGATGCTGACCGAGGGGAAATCGGTATCCGTCATCCCCCGCCCCGGCACCCGCAGGATTCGCGCCGGGGCCGCGCGGTCCGCGGGCATCAGCGGCGCCACCCAGTCGAGGAAGGCCGCTTCCTCGCGGTCGGGGGAAAATGTCAGATCGGGCCGCGCGGGGTGGCTCAGCGTCACGGTTTCCGCCGCCTCGTCCAGCCGCGCCATGATCGCCATCAGTTCCGGTGCCTTCGCCCCGCGCGAGAAATTCGCACAGGGCGCCCAGGCCGTTCCGTCCGTCCGGGCCGCCTCATGCGCCACCGCCCATTCCCTGTCCCAGGGCAGGGCGCGGCCCGCCTCCAGTCTGACCGCCTCGAGCATCTGGGCCCCGTGCCCCTTGACGGGATGGCGCCAGATCTGCGCGAGGCGGGCGATCATTTCTTGCCTGTCGCGGGCTTCTTCTGAAAGCTCGCGCGGATATTGCCGAACACGTCCGGCTTGTAGCCGTGGCTGCGCATGATCGCATATTGCTGGATGAAGGTGATCAGGTTGTTCGCGATCCAGTAGATGATCAGACCCGAGGCAAAGCCGCCCAGCATGAACATGAAGATCCAGGGCAGCCAAGCAAAGACCATGGCCTGTGTCGCATCGGTCGGCGTCGGGTTCAGCTTCTGCTGCAACCACATCGAGATGCCGAAGATGATCGGCAGGATGCCGACGAAGGCCAGGGCCATGATCGAACCGGGCACAGGCGCATCCCAGGGCAACAGCCCGAACAGGTTGAAGAGCGAGGACGGGTCAGGCGCCGAGAGGTCCTTGATCCAGCCGATCCAGGGCGCATGCCGCAACTCGATCGTGACGAAGATCACCTTGTAGAGCGAGAAGAAGATCGGGATCTGCACCAGCAGCGGCAGACAGCCCGCCGCCGGGTTCACCTTCTCCTTCTTGTAGAGCGCCATCATCTCCATCTGGAGCTTCTGGCGGTCGTCGCCCACGCGCTCCTTGATCTCCTCCATCTTCGGCTGAAGTTCCTTCATCTTCGCCATCGAGGTATAGGACTTGTAGGCGAGCGGCAGCACCGCCGCCTTGATGATGACCGTCAGCGCGATGATCGCCCAGCCCATCGCGCCGGGAATGTTCATCTGCAAGAGGCTGACATGCAGCCAGTGCAGCAGCCAGAAGATCGGCTTTGTGAAGAAGAAGAACCAGCCCCAGTCGATCGAGTCAATGAAACGATAGATGCCCAGTTCGCGCTCGTAGCGGCGGATCGTCTCCCATTCCTTGGCACCGGCGAACAGCATCGATTCCGACGTCGCGCTTTCGCCCGGGGCAAGGGTGACCAGAGGCATACGGGTTTCCACCTGGTAGATATCCGCGCCGTCGACATATTTCACGACCGAGTTGAATGGCTGGCCCGGCTGCGGGATCAGCGTCGTCATCCAGTACTTGTCGGTGAAGCCAATCCAGCCGTTCTGCTCGACCTGGACGATCTCGGCGCGCGCGGCCTCGCGGTCCATGAAGGACAGGTCGACCAGCTTCTTGTATTTCAGCTCCGACAACTCGTTGTCGGTCTGGCGCACCACGCCCTCGTGGAGGATGAAGAAACCGATCGTGTCCGGTCGGCCATGGCGGGCGACGATGCCATAAGGGGCAAGGCGCACGGTCTCGGCGGTGCTGTTCTCGACACTCTGGGTGACGGTGAACAGGTAATCCTCGTCAAGGCTGATCGTGCGGCGGAAGACCAGCCCGGCACCGTTGTCCCAGACCAGCGTCACGGGCCGGCCCACGCCCAGCGCCTGGCCGCTCTCGACCTGCCACTCGGTATTGGCGCCCGGCACCTGCTCATAGGTCAGTTGGCCCGCTGGCGCCCAGCCGTGCAGCGCGTAATAGGGCTGCGCGCTGCCCACCGGCGACAACAGCCCGACGATGTCCGAGCCCGGGTCGATGGTCTCGTTGTAATCCTTCAGCGCCAGCTCGTCGATCCGCCCGCCCAGAAGCGAGATCGAGCCGGTCAGCCGCGGCGTGTCGATCTCGAGGCGCGGAACGTCCGAGCCCGGCGCGGGCGCGGCTTCGGCGGCGGATGAGGGCAGAGCCTCGCCGGTGGTGGCGGCGGGCGGTGTCAGCGCCATGCCGGGTGCCGCGCTTTCCGCCGAGGGGTTGCCCGGGGCGGTCGCGCCGCTGTCCTGGGCCACGGGTTCGGGTTCGGGGAACCAGTCCGGCACGACCTTGGGGCCGACGGTGTACCACAGCAGGATCACCAGAAAGCTCAACGCCGTCGCGAGAAGAAGGTTCTTGCCTTGTTCGTCCATGGGAGACCGCCGCCCTGTCCTTTGGAGGTGTGGGTGGTTCAACAGATTGCACCGGGCAAGGTCAAGCTGTTTTCCCGACGCATGGTGCCTGCTTCGCCCTTGCGTGGAGCCCGGGCCGCGAGAGGCGAAAGACGGCGCGCCGGTGCTTCTTCTTGGTAGAAATACCCGGATTCCGACCTTCCGTCCGGGCGCGCCGTCAGGGCGTGGGCACATCCCCATCGGCGCCTGGCGCGGGGCGCGTCAGACCGGCGAAATCGAACAGCGCCGGGTCAAGAAGATGTGAGGGCCGCGCGTTCATCAGCGCGCGGAACATCTTCTGCCGACGGCCCGGATGGTTTCTTTCCCACTGGTCCAGCAGCGCCTTCACCTGCATCCGTTGCAACCCGTCCTGGCTGCCGCACAGGTTGCAGGGGATCACGGGGTAGTTCATCGCCCGGGCGAAACGGTCGCAATCGGCCTCGGCGACATAGGCCAGCGGGCGATAGACGAACAGGTCGCCCTCCTCGTTCACCAGCTTCGGTGGCATCGTGGCCAGCCGCGAGCCATGGAAAAGGTTCATGAAAAAGGTTTCCAGGATGTCGTCGCGGTGGTGGCCCAGCACGATGGCCGAACAGCCCTCCTCGCGCGCGATCCGGTAAAGATGACCGCGCCGCAGCCGCGAACACAGCGCACAATAGGTCCGGCCTTCGGGCACCTTGTCCATCACGATGGAATAGGTGTCGCGATGGTCGATCCGGTGCGGCACCCCCATCCGGGTCAGGAACTCGGGCAGGACGGTGGCCGGAAAGCCCGGCTGGCCCTGATCGAGATTGCAGGCCAGCAGGTCCACCGGCAACAGCCCGCGCCACTGCAACTCGTGAAGCGCGGCCAGCAGGGTAAAACTGTCCTTGCCGCCCGAGAGGCAGACCAGCCAGCGCGCGCCGCGTTCGATCATGCCGTATTGGTCGATCGCCTCGCGGGCCTGGCGCACGATCCGCTTGCGCAGCTTCCTGAACTCGGTGGTCGAGGGCGCACCGGCAAAAAGCGGGTGGATGTCGTCTTCGGCATCGTCAAGCATGGCGCGGGTTCCCAAGGGCCTTGCCGCCATATCGCAAGCGCAGGGCCGCGCGTAAAGTCCTTTGCGATTCGCGGCTTCGGGGCGAAACTTGGCGCGTCGATGCAGGCCAAGGGAGAGCAGAGGTCATGGATTACGCCTTCAGCGTGCGCAACATCCGCCGCGGCGCCTTTGGCTCGGAACCCGGGGCCAGCCATTTCCTCGCGGTGCCCCAGACCGTCGCCGCCTCCGACCCCGCGCACCGGATCACCAAGCGCGACTGGTTCGCGAGGGTTCAGGAAGAGGCGAAATCCGGCACCTTCGGGGGCCACCCGTCGGGCGATATCGTGATGTATGTGCATGGCTACAAAAACAGCCAGACCACGATGCTGGCCCGCCACCGCAAGATCCGCAAGGGGCTCGAGGCGCATGGCTTCGGGGGCGTCGTGGTCATCTTCGACTGGCCCAGCGCGGACAATGCGCTGAACTATCTCGAAGACCGGACCGATGCCAAGAAGACCGCGCTCCGCCTGGTGGACGAGGGGATTGCCTCCTTCGCGGCGCTGCAGAGGCCCGATTGCCGGATCAATGTGCATCTTCTGGCCCATTCCATGGGCTGTTACGTCGTGCGCGAGGCGTTCGACGATGCCGACGACCGGCCCGCGGTCGCCGCGCATAGCTGGTCTGTCAGCCAGGTCATGCTGGTCGGCGCCGACTTGTCGGCCGCGTCGCTGGCGGACGGCAACTCGAAAAGCTCGTCGCTCTATCGCCACTGCGTCCGGCTGACGAGCTACTTCAACCCCTTTGACAACGTGCTGTCTCTGTCGAACATCAAGCGGATCGGGGTCTCGCCGCGGGCGGGGCGGATCGGCCTGCCCGACCGGCGGCCCGAGAAGGCCGTGAACATCTATTGCGGCGATTACTTCGACCGTCACAAGGACATGCTGGGCGATCACCCGAATGTCGCGCATAGCTGGTATTTCGACGATGCCCATTTCCTTCAGGACGTGTTCCTGACCGTTCAGGGCGTGATGGACCGGCACGAATTCCCGACGCGGGAGCCTCACAGCCAAGGCAACCTTGCGCTGAAGCCCTGAACCTCAGTCGTCCTGCACCTTGTCCTTCGGTTCGGGCACCGGATCATAGCCGCAGCCGCCCCAGGGATTGCAGCGCAGGATGCGCCAGGCCGCCATGGCGCCGCCCCTGATCGCGCCGTGCTTTTCCAGCGCCTCCAGCGCATAGGCCGAGCAGGTCGGCTGAAACCGGCAGTTGAACCCGATCCAGGGGCTGAGGATCAGCCGATAGGCCCGGATCGGCAGCGCGAGCAGGCGGGCCAGCGGGGTCATCGGGCGCCCCCATGCACCTTGGCCAGCGCGCGTTTCAGGTCGGCCTGCATCGCGGCGAAATCTCGACTGGCGGTGATCTCGGGCCGGCCGATCAGGACGTAGTCCCAGCCCGCGCGGCCATGGGCGGGCAGCACCAGCCGGGCGATCTCGCGCAAGCGGCGCTTGGCGCGGTTGCGGGCGACGGCGTTGCCGACCTTCTTCGAGCAGGTGAAACCGATGCGGATCCCGTCTGCCTCGCCCTCGGCGCGTTCGCGGGCCTGAAGGGTGAAGCCGGGCATGGACTGCCGCAGGGCGCGGGCGGCACGCAGGAAATCGGCGCGCTTGCGCAGCACCTGCGGACAAGACGACGCCGCCGGAGGCGCTTGCGTGGCCCCCGGCGTTTCGCCTGCCACGTTCGCCCCCGGCGGTTTCATTGTCTCCGGACTGATCGGCGCGTGTCTTACGCGCTCAGCCGCTTGCGGCCGCGGGCACGGCGGGCGTTCAGGATCTTGCGGCCGGCCTTGGTGGCCATGCGCGCACGGAAGCCATGGCGCCGCTTGCGGACCAGGTTCGAGGGCTGGAAGGTGCGTTTCATCGCGCTTCGCTCCGTTCGCTCAGGCCCAAACCGCGTGCGGATTCGAAGGCCCCGTGTTGTTCGAAGCCCGCTCTTTAGGGGGTCGGGCCGGACAAGTCAATTCATCCCGGCACGGAATTGTTGCAACAGATGGCGGATTCATCGGCCCCGACCGGCACGACCGCGTTGCGAATCCACGCCAAAGCCTGTCCCTTTCGTCACCGCCGATCAAGGCCGCGTGAGGCCCCTGTCGGGCGGGCGGGAGATGGCGCATGTTCGCACGGCATCTGGTGAAGCGCAAAGGATCCGAAGGATGACCGATCTGACCGAGACCCCGCGGCCCGGGATCGCCCGCCGCCTGCCGCTGATCGCGATCCTGCTGGTTGCGGCGCTGGGCGCGGTCACGCTGCGCGATCATCTGTCGTTCCAGGCGCTGGCCGAGCATCGCGAGGCGCTGATCGGGTTTCGCGATGCGCATCTGGTCGCGACCGCGCTGGGCTTCTTTGCAGCCTATGTGCTGATCGTCGCCTTCTCGCTTCCGGGCGCGCTGATCGCGACGCTCACGGGGGGCTTCCTGTTCGGCGTCTTTCCGGGGGTGCTGGTCAACGTCGCCGCGGCGACGACCGGCGCCATCCTGATCTTCCTTGCGGCGCGGGCCGGGCTGGGCGAGCGGCTGGCCGCGCGACTCGATGCCTCCGAGGGGCGGGTGAAACGCCTGCGCGAGGGGCTGCGCGAGAACGAGCTGTCGGTTCTGTTCCTGATCCGCCTCGTGCCCGCCGTGCCGTTCTTCGTGGCGAACTTGTTGCCCGCGCTGGTGGGGGTGCGGCTTGATCGCTTCGCGCTGACCACCTTTTTCGGGATCATGCCCGGCGCGCTTGTCTACACCTGGGTCGGCGCGGGGTTGGGCGAGGTTCTCGCCCGCGGCGAGACCCCGAATCTCGGCCTGATCTTCGAGCCCCATATCCTCGGGCCGCTGCTTGGCCTTGCGGCGCTGGCCGCGCTGCCGATGATCGTCCGCCTGTTCCGCAAGGCACGCTGACATGGCCCGAATCCAGACGGATCTGTGCATCCTCGGCGCGGGCTCGGGCGGCTTGTCGCTGGCCGCGGGGGCGGTGCAGATGGGCGCCCGCGTCGTGCTGGTCGAGGGGCACCGGATGGGCGGGGATTGCCTGAACTATGGCTGCGTGCCCTCCAAGGCGCTGCTGGCGGCGGCGAAGCAGGCCCAGACCATGCGCAAGGGCGGCTGCGGCATCCCCGGCGTCGCGCCGCAGATCGACTACGCGGCCGCCATGGAACATGTGCAGGCCGCCATCGCCACCATAGCCCCGCATGACAGCGTCGAGCGATTCGAGGGGCTGGGCGTGCGCGTCATCCAGGCCTGGGGACGATTCCTGAACCCGCGCGAGGTCGAGGCGGGCGGGCATGTCATTCGCGCCCGCCGCTTCGTGATCGCCACCGGCTCGCGCCCGGCCATCCCGCCGATCCCGGGGCTCGACGCGGTGCCCCATCTCACCAACGAAACGTTGTTCGACCTCCGCGAGCGGCCCGGCCATCTGCTGATCCTGGGCGGCGGGCCGATCGGCATGGAAATGGCGCAGGCACATCGGCGGCTGGGTGCCGAGGTTACCGTGATCGAGGCTGACCGCGCCCTGAACCGCGAAGACCCGGAACTTGCCGCCATCGTGCTGGACCGTTTGCGCGCCGAAGGCGTCACCGTGATCGAGGGTGCCCGGGCCGACCGCGTCACCGGCCAGGCGGGCGCCATCAGCGTCGAGACCGCCCAAGGCCCGATCAGGGGCACCCACCTGCTGGTCGCCACGGGCCGCATGCCCGCGCTCGACCGGCTGAACCTTGAAGCGGCGGGCATCGAGACCACGCGCGCCGGGATCAAGGTCGGCCCCGATCTGCGCAGCACCAACCGTCGCGTCTATGCCATCGGCGATGCCGCGGGGGGGATGCAGTTCACCCATGTCGCGGGCTATCATGCGGGCGTCGTGATCCGCCCGATCCTGCTGGGCCTGCCCGCAAGGGCCGGGACCGCGCATATCGCCCGCGTCACCTATACCGACCCCGAACTTGCCCAGATCGGCCCGACCGAGCCCGAGGCCCGCGCGACCCATGGCCCCCGGCTGGAGGTGGCCCGCTTCGCCTTTTCGGGCAATGACCGCGCCATCGCCACCGGCCGGACCGAGGGGCTGATCAAGGTGATGGTGGTCCGGGGCCGCCCCATCGGCGTCTCCATCGCAGGCGAGGGGGCGGGGGATCTGATCGGCCTCTGGGCGCTGGCGCTCGCCAATGGGCTGAAGATGGCCGATATCGCGAAGATGGTTGCGCCTTATCCGACGCTGGGCGAGGTTAGCAAGCGGGCGGCAGGTGCTTACTTCTCGCCCAGATTGTTCGAGAATCCCTGGGTCAAACGGGCCGTTCGCATCACGCAGCGCCTCTTGCCCTGAGCCCCGGGGGCATGGGCGTGTGTGATGGTCCTCAATTCCCTCTCCGGCCGCTTCCTGATGCTGACGGTCCTCTTCGTCATGCTGGCCGAAGTGTTGATCTTCCTGCCCTCCATCGCGCGCTTCCGCGAGGATTACCTGCTGTCGCGGCTGGAACGGGCGCAGATCGCCTCGCTCGCGCTTCTGGTCACCGACGAGATGATCGCCGAGGATGTCGAGGCCGAGTTGCTGGCCAATGCGGGCGTCTACAACGTCGCGCTCCGGCGCGATCAGGCGCGCGAGCTTGTGCTCTCCTCGCCGATCCCCGAGCCGGTCCATCGCAGCTATGACCTGCGCGATCCGGGGGCGGCCGAACTGATCGTGGACGCGCTGCGCCAGTTGACCGATCCCGTCCCGCGCGTGATCCGCGTGATCGGCGAGCCGGTGCGCGATGCGGGCCTGCTGATCGAGGTCACGATGGGCAGCGAATCGCTGCGAGCGGCGATGATCGATTACGGGCTGCGCATCCTGTGGCTCTCGGCAGTGATCTCGGTGGTGACCGCGCTGTTGCTGTTTCTCGCCGTCCAGCGGCTGATGGTGACCCCGATCAAGCGCGTGGTCCGCGCCATGCAGCTCTATGCCGAGGCGCCCGAGGACACCCGCCGCATCATATCGCCCACCTCCCGCGTGCGCGAACTGAACGAGGCCGAGACCGCCCTGCAATCGCTTCAGAACGATCTGACCGGCGCGCTGCGCCAGAAGGAACGGCTGGCCCAGCTTGGCGCCGCCGTCGCCAAGATCAGCCACGACCTGCGCAACATCCTGGCCACCGCCCAGCTTTTCGCCGACCGGATGGAGGCCAGCGAGGATCCGGGCGTCAAGCGTGCCGCGCCCAAGATCGTCGGCGCGATCAGCCGGGCGGTCAACCTGTGCGAGACGACGCTCGCCTTCGGCCGCGCGCAGGAACCTCCGCCCCGGCTGGAGCGGGTGCGGCTGGCCGCCATCGTCAACGACGTGGTGGATGCCGAACGGCTGGCCGCCGGCGACGAGGATATCAGCTTTGCCGAGGACGTGCCCGCGGGGCTGATGCTGCGCGCCGATCCCGAACAGTTGCACCGGGTTCTGACCAACCTGATCCGCAACGCCCGCCAGGCGATCCTCGCCAGCGGCAAGCCCGGCGAGATCGGCATCCGCGCCGAGGAGGACGATGCCGCCTGGACCATTCATGTCACCGATACCGGCCCCGGCCTGCCGCCCAAGGCGCGCGAGCATCTTTTCCAGCCTTTCCAGGGCGGCACCCGCAAGGGCGGCACGGGGCTTGGCCTGGCGATCTCGGTCGAACTGGTCCGCGGCCATGGCGGCGCGCTGGTCCTGCGCCGCTCGGATGCCACGGGCACCGAGTTCGAGATCCGGCTGCCGAAATCCGAGGCGGTACTTTTCGCGCAGGACCACAAGGTATCCTGACGCGCGGTGGCCGCGCGGGCGGTTTGCCCCTTGCAATGCCCCGACGCGGGCGTTACATGCACGTCGCACGCGCTGGTAGCTCAGTTGGATAGAGTACTTGACTACGAATCAAGGGGTCGGGGGTTCGAATCCTCCCCAGCGCGCCACTTCTCCCGGAAATCCCCTCCAATACAATGCCTTACCGGGCCCGCTGTCTAATCGGCGAGGCACCTTAGACAATGGGGCCTCCGTGGCGGGGATCGCAGTATCACCGGTGCAATCGAATCGAGGGAACAGAATTTCCTTGGGTGTAGCCATTTCGTAACGACCGGGCTGAAATTCCGGCGGTGGTCGTAGCATGGGCTCATGGCAGGCTTGCTGGTTGCGAGAGCGCGCGGAAGCCCCGCATTGAAAGAAGGCATGCAACGCCCACATTCCTTGGTGGCTGAACACGAAGACGGGCCCACCACGAGATGACGGGCCCATCGAAATATCCAGCCGTTCCTTCGCCCTCAGAGGAAGTCTCCCGTCTCCAATGCAGAGGGCTGCGGCGTGAGCAGGCGGCGCCGGTTGACCCGCCTCGTGTAACGCTCGACCTCTTTCAGAGACTCGTGCCCGCTCCATGCCGCGATCTGGTGGGTCGTCGCGCCCCGCTCTGCATGCAGTATCATCCTCGACTTCCGAAGTCCGTGCGAGTTCCGGTCGTCCGGCAGACCGGCAATAGTGGCGGCCTTCGAAAACCAGCTGGAAGCTGCCTTCGGAGACCGCGGGCGTCCATGCTGGGTCTGAATGAAGAACGGGCGACCGTCACCCATGGCCTTGAGCGCCCTGATCAAGTGGTCCCGGTCCGTCGGAACCGCGAAACGGGGCAACTCACGGTGAAGCGGCACGCTGACCTCGCTCTTTGTCTGAGGTGGTCCCCGTTTTCTGGACAGATTTGCGGCGTTGCTAAGCTTGCCTGTTGATCATGCCGCCGCCTTCAGGTCTTGGCCCTGATGGGCCTCAACCGGTGTCCTTCCGCCAAGCGCCGAATGG